>CAWCUN010000013.1:0-222982 GCA_963798665.1 uncultured Chitinophagaceae bacterium | reverse complement strand
CCAGCGGATTAGAATGGGATGAAACGATTACCTACCGAAATTCTAAAAACACCGAAACACAAATGGACAGAAGTGATGACCCGATCACATTTATTTTAAGCCGCAAACTTACATCAACACCGGGTACAGTTTGGAATTATAGCGGCGCCAGTGCCATGCTTTTAGGAGAGATAGTATGGAAAGCCACCGGCGAAAGACTGGATAAATATGCGGAGAAGAATTTGTTTGCGCCTTTAGATATTGTCAAGTATGACTGGCGCCACATGCTTTATAAGCAAGAACTGCCTGCTGCTGCATGGGGACTAAGATTAAGATCGAGAGACCTGGTTAAATTCGGGCTTTTATATATGAACTATGGTAAATGGGGTGATACACAGATTTTAGACAGTGACTGGGTAAAACATTCATTAAATGCCGAGGTTTCCCGGCCAACGAACTATATTACTATACCCCGCGGCTACGGTTTTCAGTTTTGGACTGATCTGCTTGAAAAACACCAATACAAAACTGATGTTCCTTATGCAAGTGGTAATGGTGGCCAGTTTATATATATGTGGAGATCAATGGATATATTAATGGTATTTACCGGAGGAAATTATAACCATTACGATTCAAAAACCAGCCCTGATGCGGCATTTATAAATTATATAATGCCGTCAGTTAAAGAGATGCAACCTTACTTAAGTAAGTAAAGGAAACTAAGAGTCAATAATCAATATTCTTTATTAGTGGTGTCTGCTGTAGCCTGCTGCGCAGATGTTACTCATAAAATCAATTTATTCAAGTCTCAGGATCGGCAAAAAACCTGCCGCCAACAAATAAGACTTCGTCGGGCACGCAGTGCCTGCGATGAAGTCCCCTGTTGTAGGGAACCGGTGATTGAACTTTTATAAACTATGGGATTTGAGTTGAAAGAACTTTGCGGCTATGGTTTGGTGTTAGGACGCTGCTTTTTTAAAAACAGGAATCGCCTGGGGGTCATATTAGGCTCTTTATTTCTTTCAAGTATGTTCATTGTCATTTCAGCCTCCGTTGGTGTCCCCTTTTCCCCAACCCCACACCAGCCACTCGTGAAAGCCCCTGCCTGGTCTCCTGGCCAGCAGCTAACCGTTCTAATATCTCCATTAAATTCTTAAACTGTTTTGCTCTAATGCCTGCTCCATCTCAACCCATTACCTCCTTCGTCAATGAAAGCCTTCCACTGCGTTACGAGTGCGTTAATTTATACAGCTGTTGGTGTTCTTAAGAAATACTCTTCAGCAAAATTTTATAAAGCGGGATTGATGATCCGATGGCTATCGGATTTGGTTTTCTAAAGCATTGGATGGTATAGCATCTTGTTAGTGTGGTTTCCAACTGATGTTGGTGATAGCCGGGCCACTAAGCCACCCGCACGAACCCGCAATATCGGCGGTCTCTTTTACTTTTTGTAAATGCTTAAATTTTGGAAGAAGAAACAGCAACACCGGTATAAAAAACCTACGAGGGCAGACGCGGGTGTGAAGTCAATTTAATCTAAACATTTTTTGAAAAAATCAACTGCCAGGTCTTCAACTTTTTTGTGCACCGCGTGTCTGTCAACACCGGGATTATCTGTAAAATAAATTGGGCCTGATTTCTTAAGTTCATCATCGGCTTCACCAAGCATCACATAGTGGCCTGTATTGCCTGGAAACTGAAAATACTGCGAGTTCTTTATAAGTTTGTGATAATGCAAAGCGTTTTGTTTTGCCGGGGCCATACTATCACTTTGGGCGCCAATAATGAAAACCGGCCCGGCAATACTTTTGAACTGGCTACTGCTTTTAAACGCAGGGCCTGTGCCGGGGCACATGGAAAAAAATGCTTTAATCCGATTATCCTTTAATTTGGGAACATGTTTGCTGTCTGCAATGAGTGTACTATCATACAGCATCTTGCCAAGGCCCGGGTATTCAGGAAAATCAACTTCTTTCTGACCTACGGTCCTGTAATAATCAAGCGCAACCTGGAAATCAGCAACGGCTCCCGCCAATGCAAGCACGGTATAACCTCCGACTGAAAATCCGGCGGCGCCTATCCTGTTATTATTAATGATTGATTTAAGTTCCGGCTTATTTAATAATGCGGTTAATACAAAACTTATATCGAGAGGACGCTGCCATATCTCAAAAAAGTCGAGGGGAATTTTATTATCGTATGTATTTCCCCAATGATCAACGGCAGCAACAACAAAGCCATTTTGCACAAGGTTTTGCGCAAGCCATTCAAGTGATAACCTGTTTCCTCCCGTGCCGTGGGAAAGCATAATGAGTGGAAATTTTGCTGAAGGAAGCTTGCCATCTCTGACCGTGTATTGTCTTTTGAAAGGTGAAAAATGCCGGTCACTGTCCTTTACGGTATCGCTTGTCGGATACCAGATTTCAGTAGTAAGTGGCCGGCTTCTCGACGAATCAATAAAACGAAACGTCCGTTCGCCAATAAATTGAAAATCCTTCAACTGAGCATGGCCGACCAGGCAGAAATGAAAAGAAAAAATAATCAAGAATGCAGTTTTCATCAACAAATTTATTTAAGCAATAAAGAATATGATTATTTCAAAATTACGCAAGCGGCTTCAATATTTGGATCAGTACCGGTACCCGGCTATTCTAAGTAATTTCGCATAAGTTGGTACGCATAATATCATGGTGGTTTTCTCTCAAAGTAACATAGTTAAATGGTCAATTAAACGTGCAGATTTCCCTAAGTTAGTTAATAGGTTTAAAATTGGTAGTGTTTTACCACCTACTTCAGTGGCTGGTGAATCTTTTTTAAAGTTTGACGCCCAATATACTGGAGTGGAGCAGGTTGATGTAGAGGACTGGTTTGTATACAAGGATTGGGGATTGGGAGCCATTAGGGCATCTTTATGAGCAATGTTTCTATTCTGGGGGCAACTCAAACCTGTTGGGTAATGGCAACTTTTCCTTCGAGCCGTGCCTGGTATTGATCCTGTTTCAGGAAAAGTAAATAGCGATAATTTTGAAGATCAGGCAAGAGAATCTTTTCTAAATATCAGAATATGATCATAAAAAGTGTTCCCTACAAATCGGAAAATGGCTACAAGTTTCCGGATCAAAAACGAAAAAATGAAAAGTTCAGGAAATGAAAAAACTAATTCATAAGTTTGATATAAAGACTGAGAAATCAGGCCGTGCCAGTCACGAAAGATTAAAGAACCAGCCTAACCTGTAGAAGCTAAAATCAGTAATGAATTAAAACAAGCTAATCGGGATGTACAATTTGCATTCTCAAATAGTAAGTAATCCGGAATATTTCAGGCAACTTACCATTGGCGATTCGCTGATTACTCTGTACGATTGCCCACTGGAAAATAAATTCGAAGACGTATGGAGTGAACAAAGTTACATTGCCTACGTAGTTGAGGGCAGAAAAATCTGGCACACCTCACAAGGTTCATTTGAGTTAAAAAAGGGAAGCTGTGTGCTGATTAGAAAAGGAGCTTGCATAGTGGAGCAATTTTTTGATACAAAATTTTGCCTCATCTTCTTTTTTATTCCTGATAAATTTATTTGTGATGTACTGATGAGCAAAGGCAAACCATTGCACAATTTCAATAAAATGTATCGAACAGTTATTGCTATTGATACCAATGACGCGGTGCATAATTTTTTTAGCTCAATGATCACTTATTTTAATACAAAACAACAACCCGACAACGCCATATTGGATTTAAAATTCAGAGAACTAATACTGACAATTGCCGACAACCCCGTGAACGCAGAACTGCTATCATACTTCTGCGATTTGGTTAAAGAACCAAATAGTATTTCATTGCAAAGAATAATGGAAGAAAATTTTTGCTTCAATTTAAAGCTGGAAGGGTTTGCCGCCCTATGTGCGAGAAGTTTATCCTCTTTTAAAAGAGATTTTCAAAATATTTATCATACTTCACCGGCAAAATGGTTGCTGGAAAAAAGGCTTGCCCATGCACATCACCTGATTGTGAATGTAGGTAAGACAGTTGCTGAAGCTTCTTTTGAAAGCGGGTTTGAGAATATTTCCCACTTCAGCAGCGCTTTCAGGAAGCGCTTTGGTGTAGCTGCTGCATCTCTAAAGCAGCAACCGGCAATTTGAGCCGACCAACAAAATCATTGAACTTTTAAGCAAAAATGCTCCTGTTTTGGCAATCTATTTTTGTGCCTTAAAAATTAAACATAAAATTATGAACACGAAAAGTATGGACTCCAGGAGAGATTTTCTTGGAAAGCTCGTAGCAGTCAGTGCTGCTACTACCGGCATAGCATTAGTACCGAATCCATTAAAGGCTGCAGATAAAATCATGTACCAGGCTGCCGGATGGGATTCTCCTGCAAATGGAGAGGAAAGATGGCTCAATACCCTGGAAGGAAAAAAATTTCCGGTGTTATATGACATGCATGAACACAAGGACTTCTGGGCAGGCGTTTGGTCCAACATTTACCTGGCGACAAATCAAAGTGTAAAAAATGTAGGAGTTGCAATTGTTATGAGGCATGGAGGATTTCCTTTTGCCCTGAATGATACAATGATTTCAAAGTATAAGTTAGGCGAGCTTTTTAACTTCATTGACAAAAATACCGGCGCTCCATCAGTCCGCAACATGTATTGGGAACCTACCGGCAAAGACTACCCGCTACCGGGCCTTGATGGCATAAAGGGACTACAGCAAAAAGGTGTTGCGTTTTGTGTATGCAACATGGCATTAAAAGTTTTCAGCGGGGTTGTCGCAAAGGCACAGGGGCTTTCTGATGAAGAAGTCTATAATGACTTTATAAAAAATATACTGCCGGGCATTCAGCTTGTTCCATCCGGGGTATGGGCACTTGGCCGGTTGCAACAAGCGCCGTTAAGTTATGGTTACATTAACGCAGGATGATATTGAAGCAGGTGCCAAAATAAATGGAAGCTTCCGAATGATGGCTCATGTAAGAAATACATTCAGGCAGGAGCAGTTACTATTAAATTAAAGTAGATATGAAATCAAATAAAAGTTCAATTAGTGATTTAGGCATTCTTGGATTAAGGATACAGGGGTGGACCTGCACGGTGCCGCAATTAGCAGAGTACCAGTTGGGCATAAGGTTCGCTTATGGAACCTGTGCTGTTATTGTATTACTGGGGCTCGTCTTTCAAAACGTATATTTTTATTATATCGCTTTTGCGATTACTATAGGAGGAATGATTCCGCCCAGGCATCCTGTGGATTATATCTACAATGGACTGATCAGGCACCTTTTTAAAAAACCAGCCATTCCCAAGCGTCCGCCCCAGAGCCGGTTTGCCTGTAGCATTGCCTTTGTGTGGGTGGGGCTGGCCTTGTTATGCTGGCATAACGGTTCCCACTGGATAGCCAATGCATTGGCAAGTGCATTGGTTATGCAGGCGGGCATTGTCACCTTCACTGATATTTGCTTTCCATCCATGATTTATAATTTCTTTTTTAAAAAACAAAAAGCAAATCACAGGGCGTTTAGTGGTAAAACAACAACACAACATACATAATGAATTATGACAAACGACTATTTAGACAGCGTAAGAAAACAATTTGAATATTACAAAATGCTTGGAGACAAAACGTTTTCGCAAGTGCAGGTCGACAAATTGTTTTGGCAATACAATGAAGACAGCAACAGCATTGCTACAATCGTAAAACATCTTTGGGGAAATATGCTTTCCCGTTGGACAGACTTTCTGACTTCGGACGGAGAAAAAGAATTTCGTGACAGAGATGCTGAATTTGAAAACGATATAAAAAGCAGGGAAGAACTTTTAGAAAAGTGGAATGAAGGCTGGGCTTGTCTTTTCAACGCAATTAACTCATTGACTACTGACGACCTTGACAAAATTATATACATACGAAACCAGGGACACACCGTGACTGAAGCCATTAACAGGCAACTTGCACATTATTCATATCACATCGGGCAAATTGTATTCTTAGGGAAAATGCTTGCAGAAAAAGGTTGGGCTTCATTGTCAATTCCAAAAGGAAATTCGCAGGCGTTCAACAAAGACAAATTTTCCAAACCAAAACAAAGAGGACATTTCACTGATGAATTTTTAAAAGACAAAAAATGAAAACCCGAAGCGCTAACAGAACAAGAAAATAATTTATCGAAATAAGCCCGGGATTTAAAATTATTGCTTAAAAAAAAATCGTATGAACAATAAAAACATTCTTATTTCAGGAGCTGGCATTGCAGGGACTACACTTGCATTTTGGCTGAAGAAGTTTGGTTTCAATCCAACTATAGTTGAGGTTTCACCAAAATTGAGAGAAGGTGGTTATGCCATCGATTTTATGGGAGCGGGATTTGATGTTGCTGAAAAAATGGGAATTATACCCGCCCTGGAAAAAGCAGACATTGATATTTCAAAAGTTGCTTTTGTTGATAAAAACGACAAAGAAAAAGGCAGCATGAATTATCGGAAAATTAAAGAACTAATGAACAACCGGGCGTTTACATTCCTTAGAAGTGACTTAGCGAAGGTCATTTATGAAAGCCTGGATAACGACGTTGAAATTATTTTTGGTGACACAATCGATAAAGTTGAGCAAGATGAAGACAAAGTAATCGTAACATTTCGAAGTGGTAAAAATCTTTCTTTTGATTTGGTTGTTGGAGCCGATGGCCTGCATTCAAATGTTCGCAATTTGGTCTTCGGAAGCGAAGCACAATTTGAAAAATACTACGGATACTACACTTCATCTTTTACATTGGAAAATTATCCATCCAAAGGCAGGGCATTTTCTATGTTCAATGTGCCGGGTAAACAAGCTGCTGTTTATTCATACAGCACTAACAGTACGGCTGCATTTTTTGTTTTTAGTTCACCGGAAAAACTAAAATATGATCACCATGACGTTGCAAAACAAAAACAAATTTTGAAGGATGAATTTATTGGCATTGGCTGGAGATGCCCGGAAATACTTCCAAAAATCGACTCCTCATCAGACTTCTATTTTGATACTATTAGCCAGATTAAAATGGACAATTGGTCTAAGGGTAGAACAACCTTAGTTGGCGATGCTTGTGATTGTCCATCATTATTATCAGGAAAAGGATCAGCGCTGGCAATGGTTGGCGCATATATTCTTGCAGGAGAATTAAAGCTGGCAAATGGCAATTACGAAACTGCCTTTAAAAACTATGAAGACATATTCAAACCATTTATAAGTAAAAAACAAAAATCAGCACAAGGCTTTGCAAAATCATTTATTCCTAAAAGTAATTTTGGCATTTGGGTGAGAAATCAGGCGCTTAAATTAATGTCATTACCCTTCATTTCTAAATTATATTTGAATCAATTTAATGATAGAGAACTAAAACTAAAAGAGTACAGATAAGCGTTGGCTATTCTCAGAGCCCTCTTACCTCCTTCGTCAAAGTAACCCTTCCACTGCATTACGAGTGCGCTAATTAACGCATCGGATACAGATATGGTAGGTCACAGATAGGAATAATAAACGGAGTGCTTCTATTAACGTGTCTGGCCATTCAAATGGCCTAACACCTCACGTCTGCTCAACATGATCATTATCATCTATTCCTTTTATTCCTTTGCCCCATATCATCTTTCACAAATGCCATGTACCATACTTTTGAAGCCTAAAAAACACATATCAAAATGAAAGCATTAGTATACCACGGGCCGGGACAAAAATCATGGGATGAAATGCCGACGCCGAAATTATAGATGCAACAGATGCTGTTGTAAAGATTACGAAGACCACCATCTGCGGTACCGATCTGCATATTCTTAAAGGCGATATGCCCGAAGTAACGGATGGCCGGATACTTGGCCATGAAGGCATTGGCATTATTGAAGAAGTGGGAACGGCAGTTACCACTTTTAAAAAAGGTGACAGCGTATTGATCTCCTGCATTTCTTCCTGCGGTAAATGTGAGTATTTATCCCCAGCCGTGTCTCCACTCATCCCTTGAAGCCAGGCAGGACACGGCGGCCAATCTAAAAAAAGAATTGTTTATCTTAGATATATAGCTGTAAGAACCCTGGAAGTTTAGACAAACTGACGTTAGCTGCAATATGACAACCGACCGCCAACAAATTTCAAAATTTTTGAATGACAAACAAAGAGCTTTTTTTCAAGACAATATTTTTTTGCTTTACAATTTGCTCTCCACAAATTATAATTGCTCAAGCTTCATCAAAGCAACCCCTTCAGCGGGATTGGTTTAAACAAGACCCACACAAAGACTCGATTGCTGGTATTAGTTTAAATAAAGCGTATGCACTTTTAAAAGATAAAAAGGCCAGAATTGTTATCGTAGCTGTGATTGATAATGGAGTTGATATAGAACACGAGGATTTAAAAAATATTATCTGGACAAATAAAAAAGAAATTCCCAATAACGGTATTGACGATGATAACAATGGATATGTTGACGATGTACATGGGTGGAATTTCAGAGGGGCGTCTGATGGCACTATTATAGAAAAGGAGCAATCAGCATCAACTCAATTTTATAAAGCGTGGAAAAATAAATTTGAAGGCGTAGACACCAATCGTTTAACCCCGTTAGAAAAAGAAAATTATAATGTTTATCTCCGGGCAAAAAAAGATTATTTGGATAAGCAAAACAGCAAAGATTCTCTTGATAATCTATATTTCTATAATATTAACTACCATTCATATTCATTAATTATAAATGATGATTCATCTGATGTAAATAAATTTTATGGAAGCGCAAAAGTTAAACTTTCACCCAACACTTCCCACGGCACTCACGTAGCAGGTATTATTGCTGCTCAAAGAGATAATGGTATTGGCATTGACGGTATTGCAGACAATATTCTGATTATGCCCATAGTGGCAACAACTGCTGGTGGTGATGAAAGAGATAAAGATGTGGCTAATGCAATAATGTATGCAGTTAATAATGGTGCAAGAATAATTAATATGAGTTTTTCCAAGTTGTTTTCTTCTGATAAAAGTTTGGTTGATGAAGCTATCAGGTATGCAGAAAAGAAAAATGTGCTAATTATTCATGCTGCAGGCAATGATGGTACAGACATTGATAGTGAAACAAATTATCATTACCCAATTGCAATTTATGATCACGGCTTGAGAGCGGGAAATTTTATAACTGTCGGATGGAGCAGAGCTTTATTCGATTACAGGTTGGCTCATCCTTATTCAGACTACGGCAAATTAAATGTAGATTTATTTGCTCCGGGCAGCGATATTTATTCTACCGTTCCTGATAATAATTATGACTTTAAATCAGGTTCAAGCATGGCAACACCAATAGTGTCGGGAGTAACAGCGTTACTACTTTCATATTTCCCTTCTTTAGCCCCGAAAGAAATAAAAGAAATTCTCTTGAAATCTTCGTTTATGCCAAATCAAATAGTAAACAAACCTCAAACAACAGTTCAGGTTTCTTTTTATAGTTTATCAGCAAGTGGAGGAATTGTGAATGCTTACAATGCGGTTAAAATGGCAATATTAGTGACAAAGAATAAGAAATAAAAAACACATGCCCCATTTAGTCCAGGTTATATAGAAAAGAAGCCTGGCGAAGAGTGTAGCGCAGGTTTTGTGGGTAAGCAATCTTGTGCCTGTATAAAGGCAAATCCTCATCTTTAGTAATGCTATCAGCAACAGCCCGGGCAGACTTTCATTGTTCAGCTTTTGTTTATATCTTCATCAATAGTTTTTCTCCGAAGGAGTCCCCTGGACAATTGGGCTAACGTTGTGGGCTGAACGATATAAATTTCCGGCACAGCAAAAGCCCTACCGTTGTGCGGCATGCTTTGTGAGAATCCTGGAACATTGAACATAAGAAACTATAAGCAAAATGTCTCAAAACGAAGACCAGGAACCAAATGCTTCAGGGACTTCAAAAAATTGTGAAAGCGAAGGAGCATCTGAGATCAAATCTCCAGATGCTCAGTCTGAAACCAATGCGCTAAACCAGGAAAAACTAAACATGGAAGTTCATACTCACCATCTGCATAAGGCTGCCGGCAAAAAGATCTGGCACTATTTCTTCGAATTCCTAATGCTATTTCTTGCCGTCTTTAGTGGATTCATAGCAGAGAACTGGCGCGAGTCATTGCAAGAACATCGACGGGAAAAGGAATATATACACTCCATCGTCGAAGACATTAAATCCGATACCCTTCAATCTGCCGAGGTCTTAACAAAATTGAAAGGCATAAGCTCAGGAATTGACAGTGTTTTAGTAGCTCTTTCATCACCTGAAATTATAAGCAATTCCAATAATGCCTACCTTTTATGGAGTAGAATCCTGGGCTTAGATGTTTTTGTCTCGAATGACCGTACAATTGAACAACTGAAGAACAGCGGAGACCTGAGACTGATAAGAATTAAGGCAGTATCAGATAGTATAATGAAATACGATCAAACCTTAAAAAAATATTATGTCCAGTCTGATCTTATGTATAGTGCACTTCGGGATTTGACCAGCTACAGCCAGCTCTTTGATTTCATCCAACTGGCCAAAAATAGCAACTCACCGGTACCTTTAACAGAGGAAGGAATAAAGTTGTTGAATAAGGCTTATGCCAATTTACAATTATGGAATAAAGGCCTAATTGGGCTAATAAGTTGGCTAGAAACTATTCACAAAGAAGGAGCCGCACTTGTAACATTCATTCAAACCCAATATGGATTCAAGTAATTTTATTAATGCACGACCGCACAACACCGGTGCTTGCGCAATCCGGGGCCAACATTCAACCATACATGGCTGTAAGAACTCTGATAGAACAAACAGAAGGAACTTATTTTATTACATTCACATGTCAAAATCGGTTACCGCTTTGATAAAGGAAACAATGACTCTACAATATTGTTTCTCTTAATTTCATTAATTTGAGTGAGCTAAAAATAAGAATAAATGAAAAAGACACTCACGGTTTTATTGGCCACGATCTTTTCAATTAGTATCTACAGCCAGAAAAAAAATTTAGCTGAAAGATTGGGCTATCCAAAAGATGCCAAGCTCGTCATCATTCATTCCGATGACCTTGGTGTAACACATTCTGAGAATGCCGCATCGACAACGGCTATGGAAAAAGGTTCTGTAAGTTCAGCAAGTATTATAGTGCCATGTCCATGGTTTTCCGAAATAGCAGCCTATGCGCAGGCACATCCTGAGGCGGATCTTGGCGTGCATATTACATTGACAAGCGAAGATAAATATTATAAATACGGACCCGTTACATCAATAGATAAAGTGCCCGGGCTGGTTAATAAAAATGGATATTTCTATTCGTCGGTTGACAGCGTTATACAAAATGCAAGTGCTGCAGAAGTTGAACAGGAAATACGAAACCAGGTGATAAAAGGAAAACAAATGGGTATTGATCCAACGCATCTCGATGCACATATGGGTACTGCATTATCAAGTCTTGATTTTTTTAAAGCATATCTGAAAGTTGGGCATGAGTATAAAATCCCTGTCCTTATTACTTCATTTTTTCAGCCAAATTTGAAAACAAAGATGGACAGTTTGATCACTGATAAAGATGTGGTAGTTGATAATATTCTTTCATTCTCGCCTGGTGATTTTAAAACGGGTTTCCCGGCATTTTATACGAATGGTATAAAGAATTTAAAACCCGGGCTTACATATCTTATTGTTCATACAGCATATGATGATGATGAAATGCGTGCTTTAAAGGGTGATGACCCGGATTGGGGAGCTGCCTGGCGACAAGCAGAATTTAATTTCTTTACAAGCCCCGAATGTGCAAAGGTTTTAAAAGAGAATAATGTTTATGTGATCACCTGGAAAGAGATCAGGGATAAGATCACAAGGAAATAAATTACTTTTTATTCTTTTTGACAACTGCAGGTGTTTTGCCAAATACCGCATACAACGATTCCATGATCTCTTTTCTCAGCAACGTCTCTCCTCAGGGGCTCTCCTCAGGGGACGTTGCGTGCAAACTGAATTTGATATATTTTCTATACACATTGCTTTTTAATCAAAAAAATGTATTATTACATTATAATCCTACTGTTAACCGCATCTCCAGAAAAAACTCTCTCTTTAATCATGTCAAAATCGGTTACCGCTTTGATAAAGGAAACAATGACTCTACAAAGGCGTGCCCTACAACAGTACATGCCCGGCGTAGAGACACGGCACGGGAATAGATTACCCATGAAAGGCTTCAGGTCTATAACATATTTTTTATTTGTAAAACTTAAATTATGCTAAGGTTATTTTTTTTAATTGCTTTATTTCCAATCCATGCATTTTGTCAAAGTGATACATTACAGGTAAATGCGTCTGGAAAATATGAATTAGCGGGATTTGTAAAAGTGGATGGCGCATCTGCTGGCAAATTATATGACATTGCAAAAGCTTTTAGTTCTGATGAAATTATGAGTAGCAAGGCATTTCAGGTAAATGATGATAGAACTAAAACATTAATCAGAAATGGGCAATATTACACTAAAAATAGCAGTGGATATACCAATTATTTTTCCCGCATGGAATGCAAAGTAACTATTCAATGCCGGGAAGATGGTTATAAGTACACTATTAATAACTATAAGGCTAGTTTTGATCAGAACGGATTCGCAATCCCTTTTGAAGATAAAGCCTGGACGTTCACTCCCGTATTTTATAAAATAAAAGCCGTTGCGGCTAATCATAGTTTTGACTTGCTTAAATTGCTTAGGAAGCAAATGGATCCAACATGGCAACAGTGATATAAATTGAATTAATTTCATGGATTTTGACAACCTACTCAGCTACATATCCGGCTGACCGAATAAAGCCCAGCGAAAGAATATATTTTCAACTTCAGTAACTTTACCCAGCAGCGGTTCGGGCTGGCGTAACACGGAATGCCGCCACATCGCCAGGCCGTGCCCATTTGGCGGAAATAACTTAATAAGCGTGAAATATTTATTCTGCTTCCTTCTTATTGGATTGTCTAAAAATAGCATAGCTCAATCAGACACTGTTGCAATACTCGTAACCAAGCTGGAAAGGAAAACAATTACTGACACAGAAAAGAAAGCGTTAAGGACATTAGCTTTGGATATTCAAAATCGTGGACAAATATTAGACGAGTCAAGCCAAGATTATAAAGGAGCGCTCCAATTGACTGACAGTGCCATTTATTTATTCAAAGATTTAAATGACACCTTGAGCGAGGCGAATAATAGAAAATTTAAAGGTTATTTATTAGGAAGATTTGAAAAATATGAAGAAGGCAAAAGGGAAATACAAAAAGCAATTCAATTGTTCCAATTAAAAAAGGCGGACTGGGGGGTTGCCGTATCTCAATATGACCTGTCCAGACTGTATGAATTTCAAAACTTGCTCGACTCGGCATTGTATTATTGCAATACTGCAATTTTCTATTGGAAGCAAAAGGGTAATCTGGACCGGGTTTTCCTTGGCCAAAATATGCTTATAAACCTGTTGACAAAAACCAATGACCTAAGTAAAGCAAAAACAATTCAGTACGAATCGAGCCAAATTTCAGACAGCACAAAACAGCACTGGCAGGGCCTGTTAGATTTTTATGTGGTGTCTGAACACCTCTATAAAGCTTCCAAGGAATTTAAAGTTGCTGACAACTATCACAGTCTTTATTCAAAATTAATTACAGAACTAAATTCATCTGGCATTCAGGCAAGCTCGTATTTCGATGAAAAATAACCAACTATTACTTCCTCCCATTTAGTCCAAGTATATAGAAAAGAAGCCCTTTTCTCAGCATTCTATCTTAATAACCAAATAAAATCTTTAATTAAGCAACGGCTTTAAATGTATTGACGAATTTTGAATTTCGGTTTATAACAGCAAATGCACGGCTGATGATCTTACACCGGATTGAATTTAAGACAAGCATTTTATTTTTACCCTCTGCTATCTTTTTTTCAAAGTATTGCTTTAATTGCGGATCATATTTTTTAGCAGACAATGCCGCCATGTTTAAAATGGTTTTGATTTTTTTATTTGCCAGGTGGCTTACTTTGGTTCTTCCCCTGACGCTTGAACCTGACGAATATTCAAATGGAGCAACACCTGCAAAGCAGGCGAATTGACGATGGGTTTTAAATAATGTAAATGCCTGCGTATATGCAATAAATGTAACAGAGGTTTGTTTTCCTATGCCTGGAATACTTTGTAGCAATTCATTCTGCTGTTTAAATGTTTCATTGTTGTGGATCAATTTATCAATTAGCTTTTCTATTTCTTTTAATTGCTTTTGTAAGAAGGAAATAGTTAGCTGATTATGTTTTAATATCGTTTTCATATTCTCCTTTGGTAGAAAATTTTTATTTTCTTTAGTAGTATTAAAAGTACCAATAGCTTTTACTATTTTTTCTCTTTGAGCCAATAGCAGTCTTAATTCTATGAGGTCGCCGGCAGCCCGGGCAGACTTTCATTAATCAGCTTTTGTACATAACTTCGGCTACAGTTTTTCTCCGAAGGAGTCCCGTGGACAATTGGGCTAACGGTTCGGGCTGAACGATATAAAATTCCAGCACAGCAGCAAGCCCTGCCGTTAGCGGTAATTATATTGACTCACCCCCATAATTAAACCTTGTTACATTCATCTCAAAAAAAAAATAATGATACGATTTTTTTTAACTTCAATCATTGTATCATTTGCTTTTATTTCTTTCGGGCAAATCAATATAAATGAAGACAGTTCTCATGTTAATGTACCTGATATAAAAGTTACATTACTTGGAACCGGTACGCCGCAACCACTTATGGAACGATTTGGCCCGAGCATTCTTGTGCAGGCTGGTAGCGAAACTTTACTGTTCGATGCGGGACGTGGTTGTTTACAAAGGTTACGTCAGTTAGATGTAGCTTATGATAAATTAACTGCCCTCTTTCTTACTCACCTCCATTCCGATCATATTGTAGGATTACCGGACCTGTGGCTTACAGGATGGATTATAACAAGGCGTGCAACACCGCTTAAAGTGTTTGGACCCGCCGGCACCGACGATATGATTACCTACCTGCGAAAAGCCTATGCGTATGATATTAAAATAAGAATGGAAGATGATAAAGAACCGGAGGAGGGAAGCAAATTAATGGTAACTGAAAACAAAGAGGGAACCGTATACGAAAATAATGGCGTTAAAGTAATTGCATTTTTGGTAGATCATTATCCGGTTGTACCTGCTTATGGATACCGCATAGAATACAAAGGGCATGCTGTTGTATTATCCGGCGATACAAAATATTCTGAGAACTTAATAAAATTTGCAAAGGGAGCTGATTTGCTTATACACGAAGTTGCAATTGCGCCTGACACTTTAAGTAAATCGGATCCCAGGTATAATATATTAGCTCACCACACAACTCCCGAACAAGCTGCCAAAGTTTTTAATGAAGTAAAACCAAAACTTGCAGCTTACTCACACATTGTAAAACTTTATGGGCGCAATGAACAGGAGATAATGCAACGAACAAAAGCAATCTATGCAGGGCCGGTAATGATGGGGCAAGACCTGATGAGCTTTTCAATTAGTGATACCGTTTCCATAAGTAAATGGCAGAATAAATAACTACCGCTAACAAATAAGACTTCGTCGGGTACGCAGTGCCTGCGATGAAGTCCCCTGTTGTAGGGAACCGGTGATTGAACTTTTATAAACTATGGGATTTGAGTTGAAAGAACTTTGCGGCTACGGTTTGGTGTTAGGCCTCTGCTTTTTTTAAAACAGGAAGCGCATGGGGTCATATTAAGGCTCTTCATTTCTTTCAAGTATGTTCATTGTTTATTCCCAGCCGTGTCTCTACTCCAAATCGGGAAGCCTTCAAACCTCGTCCATTCAACAGTTCCACTTAATTTAGCTTGCTCAACTGGTGTCATTAATTGTCTTATTCTATGAAGCATAAACCAAGCGGTTTTTTGGGACGTTCCAATATCTTTTGCAAGTGGTAAAAAGATATTCCCTTTCTTATGTGACAATGCTAAATAACCTGCCATAAACCATTTATTTAAAGTGATATTAGACGTTTCAAATATTGTCCCTACTGTTACGCTAAACTTCTTATAACAAGCCTTAAAGCCACATTTAAAACGTTTACCATTTTCAATAACATAACATTTTTCAAAACCACAATAAGGAAAGGTAATAACACCATTCCAACGCTCCTTAATAAGATAGTCTCTGCAAGTCTTTTCATCCGGCATCGTGGCAATTAGTTCATGAAGATTGTTAAACATAATTTGTAATTTTAGTATAGTTCAAAACAACTTTAAATAGAAAAAATATATGAGTAGCGAACATACTATTGAAGAAACTACGCAATGGGTACACGATTATTATGTAGGATATGAAAAGTATATGCAGAAATACCACAGCAAACTTTACAGCAAGTTTTATATGAATATCCATCCACCTCAAGAAATTGGCGGTTGTGTTGGTATTATGAAAGGGAAAATTCATACTGATGAAGATTATGCTGAAGTAATGAAAATTAGTAAAAAGTTTTGTGAGAAATATGAGAATCCCCGAAACTTTCCAAAGGACTTTTAAATAATGTTTGAATAGCTTTACAGGCAGCTATTAACTGAACTGGCTTAATAAATATTTGCTGAATACTATCTTCTAACAAGAAGGCAACAGTAATAATATTATCAGTAACATCAATTTTGGTAATTTTCGCATCCGAATAAACTTCAAGGTTCAAATTCTTGTCCCTCTTTAGTTATTGTTGCCCTGGAAGGGGCCGGCGTGAATAAATATCTACCACTAAGTCTTCTGCGAGAGACCCGGCTACGACACAAATAATGGATTCAACTAATTAAGCCGCTATGCGAATGGTAACATCGTAAAGGACACCAACACGATGGTAGATCGGTCGTAGATTATTAATACAACCTCTTTATCTTTAAATAAAGTTTCCTGATGGCTGTTTCCAAAAAGAAAATATACAGAAGCAAGCGGTTCAAAATTATTGTCATCATTGTTTTGGCGCTGATCATCCTGCGGCTCTTTCTACCGGCAATCGTATTACATTATGCTAACAGGGCGCTGGCCAATATTTCGGGGTATTACGGTCATATAGAAGATATAGATATTTCATTGTATCGCGGAGCCTACCAGATCAATAATATGTATCTCAAAAAGGTGGATGATAAGACGGGTAAGCAAACGGATTTCTTCAGAACTAAAAATATAGATCTCTCTATTCAATGGCATGCTCTCTTTCATGGGCGGCTGGTGGGTGAATTAGTTTTTAATTCGCCCGATCTCATTTTCACCAAAAACAAAACTGAAATAGATGATGTAAAAAAAGACACTAATGACTTTCGTAAAATATTAAAAGATTTCATGCCGCTAAAAGTAAACCGCTGCGAGATCCATAACGGCAGTCTTCATTATGCAGATCACTCTTCCAAACCACCATTTGATATTTCTTTTCAGAATATAGAGGCGCTTGCAACCAACCTCCGGAATGTTGATGATAAAAAAACATTGTTGCCTTCGGATGTTACGGCTCATGCAACAGCTTATGAAGGAAGCGCCTCACTGAATATGAAAGTAAATGTGCTGGCCGAGCATTCAACTTTTGATTTAAATGCAGAAATAAAAAACACAAACCTGGTAAAGCTCAATGATTTTTTAAACGCTTACGGAAGCTTCGATGTACACAAAGGAACTTTTAGTTTATACACAGAGTTCGCAGCAAAAGATGGTAAATATGACGGCTACCTGAAGCCCGTAATAAAGGACCTGGATGTACTTGGACCGGAAGATAAAAACGATGGCTTTCTTCATAAGATTTACGAAGGTCTAATAGGAACGGCAGGCGAGATTCTCGAAAATCATAAAGAAGATCAGATAGCGACGAAAGTACCTATACACGGGGAGTTTGGAAAATCTCATACCAATACTTTAGAAGCTATTTGGGAGTTGCTGAAAAATGCCTTCATACGTGCGCTGGTGCCTGCAATTGACAACCAGATAAACATTAGTTCGGTGGATAACAATAAGAAAGAGCACAGGTCATTTATTGGTAGAATTCTTCACGGGAAAAATAAGAAAGATAAGAAGGACAAGGATAAATAATGAGAGCTGGATTTTATGTAGGAGCAACCGATAGAGCTTATCAGTTTTGGGAACGCAATCCATTAAGTATAGATTTATGGATAAAGGAAATATTCATACTCCATAGGAGTCCTATGGACAAAAGATGGAGTATATCCATTATAACCCGGTAGCAGAAGGCTTATGCGTTTATCCCGAAGAGTATAAATATTCTTCTGCAAAATTTTACGAAAATGGAGAGGATGATCCGATAGCTATCGGATTTGGCTTTCTAACCCATTGGATGGAATAATAACTTAGTGCGTCGGCTCTCAACTGGTGTTGGTGATTGTCTGGCTGCAAAACCATCAGCACAAACACATAACATCGGCGGCCTCTTTTAATTTTTGTAATGCTTAATTTTGGAAGGAGAATACCAACACGGACAGAAAATCCATCGGGTTCCATTATGGCGTTTGCATTGCCATAAATAATACACAATATATTAATGTACAATTATGAAATACATAAAAATCTGTCTGCTATTTATGCTAACATTTTTTACCGCGAAAGATATGTCTGCACAGGAAAATAAATTAAAGGTGCGGATTGCAAAACTTGTTATCGACCCCGCTTATCTTGAAGAATATAAAGCGGCTCTTGCAGAACATGCCACCACGGCAGTAAAAGTTGAACCCGGTGTTATTACTCTAAACGCCGTGTATGATAAAGAACAACCAACACATGTAACCGTTTTTGAAGTATATGCAAGCGACAGTGCTTACCAGGCACATATCAAAACGCCACATTTTTTAAAGTACAAAACGGGAACGCTAAAAATGGTGAAATCATTAGAGCTGATAGACGTTGTACCCATAGCGCTCGAATCGAAAATGGTGGAAAAGAATTAAAAGCAGTAAGTTAAGTCGTCATACATCAATTCAGCATCCTGTATTCATTCGGTGATTGACCAACGCGTTGTTTAAACAATCGGGTAAAATGTTGCGGATACTTAAAACCAAGTTCATAGGCAATTTCACTAACCGATTTGCTCTGGTCAAATATTTTTTCTTTCGCCACATCAATTACTTTCGATTGTATATAATCCTGTGCTGTTTTACCTGTTTCTTTTTTTATTAAGTCGCCAAAATAGCTTGCGGATAAATGCAATTCATTGGCACAGTAAGCCACAGAAGGCAAGCCAACTGTATATGGCTTATCGGTTTGAAAATACCCGTTCAACAAAAGCTCAAACTTTTCTAAAATGCCTTTATGTACATTATCACGCGTAATAAACTGGCGCTCGTAAAAACGGGTGCAGTAATTAAGGAACAGTTCAATGTTTGATACAATTAATTTCTTACTATGATTGTCAATGGCATGTTCTAATTCATACTTAATTTTGGAAAAACAGTCGAGCACAATCTTCCTTTCACGTTCCGATAAATGAAGTGCTTCGTGGAATTGGTAGCCAAAAAAAGTATAGTCCCGAATATGTCTTCCAAGAGAAGTACCATGAATCAAATCTGGATGAAAGACGAGGGCATAACCTTTCGGCTGATAAGTTTCTCCATTACTGTTAACACCCGCGACCTGCCCTGGTGCAAGAAAAACCAAAGTACCTTCCTGGTAATCATAAGTGTGCCGGCCGTACATTAAATCTCCGCATTTTACCTCTTTTAGAAAGATGGTGTAGAAACCGAAATACATCCGCGAGCCTTGCCGCGGATTTGCCTTCAATAAATCAACAACACTTACGAGTGGATGTAAGGTTTCATTATTATTGAATGCATTGTAATCATTGATTGTTTCAAACCTTTTAATGTTATCCATAACACTTTTGTTTAATTAATTCAAAATTACCGCTTTATTTAACCTTCAGTTAACGGGCAGCTTCTAATCAGCAATATTGGTAAGTAAATCCGTAATCTGTATACCATGCAGGATGAAAGATACAAATACCTTTAAATAACCAGGATATGAACGATGGGTTCAATGAATATAAATCTTAAAAACAGAACAATGAAAAAATTGCCATTGATATTTACATTGCTTATATCATTTTGCCTGCTGCATGCCCAGCAAACAGAGACTGAAGCGCCAACGGTTCGTGTCGCCTCCGGAGTTTTACGGGGAGCAACTGAAGCCGGCGTCACAAGTTTTAAAGGAATACCATATGCTGCGCCACCCGTAGGCGAATATCGCTGGCGGTCACCGCAACCCGTGAAGCCATGGAAAGGTGTAAAAGATGCGGTTAAATTTTGCTCCGACTGCGCCCAGGTAGGCTTTCCGAGAGGTGCCGATTCTATTTCCAAAAATTCATCAGAAGATTGCCTGTTTTTAAATGTATGGAAACCTGCCGACACTAAAGCGAATGCAAAACTTCCGGTGATGGTGTGGATTCATGGTGGCGCATTCGTCTTCGGTAGCGGGGCATTTCCTGAATTTTCGGGAGCACCATTTACGGAGAAAGGTGTTATGCTTGTTTCTATCAATTACCGTTTGGGACGGCTTGGCTTCTTTGCATTCCCCGCATTAAGTAAAGAACATCCGGAGGAGCCCAAAGGCAACTACGCTTACATGGACCAGATAGCTGCCTTGAAATGGATTCAAAAAAACATAGCCGCTTTTGGTGGTGATCCAAACAATATTACCATTTTCGGTGAATCTGCAGGTGGTGTTTCGGTTCATTCACTCCTTACCATTCCTTCTGCAAAAGGCCTCTTTCAGAAAGCGATCAGCGAATCCGGTGGTGGACGTGATGGTGTACTAACGGGTAGACCAATCAATAAGGATGGAGCTGATAAATATTATCCCGTGTCCGCGGAAACAATAGGGATAAACTTTGCAAAGAGGTATGGTATTGAGGGTACGGATGCCGCTGCATTGGCGAAGCTCCGTGCCCTCACTGTAGCCCAGGTTGTAGATGGAGGCCAGGAGACCGCAGGGCAGGGTGGCCCCCCAACTTATCCCGGCCCTATACTCGATGGTAAATTAGTTGTAGAAACTGCACAAAGCGCTTATGAAGGCGGCAGGCAGGCGAAGGTGGCGCTTATCATCGGCTCTAACAGCGCTGAAGTGCCGGCTGGTTTTGTCAATGCACATTCGAATGAAGAATTGCTGAATTTATTCGGGAGCATGAAGGACGATGCTGCCAGGGTTTACAATCTTGATGATACCGCCAATTTCGCCAAAGCGCTCTCGATGGTTAACACGGACAAAGTGTGGGCTGAGCCTGCGAGGCTGACTGCAAGAGCGTTCGTAGCCAAGGGCGCGCCAGCTTACATATATCTCTTCTCCTATGTTGCTCCTTCGATGCAACAATGGATGCGTTTTGGTGCAGCGCATGCTTCAGAGATACCTTATGTTTTCGACGACCTGAGAGAACGAAATGGAGCCACCATAGCGCCCAGGGATAGAGAAGTTGCCAAAATGATGAATACGTATTGGACAAACTTTGCTAAAACCGGCGATCCTAACGGTAGCGAATTACCTAAGTGGCCTGCGTATGATCCTAAAACGAATGAACTCCTGGAAATCAAACCGGATGGCTCAGCTGTCGGTGAACCCGATCCAAAAAAGGCGAGGCTGGATGTAATGGAAAAATTTTCAACAGCTGAGGCAAAAGGGAAATAAATGTTATTCACAATTCACTACGGGATTTTATATGAATAAAATTACCTGTTTATTATTTCTCGTATCAATACTTACAATAAAGGGTTTTGCTCAAAATAATCCCGTTATCGACGCTTTCCCGGCAGGCACTGTTTTAAAAGGCAACATACCTTATAACAACGACACCTTGCAGAAGCATTTGCTGGATATTTATTTGCCGGCGAACGCAAAGGGCAAGCTGCCATTAGTGATCTTTATACATGGTGGCGGCTGGTTAAGCAATGATAAATATGCTGACATAGGTTATATGAAAAAGACTGTTGCCGAAATTGTGAGCGCCGGTTTTGCTTTGGCTTCTATAGATTACCGCAGGCGGGCACCTGGCTTCGCTATTGGGGTTATCTAAAAATAATAACGTCGATAATTTTTTTATGCCTGGCAGCAGCAGGTCATTCAGCATTAAAGCTGTAGTGGATTTTTATGGTCCCGCCGAATTGATTTTATTTCCCGGAGCTGATGATGAAAAAATCTCCGGAAAGCATTTTAATTGGCGCTGCTCCTCTTAAGCGACCAGACTTAGCGAAAGCCGCCAGCCCGGTAAGTTATGTTGACAAAAATGATCCGCCATTTTTAATCATTCATGGCGAAAAAGATAACCTGGTTTCGCCAAAACAATCCCTGCTCCTAAATGCATGGTTAAACATAGTTGGTGTTCAGAACGAGGTCATCATTGTGAAGGACGCACCACATTTTGGAAGCATGTTCGATGTGGATGATGTTAGAAATAAAGTGATGAGTTTTCTCAAGAAGCAGTTGAATTGATAGGATTCAGCAATATTGGTAAGTAAATCCGTAATACATATACCTGGCAAGAGACAAAATGTGAGGACCTTTGCAGGATACAAGTAACATAGAATGCAAACAGTAAAATTAAATAATGGAATTAAAATGCCGGTGCTTGGCTTCGGCGTTTTCCAGGTGAAGGATTTGGAGGAATGTGAAAGAAGCGTAAGAGATGCGATTGATGTTGGTTATCGTTTAATAGATACTGGGCAGTCATACGGTAATGAAACAGCGGTTGGCGAAGCGATTAAAAAAAGTAATGTAGCAAGAAAAGATTTATTTATTACAACAAAACTTTGGATTCAATCCAATGGTTATGACGGAACGAAAAAAGCATTCGAAGCTTCACTTAAAAAACTGCAGTTAGATTATCTTGATTTGTATTTGATTCATCAACCCTTTGGTGATGTATATGGTGAATGGAGAGCGATGGAAGAAATATACAAAGAAGGGAAAGTGAAGGCGATCGGGGTAAGCAATTTTCAACCGGACAGGTTGATCGATCTGATCATTCATAATGAAATTGTTCCGGCAGTTAACCAAATTGAAACACATCCATTTCATCAGCAAATAGAAACACAAAAATTCTTGCAGGAAAACAATGTGCAGATAGAAAGCTGGGGGCCATTTGCAGAAGGAAAGAACGATTTATTTCATAATGAACTGCTTGCTTCTATCGCTAAGAAATACGACAAGACTATTGCGCAGGTTGTTATTCGCTGGCTTACGCAAAGAGGTATTATTGCTATTCCAAAATCAGTACGCAAAGAAAGAATGGCAGAGAACTTTAACAGCCTTGATTTTGAATTAAGCAATGAAGACATGGAAGCCATCAAAACGCTTGACACAAATGCAAGTCTCTTCTTTGACCATCGCGATCCGAAAATGGTAAAATGGCTGGGAGAAAGAAAATTAGAAAATTAAATCACTTGGAAAATAATTGAAATGCAAAAAAGAAAATTAGGAAACCAGGGCCTTGAAGTTTCGGCCATCGGTTTGGGTTGTATGGGATTAAGTTTTTCTTATTATCCTTTTCCTGAAAAAAAAGATGCTATCAATCTTTTACACAAAGCAGTTGAATTTGGTGTGAATTTTTTTGATACTGCCGAAGTGTATGGGCCTTTTACCAACGAAGAAATTATCGGTGAAGCATTAGCGCCGTTGCGCGATAAAGTTGTCATCGCAACAAAATTTGGTTTTAATATCCGGGATGGTAAAATGACTGGTGTAAATAGTAAACCCGAACAAATAAGAAAAGCTGTTGAGGGTTCATTGAAAAGATTAAAGGTGGATGTGATTGATTTATTGTACCAGCACCGCGTTGACCCAAATGTGCCCATTGAAGATGTTGCCGGAACAGTGAAAGATTTAATTAAAGAAGGCAAGGCAAAATATTTTGGTTTGAGTGAAGCAGGCGCAGAAACAATCCGTAAAGCACATGCCGTGCAATCTGTTAGCGCATTGCAAAGTGAATACTCTTTATGGACCCGCCAGCATGAAAAAGAAATCATTCCAACCATTGAAGAATTGGGAATTGGATTGGTTGCTTTTAGCCCGTTGGGCAAGGGTTTTCTTGCAGGCAAAATAGATGAGAACACGAAATTTCAGGAAGGTGATATTCGCAGCATTCTTCCACGGTACACTGAAGAAGCCACGCAAAGCAAACCAGGCATTGATAGATTTGATAGAAGAATTTGCGAAAAGCAAAAAATGCAACGCCTGCACAAATTGCATTGGCATGGGTGCTCGCTCAAAAGCCATGGATTGTTCCTATTCCCGGTACAACAAAATTGCATCGCCTGCAGGAAAACATTGGTGCAGCTTCAATCGAATTAACAACTGGTGAACTCCAGGAAATTGAAGCAGCTTCTGCCAATATTCAAATAATAGGCACGAGATATACAGAGGCAATGGAAAAATCAACAGGGTTGTAAAAAAATAATCATCTTCTCACAACAACATTTCTCAATTCTAAAAACATATAAATTAACAACACATGAAAGCAAAAATTCTCGGACTATTTCTGGTAATAATGAGTGTGCAATCCTCTTACGCACAGCAGCCGCCAACCGAAACAATTAAAACGTCTACAAATAATACACCTGAACAACAGGAAGTGATTGACCTTTCAAAAACGAAGTGGGATTGGATGGCAGACAAGAATGTTGATGAACTAAATAAATTGTTTGATGATAAGGCTATGTTTATCCACATGGGCGGAACCTGGGGTAAAGAACAGGAACTGGCTACCATTAAAAGCGGTGGTATCTGGTATAAAAAGGCTGAAGTGTACTCCGTTGTAGTGAACATGTTTGGTAATTCGGCAATCCTGCTCAATGACATTGATCTTGTGGCAGAAGTTGGCGGAAGAGAAGTAACAAATCCTTTTATGGTAACTGAAGTTTATGTGAAAGAAAACGGAAAGTGGAAAATGGGTTCACTTACGTTTTCGCATTTGATGCGGCCGGTTAAAATGAAGTAATAATAATAATAAACATTAGCAGCATTGAAATATTGAATTAAACTTAGAATAACTTATTGAAATGAAAAGCGCAACATTTATTTTATTCATCATTGGCTTATGCATATTATCCGTTTGCTCTAATGCTCGACCTGTAGCATCGAAAAAAATATTGATTGTTTATTTATCCCGAACCAACAATACAAAAGCTATTGCTGAAATCATTCAAAAAAAAGTTGGAGGAACATTGGTAGCGCTTGAATTAGAAAAACCTTATCCTGAAAATTATAAAGCAACCGTGCAACAAGTCGTTGATGAAAATGCAAGCGGCTACTTGCCTCCGTTAAAAACAAAAATAGACAGCATGGAAAAATACGATGTTGTTTTTGTTGGCTTCCCAACATGGGATATGCAAATGCCGCCACCAATGAAAAGTTTTTTGCATCAATATAATTTAAGCGGGAAAACAATAATTCCTTTCAATACAAATGCGGGCTATGGTGTTGGAAGTGGTTTTGAAACGGTAAAGGAATTATGTCCTGACAGCAATGTGTTAGAAGGATTTGAAATGAAAGGCGGTATAGAAAGAGACGGAATTTATTTTGTCATCAAAGATGAAAAGGCAAAAGAGGCGGAAAACAAAGTGAAGAAATGGTTACAAAAAATAAAAGTGATTAAAGAAGCGCATTAAAAGTTGCTGATCAATTTCGCAAAAAAATTTTCTTCGTAATTTTAATGTGATGAGTAAAGGTCAATCAGCTCAAAAAATAATCTCATGATTTTGACACATCAACGAGCTCCCATCAGCAGAAGATCGTTTCTGAAAGTTTCTACACTTGCGGGCGGAGGATTACTACTAAGTTTTAAATGGCTTAATGGTCTGGCGTCGGCTGGTGATCCGGCAATCAGCACTGAGCTCAATGGATATCTAAGGATTGCGCCGGATGGAACTGTTACGATCATGTCTCCAAATCCAGAGGGAGGACAAAATGTAAAAACCTCCATGCCGATGATTGTCGCAGAAGAACTGGATGTTGATTGGAAAAATGTAGTTGTAGAGCAAGCTCCGTTAAATACAAAATTATATTCACGTCAGTTCATTGGCGGCAGCCAGGCGATCCGTACCTCATGGAAAACGTTAAGAACTGCCGGTGCAACTGCAAGACAAATGCTCCGAGAAGCCGCAGCTAAAGCATGGGATGTACCTATCGAAGAAATAACTACAGAAGCCGGGGTGTTGCATCATATTAAAAGTGGTAAAAGCGCAGGGTATGGAGATTTGGCTTCAGCGGCCAGCAAATTAGATGTTCCCAAAGAAGTTAAGCTGAAGAATAAAAGGGAGTTTAAGATTATTGGCACATCTCAAAAAAATGTGGATGTTCCAAAAATTATTACAGGAAAACCTCTCTTTGGAATAGATACCAAAAGGGATGAAATGCTTATCGCTATGGTTGTGCATCCTCCTGCCTTTGGAATGAAATTTAAATCTGTAGATGTATCTTCTGTGAAAGGAATGCCAGGGATTAAAGATGTTTTTCCAATCAAGGTTTATAAGGACGATTACGAAAGGCAATATTTTGATACTTGCCAATTTACAGAAGTTGTTGCCATTGCCGGGCGAACTACATGGGAAGTGATGAATGCGAAAAAGGCGATGAAAGTCGAGTGGGAACCATTTACGGATTATGAAATCAAACGAAAAAGTTTGCGGGGAAATGTTGAAACTATGACTGTGCCATCCGGCATGGAGAGCACTGCAGATCATCAGAAGAAGATGGCAGAAATGCAGGCTAAACCTGGAACAATAGAGCGCAAAGATGGCGACCCCGATACAGTTTTTAAAAATACTTCGCAGATCATTGAGCGCACTTTTACTGCTCCGTTCCTTGCCCACAACTGCATGGAACCGGTAAACTTCTTTGCGCATGTTACGCCACAGAGGGTAGAACTTGCTGGCCCTCTGCAAAAAGCTGAATTGACAGAACATACAGTTTCGGAAAGGTTAGGGATTCCGGTAGATAAGATAGATATCCAACTGACTCGCTTAGGTGGCGGATTCGGGAGAAAATCTTATGCGCATTTCTTAGTGGAAGCTGCATTGATTTCCCAAACAGTAAAGGCACCGGTAAAACTCATTTATTCACGTGAAGACGACATGACCTCCGGTATTTACAGGCCGATGTACAGCATCTACTATCGTGCAGCATTAGACGAAAATAAAAATCTCGCTGCGCTGCATGTGAAAGCTGGCGGTATTCCTGAAAACCCTTTGGAAGAAAATCGTTTCCCGGCCGGTGCAGTGGATAATTATCTCGCTGAGAGCTGGGAGATCAATTCAAATATAACCACAGGTTCTTTCCGTGCACCACGATCAAATTTTATGTGTGCTGCAGAGCAATCATTTATGGATGAACTGGCAGAGGCAGCCGGAAAAGATCCGATAGAATTTCGTTTGGAGCTTTTAGAAAGATCGAAAAAACAACCTGTTGGGAAAAACAACGATTATGATGCCGACCGCTACGCCGGCGTATTGAAACTCGTTCGCGAGAAATCCGGATGGGGCAACAATATACCGGGCGTACATAGAGGAGTAGCTGCTTATTTTTGTCACAATACCTATGTAGCGCAAGTACTTGATCTTAAGATTGAAAATGGCAAGCTTATAATTCCAAGAGTTTGTTGCGCCATTGATTGCGGTATCGTCGTTAATCCCGATGCTGCCACCAACTTAGCAGAAGGTGCGATTGTTGATGGCATCGGCAATGCATTGTTTGGTGAGATGTCTTTTACTAACGGTATACCGGATAAGAGAAATTATTATAACTACCGGATGATCCGCCATAACGAAGCACCAAGGTCAATCGATGTGCATTTCATAGAGAACGACATTGATCCCACAGGTATGGGTGAGCCGGCATTTCCACCCGTGTTTGCGGCATTAGCAAATGCATTACATAAAGCAACGGGGAAACGGTTTTATGATTATCCTTTTATTTCACAAATAAACGAGGCTTAATAGTCAGGTAATAACTAAAAATTATTGTTCACAAATATGTTTACGAGTTATGATCTCATTAAATGTTAATCAAAAAAATTACAGCATCGATGCTGATCCGGAGATGCCTTTGCTGTGGGCCTTGCGGGATCTGATTAGCCTTACAGGCACCAAGTATGGTTGTGGTGTAGCACAATGCGGCGCCTGTGTTGTTCACCTGGACGGTGAAGCAGTAAGGTCATGCGTGACCAAAGTAAAAAGAGCAACTGGCAAAAAAATTACAACGATCGAAGGATTATCTAAAAACAACGATCACCCGTTACAGTTAGCCTGGCAGGAAATAGATGTACCCCAATGTGGTTACTGTCATTCAGGTCAACTCATGTCTGCTGCTGTTTTGCTGAGAGAAAATTCAAATCCCACGGACGAGGATATTGATAATGCGATGGCCGGGAACATTTGCCGCTGCGGTACTTATTTACGGATAAGAAAAGCAATTCACCTCGCCGCCGAAATACAGCGTACCGGCAAGACTAAAGCCTGACAACCGAAATAATTGAAAGTACATCCGACTAATTTTTTAAAATCTTTTGATAATGGAACAACCTGCAACAAGTAAAAAAAGTTTTCATCTGCCTGTAAAAACAATCAGTTTCCTTGTGATTATAATGTCAGTCATTGGGATATTAACTTCAGGTTTCAACGATCAAAAAAATATTCCAAAAGATGATGATATAAAATTTGAACACAAAGTTGCTAATGCAGACAGCACAGAATCGGTTGAGGCTTTTAAGCAAGTATATAAGGTATTGACGAGTCCGCGTTGCATGAACTGTCATCCTTCCGGTGATATACCGTTGCAGGGCGACGACAGTCGCCTGCACACGATGTCTCCCAGGCGGGGCAAAAGCGGTAAAGGTTTATTTGCGATGAAATGTGCCAACTGTCATCAACCCGAAAATACACCAGGTGTGCATACACCTCCGGGAAATCCTAACTGGCATCTGCCACCGGCAAATATGAAAATGGTATTCCAGGGCAGGAGTGCATATGAGTTAGCAAAGCAATTGGTAGATCCAAAACAAAATGGAAATAAAGACAAACAAAAATTAATAGAGCATGCCTCCGATGGTTTGGTGAAAGCCGGATGGGATCCGGGAGAAGGGCGTACACTGCCTCCGTTAGCTTACGAAGATTTTAAAAAGGCATGGATCACGTGGATTGAAAAAGGTGCGTATGCGCCCGCTCCTTAAATGCTGGTTTCTTAATCAATAAATGAATTACTATGTCTGAAAATAGCAATACCGTTTTAACATCACGTAGAAGCTTTCTTAAAATGTCGGCTCTCACGGGTGGTGCCTTAGCCGTTGGTTTTTATTTCCCCACTTTCGGCAAAGAAGCAAAGATTGTAAACGCAGGCGATCCTTCAACCGGTGATATTGAGCTCAATGCCTGGGTTCTCATCAATACAGACGGCCGCGTGACTATTATGAGCCATCGGGCTGAAATGGGACAGGGGGTGTACCAGGCCATTCCACAGATCGTAGCCGAAGAGCTGGAAGTAGATCTCAATAAAGTCCATATCGAATTTGCCACCGGCGATCAGAAAAAATATGGCAGCCAGATTACCGGTGGCAGTTCCACCGTTCGAGGGTCTTATAAAAATCTATTGAAGATGGGCGCCACAGCCCGCGAAATGCTGATAACTGCCGCCGCCTCAAAATGGGACGTTGCTAACGATACCTGCTATGCGAAAGACGGGCATGTATTTCACAAGCCTTCGGGCAAAAAAGTCCATTTTGGTGAAGTGGTTACGGAAGCATCAAAACTGGAACCGCCAACGGACGTTAAACTCAAAACCCGTACAGAATATAAATTGATTGGCAAACCGCTTCACCGGCAGGATACACCGTTAAAAACAAATGGCTCGGCCACCTTCGGCCTCGATAAGCGATTGCAGGGAATGTTGTTCGCTGCAGTACAGCGCAATCCGCGTTTTCGCGGTAAGGTAAAAAGCTATGATGACAGCAACGCCTTAAAAGTACCGGGCGTGAAAAAAGTGTTCAAGGTTATCATGCGGGTCTTCGATACTGACCGTGAAGGTGTGGCGGTTGTTGCAGATAATACGTGGGCCGCAATACAAGGCAAAAGAGCATTGAAAGTGGAATGGGATGATAGTGGCTTTGAACATCTCGGCACAGCAGAAATTTATCGCCGGCAGGCAGAAGAGCTGAAGACAAAAGATGGACTTGTATTCAAAACCCAGGGCGACCCGGACGGCATCCTGCAACAGGCAACAGGCAAGCTCGATGTGGTATATGAAACACCATACGAGTCTCATAGTTGTATGGAACCACTTAATTGCGTGGCTGATTATAAAGACGGCAAGGTGGAAATATGGGGGCCGATACAGGCGCCCGATTGGGTACAGGATGTTATCAGTAATGAATTTAAAATTAAACGTGAAGACGTAACGGTACACATGGCTTTTCTTGGTGGTGGCTTTGGAAGAAAAGCTTTCATGGACTATCCGCACGAAGCAACGGCTATCTCAAAAGAAATTGGTGGCCCGGTGCAGGTGGTTTGGACACGGGAAGACGATGCAACACAAGGCCCGTACCGTCCCGGCATTTCATACCGGTGCGAAGGTGTAGTAAAAGATGGCAGCATCGAAGCTTTTAAAGTGAAACTTGCAGGACAGAATATCGGGCATTGGAGAAGTTCAGACAGGGGTAAAGCCAATGGCAGTTCTTCAGAAGGATTTCTTAAACCGTATTACGATTCAATTAAAAATTTGTCCATCCTCGATACTGGTTTTGAAACGCCCATTCCGATCATGTGGTGGCGTTCGGTATATGCATCTACTAATGGTTTTGCTTACGAAAGTTTTATCGATGAACTGGCACATGCAGCAGGTAAAGATCCAATGGAATTCAGGAAACAGCATTTAAAAGATGACCGGGTCCATCGCCAGCTCGATAAGCTTGCCGAAGTCTCCGGATGGAACAAAAAAAAGCCAAATGAAGGTTATGGAATAGCTGTTACTGAATGTTTTTCCAGCACCTGCGGTCATGTGGTGAAAGTATCTAAAAGTGATACCGGCGGTGTGAAGGTAGATCATGTTTGGGCGGTGATGGATTGTGGCTGGTATGTAAATCCCGATACCATAAAAGCGCAGGTGGAAGGTTCCATTGTTATGGCATTGGGAGCGGCCACTATACATGAAATAACTTTTAAAGATGGCATGACCGAACAAAGAAATTTTTATGATTATAAAATGCCACGGATAACAGATATTCCACCTGTTGAAGTTTTTATTATGGAAAACGACGAAGCCGCGGGTGGGGTAGGTGAGCCCGGCCTTCCTGCTTTTGCTCCGGCATTAACGAATGCAATTTTTGATTTAACGGGAAAGCGCATACGAAAACTGCCGTTTGATATGGGATCGATATAATCGATGCAAAAAGCATCAATACAATTTAGGCTGCCAAGTTTACTGTTCGGCCTGCCTCCTGAAAGGGGCCCGGGATGAATAAGTATTACCACTGAGTCCTCTGCGAGAGACTCAGCTACGACATAGTTTTAAAATAGTATCTATTAATTTTTTGACAAACTGCTTTGCGTAAAATTCTGAATCCCTGCTAATGAATTCAGCAATGTTATTAATATCACTCAAAGCGCTTTCCGTCCATATTACTTCAGCCATTTCGAAAGACGTTGTTGGGCTTCTTCTATTGTGTAAACCTTACCATCCGCGATATTCTTTTCTGCTCTTTCAATTTTCTCCAACATCATTATTCTTTCAAGCAATACATCAATATCAGTAAATTCTTCTTCGGGCATTGCGTTTATCGAATCAATTACCTGTTTTTTTGAAATTGCCATAATATTTCTTTCTTCAAATTTAATAAATTTGACGGATGATGTATCACCACGAATCAATCGGGCTTTGTTATTATTGAGTCCTCTGCGAGAGGCTCAGCCGCGACATAGAGTTCTTACAGCCATGCAGTTCTTGCATTCTTCTCATTTAAATATATCCGTGTAATAGCGAACCATTGGCCTGTTCTTAGATGTCCTGTCAACAATTTGAAAGCCTGCCCTCTCAAAAGATTTATATAAACCAATCCAGGCAAATGAATCAGGAAGCTTTTCCTGGGTTGGTATTGTTGGATAGGCTTCTATTATTTTTATACCGTTGGCTTTGGCATATTTTACAACTCCTTTTAAAACTTCAACTGAAACTCCCTGGCGTCTGAAATTTTTATCAATAAAAAAACAAGGAATTGACCACACAGTTTTGTCATCAATACGTTTATGAACACGTGACTTTTCAAGTTTTATAAAATCTTCCCGGGGAGCAAAAGCACACCATGCAATTGGCTGGTCATCATAAATTCCTAAAATACCTGTCGGTTTATTTTCCCAGACAATATTCTTCATTGCAGTTTTGTTCCCATTATCTGTTTTGCCTTCTTCAAAGTCTGCTTTTTTAAGTCTGTAATACATACACCAACAATTCCCACACGCTCCTTTGTTTCCAAAAAGCTCCACAAATTTGTTCCAATTGTGTTTGGTTAATGGTTGAAAGATTAATTTGTCAGAGAAAACTGATGGGCTGTAATGTCTTGGCATACTTATTTTTTAAAAGCATGACTAAGATAACCAATTCTCTTTTTGGATTGGCCGCCGTGTCTGCCTGGCTTCAAGTCATGGAGGGGCACCTGTCAGGAACGGGGCAAAACAGTTACAATTACCCGCCTATATCCCGATAGCGCCGGCGTTCCTTTATCGGTAACTTTCACGATAAAATGAATGGTTTCCTTTTTTTCAACTTCAGGAGCCACTATATAAACTCCATGTGCATTCTCAGGAGAAGTAGTTATAAGCTTTTTATAGGTACCAGCTTCCGGATAGTTAAACCATAAAAAACTAAGATTATCTCCATCAGGGTCGCTACTGGCACTGGCATCCAAACGAAAACCTTCCCCCGATTTTACAGTTATGTGGTCTGGATGGTCCAGCACTACAACCGGCGGATGATTGGCTTCGTTATATGATTTTGTACACCAATCCATTCGTGCCGCGAATTCATTTTGAAAGTCATTTCTCCACCGCCACAATGTTACTTTGTTATCGGTAAATGTTGTAGTATCTTTTGCAACCGTGCGTCCATATTCTTTATAAATAAATGGCGAAAAACTATCAATAGCATTCGTCCAGATTGCTCTTGTCTCAGGTTCAAACGGAACACCAGAGCTTCCTTTTTTCAGTTTTGAAAAATCTGGTTTGTATAATTCGTATCGTCCACCCCAACCACCCCAGTCAGGATGCCCAGGTTCATTTAGCCCGTTTGGTATTAATGATAACCACGATGGTGTATCCCCTTCCATCCCATAAGCTACATCAGGATAAGCAGCACCGAGCGGACCATGCCCTTGTTGAATATTTTTTGCCAGCCAGGTGTTGCTGATCTCATCATTGTTTATCCCTTTCACAAAACTAGTAATGGCTACCCATGTTGAGCTGCCGTAGTCATCTCCAGGGCTAACAATGTAAAACAAGCCAGGAAAATTATTTCTTATCCATATGCCTGTGTCGTCCTGGTCAGATATAGTGTAAACCCTAAGTTTTTCAATTAATTTTTTAGCCTCTGTTTCGGTCTTTGTGTTTTTGATTTTATATAATGCCTGCGCAAGTGTATTGGCCCCTCCCCAAACTGAAACCCATAATGGCCGCTCATCTTTTTCTTCCAAAACTTTTATAATCCAGTCCGAACCTTCAGAATCCTTGCCTTTTCCAACTCCTTCCATGCCGTATTTTGGCAAGCCTTGTTTCACCAGCATTAAGAGTGATTCTGCCCCTGGGAAACCTTCTTCATGCTTCAAAAGATTGGGTTGCACTTTGCCATAGGCAAGAATCAGTTTTCGTATTGCTTCGGGAGCAACACTCGTTTTTTTCCAAACCGAAGTTGTGGCAACCAATCCTTTTATATCAATTTTGTTAGAATAAAGAAGTAAACGAATAAAGGATTCTGTATCGTCTACTTCAGCCTCTATATCCGATAATACAATCAGTCTATGTTTTTGCTGCGACTGAGCGGGCACTGCTATAGAAACGGTCAATGAGAGAATGAACAAAAGGGAATGAATTATTTTCATGTTAGTTACTAGTGTTAGCCGAAGGTCACTTTTTATCCTAAAATATTTCAAAAAAAAATTTAACGTCTGCCAAAACATAACTATTGAATGACTACGTCAGCCGCCACTGTTTTAAAAATTTGTTCTAAGATTAACCCATTTGATCTTTCAGTTTTTGAAAAGCCTTTCTCCTTCTTCAGTAATACCCATTATTTCGGTCATAACACCAATATCTTTATGGGTATCAAAAAAAAGATTTCAGCACTGGTTGCCACTTTACTAAAGTTATTTATGGCCCCTTGAAACCTTACCCTTTTTGAAGGCTTCTCTAACGAAAACAATTTTTAATCTTACAGGCAAGCGTATACGAAAACTAACTTTTATAATATTCCTAGTTGAATCCTGTGGTAAAAATTGAATGGTTTATTTTGAGTCACTCGTCCATTAACTTCTTTTTCAGCGCTATTAACTGCTTTTTCCTGGGGATATTACATGCTTTTTGTTCCCGTCGCACTAAAAAGAAGGCAAATAAAAATGCAGCCGTTGTTATAAGCCATTTCTCCACAGAAGCCCCTCCCACAATTATTTTTGAAATGTTTATAATACACAGAGGAACGAGGTACCCCAAAAGTATAAAATAATTGAACCTGATAATGGAGTCCGTAATCGATATAGCATGATCCAGTTCGCCCAACATACTCCGGTCAAATATGTTTTCCCCTTTTTTTCTTTTCCAACGGAAATATTGGACATAGGCAACAGTAGCTGTTAACAGCCCGGAGCTCACAAAAGCCCAATTGTGTTTGCCTTGCAGTGCAATAACAAATAAAAATATCGCTACGATACCATTGATAACGCTCGTCGCTATTTCAACACGATTAATTCTCCTGGCAGCAGCATTTTTCTTACGGGTCACGCTTCTGTGAAGTGTGGTTTCATTTATTGCGTACATAGTTTCTCCTTTTTGTTCGTCCCAAACTTTTTGCATTTCTTCAAACTCCATCATATATGTATTGTTTAGAGTTATTTACTAATTGCTTTTTGATACGGTGAATCTTCACGCCGATGTTGCTCTCTGAAATACCCATCATTTCAGACATCTCCCTGTAGCTATATCCATCGAGAAGAAGCAGGGTAAGCGATCGGTCGATTTCATTTAGTTTCCTGATTTCTGAGTACAGCCAGGCCACCCGTTCATCTTTAGGCTCGTGACCCGTTTGCAGCATGTTTGTCATCGTCTCTATTTCCTGGTGCGCATCCACATGCTTCTTTTCCCGGGTGCTCCACTTGATTGCCGTGTTTAACGCAATGCGATAGAGCCAGGTAGAAGCAGCAGACTCAGCTTTGAAATTTGGAACAGACCGGTACGTCTGCAGACATACTTCCTGGAACAGGTCATTCTGATCCTCAGTATTAAAAGCATACGAATTAATAACCTTGAAAAGTAGCGCCCGATAATTATCGAGCCATTTTTGGAAAATCTGTCGTTGTTCTGTTTCCTTCATTTTCGAATCGTTACCTTATTAGTCCGGGGTTAAGTAGATTTCTTACAAAGAAGAATCAAAATTTATTTCAGTTATTTTTTCAAATACCTTCCGGTCACATGAGATTTAGTTTCTCGCTGGCTGGTAATAAAGTCACTCTCCGCCGTTTTTGAGTGGCTGCGCAAGGTTTCGTAGAAAAGCATCGCCAACAACCCGTAAGAAGATATGAAATAAAAATAAAAAACTTTTAAATTACTTTAGGTGTCTTAACCTTTATAAAACTTCACGGGCAAGCACATACGAAGACCTACTTTTAGTTTATTCGTCGCTTGAGCAACATTTTAAATAATTAATTCTTTAAAGCATCTTCACAAAACTTTCCCAGAGGTTAATAAGTTTAAATTTTACATCGGTTATTTTGGTTTAATAAAAGTTTTACATTTAAGTAATGATTAAAAGTGGTTCCTTGAAATTAATTGAACTACTTAGATAAAAACATTTATACAATTTCTCCATCCAAAAAAAAGAGCGCATGAAAAGAAAAACATTTTTACAATCAGGAGCACTTGCAGGAGCAGGTTTACTGTTGGGACGTTCTGCTATTGCTGGATTATTTGCAGATAAAAAAGTTGCAACACCTATCGGGCTCCAGTTATATACCCTGGGCAACTTAATGACACAAGATACTAAAGGCACTTTGCAAAAACTTGCCGCTATCGGTTATAAAGAACTGGAAAGTGCCGGCTCGCAAAAAGGAAATTTTTATGGTTACCAGCCCAGGGAACTTGCCGCTATGATAAAAGACGCCGGTATGACGTGGCGCTCGGCTCACGTAGGCGGGGCACCGTTTTCCCCCGAGCAAATCATGAAAATGGCTAAAACAGCTGAGGACTCAGCACGAATAAAGAAGATGATGGAAAGTTTTAAAGACAGGCCGAAAACCCTTAACCTGAAAGAAAATTACCAGGAGCTTGCCGATGCTGCTGCAGAAGGTGGACTCAGTTACCTGGTATGCTCCAGCATACCGGTAAATACGCTTGATGAAATTAAAACAGCCGTAGAAGTATTCAACAAATCAGGAGAAGCTTGTAAAAAAGCAGGTGTACAATTCGCTTATCACAACCATACCACCGAGTTTGATGACGTGGAAGGACATCGCCCGTTTGATTATATTCTCGACAACACTGACAAAGACATGGTGAAGATGGAACTGGACCTTGCATGGGCAACAAAAGCAAAGCAGGATCCGGTTGAGTTATTTAAACTTCACCCCGGCCGCTATCCATTATGGCATGTAAAGGATCTTGATAAAACCACGATGAACCCTGCGGAAGTAGGAACAGGCATTGTTGATTTTAAGCGAATTTTTGATAATGCCAACCAATCGGGAATGAAGTATTTCTTTGTAGAGCAGGATGGAGCACCGGAACCGTTGCAAAATGTAACTAATAGCTATAACTACCTGGCAAAACTTTTGCATTAAAACATTTGCGCTTTTTCTGCGGTATTCCTTTATAATATTTGAATGTCGTAAATGATTTTGGGTTTGTTATCCTTCGGCCCTGTCGTTGATATTCCCTTTGTGGAATAAATTTTTGGATTACCGGCAATAGTTTTCATAACTCTTCGGTATTGTCGCAAAAGCCGTGGATCGTTCCCATACCTGGCACTACAAAATTGCACCGGTTGACTGAAAATAACGGTGCAGCTTCCATTGAATTAACTGAGAAAGAGCTGCAGGAAATTGAAGATGCTTCTGCTCACATAAAAATAATGGGCACCCGTTACACAGAGGCGATGGAAAGTCAACAGGGTTGTGATTGCAAAAGCTTTGTCTGCATCATTAGAAAATTTCTTCTTTTCAGTACAAAAGCGCTATTGTCGTTAATCATACATTTGAGCCGCCTTATTCCAAAAAGGGGAAATGATTTATTAAAAATTGAAAAAGTATTTTACTACTATAAAAGGAATTCATTTGTTATGATTTCTCTTTTTTTGTATAAACTTACCGATAAATGTTAGGCTATGAAGCACGAGGCAAAAAACTTTTGCCTTGGTATATGAAGTAGAATATGATGGCAAGTTTTATAGGCTGCTAAAAAGCAAATATGAATAATGGTTGGTTAAATAGAATGAAATAATCCATAAATTCATTTTAAACTGATAAATTCGATGGCTTCTCAACTCCTTATCAAAAACAAGATTGAAACAGAAAAAACAATAAAAGTTGCGGCTTTCAAAAAGGAGATTAGAAAAACTACGCCACACAAGCACAACAATTATTTTGAAATCATTTATCTCTCGAAAGGCAGTGGTTACCATTATATAGATTTAGGAAAATATGCGGTTGCTCCACCTGTCATGTATTTTATACGGCAGGAACAGGTGCATTACTGGCACCTGGAAACGGAGCCGGAAGGTTATGTGGTGATAATAAAAAAAACATTTATCGAAAAAAGCCTTGATAATGAATTAAAATCTCTTCTGTCTAAAATCTCCAGCCAGTGTTGTTTACAATTAACAGATAGGAGTACCATTGAAAAATTATTACAAATACTTGTTGAAGAAAATAAAAGAGAAGACGATCATGCATTTCATATTACCGAAGGTTTATTAAAATCTCTTTTAGCAAAAGTGTTGCAGGTGTCCCAACCGGTAATTAATAAAGCTGAAGTACAACAGGATCTATATCACTCGCTCACCGAATTAGTAAATGCTGCTAACGGTGTAAAAAACAAGGTTTCCTATTATGCCGAAAAGCTCAATACATCTCCTCAAAACTTAAATGCAGCTTGCCGTAAAGCAGTCAACCAGCCTGCGGCAGAATTATTATCAGGCTTTGTATTGAGTGAAGCAAAACGGCTACTGCTATATACAGGTAATACCATTTCAGAAATTGCTTTCACGTTGGAATTTAATGATCCTTCCCACTTCGTAAAATATTTTAAGAAGCATGTGGGATCAACGCCACAATCATTCCGGTTACTAAATGTATAGTACCAAACATTTTTCATTTATACCATGCTTTGATGAATTTGTTGTGCCACTTTTGCTTTGGCTTGCAACACTCGGCTCATTCCTTGCAAATGATAAGACTATTAAGAACTAATAACACACCAACAATTTTATCCCGCCTGGCAGTAGGGCTCATTTTTCTTTCGGAAGGCATACAAAAATATCTCACACCTGGCACATCGGGCACTGGCAGGTTCACCGAGATTGGTTTTACCCACCCCGCATTTTGGGCTTATTTCACAGGCAGTTTTGAAATTGTTTGCGGCACCTTAATTCTGCTCGGGTTTCTTACGAGGCTTGCCGCCATCCCCCTGTTTATTATTATGCTTGTAGCCTTTATTTCTACTAAAGTTCCTCTGCTTACAGAGGAAGGATTTTGGAATATGGCTCATGAATACAGAACTGATTTTGCCATGACCTTACTGCTTATTTACCTCTTCGTTTATGGAGGCGGAAATTTTTCAATAGACAAAAAAATCACTCTTTCAGAGGCGGCTTTGAAACGATGGTAAATAAGGCTGCAGCTATAGAGAAATCGCCTGGCATTTATGAACTGTCTCAATTTACGCGGCAGGTATAATATCTTTTATTAAAACATTCCTATTAACTAAAAACATAAAATCATGGAAGACAAAAACACAAGCAATCCCCTGGAACATACAGTCAATGTAAAGAAAGAATTTAGAGAACTGATTGATCATTTGCGCAGAGACATTGAAAAGTTAACTGACCAATCGGCTAAGGCACTCTTTGAAGTTTCTGCTGAAGTTATTATCGGTCTTGAAAAAGCATTTACCGACTATGAAGAAAAGAATGAAGCAGCCTGGAAATAGTGATATTATCTTATATAGTTTCTATTTAAAATTAAATTCTTTAGGAATCATTTTCTAAACTATGAGGTCTTTTTATATCTGCTGTTTACTTCATTTTGTTTCTGCTGCTTTGTATGCCCAGCCTGGGTCAACGCTGGAACATCTCTATGAGCAATCCAGGTTGTATTATGCTTCCAATAAGGCGGCGGGCCATCGTACAGTTGCGGCAGAAGCACAAGCATCTATTATAAAAGACCAGTTTAAGCCTCAACTCACGGCAGCATACCAGCTCAATTATGCTACCTATAACAATATTACCGGGATGGTCTTCCCATCCTTCATTACACCGATAAGTGGCCCGCCGGCAAGCAGCAATTCTTACAATGGAGTTTTTGGCAGCGCTGCAGCATTATTGGCGAAATGGGATGTAGCAACTTTCGGCTATCAAAAGGCTTTACTGCAACAGGCCACTTCAAACATGGAACTTTTTAAAGCCAGGGACCAGCTACAACAATTCAGGCAAAATGTACAACTAAGCAGCACATACCTTGACTGGCTGCTTGCAAGCAGGCTGATAAGCGTGTATGATAACAATGTTTACCGGGCAAAAACATTATTCGAACAATCACAAATACTGGCAATAAATGGCTTGAAGCCAGGAACGGATTCGTCTTCATTAAGCTCGGAATATTTAAAGGCAAAAATATTTTTGGAGCAACAACGGCAATTTACCGCCACCACATTTATTCAGTTGCAACAGTTGATTGGCGTTGATACTTTTTTTACCGCTTCAGATACATTGTTGCTGAATAAGCTTCCTGTATTGTTACAACCGGCGGATTCATTATTGCACCCGGAATTGGCCGTACTTCAAAAAGAAATTGAAAAACAAAACCAGGAAATAAATGTATTGCAACAATCGCAAAAACCTCTTCTTTCTCTCTACGGAACCGGCTATGCAAGAGGCTCGGGTATTGAAGCGAACAATGATATAAAATCATTACAGGGTTTGTATTTTCAACGATATAATTATGGATTAGGAGTCCAGCTATCGGTGCCATTATTCGAAGCTTCAAAAACGAAAGCGAAGCTTGCAAAACAACAACAGTTAGTAAATGCAGCTTCAGAAGATTATGCAGCAATGCAATGGCAGTTGGAAAAGCAAATACAGGAAGCGGACACCACTTTGCAAAGGGCCATCAACATTGTATCTATAACTCAGTCACAACAACAATCATCCGCCTTTTTATTCAATGCGGTAGCAGCAAGATACAAAGCGGGATTAGTAAGCTATGCCGACGTTGTTTTAGCCCAGCAACAATTGGTGCAGGCAGAAGCCGATGTGCAAAAATCAAGATGGGAGGTGTGGAAAGCCCTTTTATATAAAGCAACTGTCTTAGGAAATTTAAAATTTTTCACACAGCAATTTAGATAAAACGTCATGGGAAAATCCTGCAGTAGAACCTGGATAATTATGAATAACTGATTAAGCAATACATGAAATTAGTAAACCTTATATATGCTTCTTTACGCAAGCCCATTTCGGTTCTAGTTGCGTTGATAGCAATTATCTTCTTTGCCATACTTGCCATAAAAAAAATGCCTGTTGACATTTTTCCAAAGGTGGGCACGCCTACCATTTATGTAGCGCAAACCTACGGCGGTCTCAGCCCGGAACAGATGGAGGGATTTGTTACGTCTTATTACGAGTATCATTTTTTATACGTTACCGGTATCAAGGCAGTTGAAAGCAAAAACATACAAGGCGTTGCTTTGATTAAACTGATCTTTTATGAAGGCACTGACATGAGCCAGGCCATGAGTGAAGTGGTGGCTATGGTGAATCGTGCCCGTGCTTTTATGCCACCGGGTACAGTGGCTCCTTTTATCACCCGTTTTGATGCAGGAAGCGTACCGGTAGGCCAGTTGGTATTCAGCAGCAGTACCCGTTCATTAGGCGATATACAGGATCTTGCGTTGTTTAAAGTGCGCCCTATGTTCTCAACGTTGCCCGGTGTTTCGGCACCGCCACCATTTGGAGGCAACCAGCGTACTGTTGTGGTCCGGGCGAACCCCGCCAAACTTCGCAGCTATAATATTTCTCCGGATGATTTAGTAACGGCATTGGCTAAAGGGAATACTATTACACCAGCCGGAAATCTGAGAGTAGGGGACCAAACATTGGTGACACCGCAAAATACAGTTGTTGAAAATATTAGTGAACTGGAAAACATTCCGGTGTATGCAAAAAATGGCGCCAGCGTTTATGTAAAAGATGTAGCAACTGTAGAGAATGGAACTGATATTGTAAGTGGCTATGCGCTTATCAACGGGCAACGAAGTGTATATATACCCGTTACAAAAAGATCGGATGCCGCTACCTGGGATGTGGTGAAAAGAGTGAAAGCCGCATTGCCCGATATGCAGGCTGCTATTCCCGCTGATATTAAAGTAAGTTACGAATTTGATCAGAGTGGTTACGTAATTAATTCACTAACGAGCCTGGTGATTGAAGGATTGCTGGGAGCATTGCTTACAGGATTAATGGTATTACTTTTTTTGAAAGATAAAAGAAGCGCTTTGATCGTGATAATGACCATTCCGCTCGCCCTGTTATCGTCAGTTATTTGCCTGTACTTATTCGGGCAAAGCATTAATATAATGACCTTGGGTGGCCTGGCGCTTGCGATCGGTATATTGGTAGATGAAGCCACCGTAACCATTGAAAATATTCACCGCCACCTGGAAACGGGACAACCTAAAGGAAGATCCATTTTAGAAGCGTGTAAAGAAATTGCCTTGCCAAAATTTCTGATACTCCTGTGTATCCTTGCAGTTTTTGTTCCTGCTTTTTTTATGACCGGCATTCCTAAAGCTATGTTTATTCCGCTCACTCTTTCTGTAGGGTTTGCAATGATCGCATCGTTCCTTCTCTCACAAACTCTTGTACCTGTGTTCAGCAACTGGATGCTTAAAGATGGCCTTGTTGCTCATAGCTCCAAAGGGTGGAAAAGATTCAGTGACCGCTTCAGCAAAAAAGTAAATTACAATATTGATAAGAGACGATGGTTGGTGCCATTATATCTTATTTTATCCATTGCTATTGCTGTCGTGATGTACCAGGTAATTGGTAAAGAAATATTTCCAAAAACAGATGCAGGCCAGTTCCAGGTACGGCTGCGGCTCCCTGCCGGAACGAGGTTGGAAAGAACGGAGGAAGGAACCAAACAAGTATTATCAATAATTGATTCACTGGCAGATAAAAAAAACGTTGCCATTACTTCCGCTTTTTTAGGTGTACAGGGAAGCAGTTACCCGGTGAATGTAATTCATCTTTGGACCAGTGGGCCTAATGAAGCCGTGATAAAAGTTCGTTTTACAAAAGGTGCTTCTATAAGCATAGAAAAGTTTAAAGAACAATTGCGCAAAAAGATAAGTGAAGAACTTCCCCTCGCGAAAATATCCTTCGAACCGGCCGATTTGGTTGACCTTGTAATGAGCCAGGGCTCGCAAACACCAATTGAAGTAGTAGTACAGGGAAAAAATTTGCAACAGGGAAAAGAGTATGCGGATAAAGTGATGGAAAAGATGCAGGCAATTCCTTACCTCAGAGACGTGCAATTGGGAGCACCTGTTAGCTACCCTGGATTAAAAATTGATTATGACCGCATTCGCACCGGGCAGTTGGGTTTAACCATTGACCAGGTAAGCAAATCAACGATAGCGGCGACAACAAGCAGCCGGTTTACACAACCAAATTACTGGTTAGACAGGGCAGCAGGAAATGCCTACCAGGTGCAGGTAGAAATCCCGCAGTACCAAATGAACGACATTCAGGACGTTGAAAATATACCTATTGATACAAAGCAGGAAAGGCCAATTTATTTGCGGGATGTTGCCAGTTTAAAAAACGTAAATACAGTTGGTGAATACGACCGTATCAACCAGCAACGTTATATAACGGTAACGGCTAACCTGAACAATAAAGATATCGGGTCGGCAACCAAAGCTGTCGAAAATGTAATTCAAAACTTAGATAGCCTGCCCGCCGGAATTAAAATTTATCAGCGTGGGCAAACAGAGGTTTTCAACTCAACGTTTACCGAATTGCAAAACGGAATTTTATTGGCGGTAATAGTAATTTTATTATTACTCGCAGCAAATTTTCAGTCTTTTCCTCTTTCCCTCGCGGTAGTATCTACCGTACCCGCCGTTATCGCCGGATCTTTTTTATTATTATGGCTTACAGGAAAAACCTTGAACATTCAATCATTCATGGGCTGCATCATGGCTATCGGCGTATCGGTAGCGAATGCTATTTTGTTTGTGACAAATGCAGAGCAATACAGAAAACATTCTCCCTTCGACGCTGCCGCCAACGGAATTGTAAACAGGTTACGGCCAATATTAATGACGAGCTGTGCCATGATCGCAGGTATGATACCCATGTCTTTGGGGATAGGTGAAGGTGGCGACCAAACGGCACCGTTAGCAATTGCTGTAATCGGTGGTTTGTTTTTTTCCACCTTCAGCAGTCTCCTGGTATTGCCCGCCGTGTATCATTCATTGGCAGGAAGAAAAAAAATAAAAAATGTATCATTACTTCCTGAGGGGGAAGTATAAAAAAGTTATATGCAGACATCATTCTTTAAAGTCTTCTTATTTTTTATTTGCACCGCATTTTTTATTTCATGCAATGAAAAATCAAATGATAAAACAGTCGTTTCAAATGTAAAATCGTATGAAACCATAACGGCACAAACTCAGCCAATAAGTAAGACATTGCAATTGAATGGTGAATTGATTCCTTACCAAAAAGCAGGTATCATTTCAAAAGCAAATGGTTATATAAAAAAGGTTTCCGTTGATATAGGCCAGCAGGTTCACAAAGGGCAAACGCTTGCTATCATTGATGCACCTGAGATAGCAGCACAAATCGCCGAAGCGAATAGTAAGGCTAAACTCGCTTTTTCAAAATCGGAAGCTACCAAATCTAACTACAATCGCTTACTCGCTGCTTCGGCAACGCCGGGTGCTGTTGCGGCAAATGAATTAGACCAGGCCCGGAGCCAGATGAATGCGGACATGCAATCATACAATGCCGCGACAGATGCAAGAAATAGTTATAGCTCAATGGGCGGTTACTTAGTTGTTAAAGCGCCTTTCAACGGAGTGGTTACATCCAGGGGAGTGAACAGTGGTGACTATGTAGATAATAGCGGTAAAACATTATTATTTGACGTAGAGGATTTACGTGTATTGCGATTACAGGTGCCGGTTCCCGAAGCGTATGTCGCCTCTGTTTTAGAAGATGATAAAACAACCTTCACTGTTTCGTCATATCCCGGAATTTCATTTCCGGCTAAATTGGTGCGCAAATCAGGCGCTATTGATAACCGCACGCGAAGCGAACTTTGGGAGTTTGAAGTTGCTAATGCAGATAAGAAATTAAAAGCAGGAATGTTCGCTGAAATTCAATTGCCTTTGCAGAGACAGCAACCCGGAATATTGTTACCTAATTCCGCATTCGTAACCACGCAGGAAAGAATGTTCGTCATTAGGGTAAAAGATGGCAAAGCAGAATGGGTAGATGTAAAAAAAGGATTTGCCTTGCCAAAAGAAACGGAAGTGTTGGGCCCTGTTCAGCCCGGAAACATAATTGTGAAAACAGCCACAGATGAAATTAAAGATGGAGGTGGTATTGTGATAACAAAATAATTTCGGTGGGAACGAGCTATTGAGGATAGATGCAGATTTTTTTTAACATGGGGCTGAAGCATTAAATGCCAATGGCGATAATTCTTTGATGAATTATCAACGCATTTACCTGGTATTATTGGAGAAGCAAAGGGCATTACTTAATAACATGAACCATCATGCCGAATTTGATGAAGACCTGATCAGGAAATATCTTTCATTGATCGATCTCGAAGAATTCAAAGTCCGCGAAAAAATAATAAAGGAAGCCTGATTCCGGTTAAAAGTTAAACGACCTAACAGGTAACTTTAGATTTAAGAAATCCAGGCCCCAAAAATTTTTAATTCGGGCTTACAATTTGTATTCAATAAAAAAATAAAAGAATAAATTATGGAAATTAAAAGAATTGGTTCACAGCCTTCCGGCAAAGGACCAGGTGATTGGTTTACCGGCAACGTACGCATCGACCCGTTGCTCCAAACAAATGCTCCGGCACGTGTTGCGGGAGCCAGTGTCACATTCGAACCGGGTGCACGAACAGCATGGCACAGCCATCCACTTGGTCAAACACTAATTGTAACTTCCGGCTGCGGCTGGGCGCAGCATGAGGGCGGCTCTGTTGAAGAGATTCATCCCGGTGATGTAATCTGGATCCCACCGGGTGAGAAACACTGGCATGGAGCCACGCCAACCACAGCCATGACGCATATCGCGGTACATGAACAACTCGATGGCAAAGCGGTTGACTGGATGGAAAAAGTAACCGATGAACAATATCATAAGTGATCTTGGTAAAGGTTCAATTTGAAACTTTAGTCAGCATTGAATTAAGCAACAGAACTATGTTTCATGTTATCGTGGAGCTCCAATAAGAATACTAAGAACTAAAGTTTTCTTTTCACTAACTTCTCAACTTCATCACGGAAAGTTTCTCCTATTGGCAATTCCATATCTTTTATGAATACACTTGATTTCCGGATGGCAGTAATACTTTCAACCGAAACGATATAAGATTTATGGATGCGAATAAATTTTGAAGATGGAAGTTCAATCTCGATAGCTTTTAAACTGGTGCGAAAGAGGAGTGGTTTGTTAGTACTTTTAAGATGAATTTTCACATAATCGCGTAAGCCCTCTATCCATGTGATATCATCGAACATTATTTTCACCTGGCTGTAGTCCGCATTCAGAAAAAAGTAATCGGCAGAACGAGATGGTGGTTGATTTTTACTTGTCTTTAATTCATGCAATTCTTTTGCCCTGTTGCACGCTCTTATGAAACGATCCAACGGTACAGGTTTCACCAGATAATCAACGACTGCCAGGTCATAACTTTCCAATGCATATTGTTTATAGGCGGTGATAAAAATTACGAGCGGTTTATTTTCAAGGCTTCCGATGAATTGCAATCCTGTTAATCCCGGCATTTGAATATCAATAAAAACCAGGTCAATTTTATTTTCCTGCATTGCTTTCATGGCCTCAAAAGCGTCACTGCATGCAGCAACGAGTGTTAGATAAGGCACCTTACTGATATTGTCTGCTAGTAATTTTAACGCCAGCGGCTCATCGTCAACAGCTATACAATTCATCATGATTTAAAAGTTAGTTGCAGGGAAACAGTAAACCATTCACCGGTTTTATCAACGCTAAGCTTTTGGTTATTCCCGTATAATAGTTCCAGCCGCCTTTTCACATTCGCTAACCCGATGCCGGATGTTTTATCTTTTACCACGTCTGCGTCTTTGTACTTATTCTTTACTGTAAAATTAAGTTGGTTGTTGTCTGCCGATAAATAAATGTCTATCTCAGGATTCTGTAATAAACCATTTCCATGTTTAAAGGCATTCTCCACGAAAGGTATCAGCAGCATGGGTTCCATGGTATGCCAGTCTTCTTTTATATCAAAGTCAACTTTCAGTGTAAGCTTATCACTAAAACGTTGTCTTTGCAAATCGATATAATTTTGAACATATTCTACTTCACTTTTCAGCAATACTTTTTCCTCGTCAGTTTCATATAGCATGTACTGCATCAGGGATGATAATTTATGAATGGTAGGTTCAAGTTCATCGCTCTTCAGCCTAACCATGGCGGCGATATTATTCATCACATTAAATAAAAAGTGAGGACTGATCTGTGAACGCAAAAAAGATAATTCAGTTTTTAAGTTCTCACTTTGTTTCTCCCTGATCCACATATCTGCTTTCGTTTTATCGGAGATGGCTTTGTAGGCAGCGCTCACAGCAACGGTAAATACGAAGGGAATAAAATTGTGTTCTATGGAATGATAGATACTAAAAGTGCGTGGAATGGCCAATACCCAGAATAACATCCTGTCCAATAAAATCATTAAGCCGAGTGCACCGAAAAGGGTGAGCACATACAATACTATTTTTCTTTTATAAATCAATCGCGGTATCAACACACCTGCATTGAAATAGAAGAGTGCGACCCAGAAAAAGTTCAACATAGTATTCAGGTGGAGAAAGTCTTTGTCGTCATTAGCCTTTGCGTGCGAACCTCTGTCCACATCAGCGCTGAAGATATAAGGTATCAAAAAAACCATCAGCCATATCAGGACGTGCAAGGCAATGGTTACCCAGCCTTTCCTGTTTCTTTCTACGGTATAATTCCTGATTTGCATTTGATTCAAGTTAAAGAGTTCTAATGTATCAGCAATAAAATAACGGCAGCAATGATGCCGCCAATGGAGAGATATACGCCGCCGCTGAATAATTTAGTTCCCGGCTTAAACATCCAGAATGCCGAAATGGACATAAAAAATAAACAGATGCCAAAGATGGTTGTGAAGTAATGCGCAACATTTGAACTCGGGCTTTTATGTAATTCTGTAAGAGCATTAATCCATGAATACCATTCTTTGGTAACGAAGGTTGCTTTACCTGTTACGCTGTTATAAGTTCCTTCTTTGAAATAGAGTGTATCGCCTGAAGTTTTGGTTACTTTAAATTCTCTCAATCTTAACTGAGGGCCAAGCTGCGCTTCATTCAAGCCGGGCGCTAGTTGCTTCCCGTTTACTACGTCATGTTTTAATAAATCAGTGTCCCTGTAGGTTTGCACCAACCCGCTAAGGCTGTATATAATTACCAAACCTGTAATGAAAAAACCAATCTTGTTGTGAAGAAATCGCATGTACCAGCGGAAGTTCTTTCGGGGCTTTTTTGTAACCTGGTTCATAGAGTTTATTTTTTTGAAATGATTGCGTTTTAATAAGATTTAGAAAAATTAATTAAGCTGTATACGTTTTTGTTCTTCTGTTTGCTGGCTTGATTTTGACTTTGACTGCACACCAAACCTGTACACGAAAGCAATGTTGAATACCCGTGTATCCCTCGTTATATGCAACGTTGATTGTACGTCCTGGAAATTCTGTATCTCGTTAATTTTTTGCGTGTAAAACAGATCTCTCACATTCAGCTTAAGACTCGCCTTATTATTTAATAATTGTTTTGATAAGCCTGCGGATACCTGGCCGATAGGCAACGATATAGCCTGTCCTTCATCGCGGTTACGTGTTGCATACGTGCCTGATAATTCTGCGGCCCAGCCGTTGGAGAAACTGAATTGGTTGTTGACATTGAGTTCTAATGTAAGTTGCTTTGCGTTCAGCGGGTAACCGTTCACGACACCATCATATTTGTTTTCATAAAGATTGGCAAAGAAAATTCCTGTGTACCATTTGGTAAAAGGAATAGTTGCGCTTTCTGATATACCGAAATTATATCTCGTACCAATGTTGCCAATGCTTCGGGTAATCAAAGAATCATCTTGTGTCATGGTTTCATTGATCATGTTATGAATGACGCTATAGTTCAATGTGGTTGTAAACATGTTTTTGTATGTATGGCTCAATTCAACAGTATTGCTTATTTGCGGCTGCAAATATGGGTTGCCAGCCATGCGCATGTATTTATCAACAAATGATACAAACGGGTTCAATTGCTGGTAGGCAGGCCGGTCAATTCTTCTTCCTGCAGATATCGCAAACTGGTTGTTATCATTCAGCTGGTAACCGATAAAAGCCGTAGGAAATAAGCTGGTATAGTTGCGGCTAAAAGATGAATCCTGCTGATTGATATAGGAAGTTTGCAATCCTTTATAATTTGTATTCTCTGCCCGCAGACCAGCCTGCAAAGTCCAGTCACCAAAAGTTTTGTTCAGGTTCACATAAGCTGCATTAATATTTTCCTGGTAATTAAAACCGTTGCTTAAAGAATCCTGGAGCTTTTGCTCACTGTTTTCTTTTGTATAGAATAAAGAAGTATTGTTTGTTTTTACAAGACTCGATTTAATACCGGTTTCTATTTTTAAACCATTGCCTAACGTTTGGGCATAATCGAGCTTACCGGAATACACATCTATATTCAGCGGAAGAATATTTTTCAGATAATACGTTGCCTGTAAAATATTGTCTACATCGTAAGTTGAACCGTTTACATTTTGATTGCCTGCGAAGTCATAACGCAGGTAATCAATATTGCCGGTCAGCTCCTTTTTACCGCTGTCAAAAGAGGTATGAAAGTTTAGGTTCAAAGTGCCGTTCTTCCAGGTATTGTCACCGGTTTTGTCTGTCTTCTCAATTGAGGAAATGTTATCGCCTGCGTCTTTAATAAGCGCACTTGTAAATGAGGTTTGGTTTCTTGGAGCTATAAACCCTGTTGCCGCAAAACCAATGGTTGTATTAGGACTGATGAAATAATCAAGACCCACTTTTAAATTATTATTTTGAGATTGATTTACAGCCGTGCGTAGATTGCTCCAGCTCATACGATTTTGTTCCGCCTGGATTTATAAAATTCCTTATCACATTAACGTCTATAAAACTGTTATTAAGCGAATAACCATAGTTTGCAAATGCATTGAAATTAGCCGTACGGTAATTAAGCAGGATACTGTTATTTAGTTTGGGATATGCGCCTTGTCCATAGTTAAGCGTTACAGAACCATTCAAACCCTGTGCAGTGTTTTTCTTTGTTTTAATATTGATAACACCTGCATTTCCTGAAGCATCATACTTTGCAGATGGATTGGTCATGATCTCAATTTGATTTAGTTGATTTGAGTTCATGTTACTTAAAAGATTGGCGAGCTCGGCGCCACCCAGGTAAGAAGGCTTGCCATCAACCATCACCATCACTTTAGATTTTCCTTTCAGGCTGATGTTGCCATCTTTATCAACAGATACTCCCGGAGATTTTTCCAGCACTTCCAATGCGGTAGAGCCAACATTCGTGACTGAAGCATCTACATTTACGACCATCCGGTCAATCTTTTGTTCTATCAGCGGCTTCTTCAGGGACACCGTTACAGCGCTCAATGTTTTTATTTCCGGTTGCAGTACGATTGCCTCAACATCTTTTGCAAGTGTGGAATTGTTTAATTCAAACACATTTGAATTGAGCCTCGCATAGTTGATCGCAGATGCATTTATATAATAGCTTCCTAATGGAATATTTTGAAAAGAAAACTTTCCCGCCTTATCGGTCACCGATAATTTAACCACCGAAGAATCTTCGCGCTTTCATTAAGGAAATGGTTGCCGATTCAATGGGTTTACTGTTATCATCAACCACACTTCCTGAAATTGAAGTCTGCGGTGTTTGCGCAAAGCCATGAATTATTATGATGCTTTGTATCAATAAAATTGTAATTATCTTTTTCATATTTTTTTGTTTGATGGCACAAACTTATTTTATAGAAAGAGGCAATTTTTCAAAATGATGCAAACAAGGAAAAGTTTGCTGTGAACAGGGGAAGTTGGGGAAAGGGAAAGAAATCGAATTTGTATTTGGCGCAGGGACAATTGAAGATCAATTTGCGAATTTGAGGTGAGCGCCATATATTTAAGTGTTGGCAGCAGGTCAATAACGACCACCTACAATTTGACAATCTTTTATTTATTTGGAGGACTTGGCTTGAAAAATACCTCTAAATTTGAGACATAATGGCTGACACAATTCACATACAGGTAAATCATAAACTATTGACTTGGGCGAGGGAATCCCTCGGCTTCTCAAAAAATCAAGCGTCAGAAAAAACAGGAATATCCACTAAACGCATTTCTCAATTAGAAGAAGGAGACAAAAGACCAACATTAGATGAATTGAAAGAGTTGTCAAAAGCCTATAAAAGAACTATTGCAACCTTATTATTGTCGGAACCTCCAAAAGAGAAACCGTTACCAAAAGACAGGAGGACTGTAAACTCCAAAGACATTGGGAATTTTCATGAAAAAACGATAGTTACAGTTAGGAAAGCAAGAGCATTGGCTCAATCATACGTTGACCTCAGACATGAATTAGGAATCCAAATTCCGAAATTGAATATCACTGCTTCACTAAGAAATAATCCTAAAGAAGTTGCAAAAAAAGTTAGTGAAATTTTGCAGATTTCTGAAATTCGAAAAATAAACAATATCAATCTTGCACTTGAAGCATACATAGAAAAAGTTGAATCTTTAGGTATTGCAGTATTCCAACTTAGCTTAACACAAGATAATTTAAGAGGTCTATCTATAGTTGATGACATTATTCCAATCATCGGAATTAAACGAGGCCAAGAGGCGGCACATTCAAAAACATTTACTTTGTTTCACGAGTTAGGGCATATACTTTTAAATCAAGGTGGCCTTTGTGACCTATTCCTAAATACTGATATTGAAATTGAAAAATGGTGTAACTCGTTTTCTGCCGGAGTACTAATTCCGACTGACGAGCTATTACAAGTTGAAATTGTTAATGAACAAAAAATCAACGCTAATAAAATTTGGAAACATATGGATTTAGTTAAACTTGGAGGCATTTTTCATGTAGGGCCTTTGGCAATTTTAAGAAGTCTGTTGGAAAATAAACTTACTACCGCTGCTTTTTATAAAGAAAAACATCAAGCTTGGAATAAACCGCAATTCGGAAGGGCAAAAGAACCCAAAGGAAGAGAATTGCATAAAGAATCGGTGCAGGAAAGAGGAAGGACTTCTGTTTCACTAGCATTTTCAGCTTTTGACCAAAACAGAATTGATTTAAAAGATTTATCGGATTTCTTAGGTCTTAAAATTTCATACATTCCAAAAACTCGTCAATTACTTAGTGCCTATTAATGGAATTAGACTTCCATCAAAATGAAACAATCTATGTTATAGATACAAGTGGTTTAATAATGTTGGAATCAACATTTAAGCCTGACAATCCTGTGTTTTCTGCAATATGGGAGGAAATAGAAGACTTAATTAATCAAGGTCTTTTCAGGACAATTGATTTTGTTGAAGATGAAATAAATAATTACGAGGGCAAGCAAGACTTTCTCAAAATATGGGTTAAAAAATGGAAAAAACATTTTGTGGTTCAGACCGATGCAGATAGCATTAATGCTGCTATCCCAATAATCAATGAAGAATACAGTACGGGCTTTTTTAACGCAAGAAAGCAGGCAGATGGAAATGAAGAAGCAGACCCTTATTTAATTGCCTATTGTAAAGTACATAAATGCGTTCTAATAACTAATGAAAAGAAAGAAGCACACAATAGAATTCCAGCAGTATCAAAAAAGAATCAAGTAAAGTGTATTAATATTTACGATTTTCTATTGGAGAGAGGACTTAGAATGAAACGAAAAAAATAGCTATACCCCTGCTCATGTTACCTTCCCCGCCAACCCCACACTGGCGCAGATATGCAGCATTGCTTTGCGTCGGGTGTATCTGTGCTATTGAAAAACATTATACAATTAAAGTGTCCAGGTTTATAATTTCTAAAAGTCCTTTAACTCCATAGTAGTCTGCTTTTAGTGCGCCATTTTATTATGTCAATGGGAAATGTTAGCAATGTATTATGAAATATTAGCTGTCGAAAAATCCCATTGCAACACTTGTGTTGCAACCAACTATTCATCGCACATTTAAATTCTTTCCAAAGAAATTTTATTCTTGATTATCTTTCTTAAAATTTCCATATGAAATATTATATACTGCTGTTGATACTAACCGGCACCAATACCTGCCTGTTTGCACAATCTTCCAGTATTGACAGCGGCACTTTTTTGCTGCACAAGTTTGCCCAAAACATTGGAAAAGAAAAATATGTTGCTACTGATTCTGCCGGCATACACACTTATAAAGTAGATTTCAAATATATTGACCGCGGCTCACCGGTTTCTTTGCAAGCCACGCTGAAATTGAACTCCACACTGCATCCAAGGGCTTACATTATTAAAGGAGGCACGTCGCGTTTCTCTCAGTTGGACGATTCGGTTACGATAAAAAACAAGTCAGCCTTCATAACTATTGATTCGGTAAGCACGGAAAAAAATGTTACCGGAAATGAATTTACAGTTGCCGGTTATTCCCCTGCAACAACGCAAATGCTGCTTATCCAGTTCTGGAAAAAACAAGGCAAGCCGGCAAACATTCCAACGCTTCCCGAAGGGAATATTCAAATAAAGAAAGACGGCAGCGACACATTTTTATTTAATGATAAGAAGCTGATGCTGGAACGCTATGTTATTACAGGATTGATATGGGGAAATGAATTGTTATGGACAGATGCAAAGGGGCAATTGTATTGTTTGATAACGAATGATGCAGAAGGCGATAAGCAGGAAATGATTTTTGAACCGTATGAAAGTTTATTATCTGGCTTCATCGCAAAAGCCGCCGTGTATGGAATGAAGCTTTTTACGAATAATGCAAAACCCGCTTTTCAAAAGCACAAGGTGATTGCGATAACTAACGGCAATGTTGTGGATGTGGTCAACAATAGAACATTAAACGGCGTAACTGTTTTAATTGAAAACGGCGTGATAAAAAATGTTGGCCATAACGTTACTCTTCCATCCGATGCTTTTATTATTGATGCCAAAGGCAAAACTATCTTGCCCGGTTTGTTTGACATGCATGCGCATTTTGAACAGGCAGAATGGGGACCTGCTTACCTCGCGGCAGGCGTGACAACTGTGCGTGACTGCGGCAATGAATTTGTGTACATCAACGCCGTAAAAAATGCTATAGATAGTGGAAGTGGAATTGGCCCGCAAATTTTGAAAGCCGGTATCATTGATGGTAAAGGTGCATATGCGCTGGGCATTGTGCAGGCAACTACAAAGGAGGAAGCCATTGCAGAAGTTGACCGGTATAAGCAAAATGGTTTTGCACAAATAAAAATTTACAGCTCTGTAAAACCTGCCATTGTAAAAGCCATTTGTGATGAAGCGCATAAACAAGGCTTAACCGTTACCGGGCATATCCCTATCAACATGACGCTTATGCAGGGCGTTGATTCGGGCATGGATATGGTTAACCACATACAGTATGTTTTTTCTGTTTTAAAAAAGCATGCAGACCGCACTATCAACTTTGATGATTCAACCAATAAGGCAGTGTTTGATTTTATAAAATCGCATCACGTGGTGATAGATCCAACACTCGGTGTTTTTGAATTATCCCTGCGCTCTTTGAATGAAAGCATAGAAAATATAGAACCGAATTTTAAAACATTGCCGCAACCTTTACAAGTGATCTTTACCAACACAGGCCTACCTGAAAAAGATTACGAAAGTTATGGAAAACGGGTGATGGAAATTTTTAAGGTCATCTTTAAAAAACTTTATGACGAGGGTGTTCCGCTCGTTGCAGGAACAGATATGGGCTTCCCCGGCTATAGCCTTGACCGTGAGCTGGAAATCTACGTGGATTGCGGCCTCACGCCCATGCAGGCAATACAGTTGGCTACCATATCACCGGCAAGAGTTATGAATATTGAAAAGAATTATGGTTCCATTGAGCAAGGTAAAAATGCAGACCTGATTATAATTGATGGGAATCCTTTACAAAACATCCGCGATATAAGAAAGGTAAAAACCGTTATAAAAGACGGCATGATTTACGACCCTGTTCAATTGCATAAGATTGCGGGGTTTCAGTGATTTTCCACACTGGCGCACATATGCAGCATTGCTTTGCGCCGGGCGTATCTGTGCTATTGAAATACATTATACAATTAAAGTGTCCAGCTTTATAATTTCCAAAAGTCCTTTATCTCCATAGTAATCTATTGCCGCGAACTTGATTCCAATATATAACGGGGCCGAATTTCATGGGTGTAATTCGCTCCCTAAATTATTTTCCCTTGGTCATTTGATGTTTTGAATTATCTTAGAGAACCTTTTATTTTTCTTATTCATTGACGTGTTGATATTTATCCTTAATAGTAAGAAACAGTTTTATGGCTGAAATAAATTTAGCAACTCCACGCCATCGCTTTGGCTACACTAATCGTAAAGATATTTGGTGGGCAAGGCCCCTGATTATTTTTATCTTTCTTTCCGCTTTTGTTATCTATGCAACATGGGCTGCATTTCAAGGTGAGCATTACACATCCGGACCTTATCTTTCGCCTCTTTATTCACCTGAGCTTTTTGGAGATTCACCACACAGTTGGTTTGGCCCTAAGCCCGGCTGGTGGCCGGGCATATTACCGTGGTCGCCTGCGTTGCTGATATTATGGGCACCCGGACTGTTTCGGGTAACTTGCTACTACTACCGTGGTGCTTACTACAAATCCTTTTGGGCTGATCCACCTTCATGTACGGTTTCTGAGCCGCGAAAAAAATATCTGGGAGAAAAATATTTTCCCCTTATCATGCAAAATGTACATCGCTATTTTCTATACATCGCTTTATTCTTTATTATTTTTCTTTCCATAGATGTTTGGAAGGCCTTGTGGTTTACCGATCCTGTTACAGGTGAAAAATCTTTTGGTATCGGCGTGGGCACGTTTGTATTAGCCATTAATGTGGTCCTCCTTGGCGGATATACTTTTGGGTGTCACTCTTTGCGTCACGTGGTTGGAGGCTTTATGGATCGGCTTTCCGGTGCGCCGATTCGCCGGAACATATATAAGTGCGCAGGCTGTTTCAATCGCAGACATATGCTTTGGGCATGGATGAGTTTATTCTGGGTCGCATTTTCAGATATATATGTCAGGTTATGTTCAACGGGTATATGGACGGACTTAAGAATATTGTGAAACATGGCTATAGAAACATGAAGACCGGCTAAAGTTTTAAATGTCATTATACGATTCATACGATTACGATGTGCTTGTTATTGGCGCCGGAGGCGCCGGCCTAAGGGCTGCTATAGAAGCAGCTGCGAATGGCGTATCTGTTGGCCTCGTTTGCAAATCCTTACTGGGCAAGGCTCATACGGTAATGGCTGAGGGTGGTATTGCAGCATCATTATCCAATGTGGATGAGAGAGATAACTGGAAGGTGCATTTTGCAGATACAATGCGGGGAGGACAATACTTAAACAACTGGCGAATGGCGGAGTTGCATGCTAAAGAAGCTCCTGATCGTGTAAGAGAATTAGAAGCATGGGGCGCACTCTTCGATAGAACCAGGGACGGCCGTATCCTTCAACGAAACTTCGGGGGCCACAAATATCCAAGGCTGGCGCATGTCGGCGACCGCACGGGATTGGAAATGATCCGGACATTACAGGATCACGGTATCCACCAGGGGATAACCGTCCATATGGAGTTCACGATTATAGCACTTCTCAAAAATGGAGAACGGGTAGTTGGTGCGTTTGGCTACGAGCGTGAGAGAGGCAAGTTTAAGTTGTTCCGGGCGAAAGCGGTCATAATAGCAACAGGCGGCATCGGCAGGGCTTTCAAAATCACCAGTAACAGTTGGGAGTACACCGGTGATGGGCATTCACTTGCCTATCATGCAGGTGCCGAGCTAATAGATATGGAGTTTGTACAATTTCATCCAACAGGTATGGTATGGCCACCAAGTGTTCGTGGAATTCTTGTTACTGAAGGTGTAAGAGGCGAGGGGGGAATTTTACTCAATAACGAGAACAAGCGATTTATGTTTGATGAAATACCCGAGTTATATCGCAACCAAACAGCGGACAATGAAGAGGAAGGATGGAGATATACGCAGGGCGACAGGGAGGCGCGGCGGCCACCGGAGCTTCTCACCCGGGATCATGTGGCCCGATGCATAGTGCGGGAAATTAAAGAAGGCAGGGGCAGCCCGCATAATGGGGTGTTCCTGGATATTGCATGGATAAAAAATAAACTTCCCAACGCAACAGAGCACATAAGGAAAAAGTTGCCGAGCATGTATGATCAGTTTAAAAAACTGGCAGATATTGATATTACCAAAGAACCTATGGAAGTCGGGCCCACCACTCATTACATGATGGGCGGTATTCGCGTGGATGCCGATACACAAATGTCAACTGTACCAGGACTCTTCGCAGCGGGCGAATCTGCAGCAGGCCTGCATGGAGCAAACAGGTTGGGAGGTAATTCTCTTTCCGATCTTCTTGTGTTTGGCAAAAGGGCAGGAGAGTTTGCAGCTAAATTTGCAAAAGAAAATGCGCAGGGAGGGATTGATGAAAAAGAAATTACGGACTCCGCAACCTGGGCATTATCTTTTTTCGATAAAGAGAAAGGAGATAATCCGTTTGACGTTCAGTTTGCCTTGCAGGAAATGATGCAGCAGCTGGTGGGGATTGTTCGTATTGAAGATGAGATGACCCGGGCCGTTGAACATCTTAAATTAATGCGCAGCCGTGCGGATAATGTAACTGTAACTGGAAACAGGGAATATAATAATGGCTGGCATACTGCATTAGATCTCAAAAATTTACTTACTATCTCCGAAGCTATTGCCAAGGCAGCACTGGAGAGAAAAGAAAGTCGTGGGGCACATTTCCGGGAAGATTACCCGGAAAAGGATGAGATAAAAGGTAAATTCAATCTTGTTATTTTTAAAGGAGAAAATGGAAAGATGGAGATGAGGCATGAACCACTGCGTGAGATGCATGCAGATCTTAAACAAATAATTGAAGAAATGAAATAAGTAATGGCAACAGCAACATTTCAAATATGGCGTGGCGATGCTTCAGGTGGAAAATTTGAAAGCTATACCATCGAAACTTCTGAAGGGATGGTGGTTCTTGATGCCGTGCACCAGATACAGGCAGAAAAGGCTAACGACCTGGCAGTTCGCTGGAATTGTAAGGCCGGCAAATGCGGTTCCTGCTCCGCGGAGATAAATGGAATGCCCAAACTTATGTGCATGACCCGTCTCAGCGATCTCAATCTCGATAAGCCCGTCTTGTTACAACCAATGAAAGCGTTCCCATTGATCAGGGACCTGGTAACTGACGTGTCATGGAATTTCCGCGTAAAGAAAAAAATTAAGAAATTCAAACCAAGGAAACCTGATGCTGAGGATGGCACATGGCGAATTGCACAGGAAGATGTAGACCGGGTGCAGGAGTTCCGCAAATGCATCGAATGCTTCTTGTGTCAGGATGTATGCCATGTGCTTCGCGAGCATCAGCTGCATGATGAGTTTATCGGGCCTCGTTTTTTGGTATATACCGCGGCGTTAGAAATGCATCCACTTGATGTTGAAGATCGCCTCGAAGATTTAAAGAAGGATGATGGCATCGGATATTGCAATATCACCAAATGTTGCACAACGGTATGTCCCGAGGATATTACCATTACTGACAATGCCATTATTCCTTTGAAAGAAAGGGTAGCGGATAGATTTTATGACCCGTTAAAAATGCTCTTCAGGAAATTTCGCTCAAAAAAGAATTTGCCCGAAAAAGAAAATTAATGCATCAATCCTGATTTTTTAAAAAATCATTTAAATACATTGCCATGCGCATTAAACCCATTTCAAAAAATAGTATCCCTGAAGCTCTTGAAAAAGTAGAGCGATACAGGCTGCTCAACCAGCCCCAGTTAGCTCAAAGCATTTGCCTTGATGTGCTGGATGTGGATCCGCAAAATTCCAAAGCTATTATCAATTTACTTTTGGCAATTACGGATGAGTTCGCATCTTCTTCGTCTGCAGATCTAAAACAGGCTCAACAACTGCTGCCACGGCTCCAAAGCGACTATGAGAAAAACTACTATGCCGGTATTATTAATGAACGCAAGGGAATGGCAATTTTAAACGGTAAAATGAGCGGTGGCCATTTCGCTGCCTATGATTGGCTGAGAGATGCGATGATGTTCTACGAAAAAGCCGAAGCATTGCGTCCTTCGGGAAATGATGATGCCATTCTGCGGTGGAACACCTGCGTGCGGCTAATAACCAGCCATAATTTGAAGCCCAGGGCGGAAGAATATATTGAGCCGCCGTTAGAATGATCGAAAAAATGTCCGGCTTTGTCGGTCACCGATAATTTAACCACCGAAGAATCTTCGGCTTTCATTAAAGAGATGGTTGCCGATTCTACGGCTTTATTTTTATCATCAACGACACTCCCGGCAATTGAAGTCTGTGGAGCCTGTGCAAAGCCATGAACCAGGAAGATGCTTTGTATCAATAAAATTGTAAATACCTTTTTCATATTTTTTTGTTTGATGGCACAAACTTATTTTATCGAAAAAGGCAAATTTTTGAAATGATGTGAACAGGGAAAAGTTTGCGGTGAACGGGGGAAGTTGAGGGAGAGAAATCGGAAGGGCTTGTTGAACCGGTATTTGAAAAATATGAGTCTACATCATTTCAAACCAATGCCCATGCTGAGGAAGGTTGCTGAGAATTAGTCTAACGCTTAGGAATTATTCCCATAGGTTTTTGTTGAAACATATTTAACCCGTTTTCCGTGCCTAACAAATACTTACCGCATTGCTGTAGTTGAAAATTATTGCTCATAGATGTCATTGTCCCTGGAAATGGCCCATCATTAAGCTTCCCGATCATTGCCCAATCTAATTGATCCGCCCATGGCTGTACTTGTATCATATGATCTTTATCAATAGGTAGCCAAAGTGCATTAGTGGGGTCGAATGGAATTGGACGATGGCTTATATCGTGGTTTTTAAATGAAACAGGATTATCGCTTGTAATAAATTCAAATCCAGGTCTCGCCTTTATCACGGAGATAAAGTCATTATTCACACGCAATCGGATAAGCTCGAATATTCTTTGCACTGTTTGCATTGCATGTTCTGGTGTGTTGTATTTTTTATTATCGGATTTTAATTCGTCAAGTGTTTTACCAACCAATGAAATTTCTTTATCCTCGAAAAAGAAAGAGTTTTGATTATTGGCCTTGGAAAGGAGATAAGCCCTATCATATATGTCACTCGTGATACGGTTCATGAAATTGTTCCATGTATTATTTCGGAAAAACAACGACACTACGAAACCAACGATAGAATATCTTTCCTCCACAGTGATTATATCTTTCTTATCATCAATCAACAATTTGTACAATGCATCGTAGCTATCTTCGTATAATTCCTGGTATAGATTTTCTATTAGTAATCTTTCTTCTTTTGTTTCTCCGGGCAATAAATAGAGATTATCCTCGACACAAATTCTTCTTATATTTCTTTGTTTGATTTCACCTTTAATAGTGTCAAATTCTTCTCCGCTGAACTTAGAAATATCGAGGGCACTAATATAATATTCTTTCGTTCCGGCTTTCATTTTTTCAGTTGAAAATCGCTTGAGGTATGTCCGGGGAACAAAATGCATTCGTGTTGTTTCGCTCATGGTGTAAAATTAATGATTACACACAAGCCTCGGTAGGTGCTGCCTTCTTTCCAAAGCCCAAGCTGGACTCCGCGGTCTGATCTCATCATCAGCGGCGAAATTGTTACCTTCAATTATGAAACTTTTTAACATCTTTAGAAAGTCTGAATACGCTCTTGTCGGACGTGATATTAAATGGGATGAAATCAATGGCGAAGTTTTTCGAATAAATGCAATTGACCGAAATGGAACAATTATAGATGAAGGAGGCCAAGTACACGCAAAAGATAATTTTAGCCCTTATGGCTTTTTGATTGTAGAATGGCCGATTATCGAAAGACGAGTGAAATTACCAATTACACATAAAGATGATTTTCTACTGGTTTCAAACATCTATGACAATCCGGAAGCTCTTGCAGCAATTGACGGATATGACTTTTTAGTATGTTATTACCCAGCCGACCACATGAAAAATGAATACGCCGCATTTTTGCATGTATTACATATAGCCTAACAACCCGAAAACGCTGGAAAAGTATTATGAAAAACGACGAAGTACATTATTTGGGTGTAACCCCGAAAGTTTGTTTGGAGAATTTTCTTGGGAAGGAGAATTAAAAGTAGGTATAAATACAGATCCAAAATTTGAATAATTAAACCTCCGTAGGCGCCGCCTTTATTCGCAAGCCCAGACTGTCCACTCGTGAGAGGTGTTGATTTTAACTCCAAACAAATAGTTTCGGAATGTTAAAGCCTTTGGGAGCAGTTCGGTTCAGGAGATCAAACTGGGCGCTGGTATTCAAGTTGCAGGAGGTATTTGATTTTGAAGAGAAAGACCTGCAATGGCCAAAAATGACAAGCAATTAAATTTCACAATAAGCAATAATAATGCACATATAATATTTATAAATCTTGTTTGGGAAAGGATACGAAATGTTGGAGGAAGGCCAAATCAAATCAATTTTTCGATTGACAATAATATATTTGAAATGAAACAATCCCCTGTGTTGGCCTTTAGGTTTGTATCAGTCTAATATTAAAATTTATTGGTGATATTAGTATTGATAAGTTAGCCAAGCGGCATCAGTGCATTATCCCTCGTTGGCCAGGTGAGACCTATCTTGCGATTCAGACTGCTGCCGCTATTTTGAACAGGCATCAAATAGAAATTTGGGTAAGACCCATTAGCAAGGCTTTGATAGTGTTCAAAACTGGTTAACCATTGTTTAAATTTAAAAACAAATTTATGAGTTACCAATGGTTTATCGGCATTGATGTATCAAAACAAACACTGGATATTACAATCCTTAACAACAATGAAAAGAAAATGTATGAACAGATTGTTAATAGTGATCAATCTATCAAAACATTTTTAAAGAAGCTGGTTAGAGATCAAAAAATCCTTTTACATGATTGTCTTTTTTGTTTGGAACATACCGGATTTTATAATAGCCATTTTTTAAAAGTAATGGAAGAAAAGAAGTTGGCAGTATGCTTAGAATCATCTGTACAAATAAAACAATCAGGTGGTTTATTAAGAGGCAAGAATGATAAAGTTGATTCCTATAGAATTGCTTTATACGCTTTTAAGAATAAAGAGTTTTTAACTTTGTGGCAGCCGGAACGCACTGTAATCAGGCATCTCAAAAGATTAAGCGGTATTAGAGAGCGGTTGCTCAATGCCAGGAAGCAAATAAACAATACAATTAAAGAAGATAAGAAATTTATTGATAAAGAATCTTCTGCTCAGATGATGAGTGTTGCAAACAAAGTATCAAAGCTCTTGAGGAAGACATTAAAAAAACAGAAAGAAGATAAAAAAAGTAATTGATTGTGATGAAAAACTTAAAGAACTTTTTTCCAGGATCGAATCAATACCAGGTGTTGGAAAAATAACAGCAACTGAAATTGTTATCAACACCAATGAGTTTAGAAAGAAATGTACCGCGAAAATATGCATGTTATGCAGGTATTGCTCCTTTCGAACATACATCGGGAACAAGCGTGAGAGGGAAAACCAGAACAAGTAAAAAAGCAAATATGAAAGCAAAATCTTTATTACACATGACCGCATTAGTTGCAGCCAGGTTTAGTGATGATTTGCGTGAATATTATGAAAGAAAAGTTGCAGAAGGAAAGAATAAAATGAATTTTCTAAATGCAGTTAAAAACAAAATTATCCATAGAATTTTTGCCTGCGTTAACCAAAAAAGATTGTACGAAAAAAACTATAAATATTGTTCGGTGGAATCATAGAAATCGCAAGTGCCTTCACTCTCTTCATTGAGTCTTAAAAAAGGTTAGGTTGGCGCGAGTTTGGTAGCGAGGCTTGATGTGTTGGCCATACTCGTGCCATATCGAAAAGATTGGTTTTATTGAGCTAAGATTATTGTTCCGTGGCACAATGCTATAAATTTGGAGGAAGTGGAAGATCAACATTGGGAAAGATAAAAAGTCAATCACTTATTGAACGGATCATACGACATCCAATCAACTTCCAGTTCATAGGGGTGCAATGGTTTCTCAATTGCGTTAAGATTGGTTTCAACTCCCCATTCGTTGGTATGCCAAAAGTTCATACGATAATACGTTTGATGCTGAGGTATGCCTCTTTGAGATCCCTGGTAATCCCACAAAACGATTTTCTTACCTGTTACCGGATGAATCATCCACCATGTAAGACGATCAGGATACCAGTTAAACCCGTAAGTATAAAACCCGGATGAAGCATCATAATTTTCGATAGCCTCAATTGTTTCGGGCTGGTTTTGAGCACCGGTTAGGGGCGTCGGTTCTCCTTTATAACCTACTTTATAAATCGTATTGTAAATAATTCCTTTAGCTAAATTTATTGTTCGCCCGATTCTTTTAAGTTCGCCCCTGGTACCAGTCCAGGTGCCTATGTAAATGATGGAAGGATCAGCAACCAGCCATTCAAAGTCTATCTCACTAAGCCCATACACGCTATCCATAAAGTAAGTAAAATAACCGACAACTGCGCCTGCATTTGGTTGAACATCTTTTACGCCAGGAACTTTCAACCGGGCAGAGTAAGTACCAAAATAAGTAAAGTGATTAGATATAATTTCCGGACCACGACCTGCACCCGCACTATCCATGGGATCTATTTTAAACAACAGCACTTTCGCGCCAGGTTCTGTTTTGGAAGTAACACCAGATTGCCATTTAAAAGCAGCTTTATTTCCGGTAGAGCCATACCTGAAATTTTCTAAAACGGAATCGTTGAAATTTTCAATAAAAGAATGAGATAACTTTCCGTTTTGAGCATGGATAGTAAGACTGATAAAAAATGAAAGGAGTAATAGTATTTGTTTCATGAAAATGATGAATAATTTCCTTTAATACGAATGTAACGTTATTAATATGTAACAAGGAAAAATTTCTGTATTTCCCAAGGTCCGGAGCGTGCCAGGTTTAAACCCTGCTAATGTTGCCGTCCCCGCCAACATCAGCAGGGCAATCTCAGATCACCGCGGCTGAACCTAACACTGGGAACTGGCCAATGTTCGTGAAGGATACCGCTTACTTTTAAAAATTTTATGTCTATATTCAATGTGGTGAAAAAAATTTTAATATCGTTAAGTATTATAATACTGCCTGGCATTCTTCATGCCCAGGATAGCTCTGCAATTTTTATAGCAGCAGGCAGGAATGTTTCGGAAGTTTTAACGCCTGAAAAAATTTATGAATTTCCCAATTTTGCAGATGGTGTAATTATGTTTAAAAACGGCACTTCCGCCCGGAACAAGCTTAACTATAATTACCTATTGGGAGAAGTTATGTTTATAAGCCCGGATAACGACACCCTTGCAATTGCGAAAAACCAAATGCTAAATATCAGTAAGATCCAGATGGGCAGTAAAACTTTTTTCTATTATGATCATGGATACCTGGAGTTGATAGATGAAGCCCCTTTCGGGAAACTATTAAAAAAACAGGTATTCACTGTTAAAAAACGAGAAAAGATTGGTGGTTATAATCAGCCCTCCTCAACTACGGCTATAGATTCTTATGCAAGCTTTACCGACGATAATGGGGTTTTTACTTCTAATCTTAAAATCATGGAAGATATTACTTTGGTCCTGACCAGCTTTTATTTTATTGGTGATACATACAATTATTTTTTACCTGCCTCCAAAAAGAATGCATTGAGATTGTTTTCCTTAAAAAAGCCGGGGCTAAAAACTTACCTGGATCAGAATGCTGTTGATTTCTGGAATCTCCAAAGCTTACAAAAAATGTTTACATCATTGTAGTTTAATCCATTGTATATCTACATACCTCTTGCTGATGTTGGCGTTCCGTCCACATTTCAATAATCACTGAAATAGCACAACAAAAAATCCTTTATCCCTCTTTCATAAAACCTTGCTGATGATAATTTATATATATTCCCCAGGTGAAAGTGCTAAATTCCAATATGGCTGACAGGGATTAAAATGAATGTTGGACACGATAAGTTTTCCTGTTCACAGCATAATTTTTCTTTTTTATCTCTTTTCGAAAAAAAGTCAGTGCTTTGAAAATACATTTATGGTCTAAAAAACATTGGCATATTTTAAAATAAAAGCCATGCAAAAGCCCCAACAGGAATGGTCCCGTAGAAAATTCATTACAGCAATATCAGGAACGGGAGCAGCTATAATATTAAACCCTTTGTGGTCATGGGCTATGAAGGATGACGACCCGCGGGTGGCCAAAATTGTAGCCAACACCATCGGGATAGATACGCATAATCATATTGACATACCGCTTGACAAAGCCGAATTGCCCGGACCAAAATTGGATTTATCCGGCGAATTGAAAAAGTCAGGCCTGTCAGCTATCGTGATGACATTCGCCACAGATTACAAAAGAAATATTCAACCTGGGGAAGCGTATGAAAGATATCTCAACGGGCTTAGTGCGATGGATAAAGTTTTATCAGATAACAATATGAAGCGTGCCTTTAACCTTGCTGATATTAAGGCTGCTCATAAAAAACATCAGCCGATTGTCATTCAATCCGTGGAAGGTTGCCATTTCCTCGAAGGAAAACTGGAACGTGTACAAGAGGCTTACAACCGGGGATTGCGCCATCTCGGCTTACTGCACGACAGCGATGCTTCTGTACCGTTGGGTGATGTATATACCAATCCTGCGAAGTTTGGCGGCCTTACTGATTTTGGTACGGAAGTAGTTAAAGAATGCAACCGCCTGGGAATGATTGTTGACCTTACACATGCCAGCAACGACACCATTAATGCCGCTTTGAAAATAACTACAACACCCGTCATCATTTCTCATACAGGGCTTGACACACAATTAGGCACTAATGAAAAGATGGCAAAGATGATGCGCCCAAGGCTTATCAGTGCAGCACAGGCTAAAATTGTTGCCGATGCAGGAGGTATTATTGGTGTATGGACACATTTGTCAGATACGCCATTGGAATATGCTCAAAATATCCGGGCAATGGTTGATGTGATTGGCGTTGATCATGTTTGTATAGGCACCGATACCAAGCTCACAGCACCTTATCGTTCTCCTGCAGATGCCGGAGGAAAGCCCGGCGGGCAGCCTCCCGTACTAAACCCCGATAATAAACCGGACAGCAATAAACAAAATAATAAAACACCTAATCCTCCTGCTAATGGTAAACGCATTGGCGAAAGAACCAATGAGGCATGGGCCGATCAGAAAGACGGATTTTATTACGCCGTTGTTGATGCTATGCTAAAGACAGGATTTAATGAAGATGAAATTGGAAAAATTGGAGGTGGTAATTATTGTCGTTTATTCGGCGATGCAACTTCAGCACATTAATATTGAAAAAGCAGATAAACCTGCAACTAACATATCTAAACTTCCGGTAGGTGCTGCTTCTTTCGCAAGTCCCAAGCCATCCACTCGTGAAGGCTGCCGTATGGTGGAACAAACAGTTTCGGAACGTTAAAGTATTTTCTGATAGTTTAAATGTTGCTTTAAACTCCGCTGGTCAGTCCAAAGGATCTATGAAGGAGACCAAGCTGGGCGCTACTTAGATAAAACATCAATCATTACTTTCTTTGCTTCCCGGGAGACGTTTCCTGATCACGGTCATTTGTCCACGGTGGTTAGCTTCGTGTTCACATACATGAAACCATTTGCAATAATTGTTAGTTGGCTGATTTCCAAAAAAGGAAGGATCTATTTCGGCAAACCATTTGTCATCTCGTTTTTTAAATTCGGATAATGTTTTTTCACGAACTTCCGTTAGAGAAGAAATGTAATAATCCAGGGGATTTCCTTTTATTTGTTTTCGTCCTTCATCGCCGAGGCTCATGGGAACACCCCATTTCTTTTCATTCGCAGAGCTAAAGCCCTTCAAATTAAAAAAAGTGAGATCCTGGTAAACAACATCTGTTGCGGCTAAGTGCAAAAGAAGTGCGCCTATAGAGTTTGATTTTTCATCTACAAGAAAATCAAGATCATCACTACTCAAGCCTTTCGTGGCACGAATTACACTTTCTCTTATCCAATTCAGCATTGATACGAAAGTGCCAATCTGTGGAGAATATCCGTCTATTGGCCCGATGATGTTAATGCCCTCCGGGGGAGGCATCAAATTTTTAGCAGAACTCCATTTTGGTAATAAAGCAATGCCTGTGAAAATGCCGGCAGTAGTTTTTAAAAAGGATCTTCTTGCATGCGAACCATTAGAAGTAAATCTCATCATTATTTATTTAAGGTTATATACTGTGCATAAGAGTAGGCTGATATCATAAATGGGAGGAAATATTATCCTGAAATTAGAAATAATATCTGAAAACTTTCAGATAAAGAACTGGTTTAAACGTAAAATTAATTTAAGCCTCCGTAGGGTGTTGCCTTCTTTCGCAAGCCCAGCCATCCACTCGTGAAGGCTGCCGACTTCATTTTTTTCACAAAGTTTACATTAATTCCTCCAGCCACGAATTCTTTGACGCCTGTTTCTTGCACCTGTCACCTTACTTTATTGCGGCCTTCGGGATCACGTAAACAATTTCATAATTGATAGTGGGCTGTCTTTTCGGTTTGGATCACTTACCCTCACAAATGAACAGCCCCCAAAGACATTGATGAATGACTAAGCAAATAAACGGTCACAAATGATCACAAAGAATCTTACATTTGATCTCTACTTATCTTTAAAGCAAAGTATGAATGAGCTCCAACCAAAAAAAAGAACAAGCGGGTTTAGAAAATTCCTGCGGTGGATGGTGGTCATCGTCATTGTTGCGTTGGCAATCATCTTTTGGTGGAAATATTATTTTGTATTTGGTGAAGGAGTAAAATCGGGAGAACTGAATTACCTGGTAAAAAAAGGCAATCTTTTTAAAACGTATGAAGGTAAGTTGATACAATCAGGATTTCGTTCCAAAACACCCGGCAGCATTCAATCTTATGAATTTGAATTTTCTGTGGTGAATGACAGCATTGCCAATATACTCATGAATAACAGCGGCGATTATTTTGACCTGCACTATAAAGAGTATAAGGGCGCCATCCCCTGGAGAGGATATAGCGAGTTTATAGTTGATAAGATAGTTTCAATGAAACCTGTAGCGAAGTAATAAAGAAATTTTCCGTTATTCTTAGAGTGTATACGTTCCTCCTCTGGCCTCTCTCCATCGCACATTTAAGGTGGTCGTATTTTCCATCCCATCACTATATTTGTTAAAACAATTATCAATGAAAAGAAATACAGCTTTCTTGCCCGCTTTCTGCTTCGCCATTTTTATTTGCCTGCAAGCTACCGCTCAAAAAAAACTGCCCGCACGATGGGATGAAATAACCGCCTCCGACTGGGATAATGCTTTAACCAAAAGCAATAAGACCTGTATTCTTCCTATTGGCATATTGGAAAAACATGGTCCGCATGTGCCTATTGGCAGCGACCTTATCCGTGTACGTGAGTATGCTTTACGTGCTACCCAACAGGAATACGCTGTGGTGTTCCCCGATTATTTTTATGGGCAGATAAACGAAGCCAAGCACCAGCCCGGTGTATTTGCCTTGCCCGAAAGAGTGGTGTGGGACCTGCTGGAAAATACCTGCGATGAAATTGCGAGGAATGGATTTAATAAGATCATTATTGTAAACGGCCACGGCGGCAACCCTGAGCTGATAAAATATTTTATACAAACAAGGCTTGAAAAAGAAAGGAACTATGCAGTGTATTTTTTCCAGCCTTCCTCCGATTCTGCCTTTAATAAAAAGGTAACTGCCTCTGCGCCGTTCCGACCCTGCAGGCGACCAGCATGCCGGCGAAAAAGAAACATCGGAAGTATTGTATTTCCGCCCTGAACTGGTGCAATTAGACAGCGCCAAAAATGAATCCGGTAAAAACCTGAACCGGTTATCGATACCAAATGTATACACCGGCATCTGGTGGTATGCCGATTACCCAAATCACTATGCAGGCGAAGGCGACAAAGCCACCGCAGCACTCGGCAAACTAGTAGCAGATCATACCATCAGCCAGTTAGCTGATGCGATTAAGGCTATTAAGAACGACGATAAAACATTGATGCTGCAGAAAGAGTTTTTCGACCGGGTGAGAAAGTGAAAGACAGCCTCCCATTGACGGATTGGAGCAACTAAAATATCACTGAGCCAGCCGGACCTGATATTTAGCCAGCTACCAATCATCAATTTTTAAATATAAATTTGGTCTTTAGTTCAGCAGTAATTTTTTAGACCCTTACAATGAATTGGACCCTACTAACTCTTATTGTAGCAACTCTTTCGCTAATAGCCGCGGCTGTTTTGCCATTTGCTCAAAAGAAATATGAAGAAAATAAGGCAGAGTTTAGCTTCAGAATGTATATAGGGGAACAATTGGGTTACCTTTTCAGACTGGCAACGTACGACAAGATCGACTATATTAAACCTACAATTAGTGACGATTTCTCCAAGGGGACAGTTACGTTTCCGGAACTTGCAAGACGAATCCGTGGGGACTTTAGAGAGCATCAAAATTCAACGGAGCCCAGGATACTTTTTCATTTTATTAATAACCTGCAAAAATATTGTCATCATATTTACCAAATACGGCATTGTATCACCAAGATTGATACAGTGAAGCTTAAAGAAAATATTTTGGCAAACGGAGAGAAACTATCCAAACCCGAACTCAAAAAGCTCTATGCATTATTGGGGGTTATTGACAACTTCAGCGTAATCTCATTATTTCATGACCGATTCGCTAACCTGAAATCTGTTCAAAGAGATTTTCGAAATGACATTTGGATTGGAATAAAAGTTCATACGGAATTGCTAAATCAACAAGATCAGCTTGTAAGCGACATGAAGGAAATTCGTGACAACGAAAGTAGTCTTACTGAACTCGTGGGTATTACCGGCGCAATGTGTAATACGGTTTCTTCATATTATAGTAAGCCGGGAAAATGAAATTGTCGCCAACTATCCATCCGATGTAAGGAGTTGTCCACGCTATTCATGTTCCGCTAATCATAATTATTCCTGTCAGTTCAACATCACATCCAAACATTCAACTATATCTCTCAGATTCTTCCCCTGCCCACCTTTTCACGTGTGCTTTGTATGGCCGTATCTGTTCCAAATACATGTAATATATCTCCTACACGAAAAAATGTTTCGGCCTGGGGTATAAAAAAAGAATTGTCTCTTTTTACCATGATAATAATGGCATCGCTATGAAAAGGGATTTCTTTAAACTGCAAGCCATCAACCTCCTTTTTGGTAATCGGGATTTCTTCTACACTAAAATACTCGAATGATTCAACCAATGCCCGATAAGTGGCAGGCCGCAACAATAAATTTTCAATGGTAGTCGCCATTACCCCCACAACATCTACCGTATGAACACCCAGTTGCTTTAATTTAGCCTCAACACCAGATGTATTGACGAGGGATATGATGTTATTATGCATGAGCTTCCTTTCGCAGATATTCGCAAATCAGGTAGTTTTCCTCCGGTTCACCCGTATTCACTATCAGGTAATCATGGGTATTCAATTTAAGTTTTTCATATAACGCGGCTTCCCTTCCATCCCCTTCAATGCAATTCAATCCTTTGGCTGAAATATCGCGGGCCCTCGCAGGGTTTTTTTCTATAATAACCAATTTTTTGCCATGCATATTCAGCCGCCTGGCCAATACTACGGCCATATGGCTTCCCCCGATGATAAATATTTTTCCACCAGATAACTGGCTTTCCGGGGACAGCAGGTTATAAACTACCGGGGATACAAAGCAAGTGATAATGGCCATTATTATAAAGCTGGCATTAATGCCGGGTGTAATCACACCCAGTTCAAGCCCCACCGCGGAAGCAGCTATAATAAGGCTTAACCGGGAGGACATCAGGAAGCCTCCTGCGATAGCTTTTCTAATTCCGAAAAGCCGCTTCCAAAGCAAGGCCGGAATAATCTTTACGGCAAACAACGTAATTAAAAGCAGCACAAGAAACCAAATCAACGACTGATCGAATTCCTTTAATGCAGAAGGATCAAATTCTACACCCACCATTATAAAAAAGAAAGGTATAAAGAAACCATACCCCATGCCGTCGAGTTTAAGCAGCATCACCGATCTTTCACGATGCAGCATGGAAGAAAGCGCCAGGCCAATCAGGAAAGCCCCAAGCAGCACAGCTTCATCACCTATAAACTGGGCGGCAACCACGAAAAGCATAATCATGAGCATAGAACTCCTGATGCGTATTTGAGAAGCAGCATGCGATAATTGATATCCCAGATTTTTCAAAAGCGGAATATTCTTGAGTCTTTTTCCGATCGAATAAAAAATAATAAAGAAGAAGAATAATCCGAAGAGATATAGTATTTCAATTTCAAAACCATTTTTGTAAACAATGGCGGTTATTGTAAATAAGATGATACTGAAAATATCGGCAATGGCAGCGGCAATGATAATGTGTTGCCCGAAATGTTCCTTGATTTCACCCCTCTCTTTCAAAACCGGTACCACGATGCCCACCGAAGTAGTAACAAGGATCAATGAAAAATACCAGATATGGGGGATATGAATAATTCCGGAAAGCAGGAATGTACCGCCAAAGGCCAATAAAATGGAAAGGCAAAAATAAACAAGGCTAACCAGTAACGGGTTCCTGATAAATCGCCTGTAAGTAAGTTTTCTCCTCGGTAAGGAAGCCAGTATCTGGTCTACATCAATCTCCAGTCCGCTCAAAAACATGAGGAATATAAAACCGGTGAGGGCAAAAAATTCCAGTATCCGGAAACTCTCATGATCAACGTTTGCTAAGTAAATATTTTCCGATGAAATAACCGAGTACAATTTCAACTATTACAGAAGGAATTTTTTTAAGTTTTAATAAGGATAAGGAAATGGGCGTTACCCAGGCGATGGCGGCAACCACCAGCAGGGGAAAGTATTTAAAATGAAAAGAAATATTTAATAGCGTTGACATGGTGCTTACGTCTTGGTGAAAATCAGACACAAATTATCCTCACAGTTATTTATGAAAATAACCAATTTCAGCGATACCTGCCTTTAAGGTTAAAGTTCAGGATTTCATGATACTGCGATTATTATTTTATAGTTAGTTTGGTAATGTATCAACCCGTTGTTACCAAAACATAATTGTACTGATAAGGAATTAAATTCTGCAAAAAGAGAAATGAAAAAAAATAGCTTGTGTGTTTGCTGGTAATAATTGCAAATGTTTTTAATAGCACTATCCAACAACCCTCCGGGCCCGGAGGATGTTATTTAGAAACAACCACCTCTTTATTCACGGTTAGGCATACCCGCAATTACGTACCAGCCTTCTTCACCTGCCGGCACAGGATGCAAATTTTCAACTGGAACGGTAATGGTTCATTTAAATCATTGAACAAAAAACAGAGGTTGTTTTTGGCGGTGGGATTTATCAATGGTCCGCAGCTTTCTTTTGGGATATTTGATAAATCAAAATTTTGGTCCGGTCTATGGCAAATTTATTATCCGGGTGTATGCGTAATGCTTCATTATAAGCGGCAAGAGCATCCTCATATCTTTTTTCCTTGGCAGCAGTATTAGCTGTTGCCATGGCATTACTAAATTTTATTTCTGCTTCTCTTTTTGCAGCTTCAACCTTAAGCCTGTTAATTTCGGACTGCACATATTTTATTGACTGCGCCAGATAATATTCCCGTGGCCTTATTGTTTTGGCATTGTTATACATTAGCAGCGCTGAATCCCAACTTTTCAAATTAGCAAGGCTGTCACCGGCAGCCACGTATGCATCATAGTCAACACTGTCCTGCCTTAATTTTTCTGCAGCTAAAAGTATTTTATCGATTCTCTCTATTCCATCCAAAGGTGCCTTTTCATTTGGCTTTAACTCGTTCGCTTTTAAATAAAAATATTTTGCTCTTAAATACTCACCCCGTTTATATAAAGAATTGGCGCCGGCTAACAATGAGAAGTATCTTTTATCATCTTCTCCTGCGGATGAAATGTTGTTAGCCGCCGGTTTTTCCGGGTTTACTAAAGGTTGGGGTCGCTCGGTAACTTCGGGCTTTTCCCTTTCAGGAGATGCAGAATTTCCCTTTTCTAAATTCTCATCTTTTTTATTAATCACTTTAACTACAGACGGCACCGGCAGCACCGGTGTTCTCTTTCGGCTGCTTGGCTTATTTTGCATTTGAAAGCTGTACAAAACATCTGCGGCGGTTGCCAGATCGGATGTTAGTTTATGCTCGCCATTTTTGTATATCACTGCTGCAACTGTTGACTTGTCAACTTTTGATTGCGTTCCATTAATGTTTACAATAAAGGAAAGGATGTCTTCATTAATTATATTGCAGTTAATAATTTTTTTGTCTCTTGTAAATATTCTGTCAGCATCCGCTGTTGTGTCATCCAGGAAATTAATAAAATTATCTACCAGGTTTTTGTTTAAAAAAAGGCTCGGGGAATCTGGCTTTGAGACAACCAAAAACCCTCCCTTATCATTAAAAAGCAAAACGGTTTCATACCGTGGAACAGAATTTACCCGGGCCGGATATGAAGGGTCTTTGTATTTTATCTCGCCAGGAGTTATTTCAATTACTCTTCCATCTTTTGCTTCATTACGCAGGTAAATTTTGTTTTGCGAAAATGTTAGATTGCTGCACACGAACAAAAAACAGGAAAGAGAAAAAAATAATTTCATAATTCTTACGGGCTTGTTGAGTGTTAAATTAATTACAGAATGTACGACTATTTCTGCAAAATTAAATATCTAATATTAACCATTTTGGATAATAATTATAGCATCCTCTGTATTTTTATATCTGTCTCAACCGCATTTATTCCATTTATATTCTTTAATTTGTTCCTGTCATAATTTTTGATTTTACGTTTGCTTTTATCACAGGTACTACTGTACTGCTTTAAAGACTTTTACTGTAATGCCATCTACCTCCAGGTCTTTATATAATTATTTCTATGCTGCGGCAGGCGTGCTTTTGCTTGCCTACGTGTACTTCGCATTTCAGTCGGCGCATAATTGGGCCGGTTGGCTGCTTGCCTTGTTCTTTACGTCGCTGGCAATTGCCTTTAGAAGCAGCAAAACCCTGCAGGGATTTTCCTTCACTGTATTGATACTCGCAGCGGTAAGCCTCGCGATGTATTATCCGCAATATTTTATTACTATCGGCAGCGTTAAGTTTTCGACACTGCTTATACCCTTGTTGCAGATCATCATGTTTGGTATGGGCACTGAACTTAGCTTAAAAGATTTTGCCAACGTGATTCGCATGCCAAGGGGAATTATAGTTGGGGTTATTTGTCATTATACGATCATGCCTTTTGTTGGACTGCTCATTGCAAAGCTTTTCAATTTCCCGGATGAAATAGCCGCAGGCATTATATTGATCGGGTGTTGCCCGAGCGGGCTTGCATCCAATGTGATGTCGTATTTGGCAAGAGCCAATCTTGCACTATCCGTTTCCGTTACTACCATTTCCACTTTGCTGGCTCCATTGCTTACGCCATTACTTATGAAGATGCTGGCATCAAGTTATGTGGAAGTAAATTTCTGGGCAATGGTCTGGGACATTACCAAAATTGTAATCATTCCTATTGTAGCGGGACTTCTGTTCAATCATTTTCTTCATGGCAAATTCAAATGGCTCGATAAAGCGATGCCTTACTTTTCAATGGCAGGTATTGCGATGGTATTGGTGGTGATCACTGCCGCGGGGAGAGATAGTTTACTGAAGGTTGGTTTCCTGTTATTGGCAGCTACAATTATTCACAATCTTGCCGGATATTTTCTTGGTTACTGGTCTTCAAGACTGCTTAAGTTTCCTGAAAAAGATTGCAGAACAATCGCACTTGAAGTGGGCATGCAAAACGCAGGCCTCGCATCAGGACTGGCGCTTACTATGGGCAGGATGGCAACGGCCGGGCTGGCGCCGGTAATTTTCGGTACCGTAATGAATGTAACGGGATCTTCGCTGGCAAGCTGGTGGCATAACCGGTTGCCGGAGGAAAGTACCGGCATAAAAGAAAGCGAACTTGCTGCTGAAAAAACAATAACATCATAATAGAAAAAGTTTTCTAAAAATAATACTTACACAATGAATGCATCAAAAACATTTTCGCTGCTCATTGCCTTATTCCTTATTTCATATTCAGTGAAGAGCCAGCAAATATCGAAAGAGCAACTTATATTTTTAACGCCTGAATGGAAGGGCGAGCGCTTTGCTGATGGAAGGCCAAAAGTACCGGACGATATTCTTCGCAGGATGAAATCCGTGAGCGTAGAGGAAGCATGGGCTACCATGAAGAATGCTGGTTTTTCTTACCAGGTTGCAGAAGGATGGGAAACTATTAACCCCGACAGTGTATTGGTTGGCCGTGCGGTAACCGCCACTTTTATGCCCGGCCGTCCTGACATGTGGAAAGTGATTGACTCAGTGGGAAAGAAGCAGGGAAAGAGGGGACAAAACACATGGCCTGTGGATTTGTTGGTAAAGGGAGACGTGTATGTGGCAAATCAATTCGGCGCCAAATTGAACGGCCCTACTATAGGGGACAATGTAGGAAACGCCATTTATGCAAAAAGCGGAAACGGTATTGTCTATGATGGTGCTATAAGAGATTTGGAGGGGTTAAAAGAAATTGGCGGTTTTACTTCTTACTATACAAGCTACGACCCTTCGTATCATAACCCGGGTAACGATATCAATACAATGATCATTGGTATAAATACACCTACTCTTATTCGCAAAGTAACTGTAATGCCCGGGGATGTTGTGTTGGGAAAATTGGGTGTAGTGGTATTTATTCCCCCTCATTTAGCAGAAAAGGTTGTAAAAACTTCAGAAATTGTGAGGCTGAGAGATATGTTTGGCCACCTGCGTTTGAGAGAAGGAAAATATACTGCCGGACAGATAGATGCCCGCTGGTCAAATGATATTGAAAGAGATTTTTCAAAATGGCTCAATGACCACATCGATGAGCTTCCGGTGCCAAAAGCACAGATAAAGGAATTGCTAAAAGAAAGGACATGGTAGACGGCCCCTAACCCCGAAGGGGAACAAAGAAACCCCTAGCCCCTGAAGGGGGACAATGCCTTTATCGTGCAGGATAAAACAGATTTTAAAATCATAAAAATAAATAAATGAAAAATTCACGCAGGTCATTCATGACTAAAACACTGTTAGCTACTGCCCTGGCTCCGTTTGCAACTTTCGGGCAAGGTTTCGAAAGAGCAGTTGAAAAAACACCAAAGCCTTCAGCTCCCTCTGATCTTAAAATTACCGGAATTAAATGTGGTTATATAAAAGGAAGTCTTTTTGTAAAAATATTTACCAACCAGGATATTTACGGGTGCGGTGAAGGAGTGGACGCGATACCGGGCACCTATCATCTTGTAAAAAATTTTGGGGAACGCATCAAGGGGAAAAGTCCATTGAATGTTCACCGGCTGTTTGAAGATATCCGCAAGTCAGGATTTTTCCAGGGCGCTCAATCGGGGATGTATGTGGCTGTATTATCTGCTGTTGAAAGTGCCTTATGGGATCTGGCAGGAAAGGCATTGAATCTACCGGTGTATCAATTGCTGGGTGGAAAGTTTCGGGATAAAGTAAGAGTCTATAACGATACAGCGCTTTACCAGGTAAGATTACCTAAGCCAAAAGACTTTGCCGATGCAGCTTTGAAAGCAAAAAGCATGGGCTTCAATGCCATGAAATTTGATCTTGACCAGGCCAATGATCCCAATAAATATGACGCTTATAACTGGACGGCAAGTCCTGCAGAATTACAACGAATGGTTGACCAGATAACTGCTGCACGTGAAGCAGTAGGGCCAAACATTGATATATGTGTGGATATGCATGGCCGTTATGATGCAGTTACAGGGCATGCCGTTGCAAAGCTTCTCGAGCCGCTTAATTTAATGTGGCTGGAAGAACCGATACCTGCGGAAAATGTAGAAGCTTATAAACTTATTGCCGATTCAACAAGTACGCCCATTTGTGCAGGAGAAAATCTTTATCTCGCCTACGGATTTAGAAAAATACTTGAGATAGGTGGTGTTGATATTATTATGCCTGACCTGCAAAAGACCGGCGGGTTAGGTGAAGGGCAGCGTATCGCTAACCTTGCCAATTTATATTATGTGCCTTTTGCACCACACATGGTAGCATCATTTTTGGGAGCTATGGCCACGGCACATGTATGCGCTTCGGTACCCAATTTTTTAATTATGGAATGGCAATCCTATTTTCATACCGATCCCATGTTTAAAGAAATAGTAACCTATAACGGAGAATGGGTGAAAGATAGTTTCATCACCGTTTCTGAAAAGCCGGGCATTGGTGTTGACATTAATGAGGATGCGATGAAAAAATATGCAACACCCGGAGTGCCGTTCTTTGAATAGGAACATTACCAAAAAAAAACAATATTAAAAGAGGCCGTTTCGCTACGAAACGACCTCCTAAGGCTATAAAAATATTTTCCTACTTATCCCACCAAACTTTAGTGCTCAATTTATCAGGTCCCTGTAATGAAATCGCAGCATTTACATTATCTGTATTCACTGACAACTCAGAAGTTGGATACGTAAGCCGCCTGATGAATGTACCATTTGGCACATCCGGGTTGTTCGGCTGTCCGTAAGGGTTAGGTGTAAGATCGGGATAGCCGCTCCTGCGGAAATTGGCAAACGCTTCCGGCCCGTTTAAGAATGAAGCAATCCAGTATTGCGTATTTATCTGCTCCAATTCAGTACCGGACATTAACGTGTTTGCGGCAATATAAGTGTCTCTTGCCGAAGAAGCGACAGCACAGCCGGGATCGAAAGTAGCCATTTGATCCATATGGGCTTTAATACCATCAGAAAAATATTGAGCAGCGCTTCCTGAACTGATCCAGCCCCTGAATGCGGCCTCTGCCAGCAAAAGATCGGTTTGCGCAGCAGTAACAAAGAATACAGGAGCAGATGTTTTTACAATCCTTCTCCTGTCTGCCTGGCTGTAATCATAAAAACTGGCAAGTCCATCTGCGGTTGCCTGCGCAACAATGCTTCCATTATCAAATCCTACCGGCATTCCGATTTGCTTTGCCGGGTCACTCGTCGCAACGGAAGCGGTTTGATCATTACCCGAAGCCGCACCTTCATATCTTACTGCAATAGCTGAAAGACGCGGATCACTAGTACTTTTTAACTGATCAACAAATGGCTTGGTAAGATAAAAGTTGGCTGCCTCACTACCATTCAGGGTATTTCCTATCGGCTGCGTGTAGTTGGCATCATGTCGCATATAGGCGTTATCTGCATTATCGGTAATTACTCCACCGGCAACGGCAGCCTGCACTATCGTTTGCGCCCTCGCTTCATCAACCTTACTGAGACGCATACCTGCTCTTAATAATAAAGAATAAGCAAACTTTTTCCATTTGGTAATGTCACCTGCATAAAGCAAGTCCTGGTTTTCTATAAGGCCGGATGCATTTAATGAAGTAGCGGCATCTGTTATCTCCTGAATGATCTGCGCATAAATGTCCTGCTGCTGATCATAGGTGGGAAAGAATACCTGGTCAGAATAGCCCGCACCACCTTGTGTGTAAGGAATATCGCCGTATTCATCGGTAAGGATCATAAATGCAAATGATTGAAATATGCGGGCCATATTATATAAATTACTTCTTGCAGGAAGATCCTTCGTACTGGTGATAACATCATGTGTGTTCTTGATCACGTTTTGATAATAGGTAGGCCAGATAGTCCCGGTCTGCCTGTTATCCTGGTTAAAGTTGGCGCCGGCCAATACACCTCCGTTGGGAGTTACCATTTGCTGAACGATCCCAATATCATATACAAGTGAATTGACGGGATAAGAAGTATTTATCACCGCATTGTTCAAAAGCAATACCGGGTCAATAGCGGTAGGATCGGTTGTATTTCTATTTAGTTTCTCAAGGCCTTTGTCACACGAACCAGTAAATATCAAAAGCCCTGCAAGCAAACTATAGCTAAATATCTTTTTCATAATTGTCTTATTAAAATTTAACGTTTAGATTGAATCCCAGCCCTCTTGTAGTTGGGATGCTTGGAGACTCAAGGCCGACAAAATTATCAGAGCCATAGCCTGAAGATTCAGGATCTATATTGTCAATCCATTTTTTAATGATCAAAACATTATTAGCGACAAAGTCAAGCTTCACGCCTTTGATCGGCCAGGTGGAAGGAATGAATTTAGTAAAGTCGTAGCCCAGTGTGATCTGGCGAAGCTTCCAGTAACCGCCATCATAAATAACGGCTTCTACAAGCGCTTGTGAACGAAGGTGTTCCCAATACGTTTGATTGGCCGCAACAGCTGTGTTAGGGTTACCGTCAGGATCTACGCCCACTCCGGTTACACCGCCTTCCCGTCCTTCAAGAGTAATCTTGTGAAGCCCTTCACGAATTGCGTTGAAATTGGTTCCTGAAAGAATTTTATTGCCCAGCTTGTAATCAATAAATACGGAAAGATTGATTCCTTTGTAATTAAATGTATTTAAAAATCCACCTGTCCACCTGGGAAGAGCGCTTCCAAATAATACAAGATCAGGCGTGCGTAAAGGGATACCGTTAGTCTGGAAAATTCTTTGGCCTTTTGCATCTTTTGCATAACCATAGCCGGCAATTTGTCCCATCTCCTCACCAACCACATCTCGTACTTCTCCATTAAAAGGATGACTTCCGATGGTGATCCTTTCGCCGGGTGTGTTGGTAAGTATGCTCAATACTTTCGTTTTATTATAAGAAGTATTAGCGGTAAAATCCCAGGTAAAATTCGCTTTTCTTACAGGCACCACATCGAGTAATACTTCAAAGCCAAGGTTGCGGCTCTTACCACTATTGATCCTTGTATTCACAAAGCCGGAACCATCAGAAATCTGTACAGGAACAATCTGGTCGGTGGTAATTTTCCTGTAAGCTGCCATATCCAGGTTCACCCTGCTATCAAACATTTTCAGTTCTATCCCAATCTCTGTTTCTGCAACACGGCTTGGGCGCAGGTTGGCATTAGGCAACGTAGTTCCGCTTCCGCCTACGGCTACAGCCGTGCCATTTGGATTAGCTATTAGGTTGGAATTAATAGTGTAAAAAAGCTGATCAGAGTATGGAGCTACGTCACCATCACTGCCCACTTCGGCATAACCGAGGCGAATTTTACCGAAGTTGAGCCATGATAATTTTTTGAGCGATTCTGAAAAAACATAAGCGCCGGAAACGGACGGATACAGGATGCTCCTGTTAGCAGCAGACAAAGTAGAGAACCAGTCGTTACGCACAGTACCATTAAGGTATAAAGTACGGTTCCACGAAATCTCACCTGAACTGTACAAAGAATTTACTCCTTGCTGCGACAAAGTATACACCGGATTTTTAGCACGGCCATTTTGCACGGTGTAAAGGCCACGTATAACGAAGTCGGTTACCTGCACATTATTTATATCAGCCCTTCTGCGTAGCTGGTTGCCTCCACCGGTAAGGTTTACGGAAAAATTGCCAAAGCCCTTTGTAGCAACAACTAAAAAGTCAAGATTGGTTTCCCGGAAACGCCTTGATTCCTGCGTGTAAATACCGTTTACAAAGCCTTCCTGTGCAGATGCTCTTGAGGCCTGGCCGGTTGGGAAATTATTTACATCCTCATCCCTCGACCAATAATCTTCGCCGAAGCGCCCTTGTACAAACAGCCATGGAAGCAGGTTATACTTCATAGAAATATTTCCGAATATGCGGTCGCGTTTGATATTATGAAACTGCTGCGCCAGTTCCCAGAAAGGATTCGTCCTGTTTTTAAACCTTGAATACACATATTCATCTTCTGTGCCCGGAACATATTTGTTTTCGTCAAGCACGCTCAGCGGCATCGAATTAGCCAAGGCCATCAATGCAGTGGGAATACTATTATCCTGGTTGGCAATGTTGGGTGGATTTTTATTATCCTCCCTTGTATAGTTTACATTACCGCCAAAGCTAAACCTGTTAGACAAGTTATAACTGAAGCCAAGATTCATGCCTTTACGATTAAAAGTATTGTTGGGAACAATGCCCCTGTTATCTGTATTGTTTAGTGAAAGATGAATACCACCTTTTTCGCCGGCTGTTTCAAGTGTTACCGTGTTAGAGAAATTTTGCCCATGACGATAAAACTCTTTAATACGGCTTCCCTGCGGCACGTAAGGAATACCATCTGTGGCAAACAAAGTTTGTGTAAGCCCGGGAGCAAACTTTTCACCAAAGGACCATTCACCCGAAGTAGGATTAGGCGTCGTGGGCCTTACACCATTTTCGCCCTGTCCATATACTTTTTGGTAATCGGTGAAGTCAAGCGGTGTTTCATCAGTAAAGTTGCCATTATAAGATACACCAATCCCTTTGCCGCGTCCTTTGGTACGGGTAGTGATCATTATTACACCATCTTTTGCCCGTGAGCCATACAATGCAGAAGCGGGTGCTCCTTTTAATATGGTCATGCTTTCAACATCATCCGGGTTGATGCTTGACAAGCCATCACCACCATCGGAATAAACACCGCCGCCGGTAACTCCTACTGTATTATCATTAAAATTGGTATTGTCAATGGGCACGCCATTCACAACAATCAATGGATTGTTTTGCCCGGAAATAGAAGATTGGCCCCGTATGCGAATCTTGGAAGTGCTACCCGGTCCTGTGCCTAATGAAGAAATGTTGACGCCGGCTATCTTACCCTGTAATGAGTTCATAACATTGGGAGTCCGGTTCACGGTAAGTTCATCGGGATCAACATTGGTGGCGGCATAGCCTAAGCCTCTTTCCTGCTTCTTGATGCCAAGAGCAGTCACTATTACTTCGTTGAGATTTTGTATGTTGCCGGTCAGACGAATATCTATACTGCTACGGCTTCCTACAGTTTCTTCCTGCGTTGGAGCACCAACGAAGCTAAAAACAATTACATCATTGCCGGAGGCCTTAATGGTATACCTGCCGGCAATGTCAGTTACTGTGGCCCGGTTGGTATTTTTTACCTGCACCGTTACACCTGCAAGCGGTTGATTGTTTTCATCAGTTACCGTGCCCTTCACTGATTGCGAGTAACCGGCAGCGGTAGAAAACAAGAATAACAAGAATGAGAAAAGCAGTTTGGTGGGGGCCTGAGGAGAGCCCCTCTTTAATTTTTCTTTCATATACAAGCAATTTTTTGGTTAAGAAGAAAAACCCTTTTTAAAGATATTGACTTTTCTCTAACAATCGAACATTTTTAATATTTTAGAAAAAAATACCTAAAACGGTAATACTAATAATATCTTCAATACTTCAATCAATAACTATGGCTCCCTACAACATGCACCGGCGAACTTTTATAAAAGGCGCCACTGCCTCGCTTGCACTTGCAGCGCTACAATCATCCGGAATGCCGGTTCTTTTAAATACTGGTACAATTTATCGGGTGGCATTGATAGGCACAGGATGGTATGGTAAGAGCGATCTCTTCCGGCTGATACAAGTGTCGCCGGTAGAGGTGGTGGCTCTTTGCGATGTGGATCAACATGAGTTGAATGAAGCCGGCGATATGGTAAGCAAAAGACAAAAGTCTGGCAGGAAACCAAAGCTCTACAACGATCACCAAAAGATGCTTGCAGAGAATAAGCCTGACATTGTGTTGGTAGGCACGCCCGATCACTGGCATGCTTTGCAAATGATAGATGCAGTAAAATCAGGAGCGAATGTGTATGTGCAAAAGCCCATAAGCGTTGACGTTATAGAAGGAGAAGCGATGGTAGCCGCTGCACGTAAATATAATAAAGTAGTACAGGTAGGTACCCAGCGCAAAAGCACCCCGCACTTAATTGATGCCAAAAAGAATATTGTAGATGCCGGCCTTCTCGGTAAAGTGTCGCATGTGGAAATGTGCTGCTATTACCATATGCGCAATAATGGAAACCCTGCCGTGCAGCCTGTCCCCGATTTTTTCGATTATGAACGCTGGACAGGGCCGGCGCCGATGCGGCCTTATGACGGCTTGCCTCATGTACGCTGGTGGCGCACTTTTATGGAATATGGTAATGGGATTATGGGCGATATGTGCATCCATATGTTTGATACGGTGAGATGGATGCTCAGTCTTGGCTGGCCAAAACGTATCAGCTCTACCGGGGGCATTTTTGTAGACAAAGAGGGTAAATCCAACATACCGGATACGCAGCATGCCTGCTTTGAATATGACGAGCTCAATTGTATCTGGCAGCACCGTAGCTGGGGCACACCTGCCGATCCCGATTACCCGTGGGCGTTATTCCTCTATGGCGACAAAGGCACGCTTAAGGCAAGCACTATGCGTTACGATTTTATACCGCAGGGCGAAGGTAAAAGCATACACAAAGATGTGGTGTATGAAAAAGAGAAATATCCTGAAGACCTTACCGAGCCGGGCATAGAATTGAATGCCGCACCGGCTACCCGTCTCCACATGCTCAATTTTTTAAATGCAATTGAAACAAATACACTTCCTGTAGCAGATATTGAGCAAGGGCACATTTCCACCGCAAGCTGCATTATGGCGAATCTCTCCCTGAAGACCGGCAGGCCCATTGTGTATGATCCTGAAACAAGACAGATAAAAGATGATGCCGAAGCCAATGCTTTATTACAACGTGCCTACCGAAGGCCGTGGATGCACCCGCGAGTGGAAAGTGTGTGATGAAGCAACATAGGCATTATTGTCTAGCTATAAATTGTAATCGTCAATATTTAATCTGACAGGTTAGGTTTTTTTTAGGCATTTATGATAAAAATAAATTTTTGATTAAAAGCGGTTGGGTTTTGCTAGAAGAATCCTTCCCGGGTGAAGGGAAACAAAACGGTTGCGAAACTTTTGTCATAAAAAAGGGCGAATATTGGAGTGAACTATTAACTGACTGGCGAAAAGATGAATCTATTGTTGGCAAAACGTTTCAAAAGCTTTTACGGCATCCTGATTTAGATAAGAGTGGCAATGCGCTGCCTTCGCGATGTCAACCAATTGGTCAACTTCGTTTACCTAATCATAAATGCTTTGCGCATAAAAACGTTCTCCTTCAGATTGCCCGCGACCTTCCAGGGCAAGAGCATATACGGCGTAATTTAGAGATGTAAATTGGTCGGCAACCCATTGGTAATAGCCGCTATGAGAATTTAAGCCATGAACAATTACTATTACTCCACGGGTATTCTCTTCAGGTAACCATTTGCGTGTAAAAATTTTGAGGCCTGATTTGTTGGCGAATGTTGAAGTTTTTGGTTGCATATTATTTAAAATCTTGTCCTGGTATAAAATTCTGCATAATATTTTTAGTTTGACAATTCCATCCTCATAAGGTGATGCGCAACATTTCAGTATTTATGAAGGCATAGAAACAGTGCCTTTCCGGCCTGGCACAAATTGAAAAAATGAGGTCGAAGATAAATACAAATGTTGAATAGCCAGATGCCGACTTGAACAAAAAATGATGTGGACTACTTATGTTGCTGGCGAACTCATGCTTTTATCTTTGTTGATGGCATGGGTTTCTTTCAGTTCGTTGGCAAAGTTTCTAATCTTTTCTTATTTCATACAAGAGTTCCACCATTCCGCTTTTGTATGCTTTCACGTCTTTTAAGTGTAATGCCTGCTCTTGTCCTATATGGTCAAAAAACAGAATTCCATCACCCAAAATAATTGGCATAACCGATAACCTTATTTCGTCGGCTAATTTTAAGCGAATAAAATCTTTGACAAGGATTGCTCCGCCGACAAGCCAAACATTCTGGTAGTTTGGTTTTAGTCGTTCATCAACAAGTTTGTCCAGGTCGCCCGAATAAATTTCAACGTTCTGTCTCTCAATCGGCAGATTTCTGTGAGTTACTACAATTGTCGGCGTATCTCCGTAAGCCCATCCATACAATTTTGAAAGTTCCAGGGCGTGTTCGTATGTGTGTGCACCCATTACATAGCAATCTATTGTTTTAAGAAATTCCTCAGTGTCTTTCCCGGTAATTTCAACGCCTTTCTCATAATAGTCGGATGTCTCAAACCACGAAACGCTATTGTCTTTTTTGGCAATAATGCCGTCAAGACTTGAAACCATATGTATTGTAATTTTAAAGAGGGGTGTTCGCATTTATATTCATTTGTTGAGATGCGGTCTGTTGTTTACAAAACTTAATTGCTCAGAATAGCCAGCGAAAAACTGGAAGCATTACTAATGAAATGGAAACCGGAGCAAGTGATAAATATCGGTAGCACAAAAGCAATAGATTAACTGGTGCTTTTTCTTATTTTGTTTACAGCCGATTCTTTCTATAAGAATTCTTAATTGCTATTTTACCATCCTTAAAAGTAAATAAATCGCATCCAGTGACTTCAACGTTAGTGCCATCTTTCTTAGTTCCAGTAAAAATCCATTCGGTGAAACCCCTGTCTCCCAAAATGAAGTGTCGCGGGTTGCCCCAATTGGCATCAGGGAAAGTTGCAAATACGTTTTCGAATGCTTTCTTAACTTGTTCCTGACCCATAAATTTTTCGCCCTCAACGTTCGGTCCCGCCGAGGCTTCAAAGACACAATCATCTGTCATATGCGACATTATCGCCTTAGTGTCATGAGCATTAAATGCGTCAGCAAAAGATTGGAGAAAATCTTCGGTAATTTTTTTGTTTGATTGTGCCATAAGAAAAAATGGTAAAAGTAAAAGAAATGCCATGCTTCTTTTTTTCATACAAGTTTTTTTGAAATGGACAGTTAAAATGCCAGCTAAACGTCCGGGAATTTTTGCTGTGGGGCCATTGTTAGTCGCCCCGGAACCAAGCTCAGCAGATTACCGCAGTTGAAACACCGGTACCATCGCAGCCGCTTTACATAGGATACTTTTGTTGCCTGCAGACCTACGCATCTATTAATTGCCTACTTTCTCAATATCTTTTCCATTGCTCTCCCTTTAGCTAATTCATCAATCAACTTATCTAAATAACGCATCTTTTGAATGAGTTTGTCTTCGATTTGTTCCACCCGATATCCGCAAATTACACCGGTAATTTTTGAAACATTAGGATTAAGTGCTGGCGCCTGGGCGAAAAATGTTTCGAAATCATTTTTCTTGTCAATTTGTTTTTGCAATGTTTGTTTGTTGTAGCCCGTTAGCCAAAAAATAACGGCGTCAACTTCTTCCTTTGAGCGCCCTTTTGCCTCCGCTTTTTTTATGTACAACGGATATACACTGGCAAAAACAATTCTGTATACTCTGTTCTTGTCCATTTTAGTTTCTATTGGATGTCAAAATTAATTTATCATGACCGGAATTCATTACGCGTCTAGCCTTATAGGTTGATTTAAAAAAGTTGTTTGTGGGCAAAAAATCTTTAATGACCGAAGTCCGGAAGTAAACTTCATTGAATGATGGATGGCTCTTTCTCTCTCCCGAATATTTAGAAACTGTCGGCATGTTATTCTAAGATAATACTAATTCAGGAATGTGGGGGTGGGGGACACCCGCCGTAGGAAGGAGGACAATTATTGATGCTTCTCGCTATAAATTTATTGAAGAATGTTCCAGGTTAGTAGTTATTTTTTGTCGGCTCATAGTAAAGCATTACTGCGCCTGAACCAAAGACTTTTGTTTTTAAGAGTTTAAGATTAATTTTCATTTATGTTTTTAAATAATGGTAAACCACTTCCTAAAATAATTGGATGAACACAGAGTTGGTATTCATCAATTAAGTCAAGTTGTGTTAAGGCTACTATCAAACCCGGGCTGCCAGCTAAAATGTTTTTACCTGCTTGTTGCCTGAGTTCTACGACTTCTTCTTTAATAACTTCCTTTTTTAATTTTGTATTTTCCCAATGAACATTTTTTAGCGTGCGGGAAAAAACAATTTTGGAAATGTTGTCTATCAATACTGCAAATTCATCCATTGGTTTGTTACCGGTAGGGGGTTACTACGGTTGGCCAATAACTTTCCATAAGTTGATATGTTATCCTTCCGTATAAAAGGGTGTCGGCGTTACTTAATAGCTCAATGAAATGTTGATGTATTTCATCATCTGCAATCATTGCGGCGTGGTCGCAAAACCCGTCAAATGTTATATTGCTCGCTGCAATTACTTTTCTCATCTTTATTTCTCCTTAAGCTCCAACGGTACCAGTTTTAACTTTTCCGGCCCGCTTGTAATTGGCAATAATAACTCCCTTTGATGTAACAATACTCTCCATTAATGTAAATGCTGCCGGAATCGTTCCATTGTCAAACAATTTTTTCCCTTGACCAAGAGTCAGCGGGTGAATTTTGAGTCTGAGTTCGTCTACAAGGTCATTCTTAAGTAGCAGCTGAATGAGCTTACCGCTACCCCAAACCTGAATGTCAGAACCATTTGATCCCGAATCCCGATAGTTATCGGGACGGGATTTGAGCCTTTTGATATCTGCCAGGTTTTTTATTACTATTGAGTTTTTCCACCCGGCAACTATCCGGTCCGAGTTTTTCAGGCTTTTGGAAAACACGTATTTAGTGCCATCATTAATACCGGGCCAAAAGTCTCCATGGTCAGGCCAGTAGCCCGCCCATATCTCAAATGTTTTCCTGCCCAAAAGATAATCTGCAGGTTTCAGCTCTTCTTGCATCACCTTACCATAAACCTCGTCACCATATGGTGCAGTCCAGCCGCCATATTTGAAACCGTCTGACGTATCTTCCCCAGGGCCACCTGGTGCTTGCATTACTCCGTCTAATGAAATCATTGATAAAACGATTATTTTTCTCATATAATTTATTCTTTAAAAAACTTCTTCAACATTGATTTTTGTTACGATACAAATCTCCTCAAAAGAGACCATGCTATCGCTGTGTAAATGCGACAATATTAGTGGCTGAATACGACAAGTATTGATAGTTCTGCATCGATAGGGGGAGTTGTAGCCATAGCATGATCGCTAACAGTAGGGCCTTGCCCCTCCCGCAAAGCGGGACAAGTCGCGCTTGAAATTTATATCGTACATCCCACAACGTTAGCCCCACCTTTCTATCGGTATCATGTTCATCCGATGGTTTTAAAGCCGTTAGCATGTTATTCTACCAATCTTAATTCAGGATGTCGGGTGGGGGGACACCCGCCAGGAAGAAGGGCCGTTAATGTGACGACTTTCTGCCGTGCTGATTTTATAGCATTCAACCCATAACGTTAGCATGGTTGTCCAAAGGAGTCCTTAAGATAAATAATTCCCTTTTTTGTTGTTCTATTGTCAATCTGAAAGTTATAAATATATTCTTCGATTTCTGTTTGTCGTGCATTAGCAAATCCTTTTCCCTTTCAGATTTTTACAAAACCACATTTTTCTATAATTGTCAAATGCAACCCGCCCATAAATTGGCCTGGTTTGTTCAATTTTCAAAAAGTCATTGAGTGCAGTTGTGGCAATTCCCTGTCCCCAAAATTCCTTGTCTATCCAATAAGTAATTTCGGCTTCATTCTCCATAACAAATTTTGAAATACTACCTACGATTTTATCATTAGTTTTTATTGTCCGCATATTTATATTTATTGTAGGGTCAGTCAAAAACTTTGTGTACTTCCCGATGTAAGCAATTTTATCATTTGGGTAGAGGTAACTGCTGCTAAATAATTTGCTTCTTTGTCTAGCTGAAATTGAAAAAATACGTTTAAATCGTCCTTTTCTGTTTTGATGAGTGAAATATTGGTTGCCATCATTGTTAATATGTATGATATTCAGTTATTGTCAAAAAATACCCATTTGGGTCTTTGATTGAAAATTCTTTTTTCAATGAGTTTGGATTCAGGTGTATATCTTCCTCAATAATACAACCCGCTTTTTCAACTTCCATTCTTATTGCTTCTAGCTTGTCTGTTCTGAAGTACAATAAAAGTCCATTACCCGCAACTATGCTTTGGTCTGTTAATGAAGGATGTTGGTGTTCTCCCCATTTGTGAAGACAAAGAATAATTTCATCATCTTCTGAAAGTAAAACTGCGAAATCATCTCCGCCATGAGCTTTCTTAAACTTAAATATTTGTTCATACCATTTGGCACTTGCTTCAACGTCTTGTACGGCAATTATAGGATCAAGCTTCATCATTTTGATAGTTATTAAAAAGTTAGTTCGCTGTCTCTCAACAATGACCGCCTACGGCAGGACTTGCTGCCGTGCTGCAATTTTATTTCGTTCAGCCCACAACGTTAGCCCAATCGTCCAAAGGACTCCTTCGGAGAAAAACTGTAGATGAAGATATGCACAAAAGACGATTAATGAAAGTCCCGCCCGTACCACTTATGATAGCATTACTAACGATGAGGATTTGCAGTTTTGCCAGCATAGCAGCAAACCTCATGAAAGCGGTAGTTGCTTTCATTTTATCTTTTTTGGTCTTGCCTGGATAAATACTTTCTAAAAAGTCGGCCCGCAAAGCCGGCAATTACTGATTAGTCTTATTTTAAAGATTTTATGTCGTTCGCTACTACGGTTAAATTGTTATTGAGTTGATGTCCGCCTTTTTTTATTTCACGGAAAGTTGCTTGAGTAAGTTTTTGCTTGTAATAGTCCAGATGAGAAAAGGGTATCTCTTCATCGTCCTGGCAGTGGTAGAAGAAAATTGGAACTCCTTCAGGTAACTTGTCAGCAAAATTTTCTTGAAGTTTCAGACCCTTTTGCCAATCTTCATTACCGTTCCAAAAAGGTGTAGCAATAAGAAAAATTCCTGCAATCTTTTTGTTTACAGAATTTTCGGAAAGATATTTCAATAGCATTGATGCTCCGAAAGAATGCCCTACTGCAATCATATCGCTTTTGGCATCAGAAATTTTCTTGCCAATTTGCTGAGTCCACCCAAAATCAGATGCAGATTCATCAGACTTTACCTCGGGATAATCTATGTCGTAGCCCTTTCCTAAGTTTGTTTGCAGGGAAGCTACTAACGCCTTATCAACTTTATAACCTCCTTCGCCTCCTCCCTGAATAAATAATATTTGCTTGCTCATGTAGGTAACAGTTTTTCTATAAGTATTTGTTTTTTGAGAGTCTGCTTTTTCCGATTAATGCTATCGGTAAGGCTTGCTGCTGTGCTGGAATTTATTTCGTTCTGCCCACAACCGCTTGAGTTAATTTGGCGGTGATTGGCATCTCTGAAACTAATTAATAATTTCTCCTTTGCTATTGGCCAATTTTTCCCGCCAGTTTTGGAGTTCCCCAGGTGTTAGTCTCTCCCAATCTGTTACTTCGCCAACGATTTTCAAGGGTGCCTGGGTGCGATATGACCGTGTCGGATTGCCTGGAAATTTTTTATCTGTAACGTTTGGGTCATTCTCGAAGCTCCCTGTTGGTTCAACGATATAAACACGGTCACGTCCATTACCTTTGGCTAATGCCGCAGCAAGCCCCGCGCCATTTACCAAGGCGGTGAAATAAATGTGGTTCATTATGATTTCGTGCTTGTAATTAGACCTGTTCCCTGCTGTCAGCAAATCGCCAACCTTCAAATCTGCTTTCGTCCCGTGATAAAAAGGACCTTTGTCAGACAGTTTGCCCGTGAACGAAATTGATAATTCAGAATTCTTTTTTGCGTTGTCAAAGTCACCCAGCTCCTCGTAGCATTTTGCAATGTTTGAATACAGAGAAGGAAAAGCTCCCTTCACATTGTCATTATTTATTTTTAATGCAAACTGCAAAGCTGTTTCGAGCCAGTTTAATTTGTCGGGAACATTTTTCTGATGTCGGGCAACAAAATAAGCCGCAGTAAATTTTTCAAAGTCGTTTGTTGCTTCATTCCAGGCTTGAAGAAATAGTCTGCTTGCTTCTTCAGGTTTCCCTTTTCCTTCTATATCCATACCTTGAACACAGAGTTTAACAACATTGTTGTTTGGGTTGAATTCCATTTTCTAATTATGTTCTCCTTTAATTAGTGTAATATAAATTTAGTTGCTTTAGATTAGACCGATGAAGCCGCTTACAGCCATAATTTTATTTTTTAAGTTGTACTTTTTTATGCGTTTTTATTCTAGTTCTTCACAGTCAAAATTGTGATTTTTTAACAAGTTTATCATTGGTAAAATGATATTTTCTTCGCTGTCAATACGCAATACTTTGTCGCAGTCATCAAGGTCAAAATTCCATTTTGCTTTTGACAATATTTTGTCAATATGCAGTTTAAGTTTCTTTGCCTGCATTTTAGTTTTGACAGATGTTTTGAAAACGATCCGATAGCTATCGGGATCATTTTTGCAATAAAGCTGCCAACAGGTTTTCCAGGTTGCTCAATGACATTTTCATTCCTTGCGTGAAGCCATCAAGTATCCTCTCTAACCTTTCAAGGGATTCATTGTAAATAGTGATGCTGACTTTTGTTGTTCCGTTTTGCTCGCTGAAAGTATGATCCCATTCAGAACCCGGCAATTCCGGGTTTTCATCTTTGTCTGCAAAAGCATTATACATTTTAAAGTTGGTTTGCGGAGTAATGGAAGTGTATTTCTGGATTCCCCAACGCTCTTGTCCTTCGGGGCTTACCATTGCATAAAATCTTTTGCCACCAACTTTGAAATCCATGTATTTCGTTTTAGATGTCATGGGCTTAGGCGCAAGCCATTGGTCAAGATATTCCTGTTTGGTAAAAGCATCCCATACAAGCGAAAGCGGAGCATCAAATTCCCTGGTTATGAATACCGTTTTTGCCGCTTTGTCAACGGTAAAATCAAATAGCAGATCATTTTTCATTTTTTCTGTTTTTTCATTGTTGATAATACTTTGTCAAGTTGATTGAACCGGGCTTCCCAAATTTTTCTGAATTGGTTAAGCCATTTGTCAATCTCTTTCATTTTTTCAATTTCAAGTGAGTAATAAATTTCCCTGCCTTGTTGTTCCTGTTTTACCAGTTCACATTCTGTGAGTATGCGAAGGTGTTTGGAAACAGATTGCCGGGTAGTGTTGAAGTTGTCGGCAATGGCGTTCGGTGTCATTGCCTGCAATGCAATTAAGGTAATAATTGCACGCCTTGTCGGGTCGGCTATCGCCTGGAAGATGTCTCGTCTCATTTTATTTAAGTTTTACGTTTGCAACTATTCGGTTGCAAATATATGCGCAACTATTCGGTTTCACAAATTTTTTTTTATTTTTTTTTTTTTTGCTGTGTGCCTGGAGTTTGCAGGGTGTCGGTTCCAAATCACCGCTAACGGTATAGTATAATCGTAGTTTCGACAGAAATGTAAGATGCTTATTGGCCACGATGATCTCCATTAGTTCATCCCTTTTTTCTTTAGTATTACAAAAGTGGTCACAGATATAGGTATCTATATTTCTCTCCATTTGCGCTTCATTAATTAAACGCCCAAATCAACAGCATAGTTATGGTATGTCGCCAGGAAGGTCACTATAAACAGTTTTTTGAATAAACGGAGCCATTTTGAATTATTATTTTTACCAACGCGGGTGTTTCTAATTTAGAACGTTCCAAACCTCGTTAAGAAAATCCTTCCGTCACCGTTATTATAAGATTTCTACCACTCATTTATTACCGAGTTCCTCTGCCAGTCCAATGAGAAGCCCCTCAGTTCCGCGAATGTAGCAGAGCCGATACGAGTCCTCATACTGAACCACTTCTCCAACGAGCTGAGCACCAAGTTTGGTGAGTCTGGATACCATTTCGTCAATGTCTTCAACGGCGAACATGATGCGTAGATAACCAAGGGCGTTTACAGGAGCAGTCCTGTGGTCTGATATAACAGGCGGGGTGAGAAATCGTGAGAGTTCGAGACGGCTGTGGCCATCGGGGGTAACCATCATAGCAATCTCTACGCACTGAGAACCCAGTCCGGTTACTCGTCCGGCCCATTCACCTTCGACGGTGGCCCGCCCTTCGAGCTTCAGTCCTATCTCTGTGAAAAAAGAAATGGCGTTATCGAGGGATTCTACAACGATACCGACATTGTGCATTTGTAGTAATTTACTTTTTGTCATAGTTTTTTCTCTTCATTTTTTTTAACAACGTGGGAGTTTCTTTTTCAATTTTAAAAATTTAAAACATTCCAAACCTCGAAAGTCCCCAGTCTGGTCTCTCCATAGGAGCCCTTTGGGCCGACCAACGGGATTGTAAAGCCAAACTTAGTTTCCTGACTAGTGCTTCAACATTCCAAAGTTATTTGTTCCATCATAGTAAAATTTTGGTATCGCGAAAAATTTTCATTTCCTTGATTTAAAGTATTCTTTTTTCGCTGCCTTTCTTGTTCTTTTTGTTTTTGTCTCGTAAGTCGCTTCTCCTTCTGCCACCTGCTTTACCCAATCGGATATGGGGAAAATTGTAGTTATTTGAAGTGATTTTTCTTAATAAAAATTCTATAAGCCTTGAGAGGCTGATATTATTTTCATTTGCATATCTTTTTGCTTTGGTAATTACAGATTTATCAAAGCCTAAAGTGATCATGTTATCCATGTTTACATTAAAACACAAAATAATAATTGTATACTACAAGGAAAAATCTTCTATACTTATAAGTGTTAATTGTGAGTTGAATTGCCTTTTGTGAATAACCCAGGCATAGACCATTGATTTATTAATTACTGAGCACTTGCAATTTTAAATCCTTCGCCAAGGTTTTCAATAATGTCACCAGCAATCATTGCTTCCTTTGATAAACTTTCAGAGGCAATATCTCCTGCAAGTCCGTGAAGATAGACACCAAGTAAACAGGCATCTAACGAAGAATATTTTTGGGCTAATAACCCCGTAAGGATACCTAAAAGTACATCACCCGCGCCTGCTGTTGCCATGCCTGCATTACCGGTGGAGTTAAAGTATCCTTTGCCGTCAGGCGAGGCAATTAATGTATGATGTCCTTTTAAAACTATCAATATGTTAAGTTCCCTTGCCATTTTCAATGCAAGACTTATCCTTTTGAATTCATTTTTTGTTTTGCCGAATAACCTTTCAAACTCTTTGGGGTGTGGAGTAATAATGCTGTTGGTTGGAATTAATTTGTATAACGAAGGATATTGACTCATCACATTTAGTGCATCTGCATCAATAACTATGGGCTTTTTAAAGTTTCTAAAAAGATTTTGTAATAGCTGTTTGTGTGAAAGATGTTTTCCAATGCCGGGTCCGATGCCAACTGTATCAAAGCCGGTAAAATCTTTCAGATCCTTAATAAATTTATTTCCGAAAACTTTACACATTGCCTCCGGAACAGAAGTTTGCATTATAGTAATCCCGGTTTCGCAAACGCAACAGGTTAGTTTGCCGGCGCCACTTCTTAAGCATGCTTTGGCACTTAATACGGCAGCCCCCATCATTCCATAACTGCCTGCGACCAGGCATGCATAGCCATAATTACCTTTATTTGCAAAAGATTTCCTGGGGATAAAAATCTCTTGAATTTTATTTTTATCAATTAACTCAAATACTGATTTTTCATTGTTATCATAATCGGAAGAAAGTCCTATACCTAAAATAACGACTTCACCAAAAAATGATTCGTTTTCTGCCAGTAGAAAAGCAAGTTTTTGCCGTTGGAATGAAAGCGTATAACGGGCATGAATAACTGCGTTTCCGTTAGAACTTTTGTCTGTATACAAACCACTGGGGATATCTATCGCAATTATTTTTGAACCTGTTTCGTTTAAATGTTCAATAAGCTTTTGATATATTCCAGATGGTTTTTTATTTAGTCCTGTTCCGAATAGTGCATCAATAACAACTTCCTCTTTTTGAATAAATGGAAATGATTCGGCTGATTCTAAAAAATAAATATCACCGGAAATCTCCTTTAGTCTTTTAAGATTAATTTGAAAATCGGCAGAGCCCTCTGAATTGCTTTCAACAATATAAACTGAAACGTGGAATTTATTCTCAGTTAACAATCTTCCTATAGCAAGCCCGTCACCGCCGTTATTGCCCTTACCACAAAAAATTTTGAAATTGGTAGTGGTATCTAATTTTTGCATGAGCCATTTAGTGCAGGCTTTAGCCGCACGTTCCATTAACTCCGTGGAAGGTACAGGCTCATGTTTAATGGTAAATGCATCCCACTTTTTAATTTGTGAAGCAGAAAATATTTTCATTCATTTTTTATGAAGATACAAAGTCTATACTCCAATATATCTTTCCCGGATAATCCTGATGTGATGATTAACATGCCCTACGATTACAAACCCAATTTCTAAAACGCTAATTGTATAATCACTCGCTTTCCCAACCGATTCCATTGCCTGCGGTGTAAAGCTGTCATATAGATATTCGGTTGACTTGCGTACGGAAACAAATTCCTCAATAAGTACCCGCCAGCTACGTTCATTTGCATTTGTATTCAATGCATATTCATTTTCATCAAAGGAGGGAAGAAGGTGTTGATCTTTTCTTGCAAAGCATAAGGCACGGTATGCAAAAACTCTTTCTGCATCGATGATATGTTGTAATACTTCTTTGATCGTCCATTTGCTTTCTGCATATCGCCTTTTTGAAAAATCTTCACTTATAGAATGAAAAAAAATTTCTGCTGCAGTTGCCTGATTTTTTAATGCAGTTGTCAGATCGGTTTCTTTGACCTGGTCTATGTATCTCTGAAAATTTTGAGGATAAGTTGTTGTTGAAGTTTTAATCATGATACCGGTGAATTTAATATCACAAAATTAGATTTTGAAAAATAAAAAACCTAACATACTTAAAGTAGTCAGGTTAGAAAAAATTTTGCTCAACTTTTTTTAGCAAAAAAAATGCAATAAATGTTTATCCTTTCTTTTGTTTTTTTACATTAGACTTTGGCAAAATATCCATTTGCAAATGCCTTTCTCCCTTTATAGTTGACGCAAGTTTCAAAGCCTCATAGGCATTCACTTCTCCACCGGATTTTGAAATATCTGATAATTCTACCATTTCAGATTCTGTATCGTGGCCAGCCGTTTGTTGTGTTCCCGGTAAAATAACTTTCTCTTTTATAGGCGTTGCAGATTTTTCAATGACATATTTTACCTGCTCTGCGCTTAAATCGGGAAAGTATTCTAATATTAATCCCGCCACACCTGCAACGACAGGGCACGCCATGCTCGTGCCTGAAAAATTTCCATATTTATTACCACCTGGCAATGTTGAGTAAATGTTTACGCCGGGGGCAAATACATCAACTTCATTTTTTCCGTAATTACTAAAGCTTGCGGTAAACCCGCCATTGGTAGGATCTCCGCTGGCACCTACAGTTATAAAATTCTTGGCCCTGCCGCTGTTATCAATATAAACAGGATTAGGAAAATTCTCTGCGCTGTCGATATTTTTATGATCATTTCCCGCTGCGTGAACAAGCAATACATCTTTGCTTTGGGCATACTTAACGGCATCATCTACCCAATTTTTCTGTGGAGAGAAGTCTTTACCAAAACTCATACTTATAACCTGTGCACCATTATTAACCGCGTAACGTATAGCGTTAGCAATGTCTTTATCATGCTCATCACCATCAGGCACGGCACGTACCATCATTATTTTTACGTTGTCTGCAATACCATCCATGCCCACTCCATTATTTCTTGCAGCGGCAATTATTCCCGAGCAATGCGTACCGTGCGAAGGCGTGCCGGCCATTACATCATTATTACCATAATAGCTATCATCAATATCATTTTCATTATCCTTTACAATATCGGCACGAAAATTTTTTGGGGGAGTGTTGGCAGCATCCGCCTTTCTTATCTGCCCTCTCAGGTCGTCCAGGATATCTTTATTGGAAATATCAAAATCATTATTAAGCTTACAAATATTGAGATAGATACTGGCTGCAGTTTTTGAGTCAATATCCTTTGGATCGTATGTTTTTAAATCTTCCCCGGTGAACTCAGTCTTGTCCAGATCCTTTGCAATAATAGAATCTCCTCTCTCAAGCCCGGGTAAAATTCTTTTCATAAATATGAGCTCCTTAGGGTCAACCGAGCCAACTACTTTTTCTTTGGCCCGCAAATATTCCGAATATTCTTCTTTCTCTTCAGAATTCATCACAGCAGTATCAGGAGTAACATCGCCATATTTTTCATGTAGCTTCCAATATACTCTGGCACCCTCATAAGAGTCCTGGTGTAAATTCTGGCCGTCTTTTCCGCCAATGAAATTCCAACCATATACATCATCGATATAGCCATTGTGATCATCATCTATACCATTACCAGGTATTTCACCGGGATTATGCCAAAGCACAGTTTTTAAGTCTTCCTGGGTAGTATCAACACCACTATCTATTACTGCTACTACAACTGTTTTACTTTTGCGGTTTTTTAAGAAATCGTAGGCTTTATCAAGACTAATACCATAATAGCCCGTTTGAGTTCTATCCAACTCATGCCAGTTATGCGGCGCCACCACCTTTTCTTTCTCTGAAGTGCCCTGTGTAAAAGCTACAAAAGGCAATGCACTCATAAAACAGATGCCGAGAAAAAAACGTTTCGCTTCTGATATCATATTCAAATATTTTTTTGTTTGCAAATATTAGAAATTAATTGAACAACGTTAAACCGCCTGTAATATTATTATAGAATTTTTATGTTAATCACATTCTTAGCGTCATTCATTTGGCGTGTGAGAAAGACGATGTTGAATGTGATTCACTTAAATTTAACTTTTGAGGCTAAACAATTTACTACACGGTAAATTTTATCCCCTGTGCTAATGGAAGTTTATCGGTATAGTTTATTGTATTGGTTTGACGGCGCATATAGGCTTTCCATGCATCGCTGCCGCTTTCCCTTCCGCCACCAGTTTCTTTCTCCCCGCCAAAGGCTCCGCCTATTTCAGCACCGGAAGTTCCAATGTTTACATTCGCGATTCCACAATCGCTTCCCGCCTGCGATAGAAATAATTCTGCTTCCCGCATATTAAGGGTAAATATGGCGCTCGATAAGCCTTGCGGAACATTGTTTTGATATGAAATGGCCTCCTCAAGTGTTTTATATTTTATAAGATATAAAATAGGCGCAAAGGTTTCGTGTTGCACAATTTGCATTTCATTGGTAACCTCGGCAATGCATGGTTTTACATAGCAGCCGCTTTCAAATCCTTTACCGCTGAGTGCGGCACCAGGCACAATAAATTTTCCTCCTTCTTTTTTACACTTATCAATTGCATCAAGATACATTTTCACAGCATCCTTATCTATTAACGGCCCCACATGATTTTCTTCTTTTAACGGGTTCCCGATTTTCAACTGGTTATAAGCTTTCGTTAATTTCTTTTTAAAAATTTCATATACTTTCTCATGAATGATAATTCGCCTCGTTGTTGTACAACGTTGACCGGCTGTTCCTGCAGCTCCAAACAAACAACCTATAAGAGCCATATCCAGATCTGCATTATCACTTATAATTATAGCGTTGTTTCCACCAAGTTCAAGAAGACATTTTCCCAATCGTGCACCAACTGTTTCGCCTATCGCTTTACCCATTCTTGTTGAGCCTGTGGCAGAAACCAAAGCAATTCTCCGGTCTTCACTTAACCATTGCCCCGGCTCTCTTGCACCGCTAATTAAATTGCAGACACCTTCGGGAACTTTATTCTCTTTAAATACTTTGGAAATAATGCGCTGGCACGCAACGCCGCAAAGCGGAGTTTTTTCCGAAGGCTTCCACACACAAACATCGCCGCAGACCATAGCCAGCATACTATTCCAGCTCCACACTGCAACCGGAAAATTAAATGCTGAAATAATTCCTACAATTCCGAGAGGATGATATTGTTCATACATCCTGTGGCCTGGTCTTTCACTATGCATCGTAAGTCCGTACAATTGCCTGGATAGTCCTACCGCAAAATCGCAGATGTCAATCATCTCCTGCACTTCACCTAATCCTTCCTGCAAACTCTTTCCCATTTCATAACTCACCAGTTTGCCAAGATCTTTTTTATTTTTACGCAATTCATTTCCTATTTGTCTTACTATATCTCCTCTCTTTGGCGCAGGCCATAATCTCCATTCAACAAATGCTTTCTGTGCAGTCTTTATTACAATGTCATAACTTTTTTTATCGCAGGGGCTTACTGATCCGATCTCTTTTCCATCAACCGGCGAAATAGATTTTATTGTTTCATTACGCGATGAAATCCACCTGTTACCGGTAGAAACTCCCGGATTATTTTTATCGATATGTAAGCTTTTTAAAAAATCCATGATTTACATTTTGGCAAAACTATGGATGTTTGTAACATTAACAATGTTATACTTGCATGGATATTTTGTAAGTGTTACGGATTTAAATTGAGAAAACAACACTCAACCGGCGAGTGAAAAGAGGATGGAAATAATTATTGAAGAATGATAAAAAATCAGTATTGTTCACTTTCGTTGGGAAAATCCTTGGATTTTATGTCGTCAATATATTTGTGAACAGCATCGGTAACCTGCTCATGCAAATTGAGATAAGTTCTTAAAAAACGCGGTTTAAATTCAGTGTTGATTCCGAGCATATCATGCATTACGAGCACTTGTCCGTCGCATTCGTGTCCGGCGCCAATACCTATAGTTGGGATCGATAGATTTTCTGTAACTTCTTTTGCCAACGATGCCGGAATTTTTTCGAGCACAATTCCAAAGCAGCCAGCTTCCTGCAAAAGCACAGCATCTTTTTTGAGCTTCTCGGCTTCTTCTTCCTCTCTTGCTCTTACCTTATAAGTTCCAAATTTATAAATAGATTGCGGCGTTAATCCAAGATGTCCCATTACGGGTACGCCGGAGCTTATAATTCGTTTCACAGATTCGAGAACTTCTTCTCCTCCCTCAAGTTTAATCGCATGGGCTCCCGTTTCTTTCATGATTCTTATTGTTGAATTCAGCGCTTCTTTACTATTGCCCTGGTAACTTCCAAAAGGCAGATCAACAACAATTAAAGAACGATCACATCCGCGAACAACTGACGAGGCATGATAAATCATCTGGTCCAGTGTAATAGGCAGCGTGGTTTCATGACCGGCCATAACATTGCTTGCACTATCGCCCACAAGGATTATGTCGATTCCTGCCGCATCAAAAATTTTTGCAAAAGAAAAATCATAAGCAGTGATCATAGAAATTTTTTCACCTGTACGCTTCATCTTAAGCAATGTATTGGTGGTAATTTTTTTTACTTCTTTGTTAACTGACATAATATTAATTTATAGGAAAAAAAGCGACAGGGGAGATGGCTCTGCATTAGAATAAAACAAATCCTTTTGAGCGTTCGCTAATGTAAATGTAAGATTTTAAAACTTTTTTTGATGTTTTTAAATCATTGGGTCGTTAGTTGTTTGGTCTTTGGTTATTGAGTGATTAAACGGGAATCAAATCACAAATTTTTGTGACCAACGATTATTGCCCTGTCGCTATCTTATCTTTTACTTCCTCCCATAGATGCTGAACCAACCCATCAGCAAGTCCTATTTTCGGAACATAAATTTCTGTGGCGCCGGCCCATCGCATAACGTTTACGTATATCTGCAGAGCAGGCACTATTACATCTGCCCTGTCTTCGCGGAGCTTATAAATATTTATTCGATCCGTTAACGATACATTACTCAGTTCTTTATAAAAATCGCGGATTAAATCGAATGGCAGCGGCTTGGTGTCTTTTCTTTTGCTCAAAGAATAAACTTTATTAATATTTCCGCCCGATCCGATTGCAGTCACTTCTTTATGACCTTTGGTTTTATTTTTAATATCGTCCTTCATTGCATTCCATGTTTCGTCAGTCACTTTGTCTTTTAGAAGTCGTATAGTTCCTATATCAAAAGAATCTTTAAAAACGAGTTTGTTGTTGCTAAAAAATGTAAGTTCTGTACTTCCACCGCCTACATCAATATATAAGTAAGAGTGTTCCTTGTCTAAATGTTCAGCCACGTGGTTTTCATAAATGAGAGACGCTTCATCACTGCCCGAGATAACCTCAATTTCAATTCCTGTTTCCTTTTTTACCATGTCGATAATTTCCGCCGTATTTGTCGCGTCACGCATAGCTGATGTAGCGCAGGCTTTCAGATACTTTACCTCGTAAGCGTGTAATAAATTGATGTACGCTTTCATCGTGTACATTAATAATTCCCTTTTATGCATGGAGATTTCACCGGTGTCGAATACATCGAAGCCAAGACGCAATGGAACTCTCACTAATGAGACCTTATTAAATGAAGTATTTTTTTTATCGCCTGTATTTACTTCCGAAATGAGTAGTCTCACCGCATTGCTCCCGATATCAATTGCTGCAAGCTTCACCGGTATTATATTTTTTCTTTAAAAGATAGTTATATGTTTCAATTTGAGAGCGCATTTTTTTTGTGCCGTCAGTTTCCACGTAAGTATTGGATAGTTCATTGTCAAGAACCCTGGCTTTTACATTATCACTTAATTGAATATTCAGAATGTCTTTTAGCTCCTGCTGAATTTCTTTATCATTAACAGGGCAAGCAGCTTCCACACGATGATCAATATTTCTAACCATCCAGTCTGCAGATGAGATATAAACTTTTTCTTTGCCATCATGATTAAAAATCATCACTCTTGCGTGTTCGAGATATTCATCCACAATGCTGATTGCTTTTACTTTTTTCTTAAACTTTTTATTTTGGGTAAACATGCAACAAATACCTCTTACAATCATTTTTATTTTTACACCAGTCCTGGCCGCTTCATAAAGCTTCATGATGAGTTCCTCATCACTGAGAGAATTTAATTTTAAAATAATAGAGGCATGTTTTCCTTCACGGGCGCTTTTTATTTCTCTCTCAACAAGAAGAAGAAGTTGTTTGCGCATTGAAACAGGACTTACTACTAATTTTTTACATGCTTTGAGTGGTTGTATATTTTTGGGATTTTCCAGGTAAGCAAACATGCGGTTCACATCAGCCATAATATTTCTATCGCTTGTCAAAAGGCAATGATCACCATACAAACCCGCCGTCTTCTCGTTAAGATTTCCAGTGCTTACAAAACCAAAATGAATGGTATGGTTGTTAATTCTCTTTTTGATAAGGCAAAGCTTGGCATGAACTTTTAAATTTGGCGCTCCGATGAAAACTTTTACACCAGCTTCTTCAAGTTTTTCTTTCCATTCAAGATTTGCCTCTTCATCGAACCTTGCTCTCAATTCAAGAATGACCGTTACAGTTTTCCCGTTTCTAACGGCATTGGTTAGCGCATTAATAATATTAGATTGCGAAGCAAGGCGATAACATGTTACTTTAATGCTTACAACATCCGGGGCAATGGCAGCCTCTCTTAATAAGTCAATGACAGAATCGAATGAATGATAAGGAAAATTCAAAAGAATGTCTCTCTCCAATACAACATTAGTTACACTTTTTACATTTTGCAACAGCGGGTGAATGAAAGGTTTTTTTCTTGGATTTTTTTTCTCAAAAACAGCATCCGGAAAATTCATGAAATCTTTAAAATTATGAATGCGCTCACCCGATTGAATATTGTCTTTATTCGATAGACCCAATCTTTTAATAAGATAATTTAAAAGTGAACTGTCAATATTCTTGTCGAAAATAAAACGTACAGGCTTTCCTTTTTTCCGGTTCTTCAGTCCTCGTTCAATTTTTTGAATCAGGGAAGTAGATATATCGTTATCTATATCTATCTCCGCATCTCTTGTAACCTTTATTAAATTAGACGAAAAGGTGTCGTATCCGAAATAGGAAAATATTATAGGCAGGCAAAAGCGAATGATGTCCTCAAGTAAAATAATATAACTGCCATGTTCGGTTGAAGGAAGAATCACAAATCTTGACAGTCGTGCCGGTACAGATACCAAAGCAAACCGTTGGGGTATATTTCCATCTTTCGCAGAAAGTTTGCAGGCCAGGTAAATTGATTTATCATTTAAAGTAGGAAAGGCCTGCAGGCTTTCTAACATGAGAGGAACAATATTGCTTCGTACATTATCATTGAAGTAGGAGAGCACAAATTTTTGCTGCTCACGGTTGAGTTGTTTCTCTGTTACTAAAAATATTTTTTGATTTTTAAGTTCGGTAAGAATATTCAACCAGGTCATGTTAAACTGGTTTTGTTGGTGGGTTACCTGTGTATTAATGTCTTCAAGTATTTTTTCGGGTGTTTGCTCAATATGTATGTTTGCCTTGCTCCCGAATTCTATCATGCGCCTTAGCGTAGCTACCCGTACCCTGAAAAATTCATCGAGATTGCTGGAAAAAATTCCAAGAAAACGTATTCTTTCTCTTAATGGAACAGTTTCATCTCCGGCTTCCTGTAATACCCTGGCATTAAACGCAAGCCAGCTTATGTCCCTTACAATTATTTTACGTTTATCCATAACTGTTGCTATCTATGCCTTTTTCATTTTTTCAATAAGTCCGGTTGTGGAAAAGCCTTCATCAAGTGGAATAATTTCTATACTGCCGCCGTTGGCAACCACTTCCTTTGCACCCACAATATTATCAGGATTATAATCGCCTCCTTTAATTAATACATCGGGCAATATGTTTTTTATCAGGTTAAGCGGTGTGTCTTCATCAAAGATAATAACAGCATCAACCATTATTAGTGATGCCAGTATCATAGCGCGTGATTGCTGGCTATTAACCGGACGATTATTCCCTTTTAATCTTTTTACAGATGCATCGCTGTTTACACCTACAATTAAAACATCTGCAAACGATGCCGCCTGTGATAACACTTTGATATGCCCTGCGTGCAAAATATCAAAAACGCCGTTTGTAAATGCAATTTTTTTATTGCTGAGCCTCCACCATTTTAATTGTGCGAGTAAAAGTTGTAGCGTAAAAATTCTTTCATTAATTTTTGTAGCCTGCTTCATCACCCTTTTTATTACTGTAAATTAATAATCCAAAACTTATGATTCCAACAACAATAACTATACCTGTAGTAACACTCCACATAAGCCAGCCAAAGGATATGTTATCAACTGAATAAATAAGTAACACCTGCTGAACGGCAACGGGGAAAGCCCCTATGCCACCCGGCGCCACAATCATTGATAATGTTACAAGCGTAAGCACACTTAAAGCAGCGCCTACTCCCAATCCTGTTGTTGCGCTAAGTGCATAAAAACCTATATATATTTGAAGTGCATACAATACCCAGATAAATATCGTATAAAGCAGAAATAATCTTCTCTTTTTTAAATGTAGTATGGTGGTAAAGCCTTCTTTCAATCCTATGTGAATACCTTTTAACTTAATAATATGCCTGTGATTAGCGTGCTTTTTTAAAATCCACTTTGCAAATATTATGATCGCTAAGCCAATGACTACAAGGCCGGATAATATTATCCACGAAGAAGAACCTGAATTTCTATTTGACAGGAGTGAAATTTTTCTGTTTATGAAATCGCTCACAATATTCAATTGTATCGAAATGGCGAAAACAATGAGTAAAAAATAGCAAAAAAGGTCAAAAATCCTCTCCATCAAAATAGTTCCGATAAGTTTGGTGGCCGGTATTTTTTCGTAGCGTGAAAGCAATGTACATCGTAAAATTTCACCTGCTCTTGGGATAAATGTGTTAGCAAGATATCCGCACATCGTGGCATAAAAGGTATTCCGTGTAGAAGGATGATAGCCCATATGCTCTATCATTATCTTCCACCGGATAGCCCTGCTGATGTGGCTGAGAAGAGCAATTATAATTATAGGTATAAGGAGAATGTACCTGGCATGTTGTAAAGATTCCCAAAACTGGGATCTTTGTGCCGCTGTCATTTCAGTAAACTGCCACCAAACCAAAAAAATTCCAATTCCGAGAAAAATAAGGTATTTGAAAATTGCAACAATCTTTTTTTTCATATGTGTGTTCTACAAGGTATAAGAGAATCAACTAGTACATGTTACTGTAAGATTATCAATTAATCTTACAGCAATTAAGGAGGCAGCAATTAAAACAATATAATTTTTTTGAGCAGCGCAGGTTTCAACAATCTCAAGATTATTAATCTTAGCCAGCTCGAGGTAATCTACTTTAAAGCCAACGTTTTCAAGTTTAACAATTGCATCCTTTTTTAAATGTAAAAAATTAAGTGAGATAATATTATTTTTTATTCGATCTAAAGTTTTGTATAATTCGGAAGCGATGTCTTTTTCGTGTTCATTTAAACGGAGGTTACGGCTGCTCATAGCCAGGCCATTTGTTTCACGAAGAATTGGACAGATTACGACTTTCGTTTGCTTACCTGTGAGGCTAATTAGTTTTTTTATTACAAGGCATTGCTGGTAATCTTTTTGTCCGAGAAATAAAACAGAAGGATCAACAATGTTAAGTAATTGGTCCATCACCATGCACACGCCCTGGAAGTGGCCTGGCCTGAATGGGCCTTCTAAAACTTCTTCAAGGTGGCCAAGTTCATAATGCTTTGCCTTGTATTCATCCTCCGGATATATTTCATTTTCTGATGGCATAAATAAAATATCACAACCCGCTTCTTCAAGTAATAGAATATCCTGCTCAATTGTTGACGGGTATTTCTTAAAATCGTCTTTATTATTAAACTGCAGGGGATTTACGAAAATGCTGCAAATAGTAATATCGGCCTGTAACCGGCTTGCGGCTATCAGTGATAAATGACCTTGATGCAAAGCACCCATGGTTGGCACAAATCCACTGATTTTCTTTTCCTGCTTTAAACTATTGAGATAAAACCGTAAATCTTTAGAATGTTTAAATAGTATCATGTGTTCGTTGAAATATGGTTCAACGTTGGGTTTAAAGTGGTTTAATAAAAAAAAATTGTAACTTCGCCGCCTGTTAAAAAAAGCTGATAAAGCTACTTCAACTCTTCGCTAATGTCAACAAAGAAAAGAATTTTATTTATTGCAAACGAAATGTCTCCTTATCTCGAAATGACAGAATTCGCTGAAATTGTAAACAGGCTTGCAGTTAAATCAAATGACAACGGGATGGAAGTGCGCTGCATTATGCCACGTTTCGGGGTAATTAATGAGCGAAGACACCGGCTTCATGAGGTAGTGAGACTTTCAGGAATTAATGTTTCGATTGATGGCGATGATTATCCGCTTGTTATTAAGGTGGCCTCTCTGCCTAACGCAAGGTTGCAAATTTATTTTTTGGATAATGAAGATCTGTTTAAAAGAAAAACGTTATTTCATGACGAAAATGAAAAGTGGTTTAGCGATAATTCTTTAAGAACCGTATTATTTTGTAAAGGCGCGCTGGAAACGGTGAAGAAGTTTGGCTGGCCTCCGGATATAATTCATTGCAGCGGGTGGATGACTGGTCTTATACCTATGTACATTAAAACTGCTTACAAGAAAGAGCCTGTATTCAGTAACTGCAAAATTATTTATACAATAGGTCAAAATACATTTAGAGAAAAACTTGGAGGTGATTTTTTAAAACTTGCTTCTATAAATGCAAATATCAAAGAAAAGGATCTTGAACCTTTTCATGAAGGAAATAATGTTGCCATGTTCAGAGGCGGAGCTACCTATGCCGATGCAATAACTTTCGGAGCTGAAAAAGTAGATAAAAAACTGGTGGAGGAATTTAGTAAAGTGAGAGGAAAAAAAGTTGTGAAATACAATGCAGAATCAGATTTAACAGACTATTTACAATTGTATGCCGACCTTGCGGACAAATAATTTTCATCCCTTTATTTTATTATCTCAAACTATACTTTCAAGTGTTTATTAGACGATTCAAAACTGCTCTGTCAGCCGTTCTGTTCTTATTTTTTTTCTGGAGCTGTACTAAAATTGACACAACTAACCTGGGCGAAAATCTTATTCCTGTAGTAGATAATATTAATACTTTCGACACAACCTTCACCGTTATTGCAAATAATTTTGATTCCACAGTTTGCGATTCAGTGTATCGTTCTGATTTGCATGCACTGGGAATTATCCCTAACGATCCCTACTTTGGAAAGACGGTTGCCAATATTTACCTTGAACTAAAGCCTCAATATTATCCGTTTAATTTTCCTTCATCAGACAAAGACAGCTTGTTATTGGATTCCGCCGTTTTGGTTTTGCAGTATTCACATACATATGGAGACTCATTGCTGCCGCAAAAAGTACAACTGTATGAAGTAAAAGATAAGTTTAGTCCTGATACTACTTACACAACCTGCAATGTTTTTGATTACGATAATTCACAATTGTTGGGAGAGCAAACGTTTATTCCGGCCCGGCTTGCTGATTCTATACATGCTTTCAGGGAGGATGCCAACAACCAGCTTCGTATCAGGTTACCGGATGATTTTGCAAAGAAATTTATTACTGACTCAAGTAATATTTTTAGCACGGATTCGGCCTTTACTGAATACTTTAAAGGATTTGCCATCATAACCGATGAGCTATTTGGCGGCAATGCACTTAATTACTTTGATCTTACCAGTTCTTATACAAGGCTTTCCTTTTATTTGAGAACCTCTGTGGCCAATGCAAAAGATACCTCTGTAATTGATTTTCCTTTAACAGCGAATTCCGGCGAGGCAAATTCGATAGTTCGTGAAAGAGGTACTTCTGAAATCACTTCAAATCTTAATCATCCACTGGATGGCGACAGCATTATTTATATTCAAACGGCGCCGGGCAGTTTTGCTGAATTAAAAATTCCGGGATTGAGTAATCTATCTAACAGGGTAATACACCGGGCAGAATTAATTGTCGACCAGGTCTATTCTCCATCGCCCGATGATGCTATTTTAACAACACCGGCTTATCTATATATTGATACAAAAGATACGTCAACGAACGGAACTTATATTCCGATACCATGTGATTTTACGACCGCAAGCACCCAACCTGATTTTAATTATTTCGGTGGTGCCAAAAAAATAGTTGGCGACGGAAATGGAAATCCTATCAGCCAATATGTTTTTAATATATCCCGTTATGTTCAGTCTATAGTTACCAAAGGGCTCAATAATGCTACGTTGCGTTTATGGGCTCCATACTACGCCGTTAATAAAACTGCCTATACTGACAGGTGCAACCAGTTTGTATCTGCTTTTATATATCGGTTCAATAGTATTGCAGAGGGCGGGGTCAAATTGAACGGAACCAACAATACTTCAACAAGACTTCGACTCCACGTTGTTTATTCAATTTTATGATCTTTTATTTACTTGTTAGCAGTAACTGATTCAATTGATGAAATTGCATTTTGTTCAATCAATATGAAACTATAATTTTGCCGCTCTTTAAACACCATAACTATGCCCTATTTATTTACGTCGGAATCAGTTAGCGAAGGCCATCCGGATAAGGTGGCTGACCAGATAAGCGATGCCCTTATCGATAATTTTCTTGCATTTGATCCCCAAAGTAAAGTTGCCTGCGAAACCCTTGTTACAACGGGGCAGGTAGTTCTTGCAGGAGAGGTAAAATCAAAAGCTTACCTGGACGTTCAGGAAATAGCCCGTGATGTTATCAGGAAGATCGGCTATACCAAGAGTGAATATATGTTCGAAGCAAATTCATGCGGTATTTTTTCTGCAATACATGAGCAATCTGCTGATATTAACCAGGGAGTAGATCGCCGGAAGAAAGAAGAGCAGGGAGCAGGCGACCAGGGAATGATGTTTGGCTATGCGACGAATGAAACAGAAAATTATATGCCTCTTGCGCTGGATATTGCTCATAGTATTTTGATTGAACTGGCAGCTCTAAGGAGAGAATCTAAAGAAATTAAATATTTACGCCCTGATGCTAAAAGCCAGGTCACTCTTGAATATGGCGATGACGGAAGGCCTAAAAGAATTGATGCAATTGTCGTTTCAACGCAACATGATGACTTTGGTGATGAGAAAAAAATGCTGAAGAAAATATCTGATGATATAAAAAAGATTTTGGTACCGCGTATCAAAAAGAAATATCCCCAGTACGCCCACTTCTTCAATGATAAAATAAAATACCACATCAATCCAACCGGCAAATTTGTAATAGGTGGCCCACATGGCGATACGGGTCTTACAGGAAGAAAAATTATCGTGGATACTTATGGCGGAAAGGGTGCACATGGTGGCGGAGCATTTAGCGGAAAAGATCCAAGCAAGGTCGATCGCAGTGCTGCATATGCTACGAGGCATATAGCCAAAAATCTTGTTGCAGCGGGTGTTTGTGACGAAGCGCTGGTACAGGTTTCTTATGCAATTGGTGTTGCAGAACCGACCAGTATTAATGTAAATACTTATGGCACTTCTAAATTAAAAATTAATGACGGGGCAATCGCAGAAAAACTCAAGTCAATATTTGATATGCGCCCGTATTTTATTGAGCAAAGATTAAAACTGCGTAACCCGATTTACAGCGAAACTGCAGCATATGGGCACATGGGCCGCAAGAATGAGGTCGTTACAAAATCATTTAAGCTGCCTAATGCAAATGATAAACAGGTGAAAGTTGAATTGTTTACATGGGAGAAACTGGACTATGTTGATAAAGTGAAAAAGGCTTTCGGAATAAAATAAAATAATTAGGAAATATACAAGGGCCCCCATTGATCCGGGGGCTTTTTGTTTAAACAGGTAAATTTGTAAGGTGAGAGATGGTAAATCATTTATTAAGCAGCATCGTCCAAAAAAGAATTTATTAATTGCTGGTATTGCTTCGGTGATAGAGGCGATGAACTCCGGTCAGCAACTGGAAAGAATTTACCTGCAGGCAAACATAAATCCTCCGGAAGCGGATCAACTAAAATTGGTAGCAGAAAAATCAGGTACTCCAATAAACAAAGTTCCTTTCGAAAAATTAAGAAGCTTTAATATAGCAAACCATAAAGGTTGCATTGCCGTTAAGTCAAAAGTTCATTACCACGATTTGCAGGATGTAATTTCACATGTAGTTGAACAAGGTGGGATTCCTCTTTTTCTTTTACTTGATGGTATTACCGATATAAGGAATATTGGAGCTTTGGCCAGAACTGCCTGGTGCTGCGGTGTTCACGCAATAGTGATTCCTGAAAAAGGAGTAGGTGCTTTGAATGAAGATGCTATCACAACTTCTGCCGGCGCTCTTGAACATATTTCAGTTTGCAGGGTTAAAAGTCTTCACAACGCAATAGACGAATTACATTTAAATGGCATAAAAGTTTTTGCAAGTGAAATGAAATCAGAAGAAAATATTTTCGATATAGACTTTAAAGAACCTTCGGCTATAATCCTCGGAAGTGAAGACAAAGGAATTCAACCCTCGTTATATAAGTTGTGTGATCACAAGTTTATGATTCCAATGAAAAATGATTTTGAATCATTAAATGTTTCGGTTGCTGCAGGAATGATTTTGTACGAAGTTATAAAACAGCGTACCCATGAACTATGAAACCTGCAATTGTTTTGAATCTCACTCACATTTAAATTACATTAGTACAAAAGATGATTCATTTGCTGAATATACCTACCAGCATTTTCAAAATATACTTCACAAATCAACACTTATAAGTGTTGTTGGAGAAAAGGAGCGTCGCAGTTTTTTTAACCGGATCGGGAAAATATTGAAGTAAAAAGAATGCTGTATTGATTCAGTAGCCTATAGCAAGGATTTCTTCATATTGTAATACAAAAGCAGAATCAGTACTGCATTCACATTCTTTAAATACCCCGGCTTAAAGAATTTATCTTCGCAAAAATAAAAGAATAATAAACTTATAATGCTAGGTTCAACTATTCACCTTATTGAATGCCCGCGAGATGCTATGCAGGGTTGGAAAAATTTTATCCCTACAAAAAAAAAGATTGAATACATTAATCAATTGTTACAAGTTGGTTTCGATACAATTGATTTTGGAAGTTTTGTTTCGCCAAAAGCCATACCGCAAATGGCAGATACAAAAGAAGTGATTGGTCAATTGTCAATGGTCAATTCTAAGAGTAAATTGTTAGCCATAGTTGCCAATGTGCGTGGAGCAACCGAAGCTGCAGAATATGATGCAATCAGCTATCTTGGTTTTCCTTTTTCTATATCTGCAACTTTTCAAATAAGAAACACCAATAGCACAATTGAACAATCACTGGAAAATGTAAAAGAGATAAAAAATATCTGCGATAAAAATAAAAAAGAGCCGGTAGTATATATTTCCATGGCTTTCGGAAATCCCTATGGAGATGAGTATAATGAAGATATTGTTTTGGAATGGATTGATAAATTAGTAAAAGAAGAAATTAAAATTATTTCATTGGCAGATACTGTTGGTGTCGCAAAGCCCTCGCAGATATCATCAGTTACCGAAAAAGTAATTAATACATTTCCCGGTATTGAAACGGGAGTGCATCTTCATTCAACTAATTTTAATTGGAAAGAAAAAATCGATGCGGCTTTGGAAAAAGGATGTATTCGTTTTGACGGTGCTTTAAAAGGAATAGGAGGCTGTCCTATGGCCGATGATGAGTTAGTTGGAAATATGGACTCGGAGCTAATGATTCCATACTTTCAAAGTCTTGGATTTCTAAACGGGATTGATAAAGTTGCACTTAAGAAAAGTCTGAAGATCGCGACTGAAATATTTATTTAAGTAATACCATCCCTTAATAATATTACAATGGATTTGCTTTTACCATTTCAGGTTACACCTTCTCCCGTTAAGATTTCTTATAATGATAAGATCATTTTTATTGGTTCCTGTTTTTCCGAAGAAATTGGAAAGCAGATGCAAGACCTTAAGTTTACCATACTGCAAAATCCAAATGGCATTTTGTATGATCCCATAAGCATCGGCTCATCTCTTGAATCTTATATTCAAAACAAAAAATTTAGAGCAGAAGATCTTTTCCAATTGAATGACTTGTGGAATAGCTGGCAGCATCATTCTGTTTTTTCGGGGATAGATAAAAACAATGTTTTAGAAAAAATCAATCATTCACAAACCGAAGCAAACGATTTTTTGGAAACAGCAACATGGCTTATTATTACACCAGGCACAGCATATAATTACCAGCTAAAGAAATCGGGCCAGCCTGTTGCCAATTGTCATAAAGCGCCGCAGGATTTTTTTGAAAAAAATTTATTGAGTGTTGATGAAATTATTTCACATCTTTCAAGTGTCATATCAAAACTTCAATCCTTTAATCCGCGTCTTAAAATTATTTTTACCATTAGCCCGGTAAGGCATATAAAAGATGGCGTTATTGAAAATAACAGGAGTAAAGCAAGACTTATAGATGCGGTTCATTCTGTTAAAGAAAAGTCGAAAAATATATTTTATTTTCCTGCGTATGAACTAATAATTGACGTTTTGCGTGATTACCGGTTTTACAGAAATGACCTTGTACATCCTACGGATACTGCAACTGCTTTTGTTTTCGAAAATTTTTGCAATGCATTTGTTGATGAACCTGGCAAAAAATTATTGGAAGAAATAAAAGCAATTATTTCTGCGATGAACCATAAACCCTTTCAAAAGGAAAGTGCGGCCCATAGAAAATTCATGAATGCACAGCATGAGAAAGTAAAAAATCTTCAAACAAAATTTCCTGCGGTTAATTTTTCCCATGAAGAAAAATATTTTTCCGAAATGAATTATAAATAATGATTCATTACCAGATCCAAACATGCATACGTCTTTTGGTATAATGTTTGAATCAGTATTTTCACACCAAAAAATTAAAGATGAAGTTTTTTAAAAGTTTGTTGTTTATTGTACCTGTTTTTACCTTAATAGTGATGGGATGCAATACCACCAGATCGCAGAAAGGCGCTGTCATTGGCGGAACTGCCGGTGCTGTAGGCGGAGCAATTATAGGTAAGGCTGCAGGAAATAAAACTTTGGGAACCATTTTAGGCGCGGTAGTTGGTGGCACAGCTGGGGCAATTATTGGACGTAATATGGATAAACAGGCCGAGGAAATCAAGAATGATATTCCCGGTGCTAAAGTTGAAAGAGTGGGAGAGGGCATTAAAGTGGAATTCAATGAAAAAATTCTTTTTGCATTTTCCAAATCTGATTTAAGTGACGCTGCAAAAACTAACCTGAATAAGTTAGTAGATGTGCTTGGCAAATATCCCAATACAAATATTGAAATACAGGGACATACCGACAGCAGGGGAACGGATGAATATAATATGGGCCTTTCGGAAAGGCGTGCAACGTCGGTTGCAAATTATCTGGAAGGGCAGGGAATTGCAGCTTCAAGAATTACAACAAAAGGTTATGGTGAATCTGCTCCTGCCTACAGCAACGACACCGATGAAGGAATGGCTCAAAACCGCAGGGTTGAATTCTTAATTACAGCAAATGAACAAATGAAAGAACAGGCAAAGCAGGAAGCAAATCAGCAATAATTTATTTATTTAGATTCAGGTTGTAAATATAACGGGATGTTCCATGAGCATCCCGTTTTTTTTAAAAGAGATTTTCAATTTTTTTCTTCTCATCATGAAATTTTATTTCATGCTCTTCCAGTTCATTTAAAACCGGTTCATAAATCCCGGGAAGTACAGGGATATGCAAACCAATCAATTTTATCTTATTTTGGAGAATCAATTTAGCAGCTATGCCTAACGGCAGGCCCACAGTTTTAGCCATTGCAGTACGCTTTTGGTCTTCGCCTTTTACAACAAGACAACTTTTTATTTTTTTCTTTTCATTATTTATTTCATACTCAATTTCGTGAAGCATTATTATCATGTCCTTATCATGAGGATGCATGGCCAGTTTCTTTTCCAAAATACTTTGCAATAGTGTCGCTGAATTTTTTATCCCATTTTCAATGGCAATATTGTTATCCAGGCCCAGGTAACTTACCTGCCGGCGAAATTCTTCAGTCATGTCAAAAGAGGCTGTCTTGCCTTTTCGATGATACCATTCATAATAAGTGTTGCAATCTTTAATGTCCTCATAATCGTTTAAACTGGTAAGTCCCATATTTACAATATTATTCCATCCTTTGCAAAATGAAGGGTGCCTTAAAGTTGTTCGTATAAAAGTGTCAACATTGTTGAGCCCATAAATGTTTATATAACTCAGTGAATCACGATTGGGATACCACGCTAAACTATACAACCCGGGAATATCTACATTTGTACAATCAAGGAAAACTTTATCGTACGGCAGGGTAACTATTTGATCTCCGTTTTTGTAAACTGCTCCCGACGATCCGGCCATTACTATATTTCCGGGGTTCCAGGTAATTTTATAATGCCATGGATTATCATCACTTTCAGGTGAAATCAATCCCCCGCAATGCGATTTAAAAGACGTAATTTTTCCGCCTGTATTTTTTACCTCATTAATAATTTTCATGGCGCTCATATGATCAATTCCCGGGTCAAGACCCATCTCACATAAAAACAGCAAGCCTTTCTCTTCAATTTCTTTACTTAATAATTTTATCTCTTCATCAATGTAGGAGGCAGTTAAAAGATGTCTTGCAAAGCTTACGCAATCCTTTGCCACCAAGAAATGCAGGTGAGGAGGCAGCATTGAAATCACGATATCGGATTCCTTAATAAGATTTTTTCTTTCAGGATCATTGCTAACATCTGTAGAAATTGCGACAGCATTCCTGCAATCATTTATTTTTGATTTTGCCAGCTCAATGTCGGCGTCGCAAACTAAAAGCTTCCAGTTGTTTTCATTACATACTGAGCACAAATATTCTATCAGGAAAGTTGCTGATTTTCCAGCCCCAAAAACCAAAAGTCTTTTCATGAATGAGTTTTAAAAAGTATTTCCAATGTATTTGCCCCGGCAGCTTTTTTAGGTGATAATTTGATTAATCTGCCTGCGACTCCATTACCTTTTTTTGAATAACAAAGGAAAGAAAAATTTATTGGGAAACAGGCGAACCTCGTACCGCTTTCTTATCCACAATTACCAGGGAAAATGGTGAAAAAAAAGAAGGATTTTCAATGTATTTTATAAGGAAAAACACTGTTTAAAAACTATATTTGCAAATAGTAAAATTTTATGGACACAACTGACGATCAACTTCCTGAAAGTGGTGCGGAAAGAGGAAGAATTATCCCCGTTAACATAGAGGAACAAATGAAATCTTCGTACATCGATTATTCGATGAGCGTAATTGTAGGCCGTGCATTGCCGGATGCCCGCGATGGACTTAAACCGGTTCATCGCCGCATATTATACGGTATGTATGAGATGGGTAATTTTTACAACCGGCCTTATAAAAAATCTGCCCGTATTGTCGGTGACGTAATGGGTAAATATCATCCACACGGTGACGCATCTATTTACGATACGATGGTAAGAATGGCCCAGGAATGGAGTATGAGGTATACCCTCGTTGACGGACAGGGTAATTTTGGTAGCCAGGATGGTGACAGCCCTGCGGCAATGCGTTACACCGAGGTTCGCCTGGAAAGAATTGCTGAAACCATGCTCGATGATATTGAAAAAGATACCATCGATTTCCAGCTTAATTATGATGATACCTCAAAGGAGCCGACCGTACTACCTACGCGGATTCCGCAGCTATTACTGAATGGCTCCAGCGGTATCGCAGTTGGGATGGCAACCAATATGCTACCTCACAATCTAACGGAGGTAATAGATGGTTGCGTTGCTTATATCGATAATAAAGAGATATCCATTGATGATCTTATAAAAATTGTGAAAGCCCCGGATTTTCCAACCGGTGGTATCATTCATGGATATGAAGGAGTAAAAGCAGGTTTTCACACGGGAAGGGGCAGGGTAGTAGTGAGAGGAAAAGTAACCGTTGAAACAACAAAAACCGGTAAAGAAAAAATTGTAATTACAGAAGTTCCATACCAGGTAAATCGCGATACACTTACCGAAAAAATCGGGCACCTTATTAATGATAAGGTGATCGATGGGGTTTCTGATGTAAATAACGAAAGCAATAATAAAGAAGGTACCCGGATAGTTGTTGAACTCAAAAAAGATGCCATAGCCCAGGTGGTTATTAATCATCTTTATAAACACAGTGAGCTACAGACTTCATTTGGGATTAATAACGTCGCCCTCGTTAAGGGAAGACCGAAGGTTCTTAATATTAAGGATCTCGTCAGGGAGTTTGTGGATTTTCGTCATGAAGTTATTATAAGAAGAACAAGATTTGAATTAAAAAAGGCTGAGGAAAGAGCGCATATCCTTGAGGGTTACCTTATCGCTTTGGATCACCTGGATGAGGTAATAACGCTCATAAGAAATTCTTCTACACCGGAAGTTGCGAAAGACGGGCTCATAAGTAATTTCCAGATGAGTGAGATACAGGCAAAGGCGGTGCTTGAACTAAGATTGCAACGCCTTACGGGAATGGAGAGAGATAAGATCAAGAAAGAGCATGAAGATGTGACGGCTTTAATTTCCCGCCTTAAAGAAATTCTTGCAAATGAAGGGATGCGGTTCCAGATTATAAAAGATGAGCTCGACGAGATAAAACAAAAATTTGGTGATGAGCGTAAAACAGAAATCACCTATCTCGCAGATGAAATAAGCATGCAGGATCTTATAGAAGAAGAAGATGTTGTGGTAACAATTTCCCACCTTGGTTACATCAAACGAACTTCAGCCACAGAATACAGGATACAGCGCAGAGGAGGCAGGGGGGCGAGGGAAGCAGTACCCGTGAGGAAGATTATATCGAACATCTTTTTGTTGCATCTACTCATCATACTTTATTATTTTTTACAGAAAATGGAAAATGCTTCTGGCTTAAAGTATACGAAATACCGGATGGCGACAAGCAAAGCAAAGGCAGGGCGCTACAGAATCTTATGCAAATTCCTGCAGATGATAAAGTAAGAACGATCATCGATATAAAAGATTTGCAGGACGAAGACTATATCAACAACCACTATATTGTATTATGTACCAGGAAAGGCATTATTAAAAAGACCAGGGTTTCAGATTTCTCACGGCCGAGACAAACGGGTGTAAATGCAATTACAATCAATGAAGGAGACCAGTTGCTGGATGCATGCCTTACAGATGGAAATAAAGAAATAATGATGGCGGTGAAAAGCGGCCGGGCCATTCATTTTCCGGAAGTAAAAGTAAGGCCAACAGGCAGGGGAGCGATAGGGGTTTCCGGTATATCGGTTGATAAAAACGATGATGAAGTGGTTGGTATGATTTGTGTTGACACTAATAATCCGGATGTTAGTGTTCTTGTGGTGAGCGCAAAGGGTTTTGGAAAAAGAACAGCCGTTGAAGAATACCGCATTACCAACCGCGGCGGTAAAGGAGTTAAAACAATAAACGTTACACAAAAAACGGGTTCGTTAATTGGCCTTTTAAATGTTAATGAAAAGGAAGATTTAATGATAACCTGCAAATCCGGTGTAACTATTCGCACCTCAATCGCGACTATAAGAGAAGCAGGCCGTGCTACGCAGGGAGTAAAACTTATTCGTCTTGATGAGGGTGACGAGATTGCTGCGATTACCAAGTTGAGTGAACATGATGACGATGAAGTGGACGATAACACTGTGGTGAATGACACCGAAGAAACCGGTGAAAACTTTGACAATGACTCTGATGAAACTTCAAGTGAAAATGGAAATTCAACTGAAAATCAATAAATAAACAACAATGAAAAGACTAATTTTTTCTTCTTTATTTACATGCTTTATAACGATTGCCTTCGCCCAGGATCTGAAAACAATAAAATCGGATATAAACGATAAAAAACTGGACAAAGCGAAAACAGATGTTGATGCCTTCGTGGCAAAATCTCCTGATGATCCCGAAGGAAATTATTATAAGGCCAAGGTGTACGAACAGATTGCCGCGAGTGACCAATATAAAGATCTTGTAAGCGGTGATGCCCGCCAGCAGGCCTTTGATGCATTTAAAAAGGCAATGGCAGATTCCACTAATACCAAGGTAACGTTACTTGCTATCCAGGATAAGTATTCGCCTATATTTAATTTGTATACCGGCTACTACCAGAAAGCCGCCGACGCTTTTAATTCAGCAGCATCGTCCGGCAATAAACCCGGCTTTGAAGAAGCTATGAATTTATTTATTAAAGCAGATAATGTGGGCCAGTATATTAGCGAAAGAAAATGGTCATCTATTCCGGAGATAGATACAACCCTTGTTTTAAATATTGGTAAAGCTGCATTGAATGCAGGTAAAACGGATATGGCCCAGACTTATTTTCTTAAGCTTGCTGATGCGAATATTGCCGGAACAGCAGATGGGGGAGCTAACAATGCCGCGTTTGAACTTCCTTATCAATGGCTCACCCTGCATTATAAAGATGCCAAAGATGAAGCCAATATGATGAAGTATGCAAATCTTGGTAAGAAGCTTTTTCCTAATGATGATTATTTCGACCAGGTGTTGATTGATTACTATCGCGATAAAAAAGATAATGACGCATTGTTTGCGAAATATGATGAATTGGTTACCAAGCACCCCGACAGCCTTGTATATCATTTCAATTATGCGAATGATATTTTCGGTTACCTCTACAATGCCGATGAGGGTGTAGTGGTTAAAAATAAGGAGGGATTATTAAAAACATTGCAGGATCAAATTGAAAAAGCGCACACAATAGACCCCAATGATATTGTAACAAACTGGCTATATTCCCAATATTATTATAACTTAGGAGTGGATGCACGGGATTCAGCTTTAAAATCAAAAGATCCAAAAGTTAAGGCAGATATTAATGCACAGGCAAAAGACGATTTCACTAAGGCTGTTCCATATGCAGAAAAGGCATTGAGCTCAGTTGAAGCTGCAGGCTATAAAAAATCTGATAAGTCACGGTTTAAATCCATAGATAACCTTTTGCAAAAGATTTATGAGAGCCTGAATCAAAAAGATAAAGTGAAAGAATACCAGGACAAATATGATACTGCAGATGCCAAGTTTGTGAATTAAGAAATTAATAATTAAATACACGTGAGAAGAAGGCCCGGAGGACACTCCGGGTTTTTTTATTTGGAAAATACAGATAAAAAATTTTAAGATTTTCCACTACTGATATAATAAAAAATATAACCAAAACGTTTTTTTATTACTTGCTTGCGTTATGAACAAGCATTTCAAACTAAAGCCTCCCATAAGGAGGTTTTTTTGTTAACGGGAATATGATAAATGAAAATTATGACTGAGAAAATGAAAAAGGGATGGGCGAAGGATTATTAAAATTCAAAAGTAGTATGTATCTTTAATAAGAATTTACAGAATATATTTTGTTTAAAGGGTAGTCCCGTAAGGCTACTCTTTTTTATTTTCTTCCGTATTCTTTTTTTAATAATTCTCAAAGCCTGTAGATGCCAAGTAATGGCATCAAAAACCCGAAGCCGGGTTTTTTTCCTTTCAGTACCAGCTGGGTAGCGTCTGGTTACTATAAAATTTAGTTATACTTAAATTGAATTTCCTTTTCGCTGTTAAGGTTACAAACATACCTCATATTCATGTAATTAAGGTTAGTCCTTAAACAATTTATGAAGTTCACTGATATTTTTGGCGGCGTATCGAAGCATAATACTAAAGAAATTGCAAGGATTAGGTTTTAATATTGAATATAAAATTGAATCAGCAAACGCATTCATTCACCTTACATGAGTATCTGCAAATTTTTTGCTTGCCAATTTGACTACTTCTTCCTAACTTTTTTATTCAATAATTATTTTTATCTCCATATGTTGTGATTCTTCTTTAAATTCCTTCTAAAATAGAGTTATGCTTTTGTATTTAGTGCTTTCACAAATAGTGGTTCATTCTGCTGCTTGAAGCTTATTTCATTTTAGATGATAAAAATTCAAGATTCCGGCTTTCCAGCCGGTTTAGGAGCGAACTTTTTTATTGATGCATCTTGCAAACGAATTGAATTCTTTTACTCTAATATTAATTTGATTTTGCTCCCATATCTTATTTTTAGATGCAAAATCTAATGCATTAATCTAATACTCACGGTGGCATTGGAAAAATTTTATGAAAAATAGATAAACATAAAGTAAAAGCAGAAGGTGGCTTTTTTACTTTCCTTTACGTAGGCTGTGTAGCGCCTGTTTAACATAATATAAATTATAGGAAAAAATGATATTGTAGAAAGTCATGCAATAGTAAAACATACTCATGCCGGAGCAAATCATTTTAATTTAAATCGACTTGTAATAATCTCCATAGCATACATTCGCAAAATCTATTGTTTAAAATAATTAAATACAATGAGCAGGATTCTTGATTATGTCGTTATCACAAGTTCAAAAGGAGTTGAAGATCTTGAGAAACTTATTAAACAAAATATAAGCTTCGGATGGCAACCACTTGGCGGGGTTACAATAATAAATCCGTACGCTGAGCCCGATGGTTCACTTGACAAAGTAATATTCGTACAAGCTATGGTGAAATACGATTGATAGGTTTTCAATCCCTGGTGGAATGATAACTTTCCACAAATGAAATAACTTTCTTTTCAAATTCATCTTCTTCGCCAAATAAAAATTTATGCTTCATTGGTAAGATATAAATTGGAAGGTGCGCTAATTCTTTTTTATACTTTGCCAGCCGTACACCATCTTTTTCTGTGGTAAGAATTATTTTGTTTGTGGACTCTAATGCGTTGAACTGCTTTTTTATCTCTTCAAGGTCATCTGTATTAAAAATGTAGTGATCTTTAAATGGCAGCATTTTATAACTGTGCACACGGGTGTTCAATTCTCCTTGTAATGGCTTTGGATTTGCAATGCCGCAAATAAGTAAAACATCAGTGCCGGTGTTCAGTACCTTTTCTTCTTTTGAAAAAAGGTGATATGGGTTTCCATATTCAATTTTTGTAAAAAATACCTGCTGTTGATCTGCTGGATTTATTTCTGTTATGATTTGCTTTTTTTCAATATCACCCAGTTCCGGTTTGCATTTGGTTACCACTATAATATGCGCCCTGGCGCTGCTTTCTTTTACATCTCTCAGGTTCCCTGCAGGCACAACTAAATCACGGGTGTAAAGGTTTTCATATTCAGTAAGTAAAATGTTTAAGCCTGCCCTCACCTCCCTGTGTTGAAATGCGTCATCAAGAATAATCACCCGGGTCCCTGGTTTTGCATACAGTAATTGTGGAATGCCTACAATTCTTTCTTCGGCTACGGCGACCGTTATATTTGGAAACTTTTTATGAAGTTGTATCGGCTCATCTCCAATATCAACGGCTGTGCTGCTATCGTCAGCTATTGCAAAACCTTTTGTTTTACGTTTATAGCCGCGGCTCAATGTGGCAACTGCATATTTTTTACCAAGCAGCCGGACTAAGTATTCAGTCATGGGAGTTTTGCCCGTTCCACCCAGCGCAAGATTTCCCACGCAAATAAGCGGAAAATTAAATGATGCGGAGCGCAAAATGTTTTTATCAAATAATTTATTGCGTATGCTTAATATAAAACCATACATCGCCGAAAGAGGAACCAATATAGAACGAAAACTTTTAAGCATGCACGATAAAATTTAAAACAGGTATCATTAAAACTCAAACGTCTCCTGCGGAGTAACACAATAATTTAAAGTTATATCAAACCGGTTTATATCGTCGATCCGTTCCTCCGGCTCAAAAAAGCTCAACCCGATTTTGATAACATCTTTCCTGCATTCCGATAAAAATTTATCATAATAACCTTTGCCGTAGCCCACTCTATAACCTGCTATGTCAAACGCCAGTAAAGGAACTAACACGAGATCAATCTTAGCAGTCGAAACAATTTCTCCACCGCAAGGCTCAGCAATTCCAAACGAATTATTCACCAGCGCCATCCCATCTTCAAAGTTTAAATGATGCATATTGCCGGATGCAGTATCAATTTTAGGGACTAATATTTTCAGGCCGGGATTTTTAAATTCAAGATAGCGGAGTATGAAAGAAGTATCGACCTCACGCAATTTACGCGAAGCAATGTATGTATGAACATAAGAGATAAAAGGGAGTTGTATCTGCTGGAAGTTTACCAGGATCAGGTCAGTAAATTTTTCTGCCTGGTGCGATGAGATATTACTTCGTTTTTCTTTGTAAATTTTTCTCAGGGATACTTTTCTCATAAAAATTTGTCAAGACTATGTCTCATTTTTTCAGCTTCAACTTTAATCGTATCTCTTGAGATTTCAGTTAAATGTTTTACGGAATAAATAACCGGATAGCCACTCCATCTTTTAATGTCCTCTTCATAATGAAGATATTCATCAGTAAATATCCAGCCCGCCACATCAATTTTTTCTTTCTTCAAAACCATTGCAGTAAGCAGGGAATGGTTGATACTGCCCAATTCATTTTTACTTACAATAATCACCCGGGCCTTTAATTTTTTTATAAGCTGAAGAACAAATTTGTGTTCATTCAACGGAACCATTAAGCCGCCTGCGCCTTCAATAATCAAAGAGTTTCGGGTTTTGGGTAAATGGGTAGCTATGTCTTTTAATGCAATTTTTTTTTGTTCTGCTGCCGCGGCGATATGTGGTGAAGCAGCTAATTTTAATTTATGAAGCTCAGGATGAACAACTGTTTTTTTATTTGAAATTAGTTCTTTAACTAAGAGAGAATCAGTGCCTTGGTCAAAACCTGCTTGCACAGGTTTCCAATAATCGGCCTGCAAAGCTTCGGTAACAATTGCTGCCACCAGGGTTTTACCAACATCCGTCCCGGTTCCTGTGATAAAAATTGGTTTCATCTTGTATTTACAAAAATTGAGAAAACAGTTGTGCCATAGTTTCTCGATGATTTAAAAAAAAATTCATGTTCATAATTATTAGCGGGCGTATGCTCAAGTATGAACCATCCATTTTTATTTAGTAGATTTTTCTCTCTGATAATTTTGGGCAGATCATCAATATTTTTTAAAGCATATGGAGGTCCCGCAAAAATAAGGTCATAGGTGCCGGTGCCTGTTTCCAGAAAGCGAAACACATCCATTTTAATAACCCTGCAATTTTCAATCTGTAATTCATCTATCGATTTTTGTATGAACGCATGCATCTTTGGATCCTTTTCAATAATGATCAGATCAGAAGCGCCTCTTGATGCAAGTTCGTAACTAATACTTCCCGTACCTCCAAAAAGATCAAGAGTTTTTAAACCCGTTATGGAAATATTATTTTCGAGAATATTAAATAGCCCTTCTTTCGCAACATCGGTAGTAGGCCGTGTATAGGGCATTTTGGCTGGTGGATTAATCTTTCGACCTCCATATTTTCCCGTGATTATTCGCATAAATCCGCAGCAAAAATATGGCTGAAATAATGAGGAGGATGCCTGGCGATTTCTTCTGAATAATCACATCCGGCGGGAAGAATGGAAAGCTTTACATCGGAGAAATATTTATAAATCTCTTTATAAAGAGTGGAGTTTTCTTCTATCAAACCACTTATTTCAACTGGAATATTTTCAGCTTCATATTGCCTGCACGTATTCAACAAAATATACGATACATCTTCTGCAGTATCATAAGAAAAAGTATTTACAAATCGTGTGACGCTATCCTGTTTAAGGTACATTACAAATTTTTTCGGGTAGAAAATGAGCTTTATTTTATCTCCTGCAATTGCTGATTCCTTTAATAAAATTGAATATTGATGTGTATTGGTTGCATAGGGGAAATTGTATTTCAAAACATTTACAATTGTTTCAGGCACGCGATAAGTATTATAAATTCCGTTTTCGGCAATTATATCTGTAAGAGTAACCGTGTCGCCGGGAAGATCTCCATGTATAAGATCTAAAACATTATCGTTTTCGTGTGAGCTGTACAGTGAGAACGGTATTATCACGCTTTCCGGAAAAGAATATATAATATGTACTTTCTTAAAATTACCCGTTAATACAGAATGCCCCTGTAGACCTTCACTCAAAATGCCTGCCTCATCTTTTGCAATGGCTTTGTCAAAATGAAAAACTGCAACAGAAACATACCTGTTTTCATCGATATCTTTTATTGAGTATGAAAAGCCTTCGTTGCTTACTTCACAAAACAATATGCATTTATGCGGATCAAGATCAACGGGTAATATTTCAAAAACTTTCTTCATCGTTTTGGCAATAATAGAATTTTTTTTTGAGTTTTATTTGAGTGCCGGATATTTTAAGAAATTGCCTGCATACAGCTAATGACAAATAATAACGCACATTGAATTTTTCATTAGTTTTGCGCTCCTAAAAATGACCGATGACAAATAGAACATTTACAATGATAAAACCTGATGCAACAGGGAAAGGCCATACAGGAGCTATTTTGCAAAAGATTAATGAAGCGGGTTTTCGTATTGTCGCTATGAAAATGACACATCTCTCATCAGAAAAAGCAGGAGAATTTTATGAGATACATAAGGCACGACCGTTTTATAACGATCTTGTTGAGTTTATGAGCCGGGGACCTATTACCGCCGCAATACTCGAAAAAGAAAATGCGGTGGAAGAATTCAGAAAACTAATCGGGGCTACTAATCCTGCACAGGCAGACGAAGGGACGATTAGGAAATTGTTCGCAACCTCTATTGGCGAAAATGCTATTCATGGCAGTGACAGCAATGAAAATGCGCAAATTGAAGGTGATTTTTTCTTTAGTAAGCTGGAGCAGTTTTGATTAGATAATATAGCAATCAGCCAATGATGCCAGATTTAGAATAATTTATTGGTGCAGGGATATTTTATTTTACCCATGCCTTAATTTCAAAATCTCCGGAGTATTGGCCTTCGGCCATCATGCTCTCCCCTATTATTAATTTGTAAGTGCCCGGCTTCTTTATTTTATAAGTAAGGCTTTTCCCAAACGGGCCATCAAATGAACTATCCGGCATTTCAATTTGATTGATGCGGAGATTGGCTTTTGGTTTGTCAGAAATAACCGCATAAAGCATTTTCCCTGATGTAATTGATAATGTAAGAACGGGTTGCTTTTTAAATCCGTCAATATGCATTTGAGCAATAATAGTATCGCTCCCGGGAAATAAAGCAGTATAAATATATTTCGACGATGTATCCTTTTTAATCTTCGAATTATTTTCGCTTTGCGGATTTGGTTTGGTTGTTGAGTCTGTCATTATGCCTTTATTTTCTTTTGAAACAGGCTGTCTGCATGCCGCTAATAAATACATCATAAGCAACAAAAAGAAAACATTGGGCATTGTTATACTATTTATTTACCAGGGGTTCCACTTTGTAACCATCTTTTTTTAAAAGACTGATGAGTCCTTGTTCACCGCTAAGATGCCCTGCCCCAACTGCTACAAATACACTTTCGTTTTTCATGATTTCACTTAACTTTTTTGCCCAGTCCTTATTTCTGTCATTGAGTAAAAGGTCCTCGTACTTATCAGATCCAAATTCACTTTTCGTAACCATATCCTGCATAGAATCGAGCTGCTGTTTTTTATAAAGGTTTACCATTTCATCAAATTCCTTTTTATAAACAGAAAAGCTATCAATGTTTTTCAACAACTCTTTTGCCTGCCATTCGTACGGAATACTATCAAATACTGATGCCTGGAACTGCATTGTTTCCAAACCCCTGACCTCTTTTTTTTCTTCTTTAGCAATTTTTAAAAGCTCCTCTTCTATTCCAGCAGGTGACGGGCAATCCATCATTTTGGGGTATAGTAATGCAACCAGGAAATAAGGCTTGGCTCTTTGCAACAACATCATTGGAGTATTGAGGGAGTCCGTAAAATAAGCCTGCAACTTGCTATATTCTTCCGGGGTATATAAGTCTGAAAGCTTTTTTCCATCTTTCATATTCATATAAAGCATCCCGCTGAGTAAAATTGAAGGATCATCCATGTCCAGCTCCATATAAATTTCATCACTTTGTTTTAATGCCTCCTTCAACTGGTTGCTGAAATGAATATCATCTTTACACATCAAATGGAAAGTCCCGAAAATGAAACTCGGCTCTTTTAGTCCCTTGCCGCTAACCTTCCAAAGAAGGGTATTATTGTTATTCTGAATGTCAAACGAGTGTTCCTTTTGAGCCTTGCAGCCTGCAATGCCAAAACAAACGAGAAAGCAAACAATAACATATTTCATACAAGCGTTTTTTAGACAAAAATAATTTATTGATTTCTTTTTGAATTTCAAATTAACCTATTATTATTGTAACCGATTACCAACTAATTGCTTTTAATGAAAAATTTCATAATAGCTCCCGGGCTATTTCTGCGCTTACCCGTAACATTTGCACAAAAAGACATACTACGTTTTGGAAACAGGCTGGTCTTTTCCCGAAGCAATCCACCTGGATAAACAATTAACACCTCAATAAGTTACTCATCCACCCCGGAGTAATTCAGTCTCAAACAAACAATATTTCAAATAATAACTAAACCTGCTACAATGAATAAAATTATTTTTTCATTTTTATTGCTTACCAATTCTTTTATAATATACGCTCAAAAAGAAATTCCTGCCTTCGGCAAAATCGATAAAGCGGACCTCATTTTAAAAGATTGCGAATTTGATAAAAATGCGGCCGCCTATAAGCTGATTGATTTTGGGGATGTTCACTATATAAGAGGAAATAATGGATTTGACATCGAAACAAAAAGAAGGGTTCGTATAAAAATTCTGAAAGATAAAGGGGTAGACCTGGCGAATATCAAGATACGCTATTACAGCAAGTTGAATTACGAAAATGTAAAAGAAATTGCCGCCGTCACGTACAACCTGGACGATGCGGGAAACATTGTTACAACAAAGCTGGAAAAATCTTCTATCTACATAAAGAAAGTTGACAACCAACGTTCAGAAGTGGCTTTTACAATGCCAGAGGTAAAAACGGGAAGTATTATTGAGTATAAATTCACTGAAATAAAATCATCTATTGGCAATATAGATAACTGGTATTTTCAGGACGATATTCCCACCCGTTTTAGCATGTACCGCATTGTTGTGCCATCAATTTTTAAATTTACCAGCCAGGTGCTTACATGGCAAAAAACTGAGCAAAAGAAAGACATCGTTCGTGAAACCATGGGTATTAATGGCCGTATGTTAACTTATGATTCGGAGGAAAAAACATACATATTAAAAAATATTCCGGCGCTGAGAGATGAACCATATATGAGTGCGGCAAAAGATTATCTGGAGAGGGTTGACTTTCAATTATCGCAAATTGATTATGGTGGCGGCGATATAGTGGACATAAGATCTACCTGGCCAAAACTTACAGAAAATTTACTCGACGATGAGGATTTTGGTCGCCAGCTTAGAAAGAATATTCCTCACACGGCATCACTCGATGAATCATTAAAAACTGTAAAAGATGATTACAAGAAGATGGCTCTGATACATGATTTTGTAAAGCGCAATATGAACTGGAACGGCGCGGAAGGAATTTACACTGACAACGGAATTAAATCTGCATGGGATAAAAAAAGCGGTAGCAACAGTGAAATTAACCTCATCCTTATCAACCTGCTTAAAGATGCAGGCCTTGAAGCATACCCATTACTGGTAAGCACAAGAGATAACGGACAGGTAAATACTTTTTACCCTTTTTTACACCAGTTCAATAACACGTTGGCATGTGTTTTTATCGGGGATAAAAAATATATATTGAATGGCGCAGATAAATACAATCCCTCATGGTTGATACCGTATGATGTGATAAACAACGATGCATTTATTGTTGATATGCAAAAAGGAGGCTGGATTTACCTGGAAGATGAAAAAGATATTTTTAGAAATGTTGTTTCAATCTTTTCTGAAATCACTCCTGAAGGAACAATGACAGGCGAGGCAAGTATAACCAGCTTCGGTTATAGCAAGAATCCTAAAGTAAAGCAATGGAAGGAAGATAAGTCTTCCTTTAAAGATAATTTTTCCAAGGCGTTTACCGGTATGAAGATTGAAAATATAGAAGTTAATAATGAAGATGTAGATACAATGCCTTTGGAGCAAAAAGTAAAGTTCTCATTGCCTTTAAGTTCATCCGGAGATTATAAATATTTCACAGTTAACTTATTCCAGGGGCTGGAAAAAAATCCATTCATAGCCGATGAGCGTTATACTGATATTGATTTTGGTTACAATCAATCGTATACATTGGTTGGCAAAATTTATATTCCTGATGGTTATGAATTTGAAGAGCTTCCTAAAAATATTAAAATGATAATGCCCGATACCAGCATCGTGTTGAAGCGTATGATGCAAACAGACGAAAACTCAGTTGACTTAAGAGTAACGGTTGATTTTGTAAAGCCTTACTATGCCGCAGCAGATTATCCTGAATTCCAGGAATTTTATAAAAAACTTTTTGATGTACTTAATGAACAATTGGTGATTAAAAAGAAAAAAGTTACCCCTTAATGAAAACACTTTTCACTACGCTAACGGTTTGCCTGTTAGGCCTTACAGCATTTGCCCAAACAAATGTACTCGATGCTTCCACTATTCCCGCCGGCCTCAAAGAAAATGCGCACAGCATAAAACGTGAAGAAAAAATAAACTTTGAAGTAAAAGATATTGACGAGGCAAAATTTACTGTACACCAGGTATATACAATTATGGATAGTGAAGGAGAAGACCCACTTTTTTTTTACCAGTTTTCAAGCGCCTTTGTCAAATTTGAAGATGCCGAAATAAAAGTATTTGATGAGCATGGTAAGCTTATCAATAAATACAAAAAGAAAGATATGCATGCCCAAACTATGGGCGAAGAGCTTGTTGAAGACGGAAAAATATATTATTTCAGGGTTGCTGCTCCTTCATTTCCGGTTACAGTGCAGTATGACTATGAAATAAAATTTAAGGGAACAATTAATTACCCGGGATACCAGATTGAGTTGCCGGAGCAATCGGTTGAAAATTCGAGTTACACAGCAAGCGTACCCGCAGATATTGATTTAAGATTTAAAGCAAAAAATACCAGTATTACACCAACAGTAACAACTGTTGGTAAAAATAAATTGTATCATTGGGAAGTAAAAAACCTTGCGGCAATTTCAGAGGAAGAAGGGACGGCAAATTCCGGAAGCGCTTATCCATGTGTGATAGTCGCCCCCAATAAATTTTCAATGGACGGAAAGGAAGGTGATTTAACAAGCTGGAAAAATTTCGGACAGTGGCTTTCAGATCTTTATAAGGGTACTGTTGACCTTTCTGAAGAAGCAAAAAATAATATTAAAAAAATGGTGGCCGGAGCAACGACCGATAAAGAAAAAGTAAAAATTGTTTATGATTATCTCCAAAAAAACTTTCGTTATGTAAGTATACAACTAGGCATAGGAGGCCTCAAGCCGTTCGCTGCAAGTTTTGTTGATAAGAAAAAATATGGCGATTGCAAGGCGCTCAGTAACTATACACATGCATGCCTGGAGGCAATTGGCATTGACAGTTATCCTGCGATAATTAATGCAAGCTATGATAGTGAGCCGGTAGATCCTTCATTTCCGGAAAATGGTTTTAATCATGTAATTCTTTGTGTTCCCGCAGGCAATGATACCACCTGGCTGGAATGTACCAGCAGCACAACTGATTTTGGCGTGTTGGGCACATTTACAGAGAACAGGTATGCATTGTTGGTAACGCCCAATGGCGGTGTTTTGGTTCCTACACCCAAAAGCAAGTCAACCGAAAATACGATTACGATTACAACGAGGGTGAACCTTAATGAAGATGGCAACGGTGAAAGCGAGAGCTTTTTAGTTGCTTCGGGGCAATATAAACAGGATATCATCCATCATGTGATGAATGAAAAAAGAGACGAACAAAAAAAATATCTTGTAAGCACTTTAGGGTTTATACAGCCAGATGATTTTACTTTAACAACTGATCGAAAAGCTGTTTATGCCGAAGCGTCTTTTAAATTATTGATTGATAAAATTCCGGATTTTACTGCAGGAAGTAAAATGTTTTTAAACCCAAGAATTTATAAGATTTGGAATGTAAAGCTTCCCAAAGAAGATAACCGTACAAGAGATTTCTATTTTGTTTGTCCCTTTGTAAAGGTCGATACAACAGTTTACCAGCTCCCGGAAAATTATATGGTTGAAAATTTACCTAAAGCAAGGAATAATAAATTTGAATATGGGTCTTTTAAGACAAGTTATGCCTATGATGATAAAGCGAATACAGTTACAAGTGTAGCTGAGTTAAGGCTTACGCAAAATATAATTCCTGCTGATAAGTATGAATTAACTTATAAATTTTTCAGCAGTGTTATCGAAGAATACACAGAAAAAATAGTTATAAAGAAGAAGTAATTTATTTCCGGTTTCGCATTACCAATCGTTAATAATTTTTTGATTTTTGCTAAACCGTGTTGCATTAACTGCAGCGCCCAGCAATCCATCGAATCCGACACGAAACGTATAGCCAGGTTTATATCCATTTTGAAATCCTCCGACAAAATCAACTCTCAACAACTTAAAAATATTTTCAATCCCTGCAAAAACTTCCGCATATTTTGTATTTGGATTGATATAAAGAGCGTTGGTTCCAACTACCAAATTCCAGTTGAGTTTTTTGAATAAAGGAATTTTGTTGGTAAGTAATCCATTTAAATGATGCTCTAAATGCAGTTCGGCAAAAAATGAAGAAGTATTGCTAAAGGCATAATATGATGCTAACTGAAACGTCTGAATATATTCCTTTGCCACATGCGAAACGTTACCGTAAAAATGCTGGTAATCCTGGATGAAGACAAATTTTTTATTTAGAAAACCGCCAATCTTTAATTTATATTTCATAAGTCCCGCTAATTTTAAATTGGCATTATCATCAATACTTAGCGACCATTTATCAAAATCCACATCGCTGCCAAAAATATTTTTAAATCCTTTTGAGTAGTCCAGCGTAAACGTTGGATATTTTGACCCAAAAGCGATTTTAGAATGCGGGAACTGAATATATCTTTGTCCCGGCTTTATACTTATAGCAGCATGTAAAACAACAGCCTGGTGCGACGTAAACTGCGCCGTTAAAATCTGTATAGGATAATTTGGGGTAAACCGGTAACGGAATTTTTCATTTAATATAAAGTCCGTTGTATTGCCAACCGGTATCCTGTCTTCGTATTCAGCCTCGATTAAAAAGATGGCACCACTTTCCAGCGTTTTCGAAAAACCGGTCTTGCCAAAATAATTTTCATAAATCTTCATCTCATTACGGCCGTATAGCAGGGTGTTTATTGTATTGCCAAGGCCGCCTAATGAACTCTCTTTAAAGAACTGGCTTACACGTTTTCCGCCAGCAACATAAAACGACTGCCGTTTAAATTTTTCATTTATATCAAAGTCCCTGCTGTTGAATTTAAATCCCGCCCATGCATTAAAATGATTATTATTGAATCCATAACGCAGGTCGGTGATGAAACCTACATTGTTTTTTGAAATAGTAAAAGAAGGATTGATTGCCAAACCTTCGACGGTGTTATATTGCAGAACTTTTAACAGGGGATCTACTTCGTATCGGAATTGATTTGTTTTGCTATAATGTGTTCTGTTGACTCCCGTCCATAAAACCTGTGTAAATTTTAATTTTCCCTGTTGCTTTTTAAGAGAATCAATATTTTGAAATGAAGAATCTTTTTTTACTTCATAAATACTGTCTTTCACCCTGTAATCTTTTATTTCTTCGGGCTCAAGAGGCACGGGCCTTATACTATCCCAGTAAGCTTTGGATTTTTTATTTACCGCGGTATCATATTTTATAATTATCCTGTCGAAAAAATTTTTTGAAAAATTTGGTTGCAGGTTATATTTGGAATACACATTTACGAAATCTCCCACGGCATCAATTCCTAATTTATTGAAATTAAAATGCAAGACCTGGCTTTTAATACGCCACACATCACCGTCAACAGGCACATGAATTTGCGAGATTTCAATAGAATCCAAAACCTCCAGCTGGGACTTTTTTGTAAGAAGAAGATCACAGCTGTAAATGCGCCAGTCACCATCGGTAATATTTATAATGCCTGAAAATAAAGGCTCGTAATTTCTTTTTGGAATTACTTTTATTGTATTGATTTCTTTGCCGCCTTCAAAAAAACTGCCCAGTAATTTATAATTGTAAAAGTTTAAGGCACCATCAGCTATTGGCGATACGAACCCCCGCGGATTAAGTTGTGACGCAAACATGTTCACATTATTTTCATAAAAACTGATGATGGCCGGGAAATTAAATCCAAAACCATTGCTGCCACTCTCCCGCCCCGATATCACTTCGAGTTTTACTTTATCAGGTTGCTGCATCGAAACTTTTGTCACAGATTCCGAGAGATAGATAATTCCCTTGCCCGAAGAATCAAGCCTCATATTATTCCTGTCTTCATCGGGTATTTTTTGTCCCAATACTTTTTGCGGAAGACTTCTTAATTTGATAATACCTTTTATATAAATTTCAGCTTCAAAAGCTTTCACCTGGTTGTTATAAAATGAACGTTTTTTTATAGCTTCCCTTATTATTTCATATGCCGGATCTTCGCCGTTTTTTGTAATAATAATTTCTTTCAACATAAGCTTTTGCAAAGCCAGCGAAAAATCAACGGTTACATTTTTTGAGTCAAGCGTAACCGCCTTCTCTTGCATAGCATAACCAACATGCCGGCAAACCAATGTATAACTTCCCGGAGGTAAATCGAAGCTGAACTTTCCGTGTGCATTTGCGGTTACACCGTGTTGAGTGCCTTTCAGAAGGACAGAAGCAAATGGAAGGATATTTCCATCTTCATCATAAACTGTTCCCTCGATTTTTTGTGCAGCGCCCGTTACAGTACTCAAACACAGAATAACAAAAAATATTTTTCGCATAAACGAATGTAGCTTATAAAAGTTATAGGGATGTGGAATGCGTACAGCCATCATAAAAAATAAATCACTATTTTATTTTTCTGCCAGAAAAGACGGGCGAATAAAGCTGGCCGTTAGTGATGCAAAGCCTGCAACCAGGGCTCCTGTAAATGCGGAAGATATTATAAGTAAAAAGGGATTGTCGCTCTTAAAAATCAGCAGTGAAACACGGTGAGCAAGTATATCATTGTTATTGGTGCTTATCCAAAAACTCAAAATTCCCCACAACAAAAACAATGCAAGAAAACCTGTAACGAAAGATGCTAACGGTGTTTGAGGAATAAGCGCCGCAACTAAAAACGCCGCAATGGCTATACTCCACCACGGAAAATATAAGCATGCGCAAAAGCTCAGCAACATCGTAAGAATTATGGAGATTATGAATTTCATATTTTATTTTTTAAGCGACTTAGGGCGATGACCTAATTATCGTATCAAACAAATTAACTGAGTTATAAATACTTTCTTAAACTATCTGAAACAAAATAATGAATAGTGACTAATGGATTATCAACAAATTAATTTAATAACAAAATCAACCGGGGTTAAAAGTCATTCTCCATTTTATTCTTTTGTCTCTTATTTCGGAAGTCTTCATCATCCATAACGTGTTATAATTTCCCTGGACCCATGTATCAACAAAATCATCATAAAATTTACTCCCGGGATTCCCACTCTGCCCGCCCGGATATACGCCCCAGGCTTCGGTTTCAGGAGTGAGTGACACTATCATTCGCCAACTCGGTCCATGTTGCGAATTAGCCGCATTGATGGTATTAGTACCTCCGCCGATCGGCAAATGTAACCTGCTAAAAGCGTCGAGCCTTGCCAGGTGCAATATTTTGGTATCCTTATATTTCCCCCATTCCAGTCTTCCTTCACTTTCGGCATTTTTTGCAACGAAAGCAGCTTTTCTAAATGCTATGGTGATGTCATCACTCAAAGTTTCTATTTGGGGTGTATTGATATCATCAATAAATTTAAATGCAGAATCTTTTAAAATGTTGTTAAGTAACGTACTTTCATAAGGCATCATAAGTTGCAGCCTGGTCTTTGCAAATTCATCATCCCATACCTTATTTTCAAGGCTGTCCCATGTAAGAACAAATAAAGTTGCTCCTTTTGAATTCGCATCATTTTGCAAATTCCAGTTCTTAAGCATTTCGAAATATTGCCGTTCATCATTGGATAATTTATCCAGTTGGATATTTTTCAGAATCACGGGCATGGCCATCTCGGCAAAAACATTATAATTATCTGTTTGCAGTTTCATCATTTCTTCCGGTGTTATATTATCCATAGCGCTCAATCTTTTATTGATTTCCCATCCGCGGTATGGAGGATATTTTCCACCAAGATAATAGGGATATGAACTATCAACGGGCAATTGATTGGCACTGCTGACAAATCCCCTTTCAGGATTTAATATGTGTGGATTTTCTTCATGCGGTATCATTCCCTGCCATAAATAACTACTATCCGTTCCAGGCATCACAAAATCACCCTGCCTCTTCCATTTCGCAGGAAATTCTCCCTGGTCCCAAATGGCGATGTCTCCGTTCTTGCAGGCGAACACGCAATTTTGGCCGGGCGTATGCAGGTATTTTATTGCTTCCAAATAGTCGCCATAATCTTTTGCTTTATCGAGCAGCGTGAACATCTTTAATTCATTACTTGGATCATGGGCTTTCCACCGTACAGCATAATATTTATCATTGGTTGATTTTGATCCGTTGAAAGTTTTATCATACATAACCGGACCAATGTTAGTATAAGCAACGGTATCCAGGTAATCCGCTTCGCCCCTGACTTTTATTTGTTCGACTCTGAAATTTGTTTTTCGCCATGAACTGTCAAACCAATATTCCCTGCGGCTGTCATCGTTAAATTTAATCTCGTAATAATCACGTACATCACGCATCGCATTTGTAAAGCCAAAGGCGCAATTATCATTGAACCCGATAATAATGGCAGGAGCGCCGGGAAATGTTGCTCCGTATGCATTGTATGTTGGTGTTGATATCTGCATTTCATACCACAGAGATGGGAGATTCAACCCAAGATGAGGATCGTTACATAAAATCGGGTACCCGCTTTTTGTTTTTTTTCCGCTAACGGCCCAGTTATTACTTCCATTATTGGGGTTCGGGTTTTGTTCATCGATTGTTGCAGAATCTTTTTTCTCAAAATAAAGCGAGTCGGCAGTTGATGGAATTTTTAATTCAATTCCGGGTCCTGGAAAAATAGTTCCTTTGGGAATGATAGGATCCAGTGAATCCATAATTACCGGGTATAATTTATCAAAATCAGGCGCAGAAAAAACTGATTTTGCATTTGTATACTCGAAATCATTTTCGGCGCCCGCCAAATCAAGACTCATATATTTTAAAAAGAGCGCTGTTTTTAGATTTGTCCACTTCTCCGGATAGTATCCCATTAATTTGTACTCGAGTGGTAGCTCACTTTCATTTAACGATTCTATATAAGCGTTTACGCCTGCTGTATAGTTGTCACATTCGGCAAGCGTAGCAGAATCTTTCTCCACTTCTTTTAACGAATTTTCAGCGGCGAACACCATACCCAGCCTCCGTTTGTCACGATCAAATTCAATTGCCTTTTTACCAACAAGTTCACTTAGTCTTCCGGCGGCGGCATGGGTTTGAAACTCCATTTGCCATAGCCTGAATTTGGCATGGAGATAGCCTTGTACAAAATAGGCATCGTTATCCTGCTCAGCGAAAACGTGGGGTACTAACCGCTCATCAAAGTATACGCTTACTTTCCCTTTGAGTTGCGGAAATGAAAGATCCTCGGAAAAATCGTGGTTCGAAGGTTCCGCATTTTGCCACACACCGCTTTGTGGCGCTAACAATTTTCCAAACGGAACAGGTAATAGTAATGTTGAATTAAGAATTACAATAAGCGCAGCTGTAATGATTCCAAAAATTAACAAAGGAATTATCCGCATAAAAGGGTTTAAAAATGAAAATACTAAAAAGAATAAAGTACAAATTAACCTATATTGTTATTTTTTGCTAACTAAGAAGTCCAATAAGTTCCTTAACCTGATCATTTGTATTAAATGCATGAAAGACTATCCGCAATCGTTCTTTCCCTTTGGGAACAGTTGGATATAATATTGGTCTCACATCAAAGTTATTTTTTTGTAAGTGATTAGCCACTTTTTTTACCTCGCTATTGCCAGGCACAATAACCACCTGTATTGGAGTAACGCTTTTTAACATTGAATATTTCAGGGTACTATCGTGAAAAATAGCAATCAGATTCTTTAAATATTCCCGTTCATTATTCAACAAAGGAAAAACCCTGTATGACCTGTTAATTGCGTTTATGCATGCAGGTGATAACGCTGTGCTGTAAATAAACGGTCTCGCAAAATTAACAAGATATTTTCTTAATCGTGTTGAACCTAAAACTACAGCACCATGGCAACCGCATGCTTTCCCAAACGTATGTATCCTGGCTAAGCAATATCCGATATTCAAATGCTGAACCAGCCCCTCCCCTTCCTGGCCAATAATGCCTGTAGCGTGGGCTTCATCAACAATCAATAAGGCATTATATTTTTTACAAATTTGTTCAATCTCTTTAATGGGTGCTATATCTCCATCCATAGAGAAAACAGATTCCGTAACTACAAAAATATTTTGACGTGAATTTGCTGATGCAGATAATTTTTTTTCAAGGTCAGCAATGTCATTATGGAGAAATGAAAAAGAGTTTGCAAAAGACAAACGTATTCCGTCCCTTATTGAAGCATGGCTCAACTGATCGTATATAATTGCATCGCCCTTTTGCGGCACAGAACTTAATAACCCAACATTTGCATCATACCCTGAATTAAAAATGAGCGCTGCCTCTGCCTCGTGAAAACCGGCAATAAATTTCTCCGTTTCTTCTATCAACTCGAAATTTCCTGAAAGTAGCCGTGAACCTGTGCTGCCGTGGGGCAGGTTATTATTCGCCGGCTGATCGAGAAGATTGTTTTTTACAATTCCAAGATAGTCATTACTGCAAAAATCTATTCCGCCATCAGGTAACCTGAGAGTTCTCAAGGCATTTGACTGTTCTCTTTCTCTTAATCTTTTCTCAAGAAAATCTTCGGACATGGCGCAAAATTAGTTAATTGACTAATCAGCTAATTAGCTAATTAAATTATTTTTGAGAAATGGAAATTTTATCACAGGATACAAAGAATATTTTAGGGCTTCAATTAGTGACAGATCCCCGGTGGGTTAATCTCGCCGCGATTTCGTTAGAAGAAATTTTAACCGATCATGCATGGTGTGAGCAAAAAGCTGCGAGTAGTTGTATTTCACTTATTCAAAAATATAATGATAAAGAAAAATTAGTAGAAGAATTGTCCCCGGTCGTTACGGAAGAATGGGGACATTTTCGGCAGGTTATTGCAGAATTAAGAAAAAGAAATTTGCAACTAGGCAAACAACGCAGGGATGAATACGTGAATAAATTGCTTGATTTTCAAAAGAAGGGAGGGAGTCCTGAAGAAAGGTTTTTGGATCAGTTGCTTACGATGGCATTAATCGAAGCGAGGAGCTGTGAGCGTTTTAAGCGATTGAGCGAAGGGTTGAAAGATATATATATGAAAAATTTTTACAGGAAATTTATGGAGAGTGAAGCAGGCCATTACACTTTATTCATCAATCTTGCCGATACTTACGTCAATAAAGAAAAAGTAAGAATGCGCTGGAAAGAATGGATCGCATATGAAACCGGTGTGATGGTTGATATGGACGTGCGTGGCGACAGGATACATTAAGAATTTGCCGCCGCATCAAAGGAAATCCTGAACCAGAGATCCTCAAAGTATATCAATTAAGTGTCCTTCTAAAAATCTTTATTTAATTTTTTGAAATATCCTGCTCCATCGTGGACCATTATCATAGCTAAACCATATTAAAGAAGCTTTGCCCACCACATGATCTTCGGGCACAAAACCCCAAAAGCGGCTATCCAGCGAGTTGTGCCGGTTGTCTCCCATCATCCAATAATAATTCATTTTAAAAGTATAAGACGTAGCGGGCTGGTCATTAATAAAATACTGACCGTTTTTTTCTTCAAATTTATTGGCTTCATATACTGCAATACAACGTTTATACCTTGTTACATTATCGGGCGTAAGCTCAATAGTTGCTCCTTTTTTTGGTATCCACATCGGGCCATAGTTATCTTCGCTCCAGTTGTATGCAGCAACATAGGGAAATAAAAAAATGCTTTCGTCCTGTGGAGAATGTATTACGGGCTGAATATCTTTTACAGATGGAATCATCTTCAGTGTTGCCATTTCACCATCCGTCATGTTGATCTCATACAAATTATTATCACGCAGAAAGACATCATTTTTGTCAATATCGTCAGGATAAAATTTTATTCCCAGGCCAACTAATTGATCAGGATCAAGCGGAGCGCTTGTGGTAACCATATATTTAAATTCGTGGAAAGGTGGAAATGGTTGGGGTTTATTATTAATAAACAATACCCGGTTTTTTATCTGCAGCGTATCTCCCGCGATCGCCACGCATCTTTTGATAAAATTTTCTCTCTTGTCTACGGGCCTGGTAATAATCATATCTCCATATTGATCACGAACTCTTGTTCTTGCTTCCTGTTCGGAAATATGGTCAGAAAGCATTCGTCTTTGCACTTCCTGGTAATAGGTAACTCTTGAGCCAAAATTTATTTCATCATTTATGAGTGTGTCATTCACGGGGAAATTAAAAACAACCACGTCATTTCTATGAACGGGGCTGGGGAACCAGCGTGTATACGGTATGTGAATCCACTCAACATACGACTTTACATTGAGGCCGGGTATGGTATGGTGAACGAATGGCATGGCGATGGGCGTATTCGGGATACGGGGTCCATAGCTAAACTTGCTTACGAATAAAAAATCGTTCACAAGCAGCGTTTTTTCCATCGAAGGTGTGGGAATTACATAGGCTTCAAATACAAAAGTGCGGATAAGAGTTGCTGCGACAACAGCAAATGCTGCAGCGTCTATCCATTCACGTACAGCTCCCTTTTTATAGTTTTTCACAACAGGAATGCCTGCATATCTTTCGTTATCCGAGTAGCCCAAATAGGGAAAATAAATAAACGGGACGAAAACTGTGGCAGCATGATGAAGTAATCCAAACCTCCCGAAATGTTCAACAAACTTTATACAAATCCATATAGTAATAAACTGGCCGGCAACCGGTATTAACTGAAGAAAAAACCAAATCCTCTTCAATTGCATTTTCTCAACCATGCACCAGGTATTGTACAGCGGAATTAATGCTTTCCACGGCTCGATACCTGCTTTCTTAAACATACCGTATAAACCGATATGCCAGAGAATAAACGCCACGATAAATAAAAGTAAACCTATACTCATAGTTAATTTTTTAATGCGGACAAAAGTACCGTTTTAAAATTCTACTTAAAAAGATGCCTGAAAATTGTTATCATTAGTTTAACAAAGCTGGTTGAAAGTAATTTATTAAGGGCTTCAAACCCGAACCAGGTTTTATTGTGATTCTATTAAACACCAAACACAGAGAGTTATTGTAAAATCGTTTTAATTATCGGGTTAATTTGTTCCGCCCGGTTCATGATCATAAAGTGACCGCCATCGGCAATAATATAATCAGCTTTAATATTTTTTATGGGAAATATATGATCTTTTCCGCCATGAATATGCACGAGGTTTTGGGGTTGCCATTCATTTTTCCAGTTGAGAATTTGGTGAATAGACCAGTCGGTGTATCGCTGGCTAATCTTGTTTCTGTACTCCCTCACTAATTTCAATTCATCATCATTTTCAATTCCCAGGTTGTAATTTTGCAATGGCTCAAGTGCCTTATAGGATTTAACCGGTAAAAATTGATTTATTTTTGATTTTCCTGCGAGCCTCATCCATAGCGGCATCTCGTGAAATGATTTAATGCTGGAAATTAAAATTACCTGGTGTGTCTTAATAAGTTTAGCGATTTCAATACACATAATTCCCCCGAACGATAAGCCGATCAGTATTGGTGCATCCGCCGGTATCGCTTCACTCATTCTTCCTGCATAGGCTTCAATTGTTTCTTTTTTAAGGGGAGTGAGCCACTTAATAAAATGGACAGAATTATTTCCAAATTGAAGATTAGAAAAAACACGTTCGTCTGCGCCAAAGCCACTTATACAATAGATGTGTTTCATAGAAGCAGTAGCCTTTCCGGATTGGTTTGCAATTATTTTTTCGGAAGTACATAATTTTCTACATCGTCCGCGGTAATCATTTTACCGGAAAGAATTATCAATCGCTCAACAACATTTCTAAGTTCCCGTATATTGCCGGTCCAGTTATGTTTCTGCAGCAATTCAACCGCCCTTTTGTCAATTATTTTTTTTGGTTGCCCGTATTCAATTCCAATGTCTTCCAAAAACCTGTCAACCAGTAAAGGAATATCATTGAGACGATCGTTTAGCGATGGAACATGAACAATAATAACTCCAATGCGGTGGTATAGATCGAGCCTGAAATCTTTTCGTTCCACTTCTTTCAAAAGATCTTTATTTGTTGCTGCAATTACACGCACATCCACGTTAATATCTTTGTCCGCACCAACTCTTGTAATCTTGGCTTCCTGCAATGCACGTAAAACTTTTGCCTGCGCATTCAAACTCATATCACCAATTTCATCAAGAAATAAGGTGCCGCCACTTGCCTGTTCAAATTTGCCTATACGTTGTTTTACTGCTGAAGTGAAGCTTCCTTTTTCATGCCCGAATAATTCACTTTCAATAAGCTCACCCGGAATAGCTGCACAATTTACTTCGACCATCGGCCCTTGTGACCGATTACTTTTTTCGTGTATCCATCTTGCAACCAATTCTTTGCCCACTCCATTTTCACCGGTTATCAAAACCCTGGCTTCCGTAGGCGCTATTTTATCAATTGTATCTTTGATCATTTTTATTGGCAAAGATTCGCCAACCATTTCCTGCACCTTGCTTACCTTTCTCTTCAACACTTTGGTTTCTGCAACCAAACTGGTTTTGTCCATCGCATTACGAAGAGTAATCAACATGCGGTTAAGGTCGGGTGGTTTTGATATATAGTCGTAGGCGCCCTTTTTTACCGCCTCTACTGCGGTTTCAATATTTCCATGCCCGCTTATAATGATAATAGGCGTTTCGTCATTTATTTCTTTTGCTTTTTCCAGAAATTCAATTCCGTCGAGTTTTGGCATTTTAATATCACAGAGGACAAGATCATAATTTTTTTCCCTGAATTTTTTCAGGCCGTCTTCACCATCGGCTGCTTCATCAATCCGGTAACCCTCGTAACTGAGTATTTCTGTTAATGTCTTCCTGATACTTTTTTCATCGTCAATAATAAGAATAGATGGCATGATCTGGGAGTTTAGTGGATTTTGGATTTTTGAAATATTACTGACACAATTTTCAAATGTAGTGTTTTATGAAAATAAATGCAGATAGCTTTGCTGCTGCATTTACCGGTACTTAAACAAAATGGTGAATTAATATTTGAATAATGCAATTGTCTTTAAATAGGTTATTTTTTATTCTGCCTCCATCATAAGGTAAGCTTTTATAAATTCATCCAGTTCACCATCCATTACAGGGCCAACGTTCCCTACTTCATAATCGGTACGGTGATCCTTTATCATTTTATAAGGATGAAAAACATAGCTGCGTATCTGGCTTCCCCACTCTATTTTTTTCTTTGTAGCGTTGCTGACATTTAGTTTTTCCTGTCGTTTTCGCATTTCTTCCTCATATAATCGACTTTTCAGCATTGTCATAGCCTTTTCACGATTCTCACCCTGGGTGCGTGCCTGCTGGCACTCTATAATAATTCCTGTGGGCTTATGGGTGAGGCGTACTGCTGTTTCTACCTTATTTACGTTTTGTCCCCCACTTCCTCCGCTCCTGAAAAAAGCCCATTCCACATCTGCAGGATTTACCTTTATATCTACTGTGTCATCAACTAACGGGTAAACGTACACGCTTGCAAAACTTGTATGCCTTCTTGCATTGCTGTCGAAGGGGGAAATACGAACCAGCCGGTGCACACCGCTTTCGGCTTTCAAAAAGCCGTAAGCAAACGGACCATCAAACTGGAGAGTTGCGCTTTTTATCCCGGCACCATCGCCGGCCTGGTAATCCAGTTCTGTAACACTCCAGCCCTGTTTTTCACCATACATCCTATACATTCTCAATAACATTTCTGCCCAGTCCTGGCTTTCAGTTCCGCCGGCGCCACTGTTAATTTGCAGCACCGCAGTCATTTCATCTTCAGGTTTATTGAGGGTACTTTTAAATTCCGCCTCTCCGACAGCCGCCACGGCGCTGTCATAAGCCTCCTTCACTTCCTGTTCAGTAGCTTCCCCCTCCTTCCAGAAATCAAATAATACCGCGAAGTCATCTACTTTTGATTGCACATCATTAAACAACTTCATCCAAAACTCATTTAATTTGATATCTTTTAAGATAGAAGTTGCCCGTTGATTATCGTTCCAAAAACCTGGTGATAGTGAAAGCTGCTTATCGTTATTTATTTTTTCCTGCCGGTTTTCAACGTCAAAGAAACCTCCTCAAAACCAGTATACGGTCTCTTAAATCTTTTAATTGTTCCTGTGTCATAGGGCGCAAATATAATAATGATTGTGTTAATAATTATTTACATTAAAATAGCCTCCTTTTTACGGGAGGCTACCTTTTTTACCCGCATTTTAACGGGTAGTTTTTTGTTGCGATTATTTTTTTTCACAACCGGAAGAATTGCCGCAATGCTTCATGCACTTTTGGGTACATTGTGTTTGCTTACAGTTTTTGCAATCCTTGTCATGTCCTTTGGTAAAAGAACATAAAGTTATCATACCGGCAATTGCCAGCATACCTATTTTTTTCATATTATTTTTTTTAAATTATAAATATTATCGGAATAGAATATTCCGCAAATCAGCAAGAAGATATTGGCTATCCGGTGGCTTCCAGGTTTTATCGTTATAGGTAGAAAGCCCGGTATTTATAAAAACTAAATATTTATTTTTTCTAAATTCCGGCAGTACAAAATCTTTTGAAAACATTGGAGTTGCGACAACGAGATAACAAAGAGGGCAGTCCAGGCAATTCATTGATTTTTTCGACTCTTTAGGGCATGATTTTTTTGGGCCGCCGGCATTGGCGGCCATATTATGCATTTTACAGCAAGTATTTGTTTTGGAACTGGCTTTTGCAACATAGGGAATACTTACTGTTTCGCTCAAAAAAACAATAAAGCCGAAAAGCAATATGTACAACTTCCATTTCACCGGGTAAATTTAAAAATAAATATCAGCCTAAAGAAGCTTTATAGGAAAATTATGGCTAAAATAATTCATGATTCAGTAATTAAAAGGTGTCGTATGAATTAAATTTTTTGAGTGTAATAATTATTAATTTGCAACATGCTTACAACATTTTCCTCCTTCTTTGAAAGAGAGCTCAATCATTTGACTGAGGAAATAAATTTATATAAAAACGATGCCCAACTTTGGCTTGTAAAAGAAGGCATAAGTAATTCCGGAGGAAATTTAGCACTGCATCTTATAGGAAATCTAAATCACTTTATTGGTGCTGTGTTAGGCCACACAGGATATGTAAGAGAACGTGACAAAGAATTCTCATTAAAAAATATTCCGAGGTCTCAGATGGTTGAAGAAATAAGCAAAATTTCTGCAGTTATTAAAAGTACTTTGTCTGCTTTGCCGGAAGATGATTTGCAAAAAGATTTTCCCGTTCAAATCAATAATAAAACTTCTTCGACAGGTTTTATTCTCATGTATTTATTGGCTCATTTTAATTATCATCTGGGTCAGATTAACTATCACCGGCGTCTGACTTCATAGGATAATTTTTAAACATCTTTAAGAAAAATAACTGACCCGTAATAAGTGTAACCGGCCATCCTTTGTATCTTGCAAATAAGTATGGGATTTACAAAAATTGCATTAACAGGCTATAAAAATTACGAGTGTCAAACCTTTTATTTTGACCAGAGAATTGTGGGTATATGTGGGCTGAATGGCAAAGGGAAGACCAACCTGCTCGATGCTATCAACTATATATGTTTTACAAAAAGCTATTTTTCAAAAGCTGATGCGTTAAATATTTTCTTTGGTGCTGACGGGTTTCGCCTTGAGGCTGAGTTGCAGGATGAAAAAGATTCAAATGAGAAAGTTCAGAAAGTTGTATGTATTTACCGGTCATCTTTAAAAAAAGAATTTTATCTCGATGACGTTGCCTATATAAAATTTTCGCATCATATAGGAAAATTTCCCTGCGTGATGATTGCACCCGATGATATTGAAATTGTAACCGGCGGAAGCGAAGAAAGAAGAAAATTTATTGACACGTTAATCAGCCAGGTCGACCCGGAATATCTTCAACAGTTAATTACTTATAATAAAGTACTGTTGCAGCGAAACAGCTTTTTAAAAAATGAAACTTTTCAGTCAAATTTTGATGCCCAGCTTTTGGACGCCCTCGATGCCCAGTTGATAAAGCCCGGAGAATATATATATAAAATGAGGAAGATGTTTTGTGAAAAACTAATTCCGCTTGTGCAAAAGTTTTATAAAGAAATATCAGGTAATAAAGAAAAAATTTCTTTAGGGTATAATAGTCATTTAAATGATTATGATTTTTCAAAGTTGTTGGTATCTTCCCGTCAAAAGGACATCCTGACCCAGCGTACCAATGCAGGAATTCACAAGGACGATCTTATTTTTTTACTGGATGAAAATAATTTTAGAATCACCGCCTCGCAGGGGCAGCGGAAAAGCTTACTATTTGCCTGTAAACTTGCTGAGTTTGAAATATTACTCGGGATAAAAGGCTCCCCGCCCCTGTTGTTGCTGGATGATGTATTTGAAAAACTCGATGAAATAAGAATGAAAAATTTATTACAATATGTTTGCAGGAAAAACAGCGGCCAGGTATTTATCACGGATACACATAAAGAACGACTGGCACTTGCTTTGTCTGACTTTGAAAATGATGTGCAGATAATAGAACTCAACTAAGTCGTTATTTTACCTATTACATTTCAGTTTACCTTATCTTTATTTTATGTCAGAAATTTCAATTGGAGAAGCATTAAAAGAGTTTTTAAAAAAAAGCCGTTTAAAAAACGGCGTGCAGGCATTACAGGTAGAAGATGCATGGGAAAGAATTATGGGCAAAACAATAGCAAGATATACTGATAAAATTGAGGTTATTAATTCAACATTATTTATTTCTTCAACTGTAGCACCTCTGAAAAATGAGTTGCTATATCAAAAGGAAAAAATCATTGAAAGAGTAAATGAAGCGCTTGGAGAAAAAGTGATAAAAGAAGTGGTGATAAAATAGGGATTGGACACTTGCAGGTGATGTTTGCTATATTCTCATTTCAGTTTTACCCGTGGATCAATAATTCCGTAAAGGATATCGGAAAGAATATTTACAAGCACAAAGATTGCGGCGGAAAAAAGAACGGAACCCATCACCACGGGATAGTCCAACTTCTCCAGGGCATCTACTGTAACTTTACCTATCCCCTGCCACCCGAAAATATATTCAACAAAAAATGCGCCTGCAAGTAATTCTGCAAACCACCCGGTAATAGCCGTAATAACAGGATTTAAGGAATTACGTAATGCATGACGGTACACAACCTGGTTACGGCTTAGCCCTTTTGCATAAGCTGTTCTTATATAATCCTGGCTAAGTACTTCAAGCATGGAACTTCTTGTTAATTGAGTGATAATGGCAAGCGGCCGGATCCCTAGCGTGATCGCCGGAAGAATGATATTTTGTAAGGTCAGGTAACGTTCACCGTTAGTTTCATCAATATTAAACCAGCTCCCCGTTAAAGGAAGCCCGGTATAAGAATGAAGCACAATGCCAAACACGTACGCTATAACGATGGCCATGAAAAACGAAGGGGCAGAGATACCAATAACACTTGCAAATACAGATGATGTATCAAGCCACGTATTTTGTTTTACCGCCGCCAGCACCCCAAGAAAAATTCCGATGATGGTTGCAAAAAGCATGGCAGCAACTGCCAGCATAATTGTTCCGGGAAGGGCTTCCATTAAAATATCAATAACATCTTTTTTGGTTTGATAACTTCGTCTCAGGTACGGAATCTTAATAGCAAGCCTGTAGCTGCCAGGTTCTAGCGTCGCCACCAATGAAAAGACCATGCAATTTTTTTTCATCAATTTCCTTTTTTGTATGAAGGGCGATAGGTGATACATCGTTTACATATAATACAAATTGCTTCCACTTAGGTTGATCGAGATATAGCTCCTTGCGGATATTGTCCATTGTTTTTTTATCTCCGGTCTGGCCCGCAATCAGTCTTGCAGGATCTGCAAATGCCTGGAAAATAAAAAATACAATTACCACAACACCAGCCATTACCAGCATCCCATAGAATAACCTTTTAATAAGAAGCTGAAGCAATGTATTATTGATTATTAGTTATTAATACGGATACCTGTCATCTCACCTCGCCGCCTTCTGCAAATCTGCCCAGCCCCATTTATTTTCTACAACAGGGCCGTTCATAAGATACAATTCCGGGCTTGTACGTGCTGCAGTTTTTAAAGCAGTTGCATCAAGACTTAAAACGGGAACACCATACTTGTTTCTTTCATTAAAAAATTGCTGGGCAGCTGTGGCCTGCGATGCGATAATAAACAACGGCATATTTTTACTTTTTGCCTTTGTATATATTGCGGTAAAATTATTAAGCCAGTAATCAGTGCCACCGGAAAGGTCTTTGATAAAAAATAAATAGTATGCACCCGGAGTGTTTAAAACCGCCTCTGTTGAATCATTGCCTGACAGGGTTGTGAGATAAAAGTCTTTCACCGGAGGTTCGTTGTTGCTGCCTTTTTCTACAATAAAATCTTCTCTTCTTATAAATTCCCAGGTTGAGTCAGGTAAATTCTTTCCTGAAAATTCTTTTTCGTTCCCATCCTTTTTATAAAAAAACTTAAAGTCCTTTTTGTCGGGAATTGCATTGGCGGGCATTTTTCTTAAATCAATAAGATTATTTCCTTTTTTAAAAGGCAGGCAATCAACAACCGGCATATGGCGCAAAACAAACCATTGAAAGCCAAGGACTATAAAAACAGAAATGAGCAGGATTATGAAATTGGCGCCAGGTGTTAATACAGGCTTTATATATTTTACTCCGAAAAAAATTACGAATATAAGAACCAATAAAATTAAATCCTTAATAAATGACTGCATCGCCGTTAATGGGATGCAGTCGCCAAAACAGCCACAGGTAGCTATCTTACCTGAAAGCACTGCATAGCCAGTTAAAAAACTGAAGAAAATAATTAATAATAAAAGCAGCAGGCTGAATAATTTTTTCCATATGCCCAATAAGATGCCAACACCCACTATGATCTCGAGGGTGATCGTAATTATTGAAAAAGGCAATGCATAATTATTAAGCCAATTCATGATCGTTGTAAGAGAAGAATTTTGGGCCCACACATCAAAAAACTCCTGCATTTTATATGAAAGACCTAACGGATCATTGGCCTTTACCAATCCGGAAAAAATAAAAAGAACGCCTACGAGAACACGTGCTATATTAACTATTATTTTCATTGTACATTTTTTATTATTATATGAGGTTAGCAAAATCGGTCAAATCTCATCGCCTGTACCTGCTAACATTATAAGTGCAAATATTGCATAGTTAATAATATCAGAATAGTTTGCATCAATACCTTCGCTTACCAGGGTTTTGCCACCGTTTTGTACGATCTGTTTAATGCGGAACACTTTCGCAAGAATAAGGTCTACAAAACTTTCCTGGCTCATATCTCTCCATGCTTCACCATAATCATGATTTTTATCCTGCATTAGTTTTTTAGTCATTGTAACTTTAGCATCATACAGCTTTGTTATCTCTTCTAACGGAATCTCATCATCCCTGTCCATACCGGGATCATCGTTACTTAGATCAAGCAATATCAGCCCTATGATTGCATAGTTTACAATTCCTTTAAACTCTGCAGTTATATCATCTTCTATTTTTTGAACAGCAGCTTCCTGTATGTTCCTTATCCGTTTGGCTTTTATATAGATCTGGTCGGCTATCGAAATGGGGCGATATACTCTCCATGACGTGCCATAGTCTTTTGTTTTCTTCAAAAAAATTTCCCGGCAACTTTTTATCGCAACGTCGTATTGGTGATCAGTGGTAACTTGCATAATAATTTATCGCCAAATTTAATCATAAACGCATAATGTTTTCATTGAACTGCAAAGGAAAACTGGTATCTCTTGAAAAGCCTTTGGTAATGGGCATCCTGAACATCACGGCCGATTCATTTTATGAGGGAAGCCGGTTACAAAGCATGGATGAAATTTTAGGCAAGGCGGGGCAAATGCTTGGGGAAGGAGCGGATATCCTTGATGTTGGCGGACAAAGTACGAGACCCGGGAGTGAGAGAATATCAGCCGCCGGGGAAATACAAAAAGTGATACCTGTAATTGAAATGCTTACAAAAACGTATGAGCATGCAATACTTTCTATTGATACCTTTTATGCGGAAGTAGTAAAAGAGGCTGTGAACGCAGGCGTGTCAATGGTCAATGATATTAGTGGCGGCGAGATGGACAGGAATATGTTTACAACAGTAGCCTCTCTTAACGTGCCTTATATATGCATGCATATGAAAGGTGTACCTGCAACGATGCAACACGATATTCAATATGAGGACGTGACAAAGGAAGTATTTGATTACTTTATTCAAAAAATAAATGAATGCAGGATAGCAGGAATTAAAGATGTTATTATAGATCCCGGATTCGGTTTTGGAAAAACAAGGGAACATAATTTTATTTTACTAAAAAATCTATCGCTGTTTAAAACTCTTGAAAGGCCTGTAATGGCAGGTCTTTCAAGAAAATCAACTATCTATAAAACACTTAATATTACTGCCGCAGATTCACTAAACGGCACGACCGTATTAAACACGATTGCTTTACAGAATGGCGCAAACATATTACGGGTTCATGATGTAAAAGAAGCAAAGGAAGCTATCACGCTTTTTGAACATTACAGTAAAGCATAAACGCCGGACTTTATAGCCCGGCGTCCAAAAAAAAATACAAAAAATATTTATTTGGGTTGTTGTGGTTGCAGCTTTTTCGCACTGTCCTGCCTTTGTTTAAATTGCTCCTGCATGCGTTTTTGCTGAGCCTCCATTTTTGCCTCATACTGATCTTTTGTCAGTACATCAATCACGGCAACTTCAAACATAATGGGTGTATTAGGTTTTATATCTTCTCCCCCTCCTCTTGGCCCATATGCCAGGTAAGAGGGAATAAATAATCTACCCTTACCTCCATTTTTAAAATAAACCAATCCATCAGACCAACCTTGAATAGCACCTCTTTGGCCAACTATAAAAGTGTAAGGTTTCACAGATTTGCCCGTAGAATCAAAACTTTGATCGAAAACTTTTCCTTCGAGTGTCATTCCCTTATAATCCACTGTTATGGCTTTTCCACTATCAATGGCAATACCTTCGCCCGGATTCTGAATTTCGACATAAGTGCCTTTTTCAGTCTTTACGGCCTTAATATTGTTTTTTGTTAAATAATCACTTAGAGTTTTGTCATCAATTACTTTTTGTTTTGCCGTGGATAAAGAATCAATTCTTTTCAAGCTTGCAGTGGTTTCATTTTTCAATGAAACAACCTTTGATGAGTCTGTAATGATGTCAATTATTTTAAAACGATAACCAACGTAATTACCCTTCTTCATAAAAGGTGGTAACTGGTTAAACTTTAGGATTGTATCCGTAGACATTCTTGTGACGATGCTGTCTCCCTTGCTGGCAGAAGTAAAAATGTGCACATATTCGGCAGGTAATTTTGTAGAGTCAATTTCCACTATCTGTGGAACAGAATCGTATGGGGTGCCCATTAATGAGTCGTTGTAGTAACTATAAGCTTTGAATTCGATAGCATTTCCATATTTTACGTCTGCTCCTCCATTTCCGCTTACAACTTTGTATTCAAGCCCGTTTTTTGTTTTCTTAAATTTTTGATCGGTGCAACCTGCGGCTATTATTAAAATTGCTACAACCGCAAGGTTAAGTGATTTGTTCATTTTGTATTTTTTATGATTATTAACTGTTTAATTGTTCTTTATTCTCTTTCATAGCGGCCTTAAATTTTTTTACGACCTCATCAAGAGGCTCGCTGTTTTTTCCGCCAGCTGCGTTAAAGTGCCCGCCTCCATTAAAATATTTCCGTGCGAAAGTATTCACATCAAAGCCTCCTTTACTCCTGAAAGAGCTTTTACGCTCATCTCCACGGTCTATAATGATTGCCGCCAGTTTAATGCCCTTAATGCTCAGCGGAAAATTCACCAGGCCTTCGGTATCACCTGTCTTTACATTATATTTAATCAGGTCTGATTGCGGGATGGCAATGAGTGCTGTATTATATTCATAAAATACTTCCATCCGGTTGAGTAAAACGTTTCCAAAAAAACGAAAACGACCTTCAAGAAAATTATCAAATAAGTTCTCGTGAATCTGGCTGTGCTGAAGTCCCTTATCCTTAAGTTCGGCAATCATCCTGTGAACGCTGGACGACGTTGAAGTAAATCTAAATGATCCGGTATCCGTCATTACGCCTGCATATAAACATTCGGCAACCGCATTATTAATTTTTTCCGAATGGCCACTTGTAACAATAAAATCATAAACCATTTCTGCAGTAGAACTTTTATTTTGATCGCTTATGCCATAATCAAATGCGCCGGTTTGCGGTTGTTGATGGTGGTCTATTAATATTTTTATGCCTTTAAATGATGCAAGGAACGATTCCATTTTTTTAGCCCTGTTAAGTACATTAAAATCAAGACAGAAAATCCATTCTGCTTCTTTCAAAACCGAAGTAGCTTTATCATTTTGCATCTCATAATCCAATACTTTTCTCGCCCCTGGCATCCAGCTCAAAAAGGCCGGCCAGTTCGTTGGAGAAATTACCGTAACACTATGGCCAAATTGAATAAGAAAATGGTACAGCCCCAGCCCGGAGCCCATCGCATCTGCGTCCGGCTTCTGGTGAAATGTAATAACGATTTTTTTTGGCAGCTCAATTAAGCTGAAAATTTCACTGATGGGTTTCATAAAAGGCTGCAAAAGTAAATTTAATTAGCCAACCAGCCAATTAGGTTATTCACTAATTGCCTTTCCATGTATTATTGTCAACATTAATATCAGGAAAAACATGATCAGGATCTATGGTGACTGATTTAATACTTTCGGTGGTGTTTAATCTTTGAATCCATTTGGTTCCATTTTGCCAAACCTCAACAGGTATCTTAATCATTCCTGTTTTTCCACCTGCGGTTTCATATTGTAAATAAATTGGCATCGCCATTCTGTCAAGATTTTCAATAGTGACAAGAGCACCCTCTGTAGAATCACCCTTAACATATTTTACGTCAGTCACCGCCTGGTCAAGTTTGTAATTTTCTATAAACATTCCTTTCCAGAACCACCCCAGATCTTCGCCACCTACATTTTCCATAGTTCTGAAAAAATCCCATGGGGTGGGATGTTTATATGCCCATCTCTTGATATAAGTCTGAAAAGCGTAGTCAAATAAATCCGGACCAAGAATCTCGTCTCTTAAAAGACCCAATGCGTATCCTGGTTTAGTATATAATGCAAGCCCGATATTAAATTCTTTAAGAGCGTCCGGCTCACTCATCACAGTTTCTGATCTGTTACCAAACATATATTTGTAAAGAAAAACTTTATTCTGGGGTCGCGGTTTATATTCACCGTTATTAAAATCAAGATTTGCAAGTGAATTGATAAAAGTATTAAAGCCTTCATCCATCCAGCCATATTTTCTTTCATTACTTCCTACAATCATAGGAAACCAGGTGTGTCCAAACTCATGGTCGGTAACTCCAAATAACCCTGCACCCTTTGAGTTATACCCGCAAAATACGATGCTGGGATATTCCATCCCGCCAATATCTGCTGCAACATTTGTGGCAGTATTATAGGGATATTCGTACCATCTTTTGGAATAATTTTCTATGCTTCCTTTGGTATATTCCGTTGCTCTTCCCCATGCACTGTCGCCTGCTGATTCTTCCGGATAAACACTCATAGCCAATGCTTTTCTGCCCGAGGGAAGATTCATTCTGGCCGCATCCCATATAAAAGATTTTGAAGCAGCCCATGAAACGTCTCTTGCATTTTTTAATTTGAAATGCCATGTGAGTTTCGCCTTTTGCGGGCGGGATGAGGGATCCGTTACTTCAGCGGCAGTGCGTATCATAACAGTTTTATCGCTTTGCTTTGCCTGGGCCAATCTTTTTACCTGCGTAGGAGTTAATACTTCGTCCGGGTTTTGCAGCTCTCCTGAGCCCACAATAAGTTCGTCAGCAGGGGCTGTAATTGTATAATCATAATCACCATAATCGAGGTAAAATTCGCCTGCTCCCAGGTATGGTAAAGTATTCCAGCCTTCTATATCGTCATAAACACACATGCGTGGATACCACTGCGCAATCGCATAAATTTTTCCATTTTTTGTGTCGAGTATTCCGGTTCTGTCAGAACCATGTTCAGGGATAAAGAAAGAATAGTCAATTTTAAAACTTACCGAACCGCCATTTGCCGCAAGCGGCGCCGGTAGCCTGATCTGCATCCTTGTGTCTGATATGATATCTTTTACATTTGTTTCAGTAGCCTTGCCCTTTACGTTAGATAAAAGTTTTACTGATTGTATTTTGTATCCGCCCTGGAAGGTGGAGTTTACATCACCATACCTGCTTCTTCCCACCGCTGGGGTTTTAGCTTGTCCCCGCGATGTAAGATCATAGAGATTCTGATCGAGATATAACCATAAAAATTGTAAAGCCTCCGGACTGTTATTTGTGTAAGTAATTGTTACACTCCCTGTAATTTTATCCATTGTGTCATCAAATGTGGCAGCTATTTTATAACTGGCTTTATTGGTCCAGTACTTAGGTCCGGGCTCACCATCAGCGGCACGAAATTCGTTTACAGACGAAGGATAAAAATTAGGCGTAAATAAATCATGCGGATCATAAACGGACGTAAGGAAATTGAAGTTGTTGTTGTGGTTGAGGTTTGTGCTGTGGCAGAACCGATACATGCCAGCATAAAACCTACCCATACTTTTTTAGAAATCATATCGATAAAATATTTGTTAGAATTAAAATTATTTGCTTTGATTCATTATTAGCCATAATTGATGATGACCGGTCAATCCAATGTTTGAAGGAGTTTTTTTCCTTCTTTTTTTATTCTTTCATCATCCTGGGTTTTATCAGGAAGGGTAAACATTACCGTTAGATTTTGTCTGGCAATATCTTCTTCATCCTTTTTTTTGTATGCCTTTGCAAGAGAAAGATAGTTCATGATAAAGCCCGGATTTAACGATTTCGATTTTTCAAGACATTTAATTGCATCGTCTATACTTGCAGGAGGAAGTGAGCCGTAGAAAATTTTTACGGCTGTACGTTCAAAATAATTAAGGTTATTTATTTCGTAATACCATTTGCCCAACAAGAACCATGGTTTATAATTATTACGGTCGTATTTGATTGAAAGGTCTGCGTATTTTTTTATGTCTTTTACAGCCTGGATTTTCTCGTTACCACTCTTACGAAGAGCCTCCCTTCCCATTGCCAAAGCCATTACAAAATTTGCTTCTGAACTGGAAGAATCTACTTCCAGCGCCTGCCCGGCATATGTTTTAGCAGCACTGAAATAATCCTCCTGCCTGGGTTTATCATCCTTTAACCGCCCTCCCATCCTGCTGCAAAGCTCACTGCATTTACATAAAGCATACATATTGGATGGCTGAATCCTGAGCGCTTCTTTATATTTAAGAATCGCCTGCGCATCATGCATCGAAGAATCGAGTCCGTCAGCTTCCCTGATAATACCTGTCACATCCTGGCCATATAAAAAACCAAAAGATATGCAGAGCCAAACGAAAAAAAGAGATTTGAATTTTGTTGTTTTCATAGTGTGAATTCCTTCTTAAAATTGCCTTTGCCAATTTACCCCGGCGCTGCCCTGTATACCTTCTATAGGCGGCTGCATTTTTTTAATCGAGATATTAATGGATCTTATCTGCGGAAATTCGTTATGGATTTTATTGCCTATGTCCATAACGACAGTTTCAAGCAAAGGAGTAGGTAAGTTCATTCTTTCTTTAATAATATTGTAGATGTCCGCGTAGTTTATTGTATCGTGTATTGAAGTGATTACATGCTTTTCCTCATGAAATTCAACTGATGCATCTATTACATAATTGTTACCCAAAATCTTTTCTTCTTCATGAATACCATGAAAAGCATTAAACTGAAGATTGTGCAGGTGTACTGTAATCATTTTAAGTTGTGCGCTTCATTTTTTTAGTTTATTGCTTTTGCTCCTGTTTCTGTTCTTTTACCTGTACCGATGAATGATTTTGCTTTGTGTGTTCCAGCAAACTCAAATATCGTTCGGCATCAAGTGCCGCCATGCAACCACTGCCGGCGGCGGTTACAGCCTGCCTGTAAATTTTATCCTGGATGTCCCCGGCAGCAAACACACCTTCAATATTTGTTTTAGTAGAACCCGGAACTGTTTTTACATATCCGCCTTCATCCATATCAAGCCATCCTTTCAAAATATCCGAGTTTGGTTTATGACCTATTGCAACGAAATATGCACTTACGGGTATCTCTTTTTTTTCACCTGTTTTATTATTTTTAATTCTCACTGCACGCACCTTATCATCTCCAAGAATTTCATCCACTTCAGTATTCCAGTACATCTTTATGTTAGAAGTTTGCAATACCCTTTGCTGCATAATTTTGCTGGCTCTCATTTCGTCGCGGCGTACAAACATGTGCACCACACTGCAAATCTTACTAAGGTATAAAGCCTCTTCTGCCGCCGTATCTCCGCCGCCGATGATACAAACTTCCTTTGATTTGAAAAAAAATCCATCGCATACTGCACAGGCGCTTACACCAAAACCATTCAGTCGCTGTTCGCTCTCAAGTCCCAGCCATTGTGCGCTTGCGCCCGTTGCTAAAATAATAGCATCAGCTTCAATCCATTTTTCTTCATCAATCTGAACTTTTAACGAGGCTGAAAAATCAACCTCTGTTGCAAGACCATAACGGATATCTGTACCCATTCGTTTCGCCTGCTTTTCAAAATCAATCATCATATCAGGTCCCTGCACTCCGTCCGCATACCCGGGGTAATTCTCAACTTCTGTGGTTATAGTGAGTTGTCCGCCCGGTTGAATGCCCTGGTATAAGACAGGTTTAAGATTTGCCCTTGCCGCATAGATAGCAGCGGTATACCCTGCCGGCCCTGAACCGATAATTAAACAATGAACATGTTCATTAATTGTATCCATGAATTAAATATAATTTTCAAATGTAAACTTTTTGAAAAAGAAATCATGTCCCGCTTTTGTATTGAAATCATAAAATTAATTAGGAATTGTAAGTGTATAAAAGCCGGCCGCATAACCACAAAATGCACCAAGGGCACCATTAGATATATTTCCTAAAACTTTGTTGGGTGAAGCGAAAGGATTGCCGATACTCTGGTATGCAAATTCCATTGTAAGCCAAAACTGGTAAGTCGTACGATCTATATTACATAATTTCAATATGACAGTATCACCGTGGTGAAAAAAGTTTTCATCGCGTGGAACCGGATTATTTCTATCAATGCCGGGGTCCAGTTTTAAATCGTAAGTGGTGCCATCAATAAGCTGGTCATCGAAAACTGATTGTGCACCCGGCAGAAACGGGCCCTGGTTTATCTGTGTATAATACCGGATATAATTTCCCAGGCCCGGCGGATCAGTTGCACGAACTATTACGTCAACCTCGGTACTGTCATCGGCAAAGGGGGTTGGCTTCCACCATAGCGAATCAATCTTTTTGACAAGATCAGGTATAGTGGTAGATGAGGTATATTCTTTTCCTCCCGTAACTATTTTAAGATCGTATGTCGTATTAAGTTCGCCTAAAAAATGGCTTCCTGAATTAGCCGTATCTATCGAGTAAAAATAAATTTGAAATCCCCCGACGGAGTCCACGCTATATTCCCGGAGCTTTTGTGTTTGCGCTCCGTTGGATATAAAAACATCCGCATCATGAATGAAAGAAGTGTCCAGAGCTTCAGGATTTATATTGCTGAAATAATCAAAACTTTTTGAAAGAATAACAACCGGTGGCTGGCCATTTTCGATTCTCGCATCTACTACAAGGACATCAGGAACAACTTTTAATTTAAAATCAATATTTTTTTCACAGGAATAAAAACAGGTTATGCAAAAAAGAAACACTATAAATTTCATGGCGCAAAATTATTGAAATTAGATCGCCCTTCATAAAACCCTGAGAGATGATTTCTTTTTATATGCACATCTTACGTTTGATGTTATTATACTTTACCACTACGATAACTGCCTAATTGAATTAATAAAAAAAGCCGCTCAAAAAATGAACGGCTTTTTCAAAAAATCAAATTCCATTATCCTAAATAAGCTTTAAGAGCGCTGCTATACCGTGCCTTTTGAAGGCGCTTGATAGCTCTTTCTTTTATCTGGCGAATGCGTTCCTTAGTTAAATCATATTTCTGGCCGATTTGTTCAATGGTTACACCATTTTCACCATCAAGTCCAAAGTATGCGTTAACAATCTCGGCTTCACGGGGACTTAATGATTTCAATACACGACGAATTTCATTTTTTAATGAATCATGCATTACATCTTCATCCGTTTCACCACCGCCTTTTAAAAGATCACCCATGGCAACATCTTCAGCTTCGTGTACGGGTGCATCCAATGAAGTATGACGGGTATTGCTTTGAAAAATGTTGTTGATCTCAGTTACACTCATTTCAAGAATCTCAGAAAGTTCTTCTGTAGAAGGCTCTCTTTCATGTTCCTGTTCAAAAGCCATGTAAGCTTTATTAGCTTTGTTATACGTGCCAATTTTGTTTTGAGGCAGGCGGACTAATCTGCCCTGCTCTGCCAACGCCTGTAAAATGGACTGGCGAATCCACCAAACAGCGTATGAAATAAATTTGAAACCTTTGGTTTCATCAAAGCGTTGTGCCGCTTTAATCAATCCGAGGTTGCCCTCGTTAATCAGATCACTCAATGATAGTCCCTGGTGTTGATACTGTTTTGCAACCGAAACTACGAAACGTAGATTGGCAGTGGTAAGACGCTCTAAAGCTCTCTGGTCGCCCATTTTAATTTTCTGTGCTAAAATAGTCTCCTCTTCGGGGGTAATCATTCCGATCTTGGAAATTTCCTGCAGATATTTCTCAACCGCTTGTGAATCACGGTTGGTAATCTGAGTAGCAATTTTAAGTTGCCTCATGTTTGTATGTTGTTGTTAAATGTATACGTTTTAAAGACACAAATAGTTGGGGAAATGCTGCAAAGGATGTGTTAATCAGTAAATCTTCCGAAAACATTTGCAAATTTACAAAGCATATTTTGCATTTCATAACGATTGCATAAAATTATTGCATTGCCCTTTGAATATTTATTAAATGATAACAACTTATACACTTAAAAGGTTCATTTATAAAAATTTAGTAAGAGAACTCCTGATAAATCTTCAATAATTTCGCGGCATGATAGACTACCGGTCAGATACATTTACCAGGCCTTCGCAGCCTATGCTGGAAGCCATGTTTAAAGCAGAGGTTGGTGATGATGTTTTCGGCGAAGATCCCAGTGTAAACAGGCTGGAAGCTTTGGCAGCCGAAATATTCGGAATGGAAAAGGCTTTATTCTGCCCGAGTGGTACGATGACCAACCAAATCGCTATTAAGTGTCATACGCAACCTGGAGATGAAGTGGTTTGTGATAAGCTTAGCCACGTATATATCTATGAAGGTGGCGGTATCGCTTTTAATTCCGGTTGCCAGGTAAAACCCATTCATGGCGATAGAGGAAGGATAAACGCACAGCAAGTGAGGGAATCAATTAACCCCGATGACATCCATAAGCCGGTGACAAAACTTATAAGTGTCGAAAATACAGCCAACCGGGGTGGCGGCAGTTGCTACCTGGTACATGAGCTGCAGAGTATAAAGGAAGTTTGCTCGGAAAATAATTTACAATTTCACCTTGATGGCGCCAGGCTTTTTAATGCGATGGTGGAAAATAATGAAAGCCCTAAAGACTATGGCGAAATTTTCGACAGCATTTCTATATGTCTTAGCAAAGGCCTCGGTGCCCCGGTTGGCAGCGTTTTACTTGGCAGCAATGAATTCATTCGCAAAGCAAGACGTATAAGGAAGGTTTTTGGAGGCGGAATGAGACAGGCGGGATATTTAGCTGCGGCCGGAATTTTTGCTTTGGAAAATAATGTACAGCGACTCAATACAGATCATATTCACGCCAAGAAGGTTGCCGAGGCATTATTGAAAAAAAGCTTCACCGGGAAAATGATGCCGGTGGAAACAAATATTATTATTTTCGAGGTGATCGAAAATTACACGGCTGCCGCTCTTGCCGAAGCTTTCAAAGTGTATGATATTCTTGTTATACCTATTTCTGCAAACCAGGTAAGGATGGTTTTTCACCTGGATATAACTGAACAAATGGTTATGGATACCATCAAGGTAATTGAGATTTTATAATATTAGCTTTTGCATAACTTTTAATTTTTTACGTTTAGTAAATAATTCAAAAATTTTTATGCTGAAACAAATCCTTTCTGCCCTTTGTATTTTTTCTTTTACGGCAATGTCCTGTAAGAAAAATACCACTCCTGCCAGCGTCCAGGTCAATTTTATTTTCAGGTTTGATTCAACACAGGAAAGATTAAATAACCTTGGAGTGCCCGCCGGCGTTGCAGCGGGCAATAAAGCGCAATCGCCGGTGTTCAATACAATGAGTGCCCATTATCTTGAATTGACTCCCGACCAGTTTACTGCATTGGGAAGTGGCGACGTTTTATACAAAGCGCCTGAAACAACTGCAGGAGGTGCTAATGCAATAGATTTCAGCAAATCCAACTTTGCCGGCGAAGGTGAAACTTTTTTAAGTGTTCCATTAAAAGATGTTCAGCCGGGGACCTACAATTGGGTAAGAGTTTCCCTTGCCTACCAGAACTATAATATTAAGGTCAAGGCTTCCGGGCTTTCCATTAATGCTACCGTAGCCTCATTTATTGGCTTCAGAACTTATATTCAAAATTTTAAAGTAAAGGACTCTGTTGTAAATGTAAATGCCAATAAGGACCAGGGGTTTTGGGCTTTTGAAGCCAGCACTTCAGGTTTTGGAATAGTTGAAAGCGGACAGGCTCCTCCGGGGGCCACGACGGTGCCTAATCCCCTGTTTGCTTCTTCGCCCGTTCCTGCAGGCTCATGCGTAGTTACCGGGAAATTTGCGGCGCCGCTTATTATTACCGGTAATGAGACATCCAATATTAATGTAATCATCTCCTTATCCACAAATAAAAGCTTTGAGTGGGAGGATATGGACGGAAACGATACCTATGATCCTCTCAATGGCGACCAGGTGGTGGATATGGGTATTCGTGGGTTAATTCCGTCGGTACAATAACCCTGTCAGTCGATCCAAAAAAGAATTTACTAAGTGTAATTTGATAATCTAAGACAGATACCTGCTGTGAAACAAGTCTCATGCATAAGTAAGGTAAGCTTCCTCCTAAGAACAAAGTGATCCGTAATCACAGGTTTCAAAATGCTCCTGCATTTTATGAATTCCCCTACCAGCAGATTCAGGCATACCTGGTTTTTTTTTATTCAATTCATTTCCCCGAGCCCGTTAAGCGGCATCACCACGGAGCCTATATTTTTGTATTCTTTTAAATTATTTTATATGAGTGTTCTTAAAGTCATGATATAACTTCGCCGAAATATTTATAAGAAAATAAATTAGTCTCATGTTGCCAAAAATAGATCCTGCAAAAACGAAAGCCTGGAAACAATTGCTGGGGCATTATAAAGAAATGAATACTGTATCCATCAAAAATTTATTTGAAGAGGATACGGAAAGATTCAATAAGTATTCGTTTGCGGTTCCGGAAATCGTATGTGATTTTTCAAAGAATATTATAAACGATACCACACTGGACTTATTGCTGCAACTGGCTACGGAATGTGGCTTACGGGAAGCCATAGACGCTATGTTTGACGGGAAAAAAATAAATGAGACCGAGGACCGGGCAGTGTTGCATACAGCTTTGAGAAATTTTTCAGGAGACCCCGTTATATCAGATGGGCAGGATGTGATGCCTGAAGTAAAGGCGGTGCTGCAACAAATGAAAAACTTTTGCAGTAAAGTGCACACAGGAGAATGGAAAGGTTATACCGGTAAAAAAATAAAGTACATAGTAAACATCGGTATTGGCGGCAGCGACCTTGGGCCTGTAATGGTAACTGAAGCATTAAAACCTTATTGGATAGAAGGTATTCAAACGTATTTTGTAAGTAATATTGACGGAACCGACCTTGCAGAAGTTTTAAAAAAAATTACTCCCGGAGGAAACGTTGTTTTTGATTGCTTCAAAAACATTTACCACCCAGGAAACTATGACCAATGCTCACTCTGCGAGAGACTGGTTTTTAAAAACTGCCGGGGATGAAAAAGCTGTTGCCAAACATTTTGTTGCCTTAAGCACCAATGAAAAAGATGTGCAGGCGTTTGGAATTGATAAGGAAAACATGTTTGTGTTTTGGGATTGGGTTGGCGGCCGGTATAGCCTCTGGAGTGCAATCGGGCTTTCTATTGCATTGACAATTGGCTATGATAATTTTGAAGAATTATTAAAAGGTGCTCATGAGATAGACAAACATTTCCGTGAGAATTCATTTGAAAAAAATGTGCCCGTTTTAATGGCTCTTATCAGCCTATGGTATATTAATTTTTTTGGCGCACAATCAGAAGCTATTCTTCCTTACGACCAATACCTGCACCGGTTTCCGGCATATTTTCAGCAGGGAAATATGGAAAGCAATGGAAAGCATGTGGATCGCAACGGAAATAAAGTAACTTATTCAACGGGACCGGTTATCTGGGGCGAGCCCGGAACTAACGGTCAGCATGCATTTTACCAGTTAATACACCAGGGGACTCCCTTGATTCCATGCGATTTTATTGCACCCGTGCTTACACACAATCCTATGGGTGAACACCACCGGATTTTATTATCTAATTTTTTCGCTCAAACAGAGGCCTTGATGAATGGAAAAACGAAGCAGGAACTTATTGATGAAAATGTTCCGGAAGGGTTGATTCCATTTAAAGAATTCGGGGGTAATAAGCCAAGCAATTCTTTTCTTATCACTAAAATTACTCCAACTACCTTAGGTGAATTGATTGCCTTATATGAACATAAAATTTTTGTGCAGGGAATTATCTGGAACATCTACAGCTTTGATCAATGGGGAGTAGAATTGGGAAAACAACTTGCCAAAAAAATATTGCCCGAGTTACAGGATGCTGATGAAATCGCCATTCATGATTCATCAACCAATGGATTGATCAATACTTACAAAAGGCTGAGAGAATAAACGGCGGGGCATTTCATTACTTCGTACTTCGCAATGACGCAGGTTTACCACTTATCAACTTGTTCATCAGATGAAGATGAAGGCGGCGGTGGTGGGGTTTCTTCTTTGGCTGGTGGGGTTTCTTCTTTGGCTGGTGGGGTTTCTTCTTTTGTTGAATCAACTTCGGGAGTAGCTGCGGCAGCAATACCAGTGGGCGCTTCAGCAGTTTCCCCGGTTGCTGTTTCTTCTTTTTTTGCTTCGTCTTTTTTTACATAAGAGCCGCCTTCATAATTTTCAGTATTCTCATGATTGAACGCATCAAAATCAAAATCGGGCATCAGGTCAGTTTTTACAAAATCTATCGCTTCGGTCATGCCTTTTAAAAATTTATTAAAATCTTCCTTGTATAAAAAGATCTTATGCCTGTCATATCCATCCTCGTTAAATCTTTTCCGGCTTTCGGTGATTGTTAAATAATAATCGTTGCCACGGGTTTCTCTTACATCAAAGAAATAAGTCCTGCGTTTACCCGCCCTGATCCTCTGGCTGTAAACACTTTCCATCTTTTTGTCATTATTTTCGTACGCCACGTTTGTAATTTTTTGGGTTTATTTTAATCAATTTCCTTCCGGGCAAAGATAAAATTGTTTTTCAATTAGCAAAATAAAGCCACGGAATCGGGTTACAACTTAGCCACGAATTACACGAATTTGCACGAATAAGGCAAACCACCGGTTGAATTTTTAGAAAATAAATGTTGTGTACTCCGAATAATTAGTGGCAAAAAATCATGGGTGAAAAAAAATTATGGAGCAATATTTTTTTCCTGCTTCTGCTGATTATAATACATTTCCGCATACAAGCCCCCGGCATTAAGCAATTGGCGATGTGTCCCCTCTTCTGCTATGGCGCCATCCTGCAATACAATTATTTTATCAAAATTAAAAAGAGAGAATATGCGGTGCGTAATTATTACCGCTGTTTTCGAATGAAGAAAATTATACAAATTGGAAATGATTTCATTCTCGGTTTTTGCGTCTACGGCGCTCAGGCAGTCGTCAAATACTACAATCTCATGGTCTTTGATCAATGCCCTTGCGATGGATATTCTTTGCTTTTGCCCGCCACTTAAGGTAACACCTCTCTCCCCTATCGCTGTTTGATATGTTTGCGGGAATCGCTCTATCTCTCCTGCCACCGCGGCATTCGCAGCAGCTTCATAAATTTTTTCAACGGCAGTATGCTGCATCGCGAAACCGATGTTATTTTCTACGCTATCACTAAATAAAAATACATCCTGCGGAACATAACTTATCTGCGAACGGAGTGATGTAAGATCCATTTCACGAATATCTTTTCCGTCATATAAAATTTTTCCTTTCTGCGGATCATACATCCGCAGCATTAGCTGTGCGATAGTAGTTTTGCCCGCTCCCGTTTTTCCGATGATGGCAACTTTCTCTCCTTTGTTGATGGTGAGGTTAAAATTTTTAATGGCATGTATTCCCGTGTGCGGATAGATAAAGTCAACATTCCTGAATTCTATATCGCCTTTCAAAATAACTTTTTTTGAAGCAGGATAATTCTGAACCGAAGGTGACGTATGCAAAAATTCGTTTATGCGTCGCTGTGAGGTTGCTGCTCTCTGTATCATGCTGGCCGTCCAGCCGATTGCCATTACGGGAAAAGTAAGCATCAGGATATACATTACAAACTCACCTATCACACCGATATTAATGGTGCCATCAATTACATAAAGGCCACCGATCAATATGGTAAGCAAGGTGCTGATACCCATCATCAGGCCCATCGACGGAAAAAATGTGGCCTCCGTTTTTGCCAATGAAATCGCATTGCTCCTGTATTGTTCGCTGTTCTTTTCAAAAAACCCCAGCATCGCTTTTTCCTGCACAAAAGATTTTATTACCCTTATCCCGGAATATGATTCCTGGGCATTTGTGGTGAGGTCAGAAAGCAGGGACTGGATTTTATCGCTCTTGCGGTTGATGATACTGTTTACATAATAAATGGTTATCGCCAAAACAGGCAAGGGCAATAAGACATATAGCGTGAGCTCAATGTTTTCATTGAACATATAGTATAATGAAAAGCCTATAGTTGCTGCGAGGTTGATCAGGTACATTATCGCCGGGCCTGTGTACATGCGTACCCTGCTTACGTCCTCCGATATACGGCTCATCAGATCGCCGGTGTTATGGGTCCTGTAAAAGTTAGTGTCCAGTTGTTGATAGTGGTTAAAGATTTCATTCTTCTGGGCAAATTCTATATGCCTGCTCATTACAATAATGGTCTGCCGCATCAGGAACATAAAAAACCCGCTAATCAATGCAAGCACCAGGAGGGTAATACCTGAATACAAAATTTTTGTTTTGAAACTGCTGTCTCTCGTCTTTAATTTTTGGATAAATATTTTCACCAGCGGATCATAATTTGTTTTTATCGCCGAATCTGCAGGAGTGTATTCTTTCTTTAAACTAATTTCCACTGTATTCAATACATACTTGGTAACCTGTGGCGTAAGTATCCTGAAATAGTTGGATAATATTATAAATACCATGCCCAGTAAAAAATGCCATTTATATCTCCAGAAATATTTATTTAGGGAAGCGAGTGGAGTCATTGGGAGGGGTTAGTTGATAGTTGATGGTTGATAGTTGACAGTTGATTGATGATTGATGATTGATGATTGATGATTGATAATTGATAATTGACATTGAACATAATCTGCAAAATTACAGTGAATTGTATTTAAAGAATGATGGGAAACGATTGATAAATGCCGGAATAAAAGAATTTTTTCTTTCATAGTACATTTACCAATAGAAATTGTATTTTTACGAGGCTTTCCATATTCCTCCCGAGACACCGTCCCTTCCTCATCACATAGATTTAAATACCAGTTTAGCCAATTTAAAATACCGTTTAGCCAAAACTAAGGAGAAAAATGATATTGAAAGCTATCCGCTGCTCTATAATGTTTATCGGGCTACCGCTGTTAAACATAGCCCAGGCGTCGCCTGATTTTTATATAAGCAACCAGGGAAAGGATATTTATCCGGGAACAACACCCTTTTTAGCCAGGAAGACCATTTCAGCTACAGCGCCTCTTATAAAAGAACTTAGCACCACCAAACCTGTTGTGGCGGTTGGGCTACAAAGCGGGAGTGTATTTAATGAAAATCTGATCACCTCCTACCCTATCCATCTGCAAACTTATGCTGAAACAAATAACGATGTTGATTTTGCCGTGCTGAACGGCACCAGGGATTTCAGTTTGGGATGGATACAACAGGAAGGCACCCAATTCACTTATGAGCAGGCCGTTCCTTACAAAGGTTTTACGGATTATGGAATTAATGGTATAGGAAGCTACAGTTATCTATATGTTTTTGAAACGGATAAAACATTAGAAAAAACCGCGCCTTTCACGGCGAGGCATCCGCTGCAATATGTTACTTCTCTTACTGCTTTGGAAAATACTCCCGGCTCATTTTATTATCCACCCAATACCACTGAAAACCCGAAGCCCATATTCGTCCATACCAGCGATGGAAGTTCGCCTAACCAACATGAAAGATACCGTTACGAAGTGACTGTAAAAGATTTTGCGGTAAACAGCACTTACCAGCAAAACAATGTTTTTGAAAATTTATGGGTGCGTGGTTTCGGGGCAGGTATCGGCATGTTGCCGGGTGGAGATAATTCCTATTACAACAAGATAATTTTCGGACCCGGCGCCGGGATTCATCATTTGGGGGTGCGCAACGGGATAATTAATCATTCGCTTTTTTTACCAGGTTCGAAAAACACGGGCGAATTTGCGGTGGTTTTTTATGATGTGGAAGGATTGAACAGGCATTCTGTTATCAGGAATTCCATATTCCTGGATATTCCGGCACCTGTTTATTCTCACACGAGCCTGGGAACTAACTACGGAGCGCTTGAAATGGATCATGTTGTGGGGTTTGCAGATACCTCTCGCAGAGAAGGATTTATGTCTACGTCAAATACTGATACCGTTCTGTTAAATAATATTTATGGAGAAAGCTATATATGTGGGTACAATTATGGTACGGCAAAAATTGCAGATATAAAAAATTCTTATTTCAAAGATGTAAATTTTGGTATTGCTTACAGCGCACAAAATCCCGTTACTGCATCCGTTGACAATGTGTTTATAAAAACAAAGGCACCGTCTTATACCAGCGGAATCTATATGCAGAATAACACCTCTTTACGAATCAATAATTCAATATTCCATATTTGCAGTTCTTATGGATCTTATGGAACAATTTCAGGATCGTTTATTTATAACCAGGTAGCACCAAAGAGTTCTGTCCATGCGACAGGAAATATTTTCATTTGTGATATCAATCCCGATGCCATGGTAAGAGCTGCGGCCGGAACTCATGCCGGCGCAACTTCAAAAGACAGATGGGATAATAATGTGTACATTCTATTAAAAGGCGATAAGATCATATGGGATGTTAGCAACGACACCGGCACGGGCTCACACCTTGTTTACAATTTTGAAGACTGGAAAAGGCAATCGGGACAGGACGCTCATTCCCTATTTTTTGATCTGAGAAATGATCGCCGGGGTCTGAAGGCAATTTTTACGGATCCTGCCAATGGAAACTACGACCTCGCCAATACGCCGGAAGGCAGGCAGGTAGCAGCCTTGCATGCAGGGATGACCGAACCCATTACCTGCTTTTTACATAAGCCAACTTACGAGGAAGCGGCCGGTATCATAAGAAATAATGCCGTGTATTCAATCAATACATGCAGAAATCCATGCCTGCAAAATACGATAAGGGTCAATAATACATTCACGGCCGAAAACCTGAATGACCACCAGGTGAGGCTACAATGGAACATTGCTGAGCAAAACAATATCGGTTATTATATCGTACAAAAGGCAACCAATAATTCGGTTTTCAGAAAACTAAGTATCATCCCTGTTACTGCTGATTCTATCTATTCTTTTATTGATAATGTTGAACCCGGCATATCTTACCAATATCGCCTGCTGGTAGCTGCCCATACCGGTAATGTCTGTTATTCTGATATTCGCACTGTTAAAATTTCAGCCGATCAACCTTTCAGCGTTTATCCCAATCCGTCACATGGCATTTTCAGACTGTTCATGAACAGGTATATAGGGTCCAGTTAGTTGCACGGTAATTAACGCCGATGGAACAGTTGTTTTACGGAAAGAATTTGTAAGCGTGTATAACTCCACAGTAATAGATCTTTCCGGGCACGCCAAAGGCGTTTATTTTTTAAGATTTAAGGCAGGGAAGAATTTGTATACAGGCGAAGGTGTTGGTCGAGTAAGATGAGGAGGTATAAGGTTTGAGGTAAAGGGTATGAAGTATGTAGTATAAGGTGTAGAGTTAGTTGTCAGTCAAATTTATTATATATTTTATCGCCAAGGGTTTTTTGAAATATTTCCCTGCTACGGGCGTCAGTTAATTTGTTCAAATGATTGAAGTGATGGAGATCGGTCCCAACGAAATCAACCATATCATTTTTAAAGAGGTAGTCTGCTACCTTTGCAGCCGAAGATCCATAATATCCCGTAAGTGACAAAAGATTTACCTGCAGCATAAATCCCAACTCTTTCATCCGGTAAAACGCATCATAATTCTTATGGTAATAAAAATATCGTTCAGGGTGGGCCATCAGGGGCTGGTAGCTATTGATGTTTATTTCAAAAGCAATTTGCTCGAGGTTGTTTGGCGGAGTGGCATAGGAAAGCTCTGTAAGAATATAATTTTTAGCAATCGTGAGCAAGGGTTCTTTTTTTCTTAGCAGCTCCATAAAATAATCATCCATCATATATTCTGCCGCTGCACTTAACTCCACATCGAGGCCGTTTTCCAGGCAGGCATTTTTCAGAATATTCAATGCCTCGTTAATCGTTTGGGGAGTATTGCGGTACATATCTCCTATCACATGCGGGGTACAAACAAAGCGATTGATACCGGCAGCCGACAATGATTGTATCAGTTCAACAGACGTCTCCACGTCAGGGGAGCCATCGTCCAGTCCCGGTAAAAGATGAGAATGGATATCCTGCACCAGGTTTGAAAAATTGTAGCCCGAATCGATAATTTTTCTTTTGAAAAATCTCAACCTTGTTTCTTTGAGTGGGTTTCAGTATCTGATTGAAAGAATGAAACAGTAGTAAAAAACAATTTATGCTCCTTATTAGGCTTCATTATTTTGTGGCCTAAGGTACTCTTATATTGCGGAAGTTTTATCAATGGCTTTAAAATGGAAACAAAAAATGCTGCGGGAATCTTATTTTTTTTCATGGCGAGATAATCCCTTCGGTTGGCCCTGAACCTGCCACGCAGGTTGTTATTGCTAATGCCCCCGTTTCTCATTTTTACTATCATCTTCGGAAGATAAAAGGAGCTTACCTTATGACGGTAAAGATAACGTGCCATAAACTCATAATCTGCAGCGGTATAATAATGGTTTTCATAACCTCCAAACTGGTCAATTAATTCTCTGCGCATATAGAATGTAGGATGGGCGGGCATCCAGCCATAATTAAACCGGAAACGCTTATAGGTAAGGCCCTTCCAATATCTTAATACTTTTCGCGGATTTGCCTGGTCAACGTATACAAGATCACCATAGATAGAATCTGTGCCGGTTTCATCAAAGCAGGCGACTATATCCATGATCACGTCTGCGGAAGCAAGCATATCATCGCTGTTGAGTACCCCGATGATATCACCCGTAGCGAGTTTTATCCCTTTATTAATGGCATCATACATTCCCCTGTCTGTTTCAGAAATCCAGCAGGCAATAGAATCCGCATTCTTTTGAATGATCTTTACCGTACCATCCGTTGATTTCCCGTCAATGATGATGTGCTCAATATTGCCATACGTTTGCTTGCGTACTGATTGTATGCAGTCGGCGAGATATTTCTCTGAATTGTATGTCGCAGTTATAATGGATACTTTCAAGGGCAGGTTTTATTCGGAAGAGTAAAATAAACATTTTTTTTTGTTAAATCATAGTATTTATACTAATAATTTAAAACATTTTTACGTGATCTAATTAAGGTAATTAAACTAACTTTTTGAAGAAATATTGCCCTACCCTGAAATAATTCTTTCTTTGATTTTTACCGCCGGGTTTCCGCGGTAAATTCCCATAGCTTCCAACTCGCCCGTTACAACGGAGCCTACACTTACCACCGCATGGTTCCTGCATACGGCTCCGCCGCATACAATAGCCCGTGCTCCTATCCAAACTCCGTCTTCCAGTACAATTGTACTTACGATTAAATCAAATGCCCGGTTTACATAATTGTGATTCCCTGTAAGCAACAGGCTGCCCTGCGAAAGACATACATTATTGCCCAGTGTTACTTTTGCCAGGTTATCTATCCATACCTTCTCTCCGATCCATACATTATTACCGGTTTCCAGCAACAACGGGTATTTAATATTTACCCCGGCTTTATTAAAACATTCTTTCCCATTTTTGCCCCGAACAATCGTAGCAGGAAAACTTTAAATCCATAAAAGGAAATAGCGAACTTTTAAAAAAGACACTATTAATGCAATACCATGCAAATCTCTTTAATAGTGAGCCCAGTTGTACCAGGAATTATTATAAGTGAAAGATCAGTGGGCATTAATATGTCTTTATTTTCGTTTCATTTTCCTGACCTTCATACAGCCAGATCAAGATGAATATTAAAAGATAGGCGGCAATATTAAACCAGGTATGGTGACCGATACCCAACGGCATTGGCCATCCCTTGTTTATCGCAACAAGAAATAGAGTGATCCTCATTACATTGATAAGCCATAGTAATACCAGCCGCCTGTAACCCATTCTCTTTTTCCAAAAGCCCCCGGTGTTTGCAGCCACGAAAGCTATCCAAAAAGAATAACCCCATAGCCTACACAGTCCATTGCTATATGTACGCCACGGCCGCCCTTAACCCTGATTAAAAATCGCCGGGTCCTTCGTGGTTGATATGTGAAACAATGACAGCATAAATCCTGTGGCATTAATCATGGAACGCTTGAGCCAGCTTACATAGTCCAGGTACTTTTCAATGAAAGGACTATAATAGCTGCCGCCGGGTGCAGTTATTCCAATTAAAGCCAGTGTTCCAAAATAGCAAAGGCAAAAAATGCCCCCGAATTTTAGGACATAAAGAAGAAAGGGCGGGAATCGTTTAATGGTTATAGTTTTTAGTCTTTTATGGTTAAGTGGTCAGGAGGAGGATGCAACGAGAACATTTTTTTACACAGCGATTTAATATTTTTAACCTTGATTATTTCTTTCGCATATTCCACTGCTCCGGGATAACATATTAAATAAGTTTCTCCATTCGCAGAAAGTAAAATAAATCAATAACCTACTGTAGTTCACTATTTATATGGAAGCATCCATTTCCGCTTGCGAGGCACTTAGCGAATTCCACAAGTATAACTACTGGTAATACACAGATACACCTTATTTAAATATCATTATACAAATGGCAATTAAAGAAAGGACAATTGCTACGACAGATAAAAGAAGAGCCAAAGGGGATTTACTATCTACTGCAGGTTGCCAATTAGAACCTATGTTGTTTTGCCCGGAGTTTTTAATTGCTATTGCAACGGAAAGTTGCCTGATGTGAGAAATGGAAATATTGAAACCAGCAAAAACAGGCTGGCCTCCTGGTAAATGATCGATAAAGATCTCGTTAAAGGGAACATTTTTAAATCTATTATCCGCCTTTACAATCGCCTCTTTCGCAGCAAATAACCCGGCAAATGATGCATACTGATCGGGTTGAACAATACAATACGCCATTTCTGCGGGAGTAAAATTCATTTTATAAAATTCGTCCTCCCTGCAGTCAGCCACGATCGGCATATTTGCAATTTCCTCTATGTCGATCCCGATTGCCGAAGTTGCCTGGCTGCTAATGCCATTGAATTGTCCAACCATTGCTTCCTGATTAATTATTATGGGATTTACCTTACCAGAATTCCCGGAGATCTTATTTATCAATTCTCCATAAGTCTGAATTTCCTGGTACCCAGCTACGTTAATACCCTCTTTGGCCAACGCCGCATACATCCGGTGCAGGACAATAGAATTACCAACTGCTGTTCTTCCCATTAAGGTTTCTGGTTGAAGCTGATCCACCGGAATCCGGGTATGTTCCGAAACTATTTTTTTAATTGTTTCTATCATCCTTTAAAATCCTTTTAAACAACTTTGGCAAATAAATGCTTCTTCGCCCTGTGGCGTAATGCATTTTGCAAAACCGACATCACTTAAGTCGTCTCCTAATGATTTGTAAGCATTTAAAACAAGTTCACCGATGACTGCTTTGTAAAATGGACAGACCGGTAAGACTCGAGCCTGTCTTTCAACTCTTTTAAAAACCGGGCCACTAATTTCCCTTCTGTAACCCGATGATCGAAAGTTACAGTATATATGCACCTGCCTAACTTTTCATCGATGGCAGAAATACCTAAAATTGCACTATTCATAAAATTAACCAACGGACGGAAAAAGGACACATCTTCTGAAGATAGGTCGGTAATTGTAAATGTTATGCCTGTAAGATCATCATAATGCAATGTATCATCCAGGTATTTCCCTGACAGGTTAATGATGTCCTCTTCAACCTCGGGAAAAAGATTTTAGCTGTGCACCCGGAATTTTTATCACTTTTAAGCCGCGGTCGATGTCTATTGCAAATCCAACATTTATATTTTCATAATAATGAATGGCACCTTCTGAATAAAAAGCATTGAGTTCTTTGTATTTATTTAATAACCGGGAAGTTTCGAATACTGTAACGGGCAGCAGTGAGTCTTTGAGGATCGTTCCTGATTGATTTAAATGCACAAATATGCCATCGGTTTCAATAAATGTGTTTATCGTGCTCGTCAGACCTGCTGACTGCACACTCTCCAGGTATTCGATTTCACGTTTTTTATTGGATGCCAGTTTTTTAATGATCGTGTTTTCGCCAGCCGTGCAAATTCATTGGCTTTGCAGCCGGGGAAGCTGAAGGAATTGTTGACTGATTTTTGCTGATGTCTTTACCGAGGTATAACAACACGTCTTCCTTATTAACAAAGTCCCGGCCGCTGAAAGCTTTCTGATCAATCCGGTTTTCCGTTATCAATGACAATGCACTTTTTGAAAACAGCGTTTCACCGTTCCAGTTAGTTGCCTGGTTATTTTTTTGGAGGCTGGCTTCTGCAACGGGGTTGCTCACCTTAATTATTTCCTGGATCTCTTCGGGGGTGCTTACAATGGCTGCTACAATGGCGTCCACCTCATAATCATCTCCCACAACACAGGCGTATTGTATATAGCCTTCCGTTTCCGCTGCCACATCATAAGCCGTTTTCGAAGTTTCAAACACAAGTATAACATCACCTTGTTTAATTTTATCTCCGGTTACAAAAGGCGTATCTATAACAGTAAGGGCTGTGTCATTAACAGAAATCAGCGGAACTTTTATTTCCTGCAGAACTGCCATTATTTAAAACTATTTTTTATTTCCTGGATAATTCTATTTTCACCGGGCAGTACCGTATTTTCCAGTGATTTAACCGATGGAATCGGAACCGGCCATGCCGCCACTCTTTTGGCTTTAAAATGTATATTGAGTTTTTCAGTTAGTGAAGAGATTAATTCGCTGCCTATACCTCCAACCGCACTACCCTCCTCCACCACCAATAAACGACCCGTAAGCTCAACAGAGGTTCCAATAATATCCAAGGGCAAATGGGATATTACGGAGGGCACTATCAATTCAGGTTTTTGATCCGTTTCAATAAAAATATTGTTCAGCATTGTATTCACTTCACCTGCCATGCCGCCATAAGCCACTATTGTAATTGTGGGTTTGGCAAGAGCAGGGGAAATACGGACCACAGGATAGTTATCGTTGTTTTTCTCATAGATAAAATTAATCGCCTTACTATGTAAAATCTTTTTACCATAATCGGTTTTATTCTCAATAACTATCACCGGATGTTTTTCTTCCATTACAGAACGATAAATAATAGCAGGATCGAAAAAGGTATTGAGGGCAACCGTTTTTACATTGTCAATCCCAATCAGAAATTTATCAAGCGTTTGGGAATGCGTTGGTCCATATCCCCGCCTGCCGCCCATTGGCGTGCGGATCACCACAGGGCAATTTATTTTTTTGTTAAACATGTGGTGGAACTTCGAAGCATGATTCACAATCTGATCAAATGCCAATGTGATAAAGTCACCAAACATAATTTCGGCAAAAGGTTTAAAGCCATTTAATGCGAGCCCATTGGAGATGCCCACCACTGCAGCCTCAGAAATAGGTGTTGCAAGAACACGTGTTGGAGCGATATCTGAAAGGTCTCTTGTGACTTTAAAAGCTCCGCCATATGGCGAAAGGATATCTTCCCCGATGCAAATCATTTTCTCATTTGCAATAATATTTTCTTTAAAGAAAGCATTTAATAATTCTACCTGTCGCTTGCTTATAGCATGTATTTCCTCCCATTGCTGGCTATGGGCCTCCTGCAAAGGGCTATAATATTCATCTGCCTGCTGGTCTTTTTCAAGCAAAATTTCGTCCACCATTTTATTGACGTCGGCGGCGATACGCTTGTGATAGTTGTTATAATAAGCAGGTTCTTCCCTGCTGAATATTTCTAAAAAATCTTTTTCGCGATAGCTATTTATTTCATCAATATCCCTGTTATCGTCACTTTTTGAATGTGGATTTAACCTGTATGTATTTACGAGAAAAAAAAGTGGCTTTGTTTGTTCACGGACATATGCTATTGCTTCAACAGCTTTATCCATTAATGTTTCCGGGTCTTCTGTTGTTCCTTCACAAGTCCTGATATCAAATGCTGCTGCCCTTGGCAAGATATCTCCGGCAAGGTTTACAGATTGAGGAGTCGACTGCGCATAGTAATTGTTTTCGCAAACAATTAATAATGGTATTTCCCATTTTGAGATAATATTCAAAGTTTCGTATAGCACCCCTTCCCCTAATGTACCATCACCTATAAACACAATACCTATTGCTCCATTCTTTTTTAATTTATTTCCCAGCGCATAGCCTGCCGCCACGGGCACAATTCCTCCCTGCACACCATTTGAATAAAAATTATTGTGGCATAAATGCTGGCTGCTGCCAATACCTCCTGACGTGCCAGAGGCTTTTCCCATTAGCTCGGCGAGCAATCCCCTTACATCTTCTGTAAAAGCGATATAGTGGCCATGACAACGGTGATTGGAAAAAATAAAATCTTTTTTTTGCAACTGGCCCGCAAAAGCAATTGCAGAAAATTCCTGGCCGACACAAGTATGAACAGTTCCATTTAATTTACCTTCGGAAAAGAGGCTCATAAATTTCTCCTCCACTGATCTGATGGTTATTGCTTTTTTTATTAACCTGTGATTAAGCTTTGTGGTGACCATGTATGATTCCGGATTTAATCTTTAGATATTGTGCAATTTCGTTTTAATCCTTAAAAAATAGGATTCAAAATATTTGTATGAGACACCCGCAACAACGATCGTTCCCGCCAACAACAATATGTAATATAAAGGAATCAGCAAATCCCGGGGATAAACAGACGCTGTTTTACTGACTATGGTCCGTAATAAATAATCCACGAGCATGTGATACATATACAAGCCATAAGAGATGATGCCCAGGTAATTCAATAGGGGTTTATCTATATCAAATAATTTGTTGGTAACAACGGAAACGTTTAATATTAAAAAACCATATAAAAATGAGCATGCTATTTTAAAACTGATCATCCAGGAAAACGAAAACCCTACCAGGTAATGCCATGCAATTATGCTGGCAACCAAAAGCTGAACGGGCTTCCAGGCAAAAAATGATTTATTATACCATTCGGGTTTTTTATAAATAAGGTAGGCAAACAATCCCCCAATTGCCATTGCGAAAAACTTCTGCGTCAAAAGAAACCGTTGTATATTTTCCGGGAAAATAATTTTCCTGCTTTGAAGCAGTACAAACAACGTTGTTGAAATAATTGCAAATAAGAGGAGAAAAAGAAACAGATTTTTTTTAAATAATTTTATTAAAGGCGCCCAAAACAAATAAAATTGTTCCTCAACCCCAATTGACCATAAAGGATATAACAGGCCAACCTGGTAATTTACCGCCATATAGTTGGGGAGAAAAAAAATGAAATACATTAATCCCTTGCCTACGGAAAAAGTAAAGTACGGTGTCCCATATATCTGTTTATAAAGTATCGTAAAAATCAAGAACCCTGCACCTACCACCAGGAAATAGACAGGCCATATTCGGAAGATCCGCCTTAAGTAAAACTGTTTTATCGATACCGTATTTTTTTTTTGAATTTCAATGAGCAACAAGTAGGTTATCAGAAAACCCGAGAGGGTAAAAAAGAAATCAACCGCATCCTCGCCCCGGGTTAAAAATGCTAAAGGAACAGATTTATAAATCCCGAGTTTTACCAGTGAAATGTTTGCATGTGATATAATAACAAAGAATGCGGCAAGAAACCGGAGGGTATTAATGCCTTTAAAATAAGTAAACCCGGCCATGCCTGTTTTTATGACGTAATATTTCTCTCAATAACCGGTACTGCAGGATTTCCCTTGTAAATAACATAGGCATTCAAATTTTTTTCTGCGACGGAATTCATTCCAAGTATGCTATGGGTGTGACAGGTAACGCCGCCGAAGACCATTGCTTTAGCACCAATCCAGACACCGTCTTCCAAAATGATGGGCGATGAAAGAAAGTCAAATGTTTCTTTAGTGTGGTCATGGCTGCCTGTGAGCAACACCGCTCCCTGCGACACGGTTACATTGCTCCCGATCATTACGTCAGAGAGATTGTCAATCCAAACGCCTTCTCCTATCCATGAATTGTTCCCAATACTAAGTTTCCAGGGATATTTTATATTAACCACCGGTTTTATTACCACGCCCTTTCCAATACGGGCACCAAACACTTTCAACATGAATATTTTAAGCCCTGAAAAAACGATTAATGAATTTTTCAAAAAGAGAATATTAACGAAATACCAAAGCATTTGTCTGCCTTTCCCGGCTCCGATATCGATGGTCGTTTTATATGCGGCGTTGTCTACCTGCTTCATGAAAATAAGAGTTTGTATTTTTCAACTCCAGATGGTGTCGCTAATAAAATTATGGGCAAAATTCCATGACGATATGGCAAAATATTCAAATTCTTGTTGCTCCCATGCTGCGGCAGCTTCGATAGCTTTTCCGAATGATTCCGGTTCGTCAAGAGAAAGATCCCACCCAACTTTCCTTTTATATAATTGTTTCCACGGTGTGCGGTCACTTATCAATACCGGCCGGCCGAATAAAAACGACTCGAAAATAGAGTGGCCAAAGTTTTCACCGGTTGTAGGCAGCACAAATAAATGATTTTGCCGGAAAGTTTTTTGCAATTCATTTTTTTGCAAACTACCCAAATACTTTACCGAGATATTTGCGGGAAGTGTGCTCTATTTTTTTAAGACATGCATCCCAATAATTTTTATCTTCAACCGGTCCTGCGATCGTGAGACCAACATTGCCACTTGTTTTGTCGAGAACATTCAATAAGAACAACAGATTTTTTATCGGCACTATGCGGGAGATAAAAAGACATTTTAATTCCCCCTTTTGTTTTTCGCAAAAAACTAATTCCGGCTGATTCATTTCCGGAAGATTATTTGCTATCATAATATTGCTCCCGGGGAAGAAATCTTCTATTTCCTTTTTTTCCTTTTCATTGGTTGCATGAAATCAATATCTTTTTATTTATTCTTAACAATTTAAATAAAAACAGGAATGGTAATTTCTTATACGTTTTTATCAGCCAGAGCGCTTTTATGGAGTGCACCCCTCGGGACATAAGAATTATTTTCCCCTTGATTTTATTGACGCCATTTTAACCATAAAGGATAAACAACAAAATACTGGTGAAATACAGATGATTTAAATAAATAAAATCAGGCTCAATTTCATTAATTAATAGTACGTACCTGTTTTCTATTTAATGTTGATTTGCGGGATGTAGTAAATACTTATGCCCGGAAACAAATCTTTAATCCAGCTATTGGATTCGATATCCCGCATAGGGTTGAGTTTCCCCATGATCGGTATCAGAAGTGAGGACATATATGTCATATTATTTATGCAGGGCATTCACAATATTTACGCACGACTGAATAGGGCCACCGGCTTTATATCCCGGTCTGTACCAATCTACCAATATCATTAATTTTTTTTTGATCATGAGATCCTAAATCGTGAAAACTCCAAATAAATTTTGTTAAGTTATAGATACCGGCCCCCCTTATGTGAGTATCTAATCACTGCGTTGGTAAATGAAAAAATCACAGAAGGGATTTGTATCACTTTTTATTGTTTTCACTAATTGAAAATCCATAATATTATTTTCAATCCAACTGGTAAAGCGACGGTGGCGTACGTGATATTTTCTCTCTTCCTCCACATCCCACGCATAAATGATGACATATTTTGATGATAAGTTAAATAAATGATGCATATAATTCTCAAATACTTCATCTTCCACCAAATGAAAAATTACATCCAGTGACAGTGACAGATCCGATGAAAAAGTCCCCGCATTATCAACTAAAGTTTTTTGATCATATACGAAAAACTTTTTCGTCGCATCTTCTTTAAAAATCCCGGTACATTTTTGAACAACAGTTGGAGAAATATCCAAACCGATATAAGAAGGAAACCGGAATTGCTTTAACTGGTTTCCATCCCCGCAACCAAACTCAATAACTTTTTGGATGGTATTTTCAACAACAAAACTGTTAATGAAATCAGCTTTGTACACCGCATTTTCTCCATAAGACCCCGTACCTGAATTTCCACTATTGCGATATCTTTCTTCCCAGTAGGCTGCAGAACCCTTGAAAGAACTATTAATGATTTTTCCCACCAGATATTTACCGGTTTTAGTGCCGGTCATTAATTCATATACTGCTTTTTTAAAGCTTTTCATTTGCATTATATAAATCAGTATAGTGCAATAAAAATATTTTTTCAAACTGGTTACATGCAAAACAGTCAATCATGTAGTCGCCATTTCTATTTTGGCCGAAGGATTTCTCAGGAGGAATTTTACTTTCCATACCTGTATCATCACATAAATTAAAAAACATGATTTTACCAAATGACCCAAAATTGTTTGTAATTCACAATCGGGCCTAATGGGATAATAAAAAACAAGGGGAGTAAATAGCAAGAGCGACGGGTATGAAAAAGAATTTTTATAAAAAGCGTTTAGCACTTCACTGAATAATAATCCATAAAAAAACATACAGATTGCTCCTCCGATTAAACCAAAATTAATATAGAAATCTCCGACCGAGCTAAGCCCCATGGATGTTCCCCTCGCCAAAGGAATGCCTGAATATTTCGTGAAAATTTCCCTGTTTCCTGCCGTTAATTTATTCGGGGCCAATATACGGGGTAGTATGGCCGCTTTTATGATTTCTACCATTTCCGCACCGTTCTCAAATGGCACTTTTGCGGGGACAGTTTGCATGATGTTGGTAACAATAAAGCCCTGGTTAATACGAATATTGCTTTCACCTAACCTTTTTTCACTGAATACGCCCCCTTCTTCCTCAGTTTTCTCCAGGGCATTATTAAATGTTTCCACGCCTCCCTCTTTCCCTTCGTTCCAAACAGCTTGCCTGTAATCCGTCTTTAACTGCTGAACAATTACTGCAAGAAGTATAAAGCTTATTACAAATATGGACTTAACCCTGATCCCGGGTTTGTATTTAATGGCGAACACAGTTCCCAGGAAAATAAGCCAGGTAATCAGGTCATGAAACATAGCGCCACGCAGGGAAGAAGCAACAATAGAGCCATATACCAATACCAGGAATAATGGCTTTAAATGGCGGCTACCCAGGATAATTAAAAAAGCGCCGATATATTTAAAGCATCCTAACAAAACGAAAACAAATCCTAATTCTGACCCAAAAAATTCCGCAACAAAACTGGATAGAAAACCAATCCCTACAAAATAGAAAGGCAAGGTATTATTTTGCTGTATATATTTTTTAATTTTTTCCTGGTCAATAAACTCTCCTTTCAGATTGCCCGCAGTAATATGTAGGCCAATTATAAAACAGATAACCGCAGGTATGGCATAAAAAAAATAATCCCCCTCCGGAATTTGCATTTTCAAAAAGCCCCTTTGATACACATCGAGGCCATTATATGCTAATGTGGGCCCTACCAACATCTGCAAGCACATTAAAGAACCTGCCACATATCGGACAGGAATCATGTATCCGATAGAGTAGAATAACAAAAAAAATTGGTGAAGAGCTATTAAAATCGCAGCGTAAGATAACCATGAAATATTTGGGAATAATAAGCGTATGGCAATAGCTACAATTAAGTAAACACCCCAATCAATTTGCGCCTTAAATAAAGATTTCAATTCTTGCTTGAATTTTAATTAAACATTTTATCGGCTTTATTTTCTATTTTCTTCAATAAATTATTGTAAAAATAGTTTCAGGACTGGAATAGATCTGCTGACAAATTCATCGTTTTAATATCCTTTTTTTTATTAAAGTAAATAGATTCAAAAAGAATATAAGACAATTTAGATATAGGGAACAATATGAGTAAGCTTAAAATGAAAGCAATATTAACCTCGGCGAATAAGTCAAAGCCCCCAATTCCCCTAAAAGAAAACGCAATTTTTTCCGCAATGAGCCAATGCCAAAGATACATGCTATAAGAATATTTGCCAATAGAAGTCATTAAATTACTCTCAAGAAAACGGGAAAAAAGGGATACGTTCTGGAGGGCATTCAAAATGACTATTCCAAATCCCAGCGTAAGCAAAGGCAGATTAAATACCCTCGCCGCAATTCCCACCATATCCGCCCGGTTCGCGAATTCCGCAGACATAAAAATCCTACCTGCAAATGCTATTAAAATGCCAATAAAGAAGCCAACAGCACTTCTGTTAATCCAGGCCTTTTTTTCATTTAGGTATAAGCAGGCAATCGTAATTCCCACCAAAAATTCAATGAGGCGATTTAATATTAAATAATTAATAATATTATAAGGGTCATTATTTTCACGCCAAAAGATCACTCTAAAACTCAAGCAAATGATTGTGGAAAATATAATAGCTTTAAAGAAAGAATTTTTTTTTATTCCCAACAGTATAAAAGGAAGAACGAGATAAAAATGCCATTCGGTGCACAAAGACCAAAAGTGTGGTGCATATTGGGTAGGCTCGGTAAAAAGTGTGCGAATGAAAAACGCATTTTTTAAAGCATACATTCCGTCGACTAAATATAAATTAAAGGAAGTTTTTAAGAGTGAATACATAATAATTGCTGCATAAAATGCGGGTGCAATTCTAAGCCATCTTTTCTTTAAATATTGCCAATAGTAGGTGAAGGTTATTTCAGATCGTTTGTTAGCGTACATTAGATACATACAAAATCCACTGATCACAAAAAACAAGTCAACACCGCTGCCAAAAAATGATAAGAGTTTGGCTAAATTAATTCCTGCAATCGTATAATAGGGATTTCCATAAAAAGTCCAAATATGTATCCATAACACACCCAGGACTGCGATTGCTCTAAATCCGTCTATTATCTTTATTCGCAATTGACTTGTTTGATTATATTAATTGACGGTCGGGCTATTTAGCTTGCAAATAAACAGCATGCATTAATGAAAAAGGCTGGTTGCCAAGGCTGCTTTGGGTATTTACATACCACAATACTCTTATCATTCTCACGCTTTTATGAGGGTGCTTTCAACCGCTTCCGCAAGAATTGTAAACGAATATTGCTTTATTTTATTTTTTGATTGCATTGCCATTTCGCTAAAGTTTTTTTTGGCAACATAGGCCAATTTTAATATATCCTTAAGTGCATTGGAATTGCCGGCTGGGAAAATGTATCCGTTTACACCATTTTCTACCAAATCCACGGAGCAGCCGCATTTATCACTTACTATTACTACTTTCCCGTTCGCCATGGCTTCATTTACTGCGAGGCCCCATGTTTCGCCCGGCCCCTTCGATGGCAATACAAAAACAGTGGCTACCTCATAAAGCGCCGGCATCATTGACTGGTTTACGAAGTCATGAAAATGAATATTTGCGTGCAGGTTGTATTCTTTTTTTAACTTCTTCTCAAGTTCCCCATTGCCCACTATTACCAGGTGAACATCTTTATTAAAATTAGCGTTTGCGAAAGCCTTCAGTAAAATTCCCGGATCTTTTTTAACTTCCAGTTTACCAGCAAATAAAAAAATAAAGTCACCGGCTGGAATTTGCAATTTTTCCAAAAGATTTGAATCATTTTTTTTACGCTTGCTGTCTATGCACTCAAATCTTTCATTATCTATTCCATGAGGCGCCAATACCAATTTATTTTTTTTTACACCTGCGTTCCTGAAATAATCATAATTATTTTTTCCAACGTATAAGGCAATGTCTATATGCCGATATACCCATCTTAAAAAAAGATTTCTCTTTAAGGAAGATAAAACCCCCATTTTATCCAATAAAGTTGAATCACCCCGGAACAAGACCGGGATTTTATTTTTAAAGTGCCGCATTACTTTTAAATGGCTTTTAAACGACCATCCATAAACCAGTATCGCATCAGGCTTATATTCATTTATTGATTCAATGATGTATGGGTTGATGATTCCGTTAAAATGATGTGAGCCTTTATCGGCTGCGGTATTTTCTAAAAATTCATAGTTATAGCCTTCTAACAAAGGGATATCCCATACTACTATTTTTCCAAAGCCCGGATCATACTTTTTATTGCAGAACAGCTTCGCCCCATGTATAAAAAACCCTGATGTCAATTTTATTTCTTTTTGCTAATAATTCAAATAAAGGAGCATTATATTGAATGGGATGCGTAGTAACAATGGCAAGCCTCTTCATGGTTCCATATGATTTCGGGTATTACTGATGTGATATAATATTTCAGGGTATATGTCTTCATAAAAAAAATTGACAGCCTCGTATCTCAAATTTTCTCTTGAAATAGCTATCTCAAAATTAAAGGAGTCCATTTGTTTAAAATCTACCGGAATTATTTTGGGATAAACTGACTGCCTTACATATTCAAAAGTACAGGACATATCCTTGGAAAACCACACATCCAAACCGCAAGCCGCGTATTCGAATACTTTGTTGGAAACTGCATGAATAGTATTTTGAGAAAAAGGTTTATAGATCACCAACCCGATGTCATAATTCTCCAGAAGCCGGGGCAGCTCCTGGTAGTTACATCCCCCTTGATAGCTGACATTTTTATAAGCGCCGCTTTCCAAAACTTTTTTTGCTTTCCGGTCAATATTATAAGAATACACATCTAAAGAGAATTCTCCAGGATGATTATTTACCCAATCAATTACCTCCTGTAAATACATATTATCATAACCCAAAGAACCAACAAATACCAATCTTATAATTTTGTTTTTTGATTGGTCACTTTTCCTATTGGTACACCATGATTTGGAAGGATAATTAGGTATCACATGAAAAATGCTGTTTGGTATACTATTTAGACCATTGTCATCTTTAAACATTTGTAATCTCACAGGATTGGTATGAGATATCCATGAAAATTTTTTGTACATTTTTGATTCTATGCGATGCATCCATTGTGATAAAAACATTCCTTGTTCATATAATTTTGGCTCCGTGTATTCGTGGTAATGGACCATCAACCTGGTCTGCGTCCCTCTTAATTTTTTATACATTAAGACAGGCCATGAAGAAAGGGTTTCAAAATAAAGCACTGTTTTAGGATAGTATTTTATCAATAAGAAAAAAGCAGTTGAGTAAAAAAAATAATAATTGAGATAACGGGCAATGGAAGATTCTTTCTGTTGTGACGGCCGGTATATTTTCACATTTCCAGATTGATTATCGTAAGGTAATAACACGTTGTTTTTCGATTTTTTATTCGTGACAATAATTAATTTAAGATCAGAATCACTGCTTAAATAATCAATTATATTCATCGCCGGGGGAAATAATTCTAATGGCTGAAAATGGACAATAAAAACCTTTTTTTGTTTTATTTTCTCCATCCGTTATAAGCTACTTATTTGTCTGATCACTTCTGTTAATCTTCCTTCATGAGAATAACCGCTTTCCTTGCTTCTTGCAAGGCCCGCCTTTGCTATTGCTTTTCGTTCGTCCTCATGTTGTAAATAGTATTTTACTTTCTCTAACAATTCTTCCCTCTCAGTAAAAAACTCAGCCTCTTTCCCTACTTCAAAAAGCGATTGATGTACTTTACTTTTTTCAGCCAGCATAAATACTCCGCAGGCCGGTATTTCAAAAGTCCGGCTGTCCTGTTCATCCCTGTTTCCGTGTCTTAAAAAATGTAAAGCTATATCCATCCCATTGATGGTTTTGATGTATGCTTCTCCATAGACAGACGGACCATGGTAAAGAGGTTTTATAATTTCCCAATGTTTTCCCTTTGGCCAGCCGTCACCGGTGATGTTTACAGGAATATTATTTCTTATGAGATAAGCTATAAATTCTTCACGCTCTTTTTCCCAGGTACCGATAAAACCAACGCTGGATTTATATTTCTTAATTTCTTCTTCACTCAATATAACAGCACGATGAAATTCAGGGTCAAAAGAGCGATAACAAAGTTCTACTCTCCTGGCACCATAACTTTTCAATTCAGCTACGTTAACGGATCTCTGTACAAAATGACAATCAAAATATTTTGCATTTTTTAAACTTAGTCTCCATTGGTATTTGAGCCTGCCGGTAATATCATCTGTAATTACTGTGATAATTTTTATTCCCGGGCTAAGAACCCGTATTTTTTTTAAAGTATTTGATTTTAGATAAGATTTATTATCTATCCACAAAATATCGGATTTTTTTTCTTTTGCAACCGACAGTATTTTTTTATTCAGTGAACTAATGCCGGGTCCTATATTTAAGTGATAATGAAATTTTGTAAAAACATTCTTATAAATAAATTCATCCAAATCAACCCCCACCATTTCGTGGCTTAGTAAACCCAATGTTTTATACCGTCGGTATGAATTGGAGTTTTCGTACAAGCTGCCAACATAAAGTATTTTCATTTAATGAAATCCTAACAGTAATAGGAAAGTATTTTTTTTACATCCTCATCCCTGGATGTGCCCGTTTCAAAAACCGGTAGCCATCCTGATTGCTTCAAATTATAGGCATTATCAATTACCCGGGCAAGATCACTGGAATCATCATAGTCAAAAATAAACCCGTTTTTACCTTCGATGATCACATCCCTATTTCCTTTTGAAGCCGAAGCAATAACCGGCACCTGTGCGTAAATAGCTTCTTTTATAACCATGGGATACATTTCCGGTACGACACTTGGCAAAACTAAAAAGTCATAACCATTTAATAGTTTTAAAAGCTCCGGCCGTGGGAGTGTTCCTTTAAAATTAAAAGCCTTTTCCTTTTCGCAAAATTTATAATACTTCTCATCAGTGATATTTCCAAAAACATCCAGTTGAATATCATCTGTAGAAATTATTTTCATCGCCCTGCAAAGTAAATGCAGGCCCTTCTGTTTTTCGATTCGTCCTACATATACAATTTTCTTTTTTAAAGTATTGTCGCTTTCCAGTTTCGTTGTCTTTAACGGAGCACTTATGTGTGGAATTTTTTTTATTGTCGGTGACGTATAACCATTTTTCAATAAAAGTTCCCGGAACCAATCCGCAATTAGAAAAACATTATCACAGGTATCAATCAATTCATTCAAATCTACTTTTCTCGATTGAATATTCTTTTTTAGCCTGCTAATCCTTTTTGAATTTTTTATTGTCCTGGCAAACAAATCAATACCGAAGTTATACAAGTTAAAATGTGTGGTTCGCTTATATTTCAATTTTGTTTTAATAACGCAGTTTATACATCTTGCGGAAGAACTAAAATTATTACAGTCTTCAACACCCATATACCTGAAATCGCTTTTATAACAGGTTAAGTAGGGCATATGAAAAGTAAAGAATACTTTTTCGCAATACTGCTTTGCCTCTTTAAGCCAAAACAAGTCGATACCTCCGAATGAAATATATTCATGAAAGTGGCAAATATCATAATGCTTTTCCTGCAATAGCTCGGTGAAAGTATCAAAACCATTCTTCAAAGGAATAACATTTACACCTTCATAAGTATAAGGATTCATATCGGCAGTATACAGTATAGCAGCATCAACCTTGTGACTATTTTGAACGAGAATCGTCGCCAGTAAATGACTATAGTTTTCTATTCCCGCATTTTTACCGGGTAAATATTTTCCTGATACCAATAATATTTTCACTAAAAATGCTGATTATTAATCAAAACAAATCTTTCAATTTTATTCCTGAAATCTTATATGCCCGGAATGTCTTCCTGATCTCTCCGGTATTTTTAATGTGGCTTACAAATGACCGCACATTCTGACGGGCGCATTTTTTTAAAATGATTTGTCTTTCTTTTGGCGATAATGGTAATTCGGGAAACTCCATTACATCTGCCAGGTATCTATATCCGTCACACAGGTAACTATACTTATTGTTTATTTCCTGTTGTTCATGCCTTCGATAAATTAAATAGTTATAAGGCAACAGCAATATATTGGCATTGGCAGCGGCTTTTATATTATAATACATGTCTCCAACAGGGCCATATTTTTCCGGGAAACCGCCAAAAGATTTAAAATAGCTTGTCTTAATAACCGTTCCACCGGGCCCGATATTTAAAAATCCTTCTTTATAAAAATGATTACGAATACTTTCAACCGGACTTAAAACTTTAGGCTTATCAATATCACCTTTATATATTAAACTAAAACTTATGGTGGGATTTTCAACGAATTGTTTAACTACATATTCTATTGCATCAGGTTGAATCATATCATCGGAGTCTACCCAAAATATCAACCATCCCTTTGCATAACGTGCAGCTTTATTTCTGTTTGGCCACTGGCTAAGATTTTTTTCATTTACATACACCTTTATCCTGCCATCTTTTGCTTCATATCCACTGGCAATGTTTACGGTATTGTCTATGGACGCATCATCAACAATAATCAATTCAAAATTTTGATAAGTAGATGCAAGCACACTTTCAATTGCTTCGCCAATATATTTTTCGCGATTATAACGCAGTCATTAAAACGCTTACCAATGGCGGAAAATTTTGATCCATAGATTCAATAACAGGCAAGCTGTTTAAAAAAGACTTTTTGAATCTATTCCTTTACAAATTTTTGAATGCTAAAGCGACCCGGAGTCTCAACTTTTATAAAATAAATGCCTTTTGGCATTCCTGTAAGATCCAATGGCTGTGGGGCATACAAACTGAAAAATTCATCGTTTAATAATGGACTGGCCACTGGAATTTAAAACAGTGTATTTCACCTTCCCAAGGTATCCGTTCATATAGATCATGAATTTACCGTTAGAGGGATTAGGGTAAAGAGTGAAAGCTCTTTGGTTAACAGTTTTTACAGCCTTTGCATCAGAATAACAAATATTACCTGCGCCTGCAATTAGAACCAGGCGGTATTGGTAAGGAATACCAGGCTGTGACGTCGTTATCGGTGTAAGAATATGATGTATCCTCGCTGACAGGTATTATTGCTACTCGTCTAAAAATTGAATTTACAGTAGCTTTCTGCAATTCGTACCGGCCAATGTTTTGTTGTTCTGAAATATTCCAGCTTATGGTGACTTTGTTATCACTGTTCCCGGTAACAGCCAGTGTATTATTAACCCGGATTGTATTTTGGGTGCATGGATTTCTGCATCCATTTATCGACAGTACTTTATTATTGCGAATTAAATCCGCAGCCTCTTCATAAGTTGGCTTTTTTATAAAACAGGTTATAGGTGAAGTCATACCTGCGCCCAAAGCTGCAATTTTATTTCCCTCGGGGGTATTGGCCAATTCATAATCACCACTGGCCGGGTCAACGAATATTGCCCTCAATCCTCTCGGATCATTTCTAAGGTCAAAAAAAAGCGAGTGAGCATCCTGCCCTGATTGCTTTTTCCAATCTTCAAAGTCAACAACCCCCTTAACAGGTCCGTTTGGCCCTGGCATAGTAACATCCAGGCTATCGTATCGCCGTTTAATAAAACGTACACATTATTATCCCATTTGTCCCCGGAAGCATTACCGCTCGTTGCCTGCTATGTACGAAGCTGCCAACAGGGTTGCAGCCGGAGCATTATCACAAATAAAAATATTTCCGGAAGCATTTATTTTACTTCCGGGCGTTCCACCTCCATAAACAAATTCGGAATTAGCAGCTGTACTATTTATGTGAAAAATAGAATTAGTAAGTTGCAAAGAGGTACCTGCCTGCATATAAATGCCGATAGTAAAAGAAGCATTTTTTGTTTTTATAAAGCAATTATTAACTAATGAATTAACCGGGTCGGACGCGTAACCAATACCGTAAGAAGCCACATCTTTAAAATAACAATTACTAAACGCTGCATATTTTGCCGATCCGTAATTCTTATAGCCATTATCAAATCCATCGGTATATACATTATTCAACAACACCGAATCATTATTTGAAGTATAAAAGAAGGTTTGCCTGTTGGAAGTATCTGCAAAGGCTACGGTATTATTAATTTCCAAAGCGCTATAACTGGTTCCCGAGTTGCTGGTATGCATATAAATGGGCTCGGGAATATCTAAAAATATAGAATTTTTAATAGTGCAATGTCTGCGCAATCCCTCTACATCATAGAATACTACCGCATATTCGCTGGTATTTTTAGCCGAGGGTAGAAAAAGAGAATGATCAATAGTTCCGCTCCTGACATTTAAATGATGGATGCCTGCGCCGGGGCCAAATATTATTTTATTGTACGATGAATTATCGCCTCCCGGCAACATTCCATTGCCGGCACCAAATCCACGCACCCATATATTCTCAAATACGCTACCCGACTGGTAGGTACCATTAACTCCCCAATCCCTTACGGTAACTTCATACCGGTATTTTGCATTTAAATTGGGCGACCTCCCATCACTGGTATGAATATACATCCACATTGTATTTCCTGAAAAATTGATAGGCGAAGAAGGTGCATAAAATGAACCCGGGTTTTGATCGACCTGCTGCAATGAGTTATAAAATGTTAAGATCTTACGGGCGGAAAAAGGCGCGGTTTTTTCGAGTGCCCTGTCAATTTCAGTTACGTAAATATAGCTATAGCTTTCAATGCAATAATGCCGCCACTCTTAAAACCGCTATAGGTAATTTCCTGTTTATAAATATTGTTGGTGGCGCTATCTTTCAGCCATCCTGTACTGAACTCCTTGCTGCCATCCAAAACGGCAAAATCAGTATTACCATTTTCACCGGGATATGTCTTCACTTCAACAGGATAAGATGTTACCAGGCTTTCATCAAAAATACTCCCGCTTTCCAGGGCAATTTTTACCTTCCCGTTTATTTTAGCAAAATCAGTGAGGAGAGGCGCCGTTGCTGTAATTGTTTTCCGCGGTACCAGCGGTGATGTACCCGGGTAACTATCTTTCCCCTGGTTGCTGATATAAAAATCATGTGCATCCTGCCCCATAGATATATGTGGTACGAATAAAAAAAATATTATACAAGCAGTTAGAAATTTCAGCATCATACTCCAACCCTGATTTGACCAGGTGATTATTCATTGTGTACATAAAATCAAAGGGGGTGATTAATTCAGGCAGGAGATTCGGATCTGAATAGTAAATATACATTATAGGTTTGTAAGCACGAAATTTTGTTATAATCTTTTGCTCACGATTAAACAAACGATTAATTCTTCTGTGCCTCATTCCTCTTAGCATATCTAATAGTGTTATTCTTGTTTTATTCGACATTTAATTCCGTTTAAAATTATACCTGAAAAATTTATCTTTTAATGACAATATTGGTTTCTCAAAATAACGATACGATAAACCTGCAAAACCTATTGTAATAAAATAGTATAGCGGAAATTTTAATATCCATGAATGCCACCTAAGTAATGGCCAGAAATTAAAATTGATGTTGTTCCATATCGGACTAAAAAAATAATCATTAAAATAATAAGTAAGCGGCACATGAAATATATAAATGCCATATGATATGGAGCCAATATAAAGCACTTTTTTGTTTTGAAGAAAATTCTCCAACCCGGGAAATAGGAATTTAAAGTAAGCCGCTTTTAAAACTAGGTAAAGGGAAACAAGCGCAAGTAACACCACCTTAAATTTAAAATTAAATACAAGAGTAATGGGAAGTATTATAAGAAGTAAAATATATTCAAGCGGTTTTGATTTAAAAATCCTGAACGGCAGCTTGTAATTTAATGAATAAATAGCCCCCAGAGCGCCTATACCCAACGAAGACATTCTTGTTAAGAGGCCTGTATCATCATAAATGCTCAGATAAGGTATAACATTAAATAATTGTTGTGAAAACCCCAATAAAATAATTAGGGAAATCACAATGATTAGAATAAAAGGTTTGCCTCTCAATGTTAAAACGATAATGGGCCAAAATAAATAAAATTGTTCTTCAACACACAGCGACCAAAAATGATGAACTGCACTAACCGGGATATCATATTTGGCCCATGCATAATTGTAAGTGTAGGTAAGAAACCAAAACATATATTTTTTTATAATTTCATAATTGAGCAGGTATAAAATAATAACAGTTAAATAGTAGATAGGAAATATTCGTAGAGTTCTTCGCCCTAAAAAGCGGCCATAGGCTTTAAGAAAAATTGATTCCTTCGAGTTATATAAAATGCCCGTAATAAGAAAACCGCTTATTACAAAAAATAAATCAACACCATAATAACCTGAAGAAAAGAACTTACCCAGCCAGGGGGGAAAATGCTGAAGTAGCACTAATAATATAGCAACACATCTCAATCCATCAATTTTAGTAAAATAACTCATACCATCTTGAGCTGAAAACATTAACGGTAAAACGGATTTTATAATTTAGGATTTTTAAATATTTTTCGCAATGAAATCACCAGATAATTTGGCAGCCATGCGATATCAAGCACTCTCCCTTTCCTATACAATGGATATATTCTTTTTCCGGCATCATATCTTTTTGAAGTCTCGATTATCAGGTGTTCGTACATGCCTGCCTGTGTGTAAGGTTCAAATTTCTTCAATGGCGAAAGAGCGTTCTTTTTCAAGAAGCTTAATTGATCCTGGTTGTGGTATAAACTTAAGATTGCACTGGTAAAGGCAGTGACATTACCCGGCTCTACCAGGATACCATTTACTCCATTTTCAATAATGTCTGCAACGCCGCTTTCAAGATTGCTTGCAATGGGCACGGCACCCATACCTAAGGCCTCCACTAATACATTAGGCAGGCCCTCTAGTGTTGAGGGGAATAAAAAAACATCCGCCAATTTCATTTTTTCTGCAACATATTCAGTCGATTGCCATCCTGCTAAAATTACATTACTGCAACTGCCAAATTGTTGTTGAACCATACCCGATAAATTCCCTGAACCTATGATTTCGAGACTAAAGTCAATCATGTTATTAGCAAGCAAACCATTGTAAATATTATATAACAGATCGGCGCCTTTTCTTTCGGTTAATAAGCCCGCAAATAATATTTTAAATGTTTCTTTTTCATTTATTGAATCATCATCTGTATTATTTTTGTTTTCTGCAGATGCCGCCGGATAATAAATTTTATGGACTTTTTCTCTCCTGGATAAAGGCAATATTTTTTTTAATTCCTGTTCTATTTTATTGCTATAGGTAATGAAGCAGTCAATAACGGGATGATATAATTTGGCAATGGAATAATAGTCCGGGAAATCGCCATGCATTATATATACCACGGGGTTTTTAAGTTTTAATGCAGCTACCATTTTTATCTCAAATCCATCATTACCTACTATTATATCTTTGTCGGATGAAAGAGCAGTACTAACTCTTTTAAAAACGGACCAGGCATTTTCTTCCCGTTTGTATCGGAAACGGATAATTTCATCGGCATTAAAGTCATCATCTGAGGTATTCGTGTACCCCCCTTCTCCCCTGAATAGCACAACAGCATAGGTTATTTCTTTATTCGGCCGCCTGTATTTAAGTAAAGTTTTTACTATCCTTGAAACACCTGCATCCACATCTGGTAAAAAATAAACGATTCTCATTTATAGGTTACCCGCAAGTCGCCTTAATAATGAAAGATTTTGTTTCCTGAGCGGAAATAATATAACCCCATTCATTATAATTGATACAATCCGCAAAACCGGTTGTCTTAGCTTGATAAGAGTTAATACATAGTTATTCAATGCAAAGTATTCCAATTCTTTTTGCTCCTGTTTTTCCAATGCTACTCTATTAACCGGGAGAACATTTTGATAATGCTGATGAAATTTCCTGGCATCTTCTAACCATACCTTGTTAAACTCTCCTTCGGAAAAATGGGTGATCTTTATATTATTGCTGACGACTATTTTATACTGTTGTCCCACGCGAATGCTTATATCAAGATCATACAAGTGAAAGTTTTTTAATAATTTTTCGTTCCACTTATATTGTTCAAATAATTCCTTTCTGCCTGCAATGAAGCATCCGTCAATCACGGCCACTTCAGAAAAATTACCCCGGTCGTGCAAAACATGGTCAGCAGATGTACCGTCTTTTTTTTCCTGGATCATGTTTATTCTATAATACTTATAAGGTACCGCTGTCCAGGAGCCCGGATATTTTGATTTATAGACCGCACCGGCAATTCCAACCAACCCAATTTCCTTGTTAGTTGTTACCAGCGCTGATAATATTTTGCCCCAATCTCTAGTTTCAAACAGGATGTCTTCATGACAAAAACAAACTATATTAAAGTTTGCCTTTTTAAGACCTTCATTATATACCTGGCAAATTCCTTTTGAATCCAGGCGATTGTCTATTGCAATTACTTCATATGATACTCCTATAGTTCTTTTAATATTGCTTTTCAATTCAGCTAACAGCTCGGGTCTTATGGAACAAATTACAATGGAAATCATAAGTTCAATACAACACTATGTCACGTTTTAAATTTGAGCGTTTTATTTTTAAAATGACTCATCTTTCTTGCCAGTTTAAATGACCTGGTTTCTATAACGCTATTTAATAAAGGAGGATAAACATTGGCTACACATTCATATAGCAGATCGGGATCTTTGCCTGCAATAATTTTTATTTGTTCATAAAAATCGGTAAGATCATTGGGGAATGACGAATTAAGGTAAGAAGCTGCGACCTTGCCCCATTGACTTCTTAAACTATTTTTTACCTCTTCTTCGAAATTTTCTTTTAATAAAAGTGTCAAAACCTTAAGCCATTTTACAAATAAAACTTTGTTCGTCTGGCTTGTCCATGTCCCAACTTGTCTGCGGTAAACCGCTAATGGCTCAGGGAAATATTTAATTAATCCTTTTTTTGCATTTAGCATGAGTATACATAATCACCTACAGGCGAGTCTTAAACCAGGCCGGTAATTCTTTCACTAAACCGTTTCTGAAAACAACGGAAGGGGTATGAATAATATTTTCTTTTGCAAGATCTTTAATTGTATACGTTTCTTCGTAAAGGCAACTATTTAAATTTGAAAGTTTCTGTAGTTCTCCCCTTCCTAATTCATATACCCTATGGAAACAAATTGAATGATCTTTATTAGCATCTAAGAAATCAACTTGCTTTTGCAGTTTGTTTTCATCACACCAGTAATCGTCTCCTTCTAACATTGCAACATATTTTGCTGAACTGCTAAAGCATTTTTTATACACGTTTAATGCATTAATCATTGGCCCCAGATTTTCTGTATTATTAAGCAGCAAAATTTTGTCGGGGTAATTTTGTTTAAGATTGATACAAATTTTCAGCGTATTATCAGTTGAACAATCTTCGCCAATCACTAACAGATAATCAAAAGACGTTTTCTGAATCATTACGCTTTCTATCGCTTGCGCAATATATTTTTCATGGTTGTAAGTAACCATAAAAATAAGAACTTTTGGGTCCAGTTTTTTCTTATGTAACGTATTCTGCATATCCAATTCCCGTTCTACCAAATCCATTGCCATTATAAAACATAACTAGCCGTTCATTCAAATTTATTACGTGAGGATAACATTGCATTTCTGAATCCACCCGTAATCGGTGTTTCGAAATTGATCTTATTGTCCATTCTTTCCCAATCAAGTCCGTTAGAAGACTCTGCATAGCCGATTTTATAGGACGAATTTTTGTCTATTCTATAGTTCAAAAATTTTCTATACGAATACCACATTTTAAACTTTGAATCTCTTAAAACGCAAGGTCGGGATATACCGGCCTCATCAAATGAAGAATAATCAATAGCTATTTTGCCTTTCCTATCAAAGTCAACTCCATCGTAAGAAGTAGCAAACTTAATATTATACCTGGTTCCAGTTTATTATTGATATATTTAAACTCGGTGCAACACAAATAGTAAGTGAAGAAAATATCACCTTCTTTAAGCAAACATGCAGACGCGGTAAAATATGGCTCATCTTTAGATCGATCCAATATCGATCCTTCGTATAATTTTTGAAAACTTAGTCCACCATCTAAACTAACTGCAACTCCAAGTGCATTACTATAGGGTACTGTATTTCTTACGTTCCAACCTATGTAGTATAGATATTTTTTGTCACCTTGATTTAAAATCCATGTGGGCATTACACCACAATCGTCAAATGTGCCAACATTTCCCGCCACCAAAACGGGTATCCCGTGAGTATATTTTAAGATGGATGGGTTGTCTGCGTCAACCTCGAAGAATGATATACAGCTACGATTTTCTGAATCTCTTGCAGAATAATATATCCTAAGAATATTCTTCTCAACAATGTGATCAACTGTCGGTATCGATGCGTGACTCTTACTCCAATTATAACTTGCATCTGGCAAAAAGATACGTCCCTTCTTTATCCATCCCATATTATAATATTAAAGTACTGCTTTTCCCTTCCAGTTTTTTAGCCGGGTTTCCAATATAAACGCCCCACTCTTCTGTATTTTTAGTAACAGCCGCGGCCATTGCTACCAATGTACCTTTGGCTAAAATAACGCCATCCCGCAAGGTTGCATTCACTCCTAAAAAACAATTTTCTTCAATTATGCAATGGCCGGACATAACAACGTGTGATGTAACGGTGACATGGTCTTTTATTTCCCCATGATGACCGATGTGATTGCCGCTCCATAATACCACATTGTTGCCGATTTTTGTAAAGGGCTGTATGGTATTATCTTCCAGGATAAAGCAATTATCTCCTATTTTGTTTTTAAATAGCGTGGCCTTGCTGCTTATATAACTTATCAATTGGTATCCTTTGTCTTTTATTTGATGATAGACAGCTTCCCTTGCCTGGTTCATATTTTTTGGTGACATAGGGGCAAAAAAAAGAAAACCATTAGCAGGGTAATCTTTTTCTATATTTTCAAAAGGCAGTACTGGTAAACCCTTAAACATTTTATCGGGGGAATATATCGTTCATTCACACTAAAAGCCACCACCTCGTAGCCCGAATCATTGGTAAGATAAAAATGAGCCAGTTCTGCATAATCCTGTATGCCAAAAATAATAACCTTATTTTCTGTCATGATAAGAACAATTTACCTATATACATAGGTGGTGTATTCGTATAAACCATAGTCGTTACGGATAATAAAATTCCGTGAAACATTTTTGGTTAAAAAATCAATCAATAAATCTGCAGGAACGTGAAACAGATATTCTCTCTCCCATTCAACTGCTTTTGACATCACATTAAAGGCAATACCCTGTTTGGCATAGCTAAAAGTTTTCAAAATCATTTTACAGAAATATTCCCACATCTCCTCAAAACTCAATTCTCTCTTTTCAGTAAACACGCCATTCATAATAATAAAATCAAATGCAGGCAAATCACCTATATCATTTAAAATATCAACACAATAATATTTTACCGCAGGAAATTTTTGTTGACTTAACGCAATAAATTTTTCTGAAACGTCTAAGCCGGAATAAACTATATCTTTATAGTCGTTATTGTTTATATATTTCAAGAGATGTGAGGCGCCACACCCGAAATCCAATAAACTTGCATTGGAAATATCCTGTTTGGAAAACCTAATTATTTCCATCATCACTTTGTATCGCTTATCTACATCCTCCTCCTTTGGCCAATCTACACCCAAGTGAGAGTCACCAAATTTATCCAGGCAATCTTCATAATGCTTTACAATGCTGTAAAGATAATTGGTTTTCATACCAGGTCATATTTACAGAGCATTTGCGATATTTCATTTTTGGAATTAAACATCATTACATCAATAATTGACAAATTGGGAATGAATTCTTCTTTAGAAAATTGAGGGTAATTTATCCCATGCATATTGATAAATTTCAATTCGATGTTTGCAGAATTAAATAAATCAGGATTGTACAAATAAGTTCCGTTTTTGGGGTTAATATATTTTTGCGCCCCAAAAATTTTGCAGAGTTTCAATATTTTTTGCTCACCGTTTTGAGTGCTGTCATTTTTATAATTTATTGAACCGGCATTTTTAAATATGACGTGCAGTTCTAAAAGTTTTGCAACTTCTTTAACACTGTCAGCGGCGAGCTCGCTTATCAATAGGTAGTCTTTGGTAAAAAATTCATTCAGCCACTTAAATACAAAAGAGAATTGCGGCGCTTTTTTATAACTGATCTCCACCGACTTTAAAAAATCTTTTCGCCATTTCGTATATCCTGAAATTTCAATTTCATTTATAAGCCTGTTTTGGCTGGCTTTTGCCAGGGGGATCGTAAATTTTAAAGGCTTATCCTGTTGCAGTATGTTGTTACGATTAATCCATCCTTTATTGATATAATTCACATCATCAAAAAACACAAATGTGTCCACGGCATTTACCAACTGGTAATAACCCAGGTATGGAAATATGTATGGCTGCATGATGGCAACTGTCATGCAATTGATTTTGTGATAACCGAACTTATCTTTTCAATTTCAATCGTTGTTAATTCCGGATATAAAGGCAGACATAGTACCCTCACACTTATATCTTCTGAAACCGGGCAATACATTTTTGCTCCGGTTACCTGCGGTACGTTATTTAAGGAAGGATAAAAATATCTCCTCGGGTAAATTTCATTTTTTTGCAATGCACTCATAGCTGTTAACAATTCTTGTTCGCTTTTAAACAGTACGGGATAATAAGAATAATTATATTCAAAGCCGGGGATATTATATTTTGGTTTAAGTAATGAGGAAGGTAATAATGAATTGTATTGTTCAAAAACTTTCTTTCTTTCATTAATGAGGCTGCTCAATTGTGGCAACACGGCCAGTCCCATTGCGGCATGAAACTCAGAATTTTTGGCATTAATGCCAATAGAAAAATATTCATCTGCTTTATGGCCGAAGCTCTTATACAGGTTTAATTTTTCATAAATTTCTGCATCATCCGTAATAAGGCACCCACCTTCGACGGTGTGAAACACCTTGGTTGCGTGAAAACTGCACGTAGAAATATCTCCATAACTTAACAGCGAATTACCATTGTAAGTACAGCCAAAGGCGTGAGCTCCGTCATAGATTACTTTAAGCTGATGCTTTTGTGCGATAGCCTGTATTTTATCAATATTACATGGCAAACCATACACATGGGTTGCGAGAATTGCCTCGGTGTCTTTTGTGATAGCTGCTTCAATTTTGTCCGTATTGATATTAAAAGTCTCTGGCTCAATATCAACAAATACAGGTTTGCAACCTTCCCACAATATTGCGTTAGTTGTAGCAACATAAGAGAACGGTGTTGTAATAACTTCCTTGGTTATGTTAAAAACCTTGAGCGCCATTTGCAGCACAATAGTACCGTTGCTGCAAAATAAAAGATTTTTTGTATTGAGATAACCTTTAAGTCTTTGTTCGAGTTCTAATACTAACTCACCATTGTTTGTTATCCATCCTTTATCCCATGCCCGTGCTAAAATACTAATGTATTCTTTGAAATCAGGCAGGTAAGTTTTTGTTACATTTATCATTTCCTGTCATTCCGCTTTAGCAAAAATTACAGTTTCCTCACTGTGTATGGTATAATGACCGAGGTAAATCTTATATCCCAGCTTAAGATCTAATATCCAGTTAGGAATATTTGCAAAATCATCCAAACTATGATAAATGGCTATAGCCAGTTTAGGTTTAAATCTTCTTATAGTATTGACCGCACCTTCTAGCGCTTGAGGTTCGGCTCCTTCAATATCCATTTTAATAAAATTAATTTTTTGAATTTTATTTTTAACAACAAAATCATCTATCGAAATAGTATGAGCTTCTCCAGTCTGCTCAGCAAATGACTGAAATTTAATAGTACTCCCCGGTCCATTATCTTTAAAGTGAATAAGCTGATCACTAGTATCACTAACTGGACTGGGGACTAATTGAATTTGCTCAGCCAATGTGGGATTAAGCGACAGATTCTTCCTGAATATATTGATATTACCAGGAATAAATTCAAATGAAAATACTTTGCCTGCAGCGCCTACTTTGTTTGCAAAATATAGAGCCGTATCGCCCCAGCATCCACCTATGTCCAATACAACGTCTCCATTTTCTGCTGCTACTATTGTTCTACTATTTATTTTATAGGTATATTGTTCTAATATAAATTCTATAACTACTCCAATAACTGAAAAGTATATTTTAATATCGTATCCTATAGATTTCAAATCAAACTTATACAATATAAAATGAAGGAATTTGGGATTAATAAAATCATTTTCATTTTTAAGTTTATCGACTGTACTCAACGATTCAAAATAAAAATCATTATTTATTGGAAGTTTGACATGTTTAAACCCTAAAATTCTAAATGCCAGAATATCGACGAATAAATCTTTATCGAATACATCCAACTGACTATAAATTTTCTCAAACTGCAATCCAAAATCACTCAGGATCATTTTATAGTTACTGCTGTGACGTAATGGATAGTAATTTATTGTTTTTTTAATCAAAGGTTTAAACTTTGCAAACGGTTTGCTCACAATTTCGTTAAGCTGGCCATACCTTTCTTCATCATAATTTTCTTTACCAAAATTATTTTTTAAGCTATTCTTACACTTTAAAAATAGTTTCCTTTCAAAAGCACTTTTTCCACTTCTCATTTTATAAGTTTCATTTTATATCGTTTGCATTTCTTCTTATCCAATTGAAATAGGTAGGTCTTATCAGTCCCGGGAATTTGCCAAACCATGCGCCTTCTCTTGAATTTGATTCATTGCCCTGGATGTTGATAACGCCATTCAAATGATGAATTATTCTTTCACCCTTAGTCACTACCATGATGTCAATATCATAAGTATTGTCATTTAAAGTATTTGCTGGTATTTTACATTCGTATATATATTCTCCCTTTGAAACAGCTTGTCCCGGAGAACATGTGACAAAAATTGGACTCCCATCATTTGTATTAAAAAACAGATTAATGTTAATCAATTCAAAATTCTTATGGGCATTTGCTTCAACTTTAAAAACAAGTTCCTCTTCAATATTAAAGTTTCCACAATTGCCATTATCTGAAATTTTAATACTGGTTAGTTCAAAATTATCTGATACAGCATTTATTGCACGGATGGATTGATGGGTATTGGTATTTAAATAATTATTAATTGTTTCTCCTAATTCGCCTTTATAAGCCACATTTCCCTTATCTAGATAAATACCATGAGCGCATAGAGTTCTCACGGCCGTCATATTATGACTCACAAATATCACGGTTCTTCCTTCGTTTTTACTTACATCTTCCATTTTCCCCAAACATTTTTTCTGAAACTGGGCATCACCCACAGCAAGCACTTCATCAACAATTAATATCTCAGGTTCAAGATGAGCGGCAACGGCAAAGGCTAAACGAACATACATGCCACTGCTATACCGCTTTACGGGCGTATCCAAAAATTTTTCAATCTCAGCAAAATCAACAATAGCATCAAAGTGTCTTTTTATTTCAGCACGGCTCATACCCAGGATAGCGCCATTTAAAAAAATATTTTCGCGGCCGGTTAATTCAGGATGAAAGCCTGTACCTACTTCCAGCAATGAGGCTACCCTGCCTTTTATTTTAATGGAGCCTGATGTGGGTTCTGTTATCCTGGATAATATTTTTAATAAAGTTGATTTGCCTGCACCGTTCCGGCCGATGATACCTACCCTGTCTCCCTGTTCAATATCAAAACTAACATCCTTTAATGCCCAAAATTCTTCTTTGGTAACAACTAGTTTTGGATTTCCACCCGGGAAAAGAAAACAATTTTTTTGCTTTTTGCGCCATCACATCCCGAAGCGCTGTATAAGCTTTCTTTACCCTCGTGCGAGATGGTATAGCTTTTTGACAATCCTGAAACTTCTATTATTTTAGACACGCATCAACATTTAAATATTATCTGCAAAGGTTCTTTCCATTTTACGGAAATAATAAATTCCCAGCCATAAAAAGGCCATTGTAATTCCCACAGAAACAATGAATGACCGCCAGTGCATGGGGTCTCCGAGCAGGCACCACCGAAACCCGTCTATAACCCCAACCATTGGGTTAAGCGAATATACCATCCTCCATTTTTCGTTGATAACAAAACTATTAAAGCCAACGGGGCTGATGTATAAACCAAACTGTACGATGAAAGGGATTATATACCGGAAGTCACGGTATTTTACATTTACAGCAGTAAGATAGAGACCAATGCCAAATGCACAGGTAAAAGCAAGGAGAATAAAAAGCGGCAGAAAAATAATGTGCCAGGAAGGCGCAAATCCATACCACAGGAACATTAGCAACAACAAACAAAAGGAAATGCCGAGGTCTACGAGGCTGGTGATGACCGAACTGGCAGGGATGATCATTCTTGGAAAATATACCTTAGTGATCAGGTTGGCATTTCCTACTAATGAATTACTCGATTCACTTAATGCATTGCTGAAGAACTGCCAGGGGATCATTCCCGCAAATACCATCAGGGCATAGGGAGCTGCACCGGGGTTATCTAATTTTGCCACCTTACTGAAAATAAAGGTAAAAATAAGTGTAGTAAGCACTGGGCGTATAATGCTCCAGGCTGCGCCGATTACGGTTTGCTTATACCTTACCTTAATGTCTCGCCAGCTAAGTATATAAAACAGTTCACGGTACCGCCAAAGGTCCTTCCAGTAATTCTTTTCGGTGTGGCCTGCTTCTATTAAAATGTCCCACCACTCGGTGGAGGCAGTTGTTTTGGTTAATATTTCCGGTGAATTTGAAATGGGCTATAAGTTTAGTTTCATTATTGTCGGGAGATTTAAAAGATGAGACAAGTTGCTATAAAAGCTGCAGATCATCATTGACTACTTGATTGACTACTTGTTCCATTTTTTCTTTATAAACTTCGTAACTAAAGTGCTCCATCAACAGCTTACGGTCCGGGTTAAACGAACTTTGGTTTTCCAAAACATTTGCTATTGACCGTGCCATCTCTTCTATATTGTCAGGATTGACCAATTGACCCAATCTTCCTCCAAGTAATGCATCTGCAGAGCCATCTATATTGCCGGCAATTACAGGCAGACCGTAGTACATAGCCTCTATGAACACAATTCCAAAACCCTCTTTGCGGCTGGGCATTACATACATGTCGCTTGTAGCAAAGTGAGCCTCCAACTCCTCCTCTGGAATGAAACCCGGCATAATAACCACATTTTGGAGCTGCAGCTTTTGTAACAGATTATCAACAAAATATTTTTCACGTGCATCAAACCTGCCCGCAATGAGGTATTTTATTTGCGGGTATTTGTTTTTTAAACGGGCAATTGACTCAATCACTTTATCATACCCCTTGTATCTTTCACGGGAGGCCATCCTCGTTAACGACATTAATATAATATCTGTTTCTTTACAGCTGTATTTTTGCAAAAGCGCTTTATTCTTACCTTTTATTGAAGGTAAAGGTAAAAACGGGTCGAGGCAATTGTTAAGCACCGCAATTTTTTCCGAAGATAGGCTATGAACTTCTGCAATCTTATTTTTGGTATAGCTGCTAACTGCAACAATTAAGTCACATTTATGCAGCATTCGTTTCCTTCGTGCACCCTGCGGGGTACCATATTTCTATGCCATGAGCCAGCAATATCAATTTTGTGCGTGGCGCTATCTTTTTTATCAGCCAGCCTACAGGCAGCAGGTTAATATGGCTTAGTATCACCCGGTCATATTTAAAACCCGCCTGCACCGTTTCATTCATAAATTGTAGCTTATGAATTCCATACCCCCTGAAGTTCTCGGCGGGAAAATACAGGTTATTAAAAGCGTCTTCCTGTTTATCGTACATGCTGCAAACCTGTAACAGGCCGTCTTTTTCTATGCTTTCTTCGTATAAGGCCTTGCCCAATATCCGGCAAACCTTTTCGATGCCACCGGTAGCAGAAAAGGTACGCAGGGTAAGGAAAAGGGTTTTCAATGAGCCTGCAATTGATAATTTAAATTTGATAACCGGCAGGTTGTATTACCATTCATCGTCATTATGCTATCCCGCGGTTTTGTAACAGTATTAGCGACATTAAATGGCTCCAATGCAATTTTCCTGCTTTAAATTTTTTATAATTTGCCTTATATAGTGAATTGTTTTCCATTGTGTCTTTTACAAAAGAACTATTACCAAGCCACTCGGTGAAAGGAAAAGTAAATCCCATTTTCTTCCTGTTCCATATTGTTTCAGGAATTTTGTCTTTAAATGCATCTATTAATATCTGCTTTGGCAGATGGCCTGCATATTTTACGTCCGCATCTATTGACAACACTTTTTTTACAAGTTCATCATCAAGGAACGGAACCCTTATTTCAATGCCATGTGCCATGCTCATTACATCAGCATCTCTTAATAACTGGTTTTGCATAAACATATTTATTTCCATCCAACTGGCTTCATTTTTTGGTTTCAGTGTAGATAACCCGGGAAGTTTAGGCTCCTCCTGTAAGATCGTCCAGCTTTCTTTTTCCGTATTTCCGAGTTGCTGGGCTATCTGTTTTGGGACAAACTGACCTCTTAAAAAAAGATATAATCCCTTAACCCCTTCCAGCGAGAGATACGGAAGGCGATTAAATTTCTTTTGGTCGCTGTAACCAGCCAGCTTCAATGCAGCCCGTGGCATTTTCAGCAACCTGCCCGCAATAGATATCCTGGCAAAGGAAGGATACCCACCAAACAACTCATCTCCCCCTATGCCGGACAATACTGCTTTCAGACCGTGTTCCTTTGCATACTTACTGATGAACCAGGTATTTAATCCGTCACAACTGGGCATATCCATCGCCGCAAGTATAGCAGGAAAGAAATCGTGGAATTCTTTTTCAGTAAGCAAATGCTGCAAATATCTGCATTGCAGTTTTTCAATTATACTATCCTGGTATTTTTTCTCAGAAAATTGCGGCTCCTTAAAATAAAGGGACAAGGTTTTCAAATGTTCATGATGAAAGCCTGAAGCGAGTGTCGTAACGATACCTGAGTCTATTCCGCCGCTTAAAAAAACTCCAATCGGTGCATCGGACAACAAGTGCCTGCCCACCGCCTTTTGAACTGTTTCCCGGATAAGCGCTTGGGAGGTGTCTGCATCCTTGATGGTGTTACTATAACTGTAATGGGTAAACGATTGAAAACTATTGGCGCCGGTTGAAAGATTAAATTTATGAAAGCAACCCTTATGAAGTGGTTTTACATCCTGCAATGTTGTTACCGGTTCAGGTAAATGACCATACGCTAACTGATAGACCGGCCAGTGTTTGTTTTCTTTCTTATTCAATACACTAAAAGCCCTTATTTCCGAGGCAAATTCTACAGATTCATTGGTGACGCAATAATATAATGGTTTTATTCCCGAGGGGTCTCTCACCAAAAAGAGTTCCTTTTTTAACAATGTCGAATAAGGCAAAAGCGTACATCCCTGAAAGCTTTGCGAAACTTTGGGTATTCCATTGGGCAAATGCCGCTAAAATAACTTCTGTATCGGATTGGGTGTAAAATTTTTTGCCCCTTTGTATCAGTTCATTTTTAAGCGATGGGTAGTTATAGATTTCCCCGTTAAAGGAAATTACATAACGATCGTCGTAAAACATCGGCTGATGGCCTGATGAAGAAAGATCTATCAACGCCAGCCGGCGATGCCCCAATACGAGGTTGCTTTCGTTACAACAATACAAACCTTCATCATCGGGCCCGCCGTGCTTTTGCAAATCACACATTTGGGCTACCATATTCTTAATGGCAGGTAGTGGCATTGATTTATTCGCTATTCCTGCAATTCTGCACAAAAGATGGGGTATCGGTGTTTTGTATTTTTTTAATTAGGGTCGGGATCAATTATGATGTTCCTGAAATTTTCCGTATAAACCGGTTAACTAAAGTTTTCAATTAACAACTCACGGTTTGGACTATGCTAATTAGCTTAATGTCCAATTAGTTAATGGATGTATTTATCATAGTTTAATACAAAATCTTCATAAGTTTTTCTGATCCCATCTTCGAGGGAAACAGATGCACCCCATCCTAAGCCATTGATCTTATTCACATCGAGCATTTTCCTCATGGTTCCATCCGGTTTGGACGTGTCAAATTCAACGCCTCCGTTATAACCGGTAATATCTTTTATTATCGCAGCGAGCCGGGCAATTGATTCATCCAGGCCTGAGCCCACATTTATAATTGAGGGATCATCATAATGATCCATTAAAAAATAACAGGCTTCCGCAGCATCGTCCACGTATAGAAATTCACGCTTCGGGTTGCCGGTGCCCCAAACCGTTACGGTTTCTTCACCACTTATTTTTGCTTCATGAAATTTCCGAATGAGAGCTGGCAGCACATGAGAATTTTGCAGGTGATAGCGATCCCCGGGACCGTACAGGTTGGTTGGCATCGCACTTATAAAATTGCATCCATATTGTTTATGGTATGCCTGGCACATTTTAATCCCGGCAATTTTTGCAATTGCATAAGATTCATTAGTGGGCTCTAAAAAACCGCTCATCAGGTATTCTTCCTTTATGGGTTGAGGTGCATCTTTTGGATAGATACAGCTGCTTCCCAGGAACAATAACTTTTTTACGCCGTTCAAATATGCTTCGTGTATGATGTTGTTCTGGATATAAAGGTTATCATATATGAACTCCGCAGGGTAGGTATTATTGGCCATGATTCCCCCTACTTTTGCGGCTGCAAGAAATACGTAGCCGGGCATTTCTCTTTTAAAAAATTCTTTTACCGCGACATGTTCACGAAGATCAAGCTCAGACGATGCGCATGTGATTATGTTGGTATGCCCTTTCTTTTTCAGCAGCCTTACTATGGCGCTTCCAACCAGGCCTGTATGACCGGGAACATAGACAGAAGCATTTTTGTCGTTTGAAAAAATCATTTAAGATACCAGGTTTAAGGTGTTAGGTACAAGATAAGGTTTAAGATTTAATGAGTTCGAGGTTCTTTTTATCAAAATGGGCGCTTAACTGTAAATCCAATGTATCAATTTTTACTACCGCACGGTTTCCAAATACCTCTATTATGATGCCCTCATAATTCATCAGGATTCCCTGGGTAATTCTTACGGTATTATTTACCGTAAAGCCTTTTTTCTCAACATGGACATCATTAAATTCAAGAAGGAACTTCCTGATGGTGTTTATCTCTTCTTCACGTATAGGGGCTGGCTTTCCCAGCCAATGAACAAAGTTGAGTATCCCGGGAATTTTTTGTATCTCCCAATTCTTCATATTACCAGGCTGTACAAAAACATATCCTTTAAATACGGGCTCAAGGATTACCTTTTTCCTGTCGCTCCACTGGCGGGTAACTTTGTTGAGGGGGCAGTAATGTTCTATCCCTCTTGCAAGAAGATGTTCCGCCACTTTTTTCTCCCACCGTGGGCGGGTATATACGGCATACCATGTATGTTGCTGCAAATTTTTTGGTTGGTTCATTAGTCACTAGTCAGTAGTCAATAATCAAAAGATAAGATTCAAAGGAATAAATATCACAAAGCTTCGCTATTCCTCAGTCACATGCAAACTGAAGCTGGTAGGTATGACATTGCTATTCGTTTTTACTTTTTGCCAAAAAGGCTTTTAAAAATAGATTTAATACCCATTTTTTTCTCTTCAATATAATATCCCCCACCATATTCCCCACCGTAACCATAACCATACCCATACCCGTAGCCATAGCCATTGCCATAACCGCCAAATCCATAGCCGTAGATGTGAAATCCTCTTGGTTTTAACCCATTAAAAATGGCACACATATTTTTAAATTTCTTTTGTTTGTTCAGGCCGTCTATCATGGCCAGAAAATTTCTTGGAGTAACCGCATGTCTTATAACAAACAGGTTGATATCCGAATATTCCTGCAATAGTTGTGCGTCCGCCACGGGTGATACAGGGGCTGTATCCATAATTACGTAATCAAATTGAGCTTTAAGATCTGTTACCAGTTCCCTGAACTTTTCTCCCTGGATGAGTTCAGTGGGGTTAGGTGGAATAGGCCCTGCGGATACGATATACAGGTTTGGCATCTCGCTTTTTTTAATAATATCGTCAAAAGCCGCTTTGCCGACGAGATAACTGGATATACCGGGTGTCTTCTTTACATTCAAAATCTTACTCAGCTTAGGCTTTCGGAGATCCATTTCCATGAGCGCCACTTTTTTCCCCGTAAGTGTAAGGCTGATAGCAAGGTTAATGGCTACAAAGCTTTTCCCTTCGCCGGAAATACTTGAAGTAATCATGAGGGTATTGCGTGTTTCATTCAGGCCCATAAATGCAAGATTAGTTCTAACAGAACGAAACTGTTCTGCAATAACTGTTCGTTTACCATCCAGGATAACTATTGGATCTTTGCCAGCTACCTGTACAATTTCACCCATTATAGGTATTTTTACTCTGTCTTCAATTTCTGCCCTAAAAAGTACTTTACGACTAAATACTTCCTTTAGTAAAACGATAAAGGCCCCGGATAGCAGCCCGATTACAAATCCCGCCAAATAGAAATTTTTAGCAATGGGCCTGATTGGTCCATAAGATATCGGGTGTTTCAATGACCCGTAAGTCAGCAGAAGTTGAAGCGGATGACAGGGCGGTTTCTTCTCTTTTTTGCAGAAGAAATGTATAAATATTATTTTTAATCGATTGTTGCCTGCTGATATCCAAAAAAGCTCTTTCCTTTTGTGGGATGCCCTTCAGCATATAGTTATTTTGAGATATCTGGTCATTCACCCTGTTTTTCACCATTAAAAGATTGCTTCTGATATTGCCTATATTTTCAAGAATATCTCCTTTAATATTGGTTATTTCAGCCCGGGCGAGCAGCAAAGCATCATTTTTTTCCCCCGTAATATTTTGCATTGATGCGGCCTGGGTCTCCGCATTGTATAATTTATCCAATAAACCGGATAGCGTAGGATCTGAAAGCAATAAGAGGGAAGGCACAGTTCCCGGTTTTCTTGCCTTTACTGCGAACATAATCATCCAGGTTATTGAGAACATCCAATTTCAGGTCAATTTCGCTGTTCTGCTTGTCAAGATCTTTTACCTTATCAAGGTAAGAAGCTGGCTTGTGAACTTAGGTCCACAACAGATTCTCTTGATTTATACCCGGCAATATTTTTTTCCACGCTATCCAGTTGGGCGGTAACAAGTATTAGCCGGTCGTCAATAAAGCGCAGGGTTTTATCTGCAATCTGGTTCTTATCATCAATGGCATCGCTGTTATAAATTTCAAAAAGCTTATTAAGAATGTCTCTTCCTTTTTCGGGGACAGGAATTTCAAGGCTCACATTGAGAATAGTTGAAGAAAACGAATAGGGCGAGATTTTAAGTCCTCCAGTTAAGGCACCTGCGGCCGAAGACGGTGGCAAAAAGGTTACAAAATAATTTTTGCCAGTCAGATTCTTGTTATAATTCTCATTCATAACAAGTTTTACGGGGAAGTTGTTAAGTGAAATCGTGCTGTTAAACGGCACTTGTTTATTGTCAATTTCCACTAATTCTTTTTTCCAGTCCACTGAAAAAAAGTAGGTATGGGACAGATTAAAATTATTTTTATCGAGGGCAACGAATTTCAGGGGGGAATTAGATGCGTATAATTCCTCTGTACGAACATTTCCCTTATTATAAACAAGAGCATATAAATCCAGGCGCTTTACTACCTCCTCCATTATATCGGCCGAGCGCAGCACTACAATTTCATTGTCAACAATTTTCTTTTCCGAAAAAATATTCAATGCATCCAGTACTTTAGAATCACCACCTCCTTTTTGCGGATCTTTGAGAAGGACTTTTGCAGAGGCAACATAAACGGGAACCTGTGAACGCAGATCAATAAACGCAACCGCCATGCAGATTGCAGTTGTTATTAAAAATAATGGCCAGAAAGGCAGGTATTTATAAATTACCTGTTTGAAAATATTGGTTTCGGCCTTTTCCTTAAAAAATTGTTCTTCGTCCATTTAATTAAGTCTGGTTCTGGTTATTTCAATATGAACATTTAGTATAAAAATTAAAAGAGTTACCCCGGTAGACACATAGGAAATTATTTGTGATGTTTTATTTTCCTTGACTTTTAAAGGTTCCACATATACGATATCATTAGGCTGCAGGTAAAAATACGGAGAATAAAATATTGAATTATCAGTTAGATTGAGCCTTTTAAATTCCTTTGAGTCGTCTTTTTCTCTTATCACTAAAATATTATCTGTTCTGCCTTTTTCGCTGATATCACCACCAACAGCCAACGCATCCAGTAAGGTCATATTATCATTAGCAAGCGGAATTACCTGGGAACCTACGCCACCGAGCAGGGTGATGTGCCTGTTTAAAAAACTTACGGTTACAAAAACTTCTTTTAAATATGGCACAAGCTCTTTTTCGAGCATTTTTTTTAGTTCTTTCCTGGTGAGTCCCTCTACATGTAAATCACCCAACTTTACAAACTGGATATTTCCGCTTTCATCTACGAGGTATCCGGTGGAACCGCCCGCCGTATTCTGGGGCACATTGTACAAGGCAATATCAGGGCTTAAGCCTGCAACGGTTATACCCAACAAATCATTCTTCTGAATTTTTGGTTCGTAATCTTTTGAAATTAAATTCCGGAGAGTAGTATCTTTTTGAAGATTTTGAAAATAAGCGGTGTTTTTTGCGGGCGTACACGATGCGATCAGCATCAACATTACCAGGATACTGTAAGTGGCTATACTCGCCGGTGAATTTATGAATGAAAGTTTCGGCGAACAGGCATTGAAGATATACACCGCAGGCCCGGTGGTTACAGGAGATTTTGGAGGTAAATTATGCATAAACAGTTTCAATGACAATAACGTATTGCCAGTTTTAATTTTAGGGGAACGCAAATCTAACCGAAAAACTTTATATTATGCTTTGGATAATCAAATTGTAAAAGTCTATATCAAAGGCGGGTAATTATTGGTCTTGTAGCTTGTGGTCTTTATTTTTTTGAATGCTTCGGGCTTTTTTAATTCCATATCCGGCGCCTGCTGCAAGTAGTAAACCGAGACCTCCATCAATAGGACATCCGGGATCAAGTGGGTCACAACCAGGGTCCCCGATACCAGCATGAACCAGTGAAGGCAGGCAGGACAAAATCACCAGTAAAAGGCTTAGCAGCAGGGAAGTTTTGAGAATTTTTTTCATGGCCGGCAAATATAGGCTAAGTTATAATTTTATTTCAGTAAATCCATTTCAAATGGCAACTATTTTTTTCGTTTTTTATTCGGGTTCGTTTTTTAAAAAGAGCCTTCTTTTTTGATCTCAATCAGGGCATGAATTTAAAACATCAAATTAATATTCGTTTTCCCTCCACCCGGACTTGCAACGTCCAGCTTATACAATCCCGGGGCTATATTTTGTCCCGGCCTGATAACCGTCGTGCTGCTTCCGCCCGGATATTGAATTTGTTTAACCATAACAGGCTGGCCGAAATTATTTAACAACTTAATTACGTATAGTCCTGCCGGCTGGTTTTCCATTTTAAGGAAGATGGTATTATCGGTTACAGGATTAGGGAATACCCTGATGTTACTCAGTTGGGTCTCTTTGAAAACCTTTACTACAGGGCTGTAAATTATATTTCCATTGCTGCCTGTGGTCTGTATCCGGTAATAGTTATACCCGGCTGAAGAATGGATGTCTGTCCAGGTGTAGCTGTTAACTGCAAGTTTGTTTGCCTGCATGTCTGTTATGTTATTAAACCGAATACCGTCGGTAGATTTTTCTATGCCATATTTTTTAATATCCTGTTCATGTTCTGTCATCCAGTCAACTACGATGTTATTATTTTGTTCGTAGGCTTTTGTTGATGTAAAGGTAAGCGGCAAGGCAGCTTCAGCAACGGTTGCAAAAACAAGCCTGAACCTGTAAGCGGTGGATGATGCAGGGTCGGCATTAACCGAAAAATCTATAGTGCTCGTCCCGTTTAAGTCCACAGGTGTGGAAGTATGGAGGTAGCTGTCCTCAAGAAAGCCGGATAAGCCCGGATGATCGAGATTGGTGGTGATGAACTGGAACTGGTAGGCTCTTTCCTGCACAACGTTCCACAACTTAAAAAATATCGTATCCGTTGCCTCAATGGTGTGTCTTCTTTCAATAACGAGGGTGGAACCTTCCCTTACCATCCCTAAATTTTCGGAGAAATTGCTCATCTTCCTGGCATCCATCCCATCAACGCCATTGCTGAAAGAAGGATCATATTGGGTGAGGTCTCCGTCCAGTAAAGTTGCGGTGGCATCCGGGGCTACAACGTATAAGCAGCTTCTTATTTCTTCAGCTGACGAGGGGCTGTAAGCCGTAAAAGGATTGTTATATGGTAAACTGAGGGCATACACGGAGGTAAGCACCGTTAATAGCAAGGTAAAAGATTTTTTCATTAAGGATTGGATTTGACTGGATAATAAGAAATCTTAATCAGTAAAACGTTGTTTCATTTAAAATAGTATGTATCCGTAGTGAAAGGCGACATCTGGATGGTACAAGCAGGTAACATCACTGTAAATACAGTACTCGTTGAAGCAGCAGGGGTCATTTAGATATACCGGTAAATGCCTGGGATTGGTGTAAAAGAAAAAGGCTGTCTGAAAAGACAGCCTCTTTAAAAGTTAACAATAGAGGTTCTATTTACCTTCTTTAATAAGTTTAAGTGAAATAGATTGTTGACCCTGGGAGAGGTGAACGATATAGATACCTGGTCGGTATTTACCACCTATTTGTATAGTAGAACCCGGGGTGATGTTATCTATTTTCTGAACGGGTCTTCCCAGCAGATCAGTAACGGATAGCGCCACTTTTTCCGGGCTTTCGCTGTTGATGGCGAGAGTAAAGTAAAAAGACGAAGGGTTAGGCGCTACTTTTACGGTGAGGGGCTGCGGGTTAGCGGCAGCGAAGTCAGCCGGGTTAGCGGCGCCATGCGAGCTGTTACGGTTACCTGTGTAGAGCAGGTAGAGACATTTCCGTTTACATCCGTAGCCCTCCATGTAATGATGGTAGTGCCGATATTTAATTTCTCACTGCTTAATGGGCTGCTTTCAAAGTGGTCTACCGTTGCCCCGCTTAAACCGTGTTCCAAAGAAGCAATTCCGCAGCCATCTGTTGCTGTTGCATCAAACTCGTGGCCATGTATTGAGTATTTCCCTGATCCATTAGCAGATCTTGTTGCATTAGGCTTGCAGGTAATAGTTGGCGCCTGGTTATCATTAACCGTTACCAGGAATATCCTTGCCGTGATGCCACAGGAGTTAGTAGCTATCACCGTTACCGGTGTAGTCCCCCTGTAGAAGGTATGAGTTGAAGAGATGGGGTAAGAAAGCCAGTAGAAGCCGATCCTGTACTGGAGTGTTACCGGTCCGCCCGTCACCGTTACGTTTGATCCCAGGGTTATTGAAGCACTGCAGTTATTGGGATCTGTTGAAGCGGTGATATTGGATACGGTAATAGAAGGCGATTGGCTTACAGTAATAGATTTTGTAGCGCTGGTAGTTCCGCAACCGCTGGTAACAGCATAGGAGATCACTGCCGTTCCTGCGCCGACCCCTGTCACTGTACCGGAGTTGTTTACGGTAGCTATAGCAGTATTGCTGCTGCTCCAGGTACCACCGCTGGTACCGCCGGAGCGTGTGAAGGTTACCGAAGAGCCTGTACAAACAGAAGAAGAACCGCTTAAAGTACCCGGATTAGCTGCCAGGCTCACGGCAATTGTTTTGGAAGCCGTGAATGTTCCGCATCCGTTAGAGACAGTATAAGTTATGGTGGCATTTCCTGTTGACACCCCTGTTATCACCCCTGTGGAAGCATTTACTGTTGCCACCGAAGGAGCTGCGCTGCTCCAGCTGCCGCCACCTGAACCATTACTTGTATATGTAGTTGTAGATCCGATACATAGGGCTGATGCCCCGCTCACTGTACCTGCACTCAGAACAGGAGTCACGGTAATGTTAGCCGAAGCAGTCGCCGTGCCGCAGGGTGTAGTAGAAGTATAGGTGATAGTCGCACTTCCTGCCGCAATACCAGAAACGACCCCTGTAGTTGCATTGACCGTAGCTGCCGCAGGGTTGCTGCTGCTCCAGCTGCCACCGGCCAGAGACCAGTGCTGGTAAATGTAGTGTTGAGCCTGCACAAACAGTAGCCGCCCCGCTCACCGTACCCGCATTGGGAAGAGGATCAACGTTAATTATTTTGGAAGCGCTTACAGAGCCGCAACCATTTGCAAAAGTATAGGTGATGGTTGCACTACCTGCAGCTACACCTGTTACTACCCCTGTAGAGGCATTTACTGTAGCCACCGATGGGGCATTACTGCTCCAGGTACCGCCACTGAGGCCATCGCTGGTATAAGTGGTCGTTGAGCCTGCACATACTGTGGCCGCCCCGCTCACTGTACCCGCATCCGGGATGGTAACCACTGTAACAGGAGCCGATGCCGTTGCTACTCCGCAAGGCGTGGTGGAAGTATAGGTTATTGTTGCATTACCTGTAGCCACCCCTGTAACGACCCCGGTAGTTGCATTTACCGAAGCTGCTGCAGGGTTACTGCTGCTCCAGCTGCCTCCGCTAAGGCCATCGCTGGTGAATGTGGTGATGGAGCCTGTACAAAGGGTAGCTGCCCCGCTCACTGTGCCTGCATTTGCAAGAGGATCTACGGTGATCATTTTGGTAGCGGTAGAAGTACCACAGCCATTGGTAAAGGTATACGTGATGTTAGCATTACCGGCAGATACCCCTGTTACTACTCCTGTAGTGGCATTCACTGTGGCAACCGATAGAGCATCACTGCTCCAGGTACCGCCACCGAGGCCATCACTGGTATATGGGGTTGTTGAGCCCGCACAAACAGTAGCCGCTCCGCTTACCGTACCTGCATCAGGCAGGATGATCACGGTGATGTCAGCAGATGCTGTGGCCGTACCACAAGGAGTGGTAACGGTATAAGTGATGGTGGCAACACCCGGTGAGACACCCGTAATTAAACCGGAAGCACTGTTGACCGTGGCCACAGACGGAGCAGAACTGCTCCAGCTGCCCCCTGCAAGGCCATCGCTGCTGTAAGTAGTTGTTGAGCTTACACACAATGTGGAAGCACCGCTGACTATACCCGCATTGGCGAGTGGATTTACAGTAATCACCTGTGTTGCAACGGCTGTACCACAGCCATTGGTTACTGTATAATTAATGGTTGTTGATCCTGCAGCTACCCCGGTTATTACCCCGGTTGTTGCGTTTACTGTAGCTATAGCTACATTATCACTGCTCCAGGTACCACCAGCCATACCTGTGCTGGTCCACGTGGTGGTTGAACCTGCACATACTGAGCTGGCCCCGCTTAGGGTACCGGCATCAGGAGCCGGGTTTATGGTAATATTGGCAGAAGCTACTGAACTTCCGCAGGTTCCGCTTACTGTATAAGAAATGGTAGCCGAGCCTGCAGCTACACCTGTTACTACCCCTGTAGTTGCATTTACTGTAGCTGCCGCAGTATTGTTGCTGCTCCAGCTGCCACCGCCATCACCCGTACTGGTAAAGGCAGTGTTGGCGCCTGCACATAATGTAGCCGCCCCGCTTACTGTTCCTGAATTAGGAAGAGCGTTTATGGTTATGTTGGCAGATGCAGTAGCTGTTCCGCAGGTATTGGTAACCGTATAAGTAATGGTGGCCGAACCAGCTGCCACACCTGTAACCACCCCTGTTGTTGCATTTACTGTAGCTACCAGGTTATTATTACTGCTCCAGCTGCCTCCGGGTGTACCGTTGCTGGTGAACGTAGTTACCGAGCCACTGCAAAGTGTCGCTGCACCGCTTACTGAACCCGCATTGGGCAGGGCGCTTATTGTAATATTGGAAGAAGACGAAGAGCTTCCGCAGGTACTGCTTACTGTATAAGTAATGGTTGCCGAACCTGCTGCTGCCCCCGTAACCACACCGGTGGTTGCATTTACTGTAGCTGCCGTGGTGTTATTGCTGCTCCAGCTACCGCCGCCCGTACCATTGCTGGTAAAGATGGCTGTTAAGCCTGTGCACAATGTGGATGCACCGCTCACTGTACCTGCCGCCGGAAGATCACCCACTGTTACCACCACCTGTGCAGTTGCCAGGCCGCAACCCGAAGAAACGGTATAGGTGATAGTTGAGCTACCCGCTGATACTCCTGTAACCACACCTGTTGTTGCATTTACTGTAGCTGCTGAGTTATTGCTGCTGCTCCAGGTGCCGCCTCCGCTGCTGCTGGCCAATGTAGTTGTTGAACCTGTACATACAAATGTTGTACCGCTGAGAGTACCCGCATTGGGAAGCGGGTTAACTGTTACTGTATAAGTAGCAGTAGCAGTACCACAAGCCGTAGTTACTGTATAAGTGATCGTAGTGTTTCCTACACCTGCTCCTGTTACTATACCCGTATTCAGGCCTATGGTTGCCACAGCTTCCGTGCTGCTGCTCCAGGTACCCCCGGCAACAGAGCTGCCCAGGTTAATGGTGGATCCGATACATACTGAAGAAGCACCGCTGATGATTCCTGCATTAGCAACAGGATTTACGGTAACTGTTGCAGATGCGGTTGCTGAACCGCAAATATTAGAAACCGAGTAACTGATAGTGGCGCTACCTGCCGCAACCCCTATAACCACACCTGTTGTTGCATTCACTGAAGCCACACCAGGATTGCTGCTGCTCCATGAACCTCCCACACTACCACTGCTGGTAAGCGTAGTCGATAACCCGGCGCAAACTGTGGTGGTACCATTTATCGTACCTGCATCAGGCAGTGGATTTACGGTAACCAGGTGGGTTGCACTTGATGTACCACAAACAGCTGCTGATCCTACTGTATAAATTATTGTTGCATTTCCCTGTGCCACACCCGTTACTACCCCTGTGGATGCATTTACTGTTGCCACATTAGGAGTAGTGCTGGTCCATGTGCCACCGCTGTTTCCGCTGGCGCTTAAATTAATAGTTGCCCCGGCACATACGGCAGATGCACCACTGATGGTACCTGCATCAGGAAGAGAATTAACTGTTATCACTATTGAAGCTACTGAGGAGCCACAGCTGTTGGTAACACTGTAAGTTATGATGGTATTACCTGCTGAGAGGCCTGTTACTTCACCTGTTGCAGAATTAACCGTAGCCCTTGCTGTATTGGTGCTCTTCCAGAGGCCACCGATGTCTCCACCGATATTGGTCAGGAAGATGGATGATCCGACACAAACAGAGGTTGGCCCGTCCACTATTCCCGCATTAGGAACAGGATTTACCGTTATGGTAAAGGTGGATGTATTTGTTCCGCATCCGGAGGTAACCGTATAAGTTATGGTGGCCACTCCCGGAGTTATACCAGACACTTTACCGGCAGAGTTAACGGTTGCAATTGAGGAAGCATTGCTGCCCCATGTACCGCCGCTGACATTGTTGCTTAAATTAACGAAGGAGCTTACACAAACTGCAGAAGGACCACTTATAGTTCCCGCATCGGGAAGCTGGTTCACCGTGATGGGTGCAGATGCCGTTGCCGTTCCGCATCCCGTTGTCACGGTATAAGTGATGGTGGCATTGCCGGCAGCTACCCCTGTAACCACGCCGCTTGTTGCATTCACTGTAGCCGCTGCAGGGTTACTGCTGCTCCAGGTGCCACCGGTGGTACCATTGCTGGTAAATGTGGTGGATAAACCGGTACATACCATTGCTGCCCCGGTTACTGTACCCGCATTTGCAACAGCGTTCACCGTAATCAGTTTTGTTGCAGTTGAAGTACCACAGCTATTGGATACGGTATAAGTTATCGTTGTATTTCCGGGTGTTCCACTGGTAACCACCCCGGAGTTTATATCTATTGATGCAACACCGGTATTGCTGCTTGTCCATGACCCGCCGCTGCTTCCGCTGGCGCTCAGGTTAAGAGTTGATCCCATACATACAGATGGACCACCGCTGATTGTACCTGCATTCAGCACAGGATTTACTGTGATGGGCGCAGATGCCGTTACCGTTCCGCAGCCGGTGGTAAGAGTATAAGTTATGGTTGCATTGCCTGCAGCCACTCCTGTAACTACCCCGGTAGTTGAATTTACCGTTGCTGCTGCCGTATTACTGCTGCTCCATGAGCCACCACCGGTACCATTGCTGGTAAACATAGTGGATAAGCCAGCACAAACAGATGCTGCACCACTTACCGTGCCTGCATTCGGAGCAGGGTTCACCGTGATGGTTGTTGTAGTGGTTGAAGTTGCACAGGCAGAGGTTACCTCGTATTTGATGGTCGTAGTTCCTGCGCCTATACCCAGCACAACCCCGTTTACATCTACCTGGGCTGCAGCAGTATTACTACTGCTCCATGTGCCTCCCGGGGTACCATTGCTGGTAAGGTTTATAGTGGAGCCGGCACATACTGATGAAGGACCACTGATAGTCCCTGCATTGGCGCCGGGGCTCACGAGTATACTAAAGGTGGTACTTGCCGTTCCACAGCTATTGTTAACAAAATAGCCGATCGTTACAGCACCAGGGCTTACACCCGTTACCAGGCCGGAAGAATTTACCGTAGCCAGGGCAGGATTACCGGTGTACCATGTACCGCCGCCGCTGCCATTGGTGCTTAACAGCACTGAGGAGCCTGCGCATACATTTGCCGGGCCTGTAATCGTTCCTGCATTGGCGCCCGGATTTACAGTGAAATTAAAGTAGGCTGTTGCACCCGGGCTGCAACTGTTTCCCGGAACCGTATAAGTTATAGTAGCGGTTCCGGCGCTCATACCTATCACAAATCCGCTGGTGCCATCTATGAATGCAACCCCTGGATTGCTGCTGCCCCATGTTCCACCGGAACCGGTAGTGAACAAGAGCGTGGCAGCCCCGGCACATATAGACGAAGACCCGATTATAGTTCCTGCATTAGCGCCGGGGCTAACAGTTACGGAATAAGAAGTAACTGAGTTACCGCAACTATTGGAAACAAAATAGTAAATGGGTACAACACCAGGTAACACACCTGTTACTACCCCTGAAGAATTAACGGTGGCAAGGGCGGTATTACCGCTGAACCATGTACCGCCGCCATTACCATTGGTAGAGAGTACAATGGATGAACCGGAGCATACGGTGTTGGGCCCGCTGATAGTTCCCGCAGTAGCCACCGGATTTACTGATACATTGAATGAGGCAGTAGAACCACCACAAATAGTGGTAACAGTATAGAAGATGGTTGCACTTCCTGTGCTTACACCTGTTACCTTACCCGTGGCATCCACTGTTGCAACAGACGGTGTGCTGGTGCTCCATGTGCCCCCTGCGCCACCATTGGTGCTTAGCTGGGCGGTTGATCCGGTGCATATAGTTGGAGATCCGCTGATAGTTCCTGCATTGGCACCCGGGTTAACGGTGACTGTAAAAGTAATGGAAGAACCCAGGCAACCACCGTCAAGAAGCGGTGTTACCGTTACAGTGGCTATTAATGGATTGATGCTGTTGTTGGTTGCAGTGAATGCGCCGATATTACCGGTGCCATTGAGGCCAAATCCTACATTCACGGTGCTTGTCCAGCTATAAGAAATACCACCCGTTATCGGGCTGGTAAAGTTAATGGTGCCCGGGTTAGTATTACAATAAGTAAGGTTGCTCATTGGATTTACAACAGGAGAAGGGTTCACAGTTACTGTAAACGTTATAGGTGAGCCATCGCAGGTTACCGAATTATTGGTAAAGTGCGGGGTCACTGTTACTGTTGCAGTAACCGGTGAGTTGCCGCTGTTGGTTGCCGTATAAGCGCCTATATGGGTGTTGCCACTTAAGCCAAAGCCTACGTTGGCAGTGCTTGTCCAGCTATAGGAAACTGTTCCGCCGGTTGTCGGGCTGCTGAAGGCAATAGCCGCACCGGGCGTATTATTACAATACAAAGCATTGCCTATTGGAGTTACAACAGGAGAAGGATTAACGGTTATCGTTCCGCTGATATCAGGATTGACACAAGGCCCTGTTGTGGTTATAGTATAAGGGAATGAACCCGCATCAGCAGCAATACCACTGATGGTAAAGGTATGTGAACCGTCATCATAAGAGCCCGTAACCCCTGATGGCAGCAATCCTGCAAGTATTGCACCCGTTCCATCGCCTCCGATGGTATAGATAATAGAAGAGATCGGGCTGTTGATACAAACAGTTTGTGCATCGGTTCCTGTCCCTGAAGAAAGGCTGATCGTTGAATTATCATTTACGGTTATGGTACCGCTTAAAGAAGCTTCCACACAGGAAGGGCCTATGGTAGTTACGGTATAATTAAATGTACCCGGCTCACCAGGTGTACCGCTGATGGTGAATACACCTGCACTATAAGAGCCTGTAACCCCGTTTGGCAATGAGCCGCTGACAGCGGCATCTGTTGCACCACCACTGATGGTATAGGTAATATCTGTGATAGCATTATTGATACATACCGTCTGGTCAGCTGTTTCTGCTGCCGAAGAAAGACTGATAGATGAATTGGCATTTACGGTAATGGTAAAGCTTACCGGGGTACCGTCGCATGTTACTGAGTTGGTAGTATAATGCGGGGTCACCGTTATGGTAGCTGTAACCGGCCCGTTGCCGGTATTGATGGCGGTGAATGCATCTATGTCGCCTGTTCCGCTGCCTGCAAGACCGATGGATGTATTATCATTGGTCCAGCTATACGTAATTGCACCACCCGTTATAATGGCAGTAGGGCTGGTAAAGGCCACTGCTGCCGTAGAGATACCATCGCAAACCACCTGGTTGCTTACCGGGTTAACAGTTGCAATTGGATTGATGGTGATTGATCCGGTCAGTTCCGGGTTGATACAAGGCCCTTCGGTTGTTACGGTATAATCAAACTGGCCATACTGCGGAGTTGTCTGATCAGGTGTACCGCTAATAGTGAATACACCTGCATTATAAGTCCCTGTAACCCCAACCGGCAATCCTGAAACTGTTGCCCCTGTTGCACCGCCGTCTACTGCATAGGTAATGTCAATAATGGGCTCATTGGTACAAATTGTCTGGGCTGTTGTTTCTGCGGCTGAAGAAAGATCAATGGTTGAATTGTTATTTACTGTTATCGTTCCATTTAAAGATGGATTAACGCAAACCCCCGTAGTGCTAACTGTAAAATTAAAAGTGCCGGATACATGGGGAGTACCGCTGATGGTGAATAAGCCGTATTACCATCATAAGTGCCGCTAACATCAAATGGTAATCCACCAACTGTAGCGCCGGTGATATTACCACCTACTGCGTAGGTAATCGGGGCGATAGCATTATTAATACAAACTACCTGGTTATCCGGACCGGAAGAAAGACTGATGGTTGGATCGGGTTTTTGTGAAATGGTTATGCTTGCAATAAAAGAACATCCTTTGCTGTCAGTTACTGTTACGGTATGTGGCCCTGCACTTAATGCAGTGGCTGTTGCTGTTGTTTCTCCGTTATCCCAGTCATAAGTATAGCCCCCATTGCCGCCTTCGGCTGTTACTGTTGCGCCACCATTGCTGTCTCCGCTACATTCTACCGGAATGTCCTGGACTGCTGTGGCAGTGAGTACATCAGGCTCTGTCAATAGTTACAGAAGCTGATAACTGAACAACCTTTACTGTCTGTTACCGTTACTGTATGTAGTGCCACTGCATTTAATTGCAGTGGCTGTTGCCGTTGTTTCGCTATCTATAACACAGGCAATGAATGCTGCCATCACGATCTGCTCACCGTTACTGTTGCAGTACCATCTCTCTCACCATTACAAACTTACAGCAGTTGTCCTGTACTGCATCTCTCTGTAAGCACATAGCTCTCTCATCAATATTTACTTTGTTGCAGATGTGTTACATCCTTTATTGTCTGTGATATCCACCACATGAAACGCCACCTCTTAAATTATTAGCTGTTACCTTAGTTTCACCATTATCCCATAAATAAGAGTAGAGAAAGTTACCTCCTGTTACTGTTACTGTTGCATATACCTTTACCTGCACCATTACAGGTATCACAGCCTAGTGTCTTGAACTGCACTGGCTGAAAGTATAGCGGCTCTATTAATGTTACTGTGACCCATGTTGTACATCCTTTATTGTCTGTGATGTCAACAACATGCAGACCACCACTTAAATTGCCCGCTGTTGCTGTTGTTTCACCATCATCCCATAAATAAGAGTAACAAGATTACCCCCTGTTACCGTTACTGTTGCAGTACCATTGCCTGCACCATTACAGGTTACAGCAGCGTTCTGAACTGCACTGGCTGAAAGTATTAGCGAGCTCATCAATATTTACTGTAACCATATATACATCCTTCTGTACATCATAAGTGCCGGGAGCAAGCCCTGTGTTGGTGAGGCCTGCAGTCCATGTTGCACCGCCATCAATTGAGTATTCATATGTTCCGTAGCCGCCTGCGGGATTGCTGATGGTAATTGTGCCATCATCGGTTCCGTTACAGGTCAGGATGTCCTGAACTATAGTGGCAGTGAGGGGAACAGGATATGTGATCACCTGCTCGCCTAAATCTATAACACAGGCTGTATGATCAGCATCCCGGATCTGAACATCATAAGTAGCCAGGAGCAAGATCCATGAAGCTGCCTGATGACTGCAGCCATGCGCCTGCATCCAGGCGGTATTCATATATTGCCGTATCCTCCTACGGGATGCAGTGATGGTAACGATACCATTATCAGTTCCGTTACAGGTCGGTTGTGTGTTGGTGTAACTGTTGCTGAAAGTGTAACAGGATAATGTATTACCTGGTTGCCTAAATCTATCACGCAGGCATATGGTGCTGCATCACGAATCCGTACATCATAAGTAGCCGGAGCAAGCCCTGTGTAGGTGGGCCTGCATGACTCCATGCGCCCGCATCCATTCGGTATTCATATTTCCGTATCCGCCCACGGGATTGCTGATGGTAATTGTGCCATCATCGGTTCCGTTACAGGTCGGTTGTGTTGGTTAACTGTTGCTGAAAGTATGACAGGATAATGTATTACCTGGTTGCCTAAATCTATGACACAGGCATATGGTGCTGCATCACGAATCCGTACATCATAAGTAGCCGGAGCAAGCCCTGTGTAGGTGGGCCTGCATGATGCCATGCGCCCGCATCCATTGGTATTCATATTTCCGTATCCGCCTAAAGGATCAGTGATGGTAATTGTGCCATCATCGGTTCCGTTACAGGTCGGTTGTGTTGGTGTAACTGTTGCTGAAAGTGTAACAGGATAATGTATTACCTGGTTGCCTAAATCTATGACACAGGCAATGAATGCTGCATCACGGATCCGTACATCATAAGTAGCCGGGAGCAAGCCCTGTGAAGCTGCCTGATGACCGCCATGCGCCTGCATCCAGGCGGTATTCATAATTGCCGTATCCTCCCAAAGGATCAGTGATGGTGATGATGCCATCATCAGTTCCGTTGCAGGTTGGTTGTGTTGGTGTAACTGTTGCAGAAAGTGTAACAGGATAATGTGATTATCTGCTCGCCTAAATCTATCACACAGGCAGTGATATGTCTGCATCACGGATCTGAACATCATAAGTAGCCGGGAGCAAGCCCTGTGAAGGTGCCTGATGACTGCCATGCGCCTGCATCCAGGCGGTATTCATAATTGCCATATCCTCCCAAAGGATCAGTGATGGTAATGATGCCATCATCGGTCCCGTTGCAGGTCGGTTGTGTTGATAGCAACTGTTGCAGAAAGCGTAACAGGATAATCTATTACCTGGTTGCCTAAATCTATCACGCAGGCTATATGGTCTGCATCACGGATCCGAACGTCATAAGTAGCAGGAGCAAGCCCTGTGAAGGTGAGGCCTGCAGTCCATGGGCCCGCATCCATTGGTATTCATATATTCCGTATCCGCCTAAAGGATCAGTGATGGTAATGTGCCATCATCGGTTCCGTTACAGGTAGGTTGTGTTGGTGTAACTGTTGCTGAAAGTATAACAGGATAATGTATTACCTGGTTGCCTAAATCTATCACACAGGCAATGAATGCTGCATCACGGATCCGTACATCATAAGTGCCGGGAGCAAGCCCTGTGTTGGTGAGGCCGGCAGTCCATGTTGCACCGCCATCAATTGAGTATTCATATGTTCCGTAGCCGCCTGCGGGATTGCTGATGGTAATTGTGCCATCATCGGTTCCGTTACAGGTCGGTTGTGTGTTGGTTACTGTTGCTGAAAGTGTGACAGGATATGTAATTACCTGGTTTCCTAAATCTATAACACAGGCAATGAATGCTGCATCACGAATCCGTACATCATAAGTGCCGGGAGCAAGCCCTGTGTTGGTGAGGCCTGCAGCCCATGTTGCACCGCCATCAATGGAGTAATCATAATTTCCGTAGCCTCCAACAGGATTACTGATAGTGATTGAACCATCATCAGTTCCGTTACAGGTGGGTTGTGTTGAAGCAACCGTTGCAGAAAGCACATCCGGCTCAGTAATAATAATTATTTTGGTTTCTATACATTCACCGTCGAAACTACTATTATAATCGGTGGCCTTCACTGTGTAGGTTCCGGGACCATAGGTTGCATTCGGGTTGTATGGCAGATCATTTACTGTAATAGAGGGAGTTCCTGAAATACCACCTGTAGCAGAGGCAGTAATCGTCCCATTTGCCGCATCCTTACAGGTTACATCGGTTGATGTTGCTGTTAATATTATGGCATCAGGCTGAATAATTTGTAAGTCACTGTAGAGTGGTATCACACATGCAGTGTGTTGCGCATCCCTGATCTGGACATTATAGGTATCGGGCATCAGAGACATAAAGCTCCCACCTGGTTGCCAGTCCATCCCGCCATTAATTGAATATTCATATGTACCAGATCCTCCCGTAGGGCTATTAATGGTAATCGTTCCATCATCGAGCCCATTGCATGAAACATCGGTTGCCGATACATCCCCGGTAAGCAGACCCAACTCTCCAACCACCACGCTGCCTATGGCTGCAGCGCAATTATTGCCATCGGTCACTGAATAATTATAAGTGCCGGCTGCAAGGCCTGTGATGGTAACACCACTTCCGGTGTATCCGCCGGGGCCTGTCCAGCTAATCGCATAATTTCCATCACCACCGCTTACTGTTCCTAATGTGATAGAGCCAGTTGATGTACCATTGCAGCTTACATCAGTTTCACTGCCATCATTGGCTACTGTTATTGCTGCTGGTTCTCCAACCACCACACTCCCTGTGGCAGGCGTGCAATTATTGCCATCGGTAACTGAGTAACTATAAGTGCCGGCTGCAAGACCTGTGATCGTAACACCACTTCCGGTATATCCACCGGGACCTGTCCAGCTTATCGCATAATTTCCATCACCACCGCTTACTGTTCCCAGTGTAATGGAACCATCTGATCCTCCGCTGCAGGTTACATCGGTGTATCGCCATTGTTGGCAACTACTATCGTCTGATTTACTGTTACCGTCGAGCTTCCTGTTGCCAGTTCAGGGCTTGTATTACAAGTACCATCGTGAGCATAACGAGTATAGGTAGTTGTAGTTGTTAATCCTGACGGGGGATCATAAGAAGCGCTGTTGGCGCCTGGTATATCTATTCCATCTGCCTGCCACTGATAAGTGATGGAACCATCGCCACCGTTGGCATCAGTTGCGCTGCCAATGGCAGACGGGTCTCCACCATAACAAATTGTTTCCCCAGTAGTATTGATAGCGCCCGGGGTGAAATCAGGATATACTGTTACTGTCCATGTTCCACTTGATGCTGTTGCAGTAGTATTACATGTTCCATCATGTGCATAACGACGATAAC
>CAWCUN010000012.1:0-42318 GCA_963798665.1 uncultured Chitinophagaceae bacterium | reverse complement strand
TATGAATGTATAAATATAATTCATACTCGTTAATTTAAAGCAGGTTGAAAAAGGGGCCACAGTTTCAATAACCGTAGGCTGTGCCGGTAATAGAAACGGTGCGAAACCGAAAAGAGGAAACACAATTCTTCAATCGGCAAATTGAACTAAAGATGATTTAAAAGCTAAATACTGTTTTTTATATTTATTGTATGCAGATTGATTTTTATACCATAAACCAATAATCCATTTAAGTGCACCCCCTCCCTCAATTGTTTCCTGATAAGAACGGGTATAGCTTTTGTCGTTAGATTCATATGTATAATAACGGATCGTTTGATTATTGTGAGCCTGCGTAATATCCGATACTATTCTTTCTGAATTTGGGTTTAAATCAATATCTGTTGCATTCCCGTTCCATTGTGGGGAGTAAATGTAAAATTCCACATCATTATCTGGTGATATGAAAAAAGCGCTTTCATATCCCTTCTTAGAAGTTGATTTTAAGGATGGTTTAACTGTAAATGATGAAGGAAATTTTATTTCAAACCAGGCGCCTGTGAATTTACTGATGCCGTTTCCTAATTCGTTTGTTACGCTATTGGGAGATAAGTTGTCGTTTGAAATATTATTATTTACAGGCTTATTATCACTTGTTGAATTTACCTGTTCATTTTTTTGAGGTGAAGATACTGTTTGGGCTTCTGCATTTGTTTTTTTGAAGTCAATGCTTAAAACAAATTTGATCGCTATAACGAGAAGTAATAATATAACGATACCGCTTAGCGCTACAAGTACTGATTTTTTGTTTTTATCGAACCAGTTAGCCAAGTCAAATGAAGGTTGAGCAGGTGGTGTCTTTATGTTTGTTGCCTGATAAACTTTTTCGGGTTCGATAGATAATTTATCGGGTGAATCAGCAACATGAGGAGGATTATTAATCTCTCTGCAGGCTGTTGTTGTGTCTGCGGATATTTTTGTTGAATTGGTTGGGTTGGTGGTGAAGGTTGCTGCCCACCAAAGTTTGTATTAATATTCAGACCTGCACCTGATATCATTTTCTTATTTGCATTTCCTGCTGCAACAACTGCCCATATAATGCATCCAATCCAAACGAAAATAATTCCAAAGCCAAACGTTACAATGGCGATTAAGATTCCAACAAGGAACATTACAATTCCGCCTGTTACGGAAGCATAGAGAAGCCCAAGCGGCCCAAATAAGAAAGCAAGCAGAAATGCAACTCCTACACTTTTCTGTTTACCGACAATAACAACTGTCTGCTGATACTGAGGAGGTACGTTTTGCGGTTGATTTTGGTTGGATGTGTCCATAAAAAAAGTTTAATTATGAAATTTTTAGGCAAACCATTTTTATTTCCCATAGCATTTTCACATTCGTTATCCTTAATTATCTTCAAATAGACAAATAGTCTAATCTTTAATACAACGAACTGAAGCGCCAAATGTAAAATACTCACTACCTTTATATGCAATACTATCATATGCAAGTAAATAGTAAAGGATAGCCGTATTAGAAAACTCTAAAGACGAACTCCACCAACGGCCAGTGTACGCATTGTCAAAATAAAAGGCACCGTTGCTGTAGCGGAATCCTCCCGGAAGACCTGTAAACCCACTTTCATTGGTTGCTCCATCATTAGGGTAATTCCACAATGTACTTACTGCTTTCATTTTACCTCCTGCCACCGAATCTCCTCCTAAAAATGTCGTCAAATGTTGTCCAATCTGTGGCCGTTGGGACATGCCAGCCACTTGGACACAAGCCCCTTGGATCATTTACTACATACCAATTATATAATTTTCCATAAACACCATTGTAATCAGAATTATAAAGGCACCAGGCACCAGTATTCAAACCCGCCCATTCTGTTGCATCCGGAATTTGAGGTATGTTATCTCCATTTCTATAGCGTGAAGTTTTAAGATTTTCTACCATCCAAACTTGAGTGCCAATCGTGACAGTATGATAAACATTTCCATCTATATCTGTAACCGTACCAGAAGATGCCTGTTGCGCTGTAAAGCTTATTTCATTGCCATAAGCTGTACCAGCACTATTTGTTGCATAAGCTCTTACATAATAAAAGGTGTTCTCAATTAAACCCGTCAAAGAACTAGTGAAACTTCCTACGCCAGTACCATCTGTAGTCTTATTATTTGCTATTGTGGGATTTGAAGAAGTATTCCAACATACTCCATGCGCAGTAACAGTTGCGTTTCCATCAGAGGTAACGGTACCACCGCTCAGTGCGGTTGTTTGAGTTATTCCTGTAATTGCTGTGGTCGTAACCATAGGTATTGTTACACCAGAGGCTGCTGTCTTAAATGAAACTTCGTTTCCATAAGCTGTACCCGAACTATTCGTTGCATAAGCTCTTACATAATATGTGGTATTTGGAGTTAAACCGGTCAAGGAACTTGTAAAACTTCCTGTTCCGGTACCATCTGTAGTTTTGGTATTTGCAGTCGTAGGGCTTAATGATGTACCCCAACATGCACCTCTTCCAGTTACTTGAGAACCACCATCCGAAGTAATGTTACCACCTGAACTTGAAGAAGTAGTAGTAACATTTGTAATATCTGTGGTAACGATTGTCGGCACTTCTATGTTAGAAGAACAGGTATAAAGGACCTTTGAATAATCAAAAATTGATGGATATGACGCAGCGGTAAATGACCAGGCAAAAAGTTGTAGATTAGCCTCTGCACCAGCACTAACACCTGCTCTTAATTCACAGTCAGGAGTTGGAGAAATTTGACCGGACGCTTTTAAATATGCCTGTGCTGTAATACTTCCTTTTGCCCAATTAGAATTATATAATTTAAAGTCAATCGCAGGCTCTACATAAACTTTCGCATTTGCATAACCATTTATACCTGAAAAAGTAAATTCATTTTGCATGGTTTGAGTGTATCCCGTATCCCATGAAGAGTTATTATATTCCAAATATGAATTAACTGTCATAGTATTAATTTCTGATGCCACAACATCTACATTTATTGAAGCATCAGCACCTAAACTCACCCTTAAATTAGGAACAACAACCAATGGAGTTCCTGGTATTATAAATAATGCCAGTGGTTTTGAAAAAATATTTATTTTCTTAGAAATACTACCCAAACTTCCTCCGGCGGTTACTGTTTGGTTGACTACACTTTCAAAACCACATTCAATTTTAGCATAAGTAAGCGTTGGTAATATGCCATTTAAGCCAATATCAATTTTTACATGAATTTCTGGAGTCAATGTCAAATTTCCATTTACTTTAATCTGATCAGATGTAGTTGTATTATTGCCATCTGCATCATAAAGTATTATGTTAGGCATATCGATACTAAAAGTCGTTCCAACGGGCGTTGTCCTCAAAGTATCTCCTAAAGAATATGATTTGGTATAATCTACATGCAATTTTTTAAACGCATCTGTTAATGGTACGTCAGTGGTTGTAATTGTATAGGTATTGCCGTTAATTTGAATATTGGCTATCTTTCTTAAGAATCCAAAAGGTGCATTTTTTGCGACTCCGCTAATAATAATATTTCCGGTCTTTAAACTTTGAAGTTGTAGCGTATTTCCGCTAAATATGATTGTGGTTGAATCAACGGATTGAATTCTACTTAATGTTGCAGAATCAATTTCAAAAGTATTTGCTGTAAGTTCGTATGCTGCATTAGACGGTGGCGGTGGTGGCGGTGGTGGAGTAGTATTAGTCGAATTATTTTTTTTACATGTAGTTAAAAATGTAAATACAAATAAAATAAGAGTCAATCGTTTCATTTTATTAAATTAGGTTGCTGTCAATAATTATAATTGATATTAAACTTTTCTGCTACGCCTCTTTTCCAAAAAGAATATCTCTACTTGCACAAAATCACTTACAGTCGTTTATGATTCTGCATCCAGGCAAACACCAAGAATAAGTAAATAATTGGCCCCTATTGCCTTACCAAAGTAGTCGTTATTTTATAATTGCCGTTTGCATCTGAAGAGATTATGGTCAAAGTTTTGCAATCAAAGCTTTCCACAGTACCAACATCGCCATTTGCAGTAAACGTACTTCCATTCAAACTCCATGTCCCATTAGAACGAAGAGTTGATGGGTTACAGGCTGTAGCACCATCCGTCCAGGTATATATGCCCCCAGTTTTGAAAGTAAGCACATCGTCTCGTTCACAGGGATCCTCCATTGCCAACAAATCTATAACCGGACTAGATGGAGTATCTTGTTGAAGATCAACGCTCCTGACATAAGCACCAAGAATAGAAGAGGAGGACAATGAGCAGCGACTGTTATTGGTACTACTCTTCTTACAACTTGATAGTAGCAATAAACTTGCAACAGATAAAAGTGATAAAATTGTTTTCATAAATAAATTTTAATGGTGAAAATTATGACGGGACAACATGACGTTAGTTTTTATGATTGCATGTATTATTAGCTGTGTAAATTTTACAGACTACACCTAAGTGTTTTTATTAGATAATAGATTTATAGTTCTAATATTGATTTTGAATAACCATAATGAATACCGCAAGGATACTTTAATAATAGTCACCTTTATTTTTTGTCTTGCTTACTTCATAACCCATTTCTCTTGTAAACAACTAAAAACATGTCACTTTTTGCATGGCTCAATAAATTTGTACTAACTCTTTTTAAACTTTGCTAACAAGCACACAGCATCTGTCTGCATTTTGGCCGCATCTTTTTTCTTAATATTTGCTTTTTGCCCCGGCATTCCATCAAAATTTATAAGTACCTGGTCAAATACATTTTTAGAAAAAGTTTCTAAATCAGCAATCGGAAGTTCGAATTCGGCAGCCAGCGTTTGATTAATGTTCCCATTTAAAATGTCAGTCTTATTTTTTGAAATAGCATCGGCTCTGCAAATCAGCTTAACAGAGATGGCATCGTTTGCTAAATAAAATTCATCGCCTTTGCTGATTTTTAATGGATTTAAATCCCTCTGGTGTTTATTGGCGCTTTGCTTGAAAGTCAGCACTGCGATGATTGCAGTATTATTAACAATTGCAAAACTAAATGTTGCGCTCGTCGAAGTATTCCATAAGATATTCCATTTACCTTTTAAATCGTAATTGTAATAATCATATTTCTCCCTGGTGAATTTGTCATTAACAGATTGGTCTGGCTTACAATTTTGAGCCTTAGCAGTGTTGAAAATGAATGTTAAGGCCAAACCCGAAATGAGAAAAAATAATCGTTTCATAAAATTTAAGTTTTGGTGTAAAAGAGTCATAGAGATTTCATTTATTTTTTTTAGTCTTGCGTTTTGGCGTTGCTCCTGCAAAGACTTATGCGGAAAAGATCTGCTTTTAAGGTAGTCACAGGTCTCAACTTTTAAAATTTGTTTGGCATTTTTGCCGCTGATCTCAGGTTAAATAGTGCATTAGCCCTTACCAACAAAAGAAAGGGAATCGATGGTTTAAGTACTGATCATAATTTCGCACTTAACCCTATTGTTAAAACTCCAATTCCATAACCTAATTCAGCAAATGCACCCAGATTTGGAGAAAAATAATAGTTGGCCCCCAATTGAGCACCGGCTAAAAGGGCACTTCCTTTCGCATTGTAGTCGCCACCAGTACTGGGCGCTGTAAAACTAACGATGTTATATCCTAAAGTAACACCGGCATAAGGGTCAAATTTTTCCGATGTTGCAAAATGATAATTACCTCTGGCTCCAATAAGAATATAAGTAAACTTATATTCGTCAGTGCCGAAATAGACATACTTTGAACTTGAGTAACCTACAATTGCTCCAACAGAAATATTCTCTGTAACCGCTTTTTCATAACTAAGACTGACTGGAGGTAAAGTAATCGTACCAGTGTAAAATCCACCTCCAAATCCAATACCTGCATGCAGGTAAGAAGTGCTTTGATCAAAAGATACATCTGAGTTTTCTTGTGCGTTGGAGGAAAACCCAACAACCAGAATTGCAAAACTTAATAACGCTTTTTTCATGTTCTGAAAATTTAAAGTGTGTGCCCTACTCGTATGGCTTTTCGGTTTCGCCCCTGCAAAGAATGCCTCTGCAGGCAGGCCCGTTTTTTTAAGTGGTATCTGGACTCCATCTTTTGGTTATAATATTGCGGTGAACCGTGTAAAGTGTTCGAAAAAGCGCTAGTAAAAGATTACAGCTTATTATTGTGATAATTAGGGTTGGCCGGATTTCTAAGGATATCAATCAGGAAGTCATTCTGTCTCCGCATTCTTTGACATGAGAGAATGATAAATCTTCACCTAAATAATTTAAGTTCTGAAATATATCAATTGTATAATAAGCTTGCAATGCAGAATGAGTGAAAAGCGAATTTGGGGAGGTGAAGCGGGCTATATAGAATATTAATGACTACCTGCTTTTAAACCGGCTAAGAAATTTATCCTTAAAATTACGGGAAACATCAAGAGAAATTCCACTGCTCATTATGATTTGCCCATCTTTACCCTTCGTGTAATTTCTAACATGATTTAAATTTATAAGATAAGACTTATGTATTCTTGAAAAAATGGATACAGGCAAGGTCTCTTCAAGCTCCCTTAAAGTTCTGTTTACACATTCTTTTTTATTCTCTTTACAAGCTAAATAAATCATTGTTTGGTTACTTGCCCCTTCACAGTAAATAATATTTTCAATTTCGATAAAAGTTAAACCCTTAGTGGTTGGCAAAGCAAACATTTTAAGAGGGAAAGACGGATTTTGATAAGTCGTTAGCAGTATTTCCAATTGCCGTGGATTTATCCCCTGAATTTGTTTTTTCTTATATTTTAGTATTGCATCAATTAAATCATTTTTATCCATAGGTTTTTCAAGGAAATCCAAGGCGCTCACTCTAAATGCCTGCTTCGCATATTTATCGTATGCTGTTGTAAAAATTATTTCAAAATCAACTTTACCCAGACTGCTGATTATATCAAATGCGGTTTTATCCTCATCCAGCTTTATATCCATAAAAACAAGTTCCGGCAAATTTTTATTTATCGCATTTATGCCCTTCTCCGCTGTTTCGCAAACTTCAAGTATTTCTATCTCCGGGAAGCTGTCTTTAATCATTGAAGCTAAATATTCAGCAGAAGCCAATTCATTTTCTATTATTAAAGTTTTAATCATTATTCTAAATTTTGGATTGGAATGCCTAATTGAACTTGCATGCCGTTATGGATTTGAACTATATTTAAGAAGCCATTTATGCGATTTCTCCTGGATAGGTGTGAAAGCCGGTCCCTGACAATTTGCAAACCCAGTGACTTTCTTTTTAAGCTTCCTTCCTTTTTAGAGGGGCTTTCTCCGATACAATAATTTTCAATAATACATTGAAGAAGGTTATCCCTAATGCTAATTTTTATTACAATTTTTCCTTTTACACTTCCGCCGGCAATGCCATGCCAGATAGCGTTTTCAACAATCGGCTGCAAAATCAATGGAGGCACTTTTATGATTTGTTCGTCAACAGAGGCATCAACATTTATTTCGTAATCAAATCCGTTGCTAACTCTTAATGATTCCAGATCCATGTATTTTCTCAACATGGAGAGTTCTTCCTCAAGAGTAATAGCTTCCTGTTCAGAATTTTCAAGTACCTCTCTCATCAGGTGGCTAAAACTGGCTAAATAGCTTTCTGCTGTTTCCGGATGTGCCTGAATAAATTTTTGAATGGAATTCAGCGCATTAAAAATAAAGTGAGGATTAAGTTGTGACCGCAGGACTTTATTTTCCAACAGTCTCGTTTGAAGCGCATACTTTGTTTGCTTTCTCCTAAAAAGCACAAATGTTGCGAAGCCTCCCGAAAGAATTATAGCACCTCCCAATAAAATGGCGAAGATTTTCTTTCCTTTTTCATTTTTTGTAAGTGTTTGTTCGGATATGATTGCAGCATCTTTCTTGTCAGTTTCGTATTTGATATTCATTTCAGTTATTTCCTTTCTCTTAGATTCATTAAACATTGAGTCTTTAAGTGCTGAAAAGGTTCTGTAAAACTCAAATGCTCTTTTGTAATCTCCTCTCGTTGCTGCAATCTCTGATAATTTTTCATAACACTCTTTAGAACCTTCTTTAAATCCTAGCTCATTAAATGTGTTTGCACCAGTGAGCATATATTCCTCGGCTTTGTTTAGTTCGTTCATTTTTAGATAAGTTATCCCGGTTTCTTTACTGAAATAGGCTATGCCATGTTTATACCCTAACTCTCTAAGAAGTGCAAGCGTTTTTAAGAAATAATTCAGGGATTTTATGAAATATTCCCTGGCTATAATTACTTTATGAGATTCGTTTGCCAATTCCCCCTGGTTTCTATAGTAAATGGCCAGACCGGAGTAACAATCTGGCAGCCCTTCTTTATAATTCAACTCTTGATAAATCAGCAGAGCCTTAAGATAACCTTGTTCGGCCTGTTGAAAATAATCGGATTTTATATAATGGGCTTCAACGGCCATGTTCGACTCTTTACACAGATTGCATTTATCATAGGTATGTGCTAAGGCGTTCAAAAAAAAAGCAATGTTTTGCCTGTCCTTAAGTTTTTCAGAAATGTACAATGCCATTGAATCATTCTTAATTGCTTCTCTATAAGTTGAGGATGCAGTTACAGAATCTCCTTTCTCTATCGCTTCTTTACAGATTTCAGAATATGCGCTTCCCAACTCCCAATAAGAATGAGCTATCCTGTCACTATCGCCGGATGTGAAAGCCATTTTAGCAATTTCATAATCTATTTGTAATTCCTTTTGATGATTCCCGGCTAATGAGTATGCCAATGATAAATTCTGGTATGCATTCAATATCATTTCGGAATCTTTTAATTTCTCTGAAATTTTAACTGCGTTTAGAAAACTTTCAAAAGCTTTATTATAAACTCCAAAATATCCATAGATTGTCCCGAGGTTTATAGAAGCGACAACTAAACCTTTTTCATAAGCTAATTTTTCAGATAGAATTCGTGCTTGTTCAGCAAAAGGTAAAGCCTTTTCATAATTCAATGGTGGTACGTTTATATATATATTTGTAATCCTATTTAATATCTTCACTTCGTTTGTATCACTGGCTGATTTCAATAATTGCTCCAGGGAATCAATATCATGCTGCTGGGAAAAGATATACCTGGGAAAGGTGCAGGTAAGCAGAAGAAAGATAGTAACTATTTTATGAAGAAAAGTTCTATGCAAAGAAAAGATTATTTTGTTCATTTGGAAATAGTCAAGAATCAAGTTTGAGAATCTGTTTCCATACCAGAAAATATCTGCACCTGATAACCAACAATCTGAAAAATATATGCAAAAAAACATTTTCGTCTCTCAACAATTCCCGCAAAAGGCAGATTAACAAAATTATGTTTACCTATAAAATCAGCTACCCTTGCTGGTCTCAGTTTTAAACTGTGAGACTTGCACGAACTGTAAAGAATATAGACGAATTTCGTGTAGCCGATAACGATATATCGCCTATTAGGATGGTATACAACAAATGGAGATTTTTCAAGTAATACAGAGGCAGGAACAAAATCTACTAAGGCATCAAATTACCTTCTTTTATAAAAGTTTTATAAGATAAGAATTGTTTGAAAGATAGTATCGTAGGATTGGAAATTACCGGTGCAGTAATATAGAAAAGATTTTTAAAAAATAAAAATTAATTGCGATTTTATTTATAATCTCATTGGAGTGCAAACAGTTTAATTTCTGGCAATATTCCAGTAACATTTCATAACTTTTTCTTCACACGGCTGACACAATACCGTAACATTGGAAAGATAGTTTTGCTTCTCAATTCAAAAAAAATTGTTATGAAGCAATTCAACTTCTGCTTTGCAAAAATAGTATCTATCCAAAGATGATGAACGGCGAAACGGATCTGTTTTTAAAAGCCGATGAGGTGTTTATATTAATTAACGGGTTAACGGACTTGGAGGTGCCGGTATGACACTATCTTTTGGATTTGCAGAAGAAGTAATTAAAAAATATATAACCTGAACCCAGACTAAGGTAATCTTAGTTCATAGTTGACTTCAGGACTTGCGAAGGTTCTGAAAATTCAAGCTCATCTTCCTTGCCGTTTTCGTTTTGTCGCTTGTTCATATTCAGTTTACCGTTATACTGTGCACCCAATTCTATCTCTACAGTATCGGTTGTAATATCGCCGGTTACCCGGCCTGACTTTTTTATTTCAAGTTGGGTTGTTTTTACATTACCGTGCACCGTTCCATAAATGATCGCTGACTTCGTGGTTATATTTCCTTCAACGTTTCCTTTTTCGCCTAACACCACACCGCCTTCAACATTTACGTTTCCGATTATTTTTCCTTCAATTCGTATTACAGACGAACCTTTTAATTCTCCGGTAAAGACATAGCCTTCGCCAATGATTGTAGAAATTTCATTTTGATTGATTTCGACCGGTTGCTGGTCTTTGTTGTTTTTTTTAAACATTACTTAAGGGTTAAAAATGATTCAGGATTTATTTTTTGTCCGTTTTGATGTACTTCGTAGTGCAGATGTGGGCCGGTCGATCTGCCCGTAGAACCTACATTTCCGATTTGCTGGCCTATTTCAATTTTATCGCCAACGTGTACTACAATTTTTGATAAGTGCCCATACAGTGTTTCAAAACCATTGCCGTGTTTTAACATGATGCAATTGCCAAATCCACCTCTTGGGCCGGCATAAATTACTTCACCTATTGCCATAGCTCTAACAGGCGCTCCAAAAGGAGCTCTTATGTCAAGACCTTTATGAGTTTCTGTTCCCGAGCCATCAAATGGATTCTCACGCGTGCCAAACCTTGAAGTAATTGCACCTTCAAACGGCATTCCCAACGGGGTGTAGGAAATGTTATAAGAAATACGATTTAAATAATCTGCATAAAAATCACTTATTTCTTCGGTGGATATTATATCACTGTCTGCCTCTCCACCTTCAGGGCCCTTAACCGTTGTTTTTATTCCTCTTGCTTTTAAGAAGCCATTGATTGTTGAAAGCTCATTATCAATTTTTGTAAATTTTTTTCGTACGGCACTCGTGTCGATCTGTGCAAATAATGTGTGCATTGACCGGATCTTATTTGCAAGCGTTTGCCTCACCATATTCTGCCGGATATTGCTGGAGGTTAAATAGACAATAGCGGCGATTAAAGCCAGGAATACTAAAGACAATCCGGCAAGATATTTTTTCCAGTTTAATAAGACCTTACTTGAAACCTGTATCGGTTTTAAAGCCTGGGCATTTTTATTTACAAACAGGATGGTGGTTTTCTCTTTTCCTTTCATTTTTGCAGGTTAACTATACACTATTGGATCCAAACCCGGGTAATCATTTGAGCAAAAACTGGTTAGCTGCCGGGTTAAATCTATAACGTGAAACCACCTTTTTAATTGCCCTGTTTGCCATTTTTTATATGCTTTGTGTTCATCGTAAACAATCCCCAAGGGGGATTGCGTTTCGTTATTTTTTGCCTTGATTTTATAGGAACGGGAGGCTCATTTAAAAAATCCGGAATGTAAATACATAATTAGCAGTATTTAGCCTACGATGTACCAATTGTTATTTCGATGTTGATAATTTTATGCACCCTAATGATTTTGAAATACTACTTACTTGTAAATTTATTATATGGGAGATGAATATTATACTTTACAAACCATTTTTAATATCGTAAAAAACGATTCCAATCCCGAGACATATTTATGCAGCGCACGGGAAATTATTTTACGCCAGTTTAATGGATGGGATATTATTCAGCATCATTTAAAAATACTGGCAGAAAAAGAATTTGTGGTTGTAAAGCAACTGGATAAGATTGCCATTAGTATCACCGCGAGCGGAATTGAAAAAATCAAATCCTATAAACATTCTAACGAGCAGGTTGAAGGTGCAATCAACCATGTAAGCCAATAGCATTAGTGTTCTTTTTGCAGGAAAGATTTAATTAACCTGGCCCACTGTAATTCTGAGATGCCAATTAAAGCACCGGTACCCACGATGGTATTTCTTATTCTATCTTTTAATTTTTTTGTACCTGTATTCAACACTTCGTTGCGTCCATGATAGGAAGTAGTAACGGTATTTTGTTTTCTCTCAATAAGAAATGTGGACGTAGAATCACTGGTAAAAAAATGCGCAGTATCATCTCCTTTTTTGTTTGGCTTTTTTGATGAGCGTATCCGCATGCCAAAGCTTTCTTCTTCGCCGCGAGGATTGGTTTTGTCTTCAATTGCTTCTACGTGTACCCAATCGTATCCATCCCCCGACGCTGGTCCCGGCCCCGGTATGTCAATTCGTATATAATCCCCAATTTGTGCCGGACGAGCGCAACTCTTTCCGTTTCTATTTTTGAGTGAAAATTCTGCACTTACGAAACCGCTAAGTTTATGCCATGCATTAACAGCAAGCATTCTCTTGTGTGCTTCTTCAAAAGCTTCTGTTGCTTCCTGCCTTGTATCAAAAGTTACCGAATGGTCAACATCATTCAACTTGCCTTTGGTGTTTTCCGGAACAATTTTATTTGAGTAAGTACTCATGGTATGAAATTGTAGATTCAAGTTACAAAATCATGCCACGATCAAATATCCGCATAAAAAGTAGTTTGGGGAAAGAATGAAGTAATAATTTATTATTCCGGTTATTTAATAAACGCCATATACGGGTGAATAACGGAATCTTTCGTGAATAATTTATGAACGGTATAAATATTCTGAATGCTTTACAGACCTTTAAAAGAAAAATGCAAAGAAAAAAATTTCTGCAAAGAGCTTTACTAAATACCGGGGGCCTGCTCACTATTCCTTTATTGTTTCAGTCCCAGGGAGGTGAAGCAAAAGACCATACCGAAATTGATCAACTACCTGCAGACAAAGTAAAGGAATTCGTAATTGCGGGCCATGGCAATTTTGATAAGGTAAAATCAATGTTACAGGAATTGCCCGCCTTGTTATATGCGACATGGGATTGGGGAGGCGGTGATTTTGAAACAGCTCTTGAAGGCGCCGGGCATGTTGGAAATAAAGAAATTGCCAACCATCTTATTTCTATCGGCGCAAGAACCAATTTATTTGTACTAACGATGCTGGGGAAAACCCAGGTTGTGAGACCTTATTTTGAAGCTTTTCCGGAATATATTAAAGCCAGGGGTCCACACGGATTGACATTTTTGCATCATGCCCAAAAAGGTGGTGATGATTCAAAAGAGTTGTTGGAATTTTTTTTGAGTAAAGGATTAACTGAAACAAAATCTCCATTGTGATCTCAGTGCAATATCTTACGGGATATTGTTGTTTTTTTGATTTGTTTTAGCGATCACGCTTTCAACATAAAGTATAAGTAATTCCTGCCGTATATATTATCATGTCAGTCCAATCAAAGGAAGTGCCAAGAATAGTTCTCACCAATTTTGATTTTTTGAAGAGCGAACTTCTTTACGATTTGGAAATATTGCGAGATTTCAACAGCGTAAGCAAAAAGCAATACTGCGGCGGCTGTTGCCCAAACACTTGTGTTTAAAAAAGATTTTATAAACAATAGATTAGAATAATAACCAGGAAGTCTCCAACGTAAGGGCGAATAATGTTATCATAAACAAATAAGCCAATAACAATTTCAACAGCCAAAATAAGAACTGCAGCAATAAGGTATTGCTTTTTAAACCTGAATAACCTCATTATAAATCAACTTCTTTATATAATTCTGGCAATTTATTATTACGGCGTATAGAATGGATGCTTAGGATTCACTAGATCGATTTGTTTTGCATTTGCATTTTGAAATCAAAAGGTTTTGTAAATCTACCTTTTACAAAATACCAATTGCCCGCGATGATAAGACAAGTGATTTGTACGTGTCAGCAAAACATTTAACTTGTTTCTATGGGGTTCGTTTTTAAAATCATCTTCGCTTACTGAAGTATGTTTTTGAAACCACTGTGCCGAAGTGAATTGGTTGAAGTGTTCTGATAATTTTTTATTCACCGCCTCCCAACAATCTCTTAATTCTTTCGCAGAAGGCTTCTCAAGCCCTGATTTGTCTGGATTTTTTATAAATACATTTTCAAGTTGCGGATATAATTTGTCACCTAAATCCAACAAAGGAAACAAAGCGTCATGTACGGCTGTCAGATGTCCTAAAAGGTACACGCCGGTATTTCTGCCAGGTGATGATTCATTTTCGAGTTGTTCATCTGTTAGCTCATTTAATAAAGTATTTGTCCTGTTGATCTGCACATTCCATGCGTCGAGAGACATCTTGATGAATATTTCAATTTGATCCATTTATCATTCGGTTTAAAAGTGATACTATTTGCGAATGTAAATTGAAATATTTTTCTTAGAAACTACGTGGTGATTTTTGGGGCGCCCGGTTCATCACTCCTTTAACTTAACTTAACTGTTTTAGCTTCACTTTGCGAGCCAATAATTTGATTGTTATTATCTGAACTTTTAATTACTTCCTCTTGCTGCTTTGAATTTACGTCTTTAGCTGAGTGAGCAATTTGAAAAAAGCACATTCCTGGTAACGCAAAGGAAATAATTAGCAATTGCGCTGCGAACCAGAAATTTTTAAGCTTCACTAAAAAGCTGCCGTTTGATTTGAATGTCGTTTTCATCGTTTTAATTTTTAATTTTTTTTGAAATTGTTTGTGCCAGAAAGATTTCCAAACCGGTGCCAAACGTGAAAAGGTTAAAAACCAACGAATTAGAAAATGAGGACCTAATAAGAGATGTACGAAATCGGACGTATTAATATTAATATCGAACAGTTAATGCAAAAATAGAGGCAGAAATCAGGAAACGGAGCCGCATTTCTAATGAAGTCAGTTTTTTTATTGTTTACAATCTGCAATTCAGCCTTGCTTTTTGTACGGGTTATGACCTTTTCAATAAATATTTTTACGTTTTTGCAATAAATTAACTTAAAGGGATACACGAAAATGTTTGTGGGCAGTTTCCGTCTTATTGTATAGCCTTCTAACTATGACAATGGAGGAAACGGTTATACTTTCGGAAATAATATTTACATTCATTTCGCAAATCTAATTTTATGAATAAGAATCGTATTTTAATACTGACTGCTTTTTTATTTTTTAATATATGCGTGCAGGCCCAGCAAAATTTAGACAGCCTTTTGCCGATACGTGGATTTTGTATTGGTGCTCCGAAACCTGCTGCTGTGGACTCATTCACGACCTTTATTGTACAGGAACTTGCTCCCCGAAAAGTAAATACCCTTATTCTCCGCGTGGATTATCGTTACGAATTTAAGAGCCATCCTGAACTTGTGGATAGTTTTGCCCTGAGTAAAAGCGATGTAAAAAAGATGGTAAGTGCCTGCAAAAAGAATAACATCCGCATTATTCCGCAGGTAAATCTATTGGGCCATCAATCGTGGGCAAGTCATGTCAATAAACTCCTTAGCGTTTATCCGCAATTTGATGAGACACCAGGTGTAAAGATGCCTGAAAAGTACGAATGGCCGAATGCTGACAAATTGTATTGTAAAAGTTATTGTCCTTTGCATCCCGGAGTGCATGATGTTGTATTTGATGTGATAGATGAAATATGCGATGTATTTGAAACAGATGCCTTTCATGCAGGAATGGATGAAGTATTTTACCTGGGAGAAGATGAGTGCCCGAGATGCAGCGGAAGAGATAAAGCAGAATTATTTGCCGGTGAGGTTCGTTTATTGAATGATCATCTTGCGAAAAAAAACCGTCAACTATGGATTTGGGGAGACAGGCTAATAGATGGGAAGGCAACGGGGCTGGGAATGTGGGAAGCGAGCTATAACAATACTTACAGGGCGGTAGATATGATCCCCAAAGATGTAGTGATTTGTGACTGGCATTATGAACGTGCCGATAAAACCCCGGTATATTTTGCCATGAAAGGTCTGCATGTGATTACCTGTCCCTGGCGTAAACCGGAACTTGCGGTAGAACAAACTGATGATATGGTCAATTTCAGGCAACAATCCTCTGAGCAAATGCAGGATAAATTTTATGGCATGATGCAAACCGTTTGGTCCGATGCAACATCATTTATGAATGGTTTTTATGAAAAGAAAAAAGATAATAACGGTGGTGACAACACTCCATGGAACACCTTTACTACCTTATATGAAAAAATAAATAGTTTGTAAAATAATTTTTTGTATCCGGTGTTCACTTTCCCTATTTGTCGATGTTGGTTACTGATTTATAGTCAATCAGTAATCCTGGATTTGTGTACCAGGGCCTCTATCAAAATAAAATTTTCATGAATTGAAAACGCAATAACCCAATCATTAAAATAAATACAACTCAGATGTAGTTTTTTAAAAGTTTCATTATTGCAACGTCTTTTTTGTTTCGCGTTGGCAAGGGCTTTTTTCAAAAAAATTTCATAACGCTTAAGCCAGCGGATACCTGCACCTTCAGTATTCTTTTCTTCGATAAAATTGACGAGTGATGTTAATGATGCGAAAGCATCTACTGTATATTTAATTTCCTGCATTAAAGCTTTTCCGGATCGCTGAATGGGCATCTTCCATACTGATGTTTCCGCTGTTACGGCTCTTTTCAATTAAGAGAGACAACTCAACGGGGCTTAATGGCTTGCCGGGGAGAAAATAATTATTTTCATTATCGTCTATTATTGATAGTTTCAAACGATTTTGTTTTGCAAAATCCAATAGCTTATCTATATTTTCTTTATTTGTATTTTCTAATTGAAGAAGCATGAGTAAATGTACAAAAATTATTTTTTTACTAACAGTGCGGTTTGAAATTCATCATTTGGCAAGTTGATAGAATAAGCTAACAGATATTATCCTCAATCCCTTAGTCCCCTTCAAACTCCGTCGGCCCACCGACTCCAAATAATCTCAATGCTAATTCTTTCCCGACTCCATCTGCTTTCTTGAAATACATTTTTTGGGTTGGAACAATTGCAGTACCGTTTGCATCGATAACGCTATAATTCACTTCGTATTTATTTTTTAAAACAGTAAAGTTTATCAATGCACGTGGAATTGTATTCGATGGCTCATCTGTAAAATTGATATCGCAGTCTTTCAATTCTCTGACAATATTTTTTTCAATAGAAGTATTTAAAGGAGAGGTTGAAAGGTTCATTTTCATTTCAAATCCACTAAAAGGAATGAGCTGTGGATATTCTTTAAAATAATTGTACAACATGTATTCATATCTTTCTCTGTCATCATGCGAATAACTCCTGGCAAGACTTTCATATAACCGTGCAATAAAAAGCTTTTCATGAGCGGTGTCAAGCATTGTAGTGTTCAAAATATTTTCAAAGGTTTGTTTGCTCTCATCATGATTTCCCTCTTCATACAAAAACTCTGCATAAAAAAGCCGCATATAGCGTATAATATTTTTTCGCCTTTCACTTTCAATTTTCTGTTTGTACACTTCCGCAAAGTACTTCGGGCTAATATCTTTCATCATATTTAATATCTCATCAAACCCAATAACATTTTCACTTGTAAACAAATTATAAATAACCTGTTCCCGCTCAGGATTGCCTGCCAATTCATTTACCAATGCAAATTTTAATAGAAACTGTTCGCCGGTAAGTGCGCTTATCGCCGATAAGTCGCTCAAAGAATACCACCATCCTTTGTTGAAAAATTTAATTCGCTCAATTTTATTTTTTGCAAGTAATAATTTTATCACATTCACGGCAAAATTGTATTGCGATTGCCCCAACGTTGTACCGATATGAACTTCTTTAAATTGTGCAGCTTTATTAATAGCCTTTTCGCAACTGTCGAGTTGTCCATTGTATAAGTAACTTCTTGCCAATGCGATATTATACCAGCCAAATCCAGGCGTGGAGCCGTTCGTGTTAATTATTCCGTTGGTTTCATCAATTGCTTTTTTACTTTCTCCACTATTAATAAAAAGCGTGGGAAGAAAATAATATGATTCGATCAGCCTCTTATCGAATGCATATTTATCGTTTTCAAAATTGGTGATGGCTTCAGCAAAATTGCCCAGCGTATTTTGAAAATGAGCATAATTGTTATACGAAAAACCGCCGGTTTGCTTGAGTATATCGTAGTACAATCCGGCTGAATCAATGTTCAATAAATAGTTATGGATAATGGCAAGATAAAAGATTGCATTGCCGTCCCCGCCCCCAAGTGCTGTATATAAATGATCCAGGGCCAGTTGCTCATTTGCCGCAACCGAATTTTTTAAGAAGGAATATTTATGTATGTAAAAACGATTGCGATGAATGGTCCATGCTGCCTTGATGTGATATTCCATAAAATCGATCCCGGTATTCCATTGGTGAATCCTGTTTAAGAGCCACATGGCACTATCGGGCTCTTCCACATTAGAATAGCTTTCGTATAGGGCATTACACATTTGCATCAAATCTGCCTGTGCAAAACCATAATTTCCGGCCGCGAACACACTTGTAAGGTTGTTGTCATAATCTCTTTCAAAAAGCAACAACGATTTTCTTAACGGCTCTATACAATTTTTATAACCTAAATAATCAGCTGCACGATCATATTTGTACATTCCCTCATAATACCAGCCAACATAATAGGTACTGTCAAGCCGAATGAATTCGCGGCTTCGGGGCAATGCATCTTTATCATAAAAGTTTACACCCACCCGTTTTGCGTTTATTTCATAACGGGCTGCCCTGTTTTGCGCAAACGAAATATTGCAAAACGCAAAAAGACTAACGAAGAAAATATAATATATACACCGGAGCATCCCTTCTCAATTTATTTTTAATTTGGAAAGCCGGTCCATTTCGGTAAGAACAATATTATTAAGGGTATTTGCTTTTGCTTCTTTATTTCTATAAATGAGCCTGTGATGTAAAACAGGCTGGGAAAGGTCTTTCACATCGTCTTCTGTTACATAAGTGCGACCATTCACTAATGCATAAGCCTTGAGGCATTTTAGAAAAGTAATCCCACTCCGGGTGGAGGCGGCTAAAACAATATCAGTATTTCTTCGTGTAGCCCAAACAATATTACGAACGGCCTTTATTATTTCTTCGTGAACAAATACATTTTCACTTTGCTGCTGAAGAAATAAAATCTCGTGAATGCCCAGCACCTGTTGAAGATGATTCAGATTGTTATTAATTCCCAGGTAATCTTTATAAATACCGAGTTCAGTTTCTTCATCAACATATCCAAAAACAATTTTTATAAAAAACCGATCAAGCTGCGCAGCAGGCAGGGGATAGGTGCCTTCCATTTCAACGGGATTTTGAGTGGCGATGGTAAAAAACAAGTCACTCAGCTTATAAGTAATTTCGCCCATTGTAATTTGATTTTCCGCCATGCATTCCAGCAACGCTGACTGCACTTTTGGTGAAGCCCTGTTGATTTCATCAGCTAATAAAATATTACAAAAGAGCGGCCCTTTTTTGAAGATGAATTCTTTTTTTATGTCATCGAATATATGGGAACCAAGAAGGTCCATTGGCAACAGATCAGGCGTAAACTGTATGCGCTTAAAATTTACACTTTCACTACCGCCTTCCCCTGAAATGCTGTGTGCAAGAGTTTTGGCCATCACAGTTTTTCCCGTGCCGGGATTATCTTCGAGTAGTATATGACCCTTTGCGAGTAATGCCGTAAGCACAAATTTTACCTGGTCACGTTTTCCCTTTATCACGGTTTCAATATTTCCTGTGAGGCGTTGTATATTTTGCAATGCAGTTTCAATATTCACAATTTCCATCATCTATGTTTTTGGTTTTGAAAAATAATTTATAGTTCTGTAGAAATTTAAAAATTTAGAAAAGCGCTCTTTGAAAGAAATTTTATTTTTTACGGCTATATAGAATAGGGCATAAAAATTCTTAATTAATATTTCCTCTGAAGAACTTAATGGCTCTTTTGAATATTTGCTTTTCAGGTATGCATTCATGAAAGAGGTAAAGTGCGTTTTAAATTCGGGATCAACTTTTTCTTCTGCAAACCTGGCGGGAGTCATTTCATTTCTTGTATAGCCCAACTGATTCAAATAGTAAGTTGATGCAATGTACGACCAGTAAGCTTTTGACCTGGCCGACTGCGTATGACGGGCCTTAAAATTAAGCCATTTAAAAATCAGCCAGGGTAAGCTAAAGATTAATAATATAAACAATGTAATAATGGCAATGCCAATCCATATCGCCCGTGTAAGACTTATGGAATGTTTCTTAATTTCTTTATTTGCCTGCTGTTTTTCTTTTGTTGAGTCAATAATTTTTATTTCATCAATAGGAGCAGGCCTGGGAATTTTATCTAAAATTTCCCGGTAATTATTACTGTCTTTAACCGCTATATTTTTAAATTGTTCAGAGAAAGAGAGTGCAGTAATTTCATTTCCTTTTTTAAGTTCAGAGAGCGGAACCTGGCCACTGTCTTTACTTATTGTTGCTAATGAAACATCCATGTCAAGTGGAACAGGATTTTTCAAATCGAATGTTTTGTCATGGTAAATCATTTGGCTAACGGACATATCTACCCGCTTTTGCACGGTATCAATATCTGTCACTTTGCCGTGTGCTACAAATAACGCAGTCTGAACAGTAATTGGCGGTGTTCCGTCCGGGGCAGGTGATTGCTGTTGCTCCGTACTTGGGATGGTTGTATCAAAATCAAGCCATCCGTATCCCGGGAAAAAAACCTGGGTCCATGCATGTGCCTGGTCTTCATAAAACCAATACCAGCCTTTGTTTTTGGTGCTTCTGTCAATCGTTAAAAACCCGGTAGATACTCTTGTGGGAATACCGACGGCTCTCAACAAAAAAAGGGTTGCACCCGCATAGTAAGCACAATAACCTTTGCGATTTTGAAACAGGAAATAATTTAGCTTGCTGGCGCTTGGTAATCCCGGCACACCCGGATTATCTGTGTATTTAAAAAGTGGCTGGCCTGTTTCATCAGTACTGGTAAAATAATTCCTGATAGCAATTATTTTGTCAATTGGAGTAACAGCATTTTTGGTTAATTCATTTGCAAGCAATCGTATTGAATCAAAATCATCTCCCTTTGGGATAAATGTATAATAATTCATAAAGGCAGTATCCTCGTTATTCCAATTGGCAATTTTTCTCAACTCGGCAAATCGTTGTTGTTGAAAATCTTCCAGTGCCTTGTTGCCGGCAGGATTGTAAACAAAATAAGCGCTGTTCAAATCACTTACCAACATCTTTGCCCGGTAGGCACTTTTAAATTGTTGCCTGTATTCTTTCTCAACTGCAATTGGCTGGCAAAAAAAGGCCGTGCTTGGCGCTATAAATTCTTTTGGTGAAAGCAGGGCTTTATATACTTCGGTGCTTGCCACTTTTCTATCTAATACGCCTTTTGCTTTTATTAAAACAGATGAGTCGGTCTTGGTGAAATACAATGGAATTTTTGAAGGATCGGGTTGGAATAAATCGTTGGAAGGCATCAGGCTGTCAACCTCGAGGGTTTGTGTGAGCGTATCAAATTTTGTATAGTAATCATAGGTAAAGTAAAGCGGGTTGGGCATTTCAGAATTTGGGAAATAATTATCCAGCTTTGCAATAAACACCAGTCTTTTTGTGGAACTTCTGCCTCCGCTCAGCCCCATATCTTTTTTATTGCTTACTGTTCCGTCTTTATTTTCTTTCGTTAAACTCTCTTTATTGGGTGCCTGCTTGTCACTATTGCCACCACCATATTGTTTTTCAATTGCCTGGAAATCTTTTTTATAAAATGAGAAAAGTAATAATAAAATTATTCCTGCAACGGCTGCAAACCCAATTAATTTTTTGGCGATAAACCATACAAAAGCAGGCTCGTCATCGTTCATATTTCTCACCAGTTCGGCGGTGTAAATGATATAAAAAGCAAATACCAAAACAGGTGCAAAAGCGATTATTAGCTTTTTCGCTGTAATGTCGGAAGTGTTACTCACAACGATAATTTGTAACAACAGAAGCAGCACGGAAAAAACAACCGGGAACCACCGCAACCTTGCAAACGCCCAGCCTGCAAGCCATCCCGTAAGAAATAAAAACGAGAAAATATAGAATTTTGTAATGGCATAAAATGAAGAGAACTCGCCTGTATAAATATTATTTACAATTTTGCCGATGATAAAAAGTACCAGGAGTAGCGGCAGCAAGGTGGTAATGAACCTGAAACGGAAACTATAAAACAAACAACCGCCAATAAGACCTGCAGCTAAAAAGATACTTTCAGTGATCCACTGGCTTTCTAATACAGAATAGTATTCATTTAAGTGCCATAAAATATAGGAGCCTATTGCAATAGCAGGAATTATCAAAAGCAAGAGCTTTGCAATTATTTTCTTTGTGCTATATTTTTTCCCGATTTTCATTTGCCTTAAATCCTTTGAAGGAAATGTTGGTGTTAATTAATTAATATGTTGAATCTATTATCAGGCTTTCGCAATCACTTTTTCTCAATATCTCCTTTATGATATTTTCATTCCGCAATAACTTTGTTCGTATGGGTGAGCTGTTAAATGCGAACTGAAATTTATCGGTACTTTTCTGTGCAGGCTTTATAAAAATCCATTGTAACCAATCAACCACTTTTGCTTTTGCAAAACTTTTGCTTAGTTCAACAAATACAACAGTCAGGCTTCTGCCCTGGTTTTCAAGAATTTCCGCAAGTTGTCTGCCATCTGTCAGAGATGAAATACAAAGTACGGAGCCGTATTGCTTATTAAAATAGCTATGAAGGTCATTTTGTTTCTGCCATGATGAAGTACTGATAATATATTTTACTTTTTGAATTGTGTCATCCGCGTAAAATGTTTTTGTCTCCTGGTCGGGGATGTATTCTATCAATTCATTCTGGCGATATAGCTGCTCATATATGTTCCATACAATTGTTTTAAAATTATCCAGGAATATTGCATTGAATTCTTCATATGCATCATTGCTTATTGAGTTATAAAATGTAGCATAGAAATAAATATGTGATGCATACGGGTCGTTCGTTTCAGGAATCCTAACTACCAGTTCTTTATTTTTGGCATATATCTTCCAGACAATTCTTCTCACATCATCGTTGTTTTCAAAATTCTTATAGTTTAAAAACTCGCCTTCTACTTTTCTCATTTCTTCAATCCGGGTATCCAGGTCTTCGGTTTTTTTAGGTTGTACAACAATTTTTTCTGTCTCAGATTTGAGCGGATGTGTATAAAAATGACTGTGTGAGGTAAGCACTGCGACAAAAGAAAAAAACTGGAAAAAATCTTCAAAATAAATAATGCCGCTGGTGATATTGTATTCCCTGATGTTTTTCAGAGGCCAGTTGTAGGAGCCCCTTATATTCATGGAAAAGAAATTTTTTTTTGGTGATGATTGTATGGGTGCAAATTTTGGAGAGATATTATTTCCATCATACAGCAATCTCAACCTGGTATAACCAAATAAAGGCTTGAGAATATTTGAAATATCAACCTGTACATGCTGCAGGTTTGTTGCATTTTTTTTCTCTGAAGTTTTTATTTTCAAAACACTCCGGTTATGTTTTTTACTGAAAATAAAAAGTATCCAGGGAACGAAAGCGCTGATAAACGATACTACCAGCACTGCCAGTGCAAACCAGAAAGTGATGGAAATAAAAAGATCAAGTATTGCCGTCCTTGAAGTTTGCGGAACGGAATTATTTTTCCTCAGCCACCGGGCGCCAAACAGTAAAGCAATTACCAGTAGTAAAAGGTGCACGCGGAATGGAACGAAAAAACCGGCCCGTCTTAACTTTTGTCTTATTACTGCAATATTCATTCTCCGGTAAAATTCATTCAAATTAAATATAAAGAAAAACCAAAATCTACAGATGTATAAAAATGCGTGATTGCATATTTTATATTTTCTTTGCGGGAATGTGTAAGATATGATTATGTATGATGTGTGCCCTTCCTGCGGGCAAAAGAATATCGTGCCGGTAATGGCGGCAAAAGATTATACCGTTTCGCACGAAAGTTTTCAAATCTGGGAATGTAAAGAATGTACGCTAAGGTTTACTCAAAATATTCCTGCGGCAAATGAGATAGGTCTGTACTATCAATCCGAAAATTATATTTCACACAGCGATACAAGCAAGGGCCTTATCAACAGCTTATATCACAAGGTGAGGAGTCGTACATTAATTCAGAAGAAAAAAATGATTGAAAAAATAACCCGCAAAACAAATGGAAGCATACTGGATGTTGGTTGCGGAACAGGAGCGTTTTTGAACACGATGCAGCAAGCTGGCTGGAAAGTTACCGGGTTGGAACCTGATGAAACAGCGAGAAAAAAGGCACTCGAATTATACGGACTGAATGTAAACGACTCAGAAAAATTATTTTCACTTCCTGCTCAAAGCTTTGATGCAATCACCTTGTGGCACGTGCTGGAGCATGTTCATAGTCTTCATCAATATGTTGACAGGCTCCGGGAATTATTAAAGCCCGGAGGTAAACTTTTTATTGCTGTACCCAATTATACCTGTTATGACGAAACAGTTTATAAAGAATTTTGGGCTGCTTATGATGTACCGCGGCATCTATATCATTTTTCGCCTGTTTCTATGAAAAATCTGCTTTTAAATCATGGTATGAAAGTTATGTCAATAAAGCCCATGTGGTACGATAGCTTTTATGTAAGTATGCTAAGTGAAAAATATAAGAGCAGGGAAATCGAATTTTTTAAACGCCTTTATGACTGGGACTATCTCAAATTTCAAAGCAATGTTCAATAAAGAAAAATGCAGCTCTATTATTTACGTAGCGGCCTCCCAATAATAAGCCCCATTCTTTAGTAACGGATCAATCATGGATGTATGAGAGATACAAGTCCTTAAAATGAAAACCCGTTGTAATTCCCTCGGGGTTAAAAGGTATTCAGCTTCAATTCGAACATTTTTGGCCAGTCTTTACCGGTAATATATAAGTTTTTGGTGGTGCTATCATAGGCTATGCCGTTTAAAACGGCTTTATCGTCTATTTGCGCATTGGGGTCATACTGGTGCAACAAACCTGTAAGATCCATTATACCCACCGCATGACCATTGGAAGTATCTATCTTAATAATATGATTGTTGTACCACCTGTTGGCAAAAATATAGCCGTTTATGTACTCAAGTTCGTTGAGGCTGTCAAGCTCTCCATGATTATCGGATACCGAAAGAATTTTGATAGTTTTCATTTCCTTCCTGGCTTCATCCGGCTGAACGTAATACAGTTTTGAGGAACCGTCGCTTATAATAAGGTTGTTGCCATCATTGGTAATGCCCCATCCTTCCACGCTCCAGTTGTAGGTTTCGATTGGGTGAGTTATATCGTTAACATTATAAACAAATATTTTATTGTTTTGCCACGTTAGCTGGTAAATTTTATTTTTAAAGATGGTAATGCCTTCGCCAAAAACTGTGGAATCGGGGATAAGGTATTTTTTTTCGGGCTTACCGGTTTTTATGTCAACAATTCGCAAAGTTGACTCATTAAAATCGCCTGTTCCTTCGTACAATTTTCCTTTATAGAACGCGAGTCCCTGGGTAAATGCCTGGGAGTCATGTGGATATACGGCGTCTATGGTGAAGGTAATTGGCTGGGGAGGCGGAATATTATTAGGTTGCTGAACGGGGAGCGAAGTATCTACATCACTGGTGGAAGTGTTACTCCGGCAGGCAAAAAATGTTATCACAATGCTCAGCGGAAGTAATCTTTTTATCATGCGGTTATTTTAAAATGGTGTAAAAGTAATAAACGGCCTCCGTAAGCATGTTAACTCATTTATAAAATACTTTAAGTTATTCTTTGTCGTATAAATAATTTTTGTTTTATTTGTGGCCTAAACCTCTGTTGCCGGCATAACTACTCTTATTGTTGTTTTCCGTCTATATCTTGGTTTAACTACTGCTTTTCCTTTCCAACTATCTTATGCATTATGCAATTCCCGTGAATATTCCGGCTTAAAAATCCTATGTAATCCCGCTTACATTTCAACTGGAAGTCTGAATAAAACAGGGATACATGAAAATTATTTTTACGTTTGTTTTTTGTTGCTTTATATCGTTCACGTATGCCCAGCGTTGTGGAACAACTGAATATTTAAAGCAGCATCCTGCTCCGTTTCTTTCTTCGCCCGCTACTCCCGATTCACCAACCGGAAGCCGTGATACGTTACCAAATGAAGTTATCGTAATCCCTGTGGTAGTTCATGTATTATATAACAACAGCACGCAAAATATAAGCGACCAGCAGGTACTATCGCAAATCACCGTTCTTAATAATGATTACAGGAGATTAAATGCGGATGCCGCAAATACCCCGGCCGTTTTTAAAGGCGTAGCCGCAGATTCGAAGATTGTTTTTTGCGTGGCGAAAGTAGATCCCAATGGAAACCACACCACCGGGATCATACATAAATTCACTACCCAGTCAGTATTTTTTTCTGATGATGGAATGAAATTTTCGTCAAGTGGTGGTGATGATGCATGGGATTCAAAAAAATATCTCAACATATGGGTGTGCAGCCTGTTTGGCCGTACCCTGGGATACGCGGTTTTGCCAGGTGGCCCTCCTGAAAAAGATGGCGTCGTGATACAATACAACGCATTTGGTACCATGGGTAGCGTAAGCGCCCCATTTAATAAAGGACGGACAACGACTCATGAAATAGGCCATTGGCTGGGTTTAAGGCATTTATGGGGCGATGCCGTTTGCGGTGATGATGGTATAGCCGACACTCCTCCACAACAAACCAGCAATAGCGGTTGCACTTCTTTTCCACATACGTCTTCATGCTCCATCAATATGTACGGTGATATGTTTATGAACTTTATGGACTTTACCGATGATGCCTGTATGAATATGTTTACCGAAGGTCAAAAAAGTGAAATGAGAGGACAATTCGCATTGGGCGGTTTCAGGAATTCCCTTCTGAGTGCATCCGTTTGTACCGACTCCGGACCTGAGGGTGGACCTCTTCCCGGCGACACTACTGAAAGCGACCTCGATATTTCTGTGTATCCCAATCCTTTCGTGGACCAACTGACGATAAACTATAAAAGTTTAACGGAGACGTCCGGTAAAACGGTAGTTATTTATGATATAACAGGCAAAAAATATTTGCAGCAAGGTCTTAAAGCATCAAAAACAGTTATTAATTTAAATAACCTTCCGAATGGTATGTATATCCTCAAAATGGAATCTGCCAGCAAACCCAGGGTCTTCAAACTGATAAAACGATCTGCTGCCAGCGCTAATTAAAGTAGTGTTGTTTGCATAGCAATCGCAGGTCATTAACATTTCATAAAAATCCTTTTTATAATTTTGTTTCGTAAATAAATAAAAATTTTACGGATGAAACAGATTATGTATTTCCCTGCTTTGGCTTTTTGTTTATTGTTTACAAACTGTTCTCAATCTCAAACAGGCGACGCAAAAAAGACCGCTGCGAAAACAAATTCTCCCGCCACGAAATACCCTGAACCGGAAAAGGTTTCACAGGATGCTACATTTCCCATGCAACTTTCAGAAAGTGAATGGAAGAAGAGGCTGACTCCCGGCCAATATTATATCCTGAGGGAAAAGGGAACCGAAAGGCCTTTTAGCGGTAAGCTCAATCATTTTTATAAAAAAGGCACTTATTATTCAGCCGCTTCATTGCAACCTGTTTTTAGTTCCGAAACAAAATTCGATTCAGGAACAGGATGGCCCAGTTTCTATGCACCAATAAGCGCTGACGCAGTTAAATTGGTAAAAGATAACAGCCTTGGTGAATTAAGATGGGAGGTGGTTGATTCAAAATCGGGTTCACATCTCGGGCATGTATTTGATGACGGTCCTGCGCCTACGGGGAAACGTTACTGTCTCGACTCTGATGCATTGATATTTGTTCCCGATGGTGGAAAGCCGCCTGTGGCCGCAAAATAGTTGCAAATGGATTTTTGTATATGTTCTTCTGATGCATTCGCGATTTGTATGTATAGGTATTTATATTGAAATTGCCACTCATACCCCTGACATGGTTATCAATTGCAATCTTGTCGCGCTGGCGCTTATTTTATTTATCAATAATCTTAAGAAGAGGATTTTGCTTGAGCAGGAAATGCAGGTGATTACAATTGGTGAGGATTTGCAGGTTGATAATTAATGCACATTATTATTATTTGCTTACAGGTTTATAGTATTTTGATATATTTGAAATTCCATTTTGAAACTTTACTGCAAGAATTTAACCGCCGTCAACTAAGTTGAAGGATATAATAAATGTATTTCTCTTCATTTAATCAAACTATCTGTTAATGGCCCCGACCCGTGTCTTACGAATCGGAATAAATAAAAATTGGTTGCTGAGACCCAACCACTGCAAGTGCTTAAAATTTAAGGTTCGGAAGGCAAAGTATAAATTAAGGCAGCTTAGGTGTTGCATTTTTTTGCAAGTCACATATAATTGACGCACGAATCTAACAATAAAAAAGAGCTTAATCTTAATGAAGTTGCCCAGCAAGTTTTACTTAAATTTGAATCATGACGAAGAATAAAAAAACTGATTATAAGTATATATTGGGTGACTCTCTTAACAAGCTAAAGAAATTTGAAGATGGTAAATTTAAATTGGTTATTACCTCACCACCATATAATGTTGGTAAAGAATATGAAGTAAAAAAATCTATTGAGAATTATCTTACTGAACAAAATGCAATTATTAAAGAGTTAATTAGAATCCTACACCCCTCGGGAAGCGTCTGTTGGCAGGTCGGTAATTTTATTGACAGAGGAGAAGTTTTTCCACTTGATGTATTCTATTATAATATTTTTAAAACGCATGGCCTTAAACTAAGAAATAGAATAATTTGGCAATTTGGTCACGGACTTCATTCGTCAAAAAGATTTTCGGGCAGGTATGAAACTATATTATGGTTTACAAAAAGTGACGATTATACATTTAATTTAGATTCAGTTCGCATACCGTCAAAATATCCTGGGAAAAAATATTTTAAAGGGCCAAAAAAAGGAGAATTTTCAAGCAACCCCAATGGCAAAAATCCTTCCGACATTTGGAAAATTGTTTTAAATGACTGGGAAAATGAGATATGGAATATCCCAAATGTAAAAGCAAATCATATCGAAAAATCTGAACATCCCTGTCAATACCCTATTGAATTAGTTGAAAGGTGTTTGCTTGCTTTGACAAATGAAAATGACTGGGTACTAGACCCATTTGCAGGTGTAGGATCAACAGTATTGGCTTCTTTAAAAAACAATAGAAATGTCGTTGGAATTGAAAAAGTAAAAAAATATAAAGAGATAGGTATCTCCCGAATAAAAGAATTAGAAAAAGGTTTATTAAAGTTCCGACCATTGGAGAAACCTATATATGATCACACACAATCAAAACTTTCCATTAAACCTATACTTATAAGTGAAAATAATTAGCCAATATAACCATCATAAAGGATTAGAAAATATCCAAAGTAAAGATGGAATATTTAAGGAAATAAGAGATGCTTTAACTAATAACAATCTGAAATTCGGAACTACGCCCCCTAAAATAATTAAAGAAAAAACAAATGAAAGATTTAATCAAAATGGTTGGGCTGATAAAGTAAAAGTAGGGGCTTCAAATCTTACGATAAACTTTTTAAAAAAGAAAGTAGGAATCTGTTTTCAAATTGGGAATGTTGCAAGAACTTATGCTGATATTTTAAAGCTTAGCCAATTAAAGAAAAAAGGAGTTATTGATGTTGGGGTTATCATAGTTCCACAAAGTATAGAATCAAAATTAATGGGGGCAAATTATGCTCAGTTCGAAAGACTTGTTAAAGAATTAGTTCAATTTAAAGAGATCGTGTCAACTCCAATAATTGTAATCGGACTTTCAAACTAAAGCACATGAAATCAAGAGAAGAGCGAATTGAAAATATTCGTAAAGTTGTAAAAACCGCAAAAGAAGATGAATCATTAAAAAGTTATTATCCAATTAAAAATTGGAGAGGCAAAACTCTTTACAGAAAAATTGTGCAACTTGATTCTGAGTTTTTAATGTTTAGAATTGAAAATTCTAGAACTGAGATACAACAGTTAGCTCATATTCGTAAAAATTCATTGCCGAAAGATTTCTTTGGAGACCCAGAATCCCCTATTGTTCAACAAGCACAAGAAGACATTCTGACCGAGATGGTAAAGGGAAAAGGGAAGGACCTTCTTGACGATCTTAGATCAAGGAAGCAGGACGATGCTTGCATTGTGACATATGATGGGTATTTAGTAAATGGGAACAGAAGAACAGCGGGCCTCAAATTTTTAGGTGAAAGATACATAGACTGTGTTGTCTTACCTGAAGATTCAACTCCGAAGGATATTTATATGCTTGAACAACAACTTCAAATTTCTCAAGATTTTAGGGAACAATATCACTGGATAAATGAATTACGAAACATAAGAAAAGGTACAGAAGATCCTAGGCTAGAATTTAAAATAGAAGAGTTAGCAGAAAATCTAAGGCTTGAACTCAAAGATGTTAGACTAATGCTTCGCATGTTAGATTTAATTGATGCATTCCTTATTTGGAAAAATATTCCCGGAGAATATGATTATCCAAAACTTGATAAAGCGGAAGAAGTTTTTCGCCAATTAGAAAAAGCTATTAAGAAATATTCAAAAGATCACAATAAAAGTAAATCTCTGCAAAGAGCTGTATTTAATTTAATTGAAGAACCTCCCTCCGAAACAAGGCTATATAAACATGTTGGCGATCTAATCAAAAACTTTGATCAAATAAATAGCCGGTTGTTTGGTTTAGAGAATGAAACAACTGTATCAACTACAGAAGAAATCCAGTCCCCAAATTCTGATGATGATGATTTGTTTGATGAACTTATTGATGAAGGAGAGGAAACCATTACTACGGTTTTTGATAATCCTGAAAACGCTTCTGACACTTCAAGTAAGTTAGTTGATTTAATTGCAGATGTAAATGCTGAAAACAGAGAAAAAAGAGATTTAGAGGCGGTTTACGAATCTGTTAGTTCAGCACTAAGGGAATTACAAGGACTAACCATAGAGGGCGATACAGCCAAAATAGGAAGTATAAAAAGCAAGTTAGAACAAATTATTTCAGCTTCTGAACGTTTGCTAAATGAAATTAAGGTATTAGCTAATCAATGAGTACTATTTTAAAAATCAATGTAGATCCAGTTTCTCTTTTGGCTAAAATTTCCTTAAATGAGGATAATGATAGTATTGTAAATGAACTTAAATTAACATTATCTGGGCTTTCTGAAAATTATTATTTTCATGATTTGCAATTTTCAATTCCATGGTATGAATTAAGAAGAGGACTTTCTTCAATCGCTGCGTTACGTAAAAGTAAAAATATTCAAATAGAATATGATTCATTTACTAGAGACTTAATACAAGACATAATAATTGATAAGAAAAGTGTTAAAAATAAAATTTTTGCGATTGAATTTGATGAAACTAAATTTAAAAATATTCTCCAAGAATGTGGATTTTCTAGAGAACTAAAAGATGAACAGGTAAGAGATGGTTTGAAATTATTAAAATTAAAACATGGCGCAAACTTTTCTGTTCCCGGCGCAGGAAAAACAACTACAATCCTGGCAGTGCATTCTGTTTTGAAATCTTTAGGCGTTGTTTCTAAACTATTTGTAATCTCTCCGATTAATGCCTTTATCTCTTGGCAAGATGAGATCAAAGATATTTTTGGAGACAATGTATTAAGAATCGAACGTTTACAGCGATCACATCTTGAAAATATTTCTAAACTTACAAAAACTAGTCCTGATGTAATTCTAGTTAACTATGAAAAATTGAGGCGGGATATTGGACAATTAGTACCATACTTCATACTTGAAAATATTCACTTAATATTAGATGAGTCGCATCGAGTTAAGGGTGGAATGAATAATATTAGTTATAGTCAAATAATAAAACTCGCAGATTTAGCTAAGAGAAGGGATATTCTTTCTGGTACACCAATGCCTCAAAGTTACTTAGACCTAGAACCACAATTTGACTTTTTGTGGCCCGGTGAAAAAGTAATTCCACAAAATATGAATATTAAAGATGAGGAAACAGTTATAAGTGTAGTAAATAAAGCAATTGAAGGTTTATACGCTAGGACTACAAAAAAGGAACTAGGCCTAAAAGACCCAATAATAGAATATAAGTTTTTCCCTATGGGTATTTATTCAAAGTGAACTATACCGTTTATTTAAATCTGAAACAGCAAGAACAATCGCTGGAATAGACAAGCCGAACTTATACAATTTCAGGAGGATTGGAAGAAGTGTTGTAAAACTACTTCAGGCGGCTACTAATCCAATGTTACTCACTTCTAAAGATGAATATTTTGAAGAAACATTACCAATTCCTATTAATCGTGAGTTTTGGGAACTACTAGATGAGTTTCAAAAATATGAAAAGCCAATTAAGATAGAATATTTGAAAAAAAGGGTACCTGAAATTCTTAATAGCAATCCTCATAATAAAATATTAATATGGTCATATTTTGTTAGAAATATCTTAATACTTGAAAAACTATTCAAAGATTATGATCCTGTGACAATATTTGGAGGTATACCAACTGGATCGGATGAAGATGAAAATACCAGAGAAAACCGTATTAGAGAATTTCATGAAAATCCCAATTGTAGGCTAATGATAGCAAACCCCCAAGCATGTGGTGAAGGAATCAGTCTTCATAAGGTTTGTCATTACGCTATATACTTGGATAGAAATTTTAATGCGGCTTATTTCCTACAGTCAATAGATAGAATTCATAGATTAGGACTTGAAAAGGACATTGACACTACTATAGAAATTCTAATATCTGAGAACTCAATTGATGAAGTATTAATATCTAGATTAAATGATAAAATCAAAGCGATGGGCCATATTCTAGAAGACCCTTACTTACACTCATTAGCATATGATCCAGCCGATATCCCGGTAGAAGATGAAAACAGTATTGATTCAACTGATTTTGAAATCATCAAAAATCATGTAAATCAAAAATGAAAAAAAAAATTAAATACTATTCTATTACAAACGGGCATATTGTTGCTATTTGGCATATTGTATATTTAATTGGTAGATATAATGGGATTACGGCAAGTGACACAATTAGCATTGTTGAGAAATCTGGGAAACTTGGAGGAACTGTTCCGGTAAAGCATGGTTTAAAAATCTGTGTAGATTATGACTTAGTCCGTGTCTCATCTGGCATATTACAATTAACTGAATTTACCGAGGAAACTATTTTACCAAAATGCACAGACGAAGACCCTAGTATAAATGTAATTAGAGAATTATTATTTCATCTGTTATCTTATCACAATTTCGAATGGTTAATTTTTTATAATCCAGATTCTGAAATTTTTAGAGAAAGTATCTTAGCAAACGATCCAGAATGGGTAAGTCTTCTTGATAATGCTAAACTATTTGATTTCGAAGATGAACAAGTAAATTTCTGGTGGGATAAGATTTTAGTTAAATATGAAGACAATAAAGAAAAAATTAAAAAGGCAATTGGTGATGTAGGTGAAAAATTGACCTATCATCTAGAATTAGACAGAGTTAATACTGACGGCTTTAATCCTCCCAAGTCTTTTGTTAAATGGGCGTCAAGGATAAGTGATAAATTTGGTTTTGATATTCTTTCATTAAGAGGGAATAAATTCGCTTATACGTTTGAGCAAAATGAGAATATTCAAATTGAAGTAAAATCTTCTGATGCCATAAATTTGGAAAAATTTAGATTTTTTATATCTAAACCTGAATGGAACAAGGCTCTTGACAATCTTCATTCATATTTTTTTTATTGCTGGGTTGGCATCAACATTTACAAGGAGACTGCTCAGGATGGCCCTTTTGTAATTCCAGCAGCACACTTATTAGATCATATTCCAAAAGATAAAAGTGATATGTGTGAATGGTCCGAGTGTCGATGTGTTATAGATGTTTCAGGATTTAAATTATAAGTCCAATGCCCCATGCTGTGCTGAGAATGTTTAAATAAAAAAATCCTCTTCCTGGCTATCTTGTACAAGGTTTAAATAATTAGCGACTGCTATCCTTAGTTTGCAACCATACTGTCCGGTAAAAGTATTTCATTTATAAAAAAAGGAGGTCGTTTGACCTCCCTAAAATTGGTAGTTTTGAGTTACCACACTTAAAACATTCCAATATGAACAAAAGTACTTTTTTTACCGGACAGCCGATCTTTTCTCAACTCCTGAAATTTGTTCCCAAAGACCTTATAATACCCATTGCAAAACAGCATCATGCCGATAGATATTCGAAGCGCTTCAGCACTTATGAGCATTTAGTTACGATGCTTTATTCAATCTTTAATAATTGTAATTCATTAAGAGAAGTGGCTACTGGTATGCTTGCATCAGAAAAACGGTTAACGCATATGGGTGTCCGTTATCATCCCAGGAGAAGTACTATTTCGGACGCAAACAACCGCAGGCATGCTGATGTATTTGGTGAGATTTACTACAATCTTTATAACAGGCATGCTTCTCTTTTATCGGACAGCCGAAAGAAATCCAGGGCTTCAAAACTTTACATTTTTGACACAACTACTATTTCCTTATTTCAGGAAGTGTTGCGTACTTCCGGGAAAAATCCATCTGGCAAAAGGAAAGGTGGTATTAAAGTACATACCCTTATCAGAAGCGACCAGGATGTCCTTTGCATGATACGCTACAGTGCAGCAGCAGCCAATGATTCTCAGTTCCTCAAAGAAGTCTATTTACCTAAAGGTTCGATACTTGTTTTCGATAGAGGATATAACGATTATAAAACGTTTAATCGCTTTGCCAATGACAATATCACCTGGGTTACACGAAGACGCAAACAACTTACTTATAAAGTGCTACAGGACTATAAAAAAACTGATGATGATGAAACAATAATCAGCGATGAAAAAATTAAAGTAGGACATCGTTCGGGCACAAAAGTAACAGCAAGACTGGTTCGTTATAAAGATCTTGCAAGTGGTGAGCTATATGAATTTATCAGCAATAATTTCAGGATGAAGGCTATAACCATTGCCCGGCTTTACCAACAAAGATGGCAGATAGAACTGCTATTTAAACGTATGAAACAAAATTATCCGCTTAAGTATTTTTTAGGCGATTCTGAAAATGCAATTAAAATACAAATATGGTGCTCACTGATAGCATAATATGATATTGAAAATTATAAAGAAAGGAGCAGCAGCAAAATGGTCGTTCTCAAATCTTGCTGCTATGGTGAGGCTTCATCTTATGACTTACATTGATTTAGGAAGCTTTTTAAGATCACCTGAAAAAGCATTAATAAAAATGTTTGGCAAATCAAAGCAATACGAGCACAATCAACTTCTGTTAATTACATAAGGGCATGCTTATAAGAAATATGCTTTTTGCACACGTCAAATGCAGCATTCATCATAAATTTACTCACCTGCTTATTTTTTACCGGACAGCAGTGGTTTGCAACTAGGGATATATAATTTTATTTTTATAAAAAAGAATTATGAGCAAAAGTGGTTATAAAATATCTGATCTAACATGGGGACTCATTGAAACTAAATTTTTGTTGTAGACTTAATGTTCGTAAATTGTTAGTTGCAACCACTACTGTCCGGTAAAAGTATTTCATTTATAAAAAAAGGAGGTCGTTTGACCTCCCTAAAATTGGTAGTTTTGAGTTACCACACTTAAAACATTCCAATATGAACAAAAGTACTTTTTTTACCGGACAGCCGATCTTTTCTCAACTCCTGAAATTTGTTCCCAAAGACCTTATAATACCCATTGCAAAACAGCATCATGCCGATAGATATTCGAAGCGCTTCAGCACTTATGAGCATTTAGTTACGATGCTTTATTCAATCTTTAATAATTGTAATTCATTAAGAGAAGTGGCTACTGGTATGCTTGCATCAGAAAAACGGTTAACGCATATGGGTGTCCGTTATCATCCCAGGAGAAGTACTATTTCGGACGCAAACAACCGCAGGCATGCTGATGTATTTGGTGAGATTTACTACAATCTTTATAACAGGCATGCTTCTCTTTTATCGGACAGCCGAAAGAAATCCAGGGCTTCAAAACTTTACATTTTTGACACAACTACTATTTCCTTATTTCAGGAAGTGTTGCGTACTTCCGGGAAAAATCCATCTGGCAAAAGGAAAGGTGGTATTAAAGTACATACCCTTATCAGAAGCGACCAGGATGTTCCTTGCATGATACGCTACAGTGCAGCAGCAGCCAATGATTCTCAGTTCCTCAAAGAAGTCTATTTACCTAAAGGTTCGATACTTGTTTTCGATAGAGGATATAACGATTATAAAACGTTTAATCGCTTTGCCAATGACAATATCACCTGGGTTACACGAAGACGCAAACAACTTACTTATAAAGTGCTACGGGACTATAAAAAAACTGATGATGATGAAACAATAATCAGCGATGAAAAAATTAAAGTAGGACATCGTTCGGGCACAAAAGTAACAGCAAGACTGGTTCGTTATAAAGATCTTGCAAGTGGTGAGCTATATGAATTTATCAGCAATAATTTCAGGATGAAGGCTATAACCATTGCCCGGCTTTACCAACAAAGATGGCAGATAGAACTGCTATTTAAACGTATGAAACAAAATTATCCGCTTAAGTATTTTTTAGGCGATTCTGAAAATGCAATTAAAATACAAATATGGTGCTCACTGATAGCAGATCCGATATTGAAAATTATAAAGAAAGGAGCAGCAGCAAAATGGTCGTTCTCAAATCTTGCTGCTATGGTGAGGCTTCATCTTATGACTTACATTGATTTAGGAAGCTTTTTAAGATCACCTGAAAAAGCATTAATAAAAATGTTTGGCAAATCAAAGCAATACGAGCACAATCAACTTCTGTTAATTACATAAGGGCCTGCTTATAAGAAATATGCTTTTTGCACACGTCAAATGCAGCATTCATCATAAATTTACTCACCTGCTTATTTTTTACCGGACAGCAGTGGTTGCAAACTAAGGATAGCACAACTAACGGTTATTAGCACACTAAGTATAGCCGCCGGCTATAAAAGTTGCTGATGCAGAAGTGTTGAAGCATTTAAACAACTTACCTGGATCAAGAGAAGGAGAGGACGACAAGAATTTAAAAACGATTGAAGGTTTACAAAGAATTATCAGACCCGAAGCATCCGGTAAGTATTGCTATGAAAAAGATGCAGGAAATAGAAGAAGTTGGGATAATAGAAGGCAAACAATAAAATGTAGACTTGCAAGAGAGATTTTGAGTCACATATCTCACAACTATGCCAGCATATCTTTATAAAGTAACCAATTCCTCGTACCAGCAGGTTAAGGAAATTTCTCTTTCAGGATATGGGATTATTTATAACATATTTGAGAGAAAAAAACTTTTGTACAAACTAACAACAAAAACAAAAGGTATCCCATGGGATATTTCAAAACAAGAGCTTCGGGAGCAGATACAAATGGATGAGAGTAAAAATGCTGAATACGAAATTGTATTTGATGTAGAGCCAAAAAAGGTGAGAACAAACTTAAAGCAATTGCAGTATGTGTATCTATTTACACATAATTATGGTGAAAAAGAAAAAGTTCACTGGACGGTCATGATGCTGAAATTGAAAACAATACTTTTTGATGAATTTAAAAAAAGAGATATTGATGCTTTTGTGCCTGAACCAGATAGCCAGGAAATAACAGAATTTTTATACCTACAAAATAACTGGACTTACGGAATGGTTGGTAGAATGAATGCTGCCATGATAGAGCCGGAAGCAAGAGATTATTTCAAACTTTTTTTTTAGATAGTACCTCAGGACATTTACTTTATTTTTATTGTCGGCAAACAAACTGACATAAGATGAGTGCACCAACAGAAGTTAAACTGCTTCGTTCCATTAAAACAGGAAAAGGATTACAAAAGGTTGTAATAAATCTAAGAACGCATCGACGAGTAAATAAAATAAAAAATGCCAAACGTTCGGCACTTACAAAAAAACAAAGACAACTTGTTTTAGAAAAAACTGATTATCGCTGTCATGTATGCGGTATGGAACTTGAATTCAATAACTTTCATGCGGATCATGTAAAATCGCATATAACGGGCGGCCTACACGCTGAAAACAATTATTTACCAAGTTGTAGTACCTGTAATAATCTTCGCTGGCATTATAGCTCCGAGGAAATACAAATCATACTTAAGTTGGGCAGGTGGATAAAAACAAAAATTATTAATGATGATGAAGGAGGTTTAGCTCTTGCTAACCAGTTTATCAAGCATGATATAAGTTTGAGGAAAAAGCGAAAACATTAACTTCCCCTCTCTCATGACCCCAAGAGAGTCATAGGAAGTATGGCAAAAGAGACGGTTTATTTATAAAAGTGACAGTTTATGCAGCATCTCAAATTAACATTTGAAAATATCATGCAGTCGGAGATTTTGTTTTATGATAAAAAGATGGAACCTGCTTGCTTTGATATTTGTGGACATTTGAAGATTGATAATATGCCAGCAATTAATGGGAAGAATTATTATGAATTGCAAAATAAGCAGTTTAAAAGAAAGACAATAAGAAAGGTTCATAAACTGTTTATAGATGATTCCATTTTTTATCCTGCTGTGTTAAAAAAATTCAGAGTAAATAAGCATAACGTTTTATTTGTAGTTGAGGAAAATGTATTACGTGGTATAGTGCATATTTGCGATTATAATAGGAACAACGTTCTCGAATCTGTCCAGGATGATCTATTGGCATTCGAAAGAAAGTTAAGACAACTGATTTTGCTAAATGGGTTAAAGAATGAGAATATGAGGAACTTTTTTTTAGAAATGAAAAATAGTTTAAAAGATAAAAATGAAAAAAATTATTATGCGAGGAAGGTAAAGTCATATGATTATAGGATAAACGAGATAAATAATTTTGGACAATTTCAACTTTTTGAATTCAGCGATCTAATGACTTTTGCTGAACATTCATTTTCCCAGGCGGTCCACCGAATGAGCGATTATTCGATAAACGGAAATAAGAAGGCTGGAAAGGAAATTTTAAGAGATTTGCGTAACCTTGTGATGCACGGGAAAAATCCGGTAACCAAAGAAAATGAAAAGCTTATTTATTCGATCGACAGTCTACAGAAATTCATGGAAAGTTTAAAGGTATTGCGAATTGAATACGGCATTGTAATTAACAAGATTCGACATCATCCGGATTATCTTAAGGCCATTGAATTAGAAAATAGAAGTAAACTTGATATTATTCATAACCATCATCCAAAGGCTCTGGAATATTTCTTGGAGTTTTAGCTTCGTGTCGTGTCCTAAAATATTTACCGGACACATCTTTTTAAAACGATTAAGAAAAAGTGGAGCAGATTTGCATGAGTACGCCAGCGAACAAAAAGACCGGAATCACATATTTTGGCAAAGAGATCCTTTAGCGATTTTAATAACAGACAGAATCATGGCGGGAGAGAAGTTAGATTACATGCATTACAATCCGCTTCAACCACATTGGCAGTTGTGTGATGATCCGTTGGATTATAGGTTTTCATCAGCAAGATTTTATGAGACAGGAGAAGATGATCCGATAGCTATCGGATTTAAAATCCTTACCCATTTCATGGATAAATTATGATTATGGGAAAGTCGGGTGAGGACACCCGCCAAGAGAGAGGATTATTTAATTACTATATTTTTTTATAGCTTTAATAATCCCAAACTAAGAAAACTCTTAAACCGTCCTCTAATAATTTCCAATAGTTCTATTAATAACATTATTATTAAATTTTATTTTATGAAACGAGAACTGAATTTTGCGGTGATATTATTATTCCTTTGTTGTAGCAGTTTATTTTATTCATGCAATAATGGAGGTTCACCGAAAACGGAAACTACAACGGATAGTGCTATGAGTTCAAATAGCTCTGATACAGCAAATGTTATGCAAGAGGCAAATGACTCTCTTTCTAACCAGGAAACAAAATATTTTGGAAACAGGAACTCACCAGAGACGACTCGATAAAATACACTATTCCAAATAAAGCAGAGGTTTATCCTATGAGTTTGCCTGGAAAAAATTTCGTGGACATGGTTAATAATATTATAAATAATCAACCCGGCGGGAACAAGAAGACTGCTTATTTTATATTGACAAAAATCGGCGGCAAGGAAAACACCTATAAAATTTCTGGAGGAACATGCGATATGACAGGACGATGTACTACAGGCTTTCAGCAACTTCCATGGATTATCGATTCAAATGATCCGATACCAATTACAGGAACATCACCATCGCAAAGATATTGGGCAAGGGACGGAATGATTGAACTGGAGGAAGAAATGCAGGGCTTTCTTTCTTTTTTTAAAGAGCAAGGCTATGATATAATGAAAAACCCGGGGAATTATAAAGTAATTGTAACTCCTGATCTGGGTGAAGACAAAGATACACATAGACAATACATAATGCTTAAACTTAGTGTTGAAACAATAAAGCAAGGAAAGGCCAAACGGTCTCCCTCAAAACCAATTAACCCCTGTCCTGTGTGTTAATGATTCAAAATGTTAAGCTCAATACTCGATTGGTCAGAAGCGTGGGCTTGCCTTATTCCGTTGTATGTTTTTATTTTAAGAAGAAGGTCTGATGAGAAATATCTTAATATACTTGCCGCCTATTTTTTAACTACCTTTTGCATCAATACGGCTGCTGATGTGAGCTGGATTTTTAATGATTGTATGCCTGTTCATTTTAAGAATAACAATCTTTTGTACAATATTAATTCCATGCTTCGCACATTGGTTTTCTTGGTTTTTTTTAGGAATGTTATTTATGCTCATTATAAAAAGTATTTTTCTATTATTATAGTTGCTTACCTGTTATTTTCTCTTTCAAGTTTCACCATAAATAAAGATAAGCTCATATTTCTAAATTCTTTCCTGCATGCCGTTGAAGGGTTTATTTTACTTATTTTATGTGTTAGTTATTTTATCAAAATAATAAAATCGGAAGAGGCTATTATTTCCTACAATTCCAACTTTTTTATCATTTTTGCCCTTGCACTTTACGAAGCGGTAAGTTTTTTTGTCTTTTTGTTTTATGAATATAATACATCACATAACCGTAAGTTTGACTCTGTGATTTGGTATGTACATGATTGCATTTTTATTATTTTTTGCATGCTGATCGCTTGGGCTTTTAAAAAAGCGTCGAAAATAAATTATGTCGGTTGAATATTTTATAATTCTTGGTATAGGGGCTATGTTCCTTCTTGTAATAAGTTTTTTGTTTGCCGTTAATATAAGCCAACGAAAAAAACTTCAATATCATAAGGACGTTCAGGCATTGCATGATGAACAAAAACGCATGCTGCTGGAGCAAAATACAATATTGGAGCAAAAAGTAAGTGAGAGAACATCAGAATTATTTCAGCAAAAACAGGTGCTTGAGCAAACACTGGATGAATTAAAGTCAACCCAGGCACAATTAATTCATCGCGAAAAGCTTGCTTCGCTTGGGGAGCTTACCGCTGGCATAGCGCACGAAATACAAAACCCACTGAACTTTATTAATAATTTTTCGGAAATAAACAAGGAACTTGTACATGAATTAACAGTTGAAAAGCTAAAACCTATAACAGAGCGAAACGAAAAAGTTGAAGAAGAATTACTGGATAATATCAGGGAGAATGAAGAAAAAATAAATCACCACGGTAGCAGGGCAGATGCTATCGTGAAAGGAATGCTACTTCACTCCCGCTCAAGCGCCGGAGAAAAGGAATTAACCGATATCAATGCACTTGCTGATGAATTCTTAAAGTTAAGTTATCATGGGTTAAGGGCAAAAGATAAAAATTTTTGTGCCACAATAGTTACTGGTTTTGATGATACCATCGATAAAATAAACGCAATACCGCAGGAAATAGGACGGGTTCTTTTGAACTTATATAATAATGCATTTTATGCAGTAACAGAAAAAAAGAAGCTTAATCTTGAAGGATATGAACCAAGTGTTTCTGTAAGTACCAAAAGATTGGATAAGTCAATCGAAATAAAAGTGAAAGATAACGGCATAGGAATTCCGAAAGACAAGCTGGATAAGATTTTTCATCCTTTTTTTACCACAAAACCCAGTGGGCAAGGAACCGGCCTTGGATTATCACTAAGCTATGACATAGTAAAAATTCATGGCGGAAAAATAATTGTACAATCGGAAGAAGGGGATTTTTCTGAGTTTCTTGTATCCATACCAATATAAGGGAGCTTAGACAATGAGGTGTTTCACGTATCATCGTCCCAAC
>CAWCUN010000011.1:0-56308 GCA_963798665.1 uncultured Chitinophagaceae bacterium | reverse complement strand
ATAGGTATTTATATTGAAATTGCCACTCATACCCCTGACATGGTTATCAATTGAAATCTTGTCTCGCTGGCGCTTATTTTATTTATCAATGATCTTAAGAAGAGGATTTTGCTTGAGCAGGAAATGCGGGTGGTTACAATTGGTGAGGATTCGCAGGTTGATAATTAAGTCTCGTTGCACCACTTCATGTTGAAAAGTTTGTATTAACAAAATTTCTTACTTTTATTAACTCCATTTGATATAAGAATTTCAAAACTTAAAATTTTCCCGGGCTGACTATAACTGCTTATAAGTTAAAGAGGCACAAACAGTAAAAAATTGATAGACACTACTAAGAAAGAAGACCTAGTTAAATCTAAAAGACGTGTTACCAATCGTGAGAAGTATTTACCGCAAATAGGGAGGTTAATGCCATGCTCGACTTGGTAAAGCAAGAAACCGAAAGAATTGACTCCCGATTTTTGGAACCTGCCTGTGGAAACGGCAACTTTTTAGCTGAAGTATTGAAAAGAAAATTAGCAGTGGTTGAAACGAGATACCGTAAAAGTCAACTTAGAATGGGAGCGGAATTTTTTAATTGCAGTTTCAAGCATTTATGGTGTGGATATTTTAGAAGATAATGCTTTGGAATGTCAGGAAAGATTATTTTCAATATTTTCTAAAATATATCTTGACAGTTTTGGAATAAATGCTAAAATGGAATTTTTGAAAAGTATAAAATTTATTTTAAGGAGAAATATTTTGTGGGGTGATGCGCTAAGCTTTACCAATCCAATTACAAAGAAACCAATTGTTTTTTCTGAGTGGAGTATGGTAAATGAAAAAATGCTAAAAAGAAGAGATTATGTTTTCAAATTTTTAGTGGAAAAAACTCACCAGTTCTCACTGTTTAATGATGAAGGAAATGCCGCTGCAATTGACGAACCAGTAAAAGATTTTCCACTTATTCATTTCCTAAAGCTCGGCTAAGATGATACAAACGAATTATAATCCAGATGTACTTTCTTGTCTTGCCAATTTGAGCAATGATGAGGTGTTTACACCACCTAGATTGGTCAAATCGAATTTTAGATTTATTGCCAACAAGTATTTGGAGAAACCAAGAATGCCACATTTTTGGACCCGGTGTGCAAAACGGGTGTGTTCTTAAGAGAAATTGCAAAACGATTAATGAAGGGCTTGGAAAAACAAATTCCTGACAAACAAAAACGAATCAATCATATTTTTAATAATCAACTTTATGGAATTGCCATTACCGAATTTACTTCACTGTCTATCCCGAAGAAGTGTGTATTGCTCAAAAACTGCAAATGGAAAATATTCTGTTTGTGAAACCTTTGATAATGAACAAGGAAATATTATTTACAAACGGACAGAACACACATGGGCAAATGGAAAATGTATTTATTGCGGTGCAAGCCAAGAAGTTTATGACCGTGAAGATGCTTTAGAAACTTATGCATATCAATTTATTCACACAGACAAACCTGAAAAAATATTCAATATGAAATTTGATGTAATAGTTGGAAATCCACCTTACCAATTGAGTGATGGCGGGCATGGAAGAAGTGCAAGTCCCATTTACCATAAATTCGTAGAACAAGCTAAAAAACTAAATCCAAGATATTTGACAATGATTATTCCTGCTCGTTGGTTTGCGGGTGGTAAAGGTTTGATGATTTTCGTGCCGAAATGCTGAATGATAAAAGAATTAGAAAAATCGTTGATTTTGAAAATTCAAATGATGTGTTTTCCCGGTGTTGATGTTGCTGGAGGTATTTGCTATTTCTTATGGGATAGAGATTATCCAGGGGCTTTGTGAAGTTACAAACTTTATTAATGGCAATGCAGAAATATCTGAAAGAGCACTTAAATGAGTTTCCAATCTTCATTCGCCATAGCAAGGCTATTCCAATTATTAGAAAAGTTCTAGAAAAGAAAGAAAACAATGGAAAGAATTTAAGTGATGTTGTTTCGTCTTGAGAAAGCCTTTTGGATTACCAACTAACTATAATCCTAAGAACACGTGGTAGTTCTTTGTTGGTTCATTCAAAAGATTGGATTAAAATATGCAAATAAAAGCTGACGTTACGGATGAAAATAATTTATTAGACAAATGGAAATTCTTGTACCCAAAGCACCCATTGCAGGTCAAACTGATTTTGCTAAACCCGTTGGTTTTTATTATGATGGTAACACAAGAATTGCAAAACCAGGAGAATGTTGCACAGAATCCTTTATAGTAGCCGGTGCATTTTCAACAAAAAAGGAAGTTTTACATATAAATCATATGTTTTTACAAAAATGTTCGATTTCTCTTGTTGCAAACAGTAATTTCACAAGATGTCACTAAAGAGTAATTTCCAGTTTGTTCCAGACCTTGGTAAATATCGAAGGTGTTTATACTGATGAATTACTTATGAAAGAGATGGGGTATTACAAAGGAAGAATGGGAGTTTATTGATTCAAAAATCAAAGCGGTATGGAGAAAACCTAAATAAGAATGATGAGTAAAAAAGAATTCTTTCCGCCACGACCATCCACCAACCCGACCATATATGCTTATGAGTTGGTTGGAGTATGCTACGCATAAAGGTTTACTTAAAATTGGCTTTACCGACCGTGATGCGCAAAAACGAATTAAAGAACAATTAGGCACTGCTGCTATTCAAATACAAAATTGTATTTGAAGAATCCGCAATGAAACGTGACGGCAGTTCATTTACAGACTACGATATTCATCGGCATATTAAGAAAAAGCAAATTCGCTAATCCTGAAGGTGAATGGTTTAAATGTACGCTGAATGATTTACGTAATGCAATTTGGGAAATAAAAACAGGCGAACAAACAGAAGAAAACCGTGTATTGAGTTTTGGTATGCGTCCTGAACAAGAAGAAGCCGTTAACAAAACCATTGCCTATTTCAAAAGTTTTAAAAAAGAAAATCCAAAGACAAACCCCACACTTTTTATGGAATGCTAAAATGCGTTTCGGGAAAACCTTTGCCAGTTATCAATTAGCAAAAAAAATGGGCTGGAAAAAAATCTTGGTGCTAACATTTAAACCTGCTGTTCAAAGTGCATGGGAAGAAGATTTAAAAACACATGTTGATTTTAAAGGATGGCAATTCATTTCAAGAAATGGATTGAGTTTTGAAGAATGCCGATACTAAAAAGCCATTTGTTTGTTTTGGTTCATTTCAGGATTATTTAGGAAAGAATAAGCCTGGTGGAATAAAAACCAAAAATGAATGGGTACATGCTACTAATTGGGATTGTGTCATTTTTGATGAATATCATTATGGAGCATGGCGGGAAAATGCCAAAGAATTATTTGAAGCTGAAGGTAAAAAAGAAATTGGAATTTGGTGAAGGTGAAGGCATAGAATATTTTGATGAAGAAATAATGCCAATTACCACTAATCATTATTTGTATTTATCAGGAACTCCATTCAGAGCAATTGCTTCAGGTGAATTTATTGAAGAACAAATTTTTAACTGGACTTATTCAGACGAACAAAAAGCCAAAGAAAATTGGAAAGGCGAAAACAATCCTTATGCTGCATTGCCAAGAATGGTAATGCTTACTTATCAATTGCCTGATTCCATTCGCCAAATTGCAATGCAAGGTGAGTTTGATGGGTTTGATTTGAATGTATTCTTTACAGCAGAATGGTGAAGGACGTAAAGCCACGTTTAAATATGAAGATGAAGTTCAAAAATGGCTTGACCTGATTCGTGGTTATTTCAGCGAAACTACTGTTGATAATTTAAAAATGGGAGCAAAAAAACCACCATTACCATTTTCACATGCTCCCTTATTAAAAGTTTTAACGCATACATTTTGGTTTTTGCCAACAGTTGCATCTTGTTATGCAATGGCAAATTTGCTGAAGCAAAGACAAAATAAATTTTATCACGACTATACTATTGTTGTTGCAGCAGGAACACAAGCCGGAATAGGCGTTGATGCCTTACCACCGGTTTTAGATGCAATGACCGATAATCCGTTGGAATCAAAAACAATTACCCTTTCTTGTGGTAAACTCACTACAGGAGTTACGGTAAAACCGTGGACAGGAATTTTTATGCTGCGCAATTCTTCAAGTCCGGAAACATATTTCCAAGCAGCTTTCCGGGTTCAAACACCCTGGGTAATTAAAAATCCTGACAGCAAATCACCTAACAAGGAAGAAATCTTAAAAGAAGAATGTTATGTTTTTGATTTTGCACCTGACCGTGCATTAAGACAAATTGCTGATTATAGTTGCCGTTTAAATGTAAATGAATCTAATCCCGAATCTAAAGTTGCTGAGTTTATTAACTTTCTTCCAGTATTGGCTTATGACGGAAGTTCAATGAAACAAGTGGATGCAGCAGGAATTTTGGATATGGCAATGAGTGGAACAACAGCAACATTATTAGCAAGACGTTGGGAAAGTGCATTACTTGTAAATGTTGACAATAATACACTTGCCCGTTTGATGGCAAACGAAGAAGCAATGAAAGCTCTAATGAGTATTGAAGGTTTTAGAAATTTAAATCAGGACATTGAAACTATCATTAATAAATCAGAAGCGGTTAAAAAAGCAAAGAAAGAAGCTAACGACAAGAGACCTTAGACAAAAAGGAGAAACAAGAACTCACTGATGCAGAAAAAGAATATAAGAGCTTAAGAAAAAAAATTCAGGAAAAGTTAATCAAAGTTTGCAACTCGTATTCCTGTATTTATGTACCTCACCGACTATCAGGGAACGAAGTTTGAAAGATGTAATCACTCAACTAGAACCCGGTCTTTTTAAAAAAGTAACTGGACTTGACAGTAAAAGATTTTGAGTTGTTAGTAAGTCTTGGATGTTTTCAATTCAAGCCATTAATGAATCGATGCGGTTTTTAAATTTAAACGTTATGAAGATGCAAGTTTAGAATATATAGGAATTAATAAACATGACTGGTGAAGATGTTGGTTTATTCGATACTGTTTTAAGTACAAAAGACTATGAAGAAAATTTTGTAAATGAAGATTAAATTCGATTTAAACTATGCATAATGGACTGCCATTGAATTTATAATAACACATGAAAGCAAACGAAACAAAAGTTGAAGATTTTTTAGCATCCAATAAAACCCAGTTTGTAATACCTGTGTACCAAAGAAATTATGACTGGACAATCGGTCAATGCAAACAACTTTTAGATGATATACTTGAAGTAGGGACTACCAAAAAAATGAATGCTCATTTTATTGGCAGTATTGTCTATGTTCATGATGATGTATATCAAACTTCACGAATTAAAGAACTAACTGTTATTGATGGTCAGCAAAGGCTCACAACGCTTACACTTATTTATCTCGTTCTTTACAGGCTGGCAAAAGAACTAAATGATGAAGGCCTTGTGAGTGAAATAAGTGAAACTTATTTGATTAATAAGTTCTCATCAGAAGAAGAGAAATTAAAACTGCGGCCAACAGATAACAATGACAGGGCTTTAAAATATTTATTAAGGAGCGACCCAAACGAAGAATATAACGACTTTTCAAAGCTCGTTGACAACTTCAATTATTTTAAAGGGCGCATTAGCGAAGAAAATAATCAAATCGTTTTAACCGGGTTGTCAAAGCTCATGTTTGTGGAAGTTTCCCTCGATCGTGAAAAAGACAATCCTCAGCGAATATTTGAAAGCCTTAATTCAACAGGCTTGGAACTTGCACAGGCCGATCTTATTCGCAATTATATTTTAATGGGGCTTAGCCGGAAAGATCAAAATAAAATATATCAAAACTATTGGGAGATAATAGAGCAATTAGCAAAAGATGAAACCATGAACGTCAGCCGTGTTTCAGATTTTATCCGGGACTACCTTACGTTGGAAAACAAGAATATACCTAATAAAGGAAAAGTTTACCTCGAGTTCAAAGCGAAATACCCTATTACCACACTGGAAGAACTTGAAAATAATTTATCAGCAATAAAGTCTTTGGTAAAACACTACAATAAACTTATAAATCCCAAAAATGAGCAAGATAAGGAGATCAGGCTTCAATTGGAATACATAAACAGGCTTGAAATAAATGTTGCTTATCCTTTTTTGATGAAAGTTTATGAAGACTATGCCAACTCAATAATAGATAAGCCAGCGTTTCTTAAAGTTCTCGAATTAGTTCAGTCTTTCACATGGCGGCGTTTTATCCTTGGCTTGCCAACAAACGCTTTGAATAAAATATTTATGAGTCTTTATGATAAAGTGGAAAATGATAGCTATTTATTCTCAATACAAAAGTCTTTATTTCAACGTACTGGTGTTCAGCGTTTTCCTAAAAACGCTGAATTTATCGATGCTTTAAAAGTAAAAGATGTTTACAATATTAAATCAAAGAACAGAACTTACCTGCTGGAACGCCTGGAAAATCTGGATAATAGAGAACCTGTTATAATAGATGGTAATGAGGATATAACTATTGAGCATATATTTCCTCAGAATCCTGATGCGAAATGGAAGATTGAGCTAGGAAATGAAGACTACAATTTTATTAAGGATAACTATTTAAATACAATAGCGAATTTGACATTATCCGGCAATAATGGAAAGCTTGGCAATAAATCATTTTCAGATAAAAGAGATTTAAAAGAGGCGGGATACGTTGATAGCAGGTTATGGTTGAATAAATATTTATCATCTTTATCAAAGTGGGATAAAGTTGAAGTTGAAAAACGTTTTGAAATCATTGCGGAAAGAGTTCTAAAAATTTGGGAATTACCTGATGTGCCAATTCAGGAGACAGGCGATACTGACGAGGTCAATATTTTTGACGCGGAAGATCCGAAATTTAAAAGGTTGGAATACGCCGTATTCTTTGATCAGCGGCTTGATTTTATTCATGTTTCAAGATTGTATGTGGAAGTTTTTAAAAGACTTTTTGAATTACAGCCAGAAACATTTTTTACTACTGAAATAGGACCTCGAATTGGTTTAACGAAATCACCTTCCGAAGCAAATACGAGGCAGCCTGTGGCTATTAATGATACCTATTATATCGAAGCCAATATTGACAATATGGGAAAGTTTGATAGAATAAAGCAGGCATTAACAATTTTTGATTTGGAAGATGAATTAATGATAAAGTATGCGGAAGATTAATTTAATTTTTAATTGCTTCTAATTTTATTAATATGAAGATACCAGATGAATTGCTTCCTGTAATTTATGAAACCTCTAAAAAGGTTTACGAAGGAAAAATGTCTTTAAGCGAAGGGGCCGAATATCTTTTTGATAATTATAAATTGAATGCCGGCTCTGCAAGAATTTATATAATCGACTTCGGATATTTAATGGATGGGAAAACCTTTAAAAGGACACTTAATGCCTATTCGATGGATTACCTGCTTAAAAGGATAAAAGATGAGTACGGAATTGCTAAACTAAAGATTGCACTTCCCGCATTCGAAAGACATATTCATTATTATGAAGAGACACATAATACCACTTTGCATAAATTAAGAGGGGTGTATAAGAAATATTTACAACAATAAGGAGATGGATGCAAAAATAATTTTAGGCCGCATAATTCAAATATTAATTGAAAAGAAATTTTCGAAGTATAAATCCTATAATAAATTTGGATTTGTAAACCTCAAGTAGAATTCAATTATAATATCAAGAGAGAAAGGTATTGATACTCCCATACCTTTCTCAAAATTAATAAAAGGCATAGAGAGTTATCAGCATGAGATAGCAAACTATGATAAGGGCCCGGACGCCTTAAGAGATTTAGGTATTACTCATATTACGAGTCCAATTCATTCTTTATTACACTTGTTATCTAAAGAAGATTTTTTAATATAAATTAAATTCGTCATAATAAAATATAAAACTTCTTTTTCGCATATGCCAGAAATATTCACAAACAGAATGATACCAAAAGTAATGTTTGCAAACTGTGGTCATGAGAATACCAGACGACTTGAAGATATGGTTAGACTAAATTTTATTTCAGCTGGTCATGGAAATATGGAAGGGGTACGACCTTATTATTTTTCTAATCAGATAAGAAATTTAAAAATAAATGACATTATAGCTGTCTATAGAAATAGAGTAGGATATATTGGCATTGCTAGAGTGATATCTAAACCAATGACGATTTCAGAAGCTGTATTAAATGGTGAGAATGTTACTCCAGAAATGTTTAAGGGGAATATATTTGATCTTGCAGATGACCCAGGATATGCAGAATGTTTAGTTGAAATACAATGGCTAAGCCATGTCTACCTCGGTGAAAATTATGGAAGTGGCGCTTGTTTTGGAATGTTTGCAAAGCCACTTGTAGTTTGTTCGCTAGACAATCAAGTTTTACTAAAAAAATGTTTTGAAAAGACTTTTGCAATAAATTTTCAAGAGCTCTTGCTATTTTAGTCACTGGTTTGCTTAAGCACATGCATCATTAATGGAGACTTAGAGACTTAATGAAAGGCTACAATTAAAACAAAATAACATAAACATTATTTTCTCTAAGTAAGAATTATACTTGTTATCTCAATCAGAACACAAGAATATGAACAGTTCTCTTTTTTCAAGAATATTCGCGTATAGACAGCGTGAAAATAACTCTCCTATTGAAAATTTCCTGATTGAAATATTTACTTTCTGTATTGAAACAGATGAAAAATTCCGAAAAGACTTTTTTATCAAAATATTAAAATTAATTTCTATCGAAAACGACTTTAAAATATCGACTCAAGAAGTGTATGTTGGATACGGAAGACCAGATATAGAAATTAGCTTTGGGAATTCAATATTTTTAATTGAATGTAAAGTTGAAACATCCGAAAGAGAAAATCAACTTGAAGATTACTCATTGATCTTGCTTAACAAAAAAGAAAAATATAAAAGTAAGCATATTATTTTTTTGACAAAATATTTTGAACACAAAGTCATTAAAAGCCAACAGATATTACTTCACCTAGTCAGATGGTTTTCCGTTTACGAAATAATTGATCATTCACACTCGTCAATAACGCAACAATTGAAAAACTTTTTAAAGGATCAAAAAATGGAAAAAATTCAAAACTTTACTATTGAAGATTTACTTGCCATGAAAATAATTCCAGAGACTATCACTAAAATGGATGAATTATTGGAAAGTATTAAATCAGAATTCACTAAACTATTTGGGAGTATTTCAAAAGACTCTAGCCGAAGTACTAGGCTGCCAAATAGTCTTTATATCAACTATGTTGTTTTGAAATTTAATAAATTGGAATACTGGGTCTTGATTGGTTTTTTTTGGTGGTGGGAAGGGCATGATGTTCCTTATGTGGGGATCTCGATTGAAATACCAAAAAGAAAATTTGATGGATCAGAATTAGTCAAATTATTGAATAACGAGCTAATCAAAAAAAGAAATTGGGAATTGGACGATGGAGAAACACATATTTATTATAATGCTTTAAAACCCTTATCAGATTTTATTACCGGGATAGATGACAATATTCCTTCTATGAAAAAATATTTACAACAACAACTTTTAGCGTTGTATCAAATAAAGGAAAAGTATCCTAAAGTTTTTGCACGAAGAAACATTAGGAAATTTGTTAATGATAAGGAGAAAGATTTTCATGGTTAACTCTCTCTGCTTTGATTCGTGGCACGAAACAAATTTTTCTAATTTTAAGTTCGGCATATGCAAATTCAAATAAAATCCTATTTGAACTTTGCCTGCAACAAAAATTTTAAAATTAACTTCAGAGATCATTTACCTGGTTACGAAGACTGAGAAAAACGGTGCTATTAAAATCAATGTAATCTTTATGAAACCTGCATTTCATTATTCGGTAAAATCAAAGCTTATCCGTTTTATAGAAAATGGAGAAATTAAATTTTTAGAGCTTGATGATACATTTGAAGACGAAAATCCTGTTATAGCAAGGGAAAAAGCTTTCAGGCATTATCAAAATTTTATTGATGTTCTGTTGGAAAACAAAGGCTTGGAATATACCTCCGATAAACAAGCAAGGGAAGATTTATATTCTTTTCTTGATTCCGGAGCTTCGACATCTCTGAGTATTGGTGAAGAAGAAATTGATTTTAGCGAATCATTTGGAAATGGTATCGGGGTTTTTTTAATTATTGATTCTCCCATAGATGATCCAATTTACGAAGATAAAAAAGGTGATGAGGTATTTATACATGGCATAGGAACTTTTGGATATTTTATGGATGAACCTGATCGAATGATATTCGAACTTGAAAAGGAGCTTAGCTATTACCGGTATTATAATTATAGTACCAAAAACTATGAAACCCAGGTTTTATATTCCAATAGGGGAGAATGGGTAGAAGGGTATGCTGAAAATGAGCCTGGTCTTGTTAATATATTATCAACACCATTTGACTGGACAGGATATGACAAACCCTATTGGTTGGTGGGGCTTGAGAATGAAGAAGAAGTGAAAGAGATTTCTAAACCGCTGGAAGAAATTATTAAGCAAGGAGAAACCAATCAAATTGAATTTAAACCAACGCTTATATATAATTTTTCGACTGGCAAAGGAGGAATAAGCATTAAACAGATTGTTGCCAAAACTATTTGTGCTTTCTTAAATTCTAATGGAGGAGTTTTGTTTATCGGAGTAAAAGATAATGGAGAAATTCAGGGTTTGGAACATGACTACAGTTTAGCCAACGGCAAAAATCCTAAAGATTATTTTCGTCTTGAATTTGATCAGATGTTGGAGCACTTCTTATCTTTTTCAGTAAAAAGTAACATAACAGGTGATTTTTACAATATAGATAACAAAGATATATTTGTAGTTGAAGTGTCTCCAATTTTAAGACGCCCGATTTTTCTTAAAAGCCACAGCGGAAAAGAATTTTATGTTCGTGGTGAAGCGTCTTCAAGACAGCTCACCGACATTGAAGAAATAGCCAACTATTGTATTGACAGATGGATAGAAAATAAATGAACATACAAGGGTCGCTTGTTATTATCCTTTATTGTGCTAATGGCATCATTAAATTAATAATCAAATCGAACATTCAATGTCTGCTTCAAATGACGTTAAACTACTTCGTTCAATTAAAACCGGCAAAGGATTACAAAAGGTTATAATAAATCTAAGAACGCATCGAAGAGTAAATAAAATAAAACATGCCAAACGTTCCGCACTTACAAAAAAACAAAGACAACTTGTTCTGGAAAAAACTGATTGTCGCTGTCATGTATGCGGTATTGAACTTAAATTCAATAACTTTCATGCGGATCATGTAAAATCGCATATAACGGGCGGCCTACACGCAGAGAATAATTATTTACCAAGTTGTAGTACCTGTAATAATCTTCGCTGGCATTATAGCTCCGAGGAAATACAAATCATACTTAAGTTAGGTCGATGGATAAAAACAAAAATTATTAATGATGATGAAGGAGGTTTAGCTCTTGCTAACCAGTTTATCAAGCATGATATAAGTTTGAGGAAAAAGCGAAAACATTAACTTCCCCTCTCTCATGACCCCAAGAGAGTCATAGGAAGTATGGCAAAAGCGGCGGTTTATTTATAAAAGTGACAGTTTATGCAGCATCTCAAATTAACATTTGAAAATATCATGCAGTCGGAGATTTTGTTTTATGATAAAAAGATGGAACCTGCTTGCTTTGATATTTGTGGACATTTGAAGATTGATAATATGCCGGCAATTAATGGGAAGAATTATTATGAATTACAAAATAAGCAGTTTAAAAGAAAGACAATAAGAAAGGTTCATAAACTGTTTATAGATGATTCCATTTTTTATCCTGCTGTGTTAAAAAAATTCAGAATAAATAAGCATAACGTTTTATTTGTAGTTGAGGAAAATGTATTACGGGGTATAGTGCATATTTGCGATTATAATAGGAACAACGTTCTCGAATCTGTCCAGGATGATCTATTGGCATTCGAAAGAAAGTTAAGACAACTGATTTTGCTAAATGGGTTAAAGAATGAGAATATGAGGGACTTTTTTTTAGAAATGAAAAATAGTTTAAAAGATAAAAATGAAAAAAATTATTATGCGAGGAAGGTAAAGTCATATGATTATAGGATAAACGAGATAAATAATTTTGGACAATTTCAACTTTTTGAATTCAGCGATCTAATGACTTTTGCTGAAAATTCATTTTCCCAGGCGGTACACGGAATGAGCGATTATTCGATAAATGGAAATAAGAAGGCTGGAAAGGAAATTTTAAGAGATTTGCGCAACCTTGTGATGCACGGGAAAAATCCGGTAACCAAAGAAAATGAAAAGCTTATTTATTCGATCGACAGTCTACAGAAATTCATGGAAAGTTTAAAGGTATTGCGAATTGAATACGGCATTGTAATTAACAAGATTCGACATCATCCGGATTATCTTAAGGCCATTGAATTAGAAAATAGAAGTAAACTTGATATTATTCATAACCATCATCCAAAGGCTCTGGAATATTTCTTGGAGTTTTAGCTTCGTGTCGTGTCCTAAAATATTTACCGGACACATCTTTTTAAAACGATTAAGAAAAAGTGGAGCAGATTTGCATGAGTACGCCAGCGAACAAAAAGACCGGAATCACATATTTTGGCAAAGAGATCCTTTAGCGATTTTAATAACAGACAGAATCATGGCGGGAGAGAAGTTAGATTACATGCATTACAATCCGCTTCAACCACATTGGCAGTTGTGTGATGATCCGTTGGATTATAGGTTTTCATCAGCAAGATTTTATGAGACAGGAGAAGATGATCCGATAGCTATCGGATTTAAAATCCTTACCCATTTCATGGATAAATTATGATTATGGAAAGTCGGGTGAGGACACCCGCCAAGAGAGAGGATTATTTAATTACTATATTTTTTTATAGCTTTAATAATCCCAAACTAAGAAAACTCTTAAACCGTCCTCTAATAATTTCCAATAGTTCTATTAATAACATTATTATTAAATTTTATTTTATGAAACGAGAACTGAATTTTGCGGTGATATTATTATTCCTTTGTTGTAGCAGTTTATTTTATTCATGCAATAATGGAGGTTCACCGAAAACGGAAACTACAACGGATAGTGCTATGAGTTCAAATAGCTCTGATACAGCAAATGTTATGCAAGAGGCAAATGACTCTCTTTCTAACCAGGAAACAAAATATTTTGGAAACAGGACACTCACCAGAGACGACTCGATAAAATACACTATTCCAAATAAAGCAGAGGTTTATCCTATGAGTTTGCCTGGAAAAAATTTCGTGGACATGGTTAATAATATTATAAATAATCAACCCGGCGGGAACAAGAAGACTGCTTATTTTATATTGACAAAAATCGGCGGCAAGGAAAACACCTATAAAATTTCTGGAGGAACATGCGATATGACAGGACGATGTACTACAGGCTTTCAGCAACTTCCATGGATTATCGATTCAAATGATCCGATACCAATTACAGGAACATCACCATCGCAAAGATATTGGGCAAGGGACGGAATGATTGAACTGGAGGAAGAAATGCAGGGCTTTCTTTCTTTTTTTAAAGAGCAAGGCTATGATATAATGAAAAACCCGGGGAATTATAAAGTAATTGTAACTCCTGATCTGGGTGAAGACAAAGATACACATAGACAATACATAATGCTTAAACTTAGTGTTGAAACAATAAAGCAAGGAAAGGCCAAACGGTCTCCCTCAAAACCAATTAACCCCTGTCCTGTGTGTTAATGATTCAAAATGTTAAGCTCAATACTCGATTGGTCAGAAGCGTGGGCTTGCCTTATTCCGTTGTATGTTTTTATTTTAAGAAGAAGGTCTGATGAGAAATATCTTAATATACTTGCCGCCTATTTTTTAACTACCTTTTGCATCAATACGGCTGCTGATGTGAGCTGGATTTTTAATGATTGTATGCCTGTTCATTTTAAGAATAACAATCTTTTGTACAATATTAATTCCATGCTTCGCACATTGGTTTTCTTGGTTTTTTTTAGGAATGTTATTTATGCTCATTATAAAAAGTATTTTTCTATTATTATAGTTGCTTACCTGTTATTTTCTCTTTCAAGTTTCACCATAAATAAAGATAAGCTCATATTTCTAAATTCTTTCCTGCATGCCGTTGAAGGGTTTATTTTACTTATTTTATGTGTTAGTTATTTTATCAAAATAATAAAATCGGAAGAGGCTATTATTTCCTACAATTCCAACTTTTTTATCATTTTTGCCCTTGCACTTTACGAAGCGGTAAGTTTTTTTGTCTTTTTGTTTTATGAATATAATACATCACATAACCGTAAGTTTGACTCTGTGATTTGGTATGTACATGATTGCATTTTTATTATTTTTTGCATGCTGATCGCTTGGGCTTTTAAAAAAGCGTCGAAAATAAATTATGTCGGTTGAATATTTTATAATTCTTGGTATAGGGGCTATGTTCCTTCTTGTAATAAGTTTTTTGTTTGCCGTTAATATAAGCCAACGAAAAAAACTTCAATATCATAAGGACGTTCAGGCATTGCATGATGAACAAAAACGCATGCTGCTGGAGCAAAATACAATATTGGAGCAAAAAGTAAGTGAGAGAACATCAGAATTATTTCAGCAAAAACAGGTGCTTGAGCAAACACTGGATGAATTAAAGTCAACCCAGGCACAATTAATTCATCGCGAAAAGCTTGCTTCGCTTGGGGAGCTTACCGCTGGCATAGCGCACGAAATACAAAACCCACTGAACTTTATTAATAATTTTTCGGAAATAAACAAGGAACTTGTACATGAATTAACAGTTGAAAAGCTAAAACCTATAACAGAGCGAAACGAAAAAGTTGAAGAAGAATTACTGGATAATATCAGGGAGAATGAAGAAAAAATAAATCACCACGGTAGCAGGGCAGATGCTATCGTGAAAGGAATGCTACTTCACTCCCGCTCAAGCGCCGGAGAAAAGGAATTAACCGATATCAATGCACTTGCTGATGAATTCTTAAAGTTAAGTTATCATGGGTTAAGGGCAAAAGATAAAAATTTTTGTGCCACAATAGTTACTGGTTTTGATGATACCATCGATAAAATAAACGCAATACCGCAGGAAATAGGACGGGTTCTTTTGAACTTATATAATAATGCATTTTATGCAGTAACAGAAAAAAAGAAGCTTAATCTGAAAAATATAGAACACATGTTTTTAAAACCATTAAGAAATAAGTAATCAGAAATTGGATAAGTACCAAGCGAAATAAAGACTGAAAGTTATATATTTTGGCAAAGAGATCCATTAGCGATATTAATAACAGACAGAAATCCGAAAGACAAGCTGGATAAGATGGATTTTCATCCTTTTTTTACCACAAAACCAGTGGGCAAGGAACCGGCCTTGGATTATCACTGCTATACATAGTAAAAATTCATGGCGGAAAATAATTGTACAATCGGAAAAGGATTTTTCTGAGTTTCATGGATCAATATATGATTATGAAATGACGGGTGTTTACGTATCATCGTCCCAACGAGTAAGAAAGAGTCATCAATCATTGAACGAAGTTTATTTTTGGACTTCTGTGATTAAAGACTGGAAGCATCTGCTCAAAGAGGACGAGATGAAAATGATCGTTATAGAAAGTTTTCAATGGCTTGTTGAGCATAAACTCGTTTATATTTACGGGTATGTCGTAATGCCCAATCATATTCATGTTTTATGGGAACAATTAAAAATGAATGGAAAAGAAACTCCGAAGGAAAGCTTTGAAAAATTTACCGGACACATCTTTTTAAAACGATTAAGAAAAAGTGGAGCAGATTTGCATGAGTACGCCAGCGAACAAAAAGACCGGAATCACATATTTTGGCAAAGAGATCCTTTAGCGATTTTAATAACAGACAGAATCATGGCGGGAGAGAAGTTAGATTACATGCATTACAATCCGCTTCAACCACATTGGCAGTTGTGTGATGATCCGTTGGATTATAGGTTTTCATCAGCAAGATTTTATGAGACAGGAGAAGATGAGCCGATAGCTATCGGATTTAAAATCCTTACCCATTTCATGGATAAATTATGATTATGGAAAATCGGGTGAGGACACCCGCCAAGTGAGAAGGATTCCTTAGAAATACACTGATAAATCTCCCGCTTTGTTCCCAATATTTTTACATTGAGCAGTTCTTACATATCATTGACAGTGAAAAATAATTTTAAGACGACGAAATTATAGTGGAAGTACTGTGGTCATTAGCCGCAAAAATTCTTAACTATGTCAATCAATTCTGTTGTATTAAAGGGTTTTTTTAAATATCCCTGCGCATTGCTGTCTTTTGTATAATCTTCCAGGCGCCTGGTAGCAGAGAAAAGAATAACAGGAATGTGCGCCGTAGTTTTAGATTTTTTTAAATCTTTACAAATAACCCTTCCGTCTGCTCCCTCAATAAAAATATCAAGTATAACCAGGTTAGGTTTATAAGTTTTAATTTTTTCAAATACATCCGGCCAATGCGAAATTGTTTCAACATCATAGCCTTCCATTTCGAGAATGGTTTTCACTACCTCAAGTATAGGCTTATCATCATCAACGACTAAAATTTTAGCCATGGAATTAATATTTAAGAACCCCTGTTACAAAAGGCAAATTAATATAAGCAGTGCAAATCCGAATCTTTTATTCGTTAACAGCAGTTCTTTTTTTTCAGCCCCATGCTGTCCTGAGAATGTTTAAATAAAAAAATTCTCTTATCTGGCCTTTTCGTACTTTCAGTTTTGGTGTTACTATGGATAGCGATGGATTGCCATATATTTATAAATGTTATGCGCAATGCTGATACGTCATTTGTATGAAAGCTGACTTAAATAAACAAGACAAAATTTTATCGACAATTGGACTTAAGCGTTTAATGGTTTGGCAACCGTCTATTGTTTCTGTTTATGACAACAGTAAGTTTAAGAATTATGTCACTTCAGAATACAAAGAATCTCAACGCAAGGAAACAGACGAAATTTATCGCATGTTTGAATTTAATCTGTTACATATCGATTCCGGATTAAGGTTGACTTTAACGACAAGCGAAAGTTATGATGGCGAAAGTGTAGAATATAAGGTAATTCGAATGTTTATTATAACATCATTTTTTAAAGAATTAGAAGTCATGGATGCGAATTTCGAAAACGAAATCTTTTATACTGCGGATGTAGAAATCCCTTTTGCCGAAACAAATAAGGTAATTGAATAAAAACCACAATCCCACTGCCCCATGTTGGCAAAATCTCCCCACTCCAGGTGAATTATAAAGAAAGTGATGTTGCAGCAAGTTTGGTACCATGGCTAAGTGTGTGGGCGATACTTGTGCCATATTAAAGAGATGCTTATACTAGCTCATGAGCCGTAAATATAATTCCAGCGATAATGATAGGCTGTATTTTATTTCGTTTGCAACGTTCATTTCCTTCAAAAAAAAAGTTATTTTCGATAATTCACTGATCAAACTTTTTCAAAAAAATTATGGAGTATCCTCCTCAACCGGCTAATGAATCATCCCGGCTTGAAGCATTAAGATCGTACAATATTCTTGATACCCTTTCTGAAAAGGATTATGAAGACATTACGCTATTGGCGGCAACTATTTGTAAAGTCCCGGTTTCGCTCATCACTTTTATTGACCAGGACAGGCAATGGTTTAAATCCCGCTATGGCGTTTCTGTTTCCGAAACAAAGCGGGAATATTCGTTTTGCGCCCATGCTCTCAATTCTCCCAAAGAAGCTTTGATAGTTGAAGATTCAAGGGAAGATAAGCGTTTTGCCGACAATCCCCTGGTGACCGGCGATCCATACGTAATTTTTTACACAGGCATGCCAATGGTAAACCCTGAGGGTTATGCCCTCGGCACACTATGCGTTATAGATCATAAGCCCAGGAAGTTAACAGGGGAACAGATAATAGCTTTGGAAGCCTTGTCTAAACAGGTGGTGACCTTGCTGGAAATGCGCAAATCTAACATCACGCTCCAAAAAATAAGAGATGAACTGGAAAGAAGAAACAAAGAGCTCGGGCAATTTGCCTCTGTAGTGTCCAATGACATAAAGGCTCCGTTGTCAAGCATCGTTATGGCCAACCAGATTTTGGATGAACAATTTAGTGAATCTCTTGGTAAAGAGGGATCGGATGTTCTGGATGTTTCTCAGCGTTCAGCAGAAAAAATTAAATCGCTTGTTGATGGCATCTTATCTTACTATAAAGGAGGTGAACATTCCGGCGAAGTGCAGCAGTTTAATATTACTGAATTCTTTGAGTCCATACTTTCTGCACTGCCTTCAGAAAAAAAATACGATGTGGAATATCCACGCGATGGTACTAATATCACTATGAATAAAACACAACTGGAGCAGATATTCACTAACCTCATCAACAATAGTATTCATTATAATGATAAAGAGGTAATTCACATTAAGATCAGTTTTTCGGAAGCTCCGCAGCAATATTTCTTCTCCGTTACTGACAATGGTATTGGCATTGCAAAGGAAAACCAGGATAAAATCTTCACCCTGTTTACGACGATTCCTTCAACAGCTCCTAATGGCAAACCAGGCCATGGTATCGGGCTTTCCACAGTAAAAAAAATAGTGGAATTAAACGGGGGTATTATTACAATAGAATCCTCTCCGGGTACAGGAACTAAAATTTCTTTCAATATAAAAAAAGGGTGGCCGGTAGCGAAATGATTTGATTAGCATTTTTCATAGATATCGCTAAGGAGACAGCGGCTACGGCTGCGCATAATCGATTTTGTATTTTTAAGTCTGCAATGTTGTAGCCTGCAACCTGGCAGGCTTTTATTAAAATGATCCATATCCGCTAAATATATAAAAAAATAAAAAAATGCCTGACAGGGCATACAGAACCCGTTACCGGGAAAGAAAGGGTAATCCCATCAGGGCGCCGGGAGAGAGGGTGTTCATCAGCATGTATTGATTCTGAAAACTATAAAAACAATTACTAAGTTCTATTCTTGATTTCGGTGTGCAGATGAACCGGGGAAGCGATGTTGCATTTTATTATATTTTTTCGTACCTTTTTTTGTCTTAATAAATAAGCAGGCGGGCAATCAATCTTCAACCTCCCTGCTTCCGCAAGCCAATTAATAATTTATTCACTTTTAAATTATATATTATGATTAGTAAAACTTCAATTCAGAAATTCCGATCTGATTTACGGGGCGAATTGATCGAACCTCACGATCATAACTATGAAGATGCAAGAAAAGTGTACAATGCCATGATCAACAAAAGCCCCCGGCTCATCGCAGAATGCGCTGATGTTGCCGATGTAATACAATCTGTAAATTTTGCAAGAGAAAACGACATTCTTCTTTCAATCAGGAGCGGCGGCCACAACGCAGGTGGATTGGGTATTTGTGACGATGGCCTGGTCATTGATCTTTCCCGTCTTAAGTACACTATTGTAGACCCCATGGCCAAAACAGTAGTTGCCGGCGCCGGCTGCACCTGGGGCGACATTGACCATGCAACTCATGCGTTTGGCCTTTGCACACCAAGTGGTGTTATTTCTACCACGGGTGTAGGCGGATTAACGCTCGGTGGTGGCCTTGGGTATCTTACCCGAAAATGCGGGCTTACCATAGACAATCTTTTGTCGGCAGATGTTGTATTAGCTGATGGACGCTTTGTTAAAGCAAATGAAAAAGAGAATGATGATTTATTTTGGGCGCTTCGGGGCGGCGGAGGAAACTTCGGGGTAGTAACTTCTTTCACTTTTAAACTACATCCTATTGATACGGTGTACGCCGGACCAGTCCTCTGGGAATTAAGCGAGGCGAAAGACGTGATGAAGTGGTACCGGGATCTTATAAAAAAAGCGCCAAATGATCTGAATGGATTCTTCGCTTTTCTTACTGTACCGCCCGGTCCTCCTTTCCCCAAACATCTTCATCTGAAAAAAATGTGCGGTATTGTATGGACATACACAGGACCAATAGAAAAAGCAGAAGAGATATTTAAACCCATCAGGGAGTTCAAAACACCAGCACTGGATCTCGTAGGCCCGATGCCTCAACCTGCCCTTCAGTCTATGTTTGATCAACTCTATCCGCCAGGTTTACAGTGGTATTGGCAGGCAGATTTTGTAAAAGATTTAAGCGACGAGGCTATTGACGAGCATCTCCATTTTGGAGAAAAGCTGCCCACGATGCACTCGACCATGCATCTGTATCCGGTGAATGGGGCAGCAGCAAAGATAGGTAACAAGGATACTGCATGGAATAACAGGGATGCGACATGGGCAATGGTTATTGTGGGAGTTGATCCAAATCCCGCCAACAGGGAGAAAATAGTTACCTGGGCCAAAGAATATTGGAAAGCAGTACATCCATATTCTTCGAGGGGAGCTTATGTGAATTTTATGATGGATGTAAGCGAGGAAAGGATAAGAGCAACTTATGGAGACAATTATGAAAAGCTGGTAGCAATAAAAAACAAATACGACCCTACCAATCTATTTAAGGTAAATCAGAACATAAAACCATCTGTAAAAAAATCATCTGCACAGCAGCATGCCTGAATTTATAAAAATTAACGGTTTTGTTCCCGGGAGTTGCATTAGTCTCCCGGGTTTTTATTAGTTATTTATTTCCTTCCATCGTTTATTCGCTAAATATGAATTCGGTTGGGAGAAATGCGCACTTAAGAAAGATTGGATATAGTCATCGTACAACCGTATACAGCTCCCACTCGCCCGGTACACCTTTAAGTGTATATTTACCTTTACTTTTAAATTGAATTCCGGAACCTGCAACTAAGTTTTTCACCGTTGAAGAAACTAAAACCTCACTGGCTTCGGCCTGAGACATCACACGGGCCCCTATATGTACGGCAACGCCGCCGAGATCTTCACCGAGAATTTCACACTCGCCGGTATGTAAACCGGTTCTGATCTTAATTCCTACTTGCTGAACACCATCAGCAATAGCACAGGCGCACTTAATTGCTCTTGCCGGTCCATCAAATACCGCAAAGAATCCGTCACCGGTTGTTTTTATTTCCCTGCCCCGGTAACGTTCAAGTTCTTTCCTCACAACTGCATTATGGCTTTCGAGTGAATATCGCCAGCGGGTATCGCCAAGTTCCATCGCCTGTTGAGTCGAACCGACTATATCAGTGAATAAAACGGTGGCCAAAATGCGTTCGGCATCCGTTTCTTTTAAGGTGCCGGTTAAGAACAATTCAATCTCATCCAGGATTAGATGGCTTTCTCCCACCCACGGTAAATGGTCTATGCCTCCGAACTCCACCAGTTTAGCTTTGGGTATTTTCCGTGCTATATAACGGGCTTCCTCTATATTAGAGTCCAGGTCGCCCTTACGGTGAAGAACCAATGCAGGAACATAAATTGAAGGAAGAATATTCCGGATGTCGATATCTGTATTCATTTTTGCAAAGGCCATTGCATCACCTGGGCTGGCGCTTCTGCGGAGATAAGTTGCCCACCATTTTGTGAAACGTTCATCATTTTTCATGCTGGGTGCTATAGTGGCAATGTCTAATACTCCTCCCCAGCCTTCACTTATATCATGGAAAAATTTTTGTCTCTCGCGGGCAGTTGGAGCCCAGGGATATTCGGGGTCCCAGATTCTTTTGGCAAAAGAACCGTACAGGATCAGTCCCGAAGTTCTTTCAGGATAAGTAGCAGCAAAAAGGGCGCACATAGATCCACCTTCTGAAATACCAAGCAGGAAAGCTTTTTTACTGCCGACAGCATCCATCACTGCACGCACATCATCCATCCGATCCTCCAGGGTAGGCATTTCGGGTACCCGGTCCGACAAGCCCGTGCCCCTTTTATCGAAAATGATGAGGCGTGAGAAACTCGCAAGCCTATTCAGAAAACTACTAACGGTTGGTTCTTCCCAGATATATTCTACATTGGAAACCCACCCCATCACACAAATCAAATCCATTTCACCTTTTCCGAGCGATTGATAAGCGATATTGATATCACCGCTTTTTGCATATTTGGTTGCAGGGACCAACATACCCTAAAGGTAACATTTTGAATAAGGCGCCCAGAAACTTCAGCTTTATCAAAAAATGATTTGTGTATTCTGTATTATTAGGGCAGATTAATAAAAAGGAAATATTATTTTTATAATGGTCATGTTTTTGCTTCCCATTCTAAAAAAGTTTCTACAAAGAAAGTCGCTTAAATTTATATTTGCTCTTTGGAAAGCCAAAGTGAAGGAAGACTCCGCTCCACATTTCCGGACGATTTATCCTGGTAATTTGGATCAAAGGCTTCAGCTTTTTTTTGTCATACACCCTTTGGTATAAATTTTTAAATGCTCCACATCATATTTAATCATGTTGAAGCGGGGAAATGCAAACAACGCCTTATATGACTATTTCCTTTCTTGGATATTTTTTTTTACCGTTTTGTTTTCCGCATTGATTTTCTACTACATCATACCCGGTAGCATGGCCAGTCGTGTTGGCTATACTTGTGCCATATTAAAGAGATGCTTATATTAGCCATGACAGTTTAAGTGGATTATGCGGTATTATTAAGGTATCGCTAATGGCGCAATAATGAACCGCAAGACTGGTTATACAACAGCGCTATTGATTGTTATACCAATGATAAAGGCTTGTTGGATTGGGCAAGAATTGATTAACCAATTTTAGTTTTCAAATGCGTTGGGTAGTAGACTAACGGTCAGACACAGGTCAGGAAACCTTCGTCAGAATAGATATAAATTAATCTGGTGCAAACTGTATATTGTCAAAGCATTTAAGAGCTTTATGAAACCAAGGCGAGATAAATGAACATCTTGTTAAACTTAAATGATGAACCAACAAAAAAATCCCAACTCCGCCTTCCGCATTCTTGTTGCCAGTCTTGCGGGCACTACCATCGAGTTTTTTGATTTCTATATTTATGCCACTGCCGCCGTGCTGGCATTCCCTAAATTGTTTTTTCCTACTTCAGATCCTACATCGGGCACGCTGGAGTCGCTGGCTACTTTTGCACTGGCTTTTTTTGCCCGGCCTGTAGGCTCGGCTTTGTTCGGGCATTTCGGCGACAGGATAGGCCGCAAAGCAACACTGGTGGCTTCTCTCATGACGATGGGGCTATGCACCGTAGCGATAGGGTTGCTTCCAACTTATGCTTCTATCGGGGTTGTGGCACCGATATTACTTTGTCTTTTTCGTTTCGGACAGGGTGTAGGGCTTGGCGGTGAATGGGGTGGCGCCGTATTGCTCGCCACCGAAAATGCACCGGAAGGTAAAAAAGCATGGTACGGCATGTTCCCGCAATTAGGCGCTCCGTTGGGATTCACTCTTTCATCGGGTGTGTTCTTGCTTATCGGAAGTGCCTATAAAGGACAACAATTTCTTTCTTTGGGATGGAGACTTCCTTTTATATTCAGCATCCTGCTGGTGGGCATAGGCTTATACGTTCGACTGAAAATTGTAGAAACACCCGATTTTGTGAAGGTGATGGAAAATAATCAGCGGGCAAAATTTCCATTGGGTGATGTGTTCACAAAATACAGTAAGCCGCTGGTGCTTGGCACGCTCATCACTATCCTGGTCTTTTTATTTTTTTATCTCATTACGGTGTTTACGCTGAGCTGGGGAACGACCGTACTGTCGTATTCGCGTTCCGGTTTTCTTGAAGCTCAATTGATATCAATGATATCTTTTGCAACCGGTATAATCTTGTCGTCGGCTCTTGCCGGTCGCTATAGCCCCCTCAATATGCTTTTGCTATCATCCATCGTTATCTTCTTTTTTGGTTTGTTTGTTTCAAAAATGTTCGTTGCAGGTAACTGGCCGCTTCTGGTTACTTTTCTTTCAGGCGGAATGTTCCTGATCGGGTTTAATTATGGCCCGCTTGGGACAGCATTGGCTTCACTCTTTCCAGCGCCTGTTCGTTACACAGGTGCATCGCTGGCATTTACGCTGGCAGGCATACTCGGAGGATCGCTTACACCATATTTTGCCACCAGTATCGCAAAAATCTATGGATTGGTATATGTTGGTTATTATCTCTGCGGTGCAGCCCTTCTGAGTAGTGTTACGTTGATTTTTGCAAAATCATTTTTGAAAAAAAATCGAACCTGATTCAATGAGTCAACAGGCCGGGAGCCTGGCGGGAAATCCTTAACAACAGTGAAAAGAAAATGTATGAACAGGTTATCGGTAAGCCGACTTTCAAAAGTCAGAAACCTGGCAAAAATGAACAACAATTAAATTAATGAAGCAATTCTATGGAGCCTACATCTGTAACCGAGCCGGTGGTTACGCTGGTAGTGATCACAGCATCCATATAAGTATCGGCATGTATGGCCACGCTATAATCACCGGCCGGCAGTCCGCCTATCAGGAAATTGCCTGAAGTCGTGTTTGCAATGGCAGAGCCAATAGTATCAGTAGTATTTTGAATAGCATAAATCATACTGTGTGCATCTGCGGGTAATATAATTCCCTTGATGGCACCGGAAGTTGCTTCCGTATAAGTTCGTATAACCGGCTTCAGAAGGTAAGAACCGTTGCCAGTTACCACAATGGACCTGCCCGCATCAAAATCAATCCATAGTTTATACTCAACTCCGGCAATTAAAGTAGCGTGTACGTTCAGTTTTAAACCTGATTCTTGCCCGGAAGGCGTGGTGAGCGGTTCTGTTAGTCCATTTATTATTACTGAATTGTTGTTTCCCAGTATAAGCCTTATTTGGGAAATTTTTCCGGCAGGTAGTTCCTGGGAGGTTAGTATCGTATCAAGGCCATTTCTTAAATCAAGAAGGTTATATACCCCCTTCCTGTTCATGGGCAGTGATATCCAGCCTTTGCCCGCGCCGGCATCTGCATCTGAATTTACCTGTATGTCCTGTATGTCTATATTAACAGCGTCATACACAGACGGGTCATCGGTGAGTGCAATGGTCATTCTCGAAGTGCCGGTGGAGTTATTTTTCCTGCAGGCGGTGTTGTACAGTGCAAAAAGTAATGCTGCAGCAGTAAATAATTTCAGTGAAATTTTCATAAAGAAGGGTTTAAGGTTCATAATATTATGGGATTATATACTAAAATGATGCCGTTTCATTATCATTTACGGCGGTGTTTTTGTCCCTGGCCTGATCGTGATCGGGTATGTGTTTATCACTATGAATTAACTGGTTGGAACGACGAAAGTGAAATACAATGCTTTGACGGATTTTGAATTAGCATTTCAAAACAGGTTTAGGTGTTTTTAGGAGTTCTACTCATAAAACGTTCTGACGCTATGGATATTATGTTGTTTTCGGGCGCCCTGTCTTTCGCGCAAACATATCCTTCATCCAAGGGAGGTTAGCGCAAGGTTCACTTGTGTTTGAACTTAAAAGAGCCATGAATAAATGAACATAAAGATCTGCGTATATAGTTAATTGTTAGTAAGCTTTAGTTTTATCCAGGTTTTAGCTTATTATGTGTCACAAGCGGACACCTGCGCAGGCGAACAGCTTTCCGGTTTTATCAGGCTTAATATAACAGTCATGCCTGTTCGTCCCTTATTTTTGTCACAAAAGTTATCCTAACTATGATCGTAGGGTTGGCTTGTGATTTGAATTGAAAAGGAGAGCTTTCTACTAAATAATCTAAGGAGGATTAATTCTAATATTTTTTTCTTAGTAAAGGTGGTTTGATAAAATTGTTTTTCGTGTTAGTCACAAGCGGAGCTTGCGATTTCTGAGGTAGGACACAAATTCTCCTACATTTTCCTATAAATAAACTCCAAAAAGGTATTGCCACTGTCATTACGAAAAAAAGTTACGTATTGTAATGCGGGGAAACCCGACGTATTATAACTGTAAGCAAACTCTGTATTATATGTAGTGGGAGAGAAGGTCTCAACTATATGAAGAATATTATTTTTTTGCAGATAATAATCAAGTCCTAAGATTAAGTCATCAACATTGTAAACAGGCCTGAAGGTGGAGCGTATATTAAGCTGGTAAAACGGGTTCGGTTTATCATCATATACGAAATCTATAAAGTAATTTGAGCCGCCACTTGAAACCCATCTGGATATCCGGGTAATATTGCCCGCAATGTTTATATACCCGGTATCAGTTTCGGTAGACTTTGTGAAGGGATAAACGAAATAATCGAAATTCTTAATAGCGGTTATCATTGAGGCGGAGTAATTAAATTGTGCAACCTCCACCATGTTTGGATAATTGATAGAATCTTTAACCAGGCGTTTTAAATTGTCATAATAATAAAAGGTTGTTTGCATTGTATCTGTGCCTGTAAGGTCAGGAAACTTTTCAATTTTTTCATAAGCCATACTATCCGTGCCAGCATAATAATAAGTAGCCACAGAAAATAAATGAGGATAAGCAATGCTACTGATATAGGCAGTGATAGTGTTAACCCTTGCAAGACCATCATAAGTGATCTGATAGTGCTTTAGTGTATCGGCAGCAGCATTTGTTTGGATTAAATAAAATTCTGACAGTCGCGTCACAGAGTCATGCGCCTCCACAATGGGAGGCTGCAAAGCATCCTCAGGACCCAGGAATTTTTTTTGGCACGATACAACGAATGCACACAGTGACAAAGTGGCTATTTGTAAAGTATTCATGGGCATTTTAAAGATAAAACAATATTTGTAACGGCGGAATTGTCTCTAAATGAAAATCTATGAGGCAAGTATCCCGCTGCCCGGGTTCGTATCATACGAACCCAGCATAAACATTGCTATCAATGATCTGCTAAATCGCCTCTGTAATGTGTCGAAATCAGGCCAAGTGAAGCAATTCCTAACGTAGCAGGTAATCGGTGTATATAAAGTTTGTGCAAATAAAAAGAGCCGCATAGCAGCTCTTAAAATAAAACATAAGCGTCAGTTAAGTTCTGCTTCCTTTTTTCTTTCGGGCAACCCAATTGCCATCGCTTCATTTACTTCATAACAAAAGTTAGTGGCCAGGCCTTCTGACGCTCCATCAAGGAATTGCTGAAGTTGATCAGCACTTTCCGCTTCCCAAATGCAGGTGCCGGTTTTACCATCCTGGGATGGAAAAACAGAAAGAACGCTGGTGCCCGCAGGTGTAGCTCCGACAACAGATTGTGCTTTTTCCCAGAAAGCCGCCGGGTCAGTGATGTTTGTGTGTTGTGCTATTACTAACATAATTTAAGATTTATATCCGCTGCTGAACAAAATCAGTGCGAACTGGTTAAAAAAATAAATACCAAAAAAGGATCGAACAGAAAGTTTTCATCTTATATCAGATTAAGTTGGGCCAATTCGGTTGGCTTAGGTAAATTTAGTCTTTTAAAAATTTTTATAGTTAACGATTTTGAAACCAAGACAATCGAAAGATGGTCTTTTTTGTTGACCTCATCCCTCATCTTATCCTGTTCTTTTGGCACCAGTGAAATCTAACGATCATAACTGTGCTTTCACAAGTTTCCCAAACTCGTACCAATCGAATCCTGTCTCAATCCGGTTATGCTTTAGCGCCGGAACCTGTGTTGTAATTAAAAGTGTAGTTCCATCAAATTCTGCCCGGTGATGCTGCGGTATTTGCCGTTTTATAGCCCTAACCATTTTGAAATTCGCTGTGGGAAAGAACTCCTCCACAGATTTTTTAAGCAGGTTGATGTTATCCATGCCGTACATAAGCACCACCTCCGGCTTGTACCTGCTTATATTCCCGAGGATTGTGTGCATGCGGTCAGGATATACATGGTCCTGGTAAATGCTGCGGCTTTTGAGAAAAGGAAATTGTGGCAAGTCGAGCCATGCATAATACCACGCATGATCATGAGCAGGCAGGGGATATAATGAAATTAATGCTTCATTAGGCGGTGATGGTAATGCAAATGAATTTTTCTGGTAGGTGATCAGATCAGGAAGCTCTTTGTTTTGGTATCCATGAACAAAGGCGATAAGGTTTTTCCATAACCCATGCAATGTAGCATGGGTGCCGAAGCGGTAGTCGTAAAGGTTCGCGAATTTTTCGGCCCTTGGCCCCTCCGCACGAAAGGTCACATAGCGGCTAAGGTCACGGATGTCGCAAAGCCCGGGTGTGTCGGGCATTTGCCGGTTATAAAAGTAGTTGAGTTTGTCGGCTACTTCTCCGGGTATATCGCCGCCACTTTCTTCATAGCCAATGAACCAGAACCTGGCATGCCACGATCCGTATCCGTAAAAATTATCGATCCAGTACCTGAGCGCTTTATCTTCAATCAGCATAACGGAAAGATAATAAATGGCAACCTCTTTTTACCCGGGAATTTGTAGCCCCTTCCGCTTTGGTTGGCGGCACACGAAACAAATTTTCTAATTTTAAGCCACGTTTTTGTCTTAGCCGGGGCTCCGGCACAGGACCCGGCATACAGATTTAGTGTTTGTAAGCCCTTAGTTAAACTAAGAACAGTGCAACTAACGGTTATGAACAAACTAAGTCTAGCTTGGAAATCATCCATCAGAAAATGAAGTTCTTGTCTCAGCCGAGTCTCCGGTACGGGACCCAGCGTACAGATTTAATGTTTATAAGCCCTTGGTTAAAAACTAAGGATAGTGCAACTAACGGTTATGAACACTCTAAGTCGAGCCTGGGAGTCATCCACCAGAAAATGAAGTTTACTTCCGCCCTTCAGTCATTAAAGACGGAAGCATGCCTTTGCTTATTGACTCCTTTGCCTGTTGCCTTCCTCCTTTTTGCCTCTTTCCCTGTTATTATTTACCTTGAGAAAAACAATCGTTATATGAGAACATTCTGGTATTACCCTGGATTGTTGCTGCTGCTTATTATTGGGAATTCAATGAAGCTTACCGCACAAAATAATAGTAAGCCCCGTATCATTATGTTTGGCGCCCATCCGGATGATTGCGATGGCAAGAGTGGCGGCACTGCAATACTTTTTGCGAAAATGGGTTACGAGGTGAAGTTCGTTTCAGTAACTAACGGTGATGCGGGACACCAAAAAATGAAAGGGACTGCACTCGCCAAAAGAAGGCTGGCAGAGGCAAAAGAAGCTGGAAGAAGATTCGGTGTAGAATATGATGTACTGGACAACCATGACGGAGAATTACTTCCCACATTGGATGTTCGGCTGCAGGTAATAAAAAAAATAAGGGAATGGAACGCGGATGTGGTGATGGCTCCAAGGCCGAATGATTATCATCCCGATCATCGGTATACCGGGGTACTCGTGCAGGACGCTTCCTATATGGTAGCAGTACCGAATGTGGCACCTGAAGTACCGGCACTTACGAAGAACCCGGTTTTTTTATATTTCCAGGATGGGTTCCAGAGGCCCAATCCTTTTCGGCCTGATATTGCAGTTGACATTTCTGATGTGTACCCTCAAAAAATTCATGCTATGGATGCCCATACTTCGCAGATGTATGAATGGTTGCCATGGATAGGACATTACCTTCAGGATGTGCCGGCAAATGAAGCGGAACGTGAAAAGTGGCTTGCTAAAACACGGTCGGTAAAAATAACGCCCATCGTTCGGGCGTCGCTCGAAAAATGGTATGGTAAGGAAAAAGCGTCGAAGGTTACAGAAGCTGAAGCATTTGAAATCTGCGAGTATGGCCATCAACCCACTGATGAAGAGATAAAAGATCTTTTTCCAATGCTGGGCAAGTGAGGATTGAAAGTCTAAGAGCATAAGGGAGGGGGATCCCCATCTTTGGTGAACATTCCACCTTCAAAATCATACTTCTATCTATCATTCGAAAAAAGGCTCTTGCCATGCTGATGAGTAATTCTTCTCATTTGTTCGAACTCTGCCTTATATACCTGCAGGCTGTCTTTGATTATCCTTCCTGACATGGTGACCGGGTTTATGAACGTTATATTTTTTCCACTCAATGCGGCAGCAAGCGAAACATCACCCCAATTAAGAAACCCGGGAAGGTGAACGCCGGTACTAAAAAACTCTACTGAATAACGGTCATCAAAGAGATAACTTACAGGGGCATATTGTAAAGAAACACTCTCTATATTACCTCCAATTGCTGCAAGAAATAAACCTGCAAGTCCTGCTTCCTTACTCCCGTTGATGCTAATCTTTGCTGATGTATATTTTGATTCAATAAACCGGGCAACCACATTCAATTCTTTTACCCATTCTCCCAAAACAGTTTTAGCTAACAACAAATACGATTTGGATAATGTGCGAAGCCTGCCTATACTATCATTGGAATGCAACGAAGCAGCGGATGTTTCCCCCGTACCGGAAAGGTCAACAACTGCAATGCCCGAACCGGATTTAATTAACTCTTCAATTAAATGCGGTGAAATATTTTCTTTCCCGTCGGGGTTACAAACAATCACAATTTTTTTTGAATTCGCTGATGGCGCATGAAGTAATACCGGGATAAGTTTTTGATCACAAGTTGCCAAAGCAAACCTGCTCCAGCCGTTTACATTTGAAAACTGGTGAGCTTTTATCAAAATGGATTCTTCATCAACTCTTAAAATATTTCGCAGCTCTTTTCTTTTCGCTTCCGCGTCAAAAGATGTTGTATTTAAAAAAATCTTTCTTAATTCATTTCCTCTTTGTTTACAATACTCCGCTGTGCTTAATACTTGCGGGTCTCTTTTACCTTTTGCATATACCATCAACTGTTCATCAGGTAATGTGTTGAATGGAATTTCGCTTACCGGGGCTCCGGTACCCATTCCTTTCAGATGAAGATTGAACCATCCAAGCATTGCTTCCCTGTCTTGCGGGAAATATCCATGAGCAAGATTAAAGGTATCATAGGTAATATTTTTCTCAGCATCCAGCATTGCAAATATTCCTTTCGCATTTTTGTAACTGCGCAACATTTCACGGGGATTAAAAGCTGCATTCGCATCCTTGCTATGATTGCACATTTTTATAGCTCTCGGGGCAATCAGCCCGAGCACTCCGGCTTCTTCAGTAAAGGTAAGTCCGTCAATCAGCACTTCGCAAATACAAGGCGATCCCATAACATAAGCTTCAAATGTTCCGGCGCTAACCACCGGAACCGCGGCTTTAATGCGTTTGTCCATAGCCGTTAGCCACATTGTTTGATTTCCGCCACCGCTTGAGCCCGTTGCACCAATATTGTTAGCATCTACATAAGGCAGGGAACAAAGAAGGTCTACTCCTCTTATATTATCGGAAATCAACATTCCCATTAGAGGTTGTCCAATATCGAGCAGGGCAACTCCTAAGTTATTATCGTCGCCATGATCTTCAAACACGCCATGAATCGTAGTCCTTTCGCCAGAGCCCCACGGATCAATGCAAAGACTTACATAGCCATTCAACGCTAACGTAATTCCCACTGATTGGTATTTATCATAGAACCGCCCATCCGGTGAATGCCCCATCATCACAATTACGGCCGGAAATTTTCCTGTACCATCGGGAACATATAAGTTAGCAGTAGCATAAACGCCGGGTCGTGTTTGAAAAGCAATATTTTTAATTGTGTAACCTTTCATTTTCAAGGTACCGGTTTCCTTTACATTCAATGGAAGATTTTGATTGACAAGAGCGCCGGTTTTTTTTACTATTTCTTTTTTAAGATCAGCACTATATGTTTGCCATTCCGTTTTAGTCGCGGGCAATTGATATAGAGGAAATTTAAGAGCAGCCTCATGCCTCAATTTATTTTCAACCAGGTCCCCATGATTTTCATCAAACACATTTGGCAAGATTGCTCTTTTGTCCTTCTTTGTTGTATCTGTATTATCTCTGCCTATAGCTGGAATAGTTGTGAAAACAAGGGAAAGGGAAACAAGAAAAATAGAAAACGTCTTTATCTTATTTTCTGCAATAAATTTATTCATCAATACTTTTTATTAATCGCTTATGTGGTGTAAGAATACTAAACAAAAATATAATTAGATTTTGTTAGCCAGCTAAATTTCCCGGCCTTTGTCATTACGCATGTGTATTTTAATGTCTCTTTATTTTCTTTTTATTTTCCCAACTTATAGTAATGATGTTGAGACTATTTTGTAGCATTGTACAGAGAATCTGACAAGTATTTATTAAGGCTTCTTTTTAATAAGTTTTTGCCATTAACGGGAGTGCACTTTATGAACTACAATTAAATCCATGCCTGTTAAAATTTTATCACATAAGTAATAAATTACAAAGTTTGAAAAGCATAGCAGACTCCGGCATAAATCAAGGCCAGCAGGTAAACAAAATATTTAAAACCAAAAGGCCAACGACACACCAGGCTAATGAAAGATTATTATCACTGGACTTCCTGCGGGGCTTTATCATGGTGTCTCTGATGATTGGTGAAACCGGGTTTTTTATAAAATTATACAATGCATTTCCTAACTTTTTTACACAGATGCTTTCAATACAATTTGAGCATTCTGAATGGCATGGCTTAACTTTTTGGGATGTAATATTACCTGCATTCATGACGATGGCTGGCACAGCAATGGCATTTTCATATAAAAAGCAACAACAATCGGGCTATACCTGGAAGCAATCTTTTTTAAAGGTGCTTAAAAGAAGTTTCTGGCTGCTTTTCCTGGGCATATTAATTTATTCAGTCCGTGACGGACATCTCAATTGGCAACTAAGTAACGTACTAACACAACTGGCATTTACTACATTGATTGCATTCTCTGTTATCAACAGGCCTGCATGGTTTCAATTTACGGTGACCATTATGTGCCTTTTGATTCCTGAAATTTTATTTCGTTCCATCCATATCCCGGCATTTGACCAACCGTTTGTCGAGTTCCATAATTTTGGAAGTTACATTAATAAAATCCTGGGAATCAAAATAGATATTCAACATAAGACCAATTTCATAAATTTCATCGCAAGTGGAGCACATACTACCTGGGGACTTATGGCGGGTCAATTATTATTTTCTAAGAAAAGCTCAAATCAAAAGTTTCTTTACCTGGTATCATTTGGTTTAATTGGGATATTAGCAGGGCTTGTACTTGACGTAGCAGGCGTTACTCCCATACTTAAATGGATTTCTACCAGTTCTTTTGTAATGGTAACAGGTGGAATAACCCTGATTGTTTTAGGCATTTGTTATGAATGGATCGATACACGCAGACATCAGAACCATCTAAGCTTTTTTACTATTGTCGGGATGAATTCTATATTCATCTATCTCTTTTTTATTTTTATTGGTGATAAGTGGTTAAATGGCTATGTGGAGATTTTGTGCAGCCAATTATTAAACCTGGCCAATGTCCCTCTCGCCGTTGGGATAGCAATAAGTTGTATAATTGTTTTTATATTGGAGTGGTATTTATGTTATTACCTGTACAAGAAGAAGCTATTTTTTAAGCTATAATTCTGATGTTACGCCACTTTTGGTGCAAGTAACTCACGCTATTCGTTAAATCATAAAAAAAAAGGTTTTTGTCCCGGCCGGGTCTCAAGCACGGGCCCGGCATAAATAAGAACTTACGGCCGGGTTCTCTATGGGAGACTTTAAGCTCCGGCACAAGTGGAAATGTCTTGCGCCAGCGAACAGCTTTCCGGTTTATCAGGCTTAGCATAACAGTCATGCCTATTCGTTCACTGTTGCCTGAATTAAGGAGATAACCAGGATTTCTATGACCTACAGCAACCATTGCGAGTAAGATTATTTCTTGAGTCCTTTTATTTCAACCCGCTGGTTAAGTTTGCAGGGGCTTCCAAATTCATTCTTTATGTCGCGGGGATTATTTATAGTTTTATAAAAATCGTCAAGATACCGTTTAACATATTTTATATACCCTGCAGGGAGTAAAGAGCAACTGTCATACACTTTATAAATTTCAGGTTTTACCTGATTGAACAATGCGAATGTGGAAGAAAAATTATTCAAATCATTTTCACAATATCCGCGGTATAACCTCGTCTCTACCGAAGGAATCTCCAATTCAGGATGAGGAATAGCGTATGGAGCATCTACAATTCCAGCCTGGTCAAAATCGTAAGCTACGGTAAAAGGGGCCATCAAAGAATCCTGAGTAATCAGTACTATATTTTGAAGAAAAGAAACACCCCAGTCGGTATTGCCTGCGAGATACTGAAACACGGCCATTTTCCTGAATTCATCCGGGTTGGTGGCTCTCATATCTACCATTTGTTTTTTAATTACAAAGCATCCGTTGCGGGCAGCCATTTCTTTTTCATCTTCCAGCAAAAAGCAATAGTGTGTTTCAGTTTTTTTCCTGTGAGCAGAATCCTCGAAGGTTACTAAAGCAAGCCGGTTCCTGAAACTTTTACCCGTGAGGAGATTGTATAATTTGTACACGAGGTACTCCTTTATTACATAATCATCACCTCCACAGGGAACGATCAATTTTAGTTTCTGCTGATTTGCAAAAAGCGTATTTTTTACTTTTCCTTCCGGGAAATTGAGCAGCAACGGAGGCATTTTGCAGATTCCTTTTTGCTTGCGGTAATGTCCCCGCGTTTTTATACTGAGAGGGATAGCAACCGGGCTACTATCCGCGTCGGTGTATTGCAGTAAAACGGGATGATACAAATTATTGTCGCCAATGTCCCTGTACAATTCATTTAAGTTCCCCGTAAGTTTTAAATGTAAAATATCCTCACTGTGAAATAAAGGAGTGGTTTTTTCAACTTCAGATGCAGTGAGAGAATTATTGGTTTCCACCTGTGCTGATAACATCTCGGGAATACAGCAGGAGATGGTAAAAAGAATTGAAAAAAGAAAATTCCGCCAAAACATGCCGGGGGAGTTTCCTATAAAGCTATTTATTATTCTTCAACCCGGGCATTAATTTTACATGTTTTTTTATTTTGATTTTCTGCGGAATGAAATTCCTTTAAAAGGGTCTTCATTGAAGAATCCGGTAGAGACATATAAAAGATTGAAACAATCAAATAGTTTACAGTTAGTATTAAAAGCAGAAGCGGGAGCTTTGGTGCGATAACCACGTGCAAAGGCTGGGAAATTAACTCTTCTGATGATCTTGCAGCTCACAGTTTCCTGTAAGTGAAGGCTACCTGGGTGTTTATTAAGACGGATCGGGATCTCGTATAATACTGCAGGATGGTCCGGTTAAGCGAATTATATCCGTATGAAAAATCAGAGGTGTAAACCTCCGCACCAACATGTTCGGTGATGTTGGTGATATTATTGTTACTCATAAAATAGAATGGATCCCTGTCTGTCTCAAGGTAATAATCATATACCGGGCGGTAAGTAGAACGAATGTTAAGTTGCATAAAAGGATTCACACCACTATCATATTGAAATGTGGTTAGTGTTATATCAGGCGCCGACGCTACATCTGCTATCTTCAGCTGTTCAATATTTCCGGCACTATTCAATAAGGAAGTATCCTTTTTTAAAAGAATTTTTCCTGTACCAAAAGTGTATTGTGTAATCGAAGAAAAGATGAAAGGGTTAGCATAGGTGAAATGGTACGCCTGGGCATAGACGGAGTTGACGATGGAATCATACTGCAGCCGGTGAGCATTATCATATTGGTAAAATTCTGTTTGCCAATTGTCAGGTGGGGTCCACGCAGGAAAGATTTCTGTTTTTTGAAAAGCAAAGCTGTCATCTGACAGGTAATGATAGGTAGCAACGGAAAATAGTGAATCCGCCATATTATAGTAATAGGTGTTGATATGCTCAATTCGTTTGAGACGGTCGTAAAAAAATCTCTGGGTCTTAAATTTGTAAGGTTCGGGACTATCAAAATCCGTGAAGGAAATCTCTTCGAGCCTTAACACAGAATCTTGTCCTCCTGCGGGATTGCCGGGTAATGTATCGGTGGGTGAGGGACCACTTTCAACCGGTGCAGGAAAAGGCTTTTGGCATGCACACCAAAATAAAAATAAGAATACGGTGGTAAGGTTTTTTTTCACTTCTGAGTATTAACATCCAAGATAGAAATATTTTGAAGCATTGTATATTTCTGCAGTTAGAATATTTTGCATAGCAAGCAACCATTTGCAGCCACACTGGCAATTATGTAAAGAACATGATGATGATAGGTTTTTCATCAGAAAAATTAGGAACCCGAACATCTACGAAGACAAGGGAAGATTTTTATTCCGGGATGATTAATTTGTTATTCTAAATAAAATCATGTGTTCAAAAAAAATAATTTTGTAGCTTAGATTTCGCCCTCGTGTATGATCGTACTTGCGGGTGGCGCAATAAAATTATTGAAATGGCAACAGTAAAATTTACTTATGCTTTAAAGCGGTTCTTCCCCGACCTCGACGAAATGACGGCCAGCGGAAACACCCTGGCTGAAGTTTTTAATGAAGTGGAATCCAGCTATCCCAAAGTGCGGAGCTATTTAATCGATGAGCAGGGAAGTCTCCGGGGTCATGTGAATATTTTTATTGATGGCAATATGATAGAGGACAGGGATGGGCTTACGGACCGGTTTTCGCCAAACAGCGAAATTTATGTGATGCAGGCTTTATCAGGTGGTTAAATAAATCTCCTTATTTTATATAGTCATGAACCAGACAATGCTGCTTGGCACCCGAAAAGGGTTTATCGCCTATCATTTACAAAATAGAAATTGGAAAGTAGAAAACTTGTCCTTCGAAGGAGTACCGGTTTCCATTGCCTACGCAGATTCGCGAACGGGTACCTGGTGGGCCGCTCTGGATCACGGCCATTGGGGTGTAAAACTACACCGCTCTAAAGACAGGGGAAAGTCGTGGGAAGAAGTAGCAGCGCCTGCCTATCCTGAAGGAGAAGAAGTGAAAGAGGGCATTAAGGCTACCACCCGCTATATATGGTCCATTGCAAATGGCGGAAAAAATTTCCGTTCGAGGATGTGGCTGGGTACAGATCCGGGTGGATTGTTTGTAAGTGCAGATGACGGTAATAGTTTCGAACTGGTAAGATCGTTATGGGAACAGCCGAGCCGAAAGACGCAATGGATGGGCGGCGGCCGCGACCAGCCCGGGATACATTCGATTGTGATAGACCCACGAGATGAAGAGCACATTCATATCGGCATCAGTTGTGCCGGCGTTTTTGAGACTATGGATTCCGGTAACACATGGCAGGTACGTAACAAAGGCCTGCGGGCAGATTTTCTTCCTGATCCTTCCACTGATGTTGGCCATGATCCGCATATTCTTGTTGCAGCGCCGACTAACCCTGACGTACTCTGGCAGCAAAATCACTGCGGCATCTTTCGTTCCATTGATAGCGGTAAGAACTGGGATGACATCAGTGAGACTGACGGCCCCGCCAGGTTTGGCTTTGCCATGGTGGTAGCAGAAGATAATGCGGACCAGGCTTGGGTGTGCCCGGCAAACAGCGATACCACACGCACTGCCATTAAAGGGGCTCTTTGTGTTTGCCGTACGGACGACGGAGGAAAAACATGGCAAAATTTACATAAAGGATTACCGCAGGAAAATTGTTTCGATATAGTGTACCGACATGCATTAGCTATCTCAGGCGATGCCCTTGCCTTTGGCACTACCACCGGCAACCTGTTCTTTTCTAACGACCGGGGTGAAAGCTGGCAAACGATTAATAATTATCTGCCGATGGTGTATTCTGTTCAATTTGCAGGGTAAAGTTTTTGCTTATGAATTACAATCTGCCAACATTTATTGCACGCCACCTTCCAACCCGATAAAAAACCATTCAAATAAAACCAATCGTTACACTTCAATTTTCTTTAGAAATGATATAAAGTAATTCCTTAGTTTCAGAACGAGGAACCAAAATAAATGTATGCGCTTTGCCTTTGCCGGAGTTATTACCGGCTGGAAGTTCTGCAAAATATGAATGAAAGGGTTGTTTAACATCGATGGTGACATCGCTTTTTCTTTTTAAACTATTTATATCTATTCCATGCACAATCAAACTGTTTCGTCAAACAATTTCTATCCCGTTATCCCTGGCCCTGGCAGGCTTTTTTCTCAGTGCAATGCTTTTGTTGGTTTCCTGCGGCCATACGCCATCAGCTGAACACTATGGCTTTATTACCCGACTCGGCAAGGATACAATTTCCGTAGAGAGTGTAACCCGGGTGGACAATACTTTAACAAGTGACGAAGTTGACCGGTTTCCGCGTGTGCGTGTACGGCATACCGTTATAAAGCTCGGCCCTGACGGCAGTATCCGGCACCTTGTGATGGACATTCACACACCCAGCGAGCCGGCAAAGGAGCGTGAACGCAAAGTGATTGCTGACGTTGCCAAAAATGAAGTGCATCTTTCCAAAACAGATGGCACAGGTACCGTGAATCGTACGTTTGCAACCGGTGGCGCTATAGTAGTGGCGCACGTACCACAGATGTACAGCCTCTATGAGCTTTACTTCGCCGCGGCATTGAAGCACGCAGCGGCATCAAAGTCCGGGCCCGGCGAGCCTGTACAGATGCGCCAGTTTTATATAGACAGGGAGTTCGACAGGTTTCCGCTGGGCAGAGCCAGTGTACGACCACTTGATGGTGACAAGGTAGAAATAACGCACGACTGGCTGGCGGGTACGGGGGAAGCGATGATGGACTCCGGCTATCACATGCTCAGCTATTCAGGCGCCCGTACGACCTATAAGGTGGATGTAAATCGCCTCGCCTCACCACCTGAAGTAAAAAGCATCGCTGAACGGTTTGAGGCAATGGAGGCGAAGACCGGCAATGTAAGGTCATTAAGTGTGCGGGACACCACGCGGGCGCAAATTGGCAATGCAATCTTTACTGTTGACTATAGCAGGCCACTGCTGCGTGGACGCACGCTGCTGGGTGACGTGATACCCTACGACCGTGTGTGGCGAACCGGGGCAAATGCGGCCACGCAGTTTGCAACGTCGGCACCAATAAAACTCGCCGGCATGCAGGTACCAGCAGGAACATACACGTTATGGACCGTTCCACATACTGACGCAGTCGACTTGGTTGTGAACAAGCAGTCAGGACAATGGGGCACCGAATATAATAGCTCACGCAACCTGGGCATAGCAAAGATTACCACCGGGGCCCCTGCGGCACCCGTAGAAGAGTTCACAATTTCCATTGTCCCAGGCGCCGACCCAGGGCATGGAACACTTGTGATGGAATGGGGTTTGTTCAGGTGGACCGCACCGATAGAGGTGGAGTAAGAAGTGTCAGCCTTCGTTAAGATAGAATTTTTGTTATGGATTCCATGTTGCGTCGAGGCGGGGCTAATTCGTGGAATAATTGCGGGGATCTGTCAAACTTGGTTGAGGGCTCGTTAAGGATTGGCATTCAATATTGCTGACCCGGTATTCCACTTTTACTCCCCGCTTTGATTTATCTACTTCCAAACTAGCTGCATCTTGTGGCCGCACATTCCGAAAATAGAGCTGTTCTGTTTTGATAATATTACCCTCAGGGTTCAGGTATTTTAGTTCTACGGTTACTTTATCCAGCATATACTTTGAACCATTTTTCAATGTCATTGTAAGGTTCCGGATTCCACCAAATGCGCCAACGGTATAATGATTCGCTTCAAGAGCAATTTTGGATGAAATATCTTTGATGGTTACTGGCTTTACCTTTATTTCTGGAGCCTGCATCGTATTTTTTTCACCACTATTATTGCTGCTATCCGGCGTTTCTAGGTGTTGCATCAGTTTTCAGCGGAATGTTTTCACTTGTTGTAACCTGTCTTTTTTGTTCCTTCATTGCAGTAGCCGAACTTTTTTCAGTGAGAGTATCGGGCGCTGCTATATTTCCTGCCGCAATTGCAACGGTATCTTTAAGCACTCCGGGCAAGGTAGCAATCGAGGCAGCAGCACTGTCTCCAGGTGGGGCCTTCGTTTGCTGTACTGCATCCGGCCTTTTACTAGTCAAATTCTTTATCAGCAACATCAACAATGCGCCCGTTAGTACCAAACCGGCATAGAGGACCATTTTTTTAACCTGTTCAGGTAGTTGAATTGCAAAAACGTTTTTTTTACGCTGCTCTCTTTGTTCAGGGTTCCTAAGGGATATTCGTTTTATTCCTCCGGGAGAGGAACTTTTGTCTGGCATGAGATCAATCTCTTTGTCCTCCAACCCTGAAAGGATCACATTTTCGGGATGGCTGAATTTTCCCAAATTCTTTATATTGAGATGAGTCCATGTTTTTCCTGCCACCTGTTTTTTTATCAGCTCATCACGGTTTGGCTCTTCCGGCGAAATCAATTTCTCCGTACTATTTTTTTTATCCTCGTTGTTACCTGAAGATACGAGGTTTTTTAACTCAGCAATTTCATCGGGGCTGCGCCAATCCATACTCTGGCACTCTACCCAAATCAAATCGGTTTTTTTCAATCCAATTTCCTGCAGCTGTTCAATGCTGAGGGCAGTACTTTCTTTATTATTACGAAGCAGGATATAACTGTTCTTCATTTCCTGAGAAATTTCTATTTAAAATTATGAAAAATTGATACCATTTCCCGCAAAGCCTTTGTTATATTATTTAATTCTGTCTTGTCCAGGCTAAGCCTCATACCTGTATCATGCAGGGGAGAAGATCTTACCCGGCAAACCTCAAAAAGGTTTTATCCAACCACAATCCAGGTTTTTTTCATAAAGTTTATCGCACAACAATTGAAACGATACATGTATTTTCATGTTCTCATTAAAAACCATTTTAAAATGCAAAAGAAGATTTATAAACCGGTGATGATATGTTTGCTTTTGCTTTCACCGCTGTCATACCTATGGGCGCAGCAAATGTCGGGTGCAGTAAAATTGTTGAGACAGCAATACAATTTAATTCCCCAACATTCCACAGACACACAGTATTATGAAATGGAATCAAAAATGCAACAGCACGCACCGGATGGAACTCCGCAGGGATGGGATATTTATCATTTATTTCTTCGCTGTGTTCCTTCTGCCGATGCTACCAGCGGGGATGAATATACCTGTTTGAAATTCACTGTTCAGCCACATGATTCCGCTGAAGTGTCGATACCTTCTCTCGCCAACTGGACGTATCATTTTTTATTATCCGCAAATGCAAAAGATACGCAGGGACAGGTGTTCGGCATTGACCATAGCAAATTTGAAAAGCTAACTGATGAACGCGGCAAAATGCTTCCGGTTGCAAATACATACGCTGTTTATAACGCATTTATTGACTTTCATTCAATGAGTGTGTTTGCTGATAAATCACCGGCAGGTAATGGGGTTCAAAATTTGCATCATATCGGTGATAAAGTTGTGCATAGTGCCTCATTTTCACAACCTCCCGTGAACCTCGGAAGCCAGATCGCCAAAGGTTCTTATTTTAAAAATGGAGAAGTTACCTTAGAATTTAAAGGGCTTGGCCTGGTTAACCAAAAAGCCTGTGGCATACTTGAATATGATTCGGGCGAGAGTTCTTTTTATATGTTGATGAATCTTATGCCAAATATAGAAATACCCACCAAAGGAAGCTCGCATTACTGGGGAGATATTTTCAAAGACCTTACTTCAGGCTGGATTCAAAAGGCAACTTTGCATGAAATGGTAGTGAGCCAAACGACGATACCGGGTATGACCGCCAAAACAAATTCTGTTGTTGAAAGAAGTATTACAATTAAAAATGTGAAACTGAAAAATTAGATAACTGTTGGCGAAACAACATCTCCTATATTGCCGCAAATATTTTCTGCCGTTGAGCCCCCCGGAGCGGCGTGCAAAAAAATTGTTACATTTAGCTTTATAATAATTTTTAAACTCTAAATTGCTTTTTATGACCAACCAGGAATTTTTTATCGAAACATGGAAAAAAGAAATGCCGCTTACCCTTAATTGCATAAAGCAAATACCGGAAGATAAATGGGATTGGCAGCCACATGCTAAAACACGTACCGCGAAACAATTACTGGACCATTTTGTGTCGCATGCAGAAGACCTGGTGGAAGGTGTGTCAACTGCAGTAATCAATCACAGGGTTACGGCAAACTATGCATCCACTGAAGAAGCTGCAGCAGCATTTTCAGAGCAATCGAATAAACTGCTGGACCTCGTTAATGCAACAACCGAAACAGACTGGAACGAAAAAAATGTTCCCCTGATGGTATTCGGAAATAAAGTAGGCGAAGCACCTATGCGTGATATGTGCTGGACATTTTTGCACGATATCATTCATCACCGCGGACAGTTATCAGTGTACATGCGGCCCATGGGTACAACCAATACTTATATTTATGGACCCACTGCAGAAATGATGGAAGCTATGATGGCAGAGCAGAACGCTGCAAACTAAGTTGGTTGGGAAAATTATTTTAAAAGCATTACTACAATTATATGATACAGGACGCCTAGCCCTATATTGGCATAAGTATGTTCGGGTTGCTATCCCCCGGCTCCCCTAAATAATTTCAAAACGCAAGCTGCTCCTTCCTGATGGTCTTCTCCCGGCTATCCCTGGCCAGCAAAAAACACAAGGAACCCGCATTTCCTATTCGTGGAAACCTTACATGATAAAAGAGCTGGGAACACACATCCATTGATGAAATTTCTATTTCATTCGCTGTTGATTCTTGCCCAAAAAAAATATTTTCCGAAATCTGTGATTTTTTTTAATACCAGCGATTAATTCTTCAGGAGCACACAAAGTGCATTTGTAAAAAGTAATCTAAAAAATAAGTAATGAAAAAAATCATCATTAACTCAATGCTGCCTGTTGTAGCATTGCTGCTTTTAAAAAGTATCGCATCTTTTGGACAAGAGATTGTCACACCCCAGGTCACAGAGTCAACAGCCTATGTCATACAATCAGGCATTAACAAGAAAAAGTACGTAGTAACTGTTCTGCTTCCTAAAAGCTATTCCGTCTCGGATAGTATTAAATACCCTGCATTATACGTGTTAGATGGCAAATACTCCACCACTTCATTTTATGGAATAAAAGAAAATTTTGCGTTGGGCAAAGAGGTTAAGGATATTATTTTTGTTACCATTGATGCAAACGTACAATCAGAATCGGAGTGGCTTGGAAACAGGTATACTGACCTTACTCCATCAAGCAATCCTTCGTCTGATACAGCCATTGCCAATTATTTTAAACTGCCTGTAAGCCCATCGGGTGGTGGCCCAGACTTTCTTGCAACCATTGAAAAGGACATCATTCCATTTATTGAACATAAGTATAAAACCAATAAGGAAAGAGGGATATTCGGGCATTCGCTCGGCGGTCTTTTTGTAGCCTATTGCTTATTAACCAAACCAGCTTTGTTTCAAAAATATTCTATGAACAGTCCTTCTATTTGGTGGACTAACAGTGGGATGGTTGCATTGGCAGACTCCGTGGCGAAGCGAAATCCAAATATGGAAGCAAGTATATTTATTTCTGCAGGAAGCCTGGAAGGTGATTTTATGATTGGGCCGTTAAATAACTTTATACAATCCCTGAAAAATAATTTCCCAAATTTGAATATTACCAACAAAATATTTGAAGATGAAACCCATCTTTCGGTAGTTCCTGCCGCCAGCAGCCGTACGCTCAAAGTGTTATACGCTCAATAGTTAATAAATGATGTTTAACTTAAACTTTGAGATATGACAAAGGATAAAGAGACATTTTTACAGTTAATGCAGAAGAATAAAGGGATAATACTAAAGATATCCAATTCATATTGTACCAACAAAGATGACAGGGACGACCTGGCACAGGAAATTGTTTTTAACCTTTGGAAAGCCTTTGCAGATTATACTCGCGATTATAAATTTTCTACATGGATGTATCGTATAGGCTTGAATGTGGCAATATCATTTTACAGGAGAGAAATGCGTTCGATACAGTTTAGCGCATACTCTGAAGATTTAATGGTATTTAATGAGGAAGGTGAAAATAAATGGGAAGCAGAGGGGGCTTTAGGGTTGTTACAAAAGTTTATACAAGAGTTGAAAGAAATCGATAAGTCAATAATGCTATTATACCTTGACCAAAAAAGTTACAGGGAAATAGCAGAAATAGTTGGTATAAGTGAAACGAATGTCGCTACGAAAATAAACCGTATAAAAATCGATTTAAAATTAAAAATTACAAACAATAAAGATTATGGAACCTGATGAATTAATAACAATATGGCAAGCTAATGATGCCAAAATAAACAAGGCGGTTCAATTGAATATAAAGACGCTTGATTTAATATTATCGCAAAAAGTCACATCTGCTTTGAAGTCTATTTTGTGGCAAAGAATAATAGAATTAAGCTTTCATTCAATAGCGCTTATTTTGCTGTTTGCCTTTTTAATAAAAAATATCAGTCAGTTGCCCTATGTAATTTCGGCGATTGCGCTCATAGCATTTTATGGTTTTATATTCATTAATTGTTTTAAGCAAATACAGATAATCGCAAGTATTGAAAAGGATAAAACTATTCTGAGCATGCAAAAGTCACTTATGAAAATACAAACTCATTTGCTCAATTTTATCCGGTTATCTGTACTCTGCATTCCCACATTTTTATCTTATCCAATTGTAGTTTCAAAAGCATTTGCAGACCTGAACATTACTGTCTTTGGTGATTTTAATATCCTTAAAAAATCAAATGGTGCCTGGTGGGATGCCGAAATAATTGCATACATAATTTTAATACCCCTGGGCCTATGGTTTTACAAACAGGTGGCTGCTAAAAACATTCATAAAAAATGGGTAGCCCGGATTATTAAGAAAAGTTCAAGTGCAAGGGTGGCAAAAGCTATTGAGCATTTGAATGAACTGGATAAATTGAAGAATTGAATTTTGTTGGTGGCTTGACAGAGAAGCCAAAGGGCCGCTGCCGGCCTTTATTGTTCGTTTTTTTAAGGGAAAATTATAACTAAAATATAATGGGTGTGTTGTTTGAAATTAATACAACTCCATGTTCGTCTGTCTCCAGGCCAACGGCCAACCATGCGAGTAGACCGGGCAAAGGTTTAGCCCCATACCTTGGACTACGGGAGGGGTAGTGATTGTTGCCGCACTGTTTCATGACGAAGCTTTAGTTAGGACGCACGCTTTGGGTAGCGGAGCTTTGCATTGCTCGTGATATTTTATTATATTGATGAAGAAGTAATCCAGAAGTTTTAGTAACTCAATTTCGGATTTCGCTTAAAATCTTCCTACATTTCAAACGATATTTTATGACTGATAAGGTACAAGAAATTCAGATAGACGAATCAGGATTTCTAACTCCAGGCAAAGCAATAACTATCTCAACGATGTCTTTGTTTATTTGGATATTAACAGGCATTTGTTATAAGGTATTGACTTTTGTTGCCTCATGTATAAACTACGAAGCGGTCACTTTTTTCGCTTCACTTTTACTTTCATGTGCCTGTGGTTTTTATTTGGTAAAAAAGATATTGAAGAATGCGTCTTTCTTTACGAAAATTATTTTAGGGTTTGCAAATATATTATTGTTATATACATCTGCCAACGGAATACAAACAGGTTATTGCTTTATTTCAAAACCTGTATCGGGCGAAGTGCAGGAGTGTTCTCTTATTCCTTTTATTGTAGCCAGGCCATGGCTCCCGGATCGATATACGGAAACGGAAATTGAATCGCTAAAAGAAGAAAACAAAAATCTGAAAGCGCAAAATTCTGAAAGCCAGAATACATCAGAAATTGAGTTTTTGAAACAGGAAAACAAAAGGCTAAAGGAACAAATTTCCGGGATAACTGATCAATCAGGCGATGTAAAAGTCCTGGAGGATCTTACTGCAAAAAACCTGCAATTAACGCAAGAACTGGCAAGAACAAAAACTGAGGACAGTATAAGATTTTCAGAATTGATTAATCGAAATAATTCCAACAGCAATTATGAAGCAACTATTAGTCGCCTTCAAGGTATTGTTCGACAATATTCCCAGTTAAATAACAGCTTAATTACTTTGCAACAATTAAGACGAAATGACTGCATTAGAAAGGGCGAAGCAGCAGCTTTTAAAATGCTGAATGAAATGTGTAGAAATGATCCGACTTCCGCAAATCAATTCAGAAATATTATTGCCAGGTTAAGGCCGGTTGATACCAATTTAAATGCAGTGGAATAATTTATTTATGATAATCCCCATGGTGCCGTAAGTCTCTCACTTCATTCGCTGAATTATAAAGAAGGTTGTATGTGGCCAAGCTGGCAAAGTCTTTCCACTCTCCCCACAGTGATAAATTGTTTCCCTAATTTTATGATAAAAATGGAGACCAGCTACCATGCTAAAAAACAGGGCGAAACCGAAAAGCCAAATGAGTAGGAAAAAAAAATAAAAAAAATAAAAAAAAATGGTAACAGCAATTGTACAACATGAAGTTAAAGACTTCACAGAATGGAAAAAAGTGTTTGATGCAGACGAGCCGAATCGTGCGAAGGCAGGAGTGAAGCTGCTTGGTCTTTATACTTCAGTTAAAAACCCAAATGACGTAACAATGATTTTTGAAGCTCCTAATGCAGAACTTTACGACATTATGATGAGTAACCCGGAATTGCAGGAAGCTATGAAGAGAGGTGGAGTAATCGGTGTTCCCGTTGCAACAATGTTAAACAGGGTGGTTTAATACAAAAATCCGGAACGCTTTCAACAAGGACGACAAATTTCAGCCTCAGGGGATGTTCCTTCCCGCAAGTTCCCCGCCATCGGGCTTTCTTTATACATAGATTGATTATTTCTGCATAGCAGCATTTATCGGAACTATGTGAATATACCGGATGAGTTGAAAAGGGGCTACAATTAAAAATCTAAAGAATAATAACGATAATTTTATTTCACAGTTAGTATGTAGTGGCACAACCAAGCCTGGCAATGGCTAAACCTCATACCTACGCCGTGCAGGGGCATTTCAATATACAAAGGAATTACCGCTGTAGCAATCGTCCGGGCAGCATGAGAATGCTTTTTAGTAAACCAAACACTCCGTCCACAGCTATCCCCAGTAATCTGAACGGCAGACTCAGTATCCAAAAAACGGGATACAATACCAAAGCCAAAATAGCCAGCGGCCAACAAAGTATGAAAAGGATGATCCAGGCGATAAATGTAAACATGCATCAAAGATAACTGCTCCAAAAAAGCGCGCCAGTTTAAATTATATGAATGGCATTCAGCCTTTGTGAGTGTCATTGCACAAGCACATAGATCGGGTATTACAGGCTGGAAGATATTAAACAAAAAGAGAAACACCGGCCGAAGCTACCTGGCCGGCCGGAAAGTGACGTGCATCACAATTGGGAATTACCAAACTTTGTAAATTTCTCTTGAACCCGTTAGGTACATATCATGATAGCCCTGCATTTTTTCTTTCATCTTTTTCATTTCTTCGCTATCCTCCATGTATTTCTGAAAGCTTTGCTCATAAGCGGCAAGGCTATCGTATTTTGATACCATTACCACTTTGTTGAAGTCGCCGGTCATGTCAGTCATAATGTTAACCACTTCATCGTCGCCAGCCATAACTTCTTTAAAAAGTTTGGCAACCTTTGAAGCGTTTCCCGGCTTGCAAATAAAAATGTCGTGAACGATAATCATAAAAAAAATTTTTAATAGTGAATCCTAATGAGAGAAAAATAACATACTAAGTTAGTGAGTTTTGATTGTGTAATGCTCAGCTTCACGGAAGGAACTGTCAGAAAAACCAAATAAAAATTTGCCGTTATTTCGACATTTAATTTCTATCACGAAAACAAAACCTGTGTCTCAGCCGGTCTCCCATTGGGGACGCTACGTGTAAACTGGAATCCATTGAAACCAGCGTGAATTAAAAAGAAGTTTTAAATTGCAAAGCAAGCCGTAAATACAAATTTCCACACAGGACAAATTAATTTTTATTTCTTTTGCCAAACTACATTGCCTGCCCGGCAAATGATTCAGGCGGGGATAGCTATTTTTGTAACAGAAGAATAAATCAAATTTAGATGAAGACACTTCATAAAATATTGCTGTTGTTATTTCCATTTCTGTGCTCAGTTAGCGCACACGCTCAATCCATGGATTCTATTCAACGAAAAGTTATGGAAACTATACAAAGTAAATTGGGGAAAAAAGGTTTAGCCGGCGCTTATTTAGATTCTAACATTATCAACTTTACCCAAAAGCAGCTTAGTGAATCATTTGAAAGCGTTAATAAAGCATTATCGCTTGCGAAGCAATTGGGCAACATTAAAGAGTTGCAGGGCGGCTACTACGATCTCACAAAACTTGACAGTGCACAGGGCAACTATAAAAATGCGTATGAGCACTATAAGTTATACACGTTATACCGCGACAGTCTTATGAAGGAAGAAGCTGAGAAAAAAGCTTTACAGGCTAAAATGCAATTTGAGTTTGACAAAAAACAAGCCATCGCCAAAGCAGAGCAGGATAAGAAAGACGCAGAACAAAAGAGAATAAAAAATATACAATACTTTACCATAGGCGCACTCATTGTGCTTGTACTGGTTATTTTATTAATTGCCTATATACAATGGAGAAATAATAACCAGAAGAAAAAAGCTAATGTATTATTGCAACAACAAAAAGAGAAGGCGGAAGAAACATTGGTAGAACTTAAAGCCACTCAATCGCAACTTATCTATTCAGAAAAAATGGCCTCACTTGGTGAGCTCACAGCAGGCATTGCACATGAAATTCAAAACCCTTTAAACTTCGTAAATAATTTCTCGGAGGTAAACAGAGAATTGATTGCAGAGATGCGGGAAGAAATTGCCAACGGAAATTATAGCGGTGTAACTGTTTTGGCAAGAGATGTAGAAGAAAATGAAGAAAAAATTAATCATCATGGCAGGCGTGCAGATTCAATAGTAAAAGGCATGCTGCAGCATTCAAGAACAGGCACCGGGCAAAAGGAACCAACTGATTTTAATGCACTGGCAGATGAATATTTAGGATTGAGCTACCATGGCCTGAGGGCAAAAGACAAAAGTTTCAATGCAGAAATGAAGACTGACTTTGATAATAGTATTGGTAAAATAAAAATCATTCCCCAGGATATTGGAAGGATGCTGCTTAATCTTTATAATAATGCATTTTATGCAGTAAATGATGCCATGGTAAAGGGCTTACCGGGGTATAAACCAACAGTGACTGTAACTACAAAAAAATTACAAAATGGTGTTGAACTAACGGTGAAGGATAATGGCAAAGGTATCCCGCAACTAGCAGTTGACAAAATATTTCAGCCATTCTTTACAACAAAACCACCAGGCAAGGGTACGGGTTTAGGTTTAAGTGTTAGCTATGATATCATAAAAGCACACAATGGCGAAATAAAGGTAGAGACAAGGGAGGGTGAAGGGAGTAAATTTATAATAACCTTACCCGGGTAAAATTGCACCAAAAAATTTATACTAAAGTGCCTTGGTTCTTTGCAATAACGTAAACTAACATTTAACCAGAAAAATGACAAAGTTCAATTCGCATAAGATTTTCTTAATGTTACTTCTGCCTTAGCCTTGTGCTATCCTAAGTAGTTTCAAAATGCAAAATTTTTCAGCGTATTTGTACCTTAAGAACCAAATCATCTGCAGTTATATACAATACATCTTTTGTTTCATTGAACGCACAATTTGAAGTTGGCCTGTTATACACTTTTATCAGCCCTAACAATTTTCCCCCCGGAGATATGATATTAATGCCATCGGGCCCGGCGCCAAAGATGTTGCCGAATTTATCAATTTTGAAGCCATCGGCCCCTTGCTTCACCGTTGCCTTTTCTTTCAGCTCAGCTCCATCCAGCAAAATGCCGCCGCTTTGAATGTTGCCATAACCGTCAAGGTTATACGCATACCAGGCCGTACGATTTTCGTCGCTGCTGCCAACGTACAATATTTTTTCATCCATTGATAAGGCAATGCCATTTGGCCGTGAAATTGAATCAATCAACAGGATAGTTTTGCCATTGGTATTTATTTTATATACGCCCTCGAAAGTTAATTCTCTTGAAGGATCCTTCTCTCCATCGGGTAAGCCATAAATGGGATCTGTGAAGTATATATTGTTTTTACTGTCAACAACAAGATCGTTGGGGCTATTGAATTTCTTACCATTATAGTTTGGCGCAAGTACCGTAAAATCCGGCTTAGGCGAATCGAGTGAACTATTTAACCTGGCTACCTGCCTGTTGCCTGACTGGCACAACAATAATCTCCCGTCTTTATCCAATGCAAGACCGTTAGATCCATTCTCTCCTTTGCGATAGGCGGTATCAGTATAACCGGAAGGTGTGAGATATAAAACGGGCGTGTCTTTCATGGTCCATTCATATATTTTATTTTCGGGAACGTCGGAAAAAAGGAGCATTTGTTTTGATGCAATCCAAACCGGACCTTCACACCAATTATAATTTCTTCCGATAATTTCAATCGCGGCGTTACTATCAATAATATTTGCTGCACTGTTGTCATAAATTTCAATTTTGCCAATAGCACTATCTTTATTTGCTGCACGTGTTTCTTTGTTCTGTGTATTGCAACTGATGCATGTAATGCTATAAAAACATACAGCAGAAAATATTTTATTTATCATACCGGCATATTTAAAAAGATTATTAATAGTGATTCAAAATAAAAATTTGTCCCTTGATCAATGCCTTATCCGCATTTTGATGAAGAAGTTGATTCTGTAATCCTAATGCTGATAAAGCCTCTAAATACAGTGATAACAATTTTCCTGATGATACCACCGTAACATGTGTATATTTTTCTTTTTGAATGTCCTTCAATTCCTCACCAATCAGCAGTCCGCTTAAATAATAATAATTTTCTTTTTTGCTTAACTTATTAAACAAATGGTTAGTTCTGATGTGAAAAATATTGTTCAGAAGATTTGCAGTGGCCGACTCATTTACGCCCTTTTTAAATTGTTCAATATCCTTTTCTGTTAGATCACCATCTTTCTCCACCGAGGTGGCCAGCATACTTTTGTTTGATAGCAAGTCAAATAATTCTCCCGTCATATAAGTTTTAAAATCCTGTACAACATTATCCTTAACTACTACATGTTTTGAATGAGTGCCTGGAAAAATAAACAACTGCTCATCATCATCAGTAATATCACAACCCAGTAAGAGGGTCTCCTCGCCACGCATTACATCATTGCCAGTTCTTAAGCCGGAAACAATACATATTTCATGCGTACAATTTTCGTCGGCAGGTATTTTATACAGATGTAAATTACCATCGTTCAAATTAAAAGGAATTTTCGTGTATGGTATTTCCGTTATACCAATTGACGAAGATGCCATTCCCGAAATAATTACGGGGACTCCGGCCAGGGAATCTTTAGTCACCCTTTCTATTTGCGATAGCAAAATATTTTTATAGAAACCAATCCTTTCATTTTCTTTAAGACCACTACGCAGCCAGTCGTTGTATATTTCAGCAATCCCTTTGCCTTCGGTAGTTTCAGCAGTTACAGAACCATCCAATCTGTTAACCAGCCTGAGTCGGAAAGAACTTGTTCCCCAATCACAACATAAAATTTCTTTCATCATTGCCGGTTAATCAATTATTATTCTTTCAACTTTTCCTACAAGGAAAATATAGCTCAATGCTCCTGTCAAAGCAAGGCCGCCAATAAAAATAAGCGCAGGAGAAAAGTCTCCGTTCTTTACCAGGTATCCGATTGCAATGGGTACAACGATCCCAGCCAATCCGCCGATAAAATTAAATGTTCCACCCGTTAAGCCAATCAAATTTTTAGGGGCAAGCAGCGACACAAAAACCCAGGTAATTGATGCAAGGCCGTTACCAAAAAAAGCAAGAGACATATAAAATATTACCCATTTGGGATCGGTAACATAATTGGCCCCGATGATTGAAATAGATAATAACAGTCCGCATACCACGGGCGCCTTCCTGGAAAGCCCTGCCGATGCTCTTTTCTTAACAAGATAATCTGACAAAAATCCTGAAAATACAACGCCGGCAAATGCACTTAGAAAAGGTACGGATGCGTATAACCCTGATTGTATGAAATCCATTTTCCTGTAGTCAACGAGGTATTTAGGAAACCAGGTTAGAAAAAATAACAGGGTACCTCCCACGCAAAACTGTCCTAAATAGATGCCCCACAATTTTCTTTTTGAGAGGATAAGCGCCCAGGTTTTTCCATTCAAATTTTTTATGTTCTTCGCCTCCTTTTTCCCTGTTCAAAATGCCGCCACCTTTTTCTATATAATCAAGTTCTGCCTCATTTATTTTTTTATGCTGTAGCGGAGGGCGGTAAAAAAAGTACCAGGCTATGCCCCATACAACTCCGACGATACCGGATATATAAAACAATCCACGCCACCCTGCATAAACCTGTATATAAGTAAGTACAGGAGTTAAAAACGCAAGACCGATAAATTGACCAGATGTATAGACGCCAATAGCCGAAGCTCTTTCGCTTTCAGGAAACCAACTGGTAACTATCCTGTTGTTCATTGGATAGGCGGGCGCCTCAAATGCTCCAATCATAAAACGAAGTAGCATCAAGGTGATAAACCCTGCTATGAAACCCTGCGCTATTGTTGCAAGCGACCACATAATCAGGCTTGCACTGTATAATAATCTAATGCTAAAACGATCTGCCAATATACCACCGGGAATTTGCAATGATGCATAGGTCCAGCCAAAGGCTGAAAAAACATAGCCCATTTTTATCGAATCAAGATCGAGCTCTTTGCTGATGACAGTACCTGCTACGGAAATATTGCTGCGGTCCATATAATTGATCACAACATTTACAAATACGGCGGCCAGGATCGTATACCTTACTCTCGAAGCAGTAGCGCTATTTTCCATTAGCAGGCTTTAAGACATCGTCGTTATTGAGCTTTCATTCAATTATTACGGCAATGGCATTTTCTTTATTAAATTCTCAATAAGAAAATATTTACCATTCGGCTATGCTTCCATCTCTATGACGCCATACAGGGTTCGTCCAATTATGTCCTTCTTTGGACATCTTGATCACCTTTTTTTCATTGATGGTAATGCCCAAACCTGGGCCGGATGGAATATTTACATATCCATTCTCATAATTAAAAACGGATGCATCTTCGAGATAATCCAACAGATCATTTCCTTTATTGTAATGAATGCCGAGGCTTTGCTCCTGTATAAATGCATTGTGACAGGTTGCATCCACCTGCAAACAAGATGCTAAAGCAATGGGGCCTAACGGGCAATGTGGTGCCGCCGCTACATCGTAGGCTTCAGCCATGGAAATAATTTTCTTACATTCTGTAATACCACCTGCATGTGATAAATCGGGTTGTATGATGTCAACACAGCCCTGGGAAAGCAGGTTTTTAAAGTGCCACCGGCTAAACATTCTTTCCCCGGTTGCAATAGGAATCGAAGTATGTTGCGCAATTTCTTGTAACGCTTCATTGTTTTCAGGAAGCACCGGTTCTTCAATAAACATCGGGTGGTATTGTTCCAGTTCTTTTGCCAGCACTTTTGCCATAGCCTTGTGTAAACGCCCATGAAAATCTATGCCTACATCTACAGACATGCCTACGGCTTCCCTTAATGCAGCCACCCTTTGCAGCACGCTTTCAATTTTTTCATAGGTATCAATATATTGCATTTCATCGGTTGCATTCATTTTCACTGCTAAAAAGCCGTTATCTTTTGCCTGCTTTGCGGCATGTGCAATATCAGTGGGGCGATCACCACCGATCCAGGAATACACTTTCATTTTATCTTTGGCTTGGCCTCCCATTAATTGGTAAACAGGCGCATTAAAAAATTTGCCTTTTATATCCCACAATGCCTGGTCTATGCCGGAAATAGCGCTCATCAGAACAGGGCCGCCCCGATAAAATCCGCTACGGTACATGGTGTTCCAGTGATCTTCTATATCCATTGGAGTTTTGCCAATGAGATTGTCCATAAAGGCTTCTACCGCTGCTTTTACAGTGGAAGCTTTCCCTTCCACAACCGGCTCGCCCCAACCAACAATGCCATCATCTGTTACTATTTTTAAAAAGAGCCACCGGGGTGGCACGAGGAACAGCTTATAATTCTTAATCTTCATAATCAGAACATTATCTATTAAATATTTTGCAGCGCTTCTCTAATATTATTTTCAATTGCTTTATAATCTTTTGAAGCAATTAATTCGTTTGATGCGAACCAACTTCCTCCTATCGCAATCACATTCTTTAATTGCAAATAAGCGCTCATGTTTTTAATATTCACACCGCCCATGGGGATAAATTGAATGCTTAGCTGTTCATAAGGTCCCTGCAATGCTTTTAAAAAGGAAACACCGCCCAACTGTTCAGCGGGAAATATTTTTTGAATAGAATAACCGAGTCCGTGAGCCAGTTCAATTTCTGAAGGAGTCATTACGCCGGGTATAAATGGAAAGCCTTCGCGGTTAGCTTCATTACATACCAATTGATTAAGTCCCGGCGCCAAACCAAACTGTGCACCTGCATGAATAGCTTTATGCAAATGATGGATCGAAAGCAACGTTCCGGCGCCCACATTCATTTCAGGATAATTATTTCTAATGGTAGCAATGGCGTTTTCAGCTATTCCCGTTCTAAAAGGAATTTCCATTACATTTAAACCTGCTTTTAATAAAGCTTCAGCTACAGGTAGTACATCTTCTTCCCCTGCAAAAGTTATGGCAGGCAGTATTTTTTTCTCAAGCGCAATGGGTAGAGAAAAATCAGGCATATTTCGTTCAATTGTATCGTCTCACAAAAAATCAACAGCAGATAAATAATTACCAGGTACTCTTCATTTAGCAGCCCAAAAAATTATTGATTCATTTTTTTGTCCCACTTAAAAATATAACAATATCAGTGATAAAATACGGACTTAGTAAAGTTTTTGCCAAACCAGTATAAATAAATATCGTAGAAATTTTAAAATTCTAAATATAAAAAAAGTGAGTCTCATTGTTGTGTTTTCATACATACCTCCTGGTTGCGGTAGGCAACCAACACTCCTGAATTTTCAATATTATCTTAGACAATCATGACAATAGCTTTTAAATATTGATTTACTGTTGTTCCATTTTAAAGCTAAACAAACAATTATTGTAAAACCGGTTCCTGTGATGGCTGTATCTGTCTTGCTTTTTCAATATCCGGTGTTCTGTATAGTTCTTCTGATATTTCAGCCAAGGTAGATTCATGCACTTCATCGCTGGTACTATAAAACTTTTGAAAGCTCATTATTAATGGATGCCATTTATCCGGATCAACGTGGTTTGGCTTGCCTTCCATCAAAATAGATGTTGAAAGATGCACACGCACAACTCTCAATTCTATTATCACAATACGACCTCTCATTACTGCATCTTCTTCAGCCAGCGAGCGTGCGTTTGCCACCACAGCTTCCAACTGTACGGGGCATTCTTTTACCAGTGGTGCTTCTATCATATCAGCGGGTAATGGGGTGAGCCCTGCTTTTTCAAACTTACCCGGTTCATAGTAATACCCTTTTTGTTTTTTGCTTTCAGGAACGGGGTTACTGCCGGTTGTGCGTGCGAGCAGGTTTACTGCAGCTACTTCATTTACTGAAGCCAGGTTTAATACGCATTCGCCGGTGCGTAATATGTTTTTTGTTGTTTGAGATGAAGCTGCCAAACCAATAATACAGCGCCAGCCTAACCAAAATGCCGAAGACATCGGCGCCAGGTTATGCGAACCGTTTTCATTGGTTGTGCCAATTAAAATTACCGGTGTGCCAAAATATAAAATTGAAGGCTCTGAAACGATATGCATTATTTAAAATTTTATACTGCAAAGTTTGCGTCTACTACAAACAATGCAAACCTGATTCTTGCGGAATATCGCTAAAAGGAAATATTTAGAACATTAGCCCGGGGTAAAAGAAAATGTTTTTAATGCCTTCGGCATATTATGGAAGCGGGGTTTACGGCGGTTCTTCATTCGCCGGAGTTGAGGTAATAATATTCTCAGTTCCTGAAACAGGAGAATTATCTCACAGCTTCATATCCACCTAACACCCCTTTTTTTGAAAGCACCATTTGCCACAGCTGGTTGTGGCGGGCACGGAATGAGCCTGCGTTCGAAAGCAGGTAGTACTTCCACATGCGGTAAAACCGCTCGCCATACTCCTCCTTAAGTTCATTCCAGTTTCTGTCGAAATTGCGGAACCATCCCATGAGAGTTGGATCGTAATAAGCGCCGAAATTATGCAAGTCCTCTATCAGGAAAATATGTTCTATTGCAGCGCCGATTTGTTTGATTGATGGCAACAAACAGTTTGGGAAGATGTATTTATTAATAAATGGATCAGAAGAAGTTCTTGAAAAAGAATGTCCTATTGTCTGAAGCAAAAATAATCCATCATCGTTCAGGCAACGGGCAACAGTTTGCATATAGCTGCGGTAATTCTTGTGTCCCACATGCTCGGTAAATCCTATAGCCACCACATGATC
>CAWCUN010000010.1:0-284636 GCA_963798665.1 uncultured Chitinophagaceae bacterium | reverse complement strand
TTTGTATAACTTTTATTAAAATTGAAGTTAGCCCCCTGTAAAAGATACTTTACCGAGCCTTATCCTGAAAATTGAATTTGCCTTTCTACATTATATTTTGCAGTTTCCGATGATCAGGTTTTTAAGGCATAAATATTGGAACCATTTCCCATCCTTTATAGATTTTATATATTGTTCTTTCATTAACCTGATGAGCTAACGATGAAGGAATAGACGGTAATGAAAGGGCGAAGGTGTATCTAAATTGAAACAACTTAAGATTTTTAAATCTTCATCTTTAAAATTTCGATTTCAGATTGTAGTTTATCAACATGTACCAAAAGTTCTTTTTGTTTAATCAGTTTGTGATCCATGGCTTTTTTAAAATCATCAGTGCTTCGCTCATCGAGAATCAGTTCAAGATTCTCAATTTTAGTAGGAATACCATTGCAGTTTTCTAAATAACATAAATCATTGTTTCCAAAATGAATATCGCAGATATATTTTTTTTGCCCGTTGTACAAAACTGGAATATGTAAAGATTTCACCGATCTTCTTCTTTGAGGTAAATCGGTTTTTAAAAGTTGTCTTGTTTGCATGTAATTCAAATTTGATTTAATAAAATAATTGCCTTTTCAACCGTAATTTCTTTGAATCCCTCAAACATTCCTTCATCAAAAGAATATTCGTATTTATCAATCGAAGAATCATTACTTTCATCTTCAGCTAATTCAATTCTTTCTCTGGAAAAACTCAAAACAATATCCATCACCGTGATAAATGCGAAACTCTTTTTTCTCCTCTCGGAAAAACGTGAATTATCAATGATGTGTATCTTATTAAAAATTCCCTCATTATTTTTTTCGCATAGGTCAAAAAGCTTCTTTGCTTTTTTTGCATTTGATTTTAGCATTTCACTTATTTTATTTCCTTTTGTCATTCTAATTTATAGTTTAGTTGTATAGTCACCTTTTGAAGGAATTACATTCCGTATTCCTCCACGAGGATTCTTGACATCTTGATTGTAACGTGGAATTAAATGTAATGTGAACATGTGGAACAGTTTGCCCTGCTGATTCGCTGATGTTGATTCCAATATTGAATCCATCAGGATTCAATTTCTCTTTCAAAATTTCTTTTGCTTTGTTCAACATAAACCAACAAGCAGATTGTTCTTTGAACGAAAGTTCAAAATAATCAGCATAATGTTTTTTGGGAATGATTAAAGTGTGTCCATTACTCACAGGAAATTTATCAAACATTGCATAAGCAGTTGCAGATTCTAAAAATAATTCTCGTTCTGAATCGGGATTGCAAAATGGGCAATCGGTATTTGCCTTTTTGTTGATTTGATTGAAGTGTTTGTATTCATAGATTTCGCAATTTTCATTTTTGAAAATTGATTTGTAATTCAAAATTACATTACATTGATAAGTTGGTTTCTGATGAATTTTGTGAGTTCTAAAACCTTCATATTGCAAATCTCTTCTAACTGCAAAATATGCTTTGCCTGTTGGCTTTAAGAGTTGAGAAATTTCCATTAGTACGTTTGCTTGTTCTTCCTGCATTAAAACATTCAGAACATAAAAACAAATGATTGTATCAAACTTCTTTGTTGGATACTTTGGAAAATAATGTTTGTCGTAGCCGACAATATTTATTCCTTTTGCTTTTAGTAACTCAACATCTTTTCCAAAGCCACAACCGAAATCTAAAACATCACCAACCAATAAACTTTTGTTCAACAAAAGTTTTGCCGGAAACGAAAGTGTTTTCTGTTCTTTCGCTGTTAGATGGTTATATTGATTTGTTTGTATCATTTTAAAAATTCAAATCCATTGTTTGATGCAATAGTAATTAATGGTTGAATTCTTTCTCGAATTTTTCTTTCGTAAAATTCTTATCCAAGTCAGGAAGGATTGTTAAGTAATCTTCAAGCAATTTGCTGTCTGGTTTCTTTTCTCTACTAATTTCAATTGCTGCTTTTTGTAAAGCAAAAAACGGATTGAAATATTTCTCAAGTGGTGGAAGTTTATCACTCTTTGAGCAGTTAAATGATTTATTAGCAGGAATTAAATTCCAAATTAAATTGTGAGAAACGAAGTTGTAAGGAATGAAGTGTTCGACCGCATAGTTTCCAATAGTGAGTTTCTGTCCGGTGTAAATACATTTTACGGAGCCAAGTTCTTTTATAACCAAATCCCAAAACTGTGTTCGTTGTTTTGTCAATCCACTCCTTAATGCTGGTTTAATCAACTTGTTTGGGATGTCAGGAACATTTGGATTTTTCGCTTGTAAAAACAACGCAAGATTCCAATAGCAAAAATCTTTTAGCACTCTTGCATTTTCAGTCAGATAATTTTTCCATTCGGGATTGACTATGATACTATCATCATGCAATGCATATAAGCATTTTTCTGTGAAAGTTTTTGAATCCGTATAAATTCGTTTTTCTTGTTGAGAATCGTTTTCGTTTTTATTTTGGGAAACCATGGACTCAAAAACCAGTGAGGAACATTTCTATTGAAATGCCAAAGTTGCCTTTCGGTTTTCGTGTTTGATGAGGTTGAAAGTTTTTGGAAAACCAATTGTGCTTTTCATCAATCGGAATTTTTTCAGTTTCATTTATAGCTTGAATTGCTTGTTGAATTAAATCTTGCTTGCCAAATGAAACATGAAAATAATTTACAGTGAACCAAGCATTGGAAATCATTCTTGAATACAAATCTCTTTTAGATATTTTAGATTTCCTTCTTCAACAGATTGCAGAATTGAAAGCAGCCAATAAAATTTATAAGTAGCAGATGTGTTATTGAAACAAGCTGCCAAAAGATTAACAGGTAAACCATTTGATTTAGGAAGCTGATTCATCTTTTTCTAAAGAAACTTATCTGTAATTTAAGACGAATGTAGATGCCCCCCTCCTTACACGCTCTTCTCTACCCACACTGACACGTTACCTGCCACTGCAAAAAATTCTCCCCAGCCATCATCATTAATCTTAACTTTTTTCTTATTCTTTTTAAGAAGATCTATAAATAGTTTTTCCTGCATATCGTTTTCCCTATTTCCATTGTTTTATTCCCATTATCTCCATTTGAAATAACTACTGCGCAACCACTGTGTTCGTCGTCGCCTTCTCTTGTCCAGCCGATGCAATTGGCATGATCAAAATAATCTCTTTGCATTCCGAAAGCATGATCGCGGCGTGCCTGCAAAAGTTTCTCAATGTTTTCAACCCCGGGCATCCATATATCATATTCATTTCCGTCGCGGCCATAATCTTTGTAATTCGCTCCAAACAGATCAGGATAAAACACACACGGATAACCTTTATCACGCAAAAGAATCAGCGCATATGCTATGGGCTTGAACCATGGATCCACAGGCGCTTCCAATGCCTGGAGAGGTTGGGTGTCGTGATTACTTACCACAGTTACCGCTTTTTCCGGCATTACACCTACGAGCGTTTCATGAAATATGGTAGTGAGATCATAATTATTTCCTGCCCTGGAAGCACGATGAAGATTATGATGAAGAGAGGAATCAAACAAGCTCATGTTGCCACCTGTCGCTTCAATATATTTCAACAGAAGATGCAAAAATCCCGGGGCCCAATATTCTCCAACAGCAAAAATTTCTTTACCTGTATTATGCCTGAGGTTGTGAAGCCATCCCACATAAAAAAATGGTGAGATATGTTTTACAGCATCAAGCCTTACCCCATCAAAATTAGCCTGTTCCCAATACCACTTGCCCCAGCGGTCCAGTTCTTCTCTTACCGCGTCATTTCTAAAATCAATATCATTATACATGAGATAATCATAATTCCCTTTCTCATCGTCAATCATCCCCTGCCAGCTACTGACGCCATCTTTAACTATCCTGAAAATGGCATCTTCATTAAGGTCGTGTGCATAATCCAACCCTGTGAAATACGTATGGTTCCATTCGAATTCAGAATATTTTTTTTGCCTTCCCGGGAAAGTAAACTTTGTATAGGCGTCAATATCAAATGGCTCGGAAATATCTTCGTTGCGATTTTCCGGATTAACTTTTACTACTTTTATTCTTTCAATTTCATCGCCACCCGCTTTGTGATTTAATACGATGTCTACGATAGCCTGCATGCCGGTAGCCCGAATTGCTTCAATTGCTTCAATGTATTCCTGGCGGGTTCCATATTTTGTTCTTACGGTTCCTTTTTGATCAAATTCTCCCAGGTCGTACAAATCATAAATATCATACCCTGTACTATAGCCACCCGCGGCAGCTTTAAATGCCGGAGGTAACCATATAGCTGTGAAACCAAGTTCCTTTAATCGTGGCGCATCTTCCTTTATTTGTTTCCACAAAGTACCATCACCGGGAAGGTACCAGTGAAAGTATTGCAGCATAGTCCCATTAACCATAATTATTTAAAAGATTTTGTTTACGGTAAATCACAAATAACATTAAATGATATAAGCTTGTTCAGGATGGCATTTTTTTTTAAACATTCATGAAAAAGTTACAACTGCGTTTTGGTGTCTTCGAAGAGTTATATTCTATGAGTTCGTTTTGGTAAAGCCTGTTTCATAATTTTTTGTATCCGGATAAAGCTTTTCTTCATAATTAAAAGCATGGTTCATTTTCGCACGATCAAATTCTCTTTCGTTGTTGGCAAGAAAAACTGTTGCAACACCATTGCCGATAAAATTTGTTATCGCCCGGGCTTCACTCATAAACCTGTCAACCCCTAATAATAGTGCCAAACCTTCTAACGGGATTACTTTTATGGCTGTAAGCGTAGAGGCTAATACAACAAATCCGCTCCCTGTAACACCCGCTGCACCTTTGGAGGTAATAAATAAAATTCCGATAATAGTAAGCTCCTGGCTGATGGTTAAATGTACATGATATACCTGGGCCAAAAAAAGAGTAGCCATGGAAAGATAAATTGTGGTGCCATCAAGATTAAACGAATATCCTGCCGGAACCACCAGCCCAACAACTGATTTGGAACATCCCATATTTTCCAGTTTTTCCATCAGCGATGGCAAAGCGGCTTCCGAAGAAGATGTTCCAAAAACAATTAGAATCTCTTCTTTAATATACTTTAAAAAATGTAACAGGTTTATTTTATAATACTGCAGAATAACCCGAAGGACAACAAAAATAAATACCGCCATAGTTATATAAATGGTGAGCATAAGCTTTCCAAGAGGAAGTAAGGTATGTAAGCCGTATTTGCCAATTGTATATGCCATGCCGCCAAAAGCGCCAATGGGAGCAAGCCTCATTACCCAATGCAACGCTTTAAAAACATATTTTGAAATAACAGACAATGGCAAAATTATTTTTTGCCTGTTCTCATATTTGCTTAAAAATATTCCGAACGCTATTGCTATTATTAATACCTGGATGGTGATATTATCTTTTAAAAACTGCCACCAGCTGAAGCTTTGGGCCTCACGGGTGTATTTACTAATGTCGCCCGATTGTATAGCTGTAGTAACTACACCACTACCTGGTTTAATAATGTTCACCACTATTACACCTATTACCAAAGCAAAGGTTGTAACGATTTCAAAATAAATAATTGCTTTACCTCCAACCTTTCCTACTTTTTTTAAACTGCTCATTCCACTTATGCCAAGAGTGATGGTTAAAAATATAATAGGGTATATAAAAACTTTTACGATCTCTATAAACCAGTGACCTAAGGGCTGCATTTTCACTGCAGTATCGGGTGAAAAATATCCAAGAACAACGCCTGCTGTTATTGCCGTTAATACCCAGAAAGTAAGATTCGTAAATAATTTTTTCATTCTAAGAATGGCTAACGCACAGCAGTTTTAAATTAAAAATTTTCTCGGAATATTTTGGCCCCTTGTTTCAATAACCGGCTGCCTGCCCATCCTTTCTCGGGTCAGAAGCCCCATAATAAACACCGTCTTTTTTCATGATGGCCTGGTAGCCTCCAAATATACCGACGTTATAACTTATTTTATTTCCATCTTTAATAAGTTCCCTGATGGTTTCATAGGGAAAGCCGAATTCAAGATAGGTTGTTCCCACATCATTAACATGGCCTTTGTAAGAGATGGTTCCGTTATGATAAATGCGTGGCGCATCGCCGGCTTCCTGGAGGTTCATGCCAAAATCAATAATATCCATGAGTATTTGTACATGCCCCTGTGTTTGCATATCGCCTCCCATTACGCCAAAGCTTAAAAAGGGATTGCCATTTTTGGTAACAAAGGCCGGGATAATTGTATGGAAAGGCCTTTTGCCGGGAGCATACGTATTGATATGGCTATCATCCAAAATAAAACCTGCCCCGCGGTTTTGTAATACAAATCCTAAATCGTCCGGAACCTCAAGCGAACCCATGAATGCACTGTTGCTTTGAATCAATGAAATCATATTGCCCTCCTTATCTGCGACGGTGAGATAAATGGTATGGCTCTCAGCCGGAAGCCCGGGATTGTATATCCCTGCCTTTTCGGAATCAATTAGTTTTCTTCTTTCGGCTGCATATTCTTTTGATAATAATTTATCTATTGGAATTTTGCCAAAGTCGGGATCACCATAAAACACAGCCATATCTTCGTAGGCTAATTTTTTTGCTTCGGTAAAAAGATGGACATGTTTTTCGGAACCAAATGTAATTTTTGAAAAATCAAAACCTTCGAGAATATTCAGCATTTGTAAAGTGCCCATACCCTGCCCGTTTGGTGGTAATTCCCATACATCATAGCCACGATAGTTAACCGTTACAGGTTCTACCCATTCTGATTTATGGCTGGCAAGATCTGATGTAGTCAAAAATCCTCCGACTGATTTCATATGGTCCGCAATTTTTTGCGCAACTTCTCCCTTGTAAAAACCATCTCTCCCGTTCTTAACGATAAGCTCTAAAGTATGAGCAAGATTAGTATTCGTATAGATGTCGCCCTTACGCGGAAAATGCCCGTTTTTGAAATACTGTTTTTTGAAATTGGGTACGTTTGCAGACTGGATTTTTTCTTCACCCATCTGCATATTATCTGCTGTCTCCTGGGTTATTGGCACTCCTTCTTTAGCATAATTAATTGCCGGCTGAAGAATATCAGCAATGGAAAGTTTCCCAAATTTCTTATGTAATTCAAACCAGCCATCTACACAACCGGGAACGGTTACAGAAAATGGACCTTTTAAATATGTACCACCTTGTTTTATTTTTTCCCGTAAAAAAGCCAGGCTCATATTTTGTGGTGATCTTCCGCTTCCATTTAGTCCATATAATTTTTTTGTTTTAGCATCCCACACAATTGCAAAAATGTCGCCGCCAATTCCATTCATCCCGGGATCGGCAAACCCGATAAAAGCATTTGCAGCGATAGCAGCGTCAACGGCGCTTCCGCCTTTCTTTAAAATTTCAATGGCTATCTGTGTTGCTATCGGATGGCTGGTTGCCGCCATTCCATTTCGTGCAATCACTTCTGAGCGTGTTGAAAAAGTTTTTCCCGAAAGCCTGTCTTGCGAAATACTGGTTAAGGAAAGGAAAACAAAAACAAATAATAAAGAGCAGTGTTTAAGTTTCATTGTATTTATATTTTGAAATGATATTGATTCATAGACTGCTATTCTCCCGGATGATATTTTCTTTCAGCATGTTTCAAAACATCTTCCTTATAAAATAAAACGTCTTTGAATTCTCCTTTAGAATACATCAAACCCTGGTCAAAGAAATGTTTTGAATCCGGGTTCCCACTTTCACCCCCGGTTAATAATGATTTTGCTTTTATTTTCTCTCCAAATTCAACCGTACATATAAAGCTGTTACCAAATTCGCCATATCTTTTTTTCGTTTTAATTGCCGGGCGGCACGCAAAAGAAGGAAGCATTCCCCATGTAGATGACGCAAAGCCAACCGGAATACTTGCAGAATCGTCATTGAAGTGCTGTTCAATATTTCCGGAGATTCTTTGAAAGCGGTTGATTTCTCCCCAGGCGATTTTCCAGGTTCCAAACCTTTTTTGAAGATCTTGTATTGCAGATAATAATGGAATTAATAAGTCCGTTGGGGTGGCATTTTGCGCAAACAACTTTGTTTTAGTTACCTGGTCGTCGTCTTCATCGTCCACCACTTTTGTTCGAAAGATAGCTGGTAATAACCCTTCACCCCAACTTATTGCAAGTGCTGTGGCTACTGAATTGTCACCGCAGCGATAATCCCATTTTTTCAAAATATTTATGGGTTCAATCAGTTGTAGATATAGTGAGTCTTCTTTTGCAATATTTTTTTCAAATGAAGAAATCAAAGAAGGGACTAAAACTTCGAATGCTGATAAATAAGTATCATAACCTTTGGCAATTACTTTATCTATTGTATACAGTTTTTCCTGCGGGAGTATTCTAACGGCATTGACCCCGCGAAAATTTTGTCCGTCAGGCGCCATATATACCGGATAATTTTTTTTCTTCGGACTGTATTCTCCCGAAACAGTGAAGGGAGTAGAGTTACAATTTTCTATCCATCCGTTTGGCGGGTTATAGATGTGTACACTTTCATTTACCGTATGCAAGCCCTTCCATTCTGTTGCCTTGATACTTCCATCGACAGGCTTTGACCAATCATACGACGTATCCCGTTTAGGAATAAAATTTCCATGCCAATAAGCTATGTTGCCTTCCTCATCTGCGTACACAGTATTGTTAGATGTATTGGCTAATAAATCCATCACCTTTTTATATTCTGCAAAACTTTTCGCTTTGGTACGTTCCCAGCTTTGTATTAAACCTGTCATAGAGCGGTTATTAGATTTTACACTTATCCATTGGCCGTTTCGTTTCGCCATCACTGGTCCATGGTGGGTATAAAAAGCCGTGATAGTTTTTGACTGAATTGTATTTCCATCTCGATAATGAAGCAAAATCTTTTTTTCTGTAACTGGTTTTTCAGCGCCATCATATTGATAAACCCATCCATTATTTTTTTTAGAAACCCTTTCAGCATATATATCCGCTACATCAACCGCACTGGAAGTATGCATCCATCCGCAATGCTCATTAAATCCCTGGTACACGAAAAACTGTCCCCATGTTACAGCGCCGTAAGCATTCAGGCCTTCTTCACTCACCATGTGTACCTCGGGCCGAAAATAAAATGTTACATGTGGATTAATATAGAGTATTGAATGATGCGATTGAGTAATTGAAGGGGAAAAAGCAAAGCCATTGGAACCTGAAACATTCTCTTCAATATTTGTTTCTTTTTTTGTAACTGCTGTAATCTCACCTGTATAAAAATTTTTCAATTCATCCTCTGAAATGCCGCCGGTACTTATGGCGCCAATACTTCCATCTGTCCATAACAGAGGGTACCAGGGTTTGAAACGATTTAACAGAGCTGGCTGAGTATTGGGATTTTTATAGAGATAATAATTAACACCATCCGCATATGCATCTAATAATTTATGCAGCCAAAGCGGACTTTTTTTGTAATCTGCAACAGCATCCGCAGAATCAATAAGCATCCTTATGAGCAAATCAGCGTATAAAGCTGATTCACCTTTCACTTCTGCCATGCGGCCCAGCTTTTCTATGTAGTTCATTTCAACTCTCTTGAAATCATCTTCACATTGTGCATACATTAAGCCAAACACCGCATCAGCATCGCTATGTCCATAAACATGAGGGATGCCCCAATTGTCGCGAATGATACTAACGTTATCAGCTTCCTTTTCCCAGCGATTAATTTCCTCTTTAGAAAAAGTTTGTGCAAAAAGCTGCGCAGGAAAAACTATTAAAACCAATATTTTTTTAATCATTACTTGCCAAAAAGTTACTCAGACCGGGTTGCTTTAAAAACTCTTATAAAATTTCCACCTAAGATTTTTTTTATATCCGTTTTACTATATCCTCTTTTTATTAATTCTTTTGTTATTAGCGGGTAATCGGTCACATCATCCAGTTGCTGCGGAGACGAATTAATTCCATCAAAGTCAGAACCTAAGCCCACGTGATCTATCCCAATTAATTGTATGATATATGCTAAATGATCAAATAGCAAATGAAAAGGGGCACGCATTTCCTGCACTTCTTCTTTATATTTTCCGTACAAATAATCATCAGCGAAATAACTTTCAGGATTTATTTGCAACAGTGAATCTCGTTCTGCTTTATGCAAAATTCTAAACAACGAATCTTTTCTTCTATAAGTGCTGTCTAAAAAACCGGAATAAAAATTTAGCTGGATTATACCGCCATTTTTACCAACTGCTTTTACCTGGTCGTCCTTTAAATTTCTAAATGCAGGACAAAGCGCATAAGCGTCACTGTGAGATACCAGTAACGGTTTTGTTGTGGTATTTATTACATCCCAAAAAGTTTGATAGCCTACATGGGAAAGATCAACCATCATCCCCAGTTCATTCATATGGGTTACAATTTTTTTACCCATTTCATTCAATCCTTTCGGCTGATGTAACGATGAATCATATGTCTCTTCCATAGCCGACGTTGCCCAGGAAGTAGAATTGTTCCACGTAAGTGTCATATATCTTGCGCCTCTTTCAAAAAGACTATCAAGTTTGTTCAGATCATCTTCTATCATGTGCCCTCCCTCAACGCCAATCATGCATCCAAGTTTTTTTTCTTTCACAGCTTCCTGTAATTCAGCAGGAGTTGTAACAAGCATCATCTTTGATGGATTGCGATGTATCCATTCATACAGCGAATCAATTTCCCGGTTGGCAAATTTGTAAGGCTCCTTTTGATGTCCGTCACAAAAAACAGAGAACACCTGCACATCAATGCCACCTTTTAGCATTCGGTTTAAATCACTGTGCGTTTTGCCTGAAAGGTCTTTATCAAACTGGTATCCCTTTTCGATAACGGTACTTATGATATCATTATGTGTATCACAAACTATTGCTTGTTTATGAAGTTTTTCATAAGACTGTGCTCCGGCAGTCACAATAATTAGCATTCCAAAAACAAGTGCAACAATTTTTTTCATAATCACGAATTTTTATAACCATCACTAAAATTCAAACCTTAATACATGATGTTACTTGTAAAGTAAATAAATACAGTTGGCTAAATATTTAAGATATTTTCGGTTTAGAGAGTTAAGGTAGAGAGAAAATCCGAATTAGCATTATTGTCTATAATAGTAGGAAGCATTCATTGAATTCCTTCTTCTCTCTTAAAAACATAGGAGGTGTTTAAGATGTATTCATAGAATTTTGCAAGACTGCTTGATACAACAAAAGCGTAATTCGGCCTGTATAATTTTTTATATTTTGTAAGTGTGTCACCACCAAGCCCGGTAATCCTGTGTATTAATTTTGAATTAAAACGATAATCAATATAACGATCCTGCTCTTCTTCAATGAGCCTTCTTTGAAATGCGAGGTTCTGCTTATTTTTTCTAAAATGAAACATATTAATAAGCTCATCAAGATCAAGCCCGGCTGCTTCTCCCGGAATATAAGTTGAACTGATTCCGGGTCTGTCCAGGTTGAAAATTTTTGCATATTCCATCCTGTTTTCTAATGAATCGCGATGATAGGTGTCTGCAAAAACAGTAACACCCTGCAACAGTTTATATTTAGCGTTCACCCTTATCCGTAACGAGATGTCAAAAGCGGTATAGTTTCCAATAGTTTTTACCGGGAATTTTACTGTTGATTTTCCGTGGTAAAAAAAACTTAACGAATCATTTTCAGAAACGTTGATATGATAAGCGCCGAGTGAATCAGTTGTGGTTGTGAAACCGGAAGTCGCAAAAACATTAACTCCCGGCACCACATAAAGTTTTGTGGAGTCATATACGGTGCCTGAAATGGTGATTTGCCCCGCAACTCTTGTAATATGGAGGACCAGGAATATTGAAACCGGAAGAATAAATTTTAGTATCTTTTTTTTCAAGATTGTATAATGAAGTAATATTACGCCATTGATTGTTTGAAAATACAACTCTCCCTTTTTTTAACGCTGATTTTGGAAATGTAAAAAACAAAAAATTAATACAGCGCTAAATGAACTTTAATAAGAATTACATTTTTTTGAGTAATGTTTCAATTTGCTTAGGATAATATGAATGTTCCAGCAGGTGGATTTTTTGAGCAAGGCTTTCGGGAGTTTCATCTTCATCTACATTGCAACGTTTTTGAAGAATAATTTCACCATTATCATATTTATCATCTACATAATGAATAGTAATTCCGCTTTGCTTTTCCCCGGCATTTATAACAGCCGTATGAACGGCATTGCCATACATTCCTTTACCGCCATATGATGGTAGTAGCGCCGGATGAATGTTAATAATTTTTCCGGGATAAGTATTAATTAGTATCGATGGCAACTTCCAAAGAAATCCCGCAAGGATTATGAAATCTATAATTCGGTGTTTTAATTCTTCAACATAACCGGAATCATTAAAAGTTTTTTTTTCAATCATTAAAACCGGGATATTTTCATCGGTGGCAATCTTTAATACACCTGCGCCGGGTTTATTACAAACAATTAAGTCAATTTTTACCCAGGTTGAATCTCTGAAATATTCAATTATTTTTTGGGCATTGGAACCTGCGCCCGAAGCAAATATGGCAATATGTTTTGTTTGTCTTTTCATCAATCCAAACCTTATTAAGATCTTCTTTTCATATTTCCAGAAAAAAGGAAACATTCCCAGGCAATAACCAACAATAAGAATGATCAGCTGGTATCCAAATATTATAACTATGATTTTTGACATCCACCACGCCAATCCGTATTTGTCTAAAAGCATCCATGTCGAAATTTTTTTACTTAGCCAGGCTGTGGCTGTACCAGTAATTGCAAAAGTGCATAGAATTAAAATAAGTTCTTTATATGTTACGCCCCAATGACGTTGCAACCTTTTAAACATAAAGCCAAAGATGCATTTTTTGAAAATAAAAATTCTTTATACCGTTTAAGTCTCACTTCATTTATTCTGTTAAACGATGTTCGGGCATGTAAAACATTTAATAAAACAATACCCTGAAATGCAGGCCGGGTGAGGCCAAAAAAAAAATAAAAATGTTAACAGTTTGTCAACATCCTGCCTTATTTTTGCGACCAGACATTTTCCATTATCAAGACACGCAATAAGTGTAATAGTGTATGAATCAACTCACCAGGATCATTAGCCGAAGAATCACAATATTTTTTTTTATAGTTTTAATTTCTTCTCCGGAATTTTTATTTGCAGCAGATGGGGAAAGTCTTTTTAAGGCCAACTGCGCAAGTTGCCACAAGCCATTAGAAACTTATGTAGGGCCTGCACTAAAGGGTGCAAGAGACAGGGAACCTTCCAAAGACTGGGTTTATAAATGGGTGGCAAATACATCTTCAATGGTCAATACAGACCCGTATGCGATGAAATTGAAAGCGCAGTATGGCAATGTGGTAATGACTGCATTCCCCGATTTAAAAAAGGAAGACGTTGACGCAATACTGGACTGGGCTGATAAATATGAAAAGCCCGGAGGCACCCCCGAAGGACCCGCTATGCAAGGTGCTCCTGAATCTGACAATTCAATCCTATACGGTTTACTTACTCTAATATTGGCGATAATAGGCCTCACACTTTTGCAGGTAAATAGTAATCTTAAAAAACTTACTGATGAAAAAGAAGGCATAAAGTCGCCTGCGCCTGTTCCGTTTTATAGAAATAAAGCCTACTTGTTATTAGGAGTAATCGTTCTCTTTTTGTTTGGCGGATACTTTCTTGTACAAGGTGCAATGGGCTTAGGCAGGCAACAGGGATATCAACCCGTACAGCCAATTTATTATTCACATAAGGTGCATGCAGGCGACAACCAGATAAGCTGTTTGTATTGCCACGGTGGCGCCCAGGATAGCAAGCACGCAAGTATTCCATCAGTGAATGTTTGTATGAACTGCCATATGGCAGTTAAAGATTATGGCGGAAAGCCGCTTACATATGAAGATGGCTCACCTGCAAATCCAAATGCGGAAATTCAAAAATTATATCAGTACGCCGGCTGGAATCCAGCAACCAAAACTTATGACAAGCCCGGCAAGCCCATTGAATGGGTAAAAATTCATAACCTCCCGGATTTTGTTTATTTCAATCATTCGCAGCACGTAAAGGTTGGCCGTATTCAATGTCAAACCTGCCACGGAGAAATACAGAATATGAACGAAGTGCGACAGTTTGCGGACTTGAGCATGGGATGGTGTGTCAATTGCCATCGCACAACTAATGTTCAGTTTAATGATGATAAAGGCAATGGCAACAAGTTTTACAGTATTTACGAAAAATTTCATGAGGATATAAAAGATCACAAATACGATAGTGTTACGGTTGAAAAAATCGGCGGAACAGAGTGCCAGAAATGTCATTATTAATTCGCCTATTAGCTGATGTGCCAACCGGTAGCACAGGGTTTTAGGTGTCGAGGTCGCAATTAAACAGGCTTCAAAAGATCAGGAACTAATGAAGTTTTTAATAGTATTTTGATTCGAAAGAATTGGCTAAAAGCACGTTAGCAAATTATGTTATTATGGAAAAAAAGTATTGGCAAAATTTTGAGGAGCTACATCAAAATAAAGATGAGCAGAAAGCATTGAAGAATGAGTTTAAAGAAGAACTACCGCTTGAAGATTTCAGTGATGAAAATATTTTTAATGCCAAAACACGGCGTAGAGATTTCCTGAAATATATGGGATTTAGTACTGCAGCAGCGGCCCTGGCTGCAAGCTGCGAAATGCCGGTACGAAAAAGTATTCCGTTTTTACATAAGCCAGACGACATAATTCCAGGGGTTTCCAATTACTATGCGTCAACCTATATTAATGATGGAGATGCAATACCAGTAGTAGTTAAGCAACGGGAGGGCAGGCCAATAAAGATAGAAGGAAATGATTTGTCATCTCTTACTGGTGGAGGCACGACTGTGAGATGCCAGTCCTCGGTTTTAGATTTATATGATACCACCCGCCTTCGTTATCCTCAGGCGAACGGGAAAGAAGCAACGTTTGAAGCAATTGATAAAATGATACTGGATGCACTTGCATCGAATGCCGGAAAGCCGGTTGTATTGTTAACATCATCCATTACATCTCCTACTACTAAACAAATCATTTCAGAACTTATTGCAAAATATACGGGCAGCCGTCATGTACAATATGATGCTGTTTCTTACAGTGGAATAATAATGGCTAACGAAGCTTCCTATGGAAAAAAAGCGATACCCACCTATCATTTTGAAAACGCAAAAGTAATAGTAAGCCTCGGCGCAGATTTCCTAACGACGTGGCTGAGCCCGGTTGTGTTTGCAAAGCAATATGCTCAAAACAGGCGAATACATGAAGATAATCCGGCCATGAGCAGGCATTTCCATTTTGAAAGCCATTATAGTATAACGGGCGCTAATGCCGATGATCGCTATGTACATAAACCTTCGGAAACCGGGGCGGTAGCGCTAGCGCTGTTGGGAGCTTTGGGCGGCGGCACATCCTCCAATGTTACTGGTAAAGTTGCTGAAGGAATTAAAAAAGCTGCAGCAGAGCTTTCTGCAAATAAGGGGGCGGCGCTTGTAGTATGTGGAAGCAATGATCCAAATATCCAGATAATTGTAAATGCAATAAACGAAGCGATAGGCGCTGGAGGTAAAACTATTGACTGGAGTACGCCGGTGAACTACCGCCAGGGTCTGGACGCAGAAATGTTAACGCTCACTAATGACCTTAATGCAGGTAATATTGGTGCTTTACTAGTATATGGGGCCAATCCTGCTTATAGTTTTTTCGCGGCTGATAAATTTATTACAGGAATTAAGAAATGCCCTCTTACCATTTCATTCAGCGAAAAGATGGATGAAACGACAGAGTTTTGCAAATATGTTGTTCCTTCCCATCACTGGCTGGAATGCTGGGGAGACAGCGAACCACAGGCTGGTTATTTTAGTGTTATTCAACCTCTCATTCATCCATTATTTAAGACCCGTCAATTTGAAGATTCTCTTTTAAAACTTACAGGCAATCCTGTAGTATATGAGGAATATTTCAAAAATTACTGGATGACGAAACTGGGTGGAGTTATGGGTTATGAAAAATTTCTCCAGGATGGTATTGCTGAAAATGTGGCATTGACCAGTATAACCCCTGCGCCTGATTCGTTAGAAACGAATGGGATTAAGCCCACTTCGGCTATAATGTCTATGACGACACTTCCATTTAGTGGAAATATTTCAGATGCTGCCGCTAAGATTGGCAATATAAAAGGAGCAGAAATTGAAATGGTATTATATGAAAAAGTATCCATGGGAACAGGAAACCGTGCAAATAATGCCTGGCTCCAGGAAGTTAGTGATCCTATCTCAAAAGCAACATGGGATAATTATGTAATGATATCTCCTCAAATGGGGAAAAAATTATTTGATATAGATATATATAACAGGCGTGAATCTGATGAATATGAAGTACGTGTTCAAAAACCTGTTATTAAAGTTACAGCCAATGGTAAGTCAGTAGAACTTCCTATACTCATTATTCCAGGAACTCACCCCGACGTTATAGCGATAGCTGTGGGGTACGGAAGGCAGAGTAATAATAAAGACAGAACTGCCGAATTTATTGGGCCTGCTGCTAAGGGTGTGGGTGTGAATGTTTATCCCTTAGCTGTTTTTAATGGTACAACGGTTACCTATTCCTTACGAGCAACAATTGAAAAAACAGGTAATACCTTTCCCATTGCGCAAACACAAGTGCATAACATCACTGAGGGCAGACCGGTTGTACGGGAAACAACTTTGGCCAGCTTCAAGGCGCATCCCGGAGAAGTAAATGAAAAAGCAGGGGAAGAGATAGCAAAATATGGAGAAAATTTTGTAAAAGAAGGCACATTATATCCTACGTATGATAAACCTGGTATTAAATGGGGGATGAGTATCGATCTCAACACTTGCATTGGATGTTCTGCATGTACTGTTGCTTGTGTTGCAGAAAATAATATCTCAACCGTTGGTAAATACGAGGTTTCCAGGTATCACGATATGCAATGGCTTCGTATTGATCGCTATTTTACCGGAGATCCTGAAAACCCTGCTGTAGTTTTTCAGCCAATGCTTTGCCAGCAATGTGATAATGCTCCTTGCGAAAATGTATGCCCGGTATCTGCAACCAATCACAGTAGTGAAGGGCTCAATCAAATGATATATAACCGTTGTATCGGTACAAAATATTGCGCAAATAACTGCCCTTACAAGGTTCGCCGTTTTAATTGGGCTGACTATAATGGGGCTGACAGCTTTCCCGATAACCAACGCGGAATTATTTCTGACGCAACTGAAGAGCTGCAGGACGACCTGACAAGAATGGTTTTAAATCCGGATGTTACCGTTCGGTCAAGAGGTGTAATGGAAAAATGCAGCTTTTGCGTTCAACGTTGCCAGGAAGGAAAACTCAATGCAAAAAAAGAGAATCGCCCGATTAAGGATTTTGAGGTGCAAACAGCTTGCATGCAGGCTTGTCCTACCCATGCAATTGTATTTGGCAATGTAAATGATAAGGAAAGTAAGGTTTCACGGATGAGAGCATTAGAGCAAAAAGAAAGGCATTATTATGTGCTGGAAGAATTGCACGTACTACCCAATGTAAATTATCTCGTGAAAGTGAGAAATACAGATCATGAAGTGGGCAACTTAACCAAAGAGGAAGAACATAGTTAGTAATTTGTCAGAATAAAACACACAAGATTCAATTTTATAGCTAAAAGCTAAACAGCGTATGTCATTATTAAAATACGAATCGCAACTAAGGGAGCCTTTAGTAGACGGCGAGAAAGATTATCACCAGGTTACTGAAGATATTATAAGCCCGATAGAAGCCAGGCCAAGTATGTTATGGTGGATTGGTTTTTCTCTTTCTGTCGCTTTATTGCTTTTTGGGGTATATTCTGTTTATAGGGAGGTTGATTATGGTATTGGTCAGTGGAACCTTAATCATACAATAGGATGGGGTTGGGATATTACCAATTTTGTGTGGTGGATCGGTATTGGTCATGCCGGTACGTTGATATCCGCGATCCTTTTGCTATTCAGGCAGGGATGGAGGACCGGTGTTAACAGGGCAGCAGAAGCGATGACGATTTTTGCTGTTATGTGTGCAGGACAGTTTCCCATATTTCATATGGGAAGGGTGTGGGTTGGCTTTTATGTAATGCCCTATCCCAATAGTCGTGGACCTCTTTGGCCCAATTTTAATTCTGCTTTGTTGTGGGATGTTTTTGCAGTATCAACTTACTTCACCGTTTCACTTTTATTCTGGTATTCAGGGTTATTACCCGACCTCGCGACGGTACGTGACAGAGCCAGAACCAAATTTAGAAAAATGTTTTACGGGGTGGCTTCTTTTGGTTGGACAGGAAGCACAAAACATTGGCAAAGAATCGAAAGTCTTGCACTGGTTCTGGCAGGATTAGCAACGCCTCTCGTATTGTCTGTTCATACAATTGTATCCTTCGACTTCGCTACCGGTGTCGTACCCGGCTGGCATACAACCATATTTCCGCCATACTTTGTTGCCGGAGCAATTTTCTCGGGATTTGCAATGGTACAGACGCTCCTGATTATAACACGCAAAGTTTTGCGCCTGGAAGATTATATAACCGTTGGGCATATAGAGGCCATGAATAAAGTCATTATCCTTACCGGCTCTATAGTAGGATGTGCCTATCTCACAGAATTGTTTATAGCCTGGTATGGTCAAAATCAATATGAATGGTGGGCATTCCGTCAAAATCGTGTAAACATTTTTAGTCCTTATGGATGGGCATATTACGGTATGATGTTTTGTAACGTGGTTTCACCACAAATTTTTTGGTCGAGAAAATTAAGAAGAAATATAACTTTTACGTTCTTCATGTCCGTACTGATAAACGTAGGGATGTGGTTTGAGCGCTTTGTAATTATCGTTACATCGCTGTACCGGGACTTCCTTCCTTCATCATGGAGTACCTACTACAGTCCTACTATTTGGGAGATCGGGTTCTACCTGGGAACATTTGGGCTTTTCTTTACATGCTATTTCCTTTTTGCGAAATATTTTCCTGTAATTGCGGTTGCGGAAATAAAAGCAATTTTAAAAACCAGTGGAGAAAATTATAAGAGTAAGATGACTGAGGCGGAAAAAATGGACAGTGAGAAATTTTATATAGAAGAAGTTGAACATGCACATTAATTCCAGGGCTGATTGCCTTAGAATATTTAAGAATTAAATAAAAACTTTAAAAAACCCATAAGGGTTTGGGAGGTTTTAAAATGAGAAAAAAATTTGTAGTAGGTTGTTTTGATGACGAAAAAGTTTTATTTCCCGCCGTTAAAAATATACGGAGGGCAGGGTATAAAATTCATGATGTATATACGCCTTTCCCTGTTCACGGACTTGACCATGCGCTGGGGCTAAGGGAAACGAGTTTGCATACTATGGGATTTATTTATGGCATTACAGGAACAAGTATTGCCGTTGGTGGTATGGGGTGGATTTTTACAAGCGATTGGCCGCTAAACATCGGAGGCAAGCCCCATTTCGCACTGCCTGCGTTTATACCTATTACGTTTGAGCTTACTGTCCTGCTTTCTGCAGTGGGTATGGTAATGACATTTTGCTGGCTATGTAAAATTATGCCGGGCGTTAAAAAACATCACTTTCATCTCCGTGCAACCGATGACCTTTTTGTAATGGTTATCGAATGCACAGCAAAATCGAACGAAACGGAAATACAAAGTTTTCTGCAAAATAATGGAGCTATGGAAATTAACGTGCAGGAAGCTGAGGATGGTTGGTGGTTTGGACGTTATGATAAAGAACAAAAATTATATAGAACAGAAGAGGTAGGATATTAGGAATGAAATTTTGACGGAGATTATAACACAGATATGAAAAAATTAGAAATTCTTTTTGTTTTTAACTTGGTACTTCTGGCATCGGTTCTTGAAAGCTGTGACAGTAAGCGTGAACCAGGAAAAACATACATGCCTGATATGACGTATAGCCGGGCATATGAAGCATATACACCTAATGATTTAGCGAAAGAAGATATTAACTATGTTCCTTATCCTGTTGAGGGGACCATAAGAAGGGGTGATTTGTTTCCGTATACTTTGCCAAATGACTCCAACGGTTATAGAATGAGTGCAGATGTAAAAGATCCTCTGCCGCCGCTCGATACTGTTCAGATGGCCGAAGCACAAAGGTTATTTAATATTAACTGCGCCATCTGTCATGGATCTAAGTTAGATGCCCAGGGGCCATTGTCAACAGGAGGCAAAATACCTGCTGTTGCAAATTTAACGGTGAAGCAATATGTGGATATGCCTGTGGGTACTATGTTTCATTCTGTAACTTATGGTAAAAATAATATGGGAAGCTATGCATCCCAACTGAGCCGTAAACAGAGATGGATGGTAATTCAGTATGTAAAAGCACAACAATTATTAGCAAGCGCTCCTGCTGATTCGACAAGTTCTGCAGGAAATGCCTCTGCCGATTCTACATCAACAAAAAAGTAAAACTTAATTATAAAATAATTATTAATGGACAATCAATATGTAACACCGGCAGGATATAAAAAGTGGTCAGCGGGACTTATGATTGCAGGCTTGCTTACATTAATACTGGGTGTAGTTTTTTTAAACCCGGCCGCAGGTTCAAATGGCGATAATTTAAACAGTACAAGGTTTTGGGCGGTTCTCTTACAGAACAGTCTTTTTTGGTTGCTTCTTGTAAATACAAGTATGTTTTTCATTAGTATTTGTACATTAGCAATGGGTGGCTGGCAGGTGGCTTTTCGTCGTGTTTCTGAGGCTGTTTCATCGCTTGTTCCGGTGCTGGGAATTCTCACATTAGTTGTAATCCTAAGTATTGTATTTGGCCATCGTACGGATATTTATCCATGGCTTGATAAGGAAATGGTAGCACACGATGAGATCCTTAAAGGCAAGGCTGGATTTTTAAATCCAACAGTTTACACTGTGGCTTCAATATTATGCATTGGTCTTTGGGCTTTCGTCGGCAAGAAATTGAGAGACTTAAGTCTTGAAAGCGAAAAGACTGGTACAATGGATTATGAAACCGGCAGAAATTGGCTAAACAGGAATCTTTTCTGGGCAGCGTTTTTTGTTGTGTTGTTTGGTCTCACGGTTGGTTCTACTATTCCGTGGGTGTGGCTTATGAGTATAGATGCACACTGGTTTAGTACCATGTACAGCTGGTACACATTTGCAAGTACTTTTGTATCAGGCATTGCACTAATGACCATCTTCGTAATCTATTTTAAAAACCGCGGACAATTGGAATTTGTAACCCAGGAGCATCTGCAGGATTTAGGGAAGTTCATGTTCGCATTTTCTATTTTCTGGACGTATTTGTGGTTTGATCAGTTTATGCTGATATGGTATGGCAACATTCCTGAAGAAACAATATATTTTAAAATACGTTCACAGGGGCCGTATAGGGGATTATTTTTTCTAAACCTTGTTTTAAATTTTGTATGCCCGTTACTGATATTTATGAAGAAGGCAACCAAGCGTAACTATACCATTGTAACCTTTATGTGTGTACTAATAATTTTTGGGCACTGGATTGATTTTTACCAAATGGTGATGCCGGGCACGGTAAAATTCCATCCGCATTTAAGCTGGTTTGAACTGGGAATTCCATTGGGCTTTATAGGTATTATTATGTGGGGGGTAGGAAGGTTTGCTTCAAAGGTACCAATGACGCCTTTGAATCATCCTTTTATGAAGGAAAGTATCATTCATCACGTATAGGTAAATTTTAAATAAATAAAGATTTAAATGGTCATTTCCTGCTGCGGTTTAAGTCAATTTATAACAATTCAAAAGTATCTTTGCGCCGGGATTAGATTGAAGAAAATTTAGAATCATGAACGACTTTTTTTTGATAGCGATCATCGTGCTTATTTTTCTGGTTATTTTCCAGATTTCAAAAGCCAGTGAATATGTGAGTATTCTAAAGGGTGAAGAAAAAGCAAGAAGGCAAAATAATAAGATCAACGGGTTTCTTATGATTGCTTTTCTCATATCGGGCCTTATAGGCGTATGGTACTGCAATAAACTTTATTATCCTAAAACACTATTCCCACAAGGATCAGCATCTGCTGAAGGCGAAAATATCGATACGATGCTTTGGATAACTATTGCGGTGACAGGCCTGGTTTTTTTTATAACCCAAATATTATTATTCTGGTTTTCTTTTAAATACCAGGAAAGCGACAAAAGAAAAGCATTTTATTTTACACATAATAACAAGTTGGAGCTAATTTGGACCGGCATACCAGCGATCGTCTTGACGGTGCTTGTTGTTTTTGGACTGAAGTATTGGTTTACGTTTACGTCGGATGCACCAAAAGATTCGCAACTCGTTGAAATTACTGGCCACCAGTTCGGCTGGGAAATACGATATCCGGGAAGGGATGGATTACTCGGCAGAAAGAACTATAAGCTTACAGATGCTAGTCATGGTAATCCGCTTGGTGTTGATTGGGCTGACGCGGCAAGCCATGATGATATTCATGTGCCAACCACTATGCATGTGGTCGTTAACAAACCGGTGAAACTGGTTATTAATTCCATGGATGTAATACATGATGTAGGATTACCTCATTTTCGTATGAAGATGGATGCTGTTCCCGGCACGCCTACAACACTTTGGTTTACGCCCATTTATACAACCGCGGAGATGAAGGTAAAAACCAATAATCCAGATTTTACTTACGAAATAAGTTGCGACCAAATGTGCGGACGAGGACATTATACTATGCGTGGTGTTATTGTTGTTGAGACCCAACAAGAATTTGATGGATGGATGGCATCTCAAAAACCGGAATATTATAAAGCTTTTCCAAATTTAGATCCTGACAAGACACCGATGAAGGATTCATCAGCGACAGTAGCACAAACTATGATAAAAAAATGAAAAGCAGGCTCTGACCTCAAAAAATATCATTATGAATAACGACGAAGTTTTGCATGAACAGCCTTTGGTAGTCCACGATTTGGGACATGAAGCTCACGTGCACCACCATAAGGAAACATTTATCACCAAATATGTTTTTAGCCAGGATCATAAAATGATTTCCAGACAATTTCTTATTACGGGAATTATATGGGCATTTATTGGCGGTCTTTTTTCTGTTATATTCAGATTGCAATTAGGTTATCCTGAGCAGACTTTCCCGTTCCTGGAAGATTTGTTGGGGCATTGGGCGCCTGGCGGTAAACTTGATCCGGAATTTTATTATTCATTAGTAACCATGCATGGTACAATCTTGGTCTTTTTTGTTTTAACAGCCGGCTTGAGCGGAACTTTTGCAAATTTTCTTATTCCATTACAGGTGGGAGCCAGGGACATGGCATCGCCATTTTTGAATATGCTCTCTTATTGGTTTTTCTTCTCAGCGTCAATTGTAATGTTTGCTTCATTGTTTACGCAAACGGGTCCTGCAAGCGGAGGCTGGACAATATATCCACCCTTAAGCGCTTTGGGCGAAGCATCGGACGGCTCCAAGATAGGTATGGATCTTTGGCTCACCAGCATGTCTCTGTTTATTATTTCGCAGTTATTGGCCGGGTTAAATTATATCTCCACAATCTTAAACATGCGGACTAAAGGGATGAGCATGACAAGGTTGCCGCTTACTATTTGGGCCTTATTCTTTACGGCGGTTTTAGGCGTTCTTTCTTTTCCTGTGTTGTTATCGGGTTGTATTTTATTGTTATTCGATCGTCATCTTGGAACTAGTTTTTACCTAAGCGATATTGTTTTGAGTAACGGTAAAATTCTTCCTAACGAAGGAGGAAGCCCCATTTTGTTTCAACATTTGTTTTGGTTTTTAGGGCATCCCGAAGTGTATATTATATTGCTCCCTGCACTGGGTATAACATCAGAAGTGTTGTCTATTAATGCCCGTAAACCAATTTTTGGTTATATGGCTATGGTAGGTTCCCTGTTTGCTATTGCATCGCTTTCATTTTTAGTGTGGGCCCATCATATGTTTGTTACAGGATTGAATCCGTTCCTGGGTTCTTTCTTCGTATTGCTTACCCTGCTCATAGCAGTGCCTTCCGCAATTAAAGTTTTTAACTGGCTTACCACGCTCTGGAAGGCCAATATACGGTTTACGCCAGGCATGCTCTTTTCAATTGGTTTTGTAAGCCTGTTCATTTCCGGCGGACTTACAGGAATATTTCTTGGCAATTCAGCGTTGGATATTCACCTTCACGATACTTACTTTGTAGTGGCTCACTTTCATATTGTAATGGGCGTTGCATCTATGTTTGGGATGTTCGCAGGTATTTATCACTGGTTCCCCAAAATGTTTGGAAGGTATATGAACAATACGCTTGCTTATATACATTTTTGGGTTACAATAATGGGCGCCTACCTGATATTCTGGCCGTTACATTATGCGGGATTAGCGGGTCTGCCAAGACGTTATTATGATTTCAGTAACTGGGAATCTTTTAAGATGTTCGACGGGCTTAATGAATTTATAAGCGTAGTGGCTTTAATAGTTTTTGCTACACAACTGCTATTTATTTTTAATTTCTTTTATTCAATGTTTAAAGGAAGAAAAGTTACTACACAAAATCCATGGGGTTCTAATACATTGGAATGGACTACTCCGATCCGGCCGGGTCACGGCAACTGGCTTAGTGAAATTCCTGAGGTTCATCGCTGGGCTTATGATTATGGAAAAGATGGAAGAGACTTTATTCCGCAAACGGAACCAGTTGGTGCATCGGAAAGCAAACATTAATTGATGGGGTAAGTACTATGTAGAATTAATTAAGATTTTATATTTTATAATATGCCCTGGTAATTCAGGGCTTTTTTAAATATGTTTTTAGCAAATGGATAAAGCGGCAACACGTATTCCACATTCGGCATCCCTTGCCTTAGCAAGTAAAGTGAAAGATTATTTTCAACTGATAAAATTCACTTTAAGCTTTACAGTGGTTTTTAGTTGCGTGGTTTGCTACCTCCTTGCACCCAATATACAGTTTGATTTTGCTTCTGTAATTATATTATTTATTGCGGGTATGTTAATTACGGGTTCCGCCAATGCCATAAACCAAACTGTGGAAAGAGATACTGATGCCTTAATGAGACGTACTGCACAGCGGCCAGTAGCATCAGGACGTATGGAGCCAAATGAAGCGTGGGCTTTTGCAATTATAGCCGGCATTGCCGGAGTATTGCTGATGTGGATCTACTTCAATTTGTTAAGTGCAATTATTTCTTTAATAAGTTTATTGCTGTATGCATTTGTTTATACGCCTCTGAAAAAAGTAAATTCTATTTCCGTTTTAGTAGGTGGGTTGCCTGGGGCCCTGCCATGTCTTATTGGATGGGCTGCAGGTACCGGCGAACTCAATGCTCCCGGGTGGGTGCTTTTTGGAATTTTATTTTTATGGCAGTTCCCACATTTTTGGGCGATAGCCTGGGTGGCACATAAAGATTATGAAAGAGCCGGATTTAAATTATTGCCGGGCGCAGGAGGGCCCACTAAATTCACCGCGTTGCAAACGATCATCTATTCAATGCTGATGATACCGGTTGGTATGCTACCATTTTATTTTCATGTAAGTGGAATAATATCATTTTGGATATTGATGGGTTGTAATCTTACTATGGTTTTTCTTGGGGTGTTATTATTTGTACAAATGAATGTTAATGCGGCCAGGAGAGTGATGTTTGGCTCATATTTCTATTTGATGATTGTTTTTCTGTCGCTTTTATTTGATAAAGGATAGATGAAATAATAAGGTCTGTTGCATTATGTTTTTAAGATAAAAAAAGAATAATAAAAATAAGAGTTTATAATTTATGATCGCAGTGATGAAGGAACAAAAAAACAGGATACATCCACAAAAATTTACTTTATGGATTGGATTGGCAGGTATTGTAATGATGTTTGCAGGGCTTACAAGCGCTTATATCGTTAAAAGAAACCTGGCGAACTGGATTTCTTTTGACCTTCCGAAAATATTCTGGTTTTCCACAGCCGTCATTATTTGCAGCAGCCTGACACTTATACTTAGCCGCAATTTTTTCAGGCAAAGAGAAATGCAGAAATATAAGCTTTGGCTCGCGATTACTTTGCTATTAGGTATTGGATTTGTATTTATGCAATACCTTGGATTTAGCCAGTTATGGTACAGAGGGATTACACTTACAAAAAATGTATCGTTTTCTTTTTTATATATAATCGTGGGTTTGCATGCGTTACATGTAATAGCTGGTATTATAGCTCTTATTGTTATCTTAATAAAGGCTTACAGCATGAGAAGGAAAAACTATAGCCAGGTGCCTATAGATATGATGAATACTTATTGGCATTTTGTCGATTTTCTATGGATATATTTATTGATTTTTCTCGATATGATAAGGTAATTTGAAAATTACAGCTGAAGAATAAAACAACTGATGAATACAATATAGCAATTAAACAATTAAATATATTTGCAATAACCTTTTAACGAATAATAATGGAAACAGCGCTGGCGCAGCCGAAAACAAAATTATGGAGCGGTGGTAAAAGCCCTTTCAACGTTAGTTATGGGAAACTCATGATGTGGTATTTCTTAATGAGCGATTCATTCACCTTCGGAGCTTTTTTAATTTCTTATGGCACTATTCGTTTCAGTGTAAATGTGTGGGCTGATCCTAATCATGTGTTCAATGCATTTCCTTTTGCCGGTCATGCAAACCTCCCTCTTGCTTTTGTGAGCCTAATGACTTTCATACTCATTTTAAGTTCGGTAACAATGGTACTGGCGGTTCATGATGGACATAATATGAATCGCAAAGGTGTGGAAAAATGGCTCATATTTACTATACTCGGTGGACTGGCTTTTTTAAGTTGCCAGGCATGGGAGTGGACACATTTGTTAACAGGCGAACACCCTGTTTTAGTGGACGGGAAAATAGAGGAATGGGCCACAACTGTTACTCACAATCCGTGGGGACGTGCAGTTCCCGGGTTGATGCATGAAGGGCACCAGGTCGCTACTCCTGGCCCAATCGCTTTCGGAGGCTATTTTTTTGGGATAACCGGCTTTCATGGCTTTCATGTTTTTTCTGGAGTGATTATTAATGCGGTGATGCTTGTAAAAACAAGGCTTGGACATTTTGAGCAACGCGGCCATTATGAAATGATTGAAAAAGCAGGCCTTTATTGGCACTTTGTTGACCTTGTATGGGTTTTCGTATTTCTTTGTTTTTACCTCATTTAAAATGAATTGATAAGTATATTTTTAAGGTTAAAATATTTATATGTCTTCAGAACCCACTACGCAATTAATATCACATGAAGGTGATCATGCCCAGGTAAAAAGAATCTGGAAAACTTTTTGGATTTTATTGGTTCTCACTATAGCTGAGTTGAGTTTAGGTTTGTCAATTTATACCATACACAAAGGTCCCGATCCAAACCAATTTTTGGTCCTGGTTTTTAAAGGGATTGTTTGCATACTCACGTTAGCAAAGGCCTTTTATATCATTTCTATATTTATGCATCTTGGTGATGAAATAAGAAATATGATTATGTCGGTTGCTGTTCCTGCTACTCTTTTTATTTGGTTTGTTATTGCGTTTTTGTATGATGGTAACAGTTGGAAGAATTTAAGAAATACCGATGCGGGCAGTCATCCTTCTACCGAGCATGTAAAGCAACAGCCGGTGTTGCCTGCGATGGAAAAGGGAGAAAAGAATTGAGAAGAAAAATATCATTCAATAAATACTTGTTATAGCTGTCACATTGGGTGATGGCTATTTTTTTAGAAATAATTGGGTATGAATAAAAAGACGATTTTAGCTTTAGCTATTGCGATACTATTACCGGTAACGAGTTATCTTTTGGTAAGGTATTACAGTAACAGGGATATACAAATGCCCCGAAGATATTTTTACGATGCTGTAAACGCGGTTCAGAAAAATGGGACAACTGCTTATGATACTATATGGCACAAAGTAAGCAACCTGCATCTTACTAATCAGTTTGGCGAAAAAGTTTCTTTTAATGATTTAACAGGGAAAATTATAGTTCTTGATTTCTTTTTTACCCGCTGTCCTACTATTTGTCCAAAACTTGCAAAAGCAATGAAGCGGCTCCAAAATTCTTTTGCTAATAATGATTCAATCGTGCAATTTCTTTCCATATCGGTTGATCCTGTTCATGATTCAGTTCCGGAACTAAGGAAGTGGGCAGAAAAGTATAATGCAAATCCTGACAACTGGTGGGTGCTTACAGGTAATCGTGATAGCATTTATAACTTTGCTATTCATGAAGTAAAGGCCAACATTGCCGATATAAATGTGGATACCGCTTTCGTTCATACAGAAAATTTTTTCCTTCTTGATAAAGAAAGAATTGTAAGAGGCTGGTACAATGGCTTTGATTCTGCTGCCCAGAAAAAGTTAGTGAGAGATATTCCTTTGCTAATGCTGGAAAAAGACAGTAAAAAGACCTTTAAAGAATTTTTAAAGGAACTGTTTGAAAGAAGCTGATAAAATCATTAACAAAAAAGATGGAACCAATTTCAAATACCCAACTTCCGGCGCCGGATTTGCAACGAAATGATAAGAAAGCACGGTTGTTAATATGGACGGTTTCAATAATAGTTTTTATAGCTGTTGCGCTTCTTGCAAAAATAAAACTTAACGTAAGCCTTCCTTTTGATCCACATATTTTCGCAACTGCAAATGCCATTATAAATTCGATTGTAGCACTTCTGTTAATCAGTGCGCTGTTGGCTGTAAAGTCGCAAAGATTTTATTTACATAAGAGACTGATGCTCGCAGCAATTGTTCTTTCCCTGCTGTTCTTGGTTTCTTATATATGCCACCATTTATTAAGTGGCGATACAAAATATGGCGATATAAACCATGATGATATTTTAAGTGCAGACGAAAAATCGCTGGCCGGTTCAATGCGATATCTCTATTATTTTATTCTCGCAACACATATTCCCCTTGCGGGAATCATTCTTCCTTTTATTTTATTTACTGCCTACCGTGCTTTAACGGCAGATTATGCAAGGCATATGAAACTGGCAAGGCTTACATGGCCCATTTGGTTATATGTAGCAGTAACCGGTGTTATTGTCTTTTTAATGATAAAGCCCTACTATGGCTAATCTCTTAACAATAGGGACCATAAAATCTTTTTATTTTTTCCTTTTTAAATAGCTGCGAAAATTTCTATAATCCCAATTCAGTTACCGGATCCCAAAACAGTTTTTTAAAATCTACGATAGTATCGTTTTTTACTTTTACTTTTTCCTTCAGTAATAATTCCTCCATGAGTGTTGGTGTTCCAAAATGCATTTTGCCACTTAGCATACCGTTTCTGTTTACAACACGGTGTGCAGGTACTTTGGGTTTTGCTACATGCGCTGCATTCATTGCCCAGCCTACCATTCTTGCAGAAAGTTTTGTACCCAGGTAGTTGGCAATAGCGCCATAGGAGGTTACTCTTCCTTTAGGTATTTGCCTTACCACATCGTACACGTCCTCAAAAAAGCTGTATTGCTTTGTTGTTGCACGCGGTTGCTCTTTTATCTTTTTATCTTTTATCATGTTGCTTTTGGGCCAATAATTTACTCTTCAAAGGTTCGTAAACATTTTCATAGTTGTAGGGACAGTGCAGGCACCCATTGCCGCAACAGTAGCCTCTTTGAAGGTGATATGTTTCAGTAAAAACAACATAATTGTTTTTGTTATAGTAAAAGTGAACACCCTCTATAAAATCATCATCACCGCTTTTCATCTGTTGTTTTTAAAAATATTTTCAAGCTGTTCATCGGTATCGGATATTTTTTCAGGCAACGTAAAACATATATAAAAAACTTTTTTGCTTTGGGCGATATCAAGGCTTTCGTAGTGGGTAGTAATGCCTAGTTCAGGCGATATATTTCCATTTTTATGTACATTATCCAAATTCTGTATAAGGGTAAGGCCGTACAAATCAATAACAGTTTTGGTAAAATTATACAACTCAGGAGAATCTGTTTTTAAATGAATTTTTCCGGACTGCCGTAAGATATTTTGATATAGTCTTAAATATCTCGGATGCACCAACCTTTTTTTTGCTTTTGATATTCTAAGTTGCGGATCCGGGAAAGTTATCCAAATTTCATCGATCTCATTCGCAGCAAAATATGTATCAATTTTATGTATTTGGGTGCGAAGAAAAGCAACATTGGCAAGTTTATTCTCCAGTGAAAATTTAGCCCCTACCCAAATGCGATTACCTTTTATATCTACTCCTATGAAATTTTTTTTTGGATATAGCAGTGCAAGCCCTGTTGCGTATTCGCCTTTGCCGCAGGCAAGTTCTAAAACTATGGGGTAATCATTTTTAAAAAATAAATTCCATTTCCCTTGCATATTTTCAGGGTATTCCATTACGTTGGGAAATGTTTTTATTTCTGCAAATCTTTTTAATTTTTGTTGCGGCATGATACAAAAATATAACGGGATGATTATAACCCCGGCAAATAGATTTCACCTTCACAATCCGGTCGTTCGCCGACTTTTTCAGAAAGTAAACCTATCTGTTCTTTTTTAAACATTTAGCTGATAATATATTTGTTATATCAAAAAAATAACTTATGGAACAGAATGAAAAAGATATACAAAAATTTGGCGGAAGCGGGGGGCCCAGGATGTGGAGCGGGATTATACTTCTAATAGCCGGCATTTTATTGTTGGCTTATAAAATGGGAGCTCCTATTCCTGAGTGGGTATTAACATGGCCTATGTTGTTAATAGCAATCGGCTTATTAATAGGAGTTAAAAGCCGTTTTCATAATCCCGGAGCATTTATTATGATAGTAGTTGGAGCAATTTTTTTAATTGACCAAACCCAACCCGAGCTTAATTTTCATAATTATATCATTCCCGCAATACTTATAGGCGTGGGACTTATTTACATTTTAAGACCCAGGAATAGTTGCAATAGTATGTCACGGCGAAAGTTGCGCCGGATGCATTATGAAACGAATTCATGGAGCGATAGAACATCAATTAATATTGGCAGTAAAAATGACATCCGGGAAGATGATGCAGAATATGTTGAAATCAATGCGGCTTTCGGCGCTGTAAAAAAAATTATTCTTTCAAAAAATTTTAAGGGAGGAGAAATAAACTGTTTTATGGGAGGTTCTGAAATAAACCTGATGAAAGCAGATATTCAAAAGCCTATAGAGTTGGAAGTTAACAATGTTTTTGGCGGTACAAAATTAATTGTGCCATCGAACTGGGATGTAAAAAATGAAGTAACTGCTGTGTTTGGCGGTATTGAAGACAAGCGCAGTATAAACGCAGGAGTGCCCGACGCTGAAAAAGTTTTAGTGCTTAAAGGCACCTGTGTATTTGGAGGTATTGAAGTAACTAACTACTAACCTGGAAATGAACAGGACGAATTCAAATTTCTAAATCAAATAAATCACTAGTATGAAATGGTATCTTGCAAAATTAGTTTACAGAATAATTTGTGGTGATGGAAACCATACGCCGCAGTTTGATGAACAGTTGAGACTCGTTTATGCCGAGGATGATTTTAATGCCTTTCAAAAGGCCAGGGTCACCGGCCATCGTGAAGAAGATAATTTTTTAAACAGCACGCAAAAGCCGGTGCTGTGGAAATTCATCGATGTCTCAGAACTGCATTCGTTAACAGAGTTGATTGATGGAGCAGAATTGTATTCACGTATTTGTGAAGAACAGGAGGCTGACAGTTATATAAGGGTTACCAAACAAAGAGCTACTCACATTCTTGAAAGAAGTATGCACAAAAGTATTCCCTTAAATTAGTACGTTTTGAGGAGTATAAACACATCTGCCAAGAAATTTCTTTTCGCCGGAATAACAGGCTGGGCTATTATTAGCATTGTATATTCTATGATGCTGGCAAGCATATTGAAAAACTTTAATCTCACTACTCCTCAAATAATCGTTGACGTATCTGTTAATAACATCCTTCTCACAGGAAGCTGCCTGCTTATTCTGAACAACATGCGTTATTATTTGCCTAGAAAAGAAAAGTACTGGTATGTATTAACAATAAGTATTGGCTTAACAGGGATATCATTTTTATTAGCGAAGGGGTTATTATGGTTAATATTTAAGGATGACGCTCACTTTATGCAATCTCAAAGCCAGTCAACCGGCATACAGTTTGGAATTTTGTTCTTGCTAATTGGTTGTATGTCTTTGATGAGTTTGCTTTGGTTCACACAGGAAGAACAGCAAACTATGAGTGAAAGAAAAGCAGATTCAGAAAGATTGGCGAGAGAGGCAGAATTATTTAAGCTGAGGCAACAATTGCAACCTCATTTTTTGTTTAATAGTTTAAACTCTATCAGTGCCCTTACCGGCACCCAACCAGAGAAAGCAAGACATATGATACAACAGCTAAGCGATTTTTTACGTGGAACTTTAAGGAAAGATGATCAGCAGTGGAGTACCTTAGAAGAAGAAATTGAGTACCTGCGCTTGTACCTTGATATAGAGAAAGTACGGTTTGGTTATCGGCTGCAAACAGAGATCACATATACAGAAGAAGCGCTGTTGCTCAAATTGCCCGCTTTATTATTGCAGCCTGTTGTTGAAAACGCTATCAAGTTCGGATTGTATGATACATATGGTGAAGTGCTTATAAAGCTCGATGCGTTGAAAGAAAATAATTATTTAAAAATTATAGTACAAAATCCTTTCGATCCTGAAACGTCTCAACCGCTTAAGGGCACCGGATTTGGATTGTCCTCCATACAAAGAAGATTATTTCTTTTGTTTGCAAGACAAGACCTTTTGAAAACACAAAAAGATGGAGAGCATTTTATTACAACTATACTTATACCACAAATATTATGAAGATTATAATAATTGATGATGAGCCATTGGCCAGAAGTATTGTCAAAGAATATTTAGAACCATACACTGATATTGACGTAATCGCAGAATGTAACGATGGGTTTGAAGGAATGAAAGCCATTCAGCAATATGAGCCCGATCTTATCTTTCTCGATATTCAAATGCCAAAAATTAATGGCTTTGAAATGCTGGAACTGATCGAAAATCCGCCGGCAGTAATTTTTACTACAGCGTTTGATGAATTTGCAATCAAAGCTTTTGAGCAAAATGCTACTGATTACCTTTTAAAACCATTCAGCAAGGAGCGATTTGATAAAGCTATTCAAAAATACCGGCAGTCTGCCACTTCGCAATCTCAGGAAGTACTGGAAACTGCAGCACAGTCACCTGCACAACAAAACCGGATAGTTGTAAAAGAAGGAAATAAAATCAAGATTATTCCGGTTAATCAAATTCATTATTTAGAGGCAGCGGATGATTATGTAAAAATTGTAACGGCCGAAGGTACATTCTTAAAGAAGCGAACAATGAATTTCTTTGAACAGTCACTTAGCGCTTATCATTTTGTACGTATCCACCGCTCTTATATTGTAAACACTCAGCTTATTACACGTATAGATGCTTACGAAAAAGACAGCCATCTTGTATTATTAACGTCCGGTGCTAAAATACCCGCAAGTAAAACAGGTTATATGAAGTTGAAAGAGGTGCTGGGGATATAAAATTTTCCGTTTTTTTAATCATCAGCCGGATGGGTAATTGAAATTTTAATTTTTTCCTGTAACCGTTGCGGAATATCTTCCTCTGGATTGGGGAAATGTGAAACCGGGGATAGTAAAAGGGGGAGTTTTTTGAGTTCCTGGAATAAACTCTAAAAAAATTATTTTGGATTGTTTTGATTTTCTTATTTTTTGCTGGTTACCAAATGTGCAAAATAGTAATATGAAATATAGCCAGAGTTAAGGTATAAGGTTTATAATAAATTAGTTATATCAGGATAAAAAAGATTTCCCGCAAAAAAATCTTCAAAAACGAGCCTATTTTTTCAATTGTTTACTCAAGAAATCTTGCCTCTAATTAATTTATCTGAAAGTGGTTTAATTATTGTAGCCTCAGGAAAATTATGGATCGAGTGCTAATTGTAGATGACAATTTTGATATACTGTGGGTAGTAGAAACGGTCTTGAAAAGGTATGGATTTGAAGTTATGGCTTTACCCAAAGGTGAAGATGTACTTCCAAATGCCAAGACGTTTCGCCCCAAACTTATTTTGCTAGATGTATTTCTTTCGGGCATTGATGGAATTGAAGTTTGCAATAAATTGAAAGAAAATCCAAAAACAAAAGATATACCGGTTATTATGTTTTCTGCACATACTAATTTTCCGGACATAAGGAAGTTTTGCCAGGCGGATGATTTTATAGCAAAACCTTTTGATGTAAATGAATTGGTAAAGAAAATCAAACACCAGATTGAAGCGGGCAAAGCAGTTAGTTGAATTTATTTTTAGAAATGCCCATCGATATTTTTTGAATTTTAAAATTGCAGGAATAAAAAAAGCCTTCATTATTTAATGAAGGCTTTTTGCTGTAGGGGGAGGAATCGAACCTCCACGAGGCAGTTAGCCATAACACAAAGTTCAGTGGTCGACCCTGGTCGAATCCCGATTTTCACCGGAAAACGGCTCTATGCTATGTTTATCCTGTTATCCTCACCCCCGAGACAAGAGGGCATGTCTGCCAAAAATTTCATCACCCCACAATTTTTAAGAACTTTAATAATGCAAATCTAATATAACAAGATAAAATAAAAAAACTTTTCAATAAAAATTGGTAAAATATAGAAACTATTTAACAAAATAAGTATATTCGTAAAATATTTTTAAAATAAAAACTATATATGGCCTCTAAGTTAAATCTTGACAAGCTCGATTTGCAAATTATACAGGAGATGCTGCAAAATGCAGAAACACCTTATGCAGAACTGGGCAAAAAGCTTTTTGTAAGCGGAGGAACAATACACGTCCGAATTAAAAAACTTGAAGAATTCGGCATTGTCAAAGGTAAAAAATTAAGAGTTAATCTAAAGCAATTAGGTTATGATATTACTGCCTTTGTAGGGATTTTTCTAGAAAAAAGCTCTTTGTATGATTCTGTTGCAAAAGAATTGGAAAAAATTCCCGAGATAGTTCGCCTGAATTACACAACCGGTAACTATAGCATGTATATAGAAATTGTTTGCAAAGATATCAACCAGCTTAGGTATGTTTTGCATGATGAGCTCCAAAAAATTAAAGGTATTGAAAGAACGGAAACGCTTATTTCACTGGAAGAGAGTTTCAACCGTAGTGTACAAGTAGCTAAAGATGTGAGCTGAATCCCATTCGTTGTAATTAAAGAACGCCATGCTGGTCATTTGGCGGGCAACCTTCTTCTCCAAAAAAATAGCTTTTAGGAGGAAGGGAACCCTTATCCCCTTACATCAAGAGCATCTCTTAAACCGTTTCCAAGCAGATTGAATGCAAGTACCAATATCATGATGGCAATACCGGGAGCCAGAGCCAACACAGGGTTATGGGTAATGATAAAATTATAATTCTCTTTTATCATTAAGCCCCAACTGGGCATTGGAGGTTGTACACCTACTCCTAAAAAACTTAGCCCCGCCTCAATTATTATGGCACTGGCAAAATTTGATGCTGCAATAACAATCACAGGACCGAGAACATTCGGCAGAATGTGCCTTACAATAATTCGCATATTTTTTAAACCAAGAGCCTTGGCCGCCTGGATATATTCCAATTCGCGAATAGCCAAAACCTGTCCCCGTATTATCCTTGCTACGTTTACCCACATTGTTAGTCCTACAGCAATAAATATTTGCCAAAACCCTTTTCCTAATGCAAGTGTGATCCCAAATACCAATAATAATGTTGGCATGCTCCAAATTACATTTATAAGCCACATGGTCAGGTCATCCACCTTCCCTCCAAAATACCCAGCTGCAGCTCCTAAAATAATTCCAATAGTGAGGGATATTAGAACGGTTATAAGGCCTACTGCAAGACTTACCCTGATTCCCACAATTAAACGGCTTAAAATATCACGGCCAAATTTATCGGTGCCGAGCCAAAAAGTTTTCGACACGAAATAATTTTTTTCGGGCAAAGCTGCCTTAGGATAAACCTGCCGTTCTTCGATTCCCTCGTCAATATATTTTTCAACGATAACCGAATCTTGTTTATCATGAAAATTGTTTATCGGTATATAAATGGATTTATCTTCTGAGCCGAAAAGTAAGCGGTTAAAAAACCCCGGTAAAGAAATTTCCTTTTCTTTTTTAACTTTTAAAAACAATTGTTTGAATCCCGGTTTTCTTGCCTGTATTTCTACAATCTGCCTGTCTGCATTCGGTGTTGAATCCGTAGAAATGAAATAGGCAAAAACAGCAATCAGCACGGAAAAGCAAATAATCACGAGCCCAACCATTGCACCCTTATTTTTTCTAAGCCGCCTCCATGCACTTTGTGTAAATGAGAATGATTCAGCCATTAATTATATTATTGATCCGGTCATTTTACTTTTCTGCCTTTCCATTCATAAGAACCAAATTTACCTAACCATCCGGCAATCAAAGTATAAATAATATGAAAGGGCTGTGCGGGAAAAAATAGCCAGAGCAATGGTTGTCTTTTAAAAAACTTTGTTACCGGGAGAAGGAAAAAAAGCTCAACCAAAGTTTTCATTATTATCAACAGTAGAAATAAATAAACGATATTGTTATAAAAAAAAGAGCAGATCGCCATAAAAAAGATCCAGCCGTTAAAAATATATACAAGCGAAAGTACTGCTGTGATCTTTGCATTGCTATATTTATCTGCTTTACTTGCCCATCGTACTCTCTGGTTCATAAATTCTTCCAAAGTGTCCGCGGGTATAGTCTGTACAATTGCATCAGCGGATTTTAAATACTGAATTCTATCCGGGTATAATCTATGTATTTTATGCATTAGCAGCATATCATCTCCGCTTGCTATCAAATCAATGTCCTTAAAGCCGTCTACTTCTAAAAAAACTTTCTTTTCATAGGCCAGATTTGCGCCATTACACATGGAATGAAATTTCTTGTGGACCGAAGCACCGGTTATGCCCTGAAGTGTAATAAAATCAAGGGACTGGAATATCTTAAAAAATTTCATAATTGGGGAATCACTTTTAAAAGGATTTATATAAACAACAGGCGCTGCTATAAATACTGGCTTAAATTTTTCATAGTAAGTGGCAATGGTCTGCAACCATGAAGGATGTACAATACAATCAGCATCTGTGGTAACGATAAGGCTTCCCCCGGATAAGCTTATTCCGGTTTCTATGGCTTTTTTCTTGTAGGAATTTAAAGTCTCAGCTTCCCTAAAATCTTTCAGTTGGTATAATTTGATAATGATTTTCTTTTGAACGGAATCTGTATTCATAAATGACCGGACAATCGACACAGTTGCATCATTAGAATGGTCATCAATTATTATTAGCTCAAATAATTCATTAGGGTATGTTTGTTTAATTATCGATTCAATGCAATTTCCAATATTTTTTTCTTCATTTCTTGCAGCAATGACAACTGTTATAAAGGTTAAATTTTTTTGCCCTTTTGCAGGATAGTAGGTTTTAAGCTGTACCCAGCCCACCCGATAATAAATAAGCAGTGCACTGTAAATTAAAAGCAGGAAAAGGGATATAAGCAAAAAAGCCATTAAGTAAATTAACTATTGATTTCAACAAATATTTAACCGGGTAGAACAAAAATAAATTTTAAGTATTCAAAGTAAATTATAACTTTGTATAGTTGCATAAACAACTATATGCCAAACAACCAATTTAAAAAAGGAGAGCTATACAGCTTTATCACCGGTAAAGCATCCACAGCTATCGGCAGGAGGCTACAGAAGAATTTCAAACAATCGGGGATAGAAATAACAATTGAGCAATGGAGTGTATTGTATCAATTATGGAAGCAGGAAGGACAAAGCCAGCAACAGTTATGTGATGCCACTTTTAGGGATAAGCCCAGCATAACCAGGCTGGTAGATAACCTGGAAAAGCTGAAGCTGGTAAGAAGAGTGCCTTCGAAAGAAGACCGAAGAATTAACCTGATTTATTTAACGAAAGAGGCGTTAAGCCTTCAGGAAAAGACGATGAATTTGGCAAATAAAACCCTTAACGAAGCCCTGGAGGGGGTAACAAATGACCAGATTGAAATAGCAAAGGAAGTCTTACAAAAAGTGTATAATAACCTTGCCGCGCCTGTTTTTGCTGAGGATGAAAAATAAAAACCTGATAATTCTGTTATAAGTAAAAAATAAAAATTATGAATACTACCACAACTGAATCAGTTTTAAGAGGAGGAGAATGGCTGATAAAACAAAGCAATGCATTTGAAACGTTTACTCCCGAAGACTATACTGAAGAACAAATCATGGTAAGAGACATGTGTCTGCAGTTTTTGCAATCGGAAGTGTTGCCGGTGGTAGAAAGAATTGATAAGATGGAGCCGGGACTTATGCCTTCATTAATGGATAAAGCCGGAGAACAGGGATTGCTGGGTGCATCAGTGCCGGAAGAATTCAATGGGCTGGGCAAAGATTTTGTGACTTCCACATTGGTAAGCGAAGGTCTCGGAGGAGGATATTCATTCAGCGTGGCGATGAGTGCGCATGCGGGTATCGGTACCTTGCCAATTCTATATTTCGGCACGGAAGACCAGAAAAAAAAGTACGTTTCAAAATTAGCAACCGGTGAATGGAAGGGTTCGTATGGGCTAACGGAGCCGGGTAGTGGCAGCGATGCTTTGGGAGCGAAGACTACGGCAACGCTTTCTGCAGATGGCAAATATTATTTGCTCAACGGACAAAAATGCTGGATTACCAATGGTGGTTTTGCGGATGTGTACACGGTATTTGCAAAAGTTGATGGAGATAAGTTTACAGCGTTCATAGTGGAACGGGAATTTGAGGGCTTCACCCGCGGACCGGAGGAGCATAAAATGGGGATCAAAGGTTCTTCCACTGTTCAGCTTTATTTTCAGGATTGTAAGGTGCCTGTTGAAAATGTATTAGGCGAGATAGGAAAAGGCCATATCATTGCTTTCAATATTTTGAACCTGGGAAGATTAAAGCTTGCTGCAGCTGCAGTAGGTGGCGCCAAGCTTGCGCTGAGTAATTGCATTGAATATGCTAAAACCCGTGAGCAGTTTAAGACAGCAATAGCAAATTTCGGGGCTATGAAGCATAAGCTTGCTGAAATGGCTATAAAAATATACGCCGATGAGAGTTGTCTATATCGTACAGCGAAATGGATTGATGAAAAAGAAGCGCAGCTTCTTGCATCAGGCAAACCTTTTAATGAGGCATTATTAGGGGCCGCTGAAGAATTTGCAATAGAGTGTGCCATTTTAAAAGTTCATGGAAGTGAAGTGCTTGATTTTGTGGTGGACGAAGGTGTTCAGATTCATGGCGGCAATGGTTATAGTGATGAATATCTCATAAGTAAAGCTTACCGTGACAGTCGGATCAATCGAATTTATGAAGGAACCAATGAAATAAACCGTTTACTTACTGTCGATATGTTATTAAAAAGAGCAATGAAAGGTAAACTCGATTTAATGGGACCTGCAATGAATGTACAAAAGGAATTAATGAGTATCCCGGATTTTGGTGATAATGAAGATGGGGCATTTTCTAAGGAACAAAAAGTTATTGCCAATATGAAGAAGTGTATTCTTATGGTTGCCGGTGCCGCAGTTCAAAAATTAATGACCAATCTTACCAATGAGCAGGAAATTATTATGAATATCGCTGATATGATCATCGAAACTTTTGTTGCTGAAAGCACGTTATTAAGAATCATAAAATTAAGTGATAAGGAGGGGGGAGAGAGTGCAAAAGTCAGGATAGCCATCATGCAATGTTATTTGAATGATGCAATTGATAAAGTCGCCAAATACGGGAAGGAAGCAGTTAATGCTTTTGCAGCGGGAGACGAGCAGAAAATGATGTTGCTCGGATTAAAACGTTTTACAAAAGCAGAGCCTTTCAATAGCAAAGAAGCAAGAAGATTAATTGCAGATAAGCTGATTGGAGATGGGCGTTATACATTGTAATTTTTTTGATTCTGAATTTTTCTATAAAATATATCGGTAGCTCTTTTTATCGTTTTCATCCGATGAAGAAAGCCTTATTTTTTCCTCTCCTTTTTTGTTTTTTAAATTCTTTTTCTCAAAAGCCGGTCCCTGGTTTTTTTTATGTAAAGACAAATGATTCACTTCCTTTTTTAAAATATGGAATTGGAGAAGACAGGCTAGGCGGTGCAAAGATGACCTACCTTGATAGTAACATTATTTTAAAAGTAGTAGATAGTTTTAAAACGGATTACAAAGTCCGGCTTTCCCAGTTTCATTCTGCGTGGATTGGAAAAAGCAGTGTAACAAGAACACAAATTATTACCCCCGTCCAACATTTAACCGATAGTTGGACAGTGTCCGGCGATTCCCTTTTTGATTACGTAGCCATCCAGCTTGATGAAAACCTTCCCTATACCAGTAAGATGGAAATTGATCCTTCACGGATTGTGGTTGATATTTTTGGGGCGACAAGTAACACTAACTGGATATCACAATTATCATCTGCAACTGAAATAAAGAATGTATGGTATGAACAAACCGAGGATGATGTAATGCGTGTTTTTATTGAGTTAAAACACCGGCAACATTGGGGCTATACTGTTTTTTATGATGACTTCAAAAAACTAACTATAAGGATTAAACGCCAGCCGGCTTCTTTAAATTTAAAAAACCTGACTATCGCCATTGATGCGGGCCACGGAGGCACTAACCTGGGGACAGCGGGCTCTTCACAGGATATACTTGAAAAAAATTATACGCTTCTCATAGCAAAAGATCTTGAGAATGAATTACATCAAAGAAAAGCAAAAGTTATAATGACAAGGGTAAATGATACAACTCTAAGTATGTATGAAAGAATTACTTTTTTGAATCAGCAAAACCCGGATTTATTAATCAGCATTCATTTAAATTCTTCTGACAAAGATACCGTGCAGGGAGTGAGTACCTATTACCGGTATCTCGGATTCAGGCCTCTAAGTGAATCTATTTTAAAAAGTATGCTACAAACCGGCCTGCATGAGTTTGGAAATATTGGCAGCTTTAATTTTGCATTAAACGGACCAACCGATTATCCCAATTGCCTTGTAGAAGTTGCCTTCCTTAGTAATAAAGATGATGAAGAGAAAATCGTTGACCCGGCATTTAGAATAAAAGTTGCAGAAAGGATTGCGGATGGAATTGAAGATTTTCTAAAGAATTTATAAGTATATTTATTTAAATCATTAAAGTGTGTCTGTTAACCTGTATAATACAATAAGAAAGGCCTTTGGTAAATTAAGCCACCTGGCTGAAACCTTGATTGGCAGCGAAATTGTTCGTCTTGGCGCTGATATAAAAGAAAAGATAAAAAGCGGGGAAAAGATATACAATTTTACTATAGGTGATTTCGACTCATCTATTTTCCCCATCCCCAAAATACTGGAAAAAGAAATTATAGAAGCGTACAAGAGCAAATTTACAACCTACCCGCCCGCAGATGGTATAATGGCATTACGTGAATCGGTTTCTGCTTTTATAAAGGAAAGAGAAGGTCTTAATTATAGCACCAGTGAAATATTGATTGCTGCAGGTGGCCGCCCGCTTATTTATGCATTATACCGTGCATTGGTCGACAGGGGTGATAAAGTAATTTACTCGGTACCTAGCTGGAATAATAATCATTATGTGCACTTTGTGGAAGGTGTTCACGAAGTGATTGAAACAGCTGCCGAAAATAATTTTATGCCTACTGCTGAAGAAATTCAACCACATATACAGAACGCTGTTCTTATCGCTTTATGCTCGCCGCTAAATCCCACCGGAACTACATTTAAAAAAGAAGAATTAGAGAAGATATGTGACATGGTGCTTGAGGAAAATATACGAAGAGGTGACGAAGAAAAAAAGCTGTACATAATGTACGATCAAATGTATTGGACACTTACGTATGGAAGTTCCCGGCACTATAATCCCGTAAGCCTGCGACCGGAGATGAAAAATTATACAATTTTTATTGACGGTATCAGCAAGGCATTTGCTGCAACAGGCGTACGTGTGGGATGGGCGCTTGGGCCGCAGCATGTATTGGTTAAGATGCGTGCTATAAACAGTCATATAGGAGCGTGGAGCCCAATGGCAGAGCAACATGCAACAGCGAAATTTTTGTTGCAAAAAAATGTGGTTGATGAGTTCCTTTCTAATTTCAAAAATGAGCTTGAAGAAAGATTACAACTTATTTACGAAGGATTTCAAAAGTTACGAAAAGAAGGCTTTCCTGTAAATGCATGTGCTCCGCAAGCAGCTATCTATCTTACAATACAAATAGCGCTCTCAGGAAAAAAGGCACAAAACGGCGACCAACTTGCTACCCAGGCTGATGTAACTTCTTATATTTTGAATGAAGCAAAGCTCGCTGTTGTGCCATTCTATGCATTTGGGGCATCAAAAAATTCTGACTGGTATCGCCTGAGTGTAGGAACCTGTAGGAAGGACCAGATTCCTGAAATGTTGGATAAGCTCAAAACGGCATTAAACAAATTATCCTGATATTTAAACCCGAACAACCTAACAGTAAATTAGTTTAGCTAACTAATTTTTTATCCAACAAATACTCTGCAATCTGCACTGCATTGGTTGCAGCTCCTTTGCGAAGATTATCACTTACAATCCAGCAGTTTAAAGTATTTGGCTGTGACTCATCTCTGCGAAGCCTTCCAACAAAGGTTTCATCTTTTTCATGGGCTGTTAACGGCATAGGATAAACGAAATTTAGGATATCATCCTGCAGCACGACCCCGGGCGAATCGGATAAGATTTTTTTAACTTCCTCCAGGTCAAAATCATTTTCAAATTCAATGTTTACACTTTCACTATGACCGCCCATTACAGGAATTCGTACACAGGTCGCCGTCAACTGAATGTTCGCATCGCCCATTATTTTCCTGGTTTCGTTCACCATTTTCATTTCCTCTCTTGTGTAGCCGTTGTCTGTGAACACGTCTATTTGGGGAATGGCATTTTTATCAATAGGATATTTATATGCCATTTCTCCTGTAATATTTTCCCTCTCGTTCATCATTTGTTGCACGGCTTTTACGCCTGTACCGGTAACGCTCTGGTATGTAGAAACGACGACTCTTTTTATTGCATACTTTTTATGTAGAGGATGCAGCACTAATACCATTTGAATAGTGGAGCAATTAGGGTTGGCAATAATCCTATCTTCTTTTTCTAAAACATCTGCGTTTACCTCCGGAACAACCAATTTTTTAGAAGGATCCATCCTCCACGCTGAAGAATTGTCAATAACAGTAATTCCAGCTTCTGCAAATTTCGGCGCCAGTGTTAATGATGTTCCGCCACCTGCTGAAAATATAGCGATGGAAGGTTTCGCTGCAATGGCATCAACTGCAGAGACTACAGTGTATTCTTTATTTTTGAATGTAATTTTCTTTCCAATAGATTTTTCGGAAGCAACAACAATAATCTCCGTAACAGGGAAATTTCTTTCTGCTAAAACCTGTAACATTTTACTACCCACAAGGCCTGTGGCGCCTACTACAGCAACTTTCATTTTTTTATTTTATGAGGTTTATTAGTTTCTAAATACTGCAAATCTATAAAGTGTTTATCTTTAAAAAAAGCTGCTGTTCATGATGAAAATTTTCCTTTCCTGTTTTTTTATTCTTTTGTTTACCGGTTTTGGCAAAGCTCAACTTTCAGAAAACTTTAATGACGGGGATTTTAGCAGTAATCCCGCCTGGTCCGGCGGCACATCTGATTTTATTGTGAACTCATCTTTACAGCTTCAAAGTAATAACATAAGCGCAAATAGCAATTATTTTCTCACTACACCAAATACCCTTGCTACCGCCGCCGAATGGCAAATGTATGTTCAAATAGGTTTTAATCCATCGTCAGCTAACTATATTGATGTTTATTTAACTGCTTCAGCAAACGATTTGACTTTAAACACTACGGCAGGATATTTTGTTCGCATCGGAAATACAGATGATGAAATAAGCCTCTATCGGAAAGATGCAAGCGGTGTATCAACTAAAATAATTGATGGACGTAATGGGGTTTTAAATAGCAGCAATAATGTTATGAAAATAAAAGTAGTAAGAGACGTTAACAGCCAATGGATATTGAGCAGTGACCTTACCGGTACAGGTAATTCCTATGCAAGTGAAGGTTCAGTTATCGACGCAACTTATACAACCTCTGCTTTCTTTGGATTTTCCATCAAACAAAGTACGGCAAGTTTTTTTCAAAAGCATTTCATTGATGATATAGAAATAAAGGATTATATTCCTGATGTTACGCCACCCTCGATTCAATCTGTTTTAGCTGTTTCTTCAAATGCGGTTGATGTATTGTTCGACGAGCCTGTAGAAGCAGCCAGCAGTCAGCTTTTAAGTAACTATTCTGCTAATAATAATGTGGGAAACCCGGTAACGGCTTTTAAGGATGTAACAAATGCTTCTCTTGTTCACCTCACTTTTTCTGCAAACTTTGCTAACGCAGTTATGTATGCGCTTGAAATAAATAATGTACAAGACCTGGCAGGAAATACCATAAAAAATGGTACAGCAAATTTCAGTTTCTATACGCCACAGCAATCCGATGTAGTTATTGATGAGATAATGGCTGACCCTACGCCACAGGTAGGTTTGCCAAACAGTGAATGGGTTGAGCTAAGAAATACATCTTCATTTCCAATCAATTTAGCCGGATGGAAATTAGCTGATGCCGGCGGCCTTTCAGGTGCAATGCCTGCTTTTATTTTGCAGCCGGATAGTTTTGTAATTATTTGCACAGGTTCCTCTGTTGCCGGTTTGCTATCTTTTGGAAATACGATCAGTGTTACAAGTTTTCCCTCTCTTGATAATGACGGAGAGTTGCTTTCATTGCTGTCTTCAACCGGGCAAACGATTCACGCCGTTCAGTACTCATCGGTATGGTATCAAAACGAACTGAAGAAAGATGGTGGCTGGACATTGGAAATGATAGACACTAAAAATCCTTGCAGTGGCATTAGTAACTGGAAAGCCAGTGTTGATGCAAACGGTGGAACTCCCGGGCAAAAAAATTCAGTTGACGGAGTCAACAATGATGAAGCCTCACCTAAGCTTTTGAGAGCTTTTGCTATTAATGGCAACACAATAACTTTAGTGTATGACGAACCGTTAGATAGTATCAAAGCTGCAGCAATTGGTAATTACTCAGTTGATAATGGTATCGCTGCTGTGAGCGTTTCGGCAATCGCTCCACTTTTTAATAAAGTAAATATTACATTAAGTTCACCTTTAACTGTAGGCATTATTTATACTATTGCTGTCACGAATATTGCAGATTGTAAGGGCAATGCTATTGGTTCCAAAAACAGTACAAAATTTGGAATAGCACAGGAAGCGGACAGCCTCGATATTGTGATTAATGAAATATTGTATAACCCGAGACCGGATGGAGTGGATTATGTAGAAATATATAACAGGTCAAAAAAAATAATTGACCTGAGCCATATGTATATTGCTAACCGAAACAGCGGCAGTATTATCAGCAGCATTCAACAATTATCTGCTGAAAGTATTTTGTTGTTGCCGGAGGATTTTATGCTGATTTCTTCCAATGGAACAATAGTGAAAACTCAGTATGTCACCAGTAACCCCGATGCATTTATTGATGTTACCATGCCTTCATTTTCTGATGATACAGGAGATGTGATATTATTAAATAACCAGGGTAATATTGTTGATGAGGTAAAATATTCGGATAACTGGCAATTCCCGCTTATTACCAATACTGAAGGTGTTTCATTGGAGCGTATCGATTATGAAAAGCCATCTGTTCAAAACAATTTTCATTCCGCCGCCACATCTGTTGGTTATGGCACGCCCGGGTACAAGAACTCCCAATACAGGTTAGCCGAAGAAGCGCAGGGTACCATTGCTGTCAGCCCCAATATTTTTTCACCCGATAATGATGGGATTGATGATTTTGCTACTATCGATTATAGCTTTCCATCACCAGGTTATGTTGCCAATGTAACTATATTTGATGCCACTGGCCGGACAGTAAGATATTTGCAACGCAATTCATTAACTGGTATTAAGGGATATTTTCGCTGGGATGGATTGGACGATAAAAATAGAAAGCTACCGCAAGGAATTTATATTATTTATACAGAAATTTTTAATACCGAAGGAAAGAAGAAACAATTTAAAAATATTATTGTGCTGGCTAGAAGGTATTAATTTAATGATTTCTAAATATTGTTCATATCGTCATCGAATTTATTGGGAAGTCTATTCAACTGTGACTTTATTATTACATAACTTGTTATTGCAAATGCAATAGCCAAAAGAAGCACAGAAACAAGATTATCCGTTCCAAAAATCATAACGCCTACTATGATTCCAATAATTTCAAATAGAAGCCATCCTACAACTGTGTAAATTTTCCATGTAAGAGGTTTGAGGCCTTTATCATGGGCAAGCTTTCCAATTTCTTTCGTCAGAAAATAAAGTATAATAAGATCGAGCACAACAAATTTTTAGGGATTTTGAACTATAAAATCAAATGAGGTCAATATCGAAGTTTACTAACTGAACAAACTCTTTGAGGCGGATATCAATATCTTTTTTGGAAATTTCTTTCAGACGTTGTGGCCCAAATTTTTCAACACAGAAACTTGCCATTGCCGATCCAACGATGATGGCAGTTTTCATATTTTGAAAGCTAATATCTTTTGTACGTGCTATATGGCCGATAAAGCCGCCAGCGAAAGCGTCTCCTGCACCGGTAGGGTCGAATACATTCTCCAGGGGTAGTGCAGGAGCAAAGAAGACATGATTTTCGTGAAACAATAATGCGCCGTGTTCTCCCTTTTTGATAATTAAAAATTCCGGGCCCATTTCAAGGACTTTTTTAGCAGCTTTTACCAATGAAAATTCACCACTTAGTTGCCTTGCCTCACTATCATTTATCATCAGTACATCAATCTTTGTCAACACTTTTTTTAAATCTTCAAGCGCCGTTTCAATCCAAAAATTCATTGTATCCAATACAATTAACTTTGGCCGTGTTTTTAGCTGATTGATTACACTAATTTGGAGTGATGGTAATAAATTTCCCAACATAAGAAATTCTGACCCCTGGTACTCTTCAGGTACTTTAGGGTCAAAATCTGCCAATACATTAAGGTCGGTTATTAGCGTATCACGTGTATTCATATCGAGGTGGTATCTTCCGCTCCAAAAAAAAGATTTTTTATCAGGAACAATCTCTACACCGGTCAATTGAACACCCCGCTTCTTAAGCTCATTCATTTCATCTTCAGGAAAGTCGTTGCCCACAATGGAAATTTGCTGAACAGGCTTTTCAAGGTGACTCGCGGCATAAGCAACATAAGTAGCTGAGCCGCCAACGATTTTATCAATTTTTCCAAAAGGTGTTTCAATAGCATCAAAGGCCATACTGCCAAGTGTAATAATTGCCATAAGAAAATTTAATAATTTATTTTTTTAGTTTAGCGCTGCAAATGTAAAAGATTAATACCGGATGTTTGTTTTATGCCTTTCTGCCTGATTTTATTTCAAACAATTGCTAAACCTTAATTTTGCGATAAAGTAATATTATGCTGTTACGTATTCACCCACAAAACCCGCAGGAACGTCTTTTGCGGCGAATTGCTGATTGCCTTAAAGACGGCGGTATAATAATCTATCCGACAGATACCATCTATGGGCTAGGCTGCGATATATATCACCCAAAAGCGATAGAGCGCATTTGTAAAATAAAAAATATTGATCCTCAAAAGGCACAAATGTCTTTCATTTGCCGCGATCTAAGCCACCTCAGCGACTATACTAAAAGTATTAATACTCCATTATACCGGTTTCTTAATAATCATTTGCCGGGGCCGTACACTTTTATTCTTCCTTCAAGTAAACAGGTGCCTAAACTTTTAAAGAGCAAAAAAGATACGGTTGGATTACGTGTACCTGACAACGTTATATGCAATGCGATTCTTGCAACGTTGGGTAATCCTATCTTGAGTGCGTCGCTGCCCGGGGAGATGGTAGAAGAATATACTGATCCTGAAATTATTTATGAAAAATTTGGTAAGCTGGTTGATTACGTTATAGATGGCGGACCTGGAGGTATAGTACCTTCTACGGTTGTGGATTGTACATCTGATGAATGGATCATAACCCGCCAGGGGCTCGGAGAATTAAGTGTATAAAAATACCCCTGCATGCAGCGGCATTGTAAAGCAGATTGTAAAAATTAATGCCTTTCTCTATTGTTATGTTTTTTCCTATAAATCTTCCGGCTGTCTTTTCTTTGTTCTTTTCTTAGAATTTTTCTTTCGTTTCTTGTAACCTTACCGTCAGATTTTGCAAGCCTTGCGTCCTGGCGAAGGTCTTTTTGATCTTTCCTTAAATTTAATGCTTCAGCTCTTGTAAGTTCCCCACTTTTAACGCCTTGTTTTATGCGATGATGTTGCTTTATGGCTCTTTGCCTTACTTGCGCATCAGCATTTGTTACCCCGAATAGCAATGCGAAAAGAGCTATAATTAAAAATTTTGCTTTCATAAACGTAGTTTAATTGTTTAAAATTTGTTTGATGTTTATGACGTTGAATCGATCCATGGGTTTAATGGAGAATAAAAAATTGGAAAAAATAGCATCGGAGAGCTGCAATATAAAGTAAAGTTCAAATGCCTTAATATCATTCTATTTGATTTTCGTTGAAGTGGAGCTGAGCAGCATAAATATTAAAGCTTTTACGGTGGTAGCGGCATAAGCCATGAACCTCAATTGCACTACGATGCTCAGGGGTGCCATAGCCCTTGTTGTTATGCCAGCAATACATTTTATATTTTTTATGGAGATGTAACATATGTTCATCACGATAGGTTTTAGCAAGCACGCTTGCAGCAGCTATAGAATTATACATACCATCTCCTTTTATAATGCAATGATGTGGCATTTTTTTGTAAGGCTTAAACCTGTTTCCATCTATTAATAAGATTTCGGGTTTGCTTTTGAGTTTATTTAACGCCAGGTGCATTGCTTTGTAAGACGCCTGTAAAATATTAATGCGATCAATTTCATTATTGTTTACGCTGGCAACAGAATAAGATATACTTTCTCTTTCTATCACAGGTCTCAAATGTTCTCTTTCTTCTTTTGTAAGTTGTTTTGAATCATTGAGCAAAGGATGATAGAAATCTTTAGGCAAAATAACAGCGGCCGCATAAACAGGACCTGCAAAACATCCACGGCCAGCTTCATCAAGCCCCGCTTCAAAAAATTTATTATGGAAAAAAGGCAGAAGCAATTGTCGGCAAAAATAAAAACCCATTTTAATAATGACTATATTATTTTTCAACATATTTTAAAATTATTATTTCCAATTCTATATTAATGCTGGTTTACCTTTGCGTGCGAAATAAAAAAGATGCAGGTTAAATTACAAAAAGATTATTCTGGAAACATTGCACGATGGCTTTATGCAGGTATTTTCATGTTACTGATCCAGGTGTTGTTGGGGGGTATCACGCGGTTAACCGAATCAGGCTTAAGTATTACCGAATGGAATCCCATTACAGGGATATTGCCGCCGCTAAATAATGATCAATGGCTTTCGGAATTTGATAAGTACAAGCATACTGATCAATTCCGCTATATCCATGCAGATTTTTCGCTTTCAGATTTTAAATTCATTTTTTTTTGGGAATGGTTTCACCGCCTATGGGCAAGGTTAATGGGGATGGTATTTTTAATTGGTTTTTTTTACTTTCTTATAAAAAAACAATTTCGCCCAAATATGGTCATTCCCCTTATCATACTATTTCTTTTGGGAATTATGCAAGGTGCTATTGGATGGATAATGGTGAAGAGCGGCCTCGTTCCTGAGAAATTATTTGTTGGCCATATTCAGTTAGCAACTCATTTTATGGCGGCTTTGGTTTTATTATGTTACACATTGTGGTTTGCACTTAGCTTATCAGTTCCGGCAAATAAAATAATAGTTAATCCTAAATTGAAAGGGGTAACTATTGTAATTTTTTGTGTACTTTTTCTACAATTAATTTATGGAGCGTTTATGGCCGGTTTGCATGCGGCGACTGCAGCACCCACATGGCCAAAGATAAACGGAGAGTGGATTCCACGATCAGTTAACGAGCTGGTACCCGCATGGAAAAATTTGGTTGATAATAAGATTGCGATACAGTTTATTCATCGGGGAATTGCGTATATTCTTTTATTAGCTGTTTTTATTTGGGAGTTTAAGGCAAGAAAGGTTAACGGGAATACCTTGTTTGCAAAAACAAAATTTGCTCCGCTAGTTCTTATTATCGTGCAGGTAATATTGGGCATAGAAACGGTAATAATGTCGCCTTATGGCAATAACCGTGTGTGGTTTGGCGTTGCCCATCAATTCGTTGCTATGCTGTTTCTCATAACAATGATATTTATGTCATATATTATCAGGTCATCGCAGATGCAGGTCTCGTATAATAGAACGAGGTAACATATCGTCCATGAAAACATTTGTTCATAATTTTTATTATTCATTTCCAATACAACTTTTGCTGCTTCATTTCAGAAAAGCACAAGTGCTATTGATTTTCTGGTTCGTACTTTTTTTAACACTAACAGGAAATTTCATGAAGATATTTGGCGCCAACGCTTTATTTCTTGCACCTGAGTATCTTGGAAATGTAAATGCTGCCGGTGCGGCCATAACAGGAATGGCAACCGGGGTTTTTATGATGAGCTGGAACATCACCACTTTCATTTTGCATAGTCAACGCTTTCGCTTTCTTGCAACTACTTCAAAGCCATTTTTGAAATACTGCGTAAACAATGCAATTATTCCTGTTTGTTTTTTAATTCTTTATTTTTTTGAAGCGTTGTCTTTCGACAGAAAAATGGAATTAATTCCACTTGCTGGATTTGCAGGGATTGCTGCGGGTTTTTTGGGTGGATTTTTATTGTTGATAGCGATTTCATTTGCATATTTTTTTACGGCAGACAGGAGAATCGACAGAACAATTAAGCCAAATCTGTCTGAGTTAGATAGAAGAAAGAAGCCAGAGCATCACGATGATATATTCCCGGAAAATAATTTTGGCTTACCCGTTGGTTATTACTTAACAACACGCTTCAGATTTCATAAGACCAGGAAAGTAAGTCACTACGGGCAGGAGTTCCTGGATACGATTTTTAAGAGACATCATTTCTCTGCGATAATAACTTTAATACTGGCATTTATTTTTATGATCCTGATTGGGTTTTTTCTTGATCATAGAATTTTCCAGGTACCTGCAGCTGCAAGTATTCTCGTACTTTTTGCTTTATTAATTGCAGTAATAGGGGCACTTACCTATTTTTTACGAAGCTGGAGTATTTTGTTTGTAATCTTCCTTTTTATTGTTCTCAACTTTCTATATGTATATGATATTATTGATCCACGCAATAAAGCATTCGGATTAGACTATACGAATCCCGCAAGGCCGGAATATTCGCTGAAAAACCTGGAAGCGATAAATGCCACTGCAAAAATAGAAGCTGATAAAAATAATATGATTGATGTTCTCAATCGCTGGAAATCAAAACAGGGCGAGGAAAAGCCAATGATGGTGGTACTCAACTTTAGTGGTGGGGGCGTTAGAAGCGCAGCTTTTGCCATGAATATTTTACAGGAACTTGATAGCCTGACACATGGAACAATTATGAAGAAGACAGCCCTCATTAGCGGAGCTTCGGGGGGGATGCTGGCGGCTGCATATTTTCGTGAACTGGCAAGATTAAGGGCAAAAGGCGAGAACATAAACCTGCAGGACAAAAAGTATGTTAATGATATTTCAAGGGATCTGTTGAATCCAATATTTTCTTCCATGATTGCAAGAGATCTTTTGTCGCCGGCTCAAAAATTTTCGGTTGGGCCTTACCGTTATGTTAAGGACCGGGGCTATGCATTCGAGCAAAAATTAAACGATAATACGCATGGCCTTCTTGATAAGAATATTGGATTTTATAAAGACGATGAAAGCAATGCAGACATACCACTAATGATTTTAAATTCCGTTATAACAAGAGATCTCAGAAAGCTAATGGTGTGCACACAGCCACTCAGTTTTATGATGCAATCCACATTTACTGATAGCGCAGCTCAAATGACGGGACCTGATGCGGTTGATTTCTCATCTATGTTTAAAGATGAAAATCCGATGAATCTTCGTTTTTTGACGGCACTGAGAATGAATGCGACCTATCCTTATATTCTTCCCAACGTTTGGCTACCGTCAAAACCCGTTATAGATGTTATGGATGCAGGTCTCAGAGATAATTACGGATCAGAAACTTCACTTCGTTTCATTCATGTTTTTAAAGATTGGATAAACATAAATACCAGTGGCGTATTAATTATCCAGGTGAGATCGCGACGAAAGGGAAGTTGGGATAATACTGCCGTAAACGGAGATATTACCGATATTCTTACAAAGCCTTTCACTATGTTACAAACTAACTGGTTTATGCTCCAGGACTATTTTCAGGATGATGAAATAACCTATGCGCAAAATTTTCTTGACAGCAATTTTCACAGAGTTGCTTTTATGTATATTCCTGAAAAAGAAGACCGCGGCGCAACCCTTAATTTTCATTTAACAGCAAGAGAAAAAAAAGAGGTGATTATATCTACAAAAAGAAAAAATAATGTGGAAGCATTTGAGCAGGTAAAGCGTTACTTACAACCTTAAGGCTGGATAAGCCGGAAAGCGGATGGCAATATTTCAATTTCAAATTTCTTGTCAGTTTGTTTATGATCGCCGTCAATATGTAACGGTGCAGAAGCAGGGTTATAAATTTTAATTTTATCTGTTTGAAAATAGAGGATGTCTTTGATAAGAAATTTCTCCTCTTCATAGTTCCTTATCCTTCCTGCTTTCATTTGTCTTATTACAGACCAAAGTATTCGTGGCTTACTCATTTTTCTAACTACAATAATATCCAGCAATCCATCATTAAGGCTTGCCTCGGGCGCAATGGTAAAATTGTTTCCAAACTGGTTGCTGTTTGCAATACAAATAAAATACGCATCTACACTAAATTTTGCCTCTTTTACTTCTACTTCAAAAGGGTATGGAGACGCTTTTAAAAAATTTTTGAAAGATTGCCGGAGATAAGTTGTAAGTCCTCGTTTTTTTTGAAGGGAAAAATCATAGGCCACTTGCGCATCAAGGCCAATACCACAGAGCATACAGCTAAGCTGCCCATTTATCAAAAATGCATCAATGCAACTCGCCTTGCCATTAAAGATTATTTCGAGAGCCTTATCAACCGAACGGGGAATTTTAGCCGTGAGAGCCAGCCCGTTTCCTGAGCCAACGGGAATAAGTCCAACGTTTATATTTATATTTAAAATGGAGGATATTACAGGATTTATGCTTCCGTCACCGCCACAAATTACAATATCCGTGATTTGATTATTTTTTATCCTGTCTCTGAGAAAAGAATAATTTCCATCTTCAGTAGTAAGCAAAAATTCAAAACCAATGTTTTTCCCGAGACACTTTTTCTCAATTCTTTTTTCCAATTGAGCTTTACTTTTTGTTCCGGACACTGGGTTTATTAGAAACAGAATTTTACGGGTCATTGGTTAATAGTTGCGGCCAGGCATCAATGGTGTGTAAAAATAAATAGCAAATAAGATTAATTAAGGGTATTCCATAATAAATCTTTTAATTGAACCAGTCCTTGTTGGGCGACCGATGAAATAAAAACATGTGGGATATTCTTTGGTAGTTCCCTTTTTATTGCTTCCTTTAGTTCATCGTCAAGCATATCGCTTTTGCTTACTGCTATTACAAATTTCTTATCAAGCAATTCAGGATTGTATTCTTTAAGCTCATTCTTTAAAATTTTAAATTCCTTTTTGTGATCACTGCTATCTGCGGGGATAAGAAAAAGTAAAACCGGGTTTCGTTCTATGTGTCTTAAAAATCTGAAGCCAAGACCCTTCCCATCTGCAGCACCCTCAATAATGCCGGGCAGATCTGCAACGCAAAAACTTTTATTGTCCCGGTATTCAACCATGCCAAGTTGAGGCGTTAAAGTAGTAAATGCATAGTTCGCAATTTTGGGCTTTGCCGCCGTAATAACAGATAATAAAGTTGATTTGCCTGCATTAGGAAGACCTACCAAACCGACATCAGCCAATACTTTTAATTCTAAAATTATCCAACCTTCTTCACCTTCTTCGCCCGGCTGTGCGTGATGTGGTGCCTGGTTAGTGGGTGTGGCAAAATGCGAATTGCCCAGGCCGCCACGTCCGCCTTTCATTAAAATAACTTCTTTACCGTCTTCTAAAATCTCTGCTTCCTTTTCTCCTGTTTCTTCATTTTTGGCTATAGTTCCTAACGGTACTTCTATAATAATATCTTTACCATTGCGCCCGGTGCAATTATTTTTTCCACCACTTTCACCATTCTCTGCTAAAACATTTTTGAAATATCTAAGGTGTAATAATGTCCATAGATTTTTATTTCCTTTGAGAATTATATGGGCGCCTCTGCCACCATCGCCACCATCAGGCCCGCCAAAAGCGGTAAGTTTGTTGCGCAGAAAATGCCTGCTGCCTGCACCACCATGGCCACTTTTGCAGAATATTCTTATATAATCTATAAAGTTTGTTTTTTCCATCGCGGCAAAGGTCGCAAAGTTTTTTTAGGAATTGTTTTTGTGTGATCATAGAAAAAATCATGAAACTAATTTGTAGCAGTTTTTTATTTATTCTTTTATCTTCTTGCTCTTCCAACAAAGAGCTGCATAAGATAAAGGAAATGCCTCAATGCCTTGAAGAAAAAATACAGGTTATGGCTAAGGATCCTTATGGCTCTCCGCAATCCGTTACAAGCTATAGTTATAAAGAGCAAACTGTTTACTATATGGTGTCGCCGTGCTGCGATCGATACAATGTTGTATATGATAGCGCCTGTAACGTTTTGGGCTATCCTGATGGTGGCTACACCGGGAAAGGGGATGGTAAAATGACTGATTTTAAAGATGAGACTACTAATGAAAAATTAATTTGGGAAAAGAAATAAGCTATTTTTTCCTTCGTGATTTTGTTTCATTCCAGGTTGTATAGACTTTTTTACTTTTATTTTCCTGTTTAGAAATTTTCCTTAACGGTTCGCAAACGTTCCATTCCTTTTGCATATCTGTCGCAAGCTGTTGATAAATTTTTGTCCCTTCTGTTTTCCATTTCAACATTTCATCGCTCACCTGTTTTATGATTTTTGCAGGGCTACCTGCAAGCAGGCTTCTTGCCGGAATTTTTTCATCTGCCTTTACAAAACTCAAGGCACCAACAATACATTCATCACCAAGAATAACATTATCCATAATAACGGCATTCATTCCGACCAGGCAGTTTTTTCCGATGGTTGCGCCGTGAATAATAGCGCCGTGACCAATATGGGCATTTTCGTTCAGAACAACTGTAACTCCGGGAAACATGTGGATGACACAATTCTCCTGCACATTACAACCGTCTTCAATAATTATTTTTCCAAAGTCGCCACGAATAGCAGCGCCGGGGCCCACACATACATTTTTACCAATAATTACATTGCCTGTTATGGCAGATAAAGGATGAACAAATGAAGATGAATGTACAACCGGTTTTATTCCTTTAAATTCATAACACGCCATTATATTTAATTTTTACGACCTAGCTGGTCAAGGATAAACGCAAATTTTAAAGCAGTTAATTTTTGTCTTTCATACCTGCCCGATTCACCGCCATGCCCGGCGCCCATGTTTACTTTAAATAAAACAGGATTATTACCCAGGTTATCTTCACGCACTTTCGCGACCCATTTTGCCGGAGAGAAAAAGGGAACCTGTGTGTCATTCAATCCACCAGTGGCTAAAATAGCAGGATATTTTGCCGGCTTTACATTATCTAACGGAGACCATGTCAGGAGGTAATCATAATATTCATTTTTATTGGGATCGCCCCATTGATCATATTCTAAAGTAGTAAGCGGAAGGTCGGCATTATACATATCAGTTATCACATCCATCCAGGGAACTTCAGCAATTATACCCCGAAAAAATTCAGGACGCATATTGGTAATGGCTCCCATCAACATACCACCGGCACTTCCCCCGTTGGCAAATAATTTACCGGGTGACGTATATTTTTCATTTACGAGAAATTGCGCCGCATCCACAAAATCGGTAAATGTATTTTTCTTGTGCAATAATCTTCCCTGTTCAAACCAGTCACGCCCCATTTCCTGCCCGCCACGTATGTGTGCAATAGCATAAGATATTCCCCTGTCTAATAAGCTGATTACCGCCGAATAAAAATAAGGATCAACGCTATATCCATAAGAACCATACCCGTATAAAAGCAAAGGATTATTTCCGTCCTGCTTAAATTTATCTTTCCTGTACACTAATGAAACAGGTACTTTTGTACCATCTGATGATTTGGACCAAAGCCTTTTGGTTTCATATAAAGCCGGATTATAGTTTCCACCAACTTTTTCCCGTTTTAATAATTTTTTTGCTCCGGTTTTCAAATTGTATAAATATTCGCTTCCAGGCGTTTTGAGCGAAGTAAAATAATATCGTATGCTATCAGATGTATAATCATCTGTTGCCATATACATTTGGGCTACATAATCTTCTTCACCAAATTTTACATATTTCCATTTATTATTTTTCCTGTCAAAAATTGTTATTTGGGGTAACCCGTTTTCTTTTGTTTGGGCTAAATAATAATTCTGCAAAACCTCTGTATTTTCCAGGTATGCGCTATCATTTGCCGGAATTACATCTTTCCAGTTTTCCATGGATGGGTTATTTATTGGCGCTGAAACCAGTTTAAAATTTTTTGCATCCTTATTGGTATAAATATGAAAAACATTTCCTTCATAATAATCGGTCGTATATTCTACATCGTTAGTGCGTGGTTGAATTAATACAGGGACTGCACCCGGAGTGTTTGGATCAAGATAGCGGTCTTCGGTGGTGTTGGTACTGGTGGTATGTATAAAAATGTATTTGTCATTTTTTGATTTAGACAAAGAAACGCCGTACGTACTATCATTTTCTGTATAGATTTCTTTATCAGTGTTTATACCAGTTCCCAACGTATGCCGCATTACTTTGTAAGCACGAACGGTATGATCATTTACAACATAATAAACTGTTTTATTGTCATTGGCCCATTCACAATTACCTGAGGTGTTACTGATAACATCCGGGTAAAGCTTTCCTGTTGATAAATTTTTAAAGTATAAGGTTGAACGCCTGCCACCTGTTGTATCTATGCCATAAACCAATTTTTGATTGTCAGGGCTTATGGCCCATCCATTTACTAAATAAATCTGATGATTTTTTGCCAATGCAGGAACATTCAAAAAAATATTTTCGCTTGCCGTCGTGGTTCCTTTTTTCCTTGAATAGAATGGATATTGGTTTCCTTCTTCAAAGCGTGTGTAATACCAATAACCATTTTGTTTTACCGGCAACGATTCATCTTTACCGGGAATGCGTGCCACTATTTCATTGTATAATTTTTTTTGTAAGGCTTCAGTATGCTTCATATACGCGGCAACGTAGGCGTTTTCTTCTTTCAAATGATTGATAACATTTGAATCGGAAGGATTATTAAGCCAGTAATAATCATCTGTTCTCGTATTACCATGTTCAGTAAAAACTTTCGTTCCCTTTTTCGTTGCAGGTTGCCGAATGGTTTGTGCATTTAACTGAAGCATTAGTGAACAGGTGCAAAAAAAAATTATAAACTTTTTCATATAATTTATTAATGATTGTTTTTGGCTACATCAACGTTTTCCCTGTTCTAAAGCAAGTGCCTTTAAACACAGCTACTTTATGATTGCGCTGGTTGGTTATTGTAATTTGATAAAGGCCTGTTGATTTGCCATTGTGAATTTCTTTTGCCTCAGCAATAAGTTCATCTTCGGGGTGAACAGGTTTTAAAAAATTGATGGAAGTATCCAAAGCAACAGAAAAATTATTGCGGCTGTTGCAGGCAAAAGCAAAAGCAGTATCAGCCAGCGAGAAGGCTATGCCTCCATGAGTAATGTGAAGGCCATTAACCATTTCTTTTCTAACAGTCATTTTTATCTTGCTGTAGCCCTCTTTAATTTCTATAATCTGTATGCCAAGCCATTGACTGAAAAGATCCTCTTTCATCATGTGTTCAACAACTCTATTTGCTAATTCATCCTTCAATATCATTCTTTTCAGTTTTTTTAGTTGCAGTAAAATATGCAATCAAATAAATCTGTTCATCATTAATCACCTGTAAACTTTGGTTTCCTTTTTTCTAAAAAAGCCGCAACGCCTTCATTAAAATCTTTTGTAAGTGCAGATTGCTGTTGCAGTTCATCTTCGGTTTTCAGCTGTTGGTTTAGATTTTGTTCTAATGATTTATTGAGCGCCTGCTTCGTGTATGCGAGCGCTTTAGTTGGGAGTTGCGCAAGTGTTTCAGCAATTTTTCCTGATTCTTCTAAAAAAATATTATCCGGGAAAAATTTATAGATCATTCCAACTCTTTCCGCTTCTTCCGGAGAAATTTTATCTCCAAGCATCATAAATGCACCGGCTTTTTGAAAACCAACGAGGCGGGGTAAAAAATAAGTTCCGCCGCTATCGGGTATTAAACCAATTTTACTAAATGCCTGTATAAAAGAAGCAGATGCTGCAGCAACAACAACATCACAGCACAAAGCAATGTTAGCGCCAGCGCCGGCCGCTACGCCATTTACCGCAGCCACAACTGGTTTATTTACATTTCTTATTTTTTTGATGATAGGATTGTAATGTTCAGAAAGAATTTTTTTCATGCCTGGCCCATTTGGATCAGTAACCTCAGCAAGATCCTGCCCCGCACAAAAAGCTTTCCCAGCGCCTATAATATAGATACACCTTGTGTTTTTATTATTTTCGCATTCATCTAAAACGTTTTGAAAAGCTAATGCCATTTCCCTGTTGAATACATTAAATTTTTCAGGACGGTTGAGAGTAATGAAAGCTATGGAATTTTTTATTTCAAAGAGAATAAAACGCATATTTAGGCAACTATTACAACATTTATCGTGCTGCTAAAGATACAATTCACTAATGACACTTAAAATAATCAAACGGCTCCAAACAATCATTACATCGATACAATGCTTTGCATGATGTAGAGCCAAACTGGCTGACAAGTTTTGTATTTAAAGAGTGGCAAAGAGGGCATTCAACTTTCAACCCATCTAAATATTTTTTATCAAAACTTTTCCCCACGGGCGGCGCTATTCCATAAGATCTTAATTTTTCTTTTCCAGCCTCAGTCATCCAATCTGTTGTCCAGGCTGGTGAAAGCTGGTGGGTAATTTTAATATTGCTAAAACCCTCTTTAAAAAGGACCATTCTTATATTTATCGCAATTGAGTCCATTGCCGGGCATCCGCTATAAGTTGGCGTTATGAAGACCTCTATAGTATCTTGATCAGTTTTTATATCTCTAACGATGCCCAAATCCACAACAGACAATACAGGAATTTCAGGATCGTAAACCTCGTCCATTAATTTCCATATATCATTAATGGTAATATTTTCTTTTATTTTTTCCATTGTCATATCTACCATTCACAACCCGGATAGGCTCTTTGTAAAAATTGCATTTCAGCAAGAATATAACCAAGATGCTCGGAATGAACTCCATTTTTTCCACCTGTTTGCATCCATATATTTTCACCGCCAGGATAAGAAAGTACGGCTTCATCAAAAACCTCACGTACCTTTTTCTGCCACTCATTTTTTATTTCAATAACGTTAACGGCTATATGATTTTTGTAACAGAAATTTTCATATTCCGCAGGTTCAAACATTTCGCCTGTATAAGGCCATACATCTTCAAGGGCTGCATTTATTCGCTTATGGCTTTCGTCTGTGCCACCTCCGAGCCTTACTACCCATTCACTGCTCCATCTTACATGATAAGTAACTTCTTTTAAAGACTTTTCCGCAATAGCAGCTAATTGCTTGTCTGCTGAACTCTTTAATTTCTGATAAAAATAAAACTGGTAAGTACTGAAGAAGAACAATTTTAAAATAGTTTTCGCCCAGTCGCCATTCGGGATTTCAGCAATTAAAAGATTTTCGAATTCTCGGGCATCTCTTAAATAAGCAAGGGTATCTTCTGTAACACCATCACCTTGCAACGTGGCTGCATATTGATAAAAATTTCTTGACTGCCCGATTAAATCCAAAGCAATATTGCTGATAGCAATATCCTGTTCCAGCATTGGCCCATGGCCTGTCCATTCACTAAGGCGATGACCCATTATGAGACTGTTATCAGCGAGATGAAGTGTATAATTAAATAAATGATCTTCCATGATTACATATGTTTCAGCTCATCCGGTAAATTATAAAAAGTAGGATGCCGGTAAATTTTATCATTAGCAGGATCGTAGAGGCTTGCTGACTCATCAGGATTAGAGGAATGAATATTTTTTGATTCAACCACCCAAATGCTCACGCCTTCCATGCGTCGAGTATAGACATCCCTTGCATTTTCAATTGCCATCTGCGCATCTGCGGCATGGAGGCTGCCAACATGTTTGTGGTCAAGTCCCTGCTTGCTTCTTATAAAAATTTCCCAAAGTGGTTCATCTGGTTTCATTAATTTTTGATTTTAAGCGTTGATTTTTTTACCCTTTTTTCAGCATAAGCCAATGCGGCTTCTCTTACCCATTCTCCTTTTTTTTGTGCGCTAATCCTTGCGGCTAAACGCTCTTTATTGCATGGCCCGTTGCCTTTAACTACGCTCCAAAATTCATCCCAGTTTATTTCACCAAAATCGTAATGCTTTCTTTCCTCATTCCATTTTAAATCAGCATCGGGTATGTTGAGGCCTAAAATATCCGACTGCTCTTTGCATATATCTACAAATTTTTGTCGCAACTCATCATTTGTAAACCTTTTAATTTTCCATTGCATGCTTTGTTCCGTATGAGGTGACGCATCATCGTTGGGCCCGAACATCATAAGGCTGGGCCACCACCACCTGTTCAATGCATCCTGCGCCATTTCTTTTTGTTCTTTTGTACCGCGACATAGTGTCAGCAAAATTTCAAAACCCTGGCGTTGATGAAAACTTTCTTCTTTGCAAATGCGTATCATAGCCCGTGCATACGGTCCGTAAGAAGCACGGCATAACGGCACCTGGTTCATAATTGCCGCTCCATCAACCAGCCAGCCAATTGCGCCTATATCAGCCCATGTTAAGGTGGGGTAATTAAAAATGGAAGAATATTTTGCTTTACCTGTTAGCAACTGTTCAACCATCTTTTCCCGTGTTATCCCCATTGTTTCTGCCGCGGAATATAGATACAATCCGTGCCCCGCTTCATCCTGAACCTTGGCAAGTAATGTTGCTTTACGTCTTAAAGAAGGTGCCCGCGTTATCCAGTTTCCTTCTGGCAACATTCCAACTATTTCACTGTGAGCATGCTGGCTAATCTGGCGTATTAATGTTTTACGATAATCATCGGGCATCCAGTCTTTCGGCTCAATTTTTATTTCCCGCTCAACCTTATCGTCGAATACTTTTTGCAATTCTTCTATAGACATAACATTGATTTGTCATTCAAAGTTAATAATTCATAACCTTAGAAACTAACGATCGTTAGTTTTTTATAATTTTGCATCATAATCCACCACAACTTTTTTACTTCGGGGATGTGACTGGCAGGTCAGAATAAATCCTGCTTCTACTTCTTCCTGTTCAAGTCCGTAGTTCACCTCCATTTCAACATCACCCTCAATAAGTTTTGCTTTACAAGTCGTGCAAACGCCACCTTTGCATGAAAATGGAAGATCAGCACCTTGCGCCAGGGCAGCATCAAGAATGTTATTGCTGTTATAATCTAATTTAAAATCAAAACTTCGCCCATCCGATTTCACCGTGATATCACTTCCGCTTTCTTCCTGTAATTTTCCAGGCTGATAAATTTTTATATGTTTTCTTGAAGGTGTGGTAAATAATTCAAAATGGATTTTCTTTTTATCTATTCCAATATTTTCTAAAAATTCTTTTACGGTAAAGATCATTTTCTCCGGGCCGCAAATAAAAAATTCATCAACAGACCCGAAGTCAATTAATTTTAGAAGCTGCTTACACTTCTCCACATCTATTCTTCCATAATTAATATCAGCTTCCGTTCGTTCCCTGCTTAAAACATGATGCATTCTGAAACGCTGCAGGTATTTATCTTTCAGCGCCTCAAGTTCTTCTTTAAAAATTATTGAAGAAACCGTCCTGTTGCCAAAAACAAGCATAATCCTGCTTTCAGTTTCGGTAATCAATATTGTTTTTATAATAGAGATTACGGGAGTAATACCACTGCCTGCGGCAAAAAAAACATAGTGCTTTTTATTAGAAACATCCACCTCTGTAAAAAAAGTTCCGGTTGGTGGTAATACTTCAAGTGTATCACCTTCCTCAAGAACCTCATTGGCGAAAGTAGAAAAGGCACCCTCATAAACTTTTTTAACTGCAATTCTTAATTCATTCTCGGCAGGACTACTACAGATGGAATAAGACCTGCGTATTTCCTCGTTGTCAATTTTAAATTTAACAGTTATATTTTGTCCGTGCTTAAAAGAAAAATCTTTTTCCAGCTCAACAGGAATATCGAATGCTATTGAAACACAATCATCGGTTTCTCTTTGTATATTTTTTATGGTAAGCTTATGAAAATGTAAAGCCACTTTAATTTCGCTTTTACTATTTAGTGTTTAACTGCAGTTTTTTCCGGGGTGACAGACGCTTTTTTACAGACTGGCCAAGGTCTGCAGGCACTGCAGGATAATGTCTCAATCCTGCGACTAAAATTTTGACCATGTTCTCTTCAAGTAAATCAGCATCAAGCTTTTTGCCGGATCTTTGCCAGTTTTCAATGCCAGTTATCGACGCCAAAATTGTAAGAACTGCTACATTCGGATTTAGAGGACCGATTTCCTTTATATCTATTCCTTTCTGTATAATTGCGGCTAACCTGGTCCGGTAGTTACGTCGCTGGCTTTTAAAGTCCGTCAAAAAAGGTTCAGGCAGGTGCTTCCATTCATGATCGGAAATATATACACTTTCATACTCCTCTATCATCATGGAAATATGAAAGCGAATAATGCTTTCTATTTTGGCCAGATAAGATTGTGTGCTCATTTCAACTTCTCTTAAATAATTCATGAATAAATGCCCGATCCTGGCACAGATATCCTTTAGGATTTCATTTTTGGATTTTATATGATTATAAAGGCTCGGAGCTTCAACTCCTATGGCCCAGGCAATGTCACGCATGGAAGTAGCGGGAAATCCTTTTTCTCTGAACAACGCCGAAGCTGTTTGAGTTATCACATCTTTTTTTGAACCATTTTTTTGAGGAATTATTTTAGACATAAGTCATGTGCTTATTTTTCAAAACTAACACTTATTAGTTTTTCGAAATTCTAAATATTCTTAACAACCACTAAAGATGTTTGATTTTTTTATGGAAAAATTCGGAGAAATTAAGTGTCAGGAATAATTAATTTTACACCTTTAAAAAATGCAGATGCAATTAAATACGGTAGATCGGGTGGATAAAATTTCACCGGAGGATTTTAAGAACAATTACTACTTGCCTAAAAAACCCCTGGTGATTACAGAACTCGCAAAAGACTGGCCCGCATATCATAAATGGACATGGGATTATTTTCAAGAGATAGTTGGAGATAAGAAGGTAGCCCTTTATAATAACGTAAAGAGTGATGCTTATACACCTATAAACACTGCCGACGATTATAAAACATTTGGCGAATATGTTAATATGATAAAAAAGGGACCGGCAGCATGGCGAATTTTCCTTTTTAATATTTTTGACCACGCTCCCCAGCTTATACAGGACTTTAACTGGCCCGAAGAGTTAATGAGAGGTTATGTGAAAAAATACCCGATGTTATTCACAGGTGGCCAAACATCGATTACCCACATGCATTTTGATATTGATCTTTCACACATTTTGCACACCCAGTTTGCAGGTAGAAAGAAAATTTTATTATTTTGCCATGAAGAGCAGCATAAATTATATCGTAAGCCCTTTGAAGTACTAAGCCTGGCCGATTTTTCTAATTATAATCAAAACAAGGGGAATCCTGACTATGAAAAATTTCCGGCGCTAAAATATGCTACCGGTTATGAACTTGTGCTTGACCATGGCGAAACACTATTCATGCCGGCAGGTTACTGGCATCATATGGAATACATTGACAGTGGATTTGCGATGAGTCTTCGGGCGTTGCAAAGCTCATTATCAGGAAAGTTAAAAGGGGCATGGAATTTATTTGGTATGAGGAGTATCGATACAATAATGAAAAAAACAACCCCCAGGTGGTGGTATGACTATAAAATTAAGAGAATAGAGAAACTTGCGGGGCATGAAATGAAAAAAACTTTGAATTAAATCGAGGAAAATTCTTTTTATTACAAAATATTATTAATTTAGCAGGCCATTCCTGTTTCCTTATCCTGTAATTTAAAACCACCCACACAAACCCAATAACTTTAAATAAAGGCATTTTATATAGTATCCTCTTCAAGACATTGTGAAGTAATTAGACTTTTTTCTTGTGGTTTCAGAGGTAAGCAAGGCCGGTGATTTTTATCACTGGCCGTTTTTTTTATCATAGGAATGACTATTGCACGCTTATTCCATTGAGCGGTTCATAAATTTGATCAACGGCATTAAAGCTTTGAAGGCAAGGGCTACTTCCTTTATTAAACGTGGATTTGTGAGTAATGTATCAGGAATATTTTTAGTAGAGACAAAGCTTTTGAGTTTTAAAAAGGAGGCGGCAGGATTTCCCTTATCATAGCCTTTTGGAACGTTAACGAGCATTTGACCCTGGTTCATCTGCAGACTGCCATATTGTTTTTTAAAGATTGATCGGGAGAGAAGTTTCTTAAACTCGGGGAAACAATAATCTATTTCCTGCCTTAATTTTTTTAGTTCGGACGCTTCGGGCATCCACAGACCACCGCCGACAAAGCTTTTTCCACCAGGTTCCAGGTGAAAATAGTAACCGGCAAATATTGACTTTTTTCCACCGCGACTTAAATAAGCCCCCATATTTGTTTTGTAGGGAGTTTTGTCTTTCGAGAATCGAATATCACGGTTCATCCTAAACGTACAGTTTTTTGCCTGCAATTCTTTCAAATCGGTATCAAAAACCAACGTAGCCGCAAGCAGTTTCTCAACAAAATTTTCAAAATCCTGTTTGGCAGAAAAATATTTCTCCCTGTGACTATCGAACCAGACTTTGTTATTATTCTTTTCGAGCTCCGTCAAGAAGCTCAGAGTAGAAGATTGAAACATTATTAGAAAAGTAATCCGTATTGTAATTTAGCAGTTACCGCCCGTCATTTTACGTTGCTCCAGTTTTCGCCGCTTTTAATTCTGTAAATGGTCATTTCACTTACCTTGTATTTGTTGGCTATTTGTTTGTAAGTGAGCTTGCGCCGTGGATTGTCAATGAGCGCCTTAATGGTTTTAACCTGCGACAACGTAAGTTTCAAACCTTTTGTTCTGGAATGCTGGATTTTTTTATAAGCGATTTTGTCAGGACTTTTTTGTTGATGTTTGCTCACTTCCTTTTGTGAAGCCCACCTCAGATTTTTGGCATTATTATCTGTTTTTTTATGATTAAGATGGATGACAAATTTATCAGCAGAAGAATTTTTTTTACTGAAAAGTTTGGCAACTTCTCTATGAAAATATATAGTTCCATTGCTACCATTGATATGAAGGTTCAAGGTTTTATATCCGGATGTAAGAGAACCCTCTAATAATTTCCCGTCCTTAAGTACATCGTCAGTGTAGCTTGCAGCCCGCCCCTGTGATGAAATGGCATATTTTTTTCGAAGTTGCTTCCATCCTTTAAACTGAAGCTGCTTCCATATTTCACCGTTATTTTTTTTTATCATGGCTAATGGTTTGAAATAAAGTTACAAAACTATGTTTGTATCATATTTAAAAAATCCTCCTCATTAATTATTTTAATTGATTTTATTTTTTTTGCCTTTTCAAGTTTACTTCCTGCCGCTTCGCCTGTAACAAGGTAATTTAAATTTTTGCTCACGGAAGAAAGAAGTTTGCCACCGTTATCTTCTGCTAATTTTTCCGCCTCTGGCCTTTTTAAATTAGGCAGAGTGCCGGTAAACAAAAAAGTTTGACCAGTTAATTTACCCGTCTTATCTTCTGCTTTATCGCCTTTTATATTTAATTCAATTCTGGCCAGCTTTTGAAGCATTTCAATATTATCGTTATTATGAAAGAAGTCAAAAATGCTTTCGCTTACCTTATTGCCTATATCTTTCAGCAGGTGTAAATTTTCTATAGAAAAATTTTGCAGATCGAATATACTGTCAACACTCTTCGCAAGCGTTTTAGCAGTAGCTTCACCCACGTATCTTATGCCCAGCCCGAATATAAGACGGTGCAGATTTTGACTTTTTGATTTCTCAATCGCGTTTCGGAGGTTTTCAATTGACTTTTGCCCAAAACCCTCGAGTTTTGCGATTTCTTCGTAATCAAGTGAATAAATTTCCGGAATATTTTTTAAAAAGCCAAGTGAGTAAAATTTACGAATATTTGATTCACCAAGGGTTCTTATATCCATCGCATCCTTACTTACAAAATGGATAATACGCTCTACAACCTGTGCTTCGCAATTGATATTTACACATCTCCATACAGCTTCGCCATCAGGTTTTACAAGGGGGTCGTTACAAACGGGACAATTATGAGGGAAAATTATTTTCTTTTCTTTACCTGTTCTCAATTCAGTTAGCGGCTTTACTATATATGGGATTACGTCACCTGCGCGCTCTACTATAACCGTGTCGCCTATTCGCAAATCTTTTTCCTTGATTACATCAGCATTAAAAAGGGAAATGGACGAAACTGTAACACCTGCAATATGAACAGGTTCTATTTTTGCCACAGGGGTTACAGATCCTGTGCGTCCTACCTGGAATTCAACCTTAACTAATTTTGAAGTCGCCTGCCTTGCCTTGAACTTATAAGCAATTGCCCAGCGGGGATGATGCGTAGTACTCCCTGTTTGTTGCTGCAGTTCTACGTCATTAACTTTTATAACCATTCCATCTATTTCATAAGGCAATTCATCTCTCGTACTTTCAAAGTATTTACAAAAATCAACCACAGCTTCAATGTTATTGAATACCTTCTTTTCATTTACCGGAGTCTTAAAGCCGAGTTCCGCAAGCATCTGCAAAGACCCTGCGTGTGTTGTTATCAGTTTTTTATTTTTTGATATGCCTTTTTCACTGAGCTTGGATAAAACTTATATGGTACAAAATGGCCTCTAGTTTTCTTTTGCGCACTGCGGCGGGGTCTTTCATGCGAAGAGAACCTGCTGCCGCGTTACGCGGATTGGCAAGTGGTGCAATTCCTTCTTCAGCAAGCGTTGCGTTGTATTGCCTAAAGTTCTCTTTGGTCATAAGCACCTCTCCCCGTATTTCTATCAATTCGATTCCAAAGTGAGAAAATTTCGCTGATAAAGGAATGGAGCCTATCTGTTTGATATTGACAGTTATATCATCTCCTGCAATTCCATCACCCCTGGTAGATCCTCGTACAAGCATATCTTTTTCATAGATAACTGAAATACTGGCGCCGTCAAATTTAGGTTCAGCACTGTAAACAACTTCTGCGACATCCACAAGACCCTTCACTCTTTTGTCCCAATCAACCAGGTCTTGCGGATTGTAACTGTTATCAAGGCTGAGCATTGGCACCAGGTGGGGCACTGTTACAAAATCTTTATTGAGGCTGTTACCTACCCGTTGCGTGGGAGAATCTGAAGTTATTAACGAAGGGTTTTCTTTCTCGAGTTTTTCAAGGTCTTTGTATAGTTTGTCATACTCAGCATCAGAAATGAGTGGATCATTCAAAATGTAATACCTATATTCATGAAAACGGAGAACATCCCTTAAATCACCAACCGAGCCCACAGTTTTCGATAGCTTGGTAGTTAATACTTGTAAATTCTTTGTTTGTTCGTTTGTGTACATGAGAAAGATTTGTTGTAAAATTAAAAATAGTCCCATCAAACTGTTTATTACCGTTAAAAATTATACAGAGTATTGCAGAAACAGTTTATTTCAACCTTTAGACGTATTACTCTTTTATATGGCTAATCTTTGAAAACTATTTTTTGAAGAGTTGATAAAAATTAAAAATAATGTGTTTATTTTACACAATAAATTGCCTGATATGGAGAAAGTTTTACTCTGTTCTTTCCTACTTTTATTTTTTTGTCTCCGATGTTTTTCACATTCATTTTCATTGACACAGGATATTCTCCGGGAAACCATTACACCTGTTGCAATTATCATGTATGCGGCCAAAGGAAATCGTGGATTATTAAATTACGCCTCAATCCCAGGGGTGTATATGAATACAGGAGTAATGACTAATTTAAGCGCAAGTGATAGTGACTGGAAGTATGTAAAATTTAACCAGAATCTTACCCAACCAAATCCTGCTGCAGGCAGAAATATTATTGATGTAAAAGAAAACGGAAGAAGCTAATAAACCATTAACCAATCTTATTTATTGTTTTCTATGCCAGCTAATTCAAACCATGCCACCAAAAAGAGTATAAAAACTTTTAAGATAATCCAATCTGAGGTAAAAAGCATTAACCGGGTGGCTTTATCGGTTGATTGTGTCATTTTTGGATTTGACGAAAATAAATTAAAGGTATTACTTATAAGGTCTGATTTGGAAAAGTTCCAGGGCAAATGGTCATTGCTTGGAGATCTGGTAAAGCCGGAAGAAGATTTACGAGCTTCTGCATACAGGATATTGAAACAACGTACAGGGTTAAACGATTTATACCTTGAGCAGGTACATACGTTTGGAGAAGTAAATCGCCACCCCGCAGGAAGAGTTGTTACTGTCGCTTACTGCTCGCTGATAAACATACAACACCATAAATTGAAAATACTTGATAACGAATTGCACTGGCATGAAATTGAAAACGTAACGGATCTTGCGTTTGACCATCAAAAGATATTTGAATCATGCTATAGATGGCTACAAAAAAGAGTGCAGGAACACCCTTTAGGTTTTAGTCTTTTACCTAATAAATTTTCTTTAAGGGAGCTCCAAAATCTGTACGAAGCCATTTTAAATATCAAGCTGGATCGAAGGAATTTTAGAAAGAAGTTTTTTTCGATGGATTTTTTGGTGGATATGGGTGAGAACGAACAAAATGTTCCCCACAGGCCGGGCCGGCTTTACAAATTTGATTATGAAAAGTATGAAAGAAAGAAAAAAACCTGGTCGGGAATAGATTTTTAATGCCGGGATACTGTTTTCACCACAGCTTAAAAAACGAAGTTAACAAAGTTGCGTTTAGCCTTTCTGGTAATGACCTGAAAGCACATTCATATGTGAACCGCTGAGCACATCGGAATCCATTTTTAATAAAGAAGGCAAGTCCAAAGAGATTATTAAGATGTGCGGTAAATGATTATAATTTTTCTAGCGACACTTCTACCCGAATATAATCGAATTCAACTAAAAGATTGATTATTGTTATCTTGTTAACATTTAAGATTGTACAAGTAAAAAGTATCTATGGATTTAAAATCAGGCCTGCCTTATTCGCTCATTAAAAATGGTTTGATGTATGATTATCCAAAGCTGGAAGAAACTTTGGAAACGGAAATCGCTATACTTGGCGGTGGTATCTCAGGCGCCTTATCCGCTTACTATTTATCTAAAGCTGGATTTAAGTGTATTGTGATTGATGCAAGAAGTATAGGCATGGGAAGCTCATGCGCAAGCACATCTCTGTTGCAATATGAAATCGATGTTCCCTTGGTAGAATTGCAAAAAAAAGTTGGGTATAAAAATGCGGTCCGTTCTTATGAATTGTGTGCTCAATCCATTTTAAAATTACAGGACATTGCAAATGATGTAGGGTTCAAAGATTTTCAAATGAAGAATAGCCTGTATTATGCCACGTCTAAAAAGCATGTTTCATTTTTAAAAAAGGAATATCAAGTAAGAATAGAAAATGATTTTGAAGTGAGATATCTTGAGGGTGATGAAATTGAAAAAGAATTCGGCTTTAAAGCTCCTGCGGCAATTTTATCTGAATTGGGTGGCCAGACAGATGCATATGGATTCACACACAAACTACATCAGTATAATTTAAAGAATGGTTGCAAAGTATTTGACCGTACAAAAATTATTAAGATAGTCCATAATGCCGGCGGTGTTGAACTCATTTCAGAAAATAAAAAAAATATAAAAGCCAGGTATCTCATTTATGCTACAGGATACGAAACCGTAAATTTTATTAAGAAAAAAATCGTCAGCCTTCATTCCACTTATGTTACTGTCAATGAACACGGGTCAACCGGAAAAAATTTTTGGAAAGATGATGTGCTTATCTGGAATACCAGCGATCCTTATATGTATATGAGAACTCACGATCGAAGGATTATTGTAGGAGGCAAGGATGAAAAATTTTATGATCCATCAAAACGAGATAAACTTATTAATGTAAAAGCAAAAGAATTAAAAAAAGATTTCAATAATTTATTTCCCGAAATTGAATTTGTACCGGAATTTAACTGGACAGGCACTTTTGGGGAAACAAAAGATGGTTTGCCTTTTATCGGGAATTATAAACCTTTACCGAATAGTTTTTTTGCATTGGGATTTGGCGGTAACGGCATAACATTTAGTCTCGTTGCGGCAGAAATAATTACTGATTTGCTTATGGGAAAAGGCAACGCCGACGCAAAGATTTTTTCATTTGAAAGAGCTTAATTTTTCTTTGTAAAGAATATCATAATACGATGACTGAACTTATTAAAGAATTTACAAACCAATCTATTTTTAGAATTAATGAAAACACTAAAAGAATAAAAAAATGTTTTGACGAGGTTGATGAGACTGATATTTGGCAATCCGCAAATGACAATTCTAATAGTATGGGAAACCTGGTGCTTCATTTATGCGGCAACATCAGCCAGTATATTATTTCCTCTCTTGGGGAAAAGCCTGACACGAGGGAAAGAGACAAAGAATTCTCCGCAAAAAACGCATTTACCAAATCCGAATTGTTGAAAAGACTTACTGAAACAGTTTATGAAGCAACTGAAATTATAAAAGAATGTGACGAAGCCGGATTGGTGAAAACGTATTCTGTGCAGGGATTTGATTTATCAGGAATTGGAATTATTATTCATGTTGCGGAGCACTATTCATACCATGCAGGTCAAATTGCTTTTTGGACAAAGCAAATAAAAAATAAGGATCTCGGCTTCTATTCCAATATCGATCTGAATATTAAAAACAAAAATTAGTTTCCTGTATCAAGATTACCTGTGTTTACTTTTAAGATATTTTTTGTGAATGATCTCTTCCATAGGGATGTCAGTTACTTTACTTTCTACCCACGAAATTACATCCAGGTAAGCAAATGATCTTGTTTCAAACCTATTCTTTTCCAGGTGTTTTATTTTCTCAAGAAATTGTTTCAATTCAGGCTTGAGTTGTTTGGCGTTTACTTTAAATGAATGTCGTAAAAAAGTGAATATTTCTTCCTCAACTACTGTAAGGTTTTGTAACCTCGCCATAAAGCGGTATACTGATTTAATGAGCGAATCAAGTATGTCTTCATTACCAATTTCATAATGGCACAGGAGATGCATGAGCCTTGCGTAAGATTGCAGATCGGTTCGTAAGCCGGTTTGAGTATCGTTAATAATTTTATGTAAATAGTCTATTGCTTTTGCGTAATTGCCTGCGCCAAAATAGAGAGAAGCAAATTTGTAATTGAAAACCATTATGCGGTGGCTATCTACAAACAGCGCATATTCCTTCAATTTTGCTTCTATTTCAGGAACAATTTTTACGCCTTCGCTAAAATCGCCCTGCATAAGATACTGGTTGAGTTTAGCGCTATTGATATAAATAGAAGTATGGGTGCGAAAATTATCATGTTGGCTTGCAGCAGGTGTTTTTTCAAACTCTTCAAACTTTTGTAAAGTGATTTTGAATTTATTAAAATTCCGGAGATCAAAATGCGCATTAAGCAGGTTGTGCATTCCCTTAATGTAGTGACCTGTTTCTACAGCTATCATTATTTCATTTTCACTAAAAACGTCAATCCATTTCTGGCTATACCTGTAATACATTAAAAAATCCTGCCGAATAAAAGCATACCATGTATAGCTTTGGTACAGATACAGCTTTTCATAGAAACCATTAATGGCATTCGGGTCTGCAGGCAACGAGCTTTTAAAAAATTGCCTTATACCTTCTTCGTCCTCTTCATTTCTTGCGTGCCCATTTTTTACATACCACCTGTACAATAGCAATGCAAGATTAGAAAGTCGTGTAACCCTGTCTATATGGCCGCTTATATCAAGTGATTCGTCAGCAATCATTTGCGTCTTTTCGAGAGTGCTGCGGGTTATATGCAAGGTTTCAATTTTTTTTTCAAGTGATATAACCTGGACCAGGAAATTCATTTTTTGGTTTGCCTTTGCAAGTTCTTTTGCTTTTTCAAGTATATGGAGGCTTTGTATTTTAAGTCCTTTATTATACAGCAACCTGGCGTTATCAAGATGTTCACTCAGTTTCAGGTCTATGTTGTCATTTGTTTTTAAAAGGCGCAGGCTGGCCAATAATTGCTTATACAAATGGGTTTTTAAGTTAGACAGTTGAGGCTTGGTAATATTTTCAAGGTTTTTAAGCAGCAGTCGTTCATCATACTCTGAAAGCTTATCCAATGCATCGAAAAGACGGATAATTTTGAGATCTTCTTTTGCCGAGCTTCTTTTAATATAAAGTTTAAAATGCCTTTTCTCAGATTTTTCAAGTGAGTGAACTAATTGAAATAATGTATCGGAAAAAAGGTTGGGCATCATTGAGATTTTATCCTGAAACGTAATACTATAAAGGCTTTTTAAAATAAATACTAAACTCGGCGATAATATAATCACCTGTAAATTGATTCGGATGATTTGCGGCCACTACGTAAGTTTGTCTCTAAGAAACACGTTATTAAACTAAAAGGAATTGTAGAGGCGGGGTTTCTTCCTGGTTTTTCTCATTGCAAGCTGTGGTATCAGCACAACATATACAATTAAAGAGTCTCATATCAAGCAATCGTAAAGGCCGTCTTGTTTCCACAGGAGGGCCTGTTTTTTTGAGGATGTGAAAATAGGGATTATTCATTATTAGCCAAAAAAAATTTTTTTCAAAATACGATTTATTTTTTTTGATCACTTGCTGTAATTAAAAAAGACCTGCCGGTTTATGACCGGTAGGTCTTTAAAGTTTTGATAGGGATTTAATTAGGGCCGTTACAATTTGGCTACGATAATATTTTCAGTTACACTGGTATGGGAGCTAATTTTGTACACTTCTGTTTTATTAGTTTTTGCAGAAGTAACTTCAACTCTTACACCAAATGTGGGTGAATTAAGATCAGCTTCGTCAATATCCAATTGATATGTTCTGGATATGTTTTCACCCGTTACTTTTTCTGAGTATAAAACATTGGAGTTCTCATCTTTTATTTTGATGAAATACTTTTCTGTTCCATCGTTGTTCAGGTTAAGCTGAAATACCGGCCGGTTTTTAATTTTCCCGATAAACTTAAGTTCCACCGGGTTCTCAGTTTTTAAACCGGCAAAAGTAGCCTTTGATAATCCCATGGTACAAAGGGTAAATAAACCCATTGTAATCATTCTTGTTGTTTTCATTGCTTGTTTCATAAAGTCAAATTTTAGATTAAAGATTAATGTTACATTCTTCTTCATTCAAGCAATCAAGATGTAAATGTAGATTGACAAAAAACGGCCTGCAAATCAAAGTTTTGAATCTTTCTTCATCTTAAGAGTAAGATCAGATCGTGCAAACCATTGATAGCAAAGGGGTTTATGAAAAATTCTTCGTGATCGCCAAAGACTTGCATTACCTTTTTGTTAAGCAAAAACCAGTGGGAATTAGTAGAAATATTCGGTCAAATTCTGCCTATTTTGTCAGAAGCACAAAATGAAAAAAGGTATCCAGGCCTTCGCTTTACCGATGTCAATCGTTTAATCCATCTGTCGTTTAATTCATAATTTTGCCGCCCATCTATTAAAATGAAGACTTATTTCCGCTTGTTGTCCTTTGCCAATCCTATCGGAAAGTATGCTTTTCCTTACATCCTGTTCACTTTGCTTGCTGTAGTTTTTGGAACGCTCAATCTGGCGCTGCTTGCTCCTTTATTATCCACTCTTTTTAAGGAGAATGCAGTACATGAGATACCCGTGAAGCCAGAACATGTGTATGACATTTTTAAAATGTTTAATTATTATTCCAGCTATGCAAGTATTCATTATGGCGTTTATCAAACTTTGCAATTCGTTTGTGGGGCAATATTGATCTCTGTTTTGCTCGGAGGTATCTTTCGCTATTTTGCCGATCGCACCATGGAGAATTTAAGGATCCAAACACTATTGAATTTGCGCAGAACTGTTTTCAATAATGTTATGAGACTGGATCTCGGCTATTTCAGTAATGAAAGAAAAGGAGATATCATGTCTAAGGTTTCCTCAGACGTGCAAGTGGTGCAATATTCAGTTACCGGCACGTTACAGGTAATTTTTAAAGAGCCCCTTACTTTAATATTTTATTTGGTAATGCTGTTTATTATTTCTTATAAAATCACTTTGATTTCAATGCTGGTAATTCCGATCTCAGCATTTATCATTTCTAAGATTGTGAGAAAGTTAAAGGAGGATGCGGTTTCATCGCACATATCGTATGGTATTATGCTTAGCTATCTTGAAGAAGCGCTTAATGGTATAAGAATTATTAAAGCCTTCAATGCATTTAAGTTTATTACGGGCAGGTTTAACGATGAGAATATTCGCTATTCAAAAATAATGCGTTCAATGTCCAAGAGACAGCAGCTTGCATCACCCGTTTCAGAATTTTTAGGAATTGTAATGGTGGTAAGTATAGTATTGTATGGAGGTTCATTGGTATTAAATAACGAGGGTGAGCTAACCGGCGCTAATTTCATTGCTTATATAGCTTTGTTTTCACAGGTAATGCGGCCTGCAAAGGCTATTTCGGTTTCATTCAGCAATATACATTCGGGCATAGCTGCAGGAGAAAGAATATTAGCATTAATTGATGAAAAGCCTTTGATAACAGATTCACCGGGTGCGGTAAAAGTTGAGAGTTTTGATAATTCAATCAGGTTTGAAAATGTTTGTTTCACTTATCATGAAAAAAATGTTTTGCATGATGTTAGTTTCACAATACCCAAGGGAAGTACAGTTGCCCTGGTTGGTCCATCCGGCGCAGGCAAGTCAACATTAATGGATTTAATTCCCCGCTTTTTACAGCCCCAACATGGGGATATTTTTATTGACGAAAAAAATATTAAAAACATTACCATTGAATCTCTTCGCAACCTGATGGGCATTGTAAACCAGGAATCGATTCTTTATAATGCTTCCATATTTAATAATATCGCTTTTGGAAAACCCGGAAGCACCATGGAAGAAGTTGAAAAAGCTGCAAGGATTGCCAATGCACATGATTTTATTTTAGCGACATCTGAGGGATATCAATCCAATATTGGAGATAAGGGTTCTAAATTATCGGGCGGTCAAAGACAGCGGTTATGCATAGCACGGGCGGTCTTGTCTAATCCCCCAATTATGTTGTTGGATGAAGCTACTTCCGCACTTGATACAGAATCTGAAAAACTGGTACAGGATGCTTTAAACAACCTGATGAAAAATCGCACTTCTCTTATTATTGCACATCGGTTGAGTACTATTCAAAAGGCTGATCTTATAATTGTTTTAAATGAAGGAGAAATTGTGGAACAAGGTACACATCAGCAATTAATTACCGCGAACGGATTGTATCGAAAACTCATTGATATGCAAACCTTCATTTCAAATGACGAATAACTCATCGAGTATTATGTCGCTTGTATAAAGTTTTCATAAAATTTAATTTTTACCACGATAGCGTAGCCTGTGCAACCGGGCGCCATTAAGAAAAACCTAACTTCGTTTTGAATAATTCTTAATCCCTAACGCAAAGGATTTTCGGGTCTCTTGCATCGTTTCATAAATTTTTATTGTCAGGTGTTTTTAAGAATCGAGATAAAGAGCCAGGGGAAATATGCAAATGATTGGCATAAAACTGGCTGATCAAGAAAGTAAATAAGAATAATATGAAAACTGAAAATATCTCTGTTGATATTTTGATTTCTACTTACAACTGGCCGAAAGCACTTGAAAGTATCCTGTTGAGCATATTGGATCAAACACGTTTACCTGATAGAATTCTTATTGCCGATGATGGCTCTGGCTACGAAACACAGATGGTTATTGACAAATACAGGAGGTTTTTTAATATCCCCGTAGAGCACATTTGGCAGGAAGATAAGGGCTTCAGGAAAACATTGATTCTCAATAAAGCAATGAAGTATGCGACTTCGGACTATATTATACAGATTGATGGCGATATTATTCTTCACAGGAATTTTATAAAAGATCATATAAAAAATGCCCGCAAAAAAACGTTTGTGCAAGGTTGCCGCACCATCTTAAGCGAGTCTAAAACAAGAGAGGTTATCGAAAGGAATCGGCTTTCATTTGAATTTTTCTCCAAAGGAATAAGGAACAGGTTTAACGCGGTACGTATTCCTTTTTTATCTTCCCTTATTACAACTGATCCTTACTGCTCAAAAAATATCAAAGCTTGTAATCTTGCCTTTTGGAGAGAAGATTATGTTGCGGTGAATGGCTATGACAATCTCTTTTATGGATGGGGATTGGAGGATGATGAATTTGCCGCGAGGCTAATTAACTATGGAGTTAAGAAACGCAGATTAAAGCTGGCCGCTATATGCTACCACCTAAATCATGAAATTAATTCAAAATATCACGAAGAAAGAAATAAGGCAATGTACAATGAAACTATTATGAGTAAACGCAGTTTTTCCAGGAACGGCCTTGCGCAGGTCTAAGAATATTTATAAATGACTAAAATTAGCACCGGGTATAAAATCCATTTTACTACTTTGTAAGTGTTGCTTCGATAAAAGTATATTTTATTAATTTTTCCGTCATCATGAAATCTTTCGCCTATTCGCCAAAATTGTAGTCGTGAAAATTTTCCAGTTAACACACCAGTTTCGTGTACAAGCCTTAGCCATAGTACATATGCAATTACCTTTAAATTTCCCCGGGAATATCTTTTAATTGTTTGAACCGCACTTGCTATTACTTCAATTGCCAACGTGCCTGCCATAAAATACAACATCGGCATAATCCATTGGTGCTTCACGAAAACTGCAATTACGATGATAATAAATGAGACCAAAAAAGTTTCCGGGGTGTTTAAAAAATCATAATAAGTGTGCCGTGGATTTAGTTCGCCGAGATAACTGTTGCCTTTCCCATACCGAAAAGGACGCATAAAGTTAGTCTTCTCATTATTCCACCACGGGTGATATACAACTGCGCCGGGAAGAGTTGCGAAGTTTTTGTAATTATTTTTTTGCCTCACCTTTAAAAAAAAGTCTACATCCTCACCACCACCCGATTTAGGATACATACTCGAAAACTGGATGCCTGCAATTGCGTTCCGCTTAACTAAAATGTTAGCCGTTGCGCCCCAGGCAAAAGCTTTTTTTCGTTTTGCAATCGAAAAGATATCCATTGAGCCACTTACCTTGACTGCACGTGTAAAATCTGTATTAGGTCCAGGGAAATTAATTAGTCCTATAAAACCAATTTCATCGGGGCTTTGTTGTATTGCGTTTACATATATCGCCAGTAGATCTTTTTGTACAACAATATCATCGTCTAAAAATAGTATCCAATCCCCTGTACCTTCTGCGATTCCTTTATTTCTTGTTTCCGCAGCACCGATATTTTGCCCGTTAACAATAAGAAAAACATTTTCAGTGTTGGCCAGTGAGGTTATTGATTCTGAAGGTTCTGTAGCCGGATTATCAACGATAACATAAAACTTTACGAGTGCATTTTTTGGTCGTTCGAGTTGCAGCATCGGTACGATATATTTTTCGTCCAACCTGAAAGATGGAATAATAACATCAATACTTATCTTCATAAAAATTTAATCAGCAGGCGGGCAAAAATATTTTATAATTTTTATTTTTTCGATTTTATGGATTCATTGATCTGCATATGAAAGTTGCTTTCACGATATGTTCAAATAACTATCTGGCCTATGCTAAAGTACTTGGAAAATCCTTAAAAAAGTATGATCCTGAAGTAAAGTTTTTTATCTTTTTGTGCGATAAAAAAAATGATGTAATTGATTATGATTCCCTGGCAAATGAAGTTATCGCCATGCATGAAATAGAACCTCAGGTACAAATTCTTGCGTCCAAATATAACATTATCGAATTTAATACCTGTGTAAAGCCACGTATTTTTGAATATCTGTTTAATGAAAGAAAAATCGAAAAAGTGATTTTTTTCGATCCTGATATCAAAATCTATCACCCAATCTCACGGTTATTTGATGAATTGAATGATTCAAGCATTGTTCTTACTCCGCATATCTGTACCCCTATACCATGGGATAGTAAAAAGCCTGCTGAAAATCATTTTTTGAATTTTGGAATTTATAATCTTGGATTTATTGCGCTAAAGAAAAATAAGGAGTCGGGAAAATTTATCGCGTGGTGGAAAGAAAGAACATATTCGCAATGTTATGTTGATGTATATAACGGAATATTCGTTGACCAGCTTCCGGTTAATTTAGCACCTATCTTTTTTTCAGAAGTAAAAGTTTTATTGAACTTAGGCCTTAATATGGCACCATGGAATCTTCATGAAAGATATTTAAGCGAAAAGAGTGGTGGCTATTTTGTAAATGAAACAGAGCCGTTACTATTTTTTCATTTTAGTTCTTTTAAAACAGATGTACTTGAGTTGCCGGTTTCACAATATGATCGTTATACTTTAAGTAACCGGCCCGATTTACAAAGTATTTACGCAGAATACAATGAAGATTTAAAAGCAGCAGACTATTTTTTTTACACTAAAATGAGGTACAGCTACGCCTCTGCCAGGGAATTGTATCTTAAGAAACAGAAAAGGGATAAATGGTTTAAAAGGATGCAATTAAAAAAATTCATCAAATAGTGATCCGGTACATCCGGGCTTCGTAGTATCGATAAAATTAAAAATCATTTTCGCCTTTCAATTGTTTCTTAAATCTTTTAAACAGGAATCTCGTATAAACTATCCAGCCCATACTTGCTCTTATCAAAGCCGGCTTATCCCTTTTAAACTCAATATCGTTAACAGTGGAAGAAAACCCGGTCATATTATATTGAGCAATCGTAATAGGATAAAATATCTTTTTAAAATTTTTATCTCCCCAAACTTTCAGGTTTAGCGCATAATCGGCAAAAACTTTGTACTGTAAGTCATACTCATATTTGGAAAAAACCCCGGCGGGATAAATAACAGCCTGGTGATTAATGCAATATTTTGCCAGTCTGTAATTACTGAATTTCCCAACCAATAGTTCATAAGAAGGCCTGTCATCGCTGTAAAAAACAGGCTCACTATTGCCATAATAAACTGCGGCTTCGTCGGTCAACTTCGAAGTCATTTCACTAAAGCCGGTAAGCAAACGATCATCTGTTCCCATGAAATACAACCATTTTCCTTTTGCTAATTTTATGCCTTTGTTTAATGCGTCATAGATCCCTTTATCCCTTTCAGATATCAATACAATATTTTCCTTTTCGAATTGCTTTACAATAGAAAGAGTATTGTCATCACTTTTGCCGTCAACAACTACAATTTCAATATTCTTTTCAGTCTGATCCAGGATTGATTCAATACAACCGAGAATATGTTCTTCAGCGTTGAAAGTTGCGACTATTACACTTACCAACGTTTGTTCAATTTCTTTAACAGGAGCATCATTCATGGGTAATGACTTAAATTGCTAAACTAAAAAACTTGCCGGTGTCGGAAGAATCTCAAAATACTGCGGGCTCAGGGTATAAAGTTAAATCGCCTGTTTTGTTTTTAATTTTTAACAGGCCTGATGTTACTTTTCGTGTATTTGAGCAAATTAAAAAAACAAGTCCTGCGAAATTATATATTGCCGCCGACGGACCAAGAAATAATAATTCCAACGATGATGAATTATGTAAAGAAGCCAGATCGGTAATAAATAAAATCGATTGGATCTGCGAGGTAAAAACATTATTTAACAATGATAATAAAGGTTGTAAAATGGCAGTATCTTCTGCAATCAGTTGGTTTTTTGATCACGAGGAGGCAGGAATTATTTTAGAGGATGATTGCCTGCCAGCTAATAGCTTTTTCTATTTTTGTGATGCAATGCTTGAAAAATACAGTGTCGATGAGCGTATTAGTACTATAACGGGAACTAATCTGCAAGAAGGACATAGATGGGGAAATGCAAGTTATTATTTTTCTCAGTTTAGCAATATCTGGGGCTGGGCCACCTGGAAACGATTTTGGAAAAATTATGATCCCTTCCTTTCAAAATATGATGAACAGGAGGTTGCGACCCAGCTACCTAAAATATTCGATGATTTTTTTTTAAGGGAAATATGGCTGGAGATATTTAGAAAAATAAAATCGAATAAAATAGATACCTGGGACTACCAGCTGCAGTTTCTGACTTTTTTTGAAAATGGTTTTTGTGTAACACCTAATGTTAACTTGGTTAGCAACATTGGTTTCCGGGATGATGCAACCCACACAAATAATCCGCGACAGCATGCGCATCACGCTAATTTGCCCGCCGGGGAAATAATTGAGATGCAAGACCCGCTGTTTTTTTTGGCTGAAAAGGAGGCGGATTATTTTTTTCTGAAAAAAGAATTTTATCTCGACGAAAAATGGAAAAAATTTGAAAAGGATAAATTATTGCGAAGGCGGTTTAAGAAATGGGTAAGAAAGTTGTTTAAATAATTGGCATTATGTTTAAAGATTTTAAGGAAAAAAATACATTAAAGAAGATTGAGGGATTTCATAAACTTGACGGTTGGCTCACCGATAAGGAAGCGATGGGGCTATACCATATTGCCAGGATGTTACCGGATAAATCAATCGTTGTTGAAATTGGAAGCTGGCAGGGTAAAAGTACCTGTTGTATTGCAAAGGGTTTAGGATCAGGAAAAGTGTATGCCATTGATCCGTTTAATGCAGATGGGGGCTTTGATGTAGAAAGTGAAAAAGAATACCTGCAGAAAAAAGGGAATAAAGATCTGCTTCAAAGTTTTAGGAAAAATATGCAGCAATTAAAAGTTCTGGATAAGATTATTATTAAGAAAGGATACTCGTACGAGTTTGCGGATGAATTCGACAGAATTGATATGTTATTTATTGATGGTGACCATTCTATAAAAGGATGTACAACAGATTTTAACTTATATTCTCCAAAAATCATCAAAGGAGGGTTTGTGGCGTTTCATGATTATTACGAAGACAGGAATAATTTGGGGCCTACACACGTTATAAATAATATTGTATCGAAATCCAATGAGTTTAATTTCTTCCGGCAATATGATACATTATGGGTTGCAAAAAAAATAATTTAGTTGTTTTTAAAATATCCTAAAAAAATAAGCAATGCCAAATGAAAACCACCTTGTAGATTATTCGATTGTTATATGCACTTATAATCCTGATGAACGTTTATTGAAGCGTTGTCTAAATGCAGTACATAACCTGGATACAACCGGTATTTCAACAGAAGTAATTTTAGTGGATAATAACAGCCAGGTGCCGGTTGAAACATTGTCCTATGTCAGGGATTATCTTGCAAAGATCCGCTCTATGAAGATCATGCTGGTTGTAAAGCAGGGGGTAAAATATGCTCGCATGGCTGCAATAGAACAGGCTACAGGAAAACATATTGTTTACTTCGATTATGATAATGAACCTGAAAGCAACTACCTGCAGGCGCTAAAAAGGCTAAATGCCCAATATCCGCAGGTCGGCGCCTTAGGCCCCGGTAATGTCGTGGTTGATTTTATTGATGGAATTGATAAAACAATAGAAAGTTACGGCCGCGTTGCCTTCCAGGAAAGACATGAAGAGACAATAAAATTTGCCGGCGTTCCAGAATGGCAACCATATTATCCCTTTGGAACAGGCCTTTGCACATTTGCATTTTTACTGAAAGAATATGTTCAAATGGCAAAGCAGGAAAAATTCACGATGCCCGGAAGAAAAGCTGACCAGTTAACCAGTGGAGAAGATACACAAATGGTTTTGTTTTGCATCAGTAAAGGGTACTTTGCAGGCATATCTCCGGATTTGAAAATCAAACACATTATACCTGAATCCCGGGCAAACTTTAAATATTTGCAGCGACTTGCTTACGGAACGGCGTTATGTTACCAAACATGCCTGGTACAAGTATTTCCTGGCCATAAGAATAAATTGAAACAGCAAGTAATTTCTGAATCAAAATTTTCCACCACGGCATTAAAAAAATATTTACAGGCGAGATTAAATTCTGATCCCGTTAAAATGTTTGACCTGATTCAATTCATTTCTTTGAACGCAGGAGTTTATGAAGCATTAGCGAAGCCTGTTCCATCACCAGTAAAAAAAATAATAAAAAATTTGAAACTGAATTAGAGGATTTTCAACTTGTTAACTTCCTTACCGAATGGTAAATAATTTTGAACATGAAGCCGGTTTTGGGACATCCGTGATAATTTGCTGTTATAACAGCGCAAAACGATTACCTGAAACTTTGCAACACCTGGCTGAGCAATTTATTCCGGAAGGCTTTAACATGGAAATTATTTTAGTAAATAATGCTTCTACGGATAACACGGTTTCACTTGCCAGCGAAATATGGAACAGATTTGATTTTAAAAATATTCAATTTAAAATAATAAATGAATCAAGGCCAGGACAGATGTTTGCAAGAATGAGAGGAGCAGAGGAGGCGCAATTTGAGACATTGGTTTTTTGTGACGACGACAACTGGCTGGATAAAAACTATGTTTTTCTTGCATACGAAATGCTTAAAAAAACTATGACGATTGGCGCTGGTGGAGGGAAAAATTTGCCAGTTACTAACGCTGATGATTATCCTGAATGGTTCGAAGAATATAAAAACTATTATGGCATGGGAATTCCTGCCGGGAATTCCGGGTATGTCAGTCATAAAACCTTTGTGTTAGGTGCCGGCATGGTAACAAGGAAAACTTTGTTTCTTAAAATATTCGACGATGAGTATCCTTCTCTTTTGAATGGTCAGGGATGGGAAAAAATTAAGTACCGGTGATGATTTTGAATATTGTAAAAGATTGCTATTGTGGGGATACGAATTGTACTATGATGAAAACCTGGAATTGCAGCATTTCATTCCCGAGGAAAGACTTACCATTGAGTACAGGGAGCGGCTGATGCAGGGAATTGCTGAGGCCGGTGAAATTTTGAAGGAATACGACCTTGCAATTCGTGTTTATAAAAAAAATAAAAATAAAAACAAATGGAGGCTTCTTTTATTATCACCTTTCAGGATTTTGTTTTCAAAAATCGGCTTATCGAAAAGAATACTGGTAGATGAACAGCTTACGTTTTTTTATTTGCGACCATTCCAATTCAATACGAATTCAGTAAGATCAATCATAAAAAAATTTGTACAAAGTAAATAGAGCTATGTTCCTGTTCAGAAAAGTGAAAGATGACCCGAAGCTTTTTAAAATATTTTCCTTTTATAACTCAAAGGTCAATCCAAAAATTCCCAGGTATCAAAAGGCAGTATTTAAATATTTCGGTGTTAATATTCACCAGGTTATTGACGAGAGTTTTCCTACTCACGGAGATTTCCTGAATCACATTTGCAGAACAGTCACCGATACAAAATATCTTATTGTTTTTGATATAGATTGTATTCCAACAAAGAAGAGTTGGTTTGCAAAAATGATGAATGATCTCTCTGAACCAGGCACTATTGTTGGGGCTGCACAAACGGCCAATCATCTCCGTGACGGAAAGAACTTATATATTTCCCCTTTCTTTTTTGCCATATCAACGGCATATTTAAAAGAGCTTGATTATCCTGATATGAATATGACTGAAGATATGGATGCAGGGCAAAACCTTACTGAACAAATTATCAAAAATGGGGGTAATGTTAAATATTGGTGGCCTACCGATATTGAGGAAGCGCAATGGGATTTATATCATCCTGAACATACAAAATTTGGCTTGGGAACAACCTACAATGATTGCATTTATCATGCTTTTTTTTCCAGGTTCGATTTGGCAGACAGGTTTATTGTTAAATGCAAATCGATATTACCAGAGCTCGTAAAATTTTACCTTCGCATTACGGATAAAAAATGGAACCGGGAGAATCCGTCTTCGTAACACAAATCGTATTCTTTGGCTTGTAACGAATTCGACGGCGAGGCATTATAACTTTTGAAATCTTTTGGCATGAATAAATTAAGTTCTATCCTGATCATAATTTTTTCTTTCAGTACTATAAATTCTTTCACGCAGGATACTTTTTATTTTAAAAAAGGACTGATGGCTAATGTTCCGGCGCATTACGGAAGGGAAGCTGTCAACACAGATTTGCTTGCGTACAAGCTTTATGCTAACACGCTAAAACGGCCGATAGAAGGAGAATCATTTGGCGCTGATGAAGAAAACGGAAATATAATTTGGCAAAATGTTATTGCGGATAGCCTTAACCGTTTGCGTCCACTGGCAAGGCCGGTTAGAAGAAGAGGACGGAGATTTGGCGGCAATTATATCTATCTCACCTATAACTCCGGTAAGGGAAAAGCTGCTTTACTGAATATACAAGGCAACAGTTTTGTGTTTGTGAATGGAAAGTTGCACACAGGCGATCCTTACGGTGCAGGATGGTTGTATATTCCTGTTAAATTAAAAAAAGGGTTAAATGAACTTTATGTTAGGGGAGGTTTTCAAACTATTGCCCGGCTTATATTTCCGGCTACACCTGTATCAATAAATACTGAAGATGCCACCTTGCCTTATGTCGTCTTAAATGAGGACAATAGTCATTTGCAGGGAGCTGTTGTAATTTTAAACACTTCGGCTAAAGAATTAAAGGGGTTGCAAATAAAAAGTGAATTGGAAGGAAATGAAATGATAACAACGCTTCCTTCAATACCATCTTTATCGTCAAGGAAAGTGAGCTTTGATTTTAATGCTTCCAATGTTTCAAAAAAAGAAAAATATAATTGTAAACTAACGCTGCTGGTCAGGGGTAAAAGTTTAGATGAACAAATAATTTCCATTGAAGCCGCAGGACCTTCAGATCATTATAGCCAAACTTTTACCAGCGATATAGACGGAAGCTTGCAATATTATGCTGTAACGCCACAATCAACAGTGGTCGATTCGTCATCAGCCTTGTTTTTATCAGTACATGGTGCCGGAGTGGAAGCTATTGGCCAGGCAAGGGCCTATCATTCCAAAGACTGGGGAACGCTGGTGGCCGCTACCAATCGTCGTCCGCGTGGATTTAACTGGGAAGATTGGGGAAGATTAGATGCATCTGGAAGTTTTAAATATTGCAAAAAATAAATTTCACCACGATCCAAAGCGGGTCTATCTCACCGGTCACTCGATGGGTGGACATGGAACATGGTTTTTAGGAGCCACCTATCCTGATAAATGGGCTGCAATTGGCGCCTGCTCAGGATATCCGACTTTGCAGGGTTACGGTTCTGCAGATGGACAGATACCGGATAGTAGCCGGTCCGTTATGGAGCAAATATTATTACGGTCGAGTAACCAGAGTAATGTGATAGAACTGGCGCATAACTATAAGGCGTTTGGTGTTTATATTTTGCACGGAGACTCTGATAAAGTTGTTTCTGTAAAGTATTCAAGGCAAATGAAAAAAGTGCTGAGTGATTTTCATGCTGACTTCAGTTACTATGAATACCCCGGAGGCGAGCATTGGTTTGGTGACCAAAGTGTTGATTGGCCACCCCTCTTTAATTTCTTTAAATGGCATCAATTGCCTGAGGATAGCATGGTAAATAATATTGATTTTACAACAGCAAGCCCGGGAATTTCTGCAGATTACCATTGGGTTTCAATTTTACAACAATTGCATCCGTTACAATACAGTAAAATTCAATTGGCAAGAGATAGGGCGAAAAAGACTATTATTGGCGCAACAGAAAATATTCGGTTGCTAAAATTGGCGCTAAACGATTTCGATGTTGATTCTGATATCAAAATAACTCTGGATAATACTTCAGTAGACTATAAAATTAAAACGAATGGAGATAGTATTTTTCTAAAGCACGAAAATAATCGATGGATGCTTGATGCAGGTCCTGATCTTTATGAAAAAAATCCCCATCGCTATGGAACTTTTAAAGAAGCATTTAATCACAGGATGATTTTCGTTTATGGCACTGACGGTAGTAAAGAAGAAAATGAATTGAATTTAAATAAAGCAAAGTACGATGCAGAAACGTGGTATTATCGTGGCAATGGTTCGGTAGATATTATCGCTGATAAAGAATACTCCACCACAAAGTACGCAGGAAGAAATGTTATCATTTATGGTAACGCAAATACCAATTCCGCATGGAATGTTTTATTAGCCGGTTGCCCGATACAGGTAAACCGGAATGGAATAAAAGTGGGAAATGAAAGCTTTACCGGCGATGATCTCGGGACATATTTTGTTTGGCCAATAAAAAATTCAACAATAACTTCTGTTGGTGTAATCAGCGGTACAGGAGTAGAAGGGATGAATGCTGCCAATGCCAACCAATATTTTGCGGGAGCAAGTGGCTTTCCAGATTTTATGATTTTCAGGTTAAGCATGCTTCAGTCAGGCGCTGGCAAAGTGGAGATGGCCGGGTTCTTTGATAATGACTGGAAGCTCACAAAAGCAGATTCAGTAAAGAAATAAATATGATTACTATTTCCCAATAATTTATAATGAGTTTTATGAAGAAACATTTAATTTGTTTTATTTTTTTAATTGGCATAAATAGTAACATTGAAGCACAAATGCTTCCGTATAAAAATCCAAAACTCCCCGTTGAAGAAAGAGCAAAAGACCTTTTATCAAGGATGACGGCGGCTGAAAAATTCTGGCAGCTTTTTATGATTCCTGGTGAAGTAAACAAGAGCGATAGTGATAAATATGTCAATGGTATTTTTGGTTTCCAGGTAAGCGCAGGCTCGGGCACAGGCGATGCTGCTGAGCAAATGTTGAAATATAATTCAACAGAAAGTGCCTCAATACTTGCGAAAAAAATTAATAAAATTCAAAAATATTTTATAGAAAAATCAAGGCTGGGAATTCCCATCATTGCCTTTGATGAAGCCCTGCATGGCCTGGAACGTGCCGGTGCTACTGCATTTCCTCAATCAATTGCGCTAGCGGCTACATGGGATACAAGCCTTATGCACCAGGTGGCACAAGCTACTGCAGAAGAAACAAAATTGCGTGGCATCCGGCAGGTACTGTCGCCCGTTATAAATATTGCCAGCGATGTAAGATGGGGAAGAACAGAAGAAACTTATGGTGAAGATCCTTTTCTTACCTCACAGATGGGAGTTGCTTTTGTAACCGCCTTTGAAAAAAATGGAATTATAACAACACCCAAACATTTTGTGGCAAACGTGGGAGATGGCGGCAGGGACAGCTATCCTATTCATTTCAACAGGCGGCTGCTGGAAGAAATATATTTTCCACCATTCAAAGCATGTATTGAAAAGGGCGGCGCCAGGTCCATCATGACAGCTTACAATTCTGTAGATGGAAGTCCTGCAACAGCTAATAGCTGGTTACTTCAAAAAGTTTTGAAAAACGATTGGAACTTCCGGGGATTTGTTATTTCGGATGCTGCTGCGGTTGGTGGGGCGAATGTGTTGCATAATACATCACCCAACAATGCTGTCTCTGCCCAACAGGCTATTACAAATGGCCTGGATGTAATTTTTCAAACCGCTTATGAACATCACCGATTATTTGATCCGCCTTTTCTTGATGGGAGTATTGATCAAAAAAGAATTGACGATGCTGTGTCAAGAGTATTAAGGGCGAAATTTGAGTTAGGGCTTTTTGAAAATCCTTATGTTGATGAAAATATTACATCACAAATAAATATTGAAGCACACAAAGCATTAGCAAAGCTGGCTGCTTTGGAGTCTATTGTTCTTTTAAAAAATGATAAGTTTTCTTCAAACGGTAATAAAATCTTGCCTCTTGATAAAAATATTAAAAGCATAGCAATTATTGGTGAAGATGCAGTTGAGGCAAGGCTTGGAGGCTATAGCGGTCCTGGAAATAATAAGGTAAATATCCTGGATGCAATTAAGACAAAAGCCGGTAGCGCAACCACAATCGTATATTCCCCAGGACCCGGCATTAAAAACAATGATTGGATAGTGATTCCTTCGGAATATTTATTTCATAATGGAAATGGTAAAAAAGAAAAAGGATTACAAGGCGAATACTATAATAATATTTTTTTGAAAGATTCTCCGGTTGTTACACGAACAGATAAAGAAATTGATTTTCATTCCACATTTAATTCACCTGCACGGGGAGTAAAAAATGACTTTTATTCCGTACGATGGAAAGGCATTCTTCTCTCCCCTGTAACCGGTGAATTTAAAATTGGCCTTGACGGCGATGATGGCTACCGGTTATATGTAAATGAAAAATTAATTATTGATAACTGGCAAAAGCAAACCTATACAACGTTGTTGGTTGATTATTCTTTTGAAAAAAATAAAGAATATAATATCCGTATCGAATTTTATGAACCTGCCGGCAATGGTAAATTAAAGCTCATATGGAATGTTGGTGCTGATAATTACTGGCAGAAAAAAATTAATGCGGCTGTAGATGCTGCAAAAAAATGTGCTGTTGCTATAATTGTTGCCGGCATTCATGAAGGCGAATTCCAGGACAGGGCCTCACTTGCGTTGCCCGGTCACCAGCAGGCGATGATTCAGCAAATTGCCGCAATTGGAAAACCGGTTGTTATCATTTTGGTAGGGGGCAGCGCAATAACCATGAACTCCTGGCTGGATAAAATTGCCGCAGTATTGGATGTATGGTACCCGGGTGAAGAAGGCGGGAATGCTGTTGCCGATATTTTATTTGGAGAGGCCAATCCTTCAGGAAAATTGCCTATAACTTTTCCTATATCTGAAGCGCAATTGCCGTTGGTTTATAATCACAAGCCCACGGGCAGAGGTGATGACTATTACAATTTAAGCGGTTTACCACTTTATCCATTTGGCTTTGGTTTAAGTTATACAACATTTGAGTACGGCAATATGCACTTTAGTAAAAATAATATTGACAAAACAGATTCGGCAGAAGTAACCTTTTCGTTAAAAAATACAGGTAAGGTTGAAGGGGATGAAGTGGTTCAATTGTATATAAACGATGAGATTGCATCCGTTGCCAGGCCGGTACTGGAATTAAAAGGTTTTCAACGAATACATTTGAAATCTGGTGAGATGAAGAATATTTCTTTTATGATAACTCCTGAAATGCTGACGATGTTTAATAAGGAACTAAAAGAGATTATTGAACCTGGTGAATTTAGAATTATGATAGGTTCTTCTTCGAGAGATCTAAGATTAAAACAAAATCTGGTTGTAAAATAATAAAGTTGCGGGATTGTCTTAGAATTGATTCATCAACCCCCAATAGCAATCATACTTCTGTTGTGAAGATCTTCGGTGTGAATTTTTTCAAAGTCTTTGGTGAACTGTCCACCCAATTCTTTTTCTTTTGCATGAATGCTTCCATGAATCAGGGGAACAATATCGCCACCATTTCTAAACACGGTGAGCAAATCTGTTTCTGTTTGGGAGAAAAGACAGTTTTTCATTTTGCCATCAGCAGTTAATCTCATTCGGTTGCAGCCGCTGCAAAATGGAGCGCTCATAGTACTAATGACGGCAAAAGTTCCCTTATGTTCCGGCACCATATATTTTTTTGCGGTGTCATGTATTCCATCATTGAGCCTGGTAACCTGGTATTTTCTTTCAATTACCTCAAGAATTTCTTTCCAGGTAAAAACTTTATTGCTCGTCCACCGGTTGGCATCGAATGGCATAAATTCTATAAAGCGTACATGCACATCTGTATCTTTTGTCCACTCAATAAAATCATTGATTTCATTATCGTTGAGTCCTTTCATTACCACAACATTTACCTTTACATGAAAATTATTTTTTATCAAAAGATGGATATTTTCAAATACACGGTCAAATTGATTGCGCCTTGTAATGAGATTGAACTTTTCGGGTTGCAGCGTATCCAAACTTATATTGAGTGAGTGGACCTTTGCTTCTTTTAATATATCAATAAAATCATGAAGTCTCGTTGCGTTGGTAGTGAGTGTAAGTTTCACGGGCAATTTTGACAGCCGTCGCATAATCTCCTCTGCGCCCTTACGCACCAGGGGCTCGCCACCCGTTAACCTGATTTTATTTACACCTTGCTCCACAAATATTTTCGCTATCGCTTCAATTTCATCAACCTGCATTAGTCTTGCCGGCGGTGTAAAAACATAATCCTCCTCAGGCATACAATAAAAGCAACGGAGATTGCAATTGTCTGTCAGAGAAATGCGTAGATAGTCGTGAACTCTATTATAAGTATCCGTAATCATCAGGGTAATTTAATCAATTATGGCGGGGTAAATAATAATTTAGCAAAGTTACAACCTAATTTCTCTCATGAATAGTAGACTCCCTCAGTCTTAAAAAACCGCCTTCTCTTTGAGAAAGCACGGCCCGTATTTCTGCTAAAAGTGATAAAGCTATTTCTTCCGGAGTCTAATGCGCCGATATCGAGGCCTGCCGGGGCGTAGATTCTTTTCATTTCCTCATCAGTTATTGCATGAATTTTCTTCTTCCAATTCGCGGAAAATTTTTTCTGATCGTACCCTTGGTCCGAGCATGGCGATATAAGGCGACGCAGTTTTCAAAGCCCTGGGTAAATTTTTTTTATCTGTTTTATAATCATGCGACATTAAGACAATCCCTGTATAATCGTCAAAGGGAATTTCGCTAAACTTTTCATTTGGTAAAACCTGGTCGATAGTTTTTGTAAAAGCTGGGTTTACCTTTAATGGATTTGAAACAACAGTCACTATCCATCCCATTTCCTTTGTAAGCCGCGCCAGTGAATACACATCGTATTGGTGCCCCATTAAAATCAAGTGGATTTCGGGCAGTAATATTTCTATAAAGAGTGAAACTTTTTTTCCCTGCTGCGATTCAAGGTCAACCGGCGCTGATTTCCCTTTTTCAACCTGCTTATTTATTTTTTCATTTAATTGGTTTTCAACTTCAGTATCTTCAAAAATTTCCAAACTCTCCCGACCGGAATATTTTATTACTTGACCAGCGTACACATTTTTCCAATCCCCTTCGAGTCCTGTAATCGTCATTAAAATATGTGTCTGCCGGTTTGATTCAATGCTGGTTTTTAAAATTTCGACAGGGTTGTTTGCGTTTTCATAATTAAGTGGTGTAAAGAGCACATCAATGATTCCACTACAACCTAAACCTACCCCGATCTGGTGAGCATCATCTTCTGTTGTATCATAAGTTATTAACGATGCCGATGATTTTGTTATGGCTAATCTTGCCCTCTTTAATGCATCACCTTCAAGGCATCCGCCACTGATTCCTCCAATCCAAACCCCATCATCCATAACCAACATTCTTGCGCCGGTGCGGCGATAAGAGGAACCTTCCACTCTTACGACGGTTGCCAAAGCTGCTTTGGTTGTTGCTTTATCTATCTTGTCGTATGCATTTATTATCGTTCTTATTTCTTTCATCTGAAATAATGATTGTATCTGCAAAATTACATTTCTTCAGAGGGAGTCAGGTGTATAAAAAATGAAAATTTTTATAAGTTCCTTAGAAGAAATAACTTGTTCGCGTTATGGAGGGATATGCAATTATCTTACTTGCGGCCGGATCTTCTTCACGCTTTGGCGCTCCGAAACAATTGGCACATCACAAGGGAGAAAGCTTTATTAGCACATGCGGTATCAGAAGCAATTAAAGTAACACCGAACGTGATCGTGGTATTGGGAGCAAATTATGATGCAGTAAAAAAAGAAATAGAAAAATTTGCTGTTCAAATCGTAATACAATAAAGATTGGGAAGACGGAATGTCTTCTTCGATACGGTGTGGTATTATAGCCGTATTGAATAAAAATGCTTCCGCAGAGGCTGTAATATGTTATAGTTTGCGATCAGCCATTTTTATCTTCAACCATAATTATGGAAATAATTGAAAAGTATGAAGCAACTAAAAAACCAATAGTTGCCAGTGCTTATAAAGAATATCATTGGAACGCCGGTTCTTTTTAATAAAACATTTTTCAAACCTTTGCTGGAATTAAAAGGGCAAGGAGGTGCGAAGAAAATAATTTCTCAAAATATGGATGTAACCGTTACAGTGCCTTTTCCGTTGGGATATATTGATATTGACACAAAAGAAGATTTTGAAAATTTGCAAAAGCTAAACAAAAATTGATCTAATGGAACATTGGGAAATAGCCTTTTTCTTTTTAATTATTGCGTTTACCTACGCTTCTGTTGGCTTTGGCGGAGGTTCGAGTTACCTGGCTATTTTGGCAGTATATGCTTTACCGTTTAAAGAGATAAGGCTGGTTGCATTGTTGTGTAATATTATTGTCGTGACCGGCGGCACGATGATTTTCATCCGAAAAGGGCAAACTGATTGGAAGAAAATTATTCCTGTTGCTGTTTTAAGTGTTCCGCTTGCTTTTGTCGGCGCAAGAATGAAAATAAGCCAGGATACTTTTTTTATCATTCTTGGTTGCAGCCTTGTAGTCGCCGGTGTCTTACTTTGGATAAAAACAAGACCTGCCGATTTGGAAAATATAAAGACTCCGGGCAAATATCATTATGTAAAAGATGGGCTACTTGGCGGTGCGATTGGATTTCTATCGGGCATGGTCGGCATTGGTGGAGGCATATTTTTATCTCCATTGTTAAATCTTTTAAAGTGGGATACTCCTAAAAAAATTGCGGCCACGGCCAGTGTTTTTATTTTAGTAAATTCAATTTCAGGAATTGCAGGACAACTTACAACACTTCCCGGAGGAATCAATTATACAAGAATTATTTTTCTTTGCCTGGCGGTTTTTATCGGAGGGCAACTGGGATCAAGAATGGGCGCCTCAAAATTTAGACCTATCATCATAAGGCGGGTTACCGCGGCGCTTGTATTTTTCGCAGGCTTTGAAGTGTTAAGTAAACATGTACATATTTTTTAAACAATAATTAATATGACTATTGATGTATTTATGTTTGGGATTGCACAGGAAATATTTGGCGAATCTGCCTATAAAGTAGATTATAATTTTTCAGACAATTTTTCAGTGGGAACATTGAGAATGATTTTGGAAGATGACAAGCCTGAACTGGCAAAACTGGGTTCCTATTTAATTGCTGTAAATAATGAATATGCTTCCGCAGAACAACTTATTCACGAGAATGATGAAGTAGCAGTGATTCCACCGGTAAGCGGCGGATAATACTTTTTTTATACGGATAATTTTTTTTCTTTCCATGCTTTTAATCCACCATCAAGAGAATAAAAATTTTTGTCTCCAAAAACTTTTTTCGCAACTTTAATGGCCTGTGCACTGCGCCTGCCTGTCTCGCAATAAAACACAGTTGGTTTATTCATATTAATCCGTAGATAGCAAGTTGTCTATTTCCTCAAGTGGAATATGTGTTCCGCCGATATTATATACGGCTCTTTCTTCGATGCTCCTCACGTCAATCAATTCGTATACATTTTTATCCATACCTTCTTCAAGCCCCTCCGCTGAGATGGTATTAATAACCTCCATTTCCGGCAATTGGCGGATAGTTGTTTTAGTGACAGCTCCCGTTTTAATAATTCTGCTTTGCAATGTTCTTGCATCAATCATAAATATTTTTCCTGCCAATAAATCACTGCTACCTGTAATCCATTTAATTACTTCATTTGCCTGCACACAGCCAGTAATTCCTGCAATAGTTGGGATTACCCCGCCTTCAGCACAGGATGGAATTTGCGAAGCATTTACATCAGGAAATAAATCCCGGTAGTTAGGTGACCATGTTCCGTTATTGTTCATTACATTAAAAAGCGATACCTGCCCTTCATATTGGTAGATTGCTGCATAAACCAAAGGCTTGCCGGCAAGTACACAGGCATCATTCAATAAATATTTTGTTTCAAAATTATCCGTGCCATCTACAACAATATCATAATCACTAATAATCTGCATTACATTTTCGGATGTAATTTTTTCAATAATTGGAAGTAAGGTGATACCTGGGTTTTGAAGTCGTAATTTCTTACATGCAGTTTCGGCTTTTAATAATCCTACCTCTGCAGATGTGTATAAAATCTGGCGATGTAGATTACTAATTGAAATGGTATCGAAATCTGCGATACCGATTGTGCCGATACCTGAAGCAGCTAAATATTGAGCAGCAGGACAACCAAGCCCTCCGGCTCCAACAATTAAAACTTTTGACTGTTGTAATTTTTGCTGGCCTTCGTTTCCGAAGCCGGGCAATGCAAGCTGGCAGCTATATCGTAGCCATTCATTCTGCATTATGCAATTGCTGGGTTTGAATAATTTGTTCCGCTTTCTTAAAATCTTCCGGCGTATTTACATTCATTAAAGCATTGGCATCCGGTGGCTGCAGTATGTGAGCACTTTCGCTTTTTATCAATACTTTCCTGGGACAGGTATATCCGTTAGATAGGAAAGAAAGCAACACTTCATAGCTTTTAGGTTCCCAAATGGTAATTAATGGTTCAGGTAATCCATCAAAAGGGCTTTGGAATGTTGTTGCCATTGCATTCATTTCCCTGTTTGCCAAAAGATATTTCAGTGTGTCGCTGTCAAGTAAAGGTAAGTCGCACGCAACTACGAGCCACGCAGCATCAGGCTGAAACCGGAATGCTGAAAGTATCGCACCATAAGGGCCGATGCCGCTATAAGTATCAATGAGCGTTTTGTAATTTTTGTTCGTATCCCGGCTCCTGCCCCTGGCGATGTGATATATAAACCTTGTTACACAAAGGCTTCAATAAATCCGCCATATAGTATTGCTGTTCTTTGCCATGCCATTCAATGGAACTCTTGTCACGCCCCATTCTCTTGCTCTTGCCCCCTGCCAATACCAGACCGTTTATTTTAGCTTGTTCTGTTTTCATTCTGTAAATTCTAAAATTGTTTTCAGTTTAATTGACACGACCTTCAGGTCGTGGATCATCCAAATATCGTTATTGGCTTTAGCCAAAATATTATTTTCAGACCGTTTATTTTTTGGCTAAAGCCTCTTACTATTTCATCCTGTCTCCCACGACCTAAAGGTCGTGGCAACTTTTTCAAAATTTGATCAATTATTTTAAATAATTATTAGATAATATTTTTCCTATTGCCTTTCAAAATCTTTTTTGCCACCTGTTTTTTTTATCAGTTTTGTTTCTTTAATAATTATGTCATGACTAAGCGCTTTGCACATATCGTACACCGTTAGTGCGGCGATGGAAGCACCAACCAATGCTTCCATTTCAACTCCTGTTTTTGATTCTATCCCAGCGGTGCATGTAATTACTACTTCATTTTTTTTATTTAGTTGTATGTCCACATTGCAATTATCTAATCCAAGCGGATGGCAAAGCGGAATTAACTCACCGGTTTTTTTTGCTGCCATAATGCCGGCGATAACAGCGGTTTGAAACACCGCCCCTTTTTTGGTTTGTATATCGCCGTTGACCATTTTATTCAAAACCTCTTCAGGTAAGAACACAATGCTTTCAGCAATAGCAATTCGTTTCGAAATTTTCTTTTCGCTTACATCTACCATTACCGGCTTACCACTGTTATCAACGTGTGAAAAATCATTCATAATCTATTCCATTTCTTTTACGCTAAATTTTTAAAAGCCCATATCCTGAATACTTCCCCTTTTTTAAACTCATTTCTTTCCAAAGGTAATTCCATAAAAGCATCTGTCTGCAGCAAGTTCGCGAAATCCCCCGAACCGTTTCCTTCCAGCGGAGTTGCAGTTAATTCGCCTTTTTGATTGATCAACAATTTTACCTGCAAAAAATATTGTAAGGCAGGCTTGAAGCTGAAATCTTCATTTAAAATAGCATAGGCCTTATTCGTTTTTATCTCTAAACATTTTTTAAGCCAGGGCAAAAAATAACGTTGAAAGCACATAAAAGTTGAAACAGGATTTCCCGGGAAAGCAAACACCAGCTTTCCGGACTTATGTGTTCCAAACCAAAATGGTTTGCCGGGGCGCTGCTGAACTTTGTGAAATAATTTTTTCACCGCGAGTTTATTCAATGCCGGAGGCACATAATCAAACTTCCCCATTGAAACGCCACCACTTAAAATGATTACATCATATTCGTCAATGCATCGCTTAAGTTGATTCTTCGATGATTGCCGGGTCATCGGGTAAGTGCAGCAATTCTGCGTTAACGACATATTGCTTCAATATGGCCTGCAGTGTGTAATCATTAGAGCGCCTTATTTGGAAAAGTGAAGGAGTTTTATTTGTTTCTACCAATTCATCACCGGTGGAAATAATTATAAGCTTTGGTAATTTTTTTACAAGCAGATTTGTTTTTCCAACGGTCGCGGCAATCGTAATAATTGTAGGCGTAATAAATTGATTGGCTTCGACCAAAACTTCGTTTCGTTTTTTATCTTTTCCCTGGAAATGAATATTTTGGTTATATGCAACTTCTTCCGTCTTAATTTCAGCGATGCTATTTTTTATCTCAATGTCTTCGTAACGAATGATCGTATCTGTAGTGGGAGGTAATACCGCACCTGTCATGATCTCAACGCATTCATCATAATTATTTATGTCAACAGGCGGTTCACCTGCAGATTGCGTGGCTTTAATTTTAAATGAACGATTTCCTTTTTTAAATACTTCGTAACTGATAGCGATTCCATCCATAGTTACCCTGTTGAAAGGCGGTAAATCCCTGTCTGCGATTATATTTTCAGCAAGCACTCTACCCAGGCAGTTATCAAAGGAAACTGTTTCGGTTCCAAAATTTTTTGATTCTTCAAGAATAATTTTCTCTGCCTCTTCAACTTTAATCATGAGATTGTTTTTATATTGACCTCACCCCTCCAAAGGAGTCCTTCGGACAACCCCTCTCCAAAGGAGGGGAACTTGATTGTATTACCTGTTTTCTTTCCATTGATAGGTTTCGTCTTGATAAAATTCTTTGCCCCAGATTGGGATTTCTTTTTTTATTCTTTCAACCGTTTCCTCGCACGCATCAATTGCTGCCTGGCGGTGCGCAGATGAAGTAAAAACAAAAATGCAAATTTCACCTGCTGCGATTGTGCCGAGGCTATGATGTACATGCATGCATGTGAGTGGATACTTTTCGAAAATATCTTCCCTGATTTTATGCATTTGCTCAAGCGCCATCTGCTCGTACGAAGTATATTCAATAGCAGACACAATTTTTCCATCTTTTTCATCGGCACGGACTTGCCCTAAAAAAATACTATGGCCACCAATACTTGTTTGCGTTTTATGCTTCTCAATACTTTCGGCAATAAACGATGCGGGAATGGCTCCTTTATAAAAGATGTTTTTTACTTTATGTTCGGCCATAAGTTTCATTTAAATGCGTAAACCGGACTGTAAAATTATTACTTTATAATAAAGCGGGACGAAACGCTATTATAAAGTTTTATTTTGTAATAATTATGAGGTGAGCATTACCGACACGAATGTAGTACCGGAAAATTTTGCATCGTTCTAAACAGGATAGATGTACTATACAACTGCTCCGCCACAACTGGATCCGGCTCCTGCAGTACATCCATAGCAGTGTTGCCCTATAATAATATTCCTGTTGTTCAAACTATAGTTATCAAACTCCTTTACATGCCTGCTCTGGCAGTTAACTTTCAATTCAAGCATTTGGTTAAAATCACAATCATATAAATATCCATCCCATCCAACCGAAATAGTATTCCTGCACATGACATTTGCTGCCGCAGAAGGATTATAAGCATTTACCAGCTTTTCCATATATTTTTCATAATTTCTACTCGTTAGCAGGTAATCAAGATAACGACCGATGGGCATATTGGTTATTACAAACAGGTTGTTGAATTCTATATTAAACTTTTGTTTCAAAGCCTGCTTATAATCCTTTTCCAATGACTGTTGTGACGGCGGTAAAAAAGCACCTGCCGGGTTATATACAAGATTTAAAGTTAAACCCGACTCTTGTTTACCATATCCAACGTGGTTGAGCATTTGAAGTGCTTGTATGCTCTGATCAAATACGCCATTGCCACGCTGCCTGTCGGTTCTGTCCTGTGTATAAAATGGAAGAGAAGAAACAATTTCTATTCCATGCTGTTTATAAAATTGAGGCAGATCTTTGAATTTTTTGTTTGCCAGTATGATGGTAAGATTACATCGAACAATTATGTGGCGTTGTAGCTTTGAAACTTCTTCCACAAACCACCTGAAATTTGTATTCATTTCCGGAGCTCCCCCGGTAATATCAACTGTTGTAAGCTGTGTATTATTTCGCAAAACTTCAAGGCACTGCACCATCGTTTCCACGGTCATAATTTCCTTACGGTCAGGCCCTGCGTCTACATGACAATGCCTGCATGTTTGATTACACATTTTGCCAATGTTTACCTGGAAGATTTCTATTGTGGCTGGCCTAAGAGGATTTAAATTCGATTCGCCCAATTTTTCCTGGAAGGGTACTAATGCAAAATCACCTGTTTGCCCATGCTCAATTATTTCAATTTGCTCATGGGCGTCGGCAAGAAAATTATTTTGTGTTTTTAATGACTTCATTGTTACATGGCTATTTCCTTCACTTTATTCATCATTTGAACTCCGTGTACCAAAGATGCTCCTCCGCGGATGGCACAGGCTACGTGCACTGCTTCCATCATCTGTGCTTCACTCCATCCTTTCTCAAATGCATCACTACTGTAAGCATCAATACAGTAAGGGCATTGAACTGCATGTGAAACGGCAAGTGCTATCAGAGATTTTTCTCTTGCGGTTAGTTCGCTGTCTTTAAAAACCTCCCCGTAATAAGAAAAAAATTTATCGCCAAGATTTTTCTGAAAGTCGGCAACGTTGCCAAATTTCCCAAGATCTTCAGAGTTGTAATAATGATTCATGAGTTTAATTTGTATAATTATTAAGAGATGACCATACTTATATTTTCAAAGAAAATAGCTTTATGGCCAGGCGTGGATTAATAAGCAGTCAAATATTTATGAATTTACAAGTCCGGGTATAAAAATTGTTCATTGTTTTTATTTGATTGCTAACAAAGCACTTGTAATTTATCCATTTTACTAAGCGAAAGCCTACTGTTTAATTATACTTGTTGATTGTAAAGCACCTTTTGTATCAACAGAAGTTATCCAATAGATGCCCTTTGGAATACTATTTAGATTTAAATTGAAATTACTCACTCCTTTTTTTACGCGATAAGTATACTTTTTAATTAAAGCTCCTGCGGAATTAATAATGTCGATTTTAACATCATTATTATAGGGAGATGAAAAAACAATATTAGCTGTTGAATTTACAAGTGTTGGATATACAGATACCATCGGAAGCTCTGTTTTCTTATTTATCTTTATTATTTTGGAATGATAAAAGTGCCCATCAATATCGCCGGCATTTACCCGGTAATAAACTGTGGCTGAATTATAATGTGAGCTATCAATAAATTCAAATGGTTGCTGGCATCTGAGCCTGTCAGCTATAAAACTGTTAATGGTAGTAAACGTTTTTGCATCCATGGAACTTTGTACCTGAAAATTAGCATAAGTAAGATAGCATTCCGTTTTCCAAATCAACTTAGTTACATTGTTGGATATACTCGCTTCGAATGAGGAAAGACTAACCGGAAACCGGTAACTATCATTTTGAGCCTGCAAAGAACAGGTTACCAAAATAGAAATAAGGAATAAAAGGATAGGTGATTTCATATTACATTCTGGAAACATTACAGTTTTCAACTTGCCGGGCTGCACATCAGCACTAAATCGTTACCGCTCTACTAAAACTATTCATAATATTGTTTTCAAAAAAATTTGATTTTGTGCTAAATATTAATCTCATCAAATCATTTCTATTTTTGTACCTGCATTTTTAGCTCAGAATAAAAAAATTACGATGCAAACCGATAAAGAAATAATTAATAAAGCATACGAAGGATTTAACAAAAGGGATGTGGACGGAGTGCTCTCACTAATGGATAATGAAGTGACCTGGCCAAATGGGTGGGAAGGAGGATATGTTCACGGGCACGCCGAAGTAAAAGATTACTGGACAAGGCAATGGAAAGAAATTAATCCTCATGTGACACCCGTCTCAATCCTTGAAAGAGCTGATGGCAGGTTAGAAGTCGAAGTTCAGCAACTGGTAAAAGATTTGCAAGGGAAGGTTTTGGCTGACGGAAGTGTAAAACATATTTATTCTTTTAAAAACGGGTTAATTACAAAAATGGAAATTGAAGCTGCCTGATTTTTTTTTTGGCCATTCCAGTTGGTATCAATCAATGATTTTATATAAGAGACAAGTTTAAAAAAAACAAAAAATTTTTTTTATTGATGTCCAATTTGGTCATATCCATTTGTTATAAGGGTGTGATTCAAATAATTTATTAACAATTAAAACTTTAAAACAAAATGGATGAGTATGTATTAATGATGAGGCACCAGGATGGCAGGAAGATTGCATCTCCGGAGCAAATGGAAGTGTGGATGAAACAAACAATGGACTGGATTGGGGGTATTACTGCTAAGAATAAATTTGTCGCAGGCACAGGTTTACTTTTTGATGATGCCAAAGTTGTACACCCAAACAATATTGTTACGAACGGGCCCTTTGGTGAAATAAAAGAAACGATAGGAGGCTATATGATTGTGAAGGCAGATTCTATTGAGGAGGCCGTTGAGTTTGCTAAGGGCTGTCCGGTCCTACAGGGAGAAGGTAATAGCGTGGAAGTGAGGAGAATTTCCAAAAAATGACGGTGTTCATTAAGGTTTTAAAGCCTGTGCAAATGTTCTGCACAGGCTTTATTTTCGTTTGTCTGATCAGTTTATGGCCGTGTTTCGTTAGGGGTTTAAAGTAGCGCAGTCCAGGACTTTGAAAGCCTGTTCCCAAAGAAAGCTGAATGGTTTTGTTTACTACCACTTGGTAGCGATACACTTCAAAAGGAATGTGTTTGTTTGTATGTGGCTGTAAATCTTTTGCCATAAACAACTTATCCAATTAAACCAAGTGTTTTACTATGCGCTTCAGTTATTGTAATAGCATCTTCTATTTCCTTTTTATAAAGAGGGCAATACCTGCATGTGAACCTGGATTCAGCACTCTACTACTTAAATCTTCCATGTCAGAAATTATTTTTTCTAAATCTGTTCGCATTTGCTTTGAATCTATTATCCATTGATAATATTCTTTTGCAAATTCGAATAGCTTCATCCTGAGATTAAATAAGTCATTTCTTTTATCACCCGTTACAGCAGCATTTAAGTAGCATTGGTGTTATCAAAATTGGCAGGTTAATCGCAACAATATTTTCCCTGTTAAAAAGTTTGAGACTTCATCAAACTGTTGTTGTATGTTCCTTCACCTCTTCAAAACATTTATTTAGTGGTCTTGGACTCAAAATTGTAATGTGTTTCAGATCAGGTCAAGATATTTTCAGTAGTTTTCTGCTTCTTCTCAGCTTACACGCTAATCATCGCTACGCTGTTTTTTGCTCTGTCGATCATCATTTTCTCTACTGTCCTTCGTCTGGTCATCCCTTTACCCATCTTTTTGTTCTTTGTTTTAGAGACAGTCAAGACCCTTTTTAATGTAAGTAGATAGCTGGTATTCTTTAACTCTTTGGATTATATTGAGTACCAGCATTCTGTTACTGTGTCTGAGCTGATGAGCAAATGCTCTATTACAAGCACCTTGAAAAGATTCGGTGACATCTGCAATCTTATTTTCAATTATGCCCGCCGTATTGATAAAGAACGCTGGTGAGCTTCGCTTCGTTTAAAAAGAAGTGGTCGCCATATATCAACATCTGCACCGCCTTTGTCTTCTGCCAAACATTTAAGGATGTATTTGGTGGCTTCACTGAGCTGTTGAGGCGTAATCTTCAAAAGAAGTTGCAAGGGTGTTGATACCAGGTCTGTTGAAGCATTCTTTTTACATGCAATTTCAAAGCGCATGTAACCTTATTATTCAGGAATGCTTTTTCAAAAACTCATTGCCTTCTTTATTCAGGTCATTAAAAAGCTGTGCAGTCTTCATTAATTTTTTGTTTATCAGCATAGGTTTTTTGGTGCATGTTCTGGACTTATCTTCCGCCACCCCTCGCAGCTTTTGTGTTCTTTCTGACATTTGGGTATGTCAACTAGTAGTATTTAGCGTATTTTCATGAGGTCATTATTAAGAGAGTCACGAAGAAACCCAATTAATCCGTCTGTCTCGTGACTGCATGTATTAGTAGCATCTGTATGACAATCACTGCATATTGCTTTTTCAATTCGGAACTCCATGGTTTACTATGTATGTCTTAGCATCGCAGCATCTTTTGCACTCCAGGTGTAGTTGTTTCAAAGCTATATCTGTGTCATTACTGTAAAGCTCATGTGTGAAAGATCAGTTTTGCACTAAAAGTGTATCTAAGTTTGCTCTACATCAGGGTCAAAGTATTCTCTACATTCGATTGAAGCTTTGCGCAGCTTTGCAGCAGTATAATTAGCACAAAATAAAGAAAAATTACCACTGCCATGGTTCCATAAACCAAAAAGTTTTTTGCAACTACTGTTCTTCAACCAAAAGGCAACAAGTTTTGAATTAAGAATTGCCGTTAAATATTTCATGTTTATTCTTTCTGATTTAATTGAAAAGAATGCTCTGGATATGTAGCAATCGCCATCGGTATAAGTGAAAGTTGGTAGCTGCACATTTTCTCAATGAAAATATTTTCTGTCACGTCTAGAAGTATTCTTCCCTTGCACGATCTAAGCCGTATGGCTTATTATCCGATGAAAGTATTTTTAAAAATCTATCCAAGTGCTTTTAAGGTGAGCGAATTTTTCCATTTTCGAAACATCTTTAAAGGAAGAATCAGTATAAATTATCCAATACTCATTATCGCTATTACCATAAAACTTATGCAACTGCTTAGTAGTATAATATGGTTTGAGAAGTCGCCTCTTCATCCTTTCCCAAGTTCTATTTATTTACTTCTTCTTCTGTAATAAAAAAAAAAGCCTCTCCCAATTGGTAGCCATTTCCAAGTTTTTTTAAAGAATCCTTACTGACGAAATCTTGTAGAACATCAATTCCAGACATCGACTCATTATTCCCATCTATAAAAAAATTGCCTTGCTTTTGTATTGAATCCAAAATCTTGGCTGTGCTTTCATCACTAAAGACAAATGATTTGTCTTTGAAGTTAGGGCGGTTTAATACTGGATTTAGATATTGAAACTTTGGTGATTCGTACCGACTAAGTATTTCGACTATATCATCAATTGAAACTTCAGTGTCAATTATCTTTGCGATAATCAAAATCATATTCTGAAAGCAAACTATTTCGTTTGCAAACTAAAATCATTGTTTGTATGTCAGCACTCTCAAAAACTTTATAGTTGCCAAAATCAATTAGGAAATCAATTGAGCATCACTCACAATTTTGTTTCTAAACTTAGAAGCCCCTGCATTTGTAACCCAATTATTTGTAGCAATGAAGGTGAGAATGCCTGTATTTTGTTTCAGGTCATCTAAGAATCTACAAGCGAAATAGATACCAGATATCCATCTTGCCCTGATAGTATTCGGATTCACGAATGCCATCAAAAGCACTCCTGCTTGTGTATTCTTTAATATAAGGAGGATTACCAATTATAATGTCGAAACCTTCTTTTACTCCAAACACCCAACTCTTGCTAAAGAATGGAGCGGCCTTTGAATCATCAAATGGATTCCATGAAAGCAACTTTTCTGAAAAGTTAATGATAATAGGATTTGTCTTTGCTAAGTCAACTGTAATGGCGAGCAACTGCTTTTGGATTTTTTTGAACTCCTCTTTTAATTTCTCTTTCTGTTTTCCTTCAGTTGATGCCTCAAAAAATTGAAGCCTAATTTTTTCCAACTCATTTATTTTTTCAAGGAAAGGCATAAGAAATATTAGTCCACCAGCCTTATCTGTACTTGCTTTTTGTAGGAAATCATCAAAACCCAAATCAATAATAGAGTTGGCAGTTAAAAATTTGAAATCAAGATTAGGCAAGTGCCTTTACATTTTCGATGTCTTCATCTACTACCAAAGAAAGCCAACAACGTAGCCTGCTTAGTTCAGTAGCCATTGGCTGAATGTCTGAACCGTAAATTGACCTTTCAATTGTCTCGAGTTTTATTTGGTAGTGAGTTTTTTGCTTCTCCAATAAAGACTTCAATGCTGTCAGCTTTTGGAGAATACCCATAGGAAACGCACCTGAACCACAAGCGGGGTCTAATACTTTTACCCCATTAAGATATTTGATAATATCTTTTTCCTTGCCTTTGAGTCCATCAGTAATTTTTTCCTCATGGACAAAATCCTGAATATCAGAATGCAGGTTTTGCGGATAGTAGTTTTGTAAATATTCAACAATACTTGTTTCCACCATATAGTCAACTATTTCACGAGGAGTATAGAAAGAACCAGTTGACTTTCGATCACTCGCAAATAGCTTTGTTTCTTCATTCTGCTCTGCCAAAAGGTTTTCAAAAATTCTTCCCAACATTTCAGGGTCAATGGCAATTTCAGCATTGACACTGCTGTTTTCATCCACCGTGAAATTGTACTTCTCCAATGTTTCATTAAAAAATTTGTAGAACCAATCATTTGAAATTTGCAATTGCCAATTTCCTTTGAAATCTGTTATCTGCTCTTCAAACAAACCTCCATTCAAAAAAGGATAATCAACAATCTCTACAGGAATTTTTTTACTCTTTCTCGGCTTTGGCGAATTGAAAACATCAAAGAACAAAATCTCTAAAAGATCATGATAGTAGTTCGCATCATTTTTTCTTACTGCAATTGAGGAAAGCACTTTGTTATCAATTATCCCTTTTCGCTTCAAGAACCAACAAAAGATTATTCTACCAATAAGGCGAATAGCAAACTGAATTTTAGTTGCCTCATCGGTAAATAGCTGTTTTGATTTGCTCAGCTCACGTTGAACAAGTGAATCGAACACTGCTTTGATTTCAAGATAAAATCTCTTATTTACAATTGAAATATCAAATGCCTGCCATAATGCTTTCCATAAATCAGTCGGTTCAACAAACAGTCTATTTACTTTCTCACTTACTTCATGCAAAATGAAATCATAAGTTTTGTAGTAAGGTTGATTAACTCCAAAAGGCAAAGTCTTCAGCACTATTTTTTTGCCTTCTTTGCCACTCAACACCACTTTTAATTCTGTTTCGCTTTTATTACCAAAAAACCAAATAATGTATCGGTTTGCTTCAGATCCTTTTATAAACCGCCTTGTTATCTGCTCTATTTGTTTTTTGGGAAGTGCTTCATCAATAAGGCTGACATAAAAGAACAGCATCTGCGAAACGCTTCCTTTTTTTAAACCAACGGGGCGAATATCTTTCTGCTTTGATAACTGCGGGTGCTCTGCCACATAGCGAAGTACTTCGCCACCAAAAAGTTCCTGCTGCTGTGATGAAGGAAGAACACTGTTCCAGTTCACTGCGTCATTTACGCCAAATTGTTCTATCAGCGCTTTACATAAAGCAGCATAGTCCAGCTTCTGTTTGTTCTCTACTAATTGTCTGATATTCGCCACGATTTACTTAAAGAGTTTTAAATAGTTTTCAAAAACAAAGATCCTGTTGCGTTTATAGCCTGTCTGTTCTTTCAAAATACCGAGTTTCTCAAAATCCTGGATCAGTGTATTGGCAGTCTGCTTGGTTACTTCCAGTTCTTTAATAACATCCGCAGCCGTTATTACCGGTTTGCTGTATAAGTATTGCAGCAATGCTTTCGCATTGGGTATCCGCTTGCCAAGCGTAATAATTTTTTTGTTTTCCAGATCACTCCGCAGTTTAAGAATTTTATTAAGCGTTTCAATGGCTTTATTGGCTGTTTCAACAATACCCACTAAAAAAAATTTCAGCCATTGCAGCATATCGCTTTTTACAGATACCGCTAATAAATTGTCGTAATAGTGCTGACGGTTTTTTTCAATAAAATCGGAAATATAAAGCGTTGGCTGATTCAGTATTTTTTGATTTACGAGATACAGTGTTATCAGCAGCCTTCCTATTCTGCCGTTCCCATCGAGGAAAGGATGTATAGCCTCAAACTGGTAATGAGCCATGCCAATCCGGATAAGATGCGGAACCTTAATATCATCGTTGTTCAGAAATTTTTCCAGGTCGCTCATCAACTCAGGCAATAAACTGTGATGCGGAGGAATAAACTTTGCATCATTTAAAGTAGCTCCTCCAATCCAGTTTTGACTTGTTCTGAACTCACCCGGCGTTTTATGTTTCCCTCTCACACCCTGCATGAGTAATTTATGCGCTTCCTTTATCAACCTGTTTGAAATGGGCAATTTTGAAAGTCTGCCGATAGAATAGTTCATTGCTTCCATATAGTTCTGAACTTCCTGCCAGTCATCTCTTTTTTCAGGACTGATGTCTTTTTCTTCCAGCACTGCTTCATCCATTTTTGTCTGAGTGCCTTCTATCCTGCTTGATTGTGTAGCTTCTTTTACAATATGCATTTTCAAAAAAGTATCTACATCCGGAAGAATGATAGAAAAAGCATTCAGTTCGCCAAGCCGCAGATTTGCTTCTTCCAGCAGCATTGATAAGTCGGGCTGAGTGATCACCCATTCCTGGTTGATAGGCTCCGGCTCAAAACTCCGGTAGCCAAATTGCTTTGTGAATTTTCCTGACTTGTAGTGCTTTAAGTCCATTAGTCCGGTTTAAAATTAGGCTGTGGCAAGATAGACTAAAGAATAATTTAGTCAAAGAAAAGGCATTTTGTTGGACTATGAAAAAATATAGTCCAATTTCTTTTTAGCCGGAACAGCGGCAGATTATTCAGCATAATAGCCATACCACATCACAGGATCAGGCTTCCGTTTAGGAGCTTCTGCCCTGATAAGATTAACGCTAAGGATTGCCAGGTTATCAAGGAAGTCGAAAGACACCTCGTTGTTGTATCTTTTTAAATAGGCACGAAGGCGATTATCCACAGCAAGATTTTTAGCAGTAAGCAGGTTTTGCATCCGGTTGATATTATCTACAGAATATCGCTCCTGGTTCTCGTGCAGGAGATTTAATAACTCCTGCTTTGCACCCGTTAATGTACCATTGCCACTGCTGCTTTTCACTCCCATAAATTCCCCTAAGTCCACACCTTCTAACGTATGTTGAAAGGCAATTTCGGATTCAAAGATTTTCTTAGCCACTGCCACCAAATCCTTCTTTTCTTCAAATGAAAGTAGTTCGGTTTTTCTTTCCGTATCAAAACTGCGAATCTGCCTTAATGCCTTTAGCTGGTTTGCTTCTTTTTCTACCTTTACGCCATCCGTGCGGATAAATTCAAACTCTCCTTTTCCCACATTGAAAACAATCAATTTTTCTTTGTCTTTAAAAGCAGGCAAGCCGCACCATTTATTCAGATTCATGCTTAGAATGAAATCTTTTTGTTCATCTGTTGCTTTGCGTATCCATTCCCGTAAATCATTTTCAAATAACTCGTCAAAGGCAAGGTCATTTTCTCTTTCCAGTTCCTCCATTGCCAACTTTTGTTTTTCAGCGTTACCGGAATAAATATCTTCCAACAAACCAAATTGCCTGTCGGTAATTTGCTCACCTAATATACTACTGTCAATACCGACACTGCTGCCGATAATCCGTATTTTATCCTGTAACCGTTTTATCAGTTTTAAAAATTGCTCCAACTGACCTTCCGGTAAAAAATTATGAATTTCTATTTCAGTGAAAGCAGAACCCAAACGATTGATACGTCCGTTTCTTTGTATCATCTTCACAGGATTCCAATGCAGATCATAGTTCACTATAGTTCCGCAGTCCTGTAAGTTCTGACCTTCACTCAGCACATCTGTACTAACCATTAATTGCAACTCAGGTTTGCCATTTACTTTTCCATCAACAATTGGCTGCCTTTGGGCAATGGGAGAAAACCTTTGCACATAACCAGTTTTCTCTTTACCATTCTTACTCTTTAAAAATGCGACCTGGTCTTTTGATAAACCCATTTCGGAAAGAAAGGCTGCATCAAACTGTTCTTTTAAATAATCAACAGTTGTAGCAAAGTAGGAGAAGATTAAAACCTTTCGACCTTTCAGTTCCTTCAGTAATGATTTGAATTTTTCTAATTTGGTATCGGTCTTTATGCTATCCAATACTTTTTTCATTAAACCAATAATCTCCTTATCCTGTTGGATAAATTGTTTTAGATTTTGTGTATTAAAATCAGCAAGGTTAATTGGAGTTTCTGGTTGCTGAATCCGGTAAGTGTTATCTCTTTCTTTTTTCTTTTGCTCTCTTTCAGCAAAAGAATCTACTTCTTCAAAAATTAATGTGAGTAAATCTTCATCTGATTCTTCTTCCATTCTGTTGATTGCCTTTTGAATGATTTCGGGTCGAACCACTTTTTTGTGTTCAAAAAAAAGGCGTTCGAAATTGGTTAAATAGATTTCATATTTTTCAATTCGTTTCTTAAATGTGTAAATAGAAGAATCAAAAGACTTAAACAGGGTTACTTTCATTACACCTGTCAAATTCTTTCTTGCATTAGCCTGTATTTCTTCATGCTCGGTTCGTTCTAACTTTTCACTTAAATAGCTGTATGGAGTGAGTTTCAGATTTTTAATTGCCCTGTCAATGAAATGAAATACGGATTCAAATTCAGCCTGGTTAACTCTTTTTTTCTTTTCGGTAGTAAAGGAAGAAAAGAAATCAATCACCCCTTTAATTTCTTCCTGCTCTTCCTGTGCAGGTGTAAGGTCTAATGTGAATGCGTCATAAAGAAGTTCATTCGTTTCCTGTAGCTCTCCCAGCGATTCACTGATCGCTTTCCTTACCGAACGGCTATCTAATTCATAAAGCTCATTGACCAATTTTTCTTCGGGAAAAATAATTGGATCTCCATTTAACGTAGCATCAGGGAAATCCTTTTTCACCTGGTGCTTTGTCCGTTTTACCATGATCTTGTTAAGTATGGGATAGAGTTCGCCAAATACTTCTTCGTTGTCTCTTTTTTTAAATTCACGTTGTGTGTGCCCGAAAAGCGAAACAATACTTTCAATACCAAATGAACTGAAGAATTTTTCATTACCTCCTTTTGCAAGCAAAATTTGATTAGCTAAATCCTTTACCCCGTTGTTAACAGGAGTGGCAGAAAGCATTAATACTTTTGGCAACTCAGCGCAAAAATTTCTATCGGTAATAACTTGTAACAAATTTTGAAATGATTTGCTGCCTTGTGTTTTAAGATTATGGCTTTCGTCAATCATTAAAAGATGTATTGCATTACCATCTTTTGAATTTTGTTTTCGTTTGTACAGATCATTTTGTATTTGTTCGAAACTTGTTTCGTTCGCAAATTCAGTGATTGAATAAATCATGGCGTTTACGTTCAGCTCATCTATATGCTTTTGCCAATCACTACGCAACGAAGCAGGACAAACAATCATCACATTTCTTCTTTCATAATATCCTATCCTTTCGATTATATCCCTTGCGATATATGACTTTCCCAGACCCACACTGTCACCGATTAAACACATTCCAATCTTTTTATCGTTTAACCTGTTTAATGCTTTTCGAACGCTTTCCTGTTGAAATACAGTGAGAGTGTTTTTTCTTTCAAAGGCTTCTTCATGTTTTATTTTTTCTTCTATTTCAATATCATCCCCATATAATTCATATAAAATGCGGATATAAATTTCGTATGGAGAATAAGAAAGGTTCCCAAATTTGCTTAGTCCAAAGATTTCTGTTTTAAATTTTTGGTTCCAGTCTTCACTTTTCTTCCATAGTTCTTCAAACCAGCTTCTATGCGATGGATGCTGCTGAACATTTAGTCTGCGGTAATTTACAGTTGCGTTATTATCCTCAACTGCATTCAATTCGAGGTTACCTGATAATCCCTGCCGGGTAAAATTTGAACTGCCAATTATCCCAACTGCATTTTCCTGCTCAGAGCCAAAAAGGTAACACTTGGCATGAAGGAAATTTTCTTTGTAAACCTTCACCTGTATTTTGCTGTTTCCGCTCTCATCTTTTTTCAGATATTCTTGCAATAGGTCACATACTTTTTGAAATTCTGGCTGCAAATCCAATTCCTGTAAATCCTGCCTGAAATATTTTTGAGGGAAGTTTGGGTCAACCGGTTCTGGATTTTTTAATTGATATGCTTTGACTGATGGTTCTTCTCCAAGCAGCAAGCGAAACCTTACACCTTCTCTCGATAAAAAATAAGATAGCTCATCATATATGTCAACCATTCCGGGTAAATCCCAATAACCAGTGGCAATGGATATTTCGGTATAGTCATCCGATCTTAACGCATCGGCAATGCAATTTTTTAACTGGTATTCCGGAATAGAATTATCAAATATTTTACTGAGCATTAAAGCAAAAATTTATAGAAGATCACAAAAAATTTAATTGATAAAAATCTTGCCAATTGGTATAATTTTCGAATCTCCTCTTATGAAGACAATTGAAAACGAAAGTAAAGAAACGCAAGAGCCAAACGCAACAGGAAGTCAGTCTTGCTTTGTAGCCTCGACAGGAATCGAACCTGTATCTGGAGCTTCGGAAACTCTTATACTATCCATTGTACGACGAGGCCATAAATGCGCGCAAATCTACAATTAATTTTTAGTGGCTTTATATCATATATCATTTGATCAATCCAGCCGCATTTGTACTGAAAATTTTCACAGCAATGGCGAGTAATATCACTCCAAAAAATTTTCTTACTACTATTAATCCATTTGGGCCTAAAGCTCTTTCAATCCATCGTAAATGATTTTAATACTACGAAGATTACTATGCAATTGATCAGTATGCCAAACAAAATATTTATATCATGATAATTTGCTTTTAGCGACATAACGGTTGTAAGTGTGCCGGAGCCTGCAATTAATGGAAATGCGATTGGCACCACGCTGCCGCTTTTTGGATTATTATCCTGCTTAAAAAAATCAAGCCCCAATATCATTTCCAGCCCGATGATAAAAATTACAATACTTCCGGCAACAGCAAAGGAATGCACATCAAGGCCCAGAAGATTTAAAAATGGTTGCCCGACAAATAAAAATAAAACCATAAAAGCACCCGATGCAATAGTGGCCTGCGCAGAACGGATAACACCACCCATTTTCTCCTTTAGCGAAATCAGTATCGGAATTGATCCAAGAATATCTATCACGGCAAACAACGTAAACGTAATGGTCAGCGTTTCCTTACTCGATATGTTGGCGAAATCGGCCATTTAAAATTTTTTGCAAATGTAGGTCAGATGAACGCAGGGATAAAATACATGGGCTATAAAGTTATTTGCATTCCCCCATTTACATTGAATCCTTTTGTGGTAAATCCCCTTGTTACAAAATATTTCTGATCGGTAATGTTTTGAAAATCTGCGAAGATGCTGAATGTTTTTATTAAACTTATAGCGCCCATAAAAATCGCGAGTGATAATATCCTTTCAATTCAAACGGAGTAGCCAGGTATTGTGGTTCGAAAGCTTTACTTACTGTTTTCAAATGTGTAGATATATAAAGTTCTTTTGTAACATTATAGTTCAAAGAAATATTGAAAATATTTTTTGGCCTTTTGTACAAATTAAAAAATGAAGTGTCTTTACCCGGTGAATTTTGAGTAGTGATTTTTCCATCTATATAAGTATAATTAGCGGATAGAGAAAATTGAGGAGTGAAATTTATGGAAACTTCTGTTTCAATTCCATAATCGTGTTGCTTATCACCATTGATGTAATTGCTTGTATAGGTCACAGGATCTGAATAAAAAAGAAACACATCTTTTCCATCGCGGATAAAACCGGTGGCCCTTGCATTTATTTTATCAGAAAAATATTGAAGACCGGCTTCATAGCTTGTGGTGGTTTCAGGCTTCAGATTTTTATTTCCATATTCTGAATACAATTGATACAACGAAGGTACCTGGTAGCCTGACGAAATGTTTGAATAAATTTTATAATGGGCATCAATTACATAAAAGGGATTGACAGAGTAGGTATAATTATTCCCGTAAATACTGTGATGATTCCAGCGGCCGCCAAGATCTACATTGAAACCTTGGTTTGATTTAAAATACAGGGAAGCGTAACCACTGAATTGTTTTGTTTTTGCACTATCGGCAGAAATAGGTAATGCAGGAAAACCATAATCCGGCAAATAAATATATGACTGATCTGTTTTGTTTTGCCTGTAGTCTGTACCGGTAAGTAATTCAATATGTTTGGTCAAATTAAGACTGGTATATAGTTCAGCATAATTTGAAGTTCCATTGTATTTCCCTTTCTGAAAGCTTGAGTAGCCTCCTACATCTGTTGAGTCATCGGTAAAATTTCTATTAAAGCGGTTGTAATTGTATTGAAATTTAATAAAGCCATTGCTTAACTTATAATTAAGCGTGGCACCTGCAATTGTATTGTCGTTGTGGTAGGTAAAATCTTTGTCATCTGCAAATGCACCTGCGTCAATATCAGCGTGATTGTTATTGTATTTACCAAAAAGCCCTACCGATATTTTTTTGAGAGGATGAAAATCATAATTCAATTGAAATAAATCCTGTTTAAAACCATCTTTATCAAAATCATTTTTATCGGTGGAATCATAAGCTGAAGAAAAGCCTTTGCTATCGATCCGGTTGTAGGACATGAAATACGTTTGGCCCTTACCGTCAGCTCCACTTAAAGCGATGTTTTCTTTATAAGTATTGTAACTTCCTGCTGAAACATCCAGGTGTACATTGACAGGCTTTTTTTCTCCTTTTTTGCTGATTATATTAATAACGCCTGCAACAGCATCAGACCCATATAAGGTCGATTGGGAGCCCTTTAAAATCTCTATTCTTTCAATGTTATCCAATGCAAAATTATTAAGATCAAATGCGTCAGTTTCACCAGATGCGTCATATAGGGGAATGCCATCTAATAGTATCAATGTATTGGCACGTGAAGCGCCACGCAAATAAACTGTTTGATTAGTTCCGAGATTATTATCGGCGCCATTTATATTGATGCCCGGTTGCTGGTTCAATACCTCACTGATTGACTTTCCAAAACTTTTTTGTAGCTGGTCTTGTGTAATAATCGTTACCACTTTTCCGGTCTCACTTTGCTTTTGCTGAAACTTATTTGCCGTAATAATTACTTCATCTAATGTTTTTGCGGAGTCTTGTTGTGCCTGCGCATAGCTACTGAAAAGTACAGCAGCCGCAATAAAAATTCCTTTTTTCATTTGTAGAAAATTTTTTTGTGACTGCTTTCGAAAATTAAAAAGAAAGAAATATAAATGCCTTCCGGCTTTTACACTCCATGCCTTTCACCCGAAAGCTTTGAATGACTGTTTCCCGATAGCTATCGGGAGCAACTGGCAGGTCTTCTGGCTTTCCCGATTTTCAGAAACCTTCCCGTGCGGCAAAGCCGACAGTGGTTTGTAGATTCTGAAAATACAATGCATATTCTGCATCGGGATTACAGCTACGGGGATAGCTCCGGAATTTAACCGGATTCCCTTTTAATTCTTTCCTGGTAGTACCAGGTATTGAAACCAATAACGATGCAAATGTAAAATCAATAAAATTAGAATTCAAAAACTAATTATCACCGGCGGTTAAACTGAAAAGTGGCTCCCGCATAATAATTTCTTCCGGGAGCAAGATTATAATAACGGCCCGCTGCGGCATTTATATCATTTCCCAGGCTGTACTTTTCATCAAAAATATTTTCGGCTCCTGCAAATAATTCCCATTGTATTTTTTTTGTCATGCCGGATTTGTAGCCAAGTCTTATGCCCAGTAAATTATAACCTGATGCATAATCGGTATTGGCATCATTTAATGCAATACGTCCGCCATAGAAAAAGTTTGTATTTGCATACAAGCCAATCTTTGTACTCAGGTCAAATCCAGCAGTAAAAGTTTGGGAAGCAACTCCTGGTAATTTGTTACCTGAATAATCATTAGCAAGTTGTTTAAAAACATCGTAATGAAAATTATTCCACGTATCGCTTAAATGTATTACAGCGTGATTAAAAAATTGAAGTTCTGTATTAATCAATTCATAGGAAATAAATGTTTCAAGACCATTTTCATTAGCCGATCCTGCATTGTCAAAGTAATCGGCCCCATTAGGATTTTGCCGTTGAACAATGGCGTTTTTTAATTTATAAAAGAATGCGTTGATATCGAAATATAATTTATTTTTTAAGATACTTCCTCTTGCTCCAAACTCGTAATCAATTCCGCTTTCAGCTTGCAGGTCTGTATTGAAGACATTGGTAGACGGCAAAATTTCTGCTGTTGTAGGAATAGAAAATCCCCGGGCAATACTTCCATACACTGAAATCCTTTTAGTGACTTCTTTTAGCAGGGCAAAACGGGGTGTAAACTCATTATTGAAATTTCTTTTATCGTATACCGGTGGCACTGTTGATAATCTTCTGAAGTTGAGCCCTGATTTATTAATGCTTCCACCTGCAGTTATGGTCCATCCCCGCGAAAGTTCTGCAATACCCTGTAAAAAAATAAATCCCTGGTTATTGAAAATTTCATCATCCGTTTGCAAAGAATCTGTTTCTCCATTTTTGTTATTGTATATTCTTTGTGTATTAAAGCTTTGCTGAAATTCTGCACCGCCGTGAAAAGTTAATTGCACATTGTTTATTTTCTTACTGAATTGAAAAACAGTTCTTCCGCCAAAATGTGGCTCAGTTGTTCTTCCATAATTCCTGAATGACGGATTTCTTGTTTGCGTGTATGCGCCATAGATAGATGTAGTATTCTTCCAGTCGTCATTAAATTTTTGTTCATAGCTAAAACCTGCCAGAAAAGTTTTTTGATAAAATGCGGCTTTGGCCTGGTCGGCGCTGGGATTGGGTCCTGCTGCGGGCCGTGACGATTTTCCATTTAGATCAAACTCTTTTTTTGTAAGCGCCCCTGGTGTTTGGTAATATAAATCTGCATATAAAAAATGCGCCTGTAATTCAGATTTTTCGTTGGGTTTAGTTACAGCGTCCCACGTTGCAACATCACGCCTTAGTGCCGTATGATCCCTGTATCCGTCACTTGTTTGGTGTTGATAGTTTATGATATTGTGTGAATTCTCCGTACCAAAGCGGACATTTGTATTAAGGTTATTGAGATTATAACTTCCAGTATTATAGCTAACTGATGCGCCGGGGTGAAATTGATATGCATCATTTCTTATTAATAGTACCCCACCGGTTCCCGCGCCATAGATACTGCCTGCCGGGCCTTTAATAATTTCTACAGATTGCACATTGTAAAAGCCAAGCTGGTTCAGATAGCTATTGCCTCCCGGGTCTGTATAAGGGATTCCATCATAGTAAACTTTTACATTTCTAACGCCGAAGGGTGAACGAAGTGAACTTCCCCGAATGCTTAAACGGTAGCTGCCTGGCGAACGCTCTTCCATTCTTACTCCCGGATTGTTATTCATTGCCGGCAGAATGTTCGTATTATTAAACCGGTTAAGATCTGCCCTATTAACAAGACTTACGGCCGCCGGAACATCAATTAATTTCCGGTTATTTTCATAAGCTTTTACGATAATATTTTCAAGAGTTTGAGCTGAGTCAGGGGGAATGGAATTTTGTGCTTTTACTGTGGTATACACCGGCAACAGTAAAAGAAGTATTTTCTTTATATGCATGGGAGTTATAAAACGCAAATGTAACCACAAATATTTTTTATCTTCCCGAAATGAAACCGGCAAGGCAGCTGCGGCTTTTTGATGTTACAGTTATCGTGGTAAGTTTTGTAATAGGGATGGGTATTTTCAGGACACCTGTAAATGTTGCAAAAGCGGTCAGCAGCCCCCTTATTTTTTTTAGCGCATGGATAGCAGGCGGCATTATTGCTTTGTGCGGAGCACTTACCTATGCTGAAATTGGGAGCAGGATGCCGGTTACCGGGGGATACTATAAAGTTTTTGCGTATGCCTATCATCCATCAATTGCTTTTGCTGTTAACTGTATTATTCTTGTGTCGAATGCTGCATCGCTTGCGGCGGTTGCATTGGTGGGTGCGGAATACATTACCGGCATCCTGCTTCCGGTGTCAAAGGACAATAACTGGATAATTGATCCTTTAAATGCCAGTCATTTGCAAACGGTACAGGTTGCCATAGCCATTGCTGCAATTATTATTTTTTTCGGAGTAAATTTATTAGGATTGAAAATGAGTTCACGCACTCAGAATTTTTTAACCATTATCAAAGTGACAATGGTTTTGTTGTTAATAAGTCCCCTGTTTTTTGCCGGCACATCTTCTTCAGGAGTCCTTCCTTCCGTGCCTGTGCATAGCCCGGTGTTAAGTGAATATTTGAAAGCCTTTGGAATTGGGCTGGTGGCTGTAAGCTTCACCTATGGAGGCTATCAGCAAACGATAAATTTTGGAGAAGAAGTCAGGAATCCGCAAAAAACCGTTCCCCGTGCAATATTCTTAGGGTTATTTGTCATAATAGTTTTATACCTGCTTATCAACTATGCTTACGTAAAAGTTATCGGCTTTGAGGAGCTGAAGAACAGCAAAAATATTGCTGCAATTATGGCTTCAAAAGTATTTGGGGTAAACGCCGAGCGTATTTTATCTGTATTACTTTTTTTGAGTGTCTTAGGCTATGTGAATGTTTTGCTATTGAGTAATCCCAGGGTTATGGCCGCAATGAGTGATGATAAAATTCTACCCCCTGCTTTTCAAAAAAGAAATCCAAAAACAGAAGCGTTGACAACTTCACTGAGTGTTTTTGCAGGGATGTGCATATTAATAGTTTTTTGGGCAAAACAATTTGACACGATCCTGAGCTTTACTATTTTCCTTGACTGTTTTGGAATGGTCTTTTCGGCGGGCAGTATTTTCTTTATCCGCAAGAAGACTTCTCATCTTAACGGTAGTGGAATTTTTATGATGAAGTTATATCCCCTGCTGCCAATTATTTTTATAGCTTCTTATACATTTGTCGGGTTAAGTATTGCTGCTGATTATAAAAATAATAATTATGCTGCCCTGACAGGCTTACTTGTTTTGGCTTGCTTCATTTTGATATATTTTATTGCAAAACGGTTCACAACAAATAATATTAAAGAATAATTATGGAGCTCTCATATATATTGAATGAATTGGGGGAAAACCGTGAAGATTATTTTAACGCCGTAGCTCCGCCCATTATTCAGACAAGCAATTTTGCTTTCAAAAAAGTAGATGGGTTGAGAAAGGCGTTTGAAGATGAGTATTCAACTTTCCTTTATACGAGAGGAATAAATCCTACAGTAAAAATTTTATCAGAAAAGCTGGCGGCTCTCGACAATGCAGGTGATTGTCTTGTATTTAATAGTGGAGCTGCGGCAATTTTTGCATCAGTACTGGCCAATGTTAAGAGCGGCGACCATATTGTATCTGTGGAAAAGCCCTATACATGGGCGCAAAAAATGTTTAATGAAATTCTGCCGCGATTCAATGTGAGCACAACTTATGTTGATGGAAGAAATACCGATAATTTTAAGAATGCTATTCAACAGAATACAACAATAATCTATCTGGAAACTCCTAACAGCTGGGACTTTGCCTTACAGGACTTGCGTGCAATTGCAAGGCTTGCTGCTTCAAAAAATATTTTGACTATATGCGATAACAGCTACTGCACGCCATTATATCAAAAGCCGGTTGATTGTGGAATTGATCTTGTGTTGCAAAGTGCAACAAAATATATTGCCGGCCATAGTGATGTGGTTGCGGGTGTACTAACGGGAAGTAAGGAAATGATCAGAAAAATTTTTGATAGTGAATACATGAATATTGGTAGCGGCATTCCGCCCTTTAATGCCTGGCTTCTTATAAGAGGTCTTCGTACTTTACCAATACGCCTGGAAAGAATTTCAAAAACAACATTAGCTGTAGTGGGCTTTTTAAAAAATCATGAGAAAATTGAAAAAGTAATTTTCCCGTTTGATAAGGATTTTCCTCAATATGGTTTGGCGAGGCAGCAAATGAAAGGTGCCTGCGGATTGTTTTCATTTATCATTAAAGCAGAAACTTTATCGGAAATTGAAAATTTTTGTGAAAGCCTTCAGCACATATTGATAGCGGTAAGCTGGGGAGGGCATGAATCATTGATTATTCCCGGTTGTGCCGCCGTTCAGCAATCTGAATTTAATTCAAATAACCCGGAGCACCGGATGATAAGAATGTATGTTGGCCTCGAAGACGCAGATTATTTAATTAAAGATTTAGAAAAAGGATTTGAGATGATGAATAAAATGTAGCATAATATCGTCTGCCGTTTATTAAAGTATCGGCGCCATTTATCCTTCAGGCACTACTAAATCTTTCAAATCATTATTTTTGTCAAATGTGTAATAAGCTAAAACTTTTAATTCCCTTTTGTTTCCTGGCGATGTTAACCACTGCACAGGAAAAATGGAGCCTTCAAAGATGCGTGCAATATGCATTAGACAGTAATATATCTATAAAACAAAATGAAATTCAGGCGGAACTTGCTTCAATTACTTATAAGCAAAGTAAGCTCTCTCAAATACCAACTCTTAATTTTAGCAATAATGAAGGTTACAGATTTGGTAAATCTCAAAATCCTTCCACAGGTATATTAGAAAGCCAGAATTTTTTCCAGATCGGAATGAATTTGCAATCCAGCGTTGAAATTTTTAACTGGTTTTCTAAAAAAAATACAATACTTGCAAATGAGTGGTCATTCGAAGCAGCTAAAGCAGCAACTGAAAAATTAAAAGATGATATAGCCTTAACCGTTGCTAATTCCTATCTGCAGGTACTGTTGGCAAAAGAGCAGGAAAAAATTGCAGATGTACAGGTAAAACAATCTACTTCACAATTAGATATAGTAAATAAGCAGGTAAATGCGGGTGCCTTACCAGAATTGAATGCCGTAGAACTTGAGGCACAGCTTGCCAATGACAGCGCTAGTTTAATTTCAGCAACAGGCAACGTTACACAGGCATTGTATGTTTTGAAAGGTTATATGAATATTGATGCCGGGCAATCCTTTGAAATCGAAGAACCACCGGCAGATCAGATTCCGCTGGAGCCCATTGCAGATCTTCAGCCGGAAAATGTGTATGCGTTAGCGTTAGCTAATCTTCCTCAACAAAGAGTGAATGATTATAATTTGAAATCAGCTCAAAAAAGTTCCTTAGCCGCAAAGGGCTCTTTGTACCCGAGTATTTCAGCATATGGAGGCCTTAGCACTAATTATGGATATTTCCGCACACCCACCTATGAGCAAATCCCTAATGGTTTAGCACCAAGCGGTCTTGTAGTAAGCGATGGTATGGGTGGTTTTATCGATGTGCAAAGACCACTATTTACCAATGGGGGTAAAAATGGTTATATAACTTCTGATCCATTGGGAACACAGTTCAGCAATAATTTCGGGCAGGCTTTTGGAATAAGTATTTCAGTTCCTATCTTCAATGGTTGGCAGGCAAAGGCAAATTATGAGAAGTCTAAGTTGAATATTAAGACGCTTGAGTATCAAAAAGCACTCGACAATCAAACTTTAAAACAGGATATTTACCAGGCATATAATGCTGCTATTGTTGCCATGGAAAAATTTACGTCTTCGCAAAAACAAGTTGATGCCGCACAAAAAAGTTACGACTTCGCATCAAAAAGATATAATATTGGGATGTTGAGTACACTCGAACTCATAACAGATCAAAACAATTTATTCAGGGCAAAGCTTCAATATGTATCAAACCAGTTTGACTATGTTTTCAAAATGAAGGTGCTTGAATTTTATAAAGGGCAGGGATTAAAATTGCAGTAATTAAATGGCATCTGTAATTATTTTTACTGGAAGAAAAAAACAATTAGAAAAAATATTATGAACAAAACTTTAAAGTGGATAATTTTTTTACTGATAGGATTAATAGTTCTTTTAGTAATACTTAAAAAGGCAGGGGTTCTTGGTAAAGATGAAGGAATAAGAGTTACAGCTGAGAAAGTTACCCGGCGAACCATTGTTGAAACAGTAAATGCAAGCGGTAAAATATATCCGGAAGTGGAAGTGAAAATGAGCCCGGATATTTCGGGAGAAATTGTAGCGCTGAACGTTGAAGAAGGAGACAGCGTTAAGAAAGGACAGGTGCTTGCACGTATTTATGGAGATATTTATGCAACTCAACGAGACCAGGCGGCGGCAATAGTGAACCAGCAGCAGGCACAACTGGCCAACTCAGAAGCATCGATCGGTGCGCTCCAGGCTCAGCTTGACCAGGCAAAGAAAACCTATGATATGCAAAAGCAACTGTACGATGAAAAGGTGATTTCTGCCAACGAATTTAATACCGCAGACGCTGCATACAAATCTGCGGTGGCAAATTTTAATGCTGCCAAACAGGGTATCAACGCAAGCCAGGCAAGTGTTCAAAGTGCACAGGCTGCTTTGGCAAAAGCAAATAAAGATATAAGTCTTGCCACATTGGTTTCTCCTATGGATGGAGTGGTTGATTTATTGAATGTAAAAAAAGGAGAAAGAGTAGTAGGCAGCAGCATGATGGCAGGAACAGAAATGATGCGTATTGCAGATATGAGTAAAATTGAAATAAGAGTGGATGTTGGCGAGAATGATATTCCAAAAGTTCATTTAGGCGATAGCGCCACAATTGAAGTAGATGCTTATAATGACCGCAAGTTTACCGGAATCGTTACACAAATTGCAAGCAGTAATAATGGAGCCGCTTCTCAAACGTCATCAACTTCATCATCTGTAAGCACTGATGTAACTAATTACAAAGTTTACATTCGCATTTCACCTGATTCGTACAAAGATTTAATTGATCCTGCAAAAAAGAAAAATTTTCCTTTCAGGCCGGGAATGAGCGCCAGTGCTGATATACAAACGAAGACGCATACAAATGTTCTCGCAGTACCAATTAATGCAGTCACCACCAGGGAAGTCAATGATTCGACCGGTAGTAACAGGGCTGCCGAAAACAATGATAATAACGTGGCAGTTTCAGGCGATAATACTACAAAGGCCGTCGGCGACCTGGATGAAGTTGTCTTTATTGTTAACGCCGATGGAACCGTGAAAAAGCAGAAGGTGAAAACGAGCATCCAGGATATTAACTATATAGAGGTAACAGAAGGGTTGAAAGAGGGAGACCAGGTTGTTACGGGACCTTATGATGTAGTTACGAAAACTTTAAAAACTTCCACCAAGGTAAAAATTGTTCCTAAGTCAGAGTTATTTGATACTAAAAAGTAGGTTCACCACTGTTTAGCCAGGTTATAGATTATTGAAATAATTCTTCAGCTTTCAAAATGCTTTCCGGCTTACCTACATCAATAAATTTTGTATTACTGTGATCAAATGCAGTAATAATGTGTGCTGTAGCGAGTTCAAGGTAAACATCGACCATTGAAAATTTTCCTTCATTTTTCATCAGGGAAAATATTTCAGGAGAAATCACATGAATTCCGCTGAAAGCTTTTTCAAAAAATTGACTCGCCTCCCTGCTTATTTTTTGCTCACCGGTTTTTTCATTTTTCCAACCACATAAATTTGGCATTTCATCAAATAAAAAATACCGCGAAGTTTTTCTTGTTGTAACAGCGAGGGTGGCAAGTGGCTGTAAATTTTTATGCTGCTCAATCATTTCTCCCAGGTTCATATCAGTAAGCACATCTACATTCATAACCACAAATGGCAGTTTGTCTTTTTTAAAAAACCACGCAGCCTTTTTAAGACCACCACCGGTTTCGAGAACGGCATCACTTTCATCCGAAATGGCAATCCTGCTCCCAAAGCCTTTATTTTTCTCAACCAGTTTTTTTATTTGTTGTGGAAAATGATGAACGTTTACAATTACGTCTTTTATCCCAAATTTCGCCAGGTATTCAATATTCCTTTGAAGTAATGTTTTATTGTTGACTAATGCCAAAGCTTTAGGATGCTTATCAGTAAAAGGTTTCAGGCGCGTGCCCAGCCCCGCTGCCAAAATCATTGCCTTCATAACAAAATTTTTTAAAAGCCTTTTTGCTCGTGAATATTCTGCTGAATATGATGTAATTCAACTTTAACATTGAACTTATTCCGGATATGCCGGGCAAGTGCATCGGCAGCATATACACTCCGGTGCTGACCGCCGGTACATCCAAAGCTTATCATTAATGATGAAAATCCCCGGGTGATATAATCTTCAACCGAAATATCAATGATGTTGTAAACGCTGTTTAGGAAATCCGGCATTTTGGTTTGTTGCTCAAGGTAGTCTATCACAGGTTTATCTCTTCCGTTTTGCTGCTTAAATTCTTCGATCCTTCCCGGGTTTAAAAGGCCCCTGCAGTCAAAAACAAATCCGCCTCCATGGCTGCTCTCATCTTTAGGATATCCTGATTTTATATATGAAAAACTATTGATGGTAACCACCAGTGGCGTAGAGGTATCAGCCTGGAGCGGCTTAAACCGGTTTATGATATTATCGCGTACAATTAACCTGAGAATTTTTTCGAATTCAGGCAGGGCAATCCCCGTTTTTTTATTTTCTAAAAACCATTTAAGATTGGTAAGAGCCAATGGGATGCTGATTAAAAAATGTGCCTTTCTTTCGAACAAACCACGAAAGCCGTAGGCACCCAAAACCTGCAACAACCTGATTAATACATAACCGTTATACTGGCTTACAAAGCTGGTGCGATCGACAGGCTTTTTTAAAATTTCACTTACGCAATCCATATAATAGTCCAGGAGCGAATTTTTCCATTCATCAGGAAGGCTCGCTTTTGCCTGCCATAGTAAAGAAGCTACATCGTATTGCAAGGCTCCTTTCATTCCCCCCTGGTAATCTATAAAATGTACTTCATCATTTTTAATGAAAATATTCCTGCTTTGAAAATCGCGGAACATAAAATATTTATGCTTTACATGGGTAAGATAATTACCCAAAGCTTCGAAATCATCAATCAACTTTTCTTTATCATATGCAATTTTAAGCGGGTCAAGAAAGTAATATTTAAAATAAAGAAGGTCACTTATGATAGCTTGTTTACCGAATTCTTTTGAAGTAATGCAAAATTCATAATCCATGTTTTTGTCGCCTTCAATCTGCAACCACGCCAGGGCTTTAAGACTCTTCTTAAAAAGCTCATAAACGTAGTCGCTAAAACCATGTTGCTCAAGCTTATTTAATAAGGAGGCATCACCAAAATCTTCCTGCAGGTACATTTGCCTATCCGGGTTAACAATATAAATTTCGGGAAGAGGCGAATTAATTTTTTTTAAGTGATCGGTAAAATGTAAGAAAGCAATATTTTCTTTTATGTTTTCATTATAAGTGGCTATATAAGATTTATCTGCCGTAGCTATCCTGAAATAAATTCTGTCGCCGCCGGATTTCGGAAGTTTTTCAAAACTGGTTATTTCATTTGAAGTGAAGCCGGTAAAGAAGGCCTTGATATTCTCTGATACAAGCTGCATGTGTTTTTTTAAGGGTGGTAAAAATAGAATATTTTACTCATCAACGGTCGTCCCCTCATTTTACTAAACACGCCATCTTTGTTATTACCAAAACGTATCTTGAGCGTCAATTATTAAAGTTTTTCGGCAACATTATGCACAAAGCCAGTTTCGATATCATAATAATCGGGTGTGGTTCAGGCGGGTTAAGCATTGGCTTATTTATGAACCAGGCAGGTTTTAATGTTTTAATGGTTTCAAAAACAGATAGGGATATCGGAGGCGATTGCCTGAATGACGGATGCGTGCCAAGCAAAGCGCTTATTCATGTAGCCAGGCTCGTTCATCATGCCAGGAAAGCCCAAAACTTTGGTATTGAAGTAACAGGCGAAGCAGATATTAAAAAGGTCATCGATTATATTTACCAAAGGCAGGAAGTTATAAGAGCTCATGAAAATGCCGACTGGTTAAAGCAGCAGGGAATACAGGTTGCCTTAGGCGAAGCAGCCTTTACAGGCAAAAATGAAATTGAAGTAAGTGGAGAAAAATATTCAGCAAAAAAAATTGTGATCGCTACGGGTTCTGGTCCAAAAAAGCTAAGAATTTCGGGCGCAGATAAAGTAAAGTATCTTGATAATGAGAGCCTCTTTCATATTAATAATTTGCCGGAAAATCTTTTGGTAATTGGTGGTGGACCTGTTGGTATTGAAATGGCACAGGCTATGAGCAGGCTTGGCAGTAAGGTAACGGTGGTGCATATCCGTGAGATGATTTTAGAACATGATGACAAATCGGTTGCGAATATTTTACTAAACAGGTTAAAAGGCGAAGGGATAGAATTTTACCTGCAATCTGAAATAGAAAAATTTACGAAAGCCGATGAGGCCATTCTCACATTAAGAGATGGGCACAAAAAAAATATACATTTTGATGCAGTATTTGTAGCAATAGGAAGAGAATTAAATTTAGATAACCTGCACCTGCAAAAAGCCGGTATTCACATAAAAAAACATAAAATTGTTATCAACAAATTTTTACAAACTACCAATAAAAATGTTTTCGTATGTGGTGATGTTGCCGGCGATTTAAAATTTTCACATGCCGCAGAATTTCATGCAAGAATTCTTTTAAATAATTTTTTTTCACCATTTAATAAGAGGTTGAATAATGATCATATGTCGTGGGTTACATTTACCGATCCGCAAATTGCCACATTCGGCTTGAGTGAAAAGCGACTTTTAAAAAGAAAAATAAGTTATGAAAAGCTGGAACAGGATTTTGAAGAAGATGATCGTGCGATCGTAGACAGTTACCAGTATGCAAAAATGATTTTGTTTATTAGCCGGAAAAGTTTTTTTAAAAAGCAAAAGATTTTGGGCGGGACTATGGTTGCGCCCAATGCAGGTGAATTAATCCAGGAATTGATTTTGGCAAATACCAGCGGTTTAAGTGTAAATGCCATATTTAATAAAATCTATCCGTATCCCGTTGCTTCACGCATCAATCAAAAAGTTATAGCAGAGTATAAGTCAAAAGCGCTTACCCCTTCTGTCAAAAAAATATTACGGGTTGCTTATAAAATTTTCAGTTGATGAAAACGAAGGTTGCCGTTGACATTGATTACTAAATTATAAAGGTTAAAATATTCCTGATGATATATAATTTAATAAACAGGGATGCCCCATTGTTTTGAAAAAGAATATAACTTTTGACTTTGAAATGATTTGCTCCCAAATCTTATTTAGGCTCAATACTTCTAACTAACGCTACAAAATCAAAATATCTGTATTTCATTTCTTCTATAAGGTCCTCACAAGTTGATATTTTCAGGCCTTTCTCATTTTCCATTTTAATTCTACGCCATTGTCTAATTGGAATTTCAGTAGTACCTCCGACTACAAGTCTTAACTGTGGTTCATAATATTCAATTCCTTGTTGTTGCATCTTTTTCTTGACATTGTCTTGTTGTAATATTCTTTCGTAATTTCTTAATTGACTAATTGCTCCGGTCATCCTTGCAGATAAGGTTGGAATGTCTCGGTACTTAGCGATTATCTTGCCATTTGCTTTCAATTCTATTAATTCCCAATCTCTTTCCACAGCATTTCTTAAAAGTATATCTAATCTTCTGTCTTTGCGATTAATATCCAATTCAGGAAATCTTAGCCAAAGTTGAGTTTCAATTTTATCGTATTTGCTTCCAAATATCTGCTGATAATATTTACAAAGAAACTTTTCAAGTTCATCCTCTTTGAATTTTCTATTTAGAATATTTTCAAACTCTTGAAACACTTCAATGTTTATTATTGGCGGCGCAGAAATTATTGTGTCACATGGTGCTAAACTTTGTGGTAATACACCTGACCGCAAATAATTTTCTACTAAATGTTGTTCAATACAGATTGTGCCATTTTTGAAAACAAAAGATGTTTCTTTAGGATAAGTTGTAAGCAAGCTTCTTAGTATGATTTCTGTTTTTTCTGGAACACGGTCAATGAAACTGTCATAAGTTCCAATCCCTATATTAAAAAAATATTCGTATGGCTTTAGTAACTCCGCTAACTTAGGAAGAATATTATTGAAATAAACTTCCTTCTGTAAGCCTTCGATGTTCGAGACAAACATTATTGATGGCGCATTAAATTGTCCGTCATTTGGCCAATACCATTCTTTGATCCTTTTTTGTATTTGCCGATCAAACTTTTTAATAATTGCATTTTCTTTTTCAAAGGAGAGCTTAAAACTTTTTTCAGCCAACAATAAATCAACAGGTTGAAAAAAAGGAATGATTAAAGAAGCTGTTTGATATGATTTTGACCCTTTTGGATTATCCCAATGAATTTGTTTTTGTTCTAAAACACCTTTACCCAAATCAGACTTTTTAAATAATTGAATCAACTGTGTTTCTGAATCGACATTATCAATCTTCCACATTTCATAAATGAACTGAGTGAAAGCATCACCGTTAAGAGATGATAGAAGATTTCTTAAACGTGTAAGAGTTGAGTCCATTGAGCCGAGGGCATTTCGCTGTAAATTTTTCCGTCAAGCAAACGACCGCTTTTCTTTTTGTTAGTACCACCCCATTGTTTAAAGAAAAAAGCAACCTTAGATTTTTTGCATTGTGTTTTAATGTCTATTACCCATTTTTTTTCTATTGGTCTAGGTGTTCTTCCGCTCTCACCACCTACAATTACCCAATCTATCCCTTCCAATTTTATATTTGGTAATCCGCTTATCAACGGCTCGCAGCTTAAAAATTTTGTTCTGGCCTTTGTTTGACGCAATAGGTCAATGCGGTTCATTCTTTTCTCGTCTTCTACAGAAACACCCATCCAAATATTATGTGTCCATTCCAGCCAATCCTCTTTATCGTAGTATAATAAGATATCAGCCCTTTTGGTAAGAATCTGAAAAACATGTTGCGGATTTTCTTTCATGACCTGGAAGACTTTTTTAATAAATGCTATGGGAACATTTTTATGAAACAGATCACTCATAGAATTCACGAAAACAATTTTAGGAGATTTCCAGCTATAAGGCGTTAGCAAAGAATCTTCATGTAAACGTAATTTAAATCCATCTATATATTTTTCAATACCCATAGCTTGCAACCTTTTGGCCATAATTTCTGCATAACAAAACTTACAACCTGCTGAAATCTTATTGCAACCCGTTGTCGGGTTCCACGTCATTTCCGTCCATTCGATGCTTGACTGTGCCATTATTAACTTGTTTTAAAATCTAATTTTCTTTTATTCTTGTAAACATTTTCATATGTAATCAAAGGAGATATTCCCTCATAATTAACTTCTCTGTTTCGTTTCATTTCCTTTAAACAATCAGAAGCATGTTTGCCGATATGCCCTTCAGCATGTGCAAAAATTAAAGCATCAAAATTGCTTTTAATTTCTTTGGATAAAATCTTTGCACGAAGATTCTCTTTAAATTTTTCGAGTTTCGTTAATTTTTTGTCGTTGAATAAATCTAATTGATTTTTTTTCGAATCATCATCTATATCAAAGTTTGCATCGCCATTTATAGGACTACGATTCCATGCGATGTTCAGAAATTTATCAACAGCTAAAGGATGTTTGGCACCAAATATAATCCCAAAAATATTTGCACCCTTTTTTAAAGAATATGGATACAATTTCAAATTTGAATTCTTTGGTAACCTTTTTCTCAATTGTACAATTATATTTCTATGAATAAACTTATAAGGATTATTTTTTAATTCATCAATATTTAAATCGACATGCTTTTTAAATTCCTCGGTATTGCCAAGCCATTTAAAATAAGAAGAAGAAACAAAATATAAAAAATCAGTTTGATTTGTCTTTTCAAGCTCCAATAAATATTTATCAGAAAGAAATTTGATCCCGTTTTGATCAAGATAAACTAATGAAGGAAATTTCTTTATTTCCGTAATTAGTTCTGGAAAAAGTAATTCCACATCGTTATTGTGATATTTAATTTCAATTGCCCTTTTAACGTCCTTATTTTTTTCAAGATATTCTAAACACGCCTTTTTTAGAAGTTCAAATTTCTTTTGTGATTTCTTATTTGGCTCAAATTCATTTAGATGAACAACGATCTTTACTTTTTTCTGAAAAATGTAACCAATTTGTTCCTTTATCTTTTCAAGAATTCGAATTGGACTTCCAGCAACACCAGTTTTGTCATATCCAGTTCCTGCAAAGAAATCAAAAATGCCTGCTATAGGAGTTTCTTGCATTACAAATGTTGGAATCCAAGCCTGAGCATAATCTTCAAATATTTCTAGCTTAGCAATTGTCCCTTCATCAAAAGGTTCTTCATGCAAATCTTTGTATGACATTCATCAATTTTTTTTACTGCTCTAAGATAGAAATCTATCCTCAAAACAACCTCCCTTGTTCCCCCGGCCTTCTGAAAATACTTGAATCCAATTCCCACCTGTCATTGTTCATCCCGTATAGCTTTCCATATTTTACATATTGCATTCTTACCATTTCTGCAATGCCGCCTTCGCCACGCATGCGAACGCCCCAGCGGCTGTCATTCACTTTGCCATCATGGCTGCTGCTTATTAGATGCCAGACTTTGTCTGCACGATCAGGGAAATTTTTATAGAGCCAGTCACGAAATAAAAATTGTATAGCACCATTTAAACGGATGAAAGTATAAGCTGTAAATTTTGCTCCTGCCTCTTTCGCCGCTTTCATTATCCGTTGCATTTCATGTTCATTGAGGCCGGGTATCATTGGCCCCATCATAATACCCATGCGAATGCCTGCATTACTTAATTCTTCAATTACCTTTAATCTTTGTTTGGCAGTGGTGGTCCTGGGTTCCATTATTCTTCGCAGGTCTTCATTAAATGATGTAATGGAAACCATTGCCGTTACCAAATTTTTCTTAGCCATGTCCCGGAGCACATCTTTGTCTTTTATGATCCATGAATTTTTTGTGAGAATGCCCACAGGCTGGTTAAATTCATTGCACACTTCCAGCAAGCCTCTTGTTAATCCATACTTTTGTTCTGCAGGTTGATAGCAATCCGTATTGCCACTTAACATGATTGGCGTGGGATCATATTTTTTATTCATCAAAAATTTACGCAGCATTTCAGGCGCATTTATTTTTACGATTATCTTTCTTTCAAAATCAAGGCCTGCGCTGTAGCCCCAGTATTCGTGAACATTGCGGGCATAGCAATATATACATCCATGCTCGCAACCAGCATATGGGTTCATGCTGTACATCATACTCAGGTCAGGACTTTCTACTTTGTTCACAATACTTTTTACCTGCTGCTCTATGTATTGAGTTGCAGAATTTGATATTTCCCAGTCGTCAATGGCTTCAATATGCTCCTGCGTTTGCTGATTTTTAAGAAATTTATTTTTTGTATTGAATTGGGCACCGCGACCGGGTAAATATTGATCGCCTTCTTCTTTTTCCTGCACAGCAACTTTAAAGTGATCTTGTTTTAATTGGGTTGACATGATATATTTTTTGAATGTTGATTTTGAAATTCAGGCTTACATTTTCGAATAGAATTCCCCGGGGCATACGTTTACACCTTTCATGAATTTCATAATACCCGGGATGCTTACATAAATAATTCGCCCTGCTTTGTAGTAACCGGCAAATTCATAAACTCGAAGCGCTGTACAATCTGGTAAGCCTTATTGCCAACTCTTCGCTTTAACAATAACATACTATCGGCAATAAATCTTCCCGTGAAGTGCCGGTGGCTGTAATCCGGCCAGCCCTGCTCATATTGCCATGGTGCCAGCTTGCTTGCAATATTTACATGAGGGTCATCTATAAAATGAGGTTTATTGTCTTTATTCAAGGTCATTAGTTTTTGCGCCGGCCTTAGTGCCTTGGCAAGATTTTTTACCTGCAGTTTGCTTTCAATGTTTATAAAGATGGTATGGCTTGGGAAGCTTCCGAAATCTTTCAGCTCCACTTTAAATGGCGTATAGCCCATACCGATAGTTTTTAAATGATTTAGCAGCCTTTCTTCCATCATTTCAAACTGGATAAAGTTTACAAGAGTGATATGCGCCTTTCCCCACAAAGCATTTTCCGCTTTGTATTTTTCATAAAAATCTTTTTTTACATCCATAATTTTGTTGCGCAACACTTCAGGCGGATTTAATATCAACAGGTATTCGTTGTATTTATATCCGGGTATTTGTATTAGAGATTTTGTGTCCATATTTCAAAATTTTTAAAATATTAGTTGGCAACCCGATAGATCCCGGGTTCATTTTCCGCCGGCTTCAGTGCAAACACAATAACGGGTTTGCAGGTATCATATTCGTCCTTTCTTTTTAGCAACAGCAATTCGTTTACCAGAAATGATTCATGAAATGATTTATGTGCATATTGTGTTAATGCTTTAAAGAAAACTTCTTCCCTAAGCTTTCCTGAAATACTTACGTGAGGCCTTGGAGTTAGAAGCATCGGCGTACATGAACCGGAGCTTATATAGGCATTTACAACACTCAATTCTTTTGCCAATTGCCGGAAAGGTTCTTCATTCTGAATCCGTAGGTAAATGGTATCTGGTGGAAAGCCACTATAATTATTTAACGTAACAGAAAAGCTATGCTGCTTACTGCAAATTCTTTGCATCCAGCGAATGATTGTATTTTCCATTCCTTCCTTTGCGGGAAAACTGGCAACAGTAATATAAGGTCGTGTGGCAACGGCATTTTTTTCCTTAAAATCGTCATAAAAAATTTTCTTTTCTGTCATTAATTTTTCATCAAGTTCTCCACCAGGCTTTACTACAAGCATATATTCAAAGTATCCGTTGCCTGCGGATTGAAAAAATTTTGTGGTTTTCATTTAATTAAATTTTTATAGTAACAATTTTAGTATAAATTTACTAAATAAATTAGTAAACTAACAAAAATATTTTTATGAATTCTGATAATATTTACAGGGCAAAATATTCCGGCAGCAAATCATTCACGCAGGCTGATGTGCGAACAGCTAACGCCACAGGCTTTGGAGCCGCCGCTGATGATTATATGGAAAGAGGCATTGATCTCAATGAGGAGTTAATAAGGAATAAGCCGGCAACTTTTTTTATGCGGGTGAGCAGTGATGCAATGAAGGAAGCAGGAATTTATAGGGGTGACATTGCTATTGTGGACCGCTCAATAAAAGCCTCAGATGGGAAAGTGATTATAGCAGTTTTAAATGGCGACATGTTAATAAGGCGTTTTGAAAAAACAAAAGATTGCATCAAATTACTGGCAGATTCAAAGTTATCCCCGATACATATTGATAGTAGTTGTGAAGGGTTTGCAATTTGGGGAGTGGTTACCTACGTTATTCATACGCCGTAACAGACGGCTTCCCATGAGTAAATGATTTGATATGAATTCAGCTTGTCAATTAGAAGAAAAAATAACTAAACCTTCCGCTGGCGATAAGTTCCTTGGATATGCAATTGTTGATTGTAATAGCTTTTATTGCTCCTGCGAAAGGGTTTTCCGTCCCGATCTTCAAAATAAACCTGTGGTGGTATTGAGTAACAATGATGGTTGCATTATTTCACGAAGCGATGAAGCGAAGATGCTTGGAGTAGAAATGGCAGGCCCTTATTTTAAGGCCAAACATTTGATTGAAAAACACGGAGTGGCTACTTTTTCATCTAACTATAATTTGTATGGTGATATGAGCCAAAGGGTGATGGACACCTTAAGGATATTAGCGGGCAACGAAAATGTAGAAGTATATTCAGTAGACGAAGCATTTTTGGATGTAAGCACAAATGATACTGCTCTCCTGGATGGATATGCATTGCATATAAGAAAGATTGTGGAGCAATGGACAGGAGTTTCCGTTTCAGTGGGAATAGCACCTACGAAAACACTTGCTAAAATTGCCAATCATCTTGCGAAAAAAAATAAGGCAACAACGAAATGTGTTTACACTCTTATAGATGACAATGAGATAATGCGGGTATTGAGATCAACGCCTGTATCGGGTATATGGGGAGTAGGAAGAGCGTACGCTGATAAGCTTATCAGCCGGGGAATAACCAGTGCATGGGAACTAAGTAATATGCCTGAAACATGGGCAAATAAATACCTGGGTGGGGTTGTCGGTGTGAGGCTGATAAAAGAATTGAAAGGAATAGCATGCCTGGATATGGAGCCCGAACTCACGTCAAAAAAAATAATTGCAACAACGCGGATGTTCGGAAAAAATGTTATGATGCTTGATGATATTAAGGAGGCATTGGCAACTTATACTTCAAGAGCAGCCGAAAAATTACGAAGGCAAAAATGTGCCGCCTCTGCTATAGGTATTTTTATTGTGGCAAAGGATGAAGACCATTCGGTAAATTTTAATCGTGGCACAACTATAAGCGCTAATGCTTCTTTACCTGTGCCTACAGCGGTTACTAATGAATTAATTGGTTATGCAATGGAGCTGGCTGAACAAATTTTCAAATACGGAAAAGAATATAAGAAGGCCGGTGTAATACTCAGCGAAATAGTACCGGATAAAGCTATTCAAAGTAATTTATTTGTGCCCGAACGGGAAAATAATAAACGGTTTTTGATGAATACTCTCGACAACCTGAACTTCAGTATGCGTGATGATATCGTGAAATTTGCCTCTTTAGGTACTAATACCGATTGGAAAATGCGAAGGGAATTTCGTTCTCCAAGATATACTTCCCGTTGGAATGAATTAAGAGAAGTGAGTTAATGAAATTAATTATGAGTTAACGGGCAATACGGTTGATGTAAACAGATGTCTTTAAAATATTACGGACATTTTCCCATCGTATAATCGGTAATTCCATCACACTCTGCCTCACAACTATTTTCATAAGTTTGGTTATTACATCCGCACACATAAATAGTTACCAGTGGACAAACGCAATTTTGATTCACGGGGCCTTTAATACAATTATCAGTGCTTTCTTTTTTGCAGGAAATAAAACAGGTGAGAAGAATGAAAATTATATAGATGATTAATTTTCTCATAATAAACCAAAACTCCAACAATCATTCCATAACAAAACCTTTGAATCAGTTATTTCTTTTTGTCATAGCTATCTCTGCCGCCTTAACTATGTCCGGGGTATCCAGGCCATATTTTTTCAAAAGATCTGCCGGTTTTCCACTTTCTCCAAAAGTATCTTTGGTACCAATATATTCAACAGGCACAGGAAAATTTTTCACGGCAACATGAGCAACAGCATCGCCCATTCCTCCTAAAATGTTATGCTCTTCAGCGGTAACGACGCACTTTGTTTTTTGAATTGATTTTATGATCGCTTCTTCATCGATTGGCTTAATAGTATGTAGATTTATAAGCTCAACACTTATTCCTTTTTCTTCAAGAATTTTTGCGGCTTCAATTGCTTTCCATACAAGATGGCCACAGGCGAAAATGGTGACATCATTTCCTTCTGCAAGAACCTGGGCTTTACCAATTTCAAAATGTTGGTTCTCTTCTGTAAAATTGGGCCACTTCGGTCTCCCGAATCTTAAATATACAGGACCTTCGTAATTCGCAATGGCCAGGGTTGCTGCTTTGGTCTGGTTAAAATCGCAGGGTACCACAACCGACATTCCGGGCAACATTCTCATAAGACCTATATCTTCTAATATCTGGTGGGTAGCGCCGTCTTCTCCCAAAGTAAGACCAGCATGCGAGGCGCAGATTTTTACATTTTTATTGGAGTAAGCAATAGATTGTCTTATCTGATCATATACTCTTCCGGTAGAGAAATTGGCAAAAGTTGTTGTATAGGGAATTTTCCCCCCAATCGTTAAGCCGGCGGCAATACCCATCATATTCGCTTCTGCAATGCCACACTGAAAATATCTTCCAGGAAAATCTTTTATAAAGGGATGGAGCTTTAAAGAACCGGCAAGATCTGCCGTTAGTACTACCACATTTTCATTTTTCTTTCCAAGCTCGTAAATTCCTTCACCAAATCCGGCCCTTGTTTCTTTTTCATTTTTGGCAACAATATCTTTAATCATATCAGTATTTAAATTTTTATGGAAAGAAAAACAACCTGTGCAAATTAAGAATAACCGCTTAAGGACAAAAATAATAATGAGAGACAAATGAGTTTTAGAAAAGAATTATCAGAACATCAAAAATTAATTCATTTGGAAATTAAGATTGCTATGAAGAGATGAATCATCTTTTAATCTTAATTCCCATTTCCAGGCCGAAGACATCATTTCATCAAGCGCATATTTTGGCTGCCAACCGAGAACATTTTTAGCTAAAGAATTATTAGCATATACTTCAACTACATCACCAGGTCTCCTGGGGCCGATAGAATAATTAAGTTTAATGCCACTTACTTTTTCAAAGGAGTGAATAACTTCTAAAACTGTAACGCCATCTCCTGTGCCAAGATTAAAAATTTCGCAGGCTGCTTTGTTCTTTTTGCCTATCAGGTATTGCAACGCAAGAATATGCGCATGTGCTATGTCACAAACATGCACATAGTCACGCACGCAGGAGCCATCCCTTGTAGGATAATCATTTCCATACACTGTAAGTTTTTTTATTTTTCCAATGGCAGTTTGTGTAATTGCAGGAACAAGATTTTCAGGTTTACCCAGTGGTAATTCTCCTATAACTGCGGAGGGATGGGCGCCTACCGGATTAAAATATCTTAATAAAATACTTTGTGTGTCACCGGTCCTGGTAGCATCTTTCACGATTTCCTCACCCATTTGCTTTGTAGCTCCATAAGGAGATTCTGCAGGTTTTGTCGGTGATTTTTCAGTAACAGGAACTTCATCAGGGCTTCCGTAAACGGTACATGAAGAAGAAAAAATAAAATGCGGAACGTTAAATTCCTGCACGCATTTTAAAATATTAATCAGTGATAATAAATTATTTTCATAATACATTAAAGGCTTTTCTACGGATTCACCTACCGCCTTAAATGCCGCAAAGTGTATAATACCTTCGATATCGTGATTCTCCTGGAAAATTGCAAACGTGTCGTCGAAATTGCACAAGTCAACCTTGTAATTTTTCACAGTCACGTTAGTTAAATTTTTTATTCTCTGAAGCAGGATCGTGGATGACCTGGAATTATTGTCGACACATACAGGAGTGAAGCCGTTTTCTATTAAATCAAGTATGGTATGAGCGCCGATGTAGCCACATCCACCTGTTACTAAAATTTTCTTCATGTTACAAATTAAGAAAAAAACAATCAATGGGTTTGGAGAAACTTAAATCAAGTAAGGAGATGAACTATATAATAAATCGCTGCCGCCACTAATGCGCTCACCGGTATGGTTAAAACCCATGCCCAAAGGAGATTGAACGTAACTCCCCACCGTACTGCAGACAGACGTTTTGTTGCTCCCACACCTACAATGGCGCCGGTAAGTGTATGGGTGGTGCTTACCGGGATACCAAAACCTATCGTAAGTAAAATCGTGAAAGCACCTGCAGTTTCGGCACATACACCTTCCAATGGATTCACTTTTGTAATCCGGGTCCCCATAGTTTTTACTATGCGCCATCCACCAGACATTGTACCGAGGGCAATTGCAGAATAACAGACAAGCGGCAGCCATCCCGGCATTGCCATATCATGAATTGAAATCTGAGTACCATGTACGGTTTTATTGTAGAACCATATGGCAGTAAGAATCAATCCCATTGTTTTTTGCGAATCGCCTCCTCCATGTGCAAGACTCAATGCAGCAGAAGATAATAACTGAAGCCGCTTGAACCATTTATCTGCTTTAGCGGGCCTTGATTTTTTTGCAAGATTTACGGTTATTACCGTGATAATAAAAGCGAAAATTAATCCTATTATGGGAGCGAACACCATAAAGATCAATGCAATAAAAACAGGATGGGTATTTACACCTGCGAAGCCTCCGGCTGCAATAGCCGCCCCGGCAAGGCCTCCTATTAGTGTGTGAGATGAACTTGATGGAATACCATAGTACCATGTCAGCAGGTTCCAGCTTATAGCTGCAATGGTGGCCGCGACAATTACTTTAAAGTTGATAATATTTTCCGACATAATATTAGCAATAGTGCCGGCAACCTTATGTTCTCTAAAAACAAAATATGCAATAAAATTAAAAGCAGCAGCCCAAAGAACAGCCTGGAAAGGAGTTAATACTTTGGTGGAAACAATTGTGGCTATCGAATTAGCAGCATCGTGAAACCCATTTATATAATCAAAAATAATCGCAAGAAGAATAATAATAACAAGAAAAACGAGCATACAAATCTTTTAAAAGGGAAGCTTTAATTACGCATATTTGATAATAATTGACTCAATCACATTCGCAGCGTCTTCACACTTGTCAGTTACGATTTCCATTACCTGGTAAATCTCTCTTTTCTTAATGACTTCCTTTGCATCCGGCTCATTTTCAAAAAGCCTTTCAATGCTTGTATCAAAAACATCATCGGCCTGGTTTTCTATACTATTGATTATTACCATTGCATCAGTAATGCGCCTCAGATTTTTCATGTCTCTCAATTCGCCAACGGCTTTACGAACTTCCCCGCAACTATTGGATATCAGCTCGGCCATTTTATGAAAGCCTATATCATCAGGATTTACTTTATAAAAATTTATTTTTTTTGCCGCAGCATATATATAATCGCAAATATCATCAAGAGCTGTGGCAAGGTAATGAATGTCTTCCCGGTCAAATGGGGTTATAAAGTTTCGTCCCAATTCTGTAAATATCCTGTGTGTATAATCATCATTTACATGTTCAAGATCTTCTATTTCTTTAATGAGTTCTGTTCTTTTGTCAAAGTCTTTTTCATGTATAACTTCTTTAAGCTTGGCGGCCATAATGCTCACAGTATCTGCAACATTTTCGAAGAGCTGAAAAAAGACCTTATCCTTTGGTAAAAAGAATTTTAGAATTGAGTTTAAAGCCATTAAAAATTGATTTGGGCAAAAGTACCACTATCAGTTTTTATAACCCCCTTTTTGTGTTTGTTAATGATTTCTTAACACAGGGATTATATTAATTTATATTTGATTTTAAAACCTTGATTTATATGCGAATGTTTCTTCTTTTGGCACTAATGTTTCTCGCTTTTAATTCTCATGCACAGTTCCTCATGGATATGATTGATACAACAAAAGATGTTGGCAGAACAGTCTTGTCCGTATCACAAAGATTTGATCATATACGTATAGGCGGCTATATGCAGCCGCAGTTCCAGGTTGCGCAGGAAAAAGGTGCCAAAAGCTATATTGGAGGCGACTTTGCGCAAAATGTGAATAACAGGTTTATGCTAAGGCGTGGCAGAATAAGATTCGATTATATCAGAATCAACAAAGACAACAAAGCGTCTGTTCAGTTTGTTTTCCAGTTCGATGGAACAGAACGGGGTGTTTTCATAAGAGATTTCTGGGGAAGACTTCTTGAAAATAAATACCAGCTTTTTTCATTTGTAGCGGGCATGTTTGCACGTCCTTTCAGTTATGAGTTAAACCTTTCGTCTTCCGACAGGGAAAGCCCGGAACGGGGGCGAATGAGCCAGATACTTATGAAGACTGAAAGAGATCTTGGAGCGATGATTTCTTTTGAACCAAGAAGATCAAATCATCCGCTTCGATATTTAAAAATAGATGCCGGGCTTTTTAATGGACAAGGATTGGCAGCCTCCGCCGATTTCGATAGTCATAAGGATTTTATAGTAAGGGCGGGGCTTAAGCCTTATCCTGTTTCAAAAAAATTATTGTTATCATTTGCCGGCTCTTATTTAAATGGAGGATTACTGCAAACTACGAAATACATCTATTCAATCAGCAGTTCAGGTAGAAATTTCAATGTTGATTCTTCAGAAAAGAATATTGGGAAAATAGCACCACGAAAATATTATGGGGCGGATGCCCAACTGAAAATAGAATGCAAAGCAGGCTTTACTGAATTTCGTGCAGAATATATTACCGGGAAGCAAACAGGCTTTGCAAATAATACAGAAACGCCTGCGTTTCTTCCCGATGCTAATGGCAGTTTTTACATAAGAAAATTTAATGGAGCTTATTTTTATTTTCTGCAAAATTTTATTAGCCCGGTTAACCAGTTTGTAATTAAGTATGATTGGTATGATCCTAATATCCTGGTTTCAAAAAAAGATATCGGCAACGCAGGAAGCAATCTTACCTCGTCAGATATAAAATTTTCAACTTTAGGATTTGGCTATATCTGCTATATCAATGAAAATGTGAAACTGTTATTATGGTATGATAAAGTGTGGAATGAAAAAACCCAACTGCAGGGCTTTACTTCAGATGTAAAAGATGACGTGTTTACCTGTCGTATGCAATTCAGATTTTAAAGCCGTTATTCACCTGGTATTACTTCAATTCTTTTAAGAATTCTGGCTCACGTAACATTTAAGTAACACGGAGGTAACAGTTCCATAACATGCAGGTAACACTCCCATAACATGAATTTCTTCTCTTTGCAGCATAAAAAAAATACTGCATGAGATATTTAACATACTTGCTTTTTTTTATTTTTTCTACGATAAATGTTTTCTCTCAAACCGGCAAAGTTGAGGGCAAAATAACCGATTCAAAAACCGGCAAACCCCTTACCGGAGCATCTGTTACTGTTGCGGGTAATAGCAAAGGTATTGCGACAGACCTCGATGGCAGGTTTGTTATTGCAATACCTGCTTCAAAAGCGCAGGTAATAAAAGTTTCATCTATAGGGTATCAAACGAAAGAAATTTCAAATGTACAAGTGTCGCCTAATGCTCTTATTAACCTCGATGTGGTAATGGAAACAGCGACAAAAACAGAAGCTGAAATTGTAATAAGAACTACCAGGAGGGAAGAGACGACAGCCGCATTAATTGCCTACCAGAAAAATACCAATACTGTTGCACAGGTGGTCTCGGCTGAAAGCATCAAACGTTCTCCCGATAAAAATACAAGCGAAGTCTTAAAAAGAGTTCCCGGAACATCCATACAGGAAGGAAAGTATATTATTGTCCGGGGATTGAATGATCGATATAACGCTACCATGCTTAACGGGATTCTTTTAGGAACAACCGAACCCGATAGAAAGACTTTTTCATTTGATATTTTTCCTGCCGGAATGATCGATAATATTGTTATTAATAAAGCTTTCGTACCGGAGCTTTCAGGTGAATGGGCAGGGGGTCTGGTGCAGGTAAATACAAAAGATGTTCCTGCAAAAAATTATTTGAATATTGTTGTGGGAACAGGGTTTAATACCCAAACTATAGGTAAAGATTTTTATACTTATAAAGGTGGCAAGCTTGATTGGCTGGGTATGGATGATGGCTTTAGGGAAATACCATCGGCATTACCCGTAAAGTCAAAGTATAATGAAATGGACGCCGCAGGTAAAACTGAATTAGGGAAACTTTTTAAAAATGTATGGAGCTCTGATAAGAATGCATCTGATTTCACACCCGTACTCAATAAGAACTTCCAGTTAAGCGGTGGCTTTAATGAAAAACTCGGCAACAATAGTAAGCTGGGCGCTGTATTTGCCATTAACTACAATCAATCACATAAGCGTGTTGATTACATTAATAACAGGTTATTTGGTGTGCAGGATGATTTGCCGTTTATTACCTATGATTATAGCGATAAAAAATACAGCCGGGATGTATTATGGGGCGGACTGGCAAACGTCACGTTACAATTGGGAAGCAATAATAAAATCTCAATAAAAAATATTTTTAATGTAAACTCTACCAATTATGTTACTTCAAGAACCGGCAAAGATTTTGACTTTAATTCATTTGAAGGAGAAAATGTAAGAGCTACAGAACTTGCTTTAAAAACAAATACCTTCTTCAACACCAGCATTGCAGGAGATCATAATTTAGAAAAGTATAAGGCTAAATTACATTGGTTTGGAAGTTTCAATATACTGGATCAATATATTCCTGATCAAAGAAGAATTCAATATGACCAGGATCCCGGAAATGTTAATAATCCGTACTTTTTATTAATAGGCCCTTCAAAAACTTCACAAAAAAGCGGCAGCAGGTACTATGGATTCTTAAATGATTATAATTATTCGGCGGGTGGAGATGTTACCAAATCTTTTAAGCTGTTTAATCTTAATCAATCTATAAAGGGTGGATATTTTTTCCAGGTTAAAGACCGGCTATTTGATTCAAGACCCTTTGCAGTTTACCTGCCAACTAATAATCCTGCGCTTACACAACTTCCTGCCGATAAAGTTTTCAGTCCCGAAAATTTTGGAAATGGCTTCGACAATAAATTTGCTTTCAATGAAATTTCGGGTGACCAGTACCGGTATATCGCCAATACAATTTTGAATGCAGGATACCTTCAGTTAGATAACCAGTTTACTGATAAACTAAGAGCCACATATGGTTTACGTGTTGAAAATTATGACCAGGTAATCGGAAGCCTTCGTCAAAGCGACAGGCGGCACCTGCATACAGAAGTGTTGGATTTTTTACCGGGCATAAACCTTACCTATAAATTAAATAACAAAACCAATTTGAGAGTATCAGGTTCTCAAACGGTTATCAGGCCTGAGTTTAGAGAGCTGAGTGATTTTGCATTTTATGATTTTGATTTGGGTGCAACAGTAACGGGAAACAAAACTTTGGAACGAACCAAAGTTTCAAATGCTGATATCAGGTACGAGATTTATCCACGCTCCGGCGAATTATTTACGGTAGGTGTTTTCTACAAATATTTTAAAACCCCCATTGAATTATTTTTTAATCAAAGCGGAACAGGCGGTTCAAGTACATTTAATTATATAAATGCCGACAACGCCTACAGCTTTGGTGCAGAATTAGAATTTAGAAAAAAGCTTGATTTTGCTGAGGCGTTAAAGAATTTTACTTTTCAAACAAATATTTCCTACATATACAACAGGGTTAAAAAAGGAAGCTCCAACCTGGATCGCCCCATGCAGGGACAAAGCCCTTATGTAATAAATGCTGCATTACAGTATGATGTTGAAAAATTAGGGATCAATACGACATTACTTTTTAACCAGATTGGCGACAGAATATATTATGTGGGGGGCAATGATATTGCACCCGTAACCGAACAGCATCGCCCACTGCTTGATTTTCAAATTGCAAAAAAAGTCATTAAAAATACGGGAGAGATTAAACTAAATGTTTCAGATATTTTGAACCAGGATAATAATTTTTATCTCGACGTAAACAACAACAGAAAGTACGATGGAACAGATTTATTAGTAATTAAACGGAAGTACGGCTCTACAGTCAGCGTCTCATTTTCTTATAACATAAAATAAAATTTTTTAAAAAAATACAAAAACCAAAGCATGAAAAAGTTATTTTATTTAGCAGCATTTATAGGTTTGGTTACCACAGGTTGCCGGAAAATTGAAGTGGATGGAAATGGCAATGGAAATAGTGGTGGCAATGGTGGTGGTGGCGACAGTACATCGGTAAATACCATACTTGAGGGGAGAATTTCTTCGAACCTTACACTGAAAGCTGCCTACACTTACAAACTGCGTGGATTGGTGTACGTTACTAATGGAGCCATTCTTACAATTGAACCGGGTACAAAAATAGTAGGTGAATTAAACAGGCAGGGCGGCCTCGTTATAACACGGAGCTCAAAAATTATTGCTGATGGTACTCCGGATAAGCCAATTGTTTTTACTTCTGAATCGCCTACCCCACAGCGTGGTGATTGGTCTGGTGTTATCTTGTTGGGCAACGCCCCTACCAATTCATCGTTTAATGGTGTACAAGGCATTGGCGAAATTGAGGGTGGAGTTAATAACAGCGACGGCCTTGGGTTATACGGCACGCCAATAACACAAGCCCAAAACCCTGCTGATAATAGCGGTATTTTAAGATACGTTCGCATTGAATATGCAGGCTATGCTTTTTTGCCAGATAAAGAAATTAATGGTTTAACCTTTGGTGGCGTAGGAAGCGGAACTGTTATAGATTATGTGCAGGTTTCTTATGCTAATGATGATTCATTCGAGTGGTTTGGCGGTACTGTAAATTGCAGGCATCTTATTTCTTTTAGGACATTGGATGATGATTTTGATACTGACAATGGATTTTCAGGAACTGTTCAATTTGGAATTTGTTTAAGAGATTCTGCTGTTGCAGATATTTCAAAGTCTGAAGCTTTTGAAAGTGATAATGATGCAAATGGCAGTCAGCTTACGCCACAAACAAAAGCAATTTTCAGCAATATGACTGTAATTGGGCCAAGAGAAACATTAACCAACATGGGAAGTAATCTTTTTCTTGCAGGTGCACAAATCCGAAGAAATTCATCTGAATCAATTTTTAATTCAATTATTATGGGATGGCCCATTGGTTTATTAATTGATGCAAGCAAGGGTTATCCAACTGATAATAACATTCCTGGTAGTCTGTTCGTACAAAATACCATTATTGCAGGCTGTAATTCGCCTGTGAAATATGCACCGAGCACTGCTACACCTACCGGGGCAACCGATGCATCTATATTGGATTGGTTCAATATCACAACCAACGGAAACACAATTCTTACAACCAATGATGACGTGAAACTTACAGGAGCATACAATTATTCAAATCCTGATTTTACACCTGTTGCGGGCTCACCTGCATTAGAAGGAGCTCAATTTTCCCATGCAGCTCTTTTAAACGGCTTTACTCCTGTAGCATACAGAGGTGCAGTAGGCTCGGGCGATACCTGGTGGAAGGGATGGACAAAATTTAATTAAACCAAAATCTATATCTAAATCTAAAAAGCAACTTTCGGGTTGCTTTTTTTATATGAAATATAACGGTTATTATAAACGCAAGCTTATTAACGATTATATAATCTTACCATAATCTTCAGTTAATTCCGGGAAATTAAATTGCAGCGTTAAGACAACAATAGTTTTTTAAAAGTTCCGTAAGCAAACAGATTTTTCTCATGCTGTACCACCCCGCACTCATGTGGGGTGGTTTTTTTTAATTCATATCGCCATTGACATAGAGATTAGTTCTGTTACTAATTAGTCATTTCATTATTTTTGAAAATACTGAATTAAGATATTACATGACGTTAGCATCCTTGTACAAAGAAAATCGTCTCTTTTTTTTGTTATTTTCTCTTTTTGTTCTTGCCTCGATATGCCTGCTCACAATTTTATCAAAAACAGATGGATTTTATTTTCTAAATCCGGTTCACAATTACTTCCTTACGAATTTTTTTATCTTCTTTACCTATTTGGGCGATGGGCTTTTTTGTATTGCAACAGGCATAGGGCTATTTATTTTTAAAAAACGGTCTTTAGGATTAATGGTATTGAGCAGCTATGCGATCTCCGGAATTATTGCACAGGTTTTAAAATATTTTGTAATTGAGGCAAGGCCAGCGGTCTTTTTACAAAAAACTGCTTATCCATATTTTATTGATGACGTAACTCTTCATAATTATTCTTCATTTCCATCGGGTCACTCGGCTTCGGCTTTTGCCCTGGCTGCAGTTTTGAGCTTCTCAGCAAAAAATAAAAATTATTCAATACTATTTTTAGTAGCAGCGATTTTGGTAGGTTATAGCCGCATTTATCTTGCGCAACATTTTATTGAAGATGTACTGGCGGGATCTGTCATTGGTTTTGTATCATCGATTTTATGCTGGCTCTTTCTTCAACAGGTATTTGAGCGTTTGTCGAAGAGGAGAAGTTGACATCTCTTCGGATTGTCAGATTAATTGTTGAAAAATTTAAAATGTGCTTACGTTTTTCCGGAAGGTAATGTGAATCCGAAAGTAGTTCCCACGTCAGTTTTGCTCCTGGCATGAATGGTTTCATCATGCGCTTCAATAATGTGTTTTGCAATAGACAACCCAAGCCCGCTGCCACCTACTTTACGGGTTCTTGCAAGGTCAGTACGATAAAACCTTTCAAAGATTCTCGGTAAATGTTCCTCTGTAATGCCATGACCATCGTCACTTATTTCTACCAGAATTTTTTTACCGTCAATTTTATAAGCGCTGCCTTCTATGGTACCGTTTTGCTTTCCATATTTGATAGCATTGTCGATAAGATTTATTAGCACCTGTCTTATTTTTTCTTTATCGCCATAAACGGTAAGTGGCAACTCACAGCCTTTTTTAATAAAGCATCTTATTTTCTTTTCATCAGCTTTAATAGAAAGGGATTCACACACTTCTTTTATGAGGTCCTGTATTATAAAATTTTGTTTATAAAGTAACTGTTCCCCACTTTCGAGTTTTGTAATCTCATCAAGATCATCAACAAGATTCACCATCCTGTCAATGTTTTTAGAAGCATTGTTCAGAAATTTTAAATTCACTTCGGGGTTGTCAAGGGCTCCATTTATTAATGTGTCAATGTATCCTTGTATCGCGAAAATTGGTGTTTTTAGTTCGTGAGAAAGATTGAGTAAAAACTCCTTTCTGAAATCTTCATTTTTTCTTAGAATTTCAATTTCTTCCTTTCGTTGTACAGCCCATTGCTCCACATCGTCACTTACTTCTTCAATGGATTTTTGAGGTAAAATATTTTTATAATAAAACTCTTCTCTTTTGCTGGCTTTTGTTTGATAAATTAACTTGTAAATAATTTTTATTTTACGGTAAACAAACCGATGAACCATCAGGTAAATAAAAATGTATGATATAAGGCTTATCAGGCCAAAAACAACAAGAGCGGGTATAAAACTTTCTTCGTAAAAATATATGGCCAATCCGCTTATCAACCCAAGCGGGAAACAAATAATACCAGCGACCTGTTGCGGAGAAAAATTTTTATCAGGAAACATAATTAATTAACTAATTAGCCAAGATGCCAATTAGCTGATGTGATCACTTCTTTTTTGTAATTAAAAAATTCAATTAATCAGATAACGCAGCTAATGCTCCGATAATTAACTACGTATTTCAAATTGGCTAATAGGCTAGTCAGCACATTAGCTAATTAATTACCATCCCAAAACCCATGCAAATATTAGTGGTGCCACAATCGTAGCGTCGCTTTCAACAATAAACTTTGGAGTATGAATATCTAATTTACCCCAGGTAATCTTTTCATTGGGTACAGCTCCCGAATAAGAACCATAAGATGTTGTTGAATCAGAAATCTGGCAGAAATAACTCCAGAAGGGAACATCATGCCATTCGAGATCCTGGTACATCATTGGCACAACACATATAGGAAAATCGCCGGCGATACCACCACCGATTTGAAAAAATCCAACACCTTTGCCGGAAGAGTTTTTTCTATACCAGTCGCTCAGCTCAGCCATATACTCAATACCACTTTTCATTGTAGAGGCCTTCAGTTCTTTCTTAATAACATAAGAGGCAAAAATATTACCCATCGTGCTGTCTTCCCATCCGGGGACAACAATAGGAATATTTTTTTGTGCTGCTGCAAGCATCCAGCTATTCTTCGGATCAATTTCATAATACTGCTCCAGCACACCACTCAGCAACATTTTATACATGTATTCGTGCGGAAAATATCTTTCATTTTTGTCATCAGCATCTTTCCATATTTTATGAATATGCTGTTGCAATCGCCTGAATGCCTCCTCTTCGGGAATGCATGTATCGGTAACACGATTGAAATGGTTCTCCAATAAATCCCATTCTTCCTTCGGGCTCAGGTCACGATAGTGAGGAACTCTTTTATAATGACTATGCGCTACAAGATTCATAATGTCTTCTTCCAGGTTGGCGCCTGTGCAACTAATAATTGCTACCTTATCCTGCCGTATCATTTCGGCAAATGAAATGCCCAGTTCGGCAGTACTCATTGCGCCTGCAAGCGTTACCATCATCTTTCCTCCTTCATTAATATGCGTTACATAACCTTTGGCGGCATCCATTAATGCTGCTGCATTAAAATGACGATAATGATGTTCTATAAATCCTGATATTGGTCCTTTGCTCATCCTTAATTTCTTGTGTTGCAAAAGTAAATTTTTTTTAAGGAGCATATGCTCCTTAAAACGATAATTGTAAAATAATGTCATTCACCGAATGCAGAGATGATAAGTTGCTATAAGAGATGAATGAAGAATGTGTTGAGTAATTTGAATACTGCACACCGAGTTGTAATTTAGATCAAGTGATTTTCAAAAATCTTAAGTGTATGTTCCATATTCAAAATCTTTATTTATTTTTTATCGCTTCACTATTATTAAACCTTACCCCGGGTAATGATATGATATATGTTGCATCGAGAAGTATATCGCAGGGAATTAAGGCGGGAATAATTTCTGCGCTAGGTGTTTTTATTGGTTGCTTTGTGCACATACTCGCTGCAGTTTTCGGATTGTCAATTATAATTATGAAATCAGCTTTTCTTTTTGGGATTATTAAATTTCTCGGGGCAGGTTATTTAATTTATCTCGGAATAAGAGCTTTAAGAACTAAATCAAATTTTAATAAAGCACTTTCCACATTGCCAAAAGTTGACAAATGGAAATTGCTCAAACAAGGAATTGTCACAAACGCACTTAACCCCAAAGTGGCATTATTCTTTTTGTCATTTTTGCCCCAGTTTATCCGGGCTGATTCCCCGGTTTATAAAGCCCAGCTTTTTTCTCTTGGTATATGGTTCGATCTGCAGGGAACAACGGTTCTTATAATAGTAGCTTACCTGCTAGGCAAGACGGGCAACTTTATAAAAAGTAATCAGAAATTTTGGAGAATACAGGAAAAAATAACGGGGGTTATTTTGATTGGCCTCGGGCTTAAGGTGGCACTATCTTCAAAGAAATGAGTAATTAAGAAAATTCATGAAAATTAATGAATATCTTCATTTATATATCGGCTGTGCCACTAACCTTGGCGAATTAGTTGGCGTCAATGAAAATTCTTATTCGATACGGTTGGAGAATAATGAGATAATCACAAAAATTTTTAATGAAGAACCTCACCTAAAATTGTTCCTCAGAAAAATATCCGATTTAAATGTAGAGGAAAGTACGGAGTTGAATAAAAAGGGCCTTTCAATTGGCCGTCCAAGAGGTTATAGTTTTTCTCCGGAGTCAATTTTATATTTACTTTCTTTGCGAATTGATTTATTTAATTTAATTGCTAATGGATTAGCCGTTGATATAAATCAGTAATTATTTCTCCGGTTGTTTTCTTTCCCCTGATTATGAAATGAACAGACCTAACTGATCTGTCATTTCATAATGTTACAGTAGAAACTCTTTCACTGGACTCAATTACCTCAGCCAATCAATAGAAGCATTAAGTGTCATCATAAAATTTGACTCTTATACTTTGATGCCTCCGTGTAAGAACGATTAAGCAAAAATCGTCTATGCCTTTTTTTAATTTTGGGTTTCCCCTTGCATTCTGTCGCACTTGAAACTTATTTGCAAAACCTCTCCACCTCCAATTGCTGGAGGGCCGAAACCCCAATGCGAAACATATAATTTATTGTCAGGGCCAAAGGTCATAGCAGTTGGAAAATTCAGCCCGGATACAATTACCTGCCTCGTTCCTGACGGGTCAATTCTTATTATGTCACCTGTCCCCGGCGTTGGGAAAGGATTCGCTGTGAAATCCTCAAGCACATACATGCCCCCGAGTTTATCAAATGCAACTCCCAATACTGCATTAAAGCCTGTTGCAACAACACTGATTTCTCCGGCTGGTGTAATTTTATAAATATTGGAGATTCCTGTTGCTGGAAATACTCCCAGGTTTCCGACATAAAAATTGCCATTGTGGAAAACCATAGCAGTAGGAACAATATGGCCTTGTGATGCAGATATATCAGTCACGCGGCTGATGTTTCCGCCCGGCGTTATTCTATCCAACTCTCCGTGATTTGGCTCAATTGCATAAAGACTGCCGCCAACATTTATCATGCTGTACCAGGTGCCGTCAGGCTCAAAATCATCTTCTTCAGGATTGGCGACGGGATTAGCCATTTGATACTCGCTGAGATTGGCAATTATTTCCCAACTTCCATCATGTTTAATTTTGACAACACCATTTGGAATTCCCGGGACACCATGCGAGCAACCGGCACCTGAAAGTATCCCATACATTGTGTTACCTATAAATGAGATATCTCCCACTCCGCTCACTAAACTTCCCTGGTCAGGGCTCGTTTGGCTTGAGGGTAAATTATCAACAAATGTTGTACGCTCGCCGGAATGACTAATTCTTGAAATCCGGGCACCATCTACGCTACCTGTATAAGGACCAACAGGAGGAACTACCTGTTCACATTTAGAAGTTGAAGTGGTTCCTCCAATTCCTCCTTCAGCAACGTATAAATTTCCATCTGGGCCAAATTTTAATCCTCTTGGATTGTTTAAACCTGTGGCAAATACTTTTGTACTGGCCACTATGGCATCATCACCATCGCAAAAGTGTTGCGGATTTTTCTTGCATGATGTAAAGATCAGGACGCTGGAAAGTGCCAGACCGATTTGAATGAATGATCGTGCTTTCATAAAAAAATTTTAGTTGTTAATAAAAATGATTTTTTTTCTACAGGGTCGATCGGAAACCAGGTGTGGAGACTGAGGTGTTCTTTGGTAAATCGTTAGTGGAGGTTTGTAACTTTTGCAAAATTATTAAAGTATTCAAAACTATTGCAATATTCAAAACATGAATTGTAAATTTTTTGCCATTTTATCAGGTGGCCCATGACCATATATTTTACTCTGTCAAATCTTACTTTTTTTGGCGCTGGTAATTTTTTCATTGCTCTAAATTTTATGTGATTGATGGCTTAAAAATATATTCGTCAAGTCTCTGGTTCAGCATAATTCGATGACATTGATTCTTTAGCGGTTATTTTGCACTCTTAATCACTTTTTTTTAATTCATTGTCGACAAGTGCCATTCATCTATAAAAAATTGGAAAAAACGGGGATACACGCTATAAAATGAGAAAACCGATGTATAACTTTAAGGGACAATCTATCGTGTGACCGGTTACGAATTTATATTTTCTGATAAATTAAGATACAGGCTGTCAAGACATTTTATTTTTTGGCTGGTCTTTTGCCTGCAAACTATTGTGGTCGCTTTAAGAATGAGCAGCCTGAGAGATTCTATAAATTTTCAATCCTATAAGCCTCCACTTTTTTTTCTATGTTCTGTTTTGCCGGTATGTTTTTTTTCTGTCTATACTTCCCTATACCTGCTGTTTCCTTTATTGCAAAGAAAAAGATATGCCATATTCATTTACAGCATCACTGGCCTGGTGATTTTTAATTGTATCACCTCCTTACTTCTTTACACCATCATGCGCCCCTATATTTGTCCCGATTGTGAGGTTATTGACCTGCGGGAGAAGATAAATATGATGGGTACCATTGGAATTAATACGGCCAGCTTTATGGCACTAGTAGGACTCGGTATTAAATTCACAAAGAACTGGCACCAACAGCAAATTCGCAATCGTACTCTTGCCAGGCAAAAAATTGCAAATGAACTAAGGTTACTGAAGAAACGTATTCAACCCTCCTTTTTGTTTGATACGCTCCAGGTACTTTATCAAACAATTTCTTCAGACAAAAACCAGGCTGCTATAATGCTATTGAAATTTTCAGATCTATTGAGCTATACACTTTATGAATGTAATGAGGATTTTATTTCCCTGGAAAAAGAACTTGTGGTTATAAAGGAATTCATTGTCCTTGAAAAAACTATGAGAGAAACAGATTTAGTAATGATTTACAATGTTACCGGAGATGCCGACAAAAAAAATATTCCGTCATTTATACTACTGTCCTTAATACAAAATTGTTTTATTACTCTTCATACAAATATCAATGGGAAACCCCATTATATCAAGGTGAAAATAGATATCGAAAGCAGCATTCTTCTTTGCAATATCAATATTCAAACCGGTGATATGACTGTAAATAAAGAAGTTTATCTGTTAATTATGGAAACATTTATAGCCCGGCTTGAAATATTTTACAGGAACAATTATAAACTTGAATTCTCGGAAAACGGAAGAAACAAATTCTCAATTGCATTAACTCTTGTGCTGCAAAAAAATTTGTCACGCGGGGAAAGGGAAAAAATCCCCGAAATAAAGTATGCGTATGAGCCTGCATAATTTTGTTTTTTCAAACAAACCCACTCAGCGCATCTGGCGCCATATCAGCTTTTGGGTAGCATGGTATGTATACCAGGTTATGTTATTTCTATATAATAATAGCAATATCCAGAATAGCTTTTGGCAAACATTAAAAGTGAGATGCGAAAAATTAATAGTTGTTCTTCCTATCGGAATAATTCAATGCTACATTATTGTATATTGGTTAATTCCAAAATTTCTTTTGAAAAAAAAATATTTTTCATTCATTTGCGGTGTCATCATTTCTTCTTCTGCCGTAATATTCTTTGTTGACCTTTATACCCTGCCCGAATTTAATTTTGAAACTATATGGTTAAGTATCATATCTTATATAAGCCGTGCCGGCCCTGTTTTCTGCGCTGTATTTATCATTATTAAAATGCTGAAGACCTGGTATTTAAAGGAAAGAGAAAAAGAAACATTGCTCAATGAAAATCTGAATGCAGAACTGCAGCTTTTAAAAGCGCAGGTACACCCGCATTTTTTATTCAATACATTAAATAATATTTATTCTTTTATACTTTCTAATCCTCCGAAAGCGCAAGGCCTTGTGCAAAAGTTAGAAAAAATGTTACAGTATATGATTACCGAATGCGACCAGCCACTTGTTCCTTTAATTAAAGAAATAAATTTTATCAGGGATTATTTGGGATTGGAGAAAGTGCGCTACGGAAAGCGACTCGATATGCAGGTGGAGATAAGCAATGATTGCATCAATAAAAGAATTACACCATTACTCATGATACCATTTGTTGAAAACAGCTTCAAACACGGGGCGAGCAAAATGTTGAAAAAGCCATGGATCAAATTATCTATCCGGGTTGATGCAAATATCCTAAATCTTAACCTGGTCAATAGTAAACCCCTTAATGAAATAAAAAAAAATAATAACAATGGCATAGGTCTGCTGAATGTAAAAAAAAGATTGAATCTTCTTTATCCCGGTAAAAATCTTCTTACTATTGAAGAAACAATTAATACTTATGCCGTACACATGCAAGTGCCCCTGGAGGATAGTTTTATAATGACCTAGACGATCATATAAAGTTAATTTCAGATTGCAAAAAACAATATGCCACCCGGGCTTTTCTAAATGATCTAAATGGCCGCCACAACTTCATTTTGTAGAGTATAATGATCCTTTGCATTTCTATTTAATTGCTAAATAAAACCTGAGTTTTTAAGGATTCAGAGCTCGTTACTATCTCTCTCTTAATTTTTTGGCGACAGATGCCATTCGTCTACGCAGACATGTAAACTGTAGAATTCATTCTTAAAAGCTTTAAAATGAGAAGAGCGAAGTCTAATTTTAGTAACGAATGAAAATTATGTGACCAGCTACGAATTTATATTTTCCAACAAACCAGCCTATAGGCTTTACAGGCATATATCTTTCTGGCTCACATTTATTTTACATTTTTTTATTCAGAACCTCATAATCGGAAGCGCTAATGAAGCACTTCATCCCCGAAGCCCTTTAGAAAGCCTCATAAGCATTTCTTACTTTTTGCCAATATATCTTATAGCTGTATATATTTTTATTGAGATTGTTATTCCTGCTTTTCTTTTTAAAAGACGTTATGTGATTTTTTTTATTTCCGCAGCAGGCTTGTTATTGTTCAATTTTACGGCTTGTTATTACTCAGGTGTTTTGTATGAGCATGTAGAATGGAAGATGCCTTACGGTGAAATAACATTTGGAACTAATAAATATCATGCAATAGTTAATGGCGGTTTCATAAGCGTTATGATTTTGGGCATAGCCGGAGGCATTAAACTCTCCAAAAAATGGTTTCAAAAGCAAAGGGAAAATGAGGCACTGGAACAACAGAAAATTGCGTCCGAATTACAATTACTAAAAATTCAAATCAATCCCCGTTTTCTTTTTCATTCTCTTCATACGGTGAAGCAACACATTCTTATTAACTCTCCACAATCACCTAAGTTAATATTGCAGGTGGCAGATTTGCTAAGTTATATTTTGTATGAAAGTGACCGGGAGTATGTAATGCTTGAGAAGGAGTTGGGAATAATTAAAGATTATACAACTCTGGAAGAAAATACCGTTGGGGGAAATTTACCCATAAATATAAAAATTACAGGGGATACAGGTGGTAAATACATTACTCCACTGATATTGCTATCTGTTGTTGAAACAGGTTTTGAATATTTTCTTGAAAAGGCTGAACAGGAATTTGCATTAATGTTAGATATTGAAATAGCCGAAGCCCACCTTAATCTTCTTCTAGAGTACACATCATTCAATAATAATTTCTTTGAACCCTTTGATCTAAATGAAAAATTTTCGGGTACGCGGAGGCAATTGCATAATCTATACCCGGGCAGCTACCAATTTAACATTGAATCTATTCCCGGCAAAGTTTCTATCCTTTTAAAAAACCTTCCAGTGCATTTCCTCCCATCACCACCGGAAGTATTACAAACACTAAGCGATACTTATGAAAGTGTATGATTTAATATTTTCTAATAAAAAGAAGCTAAGTATTCAAAGGCATGTTATCTTTTGGATATGTATTTATATATACCATGTTATTCGAATTAGTTTTCTATTTCCTGAAGATCAGCTATTGGCAGATCCTATTCCAATTTTGCTGGGTTCATTGAGATGGGGAGTAATTACAAATTTAATCTTCTCGTACACAATTATTTATTTTCTCATTCCTAAATTCTTTTCGAGAAAGAAATATCTGGCATTTTCAGTTGGGGTTTTGATTTTATTTATGATTCTGTTCTGCTTTAGCCTATTCTCCCATTTAATAGATTCAAAATTCACTTATGCGATTGGCACTACAACTCAACAACCGTATATATTTCTGAGAGGTACTGTTATACGCATTCTGGGTAATCCACCTCTTATTTGTGCTCTTTTGCTGTCTCTTAAAACTTTAAAGAACTGGCACCTTAAGCAATTGGAGAATGAGACACTCATAAGAGAAAAAGGTAATGCTGAATTACAGCTATTAAAATCACAGATTCATCCACACTTTTTATTCAATACCCTTAATAATATTTATTCGTATACCCTCACTAAATCTCCGTTAGCTGCAGAACTTGTTCAAAAGCTATCTGATATGCTCAGTTACATGATTACTGATTGTAACCAGGTATTGGTGCCCTTAGAAAAAGAGATTCAATTATTGAAGGATTATATCTGCCTTGAAAAAGTGAGGTATGGAAACAGGCTGGACATCCAGATGCACATAAATGGAAATTGTGAAAATTGTATGGTTGTTCCACTGCTGATGATTCCGTTTGTTGAGAATTGTTTTAAGCATGGGGCAAGTATGATGCGAGGGGAACAATGGATGCATCTTATTATTGATATAAATGAAAATGATCTTGATTTGAACCTTAGCAACAGTAAGCCTCCCAGGTCAAAACAGTCAGTCAATAAAAAGGGGATCGGGCTGAACAATGTGCAAAAGAGACTAAGCTTGCTTTATCCGGGAAGACATCAATTAAAGATCAATTCTACTGAAAATACCTTTTCTGTATACCTAAAGCTGGCTTTAGAAAAAGAAAAAAATATAAACACTGAGAAAGCTTCAAAAAATATTCGTAGGCAGGCCGTTCTTAAACCAATTATTCATTATTAAATTTTCTATCATGAAAAAAATTATCATCATCGCAGTAGTTTCCTTTCTTATTGCCACTAATGCCCGTTCACAGGGGTGTATTGCTGTAAGAAACATTTCAGGTTTTGGTCAGTATAATCTTACCAGCAATGCCTTTACCACGTCGGCGTGGCAGATAAACATTAACACCCGTTACTTCAAAGCGTACCATGATTTTAAAGGAAAAGTAAATCTTAAAACACCACCGCCCAATCAAAATATTATTAAGTCCTTTTCAACCGATATTGGTGTAACCCGGTTATTAAATAAAGGATGGTCACTGTCTTTAAATGTACCAGTATCATCTAACAGCCGCTCAAGTACTTTAGAGCATGGCGGGCCAAATACACCCAGGCATTCTACAAGTGCGTTTGGCATAGGTGATATAACATTCACCGCATATAAATGGCTGATAAACCCAAGTGTTAGCCAAAAAGGAAATATACAGCTTGGCCTGGGAATTAAGCTACCCACCGGTGATTACAAATACCAGGGGTATTTTTACCGGAACGATACCACGCGGGTCCTGTCTGCTATTAATCCTGCTATTCAATTGGGTGATGGGGGAACCGGAATTATTACAGAATTAAATACCTTTTATTTTTTCAATTCAAAAAGAAATATAGGTCTGTATGGCAATTTTTATTACCTTATAAATCCCAGGGATATAAATGGTACACAATACACGCAGGGAAAACCTCTCGATCCGTTTATGCTGCAAATAGGAGCTTATGAAAATAGCGTGCCAGATGTCTTTTCTTTCAGAGCTGGTGTCGATTTAAATCTTGAGCATTGGGCATTTTCAGCGGGGTTCAGAGATGAGGGTTCCCCGGTCAGGGATTTGATTGGGCAAAATAATGGCAGCCGTCGTGCCGGGTATACCTTGTCGGTTGAACCGGGAATAATTTATAAATTTAACAGAGCAACTATTTACACTTATGTTCCGGTTACGATATCTCATTCAATCAATCAAAACCTAATCGATAAAAAAGTTTCTGAACATACTGGAGTTTATACAATTGGTCCGGGAGGCTCGGGCGATTACCAGTTGTTTATAGGAGCTCAATTTCAACTTTGATGAGAAATAATATTTATAGAAAATTAATTAATTGTATATGGTTAATGATAGAAAAATTATCTGTCTTGCCGTGGACGACGAACCGCCGGCATTAGATGTACTTAAAAAATATATTGTTGCCGTCCATAACCTTGAATTGGCAGGTACTTGTGCTGATGCGGTTGAGGCATTAAATTTTTTAAGGCATCAAACAATTGATTTGTTATTCCTGGATATTCAAATGCCCAATTTATTAGGCACTGATTTAATCCGCACCCTTAAAAATCCGCCTAAAGTTATTTTCACCACAGCCTACAGAAAATTTGCGGTAGAAGGTTTTGAACTGGACGCTGTTGACTACCTATTAAAGCCTATTTCCTTTGAAAGGTTTTTGAAAGCCGTGAATAAAGTAATGGAGACGGGCTTTAAAATACCAGAGCATACTGATTTCAACCTGGATCAACAATCCAATGTTCAAAATGCTTTTGTGAATTTAAGGGCGGACAGAAAAAATCTTAAGGTTCACCTGGATGACATATTATATATCGAAAGCCTGAAAGACTATATCAAAGTAGTAACACCCTTAAAAAACATAGTTACGAAACAATCTATTTCTTCATTAGAGGAGATGTTGCCAAAAAATAAATTTGCAAGAATTCACAGATCCTTTATTGTTGCTATAGATAAAATAGAATCGTTTACCAGCGATACGATTGAAATAGCGAAACATGAATTACCAATTAGTCGTATGTACAGGCATGAAGTTGAAAAGCTTTTGAATAATGTATAAAACACTTTTTTTATTTCATCTCTTGCACTCATGAATTCTTGGTTACTATATGACATTGCCGGCAAGCACTGAGATCGATTTCCGCTAAAAAAATGTTAATGAATTACCGGGCGAAATATGAGTAGTCTTTATTGTCGGTATTTTTTCCTTCAGCCAGTTCTTCATAAATTCTGAACCAGGTTCTTCGCTGGCAATGTGGCCCAGTACTACTAACGATATATTGTCTCCTTTGGCTCTCGCATCACGTATGTATTCGGCGGTCTCCCATTCCTGTATCTCACCGCATACCAATACCTCGGGTTTTACTTTTCCCACTTGCTCTATTTGTCTTCTGCCGCCTGCTGCGCCAGGCATTAGTAAAACACGCCTGCATGCTTGAGTAGTGTTACCAATGTACCTCACTTTTTCTATTGCCAGTTTTTCTTTTAAATGAACAATCAAATCCTTTAAAGTAGTTGCAGGCAAAGTGATAATGTTAAGTGAATTTGGATCTGTGAATTTTTCCCATTGCAACTTTGCCAGTACACCTGTTGTGACACCATCCGGTACGAGGCTATGTATATAATCATGATTTCGCCAAACAGCAATATTATGTTGTGCCAGCAATGCAGCTTTATACTTATAAACATCATCATTAACAAGCCAGGATGTATCATCAGTATGGTTGTAGAAGGTAGGCTCATGCGCAATAATAAAATTAGCGCCGAGGTCAATTGCCTTTCTGATAACTTCAATAGTTGCAAACATAGTTGTCACTATTCCCGAAACTTTTATATCTCTGCTTCCGGACTTTAAATTGTCCACCGTATTGGTAAAAGGACCGCCAGGTACGTCCTTTATAAAAAGGTCCATTATTTCGCCCACCGTGTAATCGCTTGTTTTATTAATCCCGGCGGTGCTTATTGCCGGCGCCACTAACAAAACACCCGCTGACTGTAGCGACCTGGTGATAAATTTTCTCCTGTTTAAAAATGAATAGTTATTGCGGGAAGATGAGTTATCCATATTACCTTTTTTTATTTGTAAAATACGAAGTAATTTATTTAATAATTGACTTGCTTATACAGGTTCGGCTATCGATCGCAAAAATTATGGAAGATTTAAGAGTTGGTACGATTACCGGAACAGATCATAACGTCGTAGTGCAATCGCTTTTTATCTCAGATAATATGTCCACTGGCGGCATTATAACACATTGTATGATTAATAAAATTTATTGTTTCATTTGAATCTCAGGTCAACGGAGTTACCGGACATTGTTTGAAGAACAACCAAATATTGTTAGGTAGAATTTTCTTTTCTTTATATAAAAATCAACCATCATAATGAAAGCAGTGTTACTAATCTCAGGCTTGTTTTTTACCAATATAGCTTTCTCTCAAACGATAATAACCCGTGATCCTGAGATTGATCAAATGGTGAATGAAGTTTCGTCCGATTCACTTCAATCTTATATAAATAGATTGGTATCATTTGGCACACGGAATACATTAAGTACCCAGGCGGATGAAAAGAAAGGAATAGGTGCCGCAAGAAATTGGGTACTGAAAAAATTTAATGAATTCGCTAAAAATTCGCAAGGAAGGTTAACGGCGTTTATAGATACCGTTACACTTCAGCCTGATGGAAAACGGGTAAATACAACTGTTCTTTTAGGAAATGTAATGGCGACTTTAAAGGGAACAGATCCCGATGATAAAAGAATTTTTATTATGAGTGCCCATCTTGATTCAAGGCGAAGCGATGTAATGGATATCAGGGGTGATTCTCCCGGTGCAAATGATGACGGCAGCGGGACTGCTGCTGTTATCGAGTGTGCAAGAATTATGAGCAAACATTCTTTCCCTGCAACAATAATTTTTGTTGCAGTAAGCGGGGAAGAACAGGGTTTACTTGGTTCTTCATTTATGGCAGATAAAGCAAAAAAAGAAAAATGGGATATTGAGGCTGTATTGAACAATGATATTATCGGCAGCAACAACAGTAATGAAACGAATATTATCGATAATACACGAGTTCGGGTTTTTAGTGAAGGAATACCCCATTATGAAACTGATAAAGAAATCAAAAGAATAATGGCACTGGGTTTGGAAAATGACAGCAAATCAAGACAACTTGCCCGATACATAAAGGAAATTGGCGAGCGATATGTAAATCATCTTGATGTTGTGATGGTTTACAGAACTGATCGTTTTTTAAGAGGTGGCGATCATTTGCCTTATTTAAATAATGGATTTGCGGCAGTGAGAATTACGGAGATGAATGAAAATTATACAAGACAGCACCAGGATGTGAGGGTAGAAGGTGGAATACATTACGGTGATCTGCCGGAATATATTGACTACGAATATTTGCGAAAGAATACAGCAATGAATTTATCCAATCTGGCTAATCTTGCAAAGGCTCCTTCGCAACCAGAAGCAGTGAAGATCGAAATAAAGAATTTATCAAATACAACTTCTCTTTCGTGGCAGCGGCCAAAAACCGGAAGCATAAAAGGCTATTATATTTTGATAAGGGAAACCCCGGGCCCTGTTTGGGAAAAGAAAATTTTTACAACTGCAACACAGGTTACCTTACCATACTCAAAAGACAATTATTTTTTTGCGGTGCAATCAGTTAATGAGTCCGGCAATGAGAGCTTACCGGTGGTGCCGGAAGTAAATAAAAACTAAAGTTATTTTTGAATAAAGGTGAAAGGAATTGAATTTTTTGCTTTTTAATCTGGTTGAAAAATCATAACTTGAAGTTATAAAAATTACGACCATGCCACGCATTCAAAATCTCCTTTGCAGTGGTTTTTGTTTAATGAATATCACTGTCTTCTCACAAGGGTTACCTAAGCATCCTACATCACAGCAAATAGCAGGGTACCAATTACATGAGCAGAAGCAATGGATAAACAGCCAGCAGCCTAAAAATTCTGTTTTATACCAACTAAACAACGGAAGTAGTGGGTCCGGATCTCTCAACTTTACACTTGGTAAAAAGGAAAAAACGCCACCACTTTTTCAGTCTCCAATTGGTTATGTAGATGGAAATACTTATAAACTTGGACCGGCTAATAAGACATTAACCACTTCTTCTGAAAAAGTACCACCTGTGGGACAGTTTGCTATTTGGAGAAATTCCAGTAAATGGAAACATCTTTTCGACGGCGGTTACCATTTTGGCCTAATAAGCTTTTAATATTACTATCCTGTTCTTTTGGAGTCTCTACAGTACTTTAAAAAAAAGGCCTTTGTTAAAGGATCTTGTTATTTCTGGAAAAGTGTGTTAGTTCCGTTCGGAAGGCAATGGCAAATCTCTTTTCAACATATTATTTCTGTTGGCAATTTCCCACGCATTTAAAAAAATAAAGCGAGTCCTCTTTTCATACAGTTCCCAGTTAATTTTTTCAATTGTATCGGTTGGTTTATGATAATCTCCCAGGAGCATTCCATCGTAAAAAAATAATACCGGAACACCTTTGCGGGCAAAATTGTAATGATCGCTTCGAAAATAAATCTTTTCCTTATCCAGGGGATCGTCAAATTTATAATCTAATGTGAGATGAGAGTACTCGTTGTTTACGCCTTCATTTATTACAGGCAAATCAGTACTTAGTTTATCGTGGCCAATCACATAAATATAGTTTAAGGTGTCACCGGTTTTGCGCTCGGCATCTATTCTGCCAATCATATCTGTATTTAGATCAACCGTCGTTCTATCCAGAGAAAATGCCGGGTGGTCTGAATAATATTCCGAACCCCACAAGCCTTCTTCTTCTCCACTAACGGTCATGAATACCACCGTTCTTCTTGGCCCGAAGCCATCTGCTTTGGCTTTTGCAAATGCCCTCGCCATTTCTATTACTGCTGCAGTACCGCTTCCATCATCATCCGCTCCATAATAGATCGCATTGCCCTTTTTACCAAGATGATCGTAGTGGGCAGTGAGAAAAACATACTCATCTTTCTTATCTGTACCTTCTATGAAGCCTATTACATTACTTGCCTCTGCAGGAATTTTTATTTTTTTATAGGCTAATTTCGATTTGATATTTTTTTCTGCGTCAAATTCTTTTAATGATTGTTTTGCCTTGGCAGCAGTAATTAATTCAGATGCTTGTTGCTCTCCTATAATATTTTTTAAAACGCCGGGAGTTATAATAATTACAGGAACCTTTTCATTTTTACTATTCGTTTCCCCTGGAAAAGATATATTCGATTGCTTTGACTTTTCAGCAAGGGCATCAGATAAACTATCTACCTGGGGATTTACAACTAATAAAGCTACTGCCCCTTTTTGCCTGGCAAGAATGGCTTTTTTCGTAGTGCTAAAACCCCATATGGATGCCTTTGTTGTATCGCTCACCAAATAGATCTCATCCACTTTTGGTTCTCCTGTAAAAACTATAACTACTTTGTCTTTCACATTTTTGCCTGCATAATCATCATAATTTTTGTCAGCAATTCCATAGCCCGCAAAAATTATTTTTTTTGACCTGAATTCATTCTCATCGGATGAACCCGGTATAACAATATAATCCTTACCAAATCTGTATTTCTCCTTTCCGATTTTTAAAGTTCTTGGGTATCAGCGTGTCTTTGTTTAAGAGATAATATTGCTGATAATTATTTAAGGAGGGAGGAGGTCTGAGACCGATTTCTTTAAACTGGCTTTCGATATACATGGCCGCCTTTCTTTGCCCTTCTGTGGCGGTTTCACGACCTTCCATTTCGGCAGAAGCGATAACAGAGAGCTGTTTTTTTAAGCTTGCACCGGTAATTGTTTCAGCATATTTTAAAGCAGTTGATTGAGAAGATGCAGTGTTAGTAAAAAACAGGAAGATGAAGACGGCGGGATAAAATTTCATTCAAAAGTTTTTGCAAGTGGATTGCAAATATAAGCGCATGTAATCAGCGTATCCATACCGCCTATATAGTCTCATAGGCGGAGTATGCAATTTTATTCACACGGGTTTTATGACGACCTCCCTCAAAATCCGTATGCATAAATCTCTCTATCATTTCTTCGACAAGGCCTTCCCGTACAAACCGTGCAGGGATGCAAATAATGTTCGCATTATTATGTTTACGGGCCAGCTCTGCAATTTCTTCTTCCCAGCAAACTGCGGCACGAATGCCCTGGTGTTTATTAGCGGTCATTGCCACACCGTTGGCGCTTCCACAAACCAATATTCCAAATGCAGCAGTTTTATTCTCTACAGCATTGGCAACGGGATGTGCAAAGTCAGGATAGTCGACAGACTCAGGACTATGGGTTCCAAAATCATTCCATGTCACACTTTTTCCGTCAAGAAAAGAAATGATATCTTCTTTGTATTCGAAACCTGCATGGTCGCTGCCAATTGCAACGGGCAATGCTAAATTAAAAGTACATGACATGGGATTGATTTTATAACAATAAAGGTAAAAAAAATTAGGCGGGAATAGCGGTCTTTAACATTTAAAAATTTTAATAAAAAATTTTAATAATTAATTTTTAAATGAAATATACATAGTGTTTGCTTCCCCCAAATTATTATTGCATCAACTTACAAGAAATTGGCGGGTAATTAGTAATGAAGCACGTTGTAAATCGTGAAAGACCTTAACGCATCCTATGAAACAAAAAAATATGAAAAAGTACTTACCCAGTCACCCGAAGTTTATTCTTTTTCCATATGATTCTTATGAATACTTACCGGTTTTTTTTATCAAAGCAGTTACACCAAAGATTGCGGCGCTCAGCAAACCCAGGGCAAGCCACTTATGTTTTTTTGCAACAAACAGCGGGCTGTAATCCATTGCTTTTTTATCAAAAGACCCTCTTGCACCATGGTCTCCGGGTATTGGTTGCCACAGATTGTTTTCGCGATTCTCCTTTTCAGGTTCATTTGTCTGCTGCCCTTTATAACCGGTTTTTGCTAAAAAATTATCAAGAAATCCAGGTACAACTTTATTTCCTAAAATTGTTTTATAAGTGGAATAACCATAATAAATTTCCCGCTCATCATTGGACGCTGCATATAGTACCGCATTGGCAGCTGCTTCTGGCTCAAAAATAGTGCCCATAGGTTTGGGTTTGTTTGGCAGGTAACTTTTTACAAATCCAAACTGCGTAGTATTCATTGCCGGCATTTGTACCATGCTTAATTTGACGTTACTTTTATCATGTATCAGTTCAGCACGCAATGATTCAAAAAAACCATGTATGCCATGCTTCGCTCCGCAATAGGCGCTTTGCAAAGGAATACCGCGGTATGCTAATGCCGATCCGATTAAAATAATTTTCCCTGAATCACGAGGAAGCATTTTCTTTAATGCAGCCATAGTGCCATACACCTGCCCCAGGTAAGTCACTTCAGTAACCCTCCTGAATTCTTCTGCGTTCATTTTTTTTAAAGGTCCAAATACACTCACCATTGCATTATTTATCCATATATCAATTGGCCCTAATTTTTCCTCGATCAAATCCGCAGCTTTTTCAACAGCATTATTATCACCTACATCTGCGGGCACCGCGTATGCTTTTTCACCTATGTCCTCTACTTCTTTTACAGCCGCTTCCAATCCATCAATACCCCTGGAAATTAAGCCAATCTTTGCACCATGCTTTGCAAACTTTCTTACCATGGCACGGCCAAGGCCCGCCGATGCACCTGTGATAACCACTACCTTATTTTTAAATTCTTTTTTCATGTTTTTATTTTTTTAAGTCTTTTCAAATTCATTTCAATCTATATAAAAAACGATACTATAATAATGCCAGCCTGTGCCTTAGAGTGTTTATTTTTACCATAATTTGAATTGCTTTAAGTTTAATTAAACATCTATGAAAGAAAGCGCCAAATCTTTTACAAACGGGTTAATGGAATCCATGACCTTGTACTGGAATAAATTTTTGCTTGCCTTGCCGCGTATAGTCAATGGCCATCATCCTGCTGGTTATTGTATTTTATATTGCTTCTTATATTGCCCGCTTGCTGAAAAGGAGATTATCAGGAGAAGACCACGATCCTTTATTCGTGAGGTTTCTCAGTAAAAAACAAAGGTCGCCGTTATTATTTGTGGACTTATTCTGGCATTGCAAACTTTAGGATTAACAGGTGTTGCAGGCGGTTTGCTTGCAGGCGCAGGCATTTCAGCTTTTATTTTTGGCTTTGCCTTTAAGGACATTGCAGAAAATTTTTTAGGTGGCGTAATTCTTGCATTTAACCGCCCTTTCAGTTTAAATGATACTATTGTAATAAGAGAATTCAGTGGCCACATTGTTGCGCTTAATTTTCGTACAACACATATCAAAACCTTTGATGAAGGCGATGTTTTTATTCCTAATTCAATAGTAATAAAAGAGCCGCTCACCAATCTTACAAGAGATGAAAAAATTCCGTTTAAACTTCATGGTCGGTATTGCATATGAAGATAATATTACCGCAGCCATTGAAACGATTTTAGAGGCGATGGAGACGATCACGGACATAAAGCAGGATATTAAACCTTTCACCGTTGTAGAGGAATTTTCGGTGAGCACCGTTAATCTTAAAGTGTATTTCTGGGCTAATACTTTTGATTACAGAAAGGTGTTCTGCAAATAAAAAGCGGTGTAATTACCAAAGTAAAAGAAGCCCTTGAAACCAAAGGATTTTCGTTGCCTGCAGATATACAGGAAATCAAATTATATGATAAGAAAGAACCTTTACCGATTAATATCTTAAACATTAAAGATGTAGCGAAAAGGTTGGAATAAACCTATTGGAATAATGATTCATCATAAAAATGTTGCTACAAATTTGTTTTTTCTACTTCGTCCTTATGATGCGCCTGTTGCTCCACATATAATTTATTTACAAGAGTCATTATTATTGCGATAACCGGAGTGGCCAGCAGCACGCCCCAAAAGCCGCCCAACAATGCCATTGCTACCTGCCCGAAAATAATGAGTGCCGGAGGAATGCTTACCATTTTCTTTTGTATAAGCGGCTGTGTTACGGCGCTCTGAACTACCTGGATCAGTGTATACAAACACAAAATGAGAATTACCGTGGTAGTTCCCTGCATAAGGCCTATAAGCACTGCAGGAATTAAGGCGATTATAGGCCCGAAGTTGGGAATGAAATTTAATAATCCTGCTATCAGTGCAAGTGTAAGTACTAATGGCATTCCCATGGCCCACAATCCCAATCCTGTGAGCACAGCAATAAACATAAATCCAAAGAGCTGGCCCTTAATCCAGTTCTTCAAAACATTATGTATTGTATCTAATAGCTTCGCAGCTTTGTCCTTTGCTTTGGGTGGCAACAAATGCACTATTCCCTTCTTGTAAGTAAAAGGGCTGGCTATAAAAAACATACCAAGAAGCAGGACTATATACGCATCACTCAGGATACCGAAGCTTGAAGAAAAAAACTTCTTAGCTATCGACATTGTCTTTTGCGAGTTGCTTGAAGAATTTAAAAAATCCAATGTTTTTCTTCCTATCGTACTTTGTTGCATGTGCGATTTGGCACTTTCTATTGTCTTTGGCAAAGTATCCGTCAATGAAGAAACCTGTTGCTGAAGCCGTGCTCCCACAAACCAAAAAAATGCTACCAATAAAATAATATTTAAAATAATTGAGATGGCAAGGCTCCATCCCGCCGATAAGTGAAGATATTTTTTTACAATGCCTGCACAACCATGAAAATAAATTGCAAATAATGCGCCTGCTAATGTCAACAACAGGACACTAAATAAGGCTTTAAATAAGAGAAATAAGGTTGCTATTAATAATAAGATGCCTCCTGCTATCCATATTTTTTTTGTGTAATGCAAGTTGTCTTGAGATTGATCATTTTTTAATTCAGGCATAATTATAAGTATAGCTTTATAAATATTAAATTTTTTTTGTCACAAATGGCATGCCTTGATTATTAACGACTATGCGTATACGACTATGTTTTAGAAATTGTATAAGTCTTTCTATGATACATGGCTGATATTTGATTTGGGATTCCAATGTTTTTACCTTATATTATAAGTATCAATATTTACTCACTTAAAAAAAACAAAAGATATTATGACTAAGTTTGAAACTTTTCTTGGAAAGAACAATGAACATTATTTTAGACTGATTAACGGTGAAGGAGAAGTTCTTTTAACCAGTGAAGGTTACACACAAAAAGACAACTTATTAAATGGAATAGAATCTGTAAAAAAGAATATCGCATCGCCTGCAAATTTCGAGATGAAAACTGCAGCAAATGGTAAACACTTCTTTAACCTGAAAGCTGGTAATGGCCAGGTAATAAGCACCAGCGCTATGTGGGACAGTCCGGATCTAAGGGATACCTGGATGAAGAAAATGAAAACCGAAGTACCACAAGCCCAGGTTATGGAAATAAAAAAATAAAGTTCAATATTTTATATGAGGCTGCCTGATAGGTGGCCTTTTTTATGCTCGGGATCGAGGAATTTCCATATTACGGAGATTAAAATAATGGAGACAATTTTGATTTTGTATCATGAACCTCTGAGCCTGCAAGGCTTCTCGCTTCAATAAAAATCCTTTTTACATCCGGCATTTTTTGTCTAATGCTTTCTTCTAATCTTTTTATAGCTTTTACAAGTTGATCCCCGCTCAACGGAGCCCTGAATTCTACATCAAGAGCAAGAAGAAGTTCGTTCGGACCCATCTGCATTGTGAGGGGCTTAATTAGTTTTACTACATCAGGATCAGCATCTACAATTTCATGAATGCTTTTTATTTTTTCTTTGGTAGCGCTCTCTCCTATTAATAAATTTCTGCTCTCTATAATTAATATAATAGCCACAAAAGCCAGCACCAGGCCAATTAGGACTGAGGCAATACCATCTATAACGGGCAAACGAAAATAATTACTAAAGAAAACTCCGCAAAAAGCGATAAATAATCCTATAAGTGCTGCGCCATTTTCAAAGATGATTACAAAAAAAGAAGGGTCTTTACTCTCTTTTAGCTTGTGCCAGAAATTATCTGATCCGTTGTTCTTAAAAAATTTCTTCAAAGGAATTAACAATGAAATCCCCTCGAATATGAAGGCAGCACCCAGTACAATATAGTTCCAGGTAGCATCCCCGGAAATTACAGGCTGTTGAATATGGACAATTCCTTCATACACTGACATGCCGCCGCCAAGGCTAAATATAAGAACAGCAACTATCAGGGAATAAAAATAAAGTTCCTGGCCATGGCCAAACGGATGCATCTCATCCGGAGGCTTCTTGCTTTTGTGCATTCCCCAGAGCAATAATAATTCGTTGCTTGAATCAACTGTACTATGAATGCCTTCAGAGAGCATGGACGAACTGCCGGTAATTGAAGCAGCCACAAACTTTACTATTGCTATCGCAATATTTGCTGCCAGTGCGCCGTACACTCCTATTTTAGAACCTTCTTCCATATTTTAAAAAATATTTTTAATGAACTCTGTTATCCAAGCTCAAATAAATGTGAAACTTCATTAATTGTGCCAGCGAATTATTAACTTCTATTAAATTAAGTCTGAAAAAGTGCACTATAATAATGCCAGCCCTATTGCTGCAAGCATATTTTTAGCAATCTTATCAGGAATAATTATTCAAATCTGCGATACATCAAAATAATTTAAAACCAAATATCTATGAAAGAAAGTGCCAAATCTTTTACAAAAAAATAGATTAATAACTATCACTTTTGTGAAGCAAGAAAAGCAACGAGATTATTAAGCTCCTCCTTAGACAGAATACCTCCAAATGCCGGCATATTAGTAGTTCCATTTACAATACGGATAGTAAGCTCTTGTTGCGAAAGACGGTTGCCAACAGTTGTAAGATCAATACCTGTTTTGCCTCCATAATTATTTATTTTATGACAATACTCGCAGCCTTTTGCGTAAAACAGATGCACTCCATTTATGATGGACGAATCAGGATTCGCAGATTTAATAGCGCTTAGTGGTAAAGGCTTTGCTTTAAAATCAGGCGACCAGGGCGCTTTTAAGCCGATTATAAGTAAGCTTATAACAAATACAAAAACGCAAAGAACTCCAAACATTGCCCAGGGCCTTCTTAAAGGACTTCTTTCTCCTTTATTGGAAATAAACGGAATGGCGAACAATAAGAAAATAGTAAGCAACGGGCCAACCATCATTGCAACAGATTCAATCTTATGTGGCATCAACGCAAATAATGCGAAAAAAGGTATCATATACCAGTCAGGTGTAGGCGAAGTATGAATAACAGATGGATCAGGTGAAGTGGTAAGCGCCGGTGCACCCAAAAAGGTTGCCATCAGTATAATGACAATAACGATAACAGAGCTGAAAATAACATCCCGCCATGCAGCGTTGGGCCAGAAGGGAACACTTTTTTCTTTTAAATATTTTTCATACCATGCACGATAAGTTTTTGGATCGATAAGCCGGCCTGCTTTGGGTGGTTCCGAGATACCGTTTCTGAAAACGAGGTACAAATGCAATCCTATAAAAATAAAAATAAACGCAGGCGCTATAAAAACATGATAAGAATAAAACCTGCTTAAACTTTGTCCTCCAATAGTGCTGCCTCCTAACAATAATCTTGCAAGGTAGGTTCCTATGACAGGCACCCGGCCTAATTGCTGCGCAGCAACAACCGAAGACCAGACACCGCTTGAATCCCAGCGAAGCAACTGTCCTGTAAACCCCATAAAAATGGTAAATATCAAAAGGATTACTCCACTGATCCAGTTCATTTCACGGGGAAACTTGTAAGAGGCAGTAATATATGTTCTCATCATATGCAGGCCAATCAGGATGATCATAGCCGAAGCGCCATAATAATGAATGCCTCTTAGCACATTACCGAACTTAGCCTGGTTGGTAATAAACTCAAGAGACTGATAGGCATTATTTGATGAAGGCTGGTACAATAAAGACAGAGCCACACCTGTAATAACCTGCAAAACAAAAACAAACAAAGTAGCGCTACCAAAAACATAGCTCCATAGCCTGGTTGGCGGTACCGGGTGATTCAACAATGGTTTAACTAATTCAGTAAGTCCTGTCCTGTCATCAATCCACCTCCATATTTTTATAAAAAATTTCTTCATCTAAGCTGTAATATTTGTAATGGGAAGTGGCTCTGTTTTTATCTGCACTTCGTTGTTATAAACCCGAACCTTATAATGTGTAAGCGGTTTTGGCGGTGGCCCGGCAGCTACTGTTCCGTCTTTGTAATAAACACCTCCATGACACGGGCACATAAATAGCTGCGCCTTATCTTCCCATCGCACCGGGCATCCAAGATGTGTGCAGTTGGCAGCAAATGCAGTAAGATTATTTTTTTCATCACGCCTGAGCCATGCAGCAGATTGCGCTGTAACGCCAGCATAAGGTTTCGGATCAGCATCTGTAAACGTTACCAATTTCGTACTGCCCATGGGGAAGTCATTCATCATTCCCACTTTTCTCCATTTTTCATCTGGCTTTTCCAGCAAGGGTGCAAGTAACGCACTTACAACAGGAATGGCCGCCACTGCTGCACTTAAGGCTGCAAAGCTTAAGCTTAATTTCATCAGAAATTTTCGCCTGTTTATTTCCTTTTCAGATTCATGATTGTTGTTCTCCGGTGATTGATCATTCATTGCGTAAATTGTTTATCCAACCAAAAAGTGAAATTATAAATACAATACCTCCGGCAAGAGATATTAGCCAGTTTGATAATAAACCCCAACCGGCAAAAGATAATCCCAGGGCAAAGAAGAATGGCCAGTACGTTGGCTTTGGCAAATGCTCAGGCTTTGCTTTTACTTTTTCATCTTCTTGATTTTGTTGCTGCATGCTATCTTATTTTATTGCATGAATTGTTTCGAACGTATGCCTTGTTTTTAAACCTCTATTAATTCGTGTAATTCGTGCTTTTTAATTCGTGTATTATCTTCTCTACTTTCAAACCATTTTATTAAAATGATCATTGAAGCTGATAAATAGATAAAGCAACACGGCACCCACATAATAAGCCCGCCTATCTGCTGATCCATGGCTGCTGATATATTCCACCGGTTTCTTATCATCAGTAAAAATTCATTGCTGCCTCCGATATAACTGGTATACGTACCTGCTGGCGCAAATGTGATTAACAGACCAAGAAGGGAACAGCATACACATGCCGATGATAAATATAAAACAGAAGTAAGCGGCGCAATGCGATACTGTTTATACGGACTGATTACAGGCCAGCAAAAAAGAGTACCGGCAATCAACAGGCTAAGCCAGTGTGCATTCATCAAAATGGAAGTGGCATTATCATGCCTCCATATTTTTCATTGCAACCAATTGATGAAAGATATATGGAACGTGCCAAATCCACATAATACCAACTCCAAATAACCAACTTACTAAAGGAACCTCGTAATTTTTTTTTGAAAGAATTAAAAAAAAGTCTTTGAATTTATTTTCTTCCGGAAGGCCTGCAACCAGCAATGGCGCGGCAATTAAAAGTAACAATACATGCGAAAGCATATGGGCGCTGAACAAATAATTCTCACCAACAAAATGCAATGGTGAAGTAATACATACAAGGATTAAAAAGATTCCCGAAAAAAAATAAACTGATTTCTTTTTTAAATGGAAATTAATTGAGTACAAATAACCGATACATAACAGCAACAATAAAGCAGTAGTGATTATATTAAAATGCCAATATGAAAAAATTGATTGCATAGTTATAATTTTAATGCCGTAAACTCTGGTAACACATATACAACAGTAAAAACAAAAATCCATACGACATCTACAAAGTGCCAGTAAATGCCCACCGTGCTTATTACATTAGAAGATGAATTATTAAAATCACCTGCAAGAGTCTAATACAAGAATTATGGATAAAATAATAAGGCCAATAAAAACATGCAAGCCATGAAAACCAGTGAGCGCATAAAAGCTGGTGCCAAAAACACTTCCGCTCAAGGTGATATTCTCGTTGATAAGCCTCAGGTATTCTTTTCCCTGGCCAAATAAAAATATAGCTCCAAATAAAATGGTAATCATAAGCCATATTTTTAAACTTTTTATCTGGCCATTCTTATATTTTCTTTCAGCGATCCAGAAAGTTAAGCTGCTGCTAAAAGAATTATGGTAAATATACCTGTTGTTTTAATATCCAATTGCTTTACTTCATAAGGCTCGAAGCCTGAAGTATAAGCCATATAAATAAAGGCCATGATAAGTGATACAAAAAACATCGCTTCTGTACCAACTACCAATTTCATCATTGTTTTGTTTTCCATACTTTTTTAATTATCAGGTGTATCAGGATGTTTCCAGTCGTACAGCGGCCGCCTGCCGTGAACTACCGGCAGGTCATCAAAATTTTTAAGGCCCGGTGGTGAAGTTGTTGCCCACTCAAGTGTGTATGCATCCCATGGATCATCACCCGCTTCTTTCCCTTTCTTCAGGCTTATATAAATTGCATAGATCAATACCAAAATTGATATACCCATAATAAATGCGCCTGCAGTAGAAATGAAATTGAGCACACCATACCACGGCAGATCAGGATAAGTAAAAACTCTTCTCGGCATGCCTATCATCCCCAGTACATGCTGTACTAAAAAAGTAGCATTGAAACCAATTACAAACAACCAAAAAAACCATTTCCCTATCTTTTCATTTAGCATTGTCCCGGTCATTTTAGGAAACCAATAGAACAACCCGGCAAACAAACCAAACACAGTGCCCCCGATAAAAACATAGTGAAGATGTGCAACCACATAATACGTATCTGTTAGTTGCCAGTCAATGGGAACAATAGAAAAGGCAATACCGCTAAGACCACCAATAGTAAACTCTATAAGAAATGCTACAGCAAACATCATAGACACCGTAAATCTTATTTTACCGCCATGCATCGTAGCCAGCCAGTTAAAAATTTTCACGCCTGTCGGAATACCAATGAGCATGCTGCTCGCCGCAAAAAAAGAATTAACTGTATTACCCAAGACCGGTCGCAAACATATGGTGCACCCATACGCCGAAGGCAAGCAACGCAATGGCTACAGATGAAGCTGCGACAAATGAATAGCCAAAAATTGGTTTGCGGGAAAAAACCTGGAACACTTCAGATAAGATGCCGAACGACGGGAGAATAAGGATATACACTTCAGGATGCCCAAAGATCCAAAACAGGTGTTGCCATAGTAACGCTGAACCACCATTGACAGTATTAAAAAAATGTGCATGAAATTGCCTGTCCATTAAAAGCATTGCAAGTGCAGCGTTTAAGGAAGGTAAGGCAACGATCACCAAAAAAGAATTCACCAATACCATCCACACAAACAAGGGAAGTTTATTTAGCCGCATATTCTTAATTCGCATATGCAGTATCGTTACAATAAGATTGATAGAGGTTGTTACGCTTCCAATACCTGCGAGTAATAACCCCATAGAATAATAATCGATGCCTGGGTTCATGGAATAATTCTTCTGATTCAGTGGTGCATAATTAAACCAGCCGGCATCAGGCGCCCCTCCTGCCAGGAAACTAAAGTATAAAAGCATGCCTCCAAATAATGTCACCCACAGGCTAAATGAATTTAATCTTGGGAAAGCCATATCGTTAGCACCGATCATCAGCGGTACAAAATAGACAGAGAAACCAAAGATTGCCGGCATAGCTACCAGAAAAATCATAGTAGTGCCATGCATTGTAAAAAACTGGTTATAAGTTTCAGGGCCTAAAAAATGATTGAGTGGCAGGGCGAGTTGCACACGCATTAATAAAGCTTCTGCGCCACCTATTAAAAGAAATAAAAGAGACACATACAAATACATGATGCCAATCATCTTATGATCCACTGATGATATCCATTGAAGCAAACCCTGGTCGGTGCTTACTCCCAGGCCGGGGAAAGAGGTGGCCGGTTCCGGTATGTTAACTAACTCCTCCATTTACTTTAATTGAGTGAGGTAATGAGCAATAGCATTTACTGAATCTTTATCCAGGATAAAATCAGGCATATGAGCGCCGGGTTTTATTTGCTGGGGATGATTGATCCATTTATATAAATTCTCTTCATTGTTTTTCATTAAGCCTGTTAATATTTCCTGCCTGCTACCAACATGTGTGAGGTCAGGCCCCACTAAAGCTGTTGCCTCTGTACCTTGTATGCGATGACAATTGGAACATGTTTTTTCCTGGAATAAAATTGCTCCATCCATAGCGAGACTATCTGTTGGCGCTTCTGAATTTTCAGCATTTGCTGCAAGCCATTTATTAAAATTGTTTTCACTTTCTGCAATCACATTTATACGCATCCAGGCATGCTGAGCACCGCAGAACTCACTGCAGGCTCCTATATAAATTCCGGGTTTATTAATGTCAAGAGACAAATAATTTGTTACCTCCGGGATCATATCCATTTTATTTCCCAATTCGGGAACCCACCAATCGTGAATCACATCTGCGGAACGCAGTTCCAGTAATAAATGTTTATTTACAGGTAAATGAACTTCATTCGCTGTAATTACATTCGCGGAAGGATAAAAAACTTCCCACCACCATTGATGTGCGGTAATAATTACATCTGCTTGTTGGTTCGCATTTATAGACGGAGCCACTTCCTTTTCAACATAAAGTGTTTCATAAAAAAAATAGGCAAGTAACAATGCCGGTATGCCAATCATAAAAGCTTCAAGTACGTTATTGCCTTTAGTTTGTTTTGGCTCAGGTGAATCCTCTTTTTTTTGTTTGTATTTTATACTTATATAGGTAACTAAAAATATTACCAGCAATAACATAGCTGCTGCAGCAATATTGAAAGTTTTAAAGAGTGTGTTTATTTTTTCTGCTTGTTGAGAAGCAGGATTGATGACAGATTGCAGTAAATAAATTTTTAAAAGATATAGTTTAAATGCATTCATCAACCAAAAAATTTACTGCTCTTTTCATTAAAAGAATGAAAAATCTAAAAGCAAATCACTATTAATATTTAAGTTAAACAGTTAACATTGTATATGCACTCCACATTATGAACTACTCTTTATCTCTACAGAATAGTTTTCATTTTCCCATTTCTCAGCCTCCTCCCAATAGAAAGTAAATTCAATTTTACCGGAATTCTTATTTTCTGAGATAATATCGGCGACAAAAATTCCAGGAATTATTTCTTTTGCTTCCGTGGAGGTTCTTTGTTTCCCAATTGTCATCACTCCAATGCACTGTAGCTTCAGCTAATACCTGTATTCGCAAAGTTTTACCTGGTAATATTGTATTCAGCCCATCATTAAATCGCCATACACAAAATACCGGTTCTTTACTTTTTTCCAGGTAACGCTCACGCGTTTGCGACGGCATATCAAAAACTTTTTTTGCTTTAATTGAAGCACATAATTTTATATACTCGGCATGTGCCCATGTAAGCGGCATAGCAGAACCTGAGGGCCTGCCACAAAACAATTCCTTTTCAGGTATATCATCGGTATCCCATATTTGTTCGGAAAGAAGGCCATTATTGGCAAATGCATCCATTGATTTCAATAATTTCTTTGCTTCCTCAATATTTCCTTTGGCAACTTCGTAGTGCGCCCTCTCACCGGTAAGTAACGGCCAGGCGCGACCGATGCCTGATCCATCATAAGGGTCGCCGTTTTCGTGTTCACCATAACCATCATTATTGTAACGGTGCCAACTTGGACCATTTGGCGTATCTACTTTCAACAATGCATCAATAATTTTTACCGTATTTAAAATTTTAGGATCATCAGCAGCACGCAATCCAAAGCGAACCAATGAAAGTGCATCAACGCTCACCAGCTCAGTTAGCTTCGTTTTACCTGCACCGTTATTATGATTTTTTAAATCAATAGTTTTATCGCCTAATTCAGAAGCGGGAATGTCTTTGTAAGGATTTATCCTGATATAGTAGCCATCTACTCCATACTTTTCTGCAAGCGGAGTGCCTGTAACATATGTCCGGTTTTCAATCCGGTCATTCCACCAGTCGGCAATCTCCCTGCAATATTTTGCAAGTTCTTTTTCCTCGTTCAATTCCGCAAGGTCAGCGCCTGAGAGCAATGCAGCAATCTCAGTGGCTATGGTAAATGGTGAATACCCGTTCTCCTCCTCCCACCTGTCTTCGCTGGTATATGGACCGTTCTTTATTAAATAAATAATTGCTTTTTTTATTACAGGCCAGTATCTCTTCATCCTCGCTGCATCAATAGCATCGCGTTCATAACATTTGAAAGTCAGCAAGACCGGCAAAGCAGTTTGATCCATTTGCAAACCCTTCCAGTGCGGCGATCCTTCCAGCCACATATTTTGTGGCCAGCTTCCGTCAGCTTTCTGGGTGGACATTAAATAATTGAGGATTCGCACGGCATCATCTTCGGCTTTTAATGCCATGAAGCCTCCTGCACTCTCCGCGAGATCTCTCGGCCACACCACATGATAGCCTCCTTTAGTCGAATCGCCTTTCGTATTTCCCCATGGAATGGAAAGGCTTGCGATAACACCGCCGGGGAAAGACTTTGATTCATGCATACGGAGAACAGCAGCACTTATTTTGAAATTTTTACCATCTACCTTAGAAAGGCTTTTCATCCAGCCTTCCCAACCTTGCATGTACGATTTCTTTGCAGAATCGAAACCATCCAGGATGCTGCCCCGGGCATGGTTTGCCGCTTCATTTGCATTGCGTCCAAATCCCAACGCCAGGAGAAATTCAGATCCGTGAGATAAATCAATCTCGCCTGTTAATGCAATATTTCCATCATCAGCATTGGTGTATTGCCATTCCATTTTCTTGTGCTGATTAATATCCATCCATCCATCAGAATTTCCAACATATCCTACAGATCGCTTAACCCAGTTTGATGAACATGCCAGTGCAAGACATAAGCCCTGACTTTGCGCAAATAACATCGGCACTCCTTTATAATCTTCAATCCAACGCTGAATTGTGATTGCCTTCATCATTAAGGTGAGGCGCCAGCAAAACATAAAGATGATATGTTGCAGAAGATTTCTTTTCCGGCTTAAAAATTATGTTCTGCAACAGTGTATTTCTGAAAGGATCGGTAATGATTTCCTTTACCACCTGGTATTTTTTATCCCGGCAATTATTTGTAACCTGGTAAGCAGGAATCCCCGACTTTCATCATTTTGATCGAATGATCGGCATCTCTTTTTTCTTCTGAGAAAAAATCTTTTCCATCAGTAATTAATAAACCCATATCTCTTGTACATGCAATATCTTCTCTTGGAAAATAGACTTCATTAATGATACCGTGACTAAGACTGAAAGCTACCTGCGATGCAGTGTTCAGCGCCTTTCCTATTCCGGACTTTGAGCTCGACGTCCATTTGGCTTTTATTCCTGGCGCACCGGGAGCATAATTTTTTTCGTTTGACATAATTATATTTTTATCAGCGGTATGCCGGATTCTTTATCTATCTCTCTCTGCAAATAAGCTGGTGATTCCGTAAGAATTATTTCCAACGTAGGATGTACGGTCGCTTTTAATAAATGTCCTCCATGTGCACTTCCATCTTTTTTCCCCACCACTACATGGGCATGAACTTTACATTCATCTTTATAAATGGAGATGTCGCCGGCAATATTTAAAACTTCCACCTGTTCATTCATCTCAATTTTTCTATAGTCTTTTATATCAAAATCAAAATATCCAAGCGTTGCCTTACTAAAGGCACCAATCGCATTAAACTGTGAAGCTTTTAAACGCTGATCTTTTGCAAATGACATAATATTTTCCATCACCTCATCTCCGCTATCTAAAATAACTGCGAAGGTTTTTTGTTGCTGATCATTAAGTAATTTAAATTTCATAATAATTTTTTTATTCCGTATAAGCAATAGTTGTAACCAGGGCATTTGCATTTTGCCTTGAATCGAGTCTTGTGTGCTGAACAACTACAGGTACATCTGAAACAATAACACTTGAATAATCTGTTCCCAAAGGAATCGGTTGCGGGTCATTTAAATTATTGAAGCGGAGATGCTTTGTTCGTTTAGCCGGTACCGTAATTTTATAAGGACCCACGGGATCTTTGTCTGAAAAATATATTGTAATCTCAACATGTGCATCTTCCCCGCAAGTATTGAGAATACAGGCTGCTTCATGACTGGTAAAATCGGGCGCAGGTCCATTGCTCCATCCCGGAATATATCCCTCCGCAATTGCCCAGACTTTTTTTCCAATATTCATTTTCTTTTCTTGTTGGCTATTATTAAAGTTGTTACTACAGCGAGACCGAACGCGACAGCAAAAAGAATTTTATTTCTCTTCTTATGCGGGTCTTTTAATTTCATTTCATCCACATATTTTTTTTCAGGGTACGGCTGTGAGTTAGTATTGCCTTCTTCCCGTAAAGCCATTTGCAGTACCTGGGCGAGATGTAATCCCTTCCTGTCGGTCTCCTGTTCTATCTGTTCACGGCAACTGAATCCATCAGCAATTACAATAGTTTCTTTTTGTGCTTTTCTTACAGCTGGTAATAACACTCTTTCACCGGCTTTTATTGATACGTCATAATGATCTCCCTTTTCATAACCAAAATATCCTGCCATGCCACAGCAACCCGAATCAAGCATTTCATAATCCATTCCTGATTTTTTGAAAAGTTCTTTTTCACTTTTCATACTCATGATCGCCTTGTGATGGCAATGGCCATGTATAATTGCTTTTCTTTTTAATTTGGGAATTTTGAAATCCGGCGCTTTCTTTTCGAGAAACTCGGCAAGCGTATAAACATTTTGTTTCAATCTTTTGGCGTCTTCATTGTTGGGAAACAGGTTGCACATTTCATCCCGGAAAACTGCCACGCAACTTGGCTCAAGGCCTACGATGGGTATATCATTCTCAATTTCATCTTTTAACGTGTGTAATATTTGCAACAGCATTTTCTTTGCAGTTGAAAGCATTCCAAAATCATACAGTGGCCGGCCGCAGCACAGCGATTGTTTGGGAAGAATGACATTACATCCTGCAGCTTCGAGTACTTCTACACCGGCAACCAAAGTCTCAGGAAGAAAGAAATTATTAAATGTATCTGCCCAGAGTATTACTCTTGGTTTTACCGCCATATTTTTTATCCCTGTTTTTGAACCATTCACGAAAAGACAAAGGGGCAAATTTTGGCATTTTTCTTTGCTGCGCTATGCCCCCTACTGCCTTTGTAATTTTGCTTATGACAGGTGCATGCATCATGAAGTTAGCAATACCAGGCATAACCGTAGCAAGCCTCGACCACCAATAGATCCAACCAAATGTATATGCAGTGCGGGGGCGTATTCTTCCTTCATAATAGTGAGCAAGAAATTCTGATTTATAAGTCGCCATGTCTACATTTACCGGGCAATCACCTTTGCATCCTTTGCATGCGAGGCAAAGGTCGAGCGCATCTTTTACGTGATCATCTTTCCATCCATTTTTAGTGACATCACCTTCCATCATTTCAAATAAAATCCTGGCTCTTCCACGGGTACTGTCTTTTTCCTCACGCGTTACCATATAGCTCGGGCACATGGTTCCTTCTTCGTGTCTCCTGCATTTACCCACTCCAACACATCTTAATGTGGCACGGGCAAAATCATTTTTATCATCGGGAAACTGAAAGTAGGTTTTTGGTTTTGGCGGATTGTATGTGTTATTGATACGCAGATCGGCAAGCTGTCCATACTCTTCTATTATTTTGCCGGGATTCATTTTCCATTCCGGATCCCATATAGTTTTAAATTCTTTAAATGCCTGTATCAATTCCTTGCCATACATAATCTCCAGCAAATCGCCACGTGATTGTCCATCTCCATGCTCACCTGAAAGGGAACCTCCATAGTTTACCACAAGATGTGCCGCCTCAATTGTAAATCGTTTATATTTTTCAAGGCCTTCCTTTGTAAACAAATCAAATTCAACGCGGCAATGAATGCAGCCCTGGCCAAAGTGCCCATATAGCGATGGATCGTAATCATATTTTCTAAAAAGCTTGCGAAGGTCTTTTAAGTAATCACCTACTTTTTCAGGAGGCACAGCAGAGTCTTCCCAGCCCGGCACACTCATAGGCTCGCCGGGCACCCATGCAGTGGCACCAAGTCCTGACTCACGAATTTCCCAAAGCATTTGTTCCTGCTCTTTATCGTCAAACAAACTCATGGAAGGCGCGTCATCTTTCTTTTTTAATTCTTCCATCAGCTCTTTAGCCCTGTTATCAGCATCCTGTTTGGTATCTCCATCAAATTCCACAAGCAACCATCCTTTGCCTTTCGGCAATAATGAAAGATCATTTAGATTAAGCCCTTTCTTCTTCATGTAGCCTATCAGTTTATGATCAATACCTTCACATGCTATAGGCTTAAATTTCAAAATTTCCCTAACAGCGCCTCCTGCTTCATATACATCATCATAACCTAACACCAATAAAGATTTTTCCTTTGGCGCTTCAAGAAGCTGAAGTGTCGCTTCAACAATAGTTACACATGTGCTTTCTGAACCAACTAAAGCTTTGGCAATGTTGAAACCATTTTCCGGCAATAGTTGCGGAAGATCATACCCGGAAACCCGCCGGGGAATATCGGGAAATTTTTTGCGGATAAGATCAGCATATTTGTCCCGCAGGCCTCTCAGCTTTTTATAAATGTCTGCCTCTCTTCCTCCCTCGTTTTGTATCTTATCGTATTCCTCATCTGATGTTGGCCCTACTTTCATTTTAAGACCATCATAAGTAACTATAGTTAATGATTCTGTATTATCTGCAGTTCTCGCACCACCTCCCCGAAACGCTGCCATCACTGAATGTATGCCGCAGGAATTATTTCCCAGCATACCACCAAGTGTACAGTGGCTATGCGTTGCAGGATCAGGGCCAAACGTGAGATTATATTTTTTCTCTGTCGCATGCCTCATTTCATCGAGCACAATTCCCGGTTGCACGCTTACCAATTTTTTATCTTCATCTATTTGCAGAATTTTGTTGTAATATTTTGACATGTCCATTACGATGGCCACATTGCAACATTGACCTGCAAGACTGGTGCCCCCGCCCCGCGATAAGACCGGTGCGTGATATTTTTTGCAAACAGATAATGTATTGATAATATCATCTTCTGACTTTGGCAAAACAACTCCAATAGGAATTTGCCGGTAATTAGAAGCATCTGTAGAGTATAATGCCTTGGTACCATCATCAAACCGGACTTCCCCTGCAATGATATTTTCTAATTCCTGTTTTAAGCCCGGCACATTTACATTTGAAGAATCGGACGTTTCAAAAGTAGTTTCTATTATTATTTCTGAATTTTCAATTTGGGTTTTACCGCGGGCCGATTTCTCTTTTACTTCTTCTTTTACATCTGCTGAAATCATTTTATAAATTTTTTAAGCCTCACACAAGTAAAGCGTGTTTAATAAGTAAGATCATAATTTGTATTTTTCTGCATCCTGATGTTTAAATTCAAGACCAATGCCCGGCCTCGAAAAATCAGGTTCGAGATAGCCATCTTTAACATGTGGCGTTCCATCAAACAACATTGATTCAATTCTTACATGGTCAAAGAAATATTCTGATATATAAAATCCGGCAATGCTAATGCAGCATGTAAATGCAATGATGGAGCACAATGCGAAGAAAAAGGTATGTGCCAGGCTTCACTGAGCGCACCGGCTTTTAAAAAATTAGTAAAGCCGCCGCAACGGGTAGCATCAGACTGCAGCACGTCTACAGCTTCTGCATTCAGCATTGTTTTAAAATAAGGAAGATTGAAACCATATTCACCCGCAGCAATATTCATTTGAGCCGGTGCATGTTCTTTTATAAAATGCAGGCCGCTTAAATTATCAGAAGTAACCGGCTCTTCAAACCAGGTCACATTATATTCAGAAAATTCTTTTGCTTTTTCAAGAGCCTGCTTCGTGGTGTAGGCACCGTTAGCGTCAACAAATAGTTGTGCATCTTCTCCAATTACCTTACGGGCGGCCTTTACCCTATGCACATCTTTGTCGGGTTCACGTCCTACTTTCATCTTGAAATATGTAATACCCTGGGAAGCCCAATGCTGAAATTGATCTGCAGTTTGTTGATCAGAATAAGAGGTAAATCCACCGCTGCCGTACAGTAACATTTTATTTTTTGCCTTGCCGGTTAATTCGCAAAGAGGCACACCAAAAATTTTTGCCTTCAAGTCCCATAGGGCATTATCAACTGCTGAAACAGCCATCATGGCAATTCCACATTGCCCGTCGTTTCTTATGGCTGAGATTAATTTATTGGAAAGAGAAGGAATGTCGAGGCAATTAGATTGAAGAAGAATATTCTTCAATTTTGAATTTATTACAACGCCTGCAGCATGGTCAGCATAAGTGTATCCTATCCCCCTTTTGTTAGCAGCAGTGAGTTCTACCAGCACAAGAGTTGTACTGTTCCATTTTATAGTGCCGTCGCTTTCAGGAGTTGATGTAGGAATTTTATACGCACTTGTTTTTATATCCTCTATTAAAATACTTTCTACAACTAACTTCCTCAATATTTTCTTTACCATCTTTCATTAACTCATGCAAATAATGTTGCAACTTCTTCTTTCCATGTTTGCTTAATCATTTCCCAGCTATCATCATCTTTAAAAAGAGCGGACGTAAAATTTTTAGCTTGTTTGAAATTTATATGTGGCGGCAATGGCGGTACATTAGGATCGGTGTATGCTTCCAATACGACCGGCTTCTTTTGTGAGAATGCATGCTCAATTACTACTTGTATCTCCTCTTCTTTATCCACTTTTACTCCTGCAAGGCCAAGCATTTTTGCATATTCTGCATAAGGAAAATCAGGCACTTCCTGGCTGGCTTCAAATTTTGCATCTCCTTCCATCACCCGCTGTTCCCAGGTTACCTGGTTTAGATCACGATTGTTTAAAACCAGTATTAATAGCCGCGGATCACTCCATTGCTTCCAGTATTTGGCAATTGTAATTAATCCATTATTACCCAGCATCTGCATGGCGCCATCTCCAACCAGTGCTATAGGCATTCTATCGGGGAATGCAAACTTTGCCGCAATAGCATAAGGCACGCCGGGACACATCGTAGCAAGATTTCCTGATAAGGAAGCTTTCATTCCTTTGCGAATCTTTAAATCGCGTGCAAACCAGTTTGCCGAAGAACCCGAATCGGAAGTGAGTATGCAATTGTCCGGCAGGTATTTGGATAATTCCCAAAATATTCTTTGCGGATTTATTGGATCAGCACTGTGCATAGCACGTGCTTCCAATACCTCCCACCATTCTTTTACATTATCTTCTATTGTCTTCAGCCAATCTCTATTTTCTTTTCTTGTTAATAATGGAATTAACGCATTTAATGTTGCCTTACTATCGCCTTGTAAATTCACATCCATAGGATAGCGAATGCCGAGCATTTTTCCATCTATATCTATTTGTACGCCCTTTGCTTTTCCTTCTTTAGGTAAAAATTCTGAATAAGGAAAGCTTGATCCTATCATTAATAATGTATCGCAATCCATCATTAAATCCCAGCTGGGCTTGGTACCCAGTAATCCAATGGATCCTGTAACGTAAGGCAGATCATCGGGAAGAACTGCTTTCCCCAGCAATGCTTTTGCAACGCCTGCCCCTAAAAGATCTGCAACTTGTATTACTTCGTCTGCCGCACCGAATGCACCGGCTCCCACAAGCATAGCTACTTTTTCACCCTTGTTTAAAATATCAGCCGCCCTTTGCAAATCCTGTTGAGCTGGCACTATTACAGGGGAGGAATAATTTAAACCAGAGTGCACCGAACCATGAATTCTTTCAGGCTCTTCGTATTTTACATCCTGCAGATCATTGGGAATAATAATGCATGTTACAGTCCGTCTCTGACTTGGCAATTCGAACGGCCCTGTCAACCAAATGGCGCATCTGTGAAGGAACAGTCGCCATATGTACATATTCATGCGCAACATCTTTATATAAAGAAATCAAATCCACTTCCTGCTGGTAACTGCCGCCTATAGCGGCTCTTGCCTGTTGCCCTACAATAGCTACTACCGGCTGATGATCCATTTTAGCATCATACAAACCGTTTAGTAAATGGATAGCACCGGGGCCAGACGTGGCCATGCACACGCCCACTTCTCCTGTAAACTTTGCATGGCCGCACGCCATGAATGCTGCATTCTCCTCATGCCTCACCTGCACAAAATCTATTTTATCTTTTCCCCTGTCTAATGCGCCCATAAGGCCGTTAATTCCATCGCCGGGAAAACCAAAGATTCTTGAAATACCCCATTCTGAAAGTCTGTTCACTAAAAAATCACCTACTGTCTGGCTCATAAAAAATAATTTTTAAAAATTTCTTTTTATTCTCTTTTGGAGAATAAAATTCTCTTTAAAAGAATAAATTAAATACGATTCAAAAAAATTAGCCTATGCCTCTAATCACCGCTGATAGAGTTTTGCATTGTCCTTAAAAAATAATAAAAAATGTAGTGACTGTAGATCGGGTGTAACATAAGAGGTTAAAACTAATCAAGTGATATTTCTGAATTTATCAGAATAAATTCAATTCACAATAACAACGAAGACACAAAGACTTTGCCAACACGTAAAAGAGTTATTGTATAAGATTTAAGAAACAAAAACGTAGAAGATTTAACCTTTAATAATTTGACAGTAGAAAATTTTACCTAAAATATTTGAATTCCTTTTTTACTTTTTGCTTTCTTACAATAAAGAACCGAGCCTTCTTTTTGTTTTTTTGCGGGCTTTATAAATTAAAATACACAGAGGGTATTCCGGCACATAAAAATAATATCAGAGTTTAATAAACGAATCACTCAGGTTGCTTCATGACCTGTTAATTGAGTGCAGACCCGTCGCTCCGGGTTTTCGACATTATCAATCTATAGCATCATAAACCAAGCCTGCGGCAATTGCATAAACCGCATGATGAAAAATATCCACTGCAATGTCTTTAGGCTCCCACTCACTAAGCGGTGGTGCAATGTCAAGCTTCGGCTGAATAGTAACAGCTGTTCCCCAAACTGAAGCCATGTGTAATGTAGTTGCCACGAAACCCCGTATACCTGCGACCGCCAGTAAACCACGCATAACACCCCATGACGTTCCATATACCCAATGCACTTCATTTGAGAATTCTTCTTTGTATTCTTTAAGAGCTTTTATGTGCAGCGTTTTTTTAACTGCTTTGGCCGGGGCATCGCTTGGTTTTCGGTTGGTGATACTCATTTCAATCATTTGTGAAATAGTTATCGCAACTGTACCTGCCAAACCTGCAATTAACCCCTTGCCGATGGCTGCTCCGATGCAACCCAAAGTAGTTGCTTCGTGTGATTTACTTTTCATAATTTGTTATTTGTTTTGAATATTTCTTAATCCTAAAACATATGATACGTCCCAAAACCCGCTTATTCGTTGTTTTTTAGTGCCAGCAATTTGTCTTTTTTTAAAATTTTTATCCGATTATTCACCATAAACCTGTTAGTCTGCAGTCTCATATCAATCAGTTTATCCGGACGTTATTCTTTACGTTAGTAGATCCCACGATTCCTGATGCCAGTATGTTATTTTGTTTATTTGTAACTATGAGCAAACACATGGCCTCAAAAGCCTTGCCATTAAGATTGCAACTATCTTATGTTTAGAATTGCAGTCGTGTTACCTATAAAATCAATTTCGTCACCCTGTATGTCTACTGTGTAAAATGTGCCTCGGGTGATGGTAGTTTAACACTTTTCACCACGCTTACGGGCATTCTGCTGTAATTCTCTTAATAGCCTAAGAATAAATTAAATAGTTAATTCTTTAAGGTTTAAATTTACTTCTGTGACGATCCCTCATGCAAGATAACTGCTAACCGAAGTATAAAAAAACATCCAACAAAAGCTTGGTTCCATAATTGTTGCTAAGAAAATAATATTTTCATTGAAACTTTGGAATGTAAGCATATTGTAAAATTATGAAGGATCAAACTCCGCAATTGTCAACATCACAAATAAGTTCTTTAAATTGATTAACCATAAATAAATTGATTAACCATAAATAAAAATTGAAATGAAAAATGTAATTCAATCTCTTAAAGTAACAACATGGAGTTTTATAGCTGCAATGAGTATTGTAGCGTGTAATAGCGGAACAAACGAGGAAACTCCGGCTATGTCTGACAGTACAATGACGTCTGATAGTGCCATGACAATGGCTCCAAACACCTCTGCAGATACAGCAATGAAACAGAGTGCGACCGCTGTTGTAACGGGAGTATTTCCTGATACTACAGTGAACGGTACTGTTCAATTTGATGCGCAGGCGGATGGTAAAGTAAAAATGAAATTGCAATTAACCATTCCTGCAAAAGCTAACAAAAGTGTTGCGGTTCACATACATGAAAACGGCGATTGCGGAGATATGGGTAAAGCTGCAGGGGGGCACTGGAATCCAACAAATGCTCAACATGGAAAATGGGGGAGTGCAAGTTTTCACTCAGGTGATATTGGAAATGTAAAGTTAGATGCAAATGGCAAAGGCACTATGGAAATGGAAACAGATTTATGGTCTTTGGGTGGAACCGCTCAAAAAAATATTCTTGATAAATCCATCATAGTTCATGGCGGAGAAGATGATTATACTTCGCAACCGTCAGGTAACGCAGGTACAAGAATTGGTTGTGGAATAATAAAATAAGTTTTTCTGCGGGGAATTTGTATAAATGCCTGTATGTCTATTACAGGCATTTTATTATAATTCCGATTCAAAATAAGGTTTCATGCTTTTTAACATAAAGCTATTTGATTTGCATAAATTAATGATTTATATTAAAACCACTTGCTACGAATAAACGACCATTTAAAAAATTATTTATGAGTTATAAGCCCGCAGCAATTGTGTTTGCTGCTTTTATTTTTTTTGCATGTAAAATCAAGGATTCAAAAAAAAATCATGTCATAGTCTATGCGGCAGAAAAAAATTCAGCGGATTCATCCCGAAAGACCTTACCGGCTTATCGTTACGATTTGAAAAAACCAGATCATACCTGGAAGCTTCCGGAAGAGCTGGTGGAGGTGTCTGGAAATACATGGATTGATGCAAATCACCTGGTTCTTATCGAGGATATGCATCCCTTGCTTTACGTGGTGAAAGTTGATGATAAGAATGCAACACTGGAAAAAACAATTCCTTTTGCCGAAGAAGATAAAGAGAAACTGGATATTGAAGATGTGACTTTGGTGGATAATACCATATATGCCTTATGGAGTCATGGGGTTTTATTTAAAATAAAAGACTGGCAGACCAAACCGGTTGTTGAGAAGTTCAACACATTTTTGAAAAAAGAAAATAATACGGAAGGATTATGTTATGATCCTGTAACGAAAAAATTGTTGCTGGCATGCAAAGATGAATCTGATATTAAAGATGAAAAAAAATCCACGAGAGCCGTTTATCAATTCGATATGTCGCAAAACAAATTGGATGAGCAGCCATTTTTATTAATACACAAAAAAGACTTTGAAAAGGTTGCCGATGAAAAACTGGAGTTTAATCCCTCTGCAATTGCCATCCATCCAATCACGCATGATATTTATTTGCTTTCAACAAGGGATACTAAATGTATGGCGGTTTATTCACACGACGGTGCACTTAAAGATTTTCAGTTCATTGATAAAGATCTCATGCCACAGCCTGAAGGAATTTGTTTTTCACCGGATGGCAAGCTGTATATCAGCTCCGAAGGTAAAAAAGGAGACCCTGGAAATTTGTTCGAATTTAATCCTGCTATAAATCCATAAATAACTGCAGCATTGTACTGATAATGGATTTGTATTTCCATATTAAGTTTATTATTTTAGAAATTCTTAATAAATTCTTATGCGAAAATTTTTTAAAGCACTGCTTTTTATCATTTTGTTATTGGTAGTTCTTGCCGGAACATTTGCACTTTTTGTAAAGTTTAGGTCAATGCCAAAATATGAGGCTAAGAAATTAGATATACACGTTGAATCTACACCTTCCAGAATTGAAAAGGGAAAGAAACTCGCTTCAATGCTGTGTCGCAGTTGCCATTATGATGAACAAACAGGCAAATTTACAGGCAGGCTTTTAGGCGAGGCTCCGCAGTTTGGAAAAATACATTCCGCAAATATCACCAATGATACCCTTGCAGGAATTGGAAAGCGAACCGACGGGGAGCTTATATATTTTATAAGAACCGGTATTAAACCCGACGGAGAATATGTTCCTCCATATATGCCCAAACTTGCACATATCGCTGATGAAGACCTGTATTCTATTATAGCTTATTTACGATCTGATGATCAATATGTGCAGGCAGACAATACGAGGGCGCCGAAAACTGAACAGTCTTTTCTTACTAAATTTTTAGTAACAATTAAAGCATTTGAACCTTTTGGTTATCCTGAAAAAGCGATACCATTGCCTGATACAGCCAACCAGGCTGAATGGGGTAAGTACATTACATTATATCAATATGAATGCTACGCCTGCCATTCAAAAGATTTCTCTTCAAATAATTATGACATACCGGAAAAATCCAAGGGATATTTTGGAGGAGGAAATAAAATGTACCAGAAGGATGGCTCTGAAATATATACATTAAACCTTACACCTGATAAAGAGACAGGCATCGGCGACTGGAGTGAAGAGGATTTCATGAAAGCAGTAAAAACCGGAATTGTCCCCAATGGACAACCTGCTTTGCGGTATCCAATGATTCCTTATATTAACCTTACGGACGCAGAGCTTAAAGCAATTTATGCGTACATGAAAACCGTACCTCCCCTTAAAAGTAAAGTGGAAAGAAAATTTTCCGAATAGCGAGGAAATAAATTTATTAACTGCCAATAAATAATGCCGCAATAAACTGGCAGATAATGCCAAATAATAACCCGGTGTAAATATCAAAGGGCGTGTGATCACTTACAATCATCCTCGACGTGCATACAATTCCTGTTATCAAAAAAACAATCATAGAGTGTAACATTATATTGTAAGAAAAACCAGTAAAAATTATTACAAGTATTATTCCTGCGAAGGCTCCCATTCCCAAGGCATGCATACTTATTTTAAAATAGATATTGGCCATCAGTGCTACCGAAGAGGAAAGGAAAACTCCTAAAATAAATCCTGTGAGTATTGAGGGAACCGCAGGCTGGTTCCTGAAGACAAGGTAGATCCAGAAATAAAAAATGTTGGCAGCTATATAAGGAATTATTCTCTCTCTTTGCGTTTTTAAAAAAATGCTGTCAATAAATCCGAGGCCTTTCAACAATAATACAGTTAATGCCGGATAGAAAATGGTATTATAAGCAACCCTAATCAGGATAAATAATTTTTCCTGTGATGCAATTCCGATAAAATAGACCTGGTTTACAAATGCGATATACCACGTTGCAATAACCGGAATAAAAAGGGGGTGAAAAATATACGAAAAGAGATGTGCAGGTATTCTCACACTGAACGGATATTTTTTGCTATCAACAGAAACGCCCTCTTTATTTGTAATAAGATTGTTGCCCACTTTATAATTCTTTTCTTAGGCGTGCCACGGGAATATTAAGTTGTTCACGATATTTGGCTACAGTACGTCTTGCAATGTTATAACCTTTCTCCTGCAATAATTCGGTAAGTTTCTCATCACTTAACGGATGCTGTTTGTTTTCGTCGTCGATAAGGTTGCTCAGGATTTTTTTTACTTCCCGTGTGCTCACCTCTTCACCGCTATCAGTAACAAGGCTTTCACTAAAGAAAAATTTAAGGCGGTACGTACCAAATTCTGTTTGAACAAATTTACTGTTTGCCACACGGCTAACGGTCGAAATATCCAGAGAAGTTCTTTCGGCAATATCTTTCAAAATCATGGGGCGTAAATCAGTGTCATCGCCCGTTAAGAAAAAATCTTTCTGATATTCCATGATAGTTTGCATGGTACTTAAAAGTGTATGCTGCCTTTGTTTTATGGCATCTATAAACCATTTGGCCGAATCAATTTTCTGTTTTATAAAAAGAACAGCTTCTTTTTGCCGCTTATCTTTTTTTGTGCCCCGGTCGTAATCTTTAAGCATATCGCGGTAGCCTTCACTTATACGAAGATCAGGTGCGTTCTTTGAATTGAGCGTAACTTCAAGTTTGCCATTATTATTTAATACAAAAAAATCAGGAATAACGTAACTCTGCAACTTATTGGTTTCACCCACCTGTCCTCCCGGCTTTGGATTCAGCCTGATGATTTGATTAATGACGTCTTTGATTCCATCATCATCGAGGTTTAGCCCACGTTGTATTTTTTCATAATGCTTCTTGGTAAATTCTTCAAAATAATTTTCAATCACATCTATCGCCGTTGTTACAGATTTGCCATTATTTTTTTTTCTTTTTAGTTGCAACAACAGGCATTCCCGTAAATCTCTTGCAGCTACCCCGGGAGGATCAAATTGTTGTATAAGCTTTATTATTTCCTCAATCTCTTTCTCTGTGCTATTAATGTTCTGCCTGAAAGCAAGATCATCCACAATAGCAGCAATCTCCCGTCGCAGGTAGCCATCGTCATCAATGCTTCCAATAATTTGTTCTGCAATTTTTCTTTGGCGTTCATCAAGATTAAGCATTAGCAGCTGGGTCTTCAAAGTATCGTAAAAAGAAGTTTCTACCCTATGTGGAATTGTTTTTGTTTCCTCGGGATCACCATAGTGATCATCACGCAGTTTATAATCACCTGGCTCATCATCGCTGTCATTTACATATTCGCTTAAGTCTATCTTATCATAATCTTCTTCGCTACCATCATTATCAAAATCGTCTTCAGGGGTTTCATACTCATCTTTGGGCTGATCAAAATTTTCTTCGTATCCATCCTCCGCAGTTTCCAGTGCAGGGTTTTCTTCCAGTTCTTCCTTTATTCTTTCTTCAAGGTGGGCCGTCGGTACCTGCAACAACTTCATCAACTGAATTTGCTGCGGAGACAATTTCTGCAATAACTTTTGTTGTAACCGTTGGCTTAAAGACATTAACTTTTCTCTTTTTTTAAAGTTGTAAATTTACATAGACAAAAGTAATCATATGAGATATTGGAATAAAATTTGTGGTTTTGTTTTGTTTTTAACTATTTGCAGCCTCTTTTCACACGCACAAAGCTCACTTTTACTTAAGCTGAATAATACTGATTTTCTTCAAAAAGAAAAATTAAATAAGCGTGATTCATTACTCCACTTTGCTCCGTTAACCCACGCAAATATTACCGGCGACTATAAAATAAAACAGGTTATACCTTCAGATTTTTCAACCTGCGATTATGGTTTTTTCTGCAGAAAAGAATTGGCGATCGAGAAGGCTTCTAAAATTCCTTTGCGCTTCAGGCTGGGTTCATTACAGCAATGCAATTTTTATGAGGGTAAGAAACAATAAAGCTTTTTGATAATACCTCGGTACTGTCAATTTTATAATTCTTTAAGGTTAGTTTTTATATTTTTGCCGGAATGTCAAAAAATTCGTTAATCAAAATATTTACCGGCGTCTTTATCAAGGTTTTGTTTTTTCTTTTCCCCCTCTATACATCCTGCCAGATCGTTAGTGATTCAGGGCTTGTAAAGAAAGAAGATACACTTTTGAGGATAAAAAATTTTACGCCATATTTCACTTTGCACGTTGATTCAACACTCGATTATCATTTTGAAATAAATAAAGATCCGGCTGAGTATTACTGGTATTTAAAAAATTCACCTGTTGGGCTTAAAATAGATAAAGACAATGGAACATTGAATTTTAAGGCTGATAAATCTTATTTTCTTTCCGGGAAACTTCAGTATGATAACGAGTACAAAGTGATGCTGGGCATACAAAGTCTTAATGATCCCCTGGACAAGGTGGACACTTTTTTTACACTTGTTTTCTATAATACCGAAATCATTCCTTCAAAAATAAAACCCACAGTAAGCGCTGATCTTTCTATGGATGAAGGCGATACGCTAAATTTTAAGCTTCAGTGTGAAGAAGGCAGTTTCCCTATAGAATCTATAACCTACTTCTGTAATTTTCCCTTACGCTCACTTACACCTGTAGCGCATTGTGGTGATGATTTTACGTGGGTAGCGCCGTATGATTTTATAAGGGAAGATGAAAAGGCAGATAAGAAGACACTGGAAATAAAATTTATTGGTGTCGATAAATTTTTTAATCATGATACGGCCACAGTAAAAATTGCTGTGAGGCAAAATATCAACTATCCATTCAGGGTTATAGAGTACAATAAAATGGTAACCGATATTGAAAATTATATTGTACAATTGAAAAGCACTTTTAGAATATTAGATCAAAAAATAAAACACACAAAAAACACACGCACCACTTTTGATCTCACTTCTGCATCAACAGCGTTAGGGGGGACAATTTTTTCGTCGCTGCCGGGACAAAGTGAGCAAACAACCGGCAAAATATTGCCCAGCGTCGGTGTCGCACTAGTGCCGGTGAAGGAAGCTGTTGCGCCTTCAAAAAATTATGAACAAAATTCTGCTTCTCTTGTGAGAAGTGATATTAAAAGACTACAATACCTGCTTACTGACAATGCACTCGTAGGTGACAAGGACAACGATATTATCAAAAAAACGCAAAGGCTGAGGCAGGAACTTACCCAGGTACAACTGCAACTGATTGATGTGCCGGTTGTGGAGGACAATACAGACAGTAAAGAGCTTGATGAATATTTTAATAATCCAAAAGTGAATAAAAAGTACCGCTTAAAAGGTAAATAATTGTTCCAGGCAATGCCAAAATTTTGCGGGCAATTTTCTTAAAGATCAGGCAATCTAAATTTACTCATGTAAAAATTTTTCAATCTCAGGAAATAATTTTTCCGGCTCTTCCACTTGCGGATTATGCCCGGATTTTTCAAACATAATAAACCGCGCCTGTGGGCAATACTCCTTAAACTTGACCATCATGGCCGGCACGGCCACACGATCATAGCGACCACCATAAATAAGGACCGGCATGGTGAGATTTTTCAGATCCTTCCTGTAATCAAATGTGCCAATGTCACTACCAACAATAAAATCACCATCCCTGCCTACCATTTGGTAATACAATTTTGAATTAAAAGAATTGGGGTACGGCTTCTTACCACGGTTTGTAAAATTGTTGGGGTTATATGCGTATAAAAAACCATAAGGCACTTTACCATACAATTCCTGGTGCTTTGCATCACTGGAAACAGCACCTTGCTCACGTATTTGCATCAGGGAATCCCATACCTCAGGATAATTGGTTTTAATTTCATGATTACTGTTATCATCGTTTGCCTGCCACATAATGTAACTGTGAAATGTATTGGCCAGTATGAGATGATTTACGTGTAAAGGATATTTTAGCGCATAGCCCTGCGCAACAACACCGCCATAAGAATGACCGAGCACATTAAGTTTATCCAAATGCAATGCCATGCGGAGGCCTTCCACATCGTCTACATCACGTGCAATCGTATACTCTTTAACGTCTTTTGCTGTGTCGCTTTTGCCCCTGCCGAATGCATCATAAAAAATAAGCTGGTTATCCTTTGCCAACGAATCAAATGCACGATAGCCCGGATGTGCACCTCCGGGACCGCCGGGAATTATAATCAGCGGATCACCTGTTCCAACAACAACAACATATAATTTTGCCCCGTTTACGGTTATATATTTCCCATCTGTATAGCTGTCGGGAAATTTCTGTGCCCGGCTTGCAAGAGAGAAAAAAACAGCAATAAGCAGGAATGATTTTTTCATTTTCATTTTGGTTTAAAATTGAATGCCATACAGTATGATTGCCTAATTCGTGACCTTCTTCTGCCGCTTTTCTCCACTTGAAAACCTGGTCTTCAAATCCATCAAAATAATCGGAGATATAAAATGTCCCTTTCAAACCAACCGAATCCAATGCAGGAATAACGTTAGTGAGATCAACATTCAAACCATCATCGTAAGTCAATACAACAGCACATGATTTTCCATTCCATGTTGTGGTGGCTTGCGCATTTGCAAATAGATGCAACATGAATAGACACGCCAAAAAGCAAAATATATTTTTCATTTTCTGATTGCTTTGATTTGTTCACCTCGGCTGTTTTTCATAACCTAACATTGTATTTGCCCATGGAATAAAATATTTAAAATTAGGTGCATCAGTATGCCCGGCATCATGCTGGCGCCAGGCAAGTTGTCCATCCAGCAAACCAACATTCACGGGCGGCATATATTCTTTAGTGTAATCATTACTTACACCTAAATCCTTTGCGCCTAATAGCTTGTATGCCGCACCGGCGGCAATAATAGCTTTATAACTACCATGATGATCCAACCAGTTCGCATCGCCTTTTTCAGGGACACCGTAACTCAAAAACATGGGCCGAGGTGCACACAATGCAATCAGTTCATGCGAATCAACGGGCAGATCACAACCAGTCATTTTACCAAACTTTGATTCTTCAGCTCCATATTTTAAAAAGTTCCCATCCATCCAATAAAAGCCACCGCCGGTAAGACTTTCAACTGCTTCGCCAAAATTGCGCCGTAATAACGTTGCACCACCTTTACCGGGAGAGCCAACCAGTGCCGTAGCAAAACGTGGTTCAAAAGCAAGTGTAACCAATGCAGCTTTTCCATATCGTGATACGCCTTCAATCCCAACTTTTTTTGCGTCTACCAAACTATCTGTTTCCAAATAATCCAATGCCCGTGCAGCTCCCCAACTCCATGCTCTTAATGCGCCCCAATCATCGGGTTTGCGTGGTTGGCCTTTATTTACCAGTCCAATAATTCCTTTAGTTAATCCATCACCGTTATCGGCCTGCACGCTTGCAGGATCAATGGTGCAATAGCCCCAGCCTGCTGCCAGCAATTGTTCTGTTGGCGTGGGACCTCCTGCAGGTGGTGGTGCAAAAAAATTGAAACTCAATTTTGTCACAGGTGAATAAGCCGGGTATTTATCAAAAATATTTTTTACTTCAGGGTTGGTTTTTATCATCAGGTCTTTGAAAGTTTCATTCAAAGTTTCCATGTCATCGTTTGATGGTTGCGCAGGTGCAGGAAATGACGGTTGACCAAACATCATCAATACCGGGACGGGACCTTTCACGTTCATGGGCACCACCAATATCATTTTAATATCCACATTCACTAACGGGTATTCGCTATTGTCAACATGACCAACGATTTGCTTTGCAACCACTGGAATGAAACCGGGAAAAATAAATTCACGATCCAGTTACTTTAACCAGTCCAAGTTACCTTCGGGCACATTTTTTGGAATTTTTCCATACACTTCACGTTCGTAATCTTCGACTATTTCGGGGCGACGCACTTTCCACCACATATCAGTGGTGGTTACTTTCTTTCCATTTTTCGTGGTAAATATGTCCGGTAATTGTGGGCATGGGTCCGCTTTTGTGGTATCATAATTTGCATGATTTGGCGCCGATTCATTTCCACTGGGTCCCGGCCGTAGATCTTTGATGCCTAATTGTTGCATCATGTTATCCTGGTTTTGCTGCGATGTAAAATTTGCAGGTTTCAGATAGTGCCTGCCATTAATCGTAGTGTCTTGCGCAAGAATAATGTTGGCAATGCTTAATGCTATCGAAACAAAAAAAAGTTTTTTCATTGACTGTTGTTTATATATTAATATTATATTATGACTGGGTTATTCATCCGTTCTGAAAGGCGCTGCCGGCAAGCCTTCTTTATTAATCAAGTTCGGATTAACCGGATCATCTGCCCAGGCGTATCGCACATATTTCGGGTCTGGAATTTCATCAGTCCAGGCAATTATTTTATCACTCTCTCCGCCAGGAGTCCCATGGACAATTTTCGTATTAGCCCAAACGAATTTTTTATCTGCTCCCGCAATAGCAAATTCAGCCGGCAATTCATCATCATTCGTTGTCAAGCCACCTTCAGTATTAGTAAATGAAATAATTATTTTATTGCCATCGATAGTTGATGATTGATAAGTCGGTCCTGAATAAACAATGTTCTCACCATATGCGATTTTTTCTGCTGCTAATGCTAATCTATCACCGACAATTTTCTTCTTGTCGGGATGCACATCATTCCATTCACCCACATCAATTGCAACAGCCATTGCTGTATTTGGTAACGATAACGATTTTGCCTGCGCTTCTCTAAACTCAGCCCACTGACTTTCCGATGGCAAATAATTATAATCCATAAAACCGGGAAGCTGCACAAATAAAAACGGAAGATCACCCTCTTTCCATTTCTTGCGCCAATCAATGATCATGGCAGGTTGCAGCTTTGCATATTCATCGGGCTTACCGGTATTGCTTTCACCCTGGTACCAAACAAAACCTTTGATAGCTGTATTTAACTATCGGAGTAATCATCGAGTTATATAAAGCTGTTGGCTGATTTTGTAACGAAATGCCAAAGCCGCTAAATCCTTTCAGCGGAATATTTACTGCACCAACTTTATATTGCCAGTAACCGGTAAGATCAATCGTATCATTTCCTCCGATTAATTCATACGGTTTGTCAGGAACAAAGCCACCTTTCCCAAAATTGTTGGTAACACGCACTACAAATAAATTTTTACCAGGCTTTAAAACACCATCTGGAACCGCATAACGACGTTGCGGATACAGATAGCCGGTTGCACCAATCTTCGTTCCGTTGATGTATAATTCATCGGCGTCTACAATGCGACCGAGAAAAACTTTTGCAGCAACATTCGTGATCGATGCAGGCACATCAATTTCTCTTCTGTACCACACCATACCATCTAAATCTTTTACGCCCTGGTCTTCCCAATAACCCGGCACAGCAATGCGCCGCCATTGTTTCGGCACATAAGATGTGTCAAACCATTTTTCGGTCATGCCTTCATCTTTCGGATGCGGCATTGAACTCATTGCAGCAAAAGCTTTGCGGTTGGTTTCATTTACATAAGCAGTGTCTTTATTTTTTTCAACTGTGTTAAGTATCGAAGGAAAATCTTGCAGGCTTTCTTCACTCATCATCGATTCAATAGGAACGCCACCCCAGCTTGCATTAATGATCCCAATCGGCACATGATATTTTTTATACAACGCTTTGGCGAAAAAATATGCAACGGCTGAAAAATCGTTTATGTTGTTTGAATCAGCCCATTTCCAGTAACCACTTCGTAAATCGTTTTGGGGACTCGTTAAATTCGTAACGTTAGGCACTTTGAATTGTCTTATCACGGCATTATTCGCACTGGCGATTTCACCTGCATAATTTACAGGGTGTAATTTCATTTGATGTTCCATATTAGACTGACCAGCACACACCCAAACATCGCCGATCAATATATCATGCAACACAATTTTATTCTTGCCTGATATTTCCATCGTGTAAGGGCCGCCCGCTGTCATAGGCGAAAACACAATCATCCAATCGCCATTTGCGTCAGCAGTTGTTTTGTATTTCTTTTTTTCAAAATCAATTTGAATTTTTTCTTTCGGCGAAGCCCATCCCCATATCTTTACTTTGGCATCCCGCTGTAATACCATACTGTCTCTTACAAGTTGTGGCAGGCTTATCTGTGAGTAAGCGGGCTTGCAATTGTTGAACAAAAAACCAAAATAAATTAAGACTATAAGTTTCACCTGATCAATTTTCATAAAATCAGCACTAAAATCCTATAGAATTGCCGCCGTCTACAGGCAATACAATTCCGGTTACATATTTAGAAGATTCCATTGCCAGGAATAAAGCAGCATCAGCAATATCCGACGGAGCTCCCAGCATACCCATAGGGGTTCTTGAAATAACTTTATCCTTTCTTTCTTTATCGTTATTTAATGCCTTTGCGGACATATCAGTAGCAATAAAGCCAGGAGCAATACAATTTACACGTATACCTTTAGGAGAAAGTTCAACTGCCATAGCTCTTGTCATTCCTTCAATTGCAGACTTTGAAGCAGAATAGGCAATCACCTTGGGAATGCCATATTGAGAAGCCATCGAACTTATATTAATAATGCTACCCTTAATATTTTTTTGGAGCATACATTTCACTACTTCTCTTGATAAAGAAAAAATCGAGGTTACATTTGTCAACAAAATTTGTTGGAATTCGTCATCCGTAACATCCTGGAAATCTTTTTTTAAATTGATACCCGCATTGTTTACGAGTATGTCAATACTTCCATGCTCGTCAATTAGCAGGTTTACCATTTCGCGAATCGAGGAAAGCTTATTTAAATCAAAAGTTATCGGGATACACAATTCGCCTAATTTACTTTTTGCGGCTTTCAATTTATTTTGATCACGCCCAATTATAATTGTGAGGACCTCATTTTCTATAAATTTTCCGGCTATTGCCAACCCGATTCCCGATGCGCCCCCTGTTACCAAAGCGACCTTCTTTTGATTTTTTGCTTTCATTATTTTGTGTTTTTAACCATTACCAGGTGCATAAGGAAATTTCAGCGATTCATAATATTCTAAAGTATGATCGGGCGTTTCATATTGAGATGGAATGGGCTGTTTTGAATAAGTTTGAAAATATAAAAGGCAGGCATTGCGCCACCATTCGGCCTCTTTCTCCTGGATATTCAATAACATTTTTACCTGGTTAAATCTCTCCTCATCAACATAATTTTTTACATTGTTCCACGCACTTTGCATCCATCGCACTGTATCAACACCTTCATTGTATTTATAACATAATTCTTCCCAAAGGTTTCTTCCCGATTTCATTTTATAAGTCCATGGCACATGATGAAACCAAAGCAAATATCTTTCCGGGCAGGTATTTATATTTTCGAATTGCTTGGTTACTTCCGGTTCATATTGAGCAAGCGCATCACTGCCTTTAGCAGTTCGATCGAAGCCAATACCCATGCTGTCTGCACGATGGAAATAAACGGGGTTCCAATCAGCCCTGCTTGCTTTATTAAACCAGGGTGCGGGCCCATAATGATTGCCATAACCCATGATGTGATGCAAACCCAAAGGTGTCATGTAATTCACCACTGCTTCCCTTGACGCAATCATTATTTTTTTTATGGTATCAACAAAATCCTGATCGTTGGAAAATGTTTGGCGTATCCATTCATCAGCAATTGTAGAAGCGCTTAAGTTATAATCCCACGCAATTCGCCCATATGCGTACCAGTTAGCCTGACCAAAAGGATGTCCCGTCCAATCAATATCATTTCCAATATTTGAAACACCAGCGATACCACTAAGCTGATGATCGTCAAGAGAGCCATCAATAATCTTTGCTACGGTTGAGCCTTTACCGTCTTCATAAGTATCTGCATCCAAAACTTCTTTAAATAACGGTGCCTCATATACGAGATGTGTTCCTTGTCCCAAATATTCCTGAGTAAGTTGAAATTCCATCATCAAAGGCGTTTGCGGCATTGCACCAAATAAAGGGCTGAAGGGCTCCCTCGGTTGAAAATCAATTGGCCCATTTTTCACCTGTACCAAAACATTTTTCCTGAACTTGCCATCTAAAGGTTTGAACTCATCATAAGCCTGTTTAAAACGATCTGTAGGTGTCTCATTACTGTAAACAAATGCACGCCAGATAACAATTCCATGGTGCGGAGCTAGTGCATCTGCCAACATATTGGCACCATCTGCATGTGTCCGTCCATAATTTTGTGGGCCCGGCTGCCCTTCGGAATTTGCTTTTACAAGAAAGCCGCCAAAGTCTGGTATGTAGGAATAAATTTCTTCAGCCTTTTCTCTCCACCATTTTTGAACATTAGCCTCTAGAGGATCCGCAGTTTTCAACTTCCCGATTTCTATCGGAGAGCTAAATCTTGCCGTGAGGTAAACTTTTATACCATACGGCCGAAATAAGTCTGCAAGCACTTTCACTTTTATCAAGTATTCTCTTGTCAATACAAGAGAATTGGCGTTAACGTTAGTAAGAACGGTTCCGTTTATTCCGATAGAAGCATTTGCTCTTGCATAGTCAATATATCTCTTATCGATATAATCAGGCAGCGTGTGCCAGTTCCATATTGAGAAGCCTGCATAGCCACGCTCCACGGTTCTGTCCAGGTTATCCCAATGATTAAGGAGTCGCAATTTTATTTTAGGAACACTTTCAACAGATAGCTCATCAATTGATTGGCGAGTTTGCAATCTTCTCAGAAAATTAAATGCGCCATACAATACACCAATGTCTGTTTTTGCCGCTATGAAAATTACTTTCTTATCGTTCAAAATTGTATTGCGGATAATAAAGCCTTCGTCTCCCAGCTTATTTATCTGTGCTTCCGTAAAAAAAGAATTTATTCCTGCTGATGATTGCGGCGTTCCACAAATGATAGTTCCATTAGCTGTCGAGTCCCTAATAATTATCTTTTTATTTAAAAGTCCTTGCAAACCATCTATCAATTCCTTTTTTGCAACCTTTAGAGTTGGGTTTTCATTCTCAAAAAGAATCCCCGATATAATTTTCTGATAATTAAAGAGAAGCTTAGGATTATCGATCTTATCATATCGTAACCATAAGCGGTAACCATTCCCGGCTTCTGCCCCGAACAGTAGAAAAAAACCGATAAGTGTTATAAATATTTTATTCAATCGAAAACAACTTTAAGATGCTAATATTACTATGTTTTCTTCTTTCGTGCCGATTCTCTTGTGATAATTTCTGAGCTTATTATAATTGTACTTGTCGTATGGATAGTCGTTACGCTGCAGGCTCGAAGTTACAGCAACTAATCGTTTACAGCCCTGCTCAATAACATATTTTGTGGCAGGATACAGCATTTAAAATTATCTATAATTACCAACCTGCTATTCTCATCGTGTTCCACCTGATCAAAGAAAATAACGGGAACACTTTTGTCAACAAATGATTTAAAGTGATCCGGGTTTGCTGTGTCCAGGAAAGAGAGGCAATCAAGCCATCTACGTTTTCCAAAAAGCTTTTTTTGTATCAGCAACTTCCTCCACATAGCTTTCCGAAGAATGTGCAATTAATAAATCATGCCCTGCTTGCATCGGAGCCTTCCCTACACCGTCGGGGTGTAGATTATAAAATTGCTCGTCAACTCGTGTACAATAATCCTTTTTCATCCTTCCTTTCTTCTTCAAAAAACGAATACTATATTTTGTCTCTGATACAAAGCTTAAAATTCAATTACATAATATTAAATTATATCAGGAACTTTATCGTCAATATGCTTATGTAGCGTTTACATAAGTTATATGATAAAATTTATTTTTAATAATATAGTCAAAAACAAAAAGCTATGTCGGTAATTACTGGTAACAAAGAATTTTTTAAAAGTATCCCACAAATAAAATATGAAGGAGCAGAAAGTGACAATCCGTTAGCCTTTCGGTGGTATGATGAAAATAAAGTTGTGGGTGGCAAAACAATGAAGGAATTTTTGAGATTTGCCTGCGCATACTGGCACTCATTCTGTAATGTGGGCGGAGATCCTTTTGGCGAAGGCACACATATCTTTCGATGGAATGAAAAAAGTGATGCCGTTGAAAGAGCAAAAGATAAAATGGATGCTGCATTTGAATTTATCACGAAAATGAGTTTGCCTTTTTATTGCTTTCATGATGTGGATGTAGTAGACTATACCAATGATGTAAAAGATAACGAAAAGCGTTTGCAGGGCCTTACAGATTATGCGAAGCAAAAACAAAAAGACAGCGGGGTAAAATTATTATGGGGAACGGCCAATCTTTTTTCAAATAAGAGATATATGAATGGCGCTTCTACCAATCCTGATTTTCATGTGCTGGCACACGCCGGTGCCCAGGTGAAAGCTGCACTGGACGCAACAATAGCACTTGGCGGAGAGAATTATGTTTTCTGGGGCGGAAGGGAAGGATATATGTCTTTGCTCAACACAAACATGAAAAGAGAACAGGAGCACCTAGCAAAATTTTTGCATACAGCAAAAGATTATGCAAGAAAAAATGGATTTAAAGGAACATTTTTTATTGAACCAAAACCATGCGAACCCACCAAACACCAGTATGATTATGATGCTGCAACCGTTATAAGTTTCTTAAGACAATACGATTTAATGGAGGATTTTAAATTAAATATAGAGGTAAATCACGCAACACTTGCCGGCCATACATTTACCCACGAATTACAGGTAGCCGCTGACGCAGGACTGTTAGGAAGCATGGACGCTAACCGCGGTGATTATCAAAACGGATGGGATACAGATCAGTTTCCTAATAACATCAACGAACTAACGGAGGCAATGCTTATCATACTCGAAGCCGGCGGTTTTAAGGGCGGCGGCATCAACTTTGATGCAAAGATCAGGCGAAACTCTACCGATCCCGCCGATCTTTTTTATGCACATATTGGGGGCGTGGATGCCTTTGCAAGAGCATTGATCATCGCCGATAATATTTTAAATAAATCAGATTACAAAAAATTAAGAAAGGAACGGTATGCTTCGTTTGATAGCGATAAAGGAAAAGAATTTGAAGATGGAAAATTATCCTTAGAAAATTTAAGAGATTATGCAATCGAAAAAGGAGAACCTGAAATGACAAGTGGCAAACAGGAATATTATGAAAATATTATTAATCGCTTCATCTGATAATTCTAAACCAAATCAATGTCATTAGTAAATACAACCTCCGGCACAACCTCGGCAAGTTTTCAAAAAGGAAATCCAACCTATATAACACTGTTGACTTTAGTAGCTACGTTGGGTGGCCTATTATTTGGCTATGACACGGCAGTAGTAAACGGAGCTGAAAAATCGTTGGTAGCCTTTTATATTCAAACCATCACCAGTCCCGCACACTATGATTATGCAGTTTCGATGATAACAGAGTATAGGGCATTAATGGTCATAGTTCTCTTTGCAATATTTCTTATCATCTCCGGGCAGATAATTCGGCTGATTGGTATTAAAAGAGGTGGAATTACAGGCTTGGTTATTATTGCAATATTGTCTTTTTGGTCAGCGAGATTTATAGGCAAATCAATACCCACGGATGCAGTTGCATTACAGGACATTGCTGATGTAATTAAAGGTTTTGTTATTGCAAGCGCTTTAATTGGCTGTGTTATCGGCGGAGCTTCTGCAGGGTTTATTTCAAAATCTTTGGGAAGAAAAAATGGATTAATGATCGCTGCTATTGCCTTTTTATTATCAGCAATAGGCGCCTGGAGGCCTGAAGTGTTTAACATTTTTGGCGTGCAGGATGCCTATTCATTCGTGATCTATCGTATTCTTGGCGGGATTGGAGTTGGTATTGCATCTATGATCTCTCCCATGTATATTGCTGAAATTGCTCCAGCTAATGTAAGAGGTAAATTGGTTTCATTTAACCAGTTCGCCATCATCTTCGGTATGTTGCTTATTTACTTTGTCAATTACTTTATTTCACAGCAGGGAAATGAACAATGGCTGATAACCGAAGGCTGGCGATGGATGTTTTTTTCCGGCGCTATTCCAGCAGGAATTTTCTTTATTCTTTTATTTTTTGTTCCTGAGACCCCTCGTTATCTTGTTATAAGAGGGCATGATGAAAAGGCGCTTGAAAGTACTGAATAAAATTTCAGGAAGTGGCATTGCACCCAAAATATTGGAAGAGATAAAGTCTACCACGCATGAAAAGAATGTTCCCTGGCTGTCTTATGGCTTCTTCATCATTTTTGTTGGAATTATGCTTTCTGTATTCCAGCAATTCGTTGGTATAAATGTAGTTTTATATTATGCAGGTAATATTTTCCGGAATATGGGATCATCTACCGACTCATCGTTATTGCAAACAATTATTGTAGGAATTGTGAACCTGCTCTTCACGGTACTTGCGATTTTTACTGTGGATAAATTTGGCCGGAAACCTTTAATGATCATAGGCTCCATTGGAATGGCCGTAAGCATGATCGCCCTGGGATTTGCATTTTATTTTAACCAGTTAGGGATCGCAGCATTAATTTTTATGTTGGTTTATACCGCCGCCTTTGCCATGAGTTGGGGGCCTGTATGCTGGGTTTTATTGGCTGAAATTTTTCCAAATAGTATTCGCAGTGCGTTATCGATTGCCGTTGCTGCGCAATGGATTGCCAACTGGATAGTTTCGCTTACATTCCCCATTATGAATGATAATATTTGGCTTACGGCTAAATTTCATCATGGATTTTCTTATTGGATATATGGTGTAATGGGAGTTTTATCTGCAATCTTTATGTGGAAGTTAGTGCCGGAAACAAAAGGGAAAACTTTAGAGGAAATAGAGCATTTGTGGAAGAAAAAACCAAAACAGACTGTAGAAGATGCGCTGCTTACCAATGCTGAATTTTAATCTTCATATTTTAGACATATTTAAAGGCCTTTCAGATGAAAAAAATTGTTTTTCTCTTTCTCAGCTTTTTAGTTCTTTATAACAATTACGGCTACTCGCAAAATTATCCTTTTCAAAATCCATCGTTGCCAATTGATGCAAGAGTAAATGATCTTGTTTCAAGATTAACGCTGGAAGAAAAGGTAAGCCAGATGCTCAATTCAACACCTCCAATTGAGCGCCTGGGAGTTCCTGCTTACGATTGGTGGAATGAATGTTTGCATGGCGTAGCAAGAACATCTTATCATACTACATCTTATCCGCAGGCTATTGCTATGGCGGCAACTTTTGATATAAACTCTATGAAAACAATGGGCGATTATACATCTGATGAAGGCCGGGCAATACACAATGAAAGTATACGAAAAAATGATCATAGCAGGTACACAGGATTAACTTACTGGACACCCAACATTAATATTTTTCGTGACCCGAGATGGGGACGTGGACAGGAAACGTATGGCGAAGATCCATTTCTAACGGCAAGCATTGCTAAGGCATTTGTGGCAGGTTTGCAAGGGGACGATCCAAAATATTTAAAGGCTGCAGCATGTGCCAAACATTACGCCATTCACAGCGGACCCGAATCTTCAAGGCATACATTTGATGTAAATGTTACCAATCATGATCTTTGGGATACGTACTTGCCGGCTTTCAGGGCATTGGTCGTAGATGCAAAAGTAGCCGGTGTGATGTGTGCTTATAATGCTTATGCAGGACAGCCATGCTGCGGCAGTGATAAACTGATGGTCGATATTTTGCGCAATCAATGGCATTTTACCGGTTATGTTACATCCGATTGTGGGGCTATAGACGATTTTTACCAGACACATAAAATGTTTCCTGATGCCGAAAGTTCCGCTGCCAATGCAGTATTACATGGAACAGATGTTGAATGTGGGAATCATACTTACAAAACATTAATACAGGCGGTAAAAGACGGTAAACTAACGGAGAAGGATATAGACATTTCTTTGAAAAGATTATTTAAACTTCGCTTCAGGCTTGGAATGTTTGATCCTGCGGGCATGGTTAAATATGCGCAAATTCCTGTTTCGGATTTAGAAAGCAAGCCGCATAAAAATCATGCATTGAAAATGGCGAGGCAGTCCATGGTATTACTCCGAAACGACAATAATGTGCTGCCTCTTAGTAAGGCAGTTAAGCAAATTGCAGTGCTTGGCCCCAACGCCGATAACGCCAATACCCAATTAGGAAATTATAACGGGCAGCCTTCTGTTGTTACAACCGTCCTGCAGGGAATAAAAGACAAAATGAAAAATGCAGAGGTATTTTATTCAAGAGCTGCTGATTTTGTATCAACAGAACCGCAGGATTTTTCAAGTTTAATTGACAGTCTCGAAAATGTTGATGTAATTATTTATGTCGGTGGTATATCGCCAAGGCTTGAAGGCGAAGAGATGAAAGTGACAACTCCCGGCTTTAGCGGCGGAGATAGAACTTCCATAGCACTACCAACAGTACAAACAGATTTTATGAAAGCATTAAAAGCCACCGGTAAACCAATCGTGTTTGTAATGATGACGGGAAGTGCCGTTGCTATACCATGGGAAGAGGAAAATATTCCCGGTATCGTCAATGCGTGGTATGGAGGAGAAGCGGCAGGAACTGCTGTCGCTGATGTTTTATTTGGAGATTACTGCCCCGCCGGACGATTGCCTGTTACCTTTTATAAGAGTGATTCGGACCTCCCTCCATTTGATGATTATTCCATGCAAAACAGAACCTATCGATATTTTAAAGGCGTTCCGTTATATCCCTTTGGTTTTGGATTAAGCTATACAAAATTTACTTATAGTAATCTTAAATTATCTAAAACAACAATCAGTAAAAACGAATCAGTAACTGCTAAATTAACGGTCACGAATAGTGGTAAAGTTGGAAGCGATGAAGTAGTACAGTTATATATTACACATCTGGGAGGAGGAAGGGACATCCCGCTTTATTCGTTAAATGGATTTAAACGTATTCACATTGCATCCGGCGCTTCTCAGGAAGTGAGCTTTAACATTACACCCGATATGTTGAGTTTGGTAAATGAAAACGGAGAAAGTATTTTGTATTCCGGTGATATTAAAATCACTATTGCCGGTTCCTCGCCTTCAGAAAGAAGTGAAGAACTTGGTGCGGCAAAACCTGCAACAGCAATAATGAGTATAAAATGATTTTTAGAACTTGGCAAACTATAAAAATTAAATATGCTATTATTAGGGATTGATATTGGCACATCTTTCATAAAAGTGTCCGTTGTCGATGCGACGTCTCAGAGATCTATTGCGACAGCTCAATATCCGGAAACGGAAACACCTATCAATTCTTTACGATCCGGTTGGGCAGAACAATCTCCTGAAATGTGGTGGGAACATACCGTAAAGGCTATATGGGCATTAAACGGCTCAAAAAAGTTTAACACTAACGACATCATAGCTATCGGCATTTCATATCAGATGCATGGACTAGTGGTGGTGGATAAAGATCAAAAAGTTCTTAGAGATAGTATCATATGGTGCGATAGCAGATCCGTTGAAACGGGTGAGGCGGCTTTCAATTCAATCGGTGAAGAAATTTGTTCATCCTGTCTTTTGAATTCTCCCGGAAATTTTACCGCATCAAAATTAGGCTGGGTAAAAAATAATGAACCTGAATTATTTGAAAAAATTGACAAAATTATGTTACCGGGCGACTACATCGCAATGAAGCTTACAGGTGAAGTAACTACGACTTCTTCTGCGTTATCAGAAGGAATTTTATTTGACTTTAAAAGGAATGAAATTTCAACAGATGTTATGAAGCACTTCGGTTTCCGGAATTCTATAATTCCAAAAGTGCAGACTTTATTTTCCTCCCACGGTAATTTATTGCCGAAAATTGCTCAGCAACTTTCATTGAAAGAAAATATCCCGGTTACTTATAAAGCCGGCGATCAGCTTAATAATGCATTATCGCTAAATGTGCTGAAGCCAGATGAAGTAGCCGCCACTGCCGGCACGTCGGGCGTAATATATGCTGTTACCGACCAATTATTCAGCGACAAATATTCAAGGGTAAATGCTTTTGCACATGTTAATCATACAGCGAAGGATAGACGCTTAGGTGTGTTGCTTTGCATTAATGGAACGGGCATTATGAATAGCTGGATAAAAAAGATGTGTGGTGACGGCTTAAGCTACAATCAAATGGATGCGATGGCTGCGGCTATTCCACCTGGCAGTGATGGTTTATTCGTTCTTCCTTTTGGGAATGGCGCCGAACGAATGCTGCAAAATAAAATAATTGGCGCACACATTAAAAATATTGATTTAAACAAACATACAAAAGCGCATATTTTTCTCGCAGTGCAGGAAGGGATAGCTTTTGCATTTCGTTACGGCCTTGATATCATGCGTGAGAACAGCTTAAATCCGAATATCATTCGTGCCGGGAAATCCAATTTATTTTTAAGCGAAATTTTTGTGCAATCGTTTGTAAATGCAACGGGTATTCCTGTTGAATTATACAGTAATGATGGAAGCGTAGGAGCTGCATTGGGTGCAGGTGTTGGAGCTGGCATTTATAAAAATTTCGACGACGCTTTCAGCCAATTTAAACCGCTAAAAAAAGTTGAACCAACAAATACGAAGTTGTACGACGATTTATATCACAGGTGGAAAAAGCTTTTGGAAGTTCATCTTATAAAATAAACTATTCTCTAAATATCTTTTCTGCATTTTTTGTAGTGCGTTCAGCAACTTCTTCAAAAGAAATATTTTTTACATCGGCGATTTTCTGAGCGATATATTTTAAATAACTACTTTCATTTCGCTTACTCCTGAATGGAACAGGTGTCAAATACGGCGCATCCGTTTCCAAAACGATATAATCAAGGTCAATATCCTTTACAACTTCCGCAAGTCCTGAATTTTTATAAGTGACAACGCCTCCTATTCCCAACAAAAAATTTTGGTCTATAATATCTTTTGCATCCTGCAGCGTTCCACCAAAGCAATGAAAAATTCCGGTTAAGCCTCGACCACTATACACCTTAATTACATCTATTGCTTCCTTCATTGCATCTCGTGTATGTAGTACTAACGGCACATTGTATTGCAGCGCCCATTCTGCTTGTATATTCAGGCTGTCATACTGTTCTTTGATAAAAGTTTTATCCCAATAAAAATCAAGACCTGTTTCTCCGATAGCTGCAACTTTTCTCTGGTTTAATAACTTTTCAGCAACAGCCAGCTCGTCTTTATAATTTTCTTTTACTGAACAAGGATGTAATCCAGCCATGGGAAAACACTTACCGGGAAATTTGGCTTCAAGAGTAAGCATCGCATTTGTTTCTGAACTGTCAATTGCGGGGAGATAAAATTTTTCTATACTTTCAGCCGCTGCACGCTGAATTACTTTTTCAATGTCTGCAGAAAATTCTTCCAGGTATAAATGCGTATGTGTATCTATAAGCTTCATTAAGCAAAGAAAATTGAAAATAAATTAACGCTTTATTAAACCTGGTAATGCAACCCGTGTCACAGTGTTTTAAATTATTCACTTAATCTTATCAATTATGAAACTAGACAACATTTCAAGGTGGGCAACTGTAATAGTAACCTCCGGACTTATTATTTTTTCTTCCTGTAAGAAAGACAATCCGGCGTCAGAATCGACCGATACATCAGAGGTGGCAGCAGCGATAGATGCTACACAAAGTGACGCCGTTGCCGAACAACAATTCGATGACGTTTTTAATATCACAATGGGAGTGCAGGCCTCAGACGTTGGCGAGGATATAGGCATTGGAGCCGGCGTTGACGTTATATATGATAACACAGCCAACCCTGATGGCACACCATCGCCGTCTCCGTTTGCAAGATGTTTTACAGTTGAGGTAGTACCTAATACTCCACATGTATTTCCCAAAACCGTAACTATTGATTTTGGTGAAGGCTGCGTTGGAAAAGATGGTAAGCTACGCAAAGGTAAAATTGTTTCTGTCTATACCGGCCCCATGTTTATTGCCGGTAGCAAAACTTCCACAACATTTGTAGATTATTCTGTGGATAGCTTTAAAATTGAGGGAACGCATACAGTTGAGAACACAAGCTCATCTAATAAAAAAGGATGGACAGTGAAAGTTGTTGACGGTAAAATTACTAATACGAATAGCGGAAGTTGGCAAAAATGGAGCAGCGTTAAAACCCACACCCAGGTTGAAGGCAACGGCACTCCCCATTACCCGTTAGATGATGTGTTTGAGATTACGGGAGAAGCTTCAGGTTCTAATTCTAACGGTAGTTTATGGACTGCAACAGTAACGTCACCACTGATCAAAAAGATTGGTTGTCCATGGATCGTAAAAGGGACAGTTCGCATATCAATAAATAATAATAACGGGATTCTTGATTATGGAGATGGAGGATGCAATAACAAGGCAGTTATCACAATTAACGGCGTTGTACACAATATTACCCTTCATAGATAAAAAAAATTGTTGTTGATTTGTTAAAAACAATTTGTTAACTTCACGACAGTTTTCATAGGGTACGGATTAAAAACGGGCCGGGGTATCTACCCCGGCCCAATTATTTTACTGCGTTTATGGTGAAATAATTTTAAACCGAAATCCTTTTTCAGAAAAATATTCAAGAACCCGTGGCAATGCGTATTGCAGTTTGGGCATGGCTTTTAGGCTATCGTGAAAGACTATTATTGAACCTTGCTTTGCATTATTTATTACATTAAGGTAACAATTTTCAGGAGTAACCTTCTCATCAAAGTCACCACTTATAACCGTCCACATAACTGTTACCAAATTCAATTTTTCTCCCCTCAAGGCTTTTAGTTGAAACTTTGTAATTTTTCCATAAGGCGGCCGGAATAAATTACTGTCAATAATATTTGATGCCATTTGCACATTTTCAAGATACTTCCGATCCTCCGTTTTCCAACCGTTTAAATGATTATAAGTGTGATTCCCCGGTTTGTGCCCATCTGAAATTATTTGTTTATAGATTTCAAAGTGTTCTTTCACATTCTCGCCAATGCAAAAAAAAGTTGCTTTAGCGTTGTATTTTTTTAATTCATTTAGCGCAAATGGGGTAGCCTGTACATCTGGCCCATCATCAAATGTGAGGTATAGATTTTTCTCGGCCGAATTGATTTCCCATTTACATTCAGGATACAATTTTTTAAGGAGCCATGGCGTTTTTACGAAATAAAACATTATGCAAAAAAAAATCTTTTAGATGAATTAAACCTTTAAACCCAAAAAAAGTCTGATACTCTATTAAACATCTTTAACAAATACTTTATGAAATTAAAAAACTATCTAATTGCTTTTGCAACTATATCAGTTGCCGCGTTTTTTTCCTCATGTAAAAAGGACGGTTCCAATTCAACTTCTGAACTGGATACAACTATTGAATTAGCTGGCAATCAAGCTGTTTCTGACAATCTGAATGCGGATGCAGAAAATGTGTTAAATGAAGCTGCGGTAAATAACAATTTTGCTGGCGAAACTCCAACAGGTGTAACAAGTACCATGAATATACTGGGTTGTGCTACAGTAACTGTAGATCCGCTCGTTGGTTTTCCAAAAAATATTGTGATAGATTTTGGAACAGGTTGCACATCCGCTGATGGGGTTACAAGAAGTGGAAAAATTTTGGTTACTCTTTCTGATTCCCTCAGAAAATCGGGAAGCGTTGCTGTCATGACTTTTGATAACTATTATGTGAGTGGTTTTAAAAGAGAAGGAACTGTTACATGGACCAACACCAGCCAGGGTGGCGTGAAAAGTTGGAACCGGACATGCGAAAATGGAAAAATTACGGCTCCGGGCGGTCGGTACTGGCTTCACAATGGCAGCCAGGATGTTGTTCAGATAGCAGGCTCATCCACACCGTTCAATTTATTGGATGATGCATTTTCAACAACGGGTTCGCATACTGTTACCAATGCTTCAGGACAATCAAGAACTTCAGAAATTACAGAAGCGCTTGAAAAGAAAGTTGTATGCGAAAATATTGACATGGGTAAAATTAAAATAACCGGCCCAAATCATTATGCTGTACTCGATTTTGGTGATGGCACCTGTGATCGTATCGCAACTATATCGATTGATGGCGGCAATCCTATAACATTCTTACTCAGATAAATTTTGAGATAATATTAAATCCCTATGTAAGCAAACCTGTGAATTACTCACGGGTTTTTTTATTTATGATGATAATATGCCGGTGTTAGCCGGGCTCTTTATCTTTGCTTAATGAAAAAGGTAAGAGTACGATTTGCACCAAGCCCCACGGGCGGGCTCCATTTAGGCGGTGTTCGTACAGCGCTATACAATTACTTATTTGCAAAAAAACACAACGGAGATTTTGTTTTAAGAATTGAAGATACTGACCAAAGCCGTTATGTGCCTGGTGCGGAGCAATACATAATTAATTCGTTGCAATGGTGTGATATTTTACCAAATGAAGGTCCACACCAGGATGGTGAATACGGACCGTACCGGCAAAGCGAAAGAAGAAATCTCTATAGTAATTACGCGGAAGAGCTCGTAAAAAAAGGACATGCCTATTACGCATTTGATACACCCGAAGAAATTGAGGACATGAGGAAAAACCTAAAGTCAGAAGGAAAAAATAATTTGCTTTATGGTCACCTTGTCCGGATGAAAATGCGTAATTCTTTGTCATTATCACGTGAGGAAACCGAATCATTACTCAAATCGGAATTTCCTTTTGTAATCAGAATTAAGATAAATGGTAACGAATCAGTTTTTTTTAAAGATCTTATACGCGGAGAAATTACAATGGATACAAATGGTGTAGATGATAAAGTACTTTTAAAAGCAGATGGAATGCCGACCTATCATCTCGCAGTAGTGGTGGATGATTATTTAATGAAAATAACTCATGCGTTTCGTGGCGAAGAGTGGCTTCCGAGCGCACCGGTACACATATTGTTATGGAAATTTTTTGGCTGGGAAAATAAAATGCCTGAGTGGGCGCATTTTCCATTGATATTAAAACCCGATGGTAATGGGAAATTAAGCAAGCGTGACGGCGAGCGGCTCGGATTTCCTGTTTTCCCAATGGATTGGAAGGATCCAAACACCGGTGATATAATGAAAGGATTTAAAGAGCTTGGCTTTTTACCGGAAGCATTTACAAATATGCTTGCACTGTTAGGATGGAACGATGGAACTGAAAAGGAAATATTTTCAATGGATGAGTTAATTGATAGGTTTTCTATTGACAGAGTTCATTCAAGCGGCGCAAAATTTGATTTTGAAAAGGCTAAATGGTTTAATCATGAATGGATTAAGAAGTCAAATGCTAAAAGCCTGGCGCCAGAAGTAAAGAAAGTTTTTGAGGCTAAGGGAATCAATATAGATGATGATATCATTTTAGAAAAAATAATTTCATTGGTTAAAGACAGGTGTACCTTAACTACCGATTTTTGGGAACAGGCTCAATTCTTTTTTCTGGCACCTGAAGTGATTGATACAACTTCTATAGTTGCTAAATGGAACAATAATAAGAATACATTTTTTAGCGAATTGATACGCACGTACAGCCTTATCGATATATGGAATGCGGCAGAGCTTGAAAATGCATTTAAGGAAATTGCATCGGTAAACCAGCTAAAGCCGGGTGAACTCATGTTACCGCTGAGAATTATGTTAGTTGGAGGAAAATACGGGCCCGGAGTTTTTGATATTTCAGCATTATTGGGGAAGGAAGAAACTATCAAAAGAATTAAAAATGCGTTAGCATTGCTTTAAATATCCAGCTAATAATTTTGCATATTCCCTGTACCTTTATATTGAATGGAAGAACAAAAAAATAAATCAGGAAATATTTCACACATGCAAAGGCCTGTTCGGGTTCTTGTTGCAAAAGTAGGTCTTGACGGACATGACCGGGGCGCAAAAATTATTGCGACCTCTCTCCGTGATGCAGGCATGGAAGTGATTTATACAGGCCTTCGACAAACTCCTGAAATGGTGGTGAATACAGCACTGCAGGAAGACGTGGACGCCATTGGCATAAGCATTCTATCAGGCGCTCATAATACGGTGTTCCCAAAAATATTAGAACTCCTTAAGGAAAAAAAAATGAATGATGTACTGCTAACAGGTGGAGGTATTATTCCCGAGACTGATATAAAAACTTTAAATGAAGCAGGCGTTGGCCGATTATTTACGCCCGGTACACCTACTACAGAAATTGCTTTGTATATCAAAAATTGGGTAAAAGAAAACAGAAGTTTTTAGACGTTTGTACAACTAATTTCTATTATATAATATAATAGATTATGAAAACAGATTTTCCAATGTTTGATTTTAGACGAAAATTAATGTATAGTTTTTAGTACGACCTGGTAGAGAGCTATTTAACGTAAAGATATGTACTCAACCCTGCTTACAAATTTACAAGATGGGATATTCACTATTACCATTAACCGCCCTGATAAATTAAACGCTCTAAACAATACTGTTTTAACCGAGCTTGAGCTGGCTGTCCGAAATATATATGAGGATAAAAATATTAAGGCGGCGATAATAACCGGCCAGGGGAAAAAAGCATTTGTTGCCGGTGCTGATATTGCAGAATTTATCCAAGTGGGCGACGAACAAGGCGCAGACCTTGCAAGGAGAGGCCAGCAGATATTCTTTAAAATTGAGAATTGTCCAAAACCCATCGTAGCAGCGATTAATGGATTTGCTTTAGGGGGTGGATGTGAGCTTGCGATGGCGTGTCATTTCAGGCTGGCAAGCGAAAACGCCAAATTCGGCCAGCCGGAAGTAAATCTTGGTCTTATACCGGGATATGGTGGCACACAGCGTTTACCCATATTAGTTGGAAAAGGCAAAGCGATGGAATTAATAATGACCGGTAACATGATTGATGCTGCCGAAGCTAAAACCATCGGGCTCGTAAATTATGTTACAACATCTGAGACCCTTCTTGAAAAAACAAAAGAAATCTTAAGCATAGTTATTAGTAAGTCGCCCGTTGCCGTTTCCAAAATAATTACGGCAATCAACGGCCTTTATAGATGTGCGAAAAATGGTTTTGATGAAGAAGTAAATTTATTTGGAGAAGTGTTTGCGTCCGATGACAAAAAAGAAGGCACTGCAGCATTTATTGAAAAGCGTAAACCGGTATTTAAAGCATGATTTGAATCTTAAAAAAGCTTATATCTTATAATTATTCAAGGTACTACGTGGCGCTGGTTAAATTAACTTTGCAATAATGAAATCCGGAATAATCGGCAGAATTTTTATGTTGCTCTTCACGATAGTGTGTTTATTCACTGCTTATTGGATATTTCATACACATACCGTTCTGGATAATACTTCTTCCCCGCCCTCTGTTGTCCGTTTGTTTAATATTAATACCGATTTGCTGTATAATATTGTTACCATTTTTTCTTTGATTTTATTAGTGGTTTCAAATATTTTTTATTGGCGCACCGGCAATGGAAACTTTTTTTTATTCAGTGTTTTTTATTTTATAGCTGGAATTATTTCTTTGGCAATATTAGAAGATGCCCGCTTTTCTTATACAAAACAAAATGGATTGTGGAAAGGAGGGTTTTCGTCTGATTTATTTATATCAATTTATTTAATAGCAGCCGTAATTATTATAACCCTGATCGACTTTTTTATCATAAAATATCTCAGAAAAAAATCCCTTATAAAAAATAAATTTTATTAAAATATAATTGTGAACCACAGCAGTTAAACTGTTTATTTAAGAAACCTAATTATGGATTACAGAATTGAGAAAGATACAATGGGAGAAGTAAAAGTACCTGCCGGTGCCTATTATGGAGCTCAAACTCAAAGAAGCATTGAAAACTTTAAAATTGCCAGGGACATCAACCGGATGCCTAAAGAAATTATCAAGGCCTTTGCCTATTTGAAAAAGGCTGCTGCTATTACGAATTCTGATGCCGGCATTCTCTCCAAAGAAAAGTGCCGCTTAATAACCAAAGTATGTGATGAAATTCTTGAAGAGAAACTGGATGATGAATTTCCCCTTGTTGTATGGCAAACCGGTAGTGGCACACAAAGCAATATGAATGTAAACGAAGTGATTGCCTACCGGGCACATGTCATCAACGGGGGAAAACTTTCTGATAAAGAGAAAATTATTCACCCAAACGATGATGTAAATAAATCGCAATCGAGTAACGATACTTTTCCTACAGCAATGCATATCGCAGCATACAAAATTTTGAATGACCTTACATTACCTGCTATTGAAAATCTTAAAAATACATTAACAGATAAGGCGAAAGAGTTTATGAATATTGTGAAAATAGGACGCACTCATTTCATGGATGCAACACCATTAACACTCGGCCAGGAATTTAGCGGCTATGCATCCCAGTTAGATCATGGATTAAAAGCAATAAAAAATACAATGACCCATTTAGGTGAACTCGCCCTTGGTGGTACTGCAGTGGGTACCGGAATAAATACACCGCCCGGGTATGCAAAAAATGTTGCCGAATCTATTGCTAAATTGACCGGACTGCCTTTTAAGAGCGCTGAGAACAAATTTGAATCACTTGCTGCCCACGATGCAATTGTTGAAACACACGGTGCTCTGAAAACAATAGCCGTAAGTCTTATGAAAATTGCCAATGATATAAGAATGTTGTCCTCAGGTCCAAGATGTGGCATCGGCGAAATTCGCATTCCGGATAATGAGCCCGGTTCTTCAATCATGCCCGGGAAAGTAAATCCAACCCAATGTGAAGCACTTACCATGATTTCTGCACAGGTTATGGGCAATGACGTAGCAATAAGTATCGGAGGAGCCACAGGTCATTTTGAATTAAATGTTTTTAAGCCTGTTATGATTTATAATTTTTTGCACAGTGCACGACTTATCGGAGACGGATGCAACAGCTTTAATGAAAAATGCGCACGAGGGATTGAGCCTATTGACGAAAACATAAAAAAACACGTTGATAATTCTCTTATGCTTGTAACAGCACTCAACACAAAAATCGGTTATTATAAAGCGGCTGAAATTGCACAGAAAGCGCATAAAGAAAACACTACTCTAAAGGAAATGGCAGTACAACTTGGATATGTGACTCCCGAACAATTTGATGAATGGGTAATCCCAAAACAAATGGTTGGAAAAATCGAATAGCTTTTTCTTAAATAAAATAAAACTCCAAAAAAAGCATAATAACAATCCAATCCAATCTATTTCAAACGGCATCCATCATTGGTATACTCGAGCTAGGTGGATTATTATCGGCCTTGAAATTAATTCTTCAATACATCACCTAAAAATCAAGTCATCGATTAATCACAATTTTTTCTGTTGCCAGATTAATATTATAAGCATTGTATAACTTAAAGATATACATGCCTGCGCTAAGCTTTTGAACGTTTACCAAAAAATAATCATTATGACTGCTTCCGCTCAAAAGCAACTTCCCGGTTGCGTCAAAAATCTTATAGTGCAAAGGCTTACTGGTGTTTTTGATACTTTTTACATATAAAACATCTTTAGTAGGATTTGGCGAAATTTTTATCGAAGCATTTCTTATATAACTATATAAAGAATCAGCACTAATTGAAAGTAAAGCGCCAGTATATGAAAATTCAAGAATTCTGCCTGCATTTGGTGGCGGGCTACCCCCTCCATTATAGGATCCCGTAGGTCCGCTGGTTTGTCCCGAAATATCACACGCTACATAAATTCTTAATCCGTCGGGAGAAATGCAAAGATCACGATATCTTCCCTTGCCCCGCATAGCCGGAATTGTACTACTATCTAACACGGTTGTTCCTGCTGCATCAAGATGAAGCCGGAAAACCTTTCCCGCTTTAAGGGATGTTATCAACAAAGAGCGGTTCCAGTTAGGAATTACGTTTTTTTCGTAAACATCAATACTTGAAGCAGCCACCGTCGGCCACGTCAGGTAATTGGTATTCAATGCGCCTGGATTAAGATCGGTAAAAAGCGTGTATACGGGATCTTTTGAAGATAAAGAAGCGCAATTTGCCTGTTCACTTACAATAGTTTGGTTGGCCAACGTTAATCCGTTGTAATTCCCGTCGCAATATCCTGATAATTTTGGCCATCCATAATTTGTGCCTTTCAAAATAATATTCACCTCATCATCACTTTTATCCTGTTGCTCACTTTGGTACAAAAATCCATTGCTTCCAAACACAATTCCCTGTGCATTCCTATGTCCCCAGCTCCATACTGCCGTTACCTTTGAACTTACGTCGGTAAAGGGGTTATCATTTGGAATCCATTTGTCCAAAGCCCCTGCATCGCCATCCGGCTGCAGATTAAATCGTAATATTTTCCCCTCAAGTACATCTCTTGATTGTGCGTTATTTGTCCGGCTGATATTATTAAATTGCCCGGCGCCCATGTCGCCGATGGTATAGAAGAGGTAAGACGTACCCCCCACATTTCCTATTGTTAATCTGCCCGAATTATGATCGTTACTTCCATTCAGCGATGAAATAATCACCTGTTCATTACTTAAAGAATGAGTTATGCGATCGTAGTCGTAGCGCACAATTTTTGTTTTAAAATTACATGCGCCGGTGCCATTGGTACAACCTGTTGAGCTATTGTATTGATATACGTATGCAAGATAGACCCATGGTTTTGTTGGATTCGGCCATTGGCTATACATCGTTGGATGAAGAGCCATCCCCATAAGACCTCCCTGCGGCCACTTTGGAGGATTTGTAAAATTTTTGTTTCCACTCAGGTCTATTAATAATGTTTTCCCTCCATCTGCGGGATTTATTCTATCAACTTTATAAGCAGAATTTTCGGTTACCCACAATGAGTCGTCAGGTCCCCAGGTAAGTTCCCAGGCTGAATTCAATTGATAGCCAGGATTTACAACCCGCATGCTAAAAGGTTCATTTTGTGCATAAATCTGAGTAGAAAGTAATGCGAGAAACGATGCTGCGACAGATAGTACTTTTTTCAAGGAATATTGGTTTTATAGTGATGCCAACGCTTTATGTCCTTTTTAAGGTAGCATGTAGTCAAACGAAATATCTTATTGAATTATTTTATCAAATGACAACAACATTAACGGCAAGCAGCTGCTTATTACATTATTCCAGGAATAATAATTTCCTTCCAAACACGTTTGTTTAGTTGAATATCCCAGAAAAACGTCTTTTAATCAGACAAATATCATCCTATGGAAAAAATTTACTCTGGAAAGTTCAAAATTCTTACTTTAACTTTTAAAAAGCCTTCTGTAAAAGCCTCAGGTTTAAGTAAGAAACGACTTATTATTATTGGTATTCTTCTTTGCATTGCTAATGCGTTAGTGCCATTAAATCTTTTTGCACAAAAGCTTGAATTCAGCTATAGTTATTTCAATCTAACCAGGAACAACGGAGGAGGAACCTTGGAACAAGGTGATATTATTGAAGTCCACGCATTGGTAAAAGTGAATGCCACAGCAAGCAATTTTTATTATATCGATTCTATTCCGACCGGAACTCAATATGTAAGCGGTTCTATCAAGCTTGTTACCAATGAAGGATTATTGTTTGCAGGAAGTGGCCCATATACCGATGCAAGTAATGATGATGCAGGTGTTTATGTATCAACGGGTAGTCCAAGAGTAAGAGTTAATATAGGAAGCGGTTTTGCCAAGGCGAGAAATGGAGCCAATTTCGGCAACACCACTGGCGGCGGCACGATTACGGGTGGTACAAGTCTCCCCAAATTCTATGGGTCCACACTATTTATCGTCGCTTATCAACTATTGGTCACCGCCAATAACGGAGATACTTTGCATCCTACTGGCAATTTTTATTTCGATACCTCTGGCGTTAATAGAAGATACCGTTTCAATTATGCTGGTATAAAGGTGATACAAAACCAGGCACTATGCAGTAATTTTTCAAGCGCCACCTTTACTGCAGAGAGTTCGTTTGGCTCAGGAAGTGTACAAAACAGGGCTTTGGGAGTTAATGCGCCCGGGTATAACAAAGTAAATTTGGCTTTAAATCAACCGGTTGATAATAATTATTCAGTCGCAAATAATACCAGCGCTGATGGAACTACAAACAATGCCGGACCTTTTAAACCCACAACAAATAACTCCAGGGTATTTGGAGGCTATTGGGATATTGTAGGCGATCACACAGGGTCAGCCAATACAGCAAATGGAAATTTACCTGTTGCAGCAGGACAGCTGGGAGGATATATGTTAGTGGTGAACGCTGCATTCACAACAGGCGAAGTTTACAGGGATACCATCAAAAATGTATGCCCCAACACTTATTATGAGTTTTCGGCATGGGTGAGAAACATTTGTGGAGTTTGTGGAATTGATCAAAATAGTACCGCTACCTATACACCTGGTGTACTCCCAAATCTTTCTTACACTATCAATGATGTAGATTATTATACCACTGGAAATATATCGCACGATAATGTTTGGCAAAAACGCGGATTTATCTATAAAACAGGAGCGACAGAAACGCAATTTAGAATCACAATAAAAAATAATGCCGCAGGTGGCGGCGGTAATGACTGGGTACTGGACGATATTAAATTAGCCACCTGTTACCCTAACCTTATAAATAGCCCGAAAGATACTGCAACATCATGTAGCGGCTTTCCATTAACGCTAAGTGATACGGTGAAAAGCTACTTTAATAACTATACATATTATTGCTGGGAAAAGAGTACAGATAATATTACCTGGACCGGTACAGGAGTGTGTGGTACAAAGGTCCCGGTTCTTGTAAATGGGCTCTGGCAGTATGTGGTAGACACTTCTTTTACCACGGTAGCTGCAGATAGCGGAACATATTACAGGTTAAAAGTAGGAACTACGTTTTCAAATTTAAATGATCCCTCATGTTCTGTAAATAACAGCCAGAAAATATTTTTGAATGTTTACAATGTTAATTGCACCTTGCTTGCCACAAAGCTTCTAAGTTTCAGGGGCAATATTGTAAACGATAACGCGATTTTAAAATGGACTTCCCAAAGTGAGGGAGGCTTGAAAGAATATATTGTTGAAAAAAGCTTAGACGGAATTAATTTTTCAAGGACGGATGTGGTCAAGGCAATTGATGATAGAAATGGGGCAAGTTACACATTTAACGACCCCGAGATAATTGCGTCTATGGCTTATTACAGGTTAAGACTTGTTAATAAAATAAATTTTGATCATAAATACTCCAACATAATAGTTCTGTATAACAAAAATGCATCTTTTAAAGTTTCCCCGGTTAATCCGTTTAAAACCAATCTAAAAATAGAGCTTTTCCTTCCAGAAGATGGTGAAGTAGAAATGAACTTATATGATACCTATGGTAAGCCGGTTAGCAAAAAGAACCTGATGTTTAACAAAGGAAATTCAAATATAATACTTGATGATGTTGGTAAGCTGGCTCCCGGGATTTATATTCTGAGAAGTCGTTTCAACAATAAAATAGTTCAGAATAAATTATTTAAGACAAACTGACGCTTTTTTAAAGTCTGGCAGGCAAATCCCCAAATAAGGTAAAAATACTCTATAATAAGGCAACCTCCCTAACGTTTTAGTAGAAGCCCATTATCCGATTTGTAATCACAAATTCTTATTTATGAGAAACTTTTACAATGATGTGTATAGGTGTCCTAGAGTTGCAATATTTATTTTGCTGGCAATTTTCAGTACTTCCCTCAAAGCCCAAAAACTTGATTTGAGCTATAGTTATGTTAACCTTACCCGTAATAACGGCGGTGGAACACTTGAGCAAGGAGACACAATTGAAGTACATGCCCTGGTAAAAGTAAATGCAACCACGAAAAACTTCTATTACATAGATACCATTCGTACCGGAACTCAGTACATTAATAATTCTATTAAGCTTATTACTAACGAAGGTGTTTTATTTCGTGGTCCGTACACTGATGCACCTTTAGATGATGATGGACTATATGATGTAACGGGTGGTATTCCAAGAGTGCGGGTCAATCTCGGCAAAGGCACTACGTTTCCCAATTCCGGCATAGCTAATTTTGGAGTTACCACCGGCGGAGGAACTGTTACCGCAGGTAGCGTTCCTAAATTTTATGGAACTACTTTATTCATTGTCGCTTACAAACTTAAGATAACCGCAAATAATGGGGATACGATTCATCTCACCGGCAATTACTATTTTGACACATCAGGCACAAAAAAATCTTACAGGTTTAATTATGCTGGTATCAAGATTATCCAAAATCAGGCATTATGTAATAATTTTTCAAGTGCAAGTTTTACAGCAGATAGTTCATTTAAAAGCGGGAACACTCAAAACCGTGCACTCCCGGCCACGGTACCCGGTTACATAAAAGTAAATATGGGTCTTAATACTCCTAATGATAATTATTATGCGATCGCTAACAATACAAGTTCAAACGGGACAACAGACAATACCGGCCCCTATGCGCCAACCGCTAACCCCAACCGGGTGTTCAATGGTTTCTGGGATATCATAGGCGATCATACCGGTGCTGCAGATCCGGTTGCAGGAAACCTGCCGCCCGCTGCAGGACAAAATGGTGGATACATGCTTGTTGTAAACGCGGCATATCCTACGGGGGAAGCATACCGGGATACTATCAAAAATGTTTGCCCAAATACTTACTATGAGTTCTCGGCATGGATTAGAAATATTTGCGGCAAGTGCAGTGCAGATTCCAATAGTATTCAAAAATTCACTCCTGGCGTATTGCCAAATCTTTCTTATACAATAAACGACATCGATTATTTTACGACAGGGACAATTACGTATGACCGCAAATGGGTGAAACGGGGATTTATTTATAAGACAGGGCCCGCCGAAACGCAGTTTAGAATTACCATTAAAAACAATGCGGCAGGCGGGGGCGGAAACGATTGGGTGCTTGATGATATAAAACTCGCCACTTGTTATCCTAACCTGATTATGAATCCAAGTGATACCACAACATCATGCGCCGGATTGCCGGTGGCACTAAGCGATACTGTAAAAAGCTACTTTAATAACTATACAAACTGGTGCTGGGAAAAAAGCAATGACGGCGTCAATTGGTTCAGTACGGGCGTATGCGGCACAAGTGGGCCTGTGCTGGTAAATGGTTTATGGGTATATGTTGTTGATACTACTTTTACTACTGTGGCTGCCGACAGCGGTAAATATTATCGCCTTAAAGTTGCTACAACATTTTCCAACTTAACCAATCCCAATTGTGCTGTCAATAACAGTCAGAAAATATTTCTGAATATATATAAAGTGAATTGCACGGTACTTGATGCAAAGTTGTTGAGCTTTTATGGTAATGTAATAGCCGATAAGGCAACACTGAAATGGAATTCTCAAAGTGAAGAAAACTTAAAAGAATACGAAATTGAGAGAAGTGACGATGGGATTAAGTTCACAAAAATTGGAAACGTCGATGCTGCAAATAACGCCAATGGGGCTAGTTACGATTTTAGCGATCCTGAAAATATCACCACCTTGTCATATTTTAGGTTGAAACTTATCAGCAATTCAGGTGGCCAATTTAAATACTCCAAAGTAATTTCGCTATATAATAATAATGCCCGGTTTAAAGTTTCCCCGCTCAATCCGTTCAAATCGAGTTTAAAAATTGATATTTTTTTACCAACGGAAGGGACCGTTGAATTTAGTCTCTTTGATTTGTTTGGAAAAAATGTCGCAAAAAAAATCGTTCATCTCAACCAGGGAAATTCAAAGAGTATTATTGACGGTGTAAACAGATTACCTCAAGGCCTGTATATTTTAAGAACGTTGTTTAACAAAACGATAGCTCAAAATAAACTGTTTAAGGCTGACTGATACAATCGAAGAATTAATATTAGAATTCCTGAATAAAATAAAAACCGCCGGCATTGCCAGCGGTTTCCTTTTTTCGTGAATTATTTATCAGAAAATCTGGTAATCCTTGATATCGTATTGAACTGTTGAAAACCCATCGTTATAACTATCATGTATCTCTCCAACGTTTCTGGCAAACCAACGTTCGTCGGTTTCAACTATAGTGGGCACCCCCATAAAAGCATACTGATATTCGTATTTTACCTTAACAACATCAGGGAAATTAAATGAGCCGATTGTTGCTGGTACTCCCTTTTCCAACAAGGTCATTTTTATGGTCAATGTAATAGCTGTTCCCTGAACCGTTCCGCTTATTGTCGGAGAAGACCAGGTGGTGCCTGCGGCAACATTGTCTTTCAGAAAAATAAATTCGCCTTCCAAAGCAGGGCCGTCAAAAGGAATTAGGTCTGAATAATTAATATATTGATAATAATCTCCTCCAGGTTTGCGGTAATAGGACGAATCAAAAGCAGTGGTGGGAGGCACATCATAACCTGCCAATGTTTTGTAGGTATTGCCCCCAAATGTTGGAGAATAATCAAGCACTGCTACATGAACATCATCCGAAGAGGAGCCTCCTACAAGGTCATATGTCCAATTGGAATTTAAAGTAACCGGGAAATAATCGCCTGATGGCATAACACCCGGCAAAAATGTAATACTAAAATCACAACTACTGCTTCCAAAGGTTACAGTAAAACTCTGTATACCTGCATTTACGGGCGTACCGGTACCAGTTAGTGTAATTAATTGAACTCCCGTTGTAGCAAAAACCCCCGACTTGGAAAATGAAACACCATTAGCTGTATTAGTGCTGATGGTGTAACCACCAATAGTGGCAACATTTACCTGTATCTGTACAGTATTAGAGATATTAAGCAGTACTCCCTGCTGGTAATTACCGCTTACTGAAAATGGCGTACAACTTCCCGGAGCACCACCACAGTTACCGGTTGCAGGAGCAGCAAAGTTTACCTTAAAGCTGCATTGGCTATTGCCATATTTTATTGTATAAGTCTGATCCCCCGTGCCCGTAGGTGTACCACTGCCATTTAATATAACACTCTGAACTCCGGTAGCTGTAAAACTTCCTGTTTTTGAAAAACTAACCCCATTAACATTATCGGAAGTAATAGTGTATGCGCCCACAGTTGCAACGACTACTTGTACCTGCACCGTATTAGCAGAAGTCAGTGCAATACCCTGCGCATAAGTTCCCGCTAGTGTAACAGGTTCACAGTTACCTGAACTGTTTCCAAAAACACCAACGGATTCTGTCGGTGCTGCACTGCCGGCGATTATTGAAGTAAACTTACCTTCAGTTAAAGTTTTGATATTATTTGCTGAATCAAGTGCATCACCCGAAAAGGTACCGCTGATAACACTGCTTGAATACGATGTTATAACAACGATGAACTCACCTATTAACTGGCCAGCCTGGTAAAGGGTTTTACCCCCACCGGTATACTCGAATGCGGATTGAAACAGGGAAGCTTTGTAGGTGCCTGTCCTAAAAGTATCCGCAAAAAGATGCATATGAAAAGTTTGGGAACCGTCGGACGACGTTCCAATAAGCTGCAATTCCTTCGTATTCCCACCCGATGAACCGATATAAGCAGTGTCCATATTTCCAGTGTATTGACTGGAGCCATCTTTAAATTCCCATGCGCCGGACGGGGTCTTCGAGCCTCCGCCTTCAATGCTGTATTCTTTCTTACAGGCGCTGAAAAACGCGGTAATGAGAAAAAAGTAAAATGCTATTCTAACAGGTTTCATTTGTACGAGTTTAAGTATTTAAATATTTTCAGGGATGTTAAGATACCTGCATTTCATCGTTAATCAACGTTTTGGTTTCAAGGGTTTTTGCATGAATATTTTCAACATTCGTCTTAAAAAAACGCTTTTGAAACAAAAGTATTGCGATGATGCCAACAGATATCGAAGCATCAGCCAGGTTGAAGATTGGCCTGAAAAATTCAAAGTCTTCTCCTCCCCAAATTGGTATCCACAGAGGAAAATGTGCATCGCGGATGATAGGAAAATAAAGCATGTCAACAACTTTTCCGTGTAAAAAACCTGCATATCCATGAACTGGAAAAATTTTTGCGACATTATAAGTAAGGGAACTGCTATCCTCAAAGATCAGCCCGTAAAACATACTGTCAATCAGGTTTCCAAGGGCACCGGAAAAAATAAGTGCGGCACAAATAATAAAACCGGGATGATATTTCTTTTCAATGATCTTTTTAATATAAAAAATCCCAAAAACAACGGCAGCGAGTCGAAACAAGGTAAGCAGCATTTTACCCCAATCTCCTCCAAACTTCCATCCGTATGCCATTCCCTCGTTTTCGATAAAATATAAGCGAAACCAGCTGCCAATTATTGCATGCGATTCTCCGGCATGATAGTGTGTTTTTATATAGATTTTCAATGCCTGGTCAGCTACCACAATAAGGCATATAAGCAAAAAAACATTTCTTCCTTTCACGTAATAAATTTAATGGGTAAAGATAGCAAAATTGAGTTTGGCTTGAAATCAAATACGTTAATTATTAGTAAAGAGATATATAGTTTTCTCACCGGAAAGATTTATTTGACAGGAACTGTGCATATGGTTATCTGATTAGAAACACGCAACCTTGCAATAATTTATTCCTCATAATATACCCTTTTCACCCGCTGTGAAATACCTGTCATTAATTCGTATGGAATTGTATGTGCCCATTTTGCAAGGGTTGATAACGGCAGAGCTTCGCCGAAAACGATTACTTCATCTCCCTCCTTAACTTTCTTTAATCCTGTAATATCCAGCATAGTCATATCCATACATACATTGCCAATTACAGGAACGATTTTATTATGAAGAAGCATGCTCCCCTTTCCATTTCCAAGAATCCTTGGATAACCATCTGCATACCCGATTCGCACTGTTGATATAACACTGTCCCTTTTCACCTTTGCATTTCGCCCATAACCTACACTTTCACCCGCTTTTACTTTCTTAATTTGAGATACAGTAGTTGTAAGAGTGGTAACATTTTTTAGCCTGGCTTGCATCTTTTTATTGCTATCAATTCCATAAAGTCCAATTCCAAGCCTTACCATGTCCATTTGCAAATGAGGATACCGACTTATGCCTGCAGTATTGGCAATGTGTTTTATAAATTTATATTGAAGACTGTCCTCAATCGCCTTACAGGATCTTTCAAACACTTTTGCCTGATACAGTGTAAACTCTCGTTCAGTGTCATTATCCCCGGCAACCAGATGAGTAAACACTGATAGAACCTTCATAAATGAATTACCGCGTAATGACTTGCACAAAGGTTTTATGTCATTGCTTGCAAAACCAAGACGGTGCATGCCAGTATCAATTTTTATATGCACCGGGTAATCATTTATTCCCGAAGCCCTGAGAAAGCTTTCAAATTCATTCAGAATATTGAAAGAAAATATTTCTGGCTCCAGGTTATTGTTCACTATAGATTCAAATGTTGACGTTTCCGCATTCATCACCATTATCGGTAAAATAATTCCTGCTTTGCGCAACTCAACTCCCTCATCAGCATATGCAACAGCCAAATAATCTATTTTATTAAATTCCAACACAGATGCAATTTGATAGCTTCCGCTTCCGTAGCTAAAAGCTTTTACCATCGCCATAACTTTTGTTTCAGGCACAAGGAGTTGTTTGTATATTTTCAGATTATGGACAATTGCATTAAGGTTGATGGATAAGACTGTTTGGTGAATTTTTTGTTCAAGCTCCCGGCTTATCTGTTCAAAATTAAAACTGCGTGCACCTTTTATTAAAATGGTTTCATCCTGAAAATGAAGAGAAGGGATATTCTTCAAAAAATCATCAACCGTTAAAAAAAATTGTTTATTGCCTAATAATGAAAATGCATTTTGATTTAAATAAATATCCGGGCCTATCCCTATAACCCGGTCAATTTTTTTTTGCAAAAGAAGACGGGCAACCCGGTTATATAATTCCTTGGGCTGCTGGCCCGATTGTAAAATATCTGACAAAACAGCCGTGCGTTTCTTATGCTGTTTTTGTTGCTCTAAAAAATCGAGAGCTATTTCCAGGGAATGCAAATCGCTGCTATAGCTGTCGTTAATAATTGTGCTGTGATTCACGCCCTGCCTCAGCTCCAGGCGCATGCTGATTGGATAAAGCATTTCAAATCTCTTTCTCATTTCTTCTCCATCTTTACCCAAAACCAAAAGAACACACCATGAATTGATTGCATTTTCCACTGCAGCATCATCAACAAATGGAATATTTATAAATTCTTCCCGGTGTTTATATACAGCCCGGATGTGTGAATGGCTCATACTTTTTTCTACCGATAAAATCCGGAGCTGGTTGCTTTTTGCTTTCCCCCATGAAAATAATTTTAGAGTTTTATTTTTAGGTTTTATCCCTTTTCGAAATAGTATGTACCTCATTTTTTACCTCGCTGTTATCAGAGCAAAAAATAAGATATTGAGAATGTAAAAACAGCTGTAGTTTTTCCCGAATTTTTTGGATTCTATCATCAAATCCTTCATCGTGAGCATTCCCGATATTTGTGAGAACGCCGATAGTTGGTTTGATAATTTTTTCGAGCCGTTTCATCTCTTCGGGAAGCGAGATACCTGCTTCAAAAATTGCAAGCGTGTGTGATGAATTAATATTAAGCACACTTAGCGGAACACCAATTTGCGAATTGTAACTTTTAGGGCTTCGTACTATTATATAATCATTTAAGAGAAGCTGATTTAGCCATTCCTTTACTATTGTTTTTCCATTGCTTCCGGTAATTCCTATTACCCCGATTTGTGTAAACCGGCTTCGATGATATGCAGCAAGCTTTTGTAAGCCTTCTGTAGAATTATTTACAACGATTATATTGGCAAGAGTAAATTTTTTGACATCGATATTTTTATCATCAGTCACAAAATGTCTTACGCCTTTTGAATATAATAGCTCAATAAATGAATTGCCATCAGCTTGCTGACTTTTTATCGCAAAAAAAATTGTATCCGCAGGAGAAATAATTTTTCTGCTGTCAAGAGAGAGATATTCGGGCGCCGGCAAACTGGCATTATAATTAATCAACTGGCCACCCGTTAATTTTTCAATCTGGTTAATAGTATAGTGGATATTTACGTTCAAATCATTTACTGCTTATACTTATTCAATTTATGTCGATGTGATATTTTTGTTTTATAAATTGAAAATAAAACGGAACTACCTATACAACCAACAATTACCAATAAAGATATCCATACGTGCAGGTGAATATCAAAATAATCGATTAGCATTTTTATGCCTATAAATATTAACACGATGGCAATACCTTCTTTAAGATACCTGAACTTATCGACTGCTCCCTTCAGTAAAAAAAATAAAGAACGCAAACCGAGTACCGCAAAAATATTTGATGTATAGATGACTACTTTTGATTGGGTGATGGCAAATACAGCAGGTATGGAATCAAGAGCAAAAACGATATCGGTGGTTGCAAGTAAAATCATTACAACAAAAAGCATAGTGAAGTGCTTTTTGCCTTTAACTACTTTCGTAAACTTCCCGTCATTATCTTCCTGTGTTAATGGAACGATTTTTTTGAGTAGTTTATAAACCTTGTTTTTTTGAGGATCAAATTCCTTTTCGTTATCAATTAAAAACATCTTTACACCGGTGTAAATAAGAAACACCCCAAACAAATACAACAACCACGAAAATCTCTGGATCATCGCAATTCCAACGGTAATAAATATTATTCTTAAAACTATTGCAATCAATATTCCCAATAATAATACCCGGTTAGAATGTTTTTTTGCAATGCCGAAATACGAAAATATAAGTATGAATACAAAAATATTATCAACACTCAAAGCCCACTCCATTAGGTAAGCGCTTATATATTCCAAAGCTTTTATCTGTCCATCCTCAAGCCAGACAAATAAAAAAAAACCCAGGCCGAGGCTTACCCAAAAAATTGTCTGGACTAGGGCTTGCCCTATTGACACCATTTTTGATTTTTTGCTCAACAGCCCCAGGTCAAAAATTAATGCCATAATAATTACAACACCAAACACTACGTAAGTCCATTCTGTTGAATTCATTTATAAAGTGTATTCCCGCAAAGATATGTTTTGGAAAAGGGTTAAAATAAACCGGGCTATGCACTATATTTTTTTCTTCTCTGCCATTGATAAATGACTCCAAATATGATCACAAGAAATACAGGTACGGCAAGATTTATAATTTGCCAGGCAGTTTTTTCTTGCGCTGTTTTTTTGGGATCAAGCAACCGAAGCGTATAATCTTTGGCCCTTGCCTCAATCAGGCCGGCATTATTAATAAGGTATTCCAAACAATTTTCAAGAAACTCTTTATTTGCAAATTGGTATTGGTACTGGGTTTCAACTGTGTAAGGATTAATTCCCATCGGGAGGGGATTGCCTTGAAACGCACTATTTAGAACTATATCTCCGTCACCAATTACAATCATTTTATTATCGTTAATACATTGGGTTAAAAAAGGTGTATTGAATTGAGAGAAAGAATCTATAACGGCCTGGCTTACCCGGTTTTTATAAAGAGAAGTGAATTTTCCTTCCAGCAACACTCCTGCGGGGATATCTTTATTTTTATAAGCTTCATCTTCCGGGGCATTCCGGTTTTCTTCTCCGCTTATTAACGCCGGTGTTTCAATAGTTCTGGCATTTGAAGAGGAGCTCAATAAAATAGTTTTCTTAATACCTGGAGAATTTATGGTGTCAATTGAATTTACAAACCTCCCGGCTACGAGACCGACATTTTTATTAATAACACTGTTTTGCTTCGATTCAAACAAAGGAAAATAATTCCAATGCAAGAATTCAAACTGGTCTTTTCCGTTTACGCTAAAGGGTAAAAAGTCACATTGCAGATCCATTAAAAGATCAGGGTTAATTCTTGCTCCGTATTTAAATAAAAGGTCCTCAATATTCAGGTTCCTGTCGTAAGCTATCACCTGGTTTTTTATCTGCAAACTATCCATCTCGGCGTTTAACCTGTCGATAAACCAAATTACTTTCCCTCCCCGCATTATGTACTGATCGATTTTTAATTTTTCGTCATCTGTAAATCCTATCACCGGTTTTACTATCATCAATAATGCGAAAGTGTCAGGAATTACAGGTTCTTTCGCGATATTGATTGTAAAAAGATCGTAATTTTTTTTCAAAACATTTTCAACAAGATCATAAACATTCATTCCCGTAGGTTCTCCGTTACCGACCGAATAGGCAATGATTGGCTTATGTTCGCCGGCAACTTTATAAATAGCATCTGCAAACTTATATTCCAGCAGCGCCTCAGCACTATTCAATTCGGGAGGAGTAATAATTGTTTTGGTACCGGAATATAAATTAACGGCCTGCATTTTATTTTTATAGTTCACCAATGCCGCAGGATAAATGTATTGAGATTGTTCACCTGCTTTCAGTTGCACTTTTAAATTGATTGGCACTATCCCGAGTGAAGAAATTGTGTCAGCATAAGTTCTGGAAGTTCCCGGTATCTGATCATCAGGCGAAATAAGACGATAATGAATTTTCCCGTTTGCATATTCTTTAAACTCCTGTAATAGTTCCTGTGCAGATGTAGAAAGTTTTTTGAAACCGGAAGGCATATCACCCGTCAAAAACAAATCAACTTCCACGTTATCATTCAACCTGGCAAGTGCTTTTTTCACAGGAGTTGAAATAGTAAATCTCTTCTCATTAGTAAGATCGATTCTCTTATGAATTACCGAAGCAAAAAAATTAACTGCGATTATGATAATCACAATAAAGAACCACCAGCCGTTGCCCTTATTTTGGGTTAAAAAAGATTTCATTACCGCCTGTTACGTTTTTTTGATATGATCTTTTGGGTTGCAAAAAGGAAGAAGAAAATAATACTTAAAAAATAAATTACGTCACGTGTGTCTACCACACCGCGGCTTATGCTGCGATAATGAAAATCAATACCAAGCATTTCAATATAGTAATCTGCATTACCTGTGAAAACAGGAAGCTTACTTATGGCATTAAATCCAAAGTATAAAATAAGGCACATGAATGCACCCGTCAAAAATGCAATCACTGCATTCGACGTAAGACCCGAACACCATATGCTGATTGATGCGAAAACCGAAGCAAGCAAAACCAATCCTATGTAAGACCCTGTTATCCCTCCACTATCAATAGTGCCTGCGGCAGATAGTGAGTCAATTGTATATACATACAAAAGTGTAGGTATCAATGCAACTACGACCACAGTTAATACCGCTAAATATTTGCCTAAAACAATTTGCCATTTTGTGAGTGGCCGTGTTTGCAGAATCTCAAATGTCCCCGTTTTATACTCATCAGCGAAGCTGCGCATTGCCAGAGCTGGTATAAGAAAAATAAATATCCAGGGAGATAGGTCGAAAAATTTGTCGAGTGTGGCATATCCAAAATCAAAGATATTGCTGTCTTTTAGAATGAACAGGTAAAGACCGCTTACCAATAGGAATAAAATTATTGTAATGTACCCGGTAAGGCTATTGAAAAACAAATGCAATTCTTTTTTTATAATAGATATCATAACCTCTAAAAAAGTGCAATTTAGGTTTTGAAAAATAATAATCAGGTTTTGATTTAATTAGAAGCAGCGTTTTTACACAATCGATTGTCATATTTTTATTACATAGCTAATCTCCGGCAACTCCTATAAGTTTATCATAAAATAAAATTTCAGAAACGGATGAAAACGACATCCCTGACGATTGAAAAGCAATTTTTCTGAGATTTTTTATCAAAAGTTTACCTAAACCAACTGAAAACCCCTCTTTGCAGGGGTTTTTTATTTAAATACTCATTACTTAATTATGGAAAAATGAATCTTTAGAATCACACTAAGAAAATTATCATGAAAAAAATTACCATTCTCTATTTATTAACAGCTGGATTGGTATTGTCAGCTACATTATTTGCTCAAAAGAAAAGAATGTTGCCCCCACCTCCGCCTGTTCCGGTTAAAGTATTAGCGGAGCCGCCCTGTCCTCCGCCGCTACCGCCCCCGCCACCTGCTGTACCCGCCGTACCTAAAACCCCTTTGCCACCGCCACCACCTCCGCCATCTAAATAACAAAACCTAAACTGTATAATACAACAGGCTTTCGTTTGAAAGCCTGTTGTATTGAATACTCCTTTCATGAAGTAAAAAGTCAAATATCAAACGGCAAAACTTTCGCCGCAACCGCAACTACGACTGGCGTTCGGATTATTAAAATAAAATCCTTTGCCATTTAGGCCGTCACTAAACTCGAGGGTTGTATTTACCAGGTACAGGAAACTCTTTAGATCCGTAACAACTTTAATTCCATTATCGTCAAATTCCTGGTCATTTGGTTTTTTTTCATTATCAAAATCCATTTTATAGCTAAGCCCGGAACAACCACCACCCACAACACTCACTCTCAAAAAATAATCATCTTTGGAAAGATGTGCATTTTCCAATAACTCAGCTACTTTATTTTTTGCTTTATCGCTAACGTAAATCATATAATTAATTTTAAACTTCCAATCAAATTTTCAATCTGCTTATCAGACGCTCCGGTTAGTTAATTTCAACTATTGCAAAATTAATAAGTTCCCTGTACATCCAAAGGGCTCATTTCCCTTAGCCTTACAACCGTTGAGGTCACCTGCTCAATAGCGTAATCAATCTCTTCCTCTGTAGTAAAGCGGCCTAATCCAAAACGAATTGACGACTGTGCCAGGTCATCATCCAGATTAAGCGCTTTTAAAACATACGATGGTTCCAAAGAGGCTGAAGAACATGCCGCTCCAGAACTTACAGCAACATTCTTATTAAATCCCATTATGAGATTTTCGCTTTCCAGGTTTTTAAAACTCATATTGGTCATGTGGGGAAGCCGATACTCAATGCTACCATTTACATAAGTCTCCTCCAGTTTTAATAATTCCATTTCCAGTTTATCACGCAACTTTCGTAAGCGAGCCGCATCTTTTTCCATTTCAAGCCGGCAAAGTTCACATGCTTTTCCAAATCCCACTATGCCCGGGACATTCAACGTTCCGCTTCGCATAGATCTTTCATGGCCACCACCATCCATTTGTGCAGTAACTTTTACTCTTGGATTCTTACGCCTTACGTACAAGGCTCCTACTCCCTTTGGACCATACATCTTATGAGCTGAAAATGCCATCAGGTCAATATTATCCGTTATGACATCAAGCGGTATTTTGCCAACAGCCTGGGTTGCATCTGAAAAAAATAATACACCGTTCTTCTTTGCAATCGCACCTATTTCTTTTACCGGTTGTATAACACCTGTTTCATTATTGGCATACATAATTGCAATCATTATTGTTGACGGCTTTATGGCTACCTCAAGTTCTTTCAAACTTATTAACCCTTGCTCATTTACGTTGAGATAGGTTATCTCTCCTCCCAACTTTTCAATATGCTTACAGCTATCTAAAACAGCTTTATGTTCTGTGGAGGCAGTAATAATGTGATTGCCCTTGGAGGCATACATTTCATAAACACCTTTTAAGGCAAGATTATCGGCTTCTGTTGCTCCCGAGGTGAAAATAATTTCTTTGGGCTCTGCCCCAACCAATTTCGCCACCTGTTCCCGTGCATAATCCACTGCTTCTTCCGCTTCCCACCCAAAGGCATGGCTGCGACTGGCAGCGTTACCAAAATGCTCTATAAAGTAAGGCATCATAGCTTCCAGAACTCTCGGATCTATAGCGGTTGTTGCATTGTTATCAAGATAAACAGGTAATTTCAACATAACTCAAGACCTTTTTTTGTAATATACAAATTTACTATAAAAGCCTTTAAAGGGATGTTATACTTAGCGCTGTGTCGGTGGTTGCAATAACTTCAATATTAAACAGAATACCACTTGCAGGGAGTAAACGTTAGTGTATTTTTGAATAAAGAATATTGATGAAAAAAATTGAACATATTGGGATTGCAGTAAAAAAACTTTCTGTTTCAATACCGCTTTTTGAAAAGCTCCTTAACTCGCCGTGTTACAAAACTGAAGTCGTGGAAAATGAACAGGTGAACACCGGTTTTTTTAAAAAAGGGGAGGGTAAGATTGAATTAATTGAAGCTTATGCGCCTGGAAGCGTCATTAATACATTCATAGAAAGGAAAGGCGAAGGCCTTCACCATATTGCTTTTGAAGTAGATGATATTGAAGCAGAGGTTAAACGTTTGGTAAACGAAGGATTTACTTTTGTAAACGAAATTCCAAAAGAAGGTGCCGATAATAAGGTAGTTTGTTTTATGCATCCCAAAACAACAAACGGAGTGCTGGTAGAGTTGGTTATGGAAAAAAGAGACAATTCTTTCAGCTGAGATTTTCAATATCATCTAAATTCTCATGCACCTGCTCCTATCTTTACTTTAAAAATGGATTTAATCTTATCTCCTCGCCTATTGTTGTCGCAGGCCCATGTCCCGGGTAAACTGTTACATTTTCAGGTAGTGTAAAAAGTTTTTCTTTAATGTTCTTTATTAAATCCTCGTGGCTACCACCTGGTAAATCCGTACGGCCAATGCTGTTTTGAAATAAAACATCTCCTCCAATAATAAATTGTTGCTTTTCGCAATAAAAGCAAACGCTTCCGGGGGAATGACCCGGCGCTTCAATCACTTCCAACTTATCATCACGCAACGAAACAATGTCGCCTTCTTGAAGAAAAACAAGTTCTCCTTTATAATTATCAAAAGGAAGGTTGAACATGAGAGCAGAAGCGGGAGCCATCTCCAACATCTCTTCCTCATTTTTGTGGAGGCGGAGACTCAACTTATATTCTTCAGCAATAAATTTATTTCCAAAAACATGATCGAGATGGCAATGAGTATTAAGCAGCCTTTTGGGTTTTAATCCGTTTTTATCTATAAAGGATTTTAATTCTTCTTTTTCCTTGTCAAAATAACAGCCCGGATCGACAATGATACATTCATTAAATTCATTGAAAAGCACGTAGGTGTTTTCCTGAACCGGATTAAAAGTTAAAACTTTGATTTGTAACATGACGTATATGCAAAAACGACTAATTTCATTTCACTGATTAACCCGAAACGTTTAATTTTAGGCCAATTATAACCAACAGCACATGCAAGATCACAAGAAACGTATTGCGAAAAAAATTTTTCTCGTTTTAACTTTTTTCACAGGCTTTGGATATATCACAAATGCGCAGGTAAGTAGTGTAGAATTTGGCAAAAACCGGGTTCAATTTAAAAAATTTAAATGGCAATATTATCAGACGCCCAATTTCAATTCTTATTTTAATCAAAATGGCCAGGAGATTGCAAAGTACGTTGCCCAGGTAGCAGAGGAAGAATTACCCGCCATCGAAAAATTTGTTGAGTATAGTTTACAACGTAGGGCAAATATTATTATTTATAACAGCTTTAATGATTTGCAACAAAGTAATATAGGTCTCGGCATTGATTGGCAAATTGCAGGCGGGCTTACGAAATTGGTTAATAATAAAATGATTGTTTACTATAACAGTAACCATGCAGATCTACGCCGGCAAATTCGTGAGGGCATTGCAAAAGTGCTTACTCAAAATCTTTTGTTTGGAGAAGACCTCGGCGAAGTGGCCGGCAACCAGGCATTGCTCGACCTACCACAATGGCTTATTGACGGATATGTTGCCTATGCAGGACAAAACTGGAGTACAGAACTTGATGATGATTTAAAAAGCGAAATACTCAGTGGAAATTATAAAAACTTTTACCAGTTCGCTTTTGAAAAACCTTTACTTGCGGGACACGCCTTTTGGTATTATATTGAAGAGAGGTATAAAAGGGAGAACACAACTTACCTGCTCTACCTGGCCAGGGTTTATAAAAACCTGAACAGGGCGTCACAACAGGTTACCAAAAAAAGAAAGTTTAAAGAAGTGCTTGCCGATTTTATGACCTATGAAGAAGACAAATATGATAAAGATATTTCCCGCCGCAGAAACTATCCTAAAGGAAGTGAAATCACCTCATACACGGTTGGTAAAAGAATCGATTATTTCCATTTTAATGTTAATCCTAATAAACGTAACGGTTCTTTTGCTGTGGTTCAATATAAAAAAGGGCAATACCGGTTGCTTCTCAATGAAGAGGATAAGGATAAAACATTGTTGAAATTTGGCGCTAAAAGTAAGATAGATGAAATAAATCCTAACTACCCGATGATGGCATGGGATCCCAAAGGATCGAGGCTTTCTGTGTTATATGAAGAAGAAGGGCGGATTAAACTTTTTGTATATGATGTGATTACAAGAGTGAAGCCATACAAAAGAGATCTTACGGACATTTTCGACCAGGTACAGGATATGAAATATATGATCAACAGTCAGACGTTGCTTTTCAGCGCTGTGAAAAATGGTCATTCTGATATTTATACTTACGATATTGAGAATGATAAAGCAAAGCAGGTTACCAATGATGTTTTTGATGATCTTGATCCATCGTTTGTATCATTTCCTAATAAAACAGGAATTATTTTTTCAAGTAACCGTCCTTCCCCAAGAGCCAGGGGCTACGACACATCCTTACTGAAACACAATTACAATATTTTTTTAATTACCGATTTTACAACGAACAGGCCTGAACTTAACCAGGTGTCGCAGCTTACTAATTTGAAATTCGGTAATGCAAGATTTCCTACGCAATACAATACCAATCACTTTACTTTTGTAAGCGATGAGAATGGAGTTGGAAACCGCTACGCAGGTTTTTTTACCAGTCAAAAAGAAGGGCTGGATACACTTGTTCTTATAGGGGAAGACATACTTCGTAACCCCACTTCTGATGAGGTAGATTCTTTATTGAGTGTCTATAAAAAACAAGATATTGATTCGGTTGCCGTTGTCTCTGTTTCCAGTGATTCTGCGTATGTTTTTCCATTAACAAATTATGCAAGTAGCCTGAGAGAAACGAGGATAGCAGGAGAGAATAACCAGGTGAGTGAAGTAACGAGGCAAAGCGACGATAAAATATTATACAAATTAAAGATTGACGAAAACGCATTGCGAAGAAGGAATGTGAGTGCCACACCAACGGCATATATGAAAAGGCTGATGGAGCTGGATAAAATTTCAAAGGGGCAGGAAATCATTTACCAGCCCGCAGATACAGCACAAAAAGAAGATATTTTTCAAAACGAATTTAAGGATGAAAGAAGAGATACTGCTAACAGGAACTACAATGGAGAAACCAGTGAACCCGGTGTATTATCGAAGGCAAAATTATATCCCTATAAACCACTAAAGTTTGCCACAGATTATATCGTTGCAGGTTTTAACAACAATGTGTTAGGTACAAGATACCAGGCCTACCAGGGAGGAGCCGGCCCCATTACACTTACATCAAATAACCAACTGGATGGAACTATTCGCCTGGGAACGGCCGATATTATGGAGGATATAAAGATTACCGGGGGCTACAGGCTTTCGACTAATCTAAAAGATAATGACTGGCTGCTCCAGTTTAACAATCTCAGGAAAAGAGTAGACTGGAGTCTTACCTACTACAGGAACGTTCAGGAAACTAACTTTGCATATTTTGATTCTGCCAATGCCGGTTATCCGGCGAGGATCTTTTCAAATCTTTACCAGGTGGGTATCAGCTATCCTTTTGATGTAACAAAAAGTGTGCGTGTAAACATCGGCGTTAGAAAAGATCGTGTAGTGGCAGGAACTTATGATGATGTATCCTTAAAAACACCTGATATTTCAAAAACATACGGTCTGCTTCATGCAGAATATGTGTATGATAATACTATAAATCCGGCACAGAATATCTGGAACGGTATACGGTATAAAGTTTACATCGACTGGAACGGGCAAATAAGTAAACTTGCAACTACGGAAGGCCGTTATACTTTCAATCTGGGATTTGATAGCAGGTTTTATTATCCTATTTACCGCAATTTTATTTGGGCAGGCAGAGTTGCGGGAGATTTTAGCTGGGGTAACCAAAAGCTGGTTTATTACCTTGGTGGCATCGACAACTGGATAATGTTGGGCAACAATGTGAAAACAACAAATGGTAAAGAAACCTACCGGTATTTCAATCCCGCCAATGTCCCCGATCCTGATGCAGATTATGCATTTCAATCCCTTGCGGTTAACCTGAGAGGATTTATACAAAACGCTGCTAACGGTAACAATGCTGCGGTTATTAATAGCGAATTCAGGCTTCCTGTTTTCACCACTTTATTTAGTAAACCAATAAATAATGCCTTTATAAGAAATTTCCAGCTTATCCAATTTATTGATCTTGGTTCAGCATGGAATGGCGCATATGATAAGCTTACCCGTGCTACCATTACTTATTCAAATCAAGACCCTACAGTACAGGTTAAGATTAAGGCACCCGGTATTGGACCATTTCTCGGAGGCTATGGTTTTGGCGCCCGCAGCACCCTATTAGGGTACTTTTTAAAATTTGATGCGGGCTGGCCAATGAACGGCTTTTTTAAAGGCAAACCAATTTATTACTTTAGTATGGGTCTTGATTTTTAGCCCCTGGAATAAATCATATCATATTAACGGATCAATCAAAAATCCTTTTTGAAGGTATGAATGTGCTACTTCATTTTTTAAGCGATAGCGGGAAATAATATAGAGTTTTCCTTCTCATTAGTTTTAGTATTAACCTTCGATAAAATAGATTCAAGCAATGGCAGCATTTTATTCAAGCCTTTCGTTTTGATCATAAAATTCCATAACGGTTCAAATTTTTTCCAACCGCCTGCATAGGCAAAATGTTTTATTACATGTTTTATAGAATCATGTTGCAAACTTGCTTTTGCAATATTCTTCCACGAATAAAATGAGCGATAGGCCCAGTCATAACCTTTTTTTAATTCTTCACTATTTAGCCCTTTTGTTTTGTAAACAACCTGCCTGGTATCATATAAGTCCCAGTTTTTATGAAGAATTCTGTTCTCGCTTTCCATTTGCTTGTATAAACCGGTTCCGGGATACGGTGTAAGAATGTGAAATGTGCTTGTAGTAAGCGCATTATTTACTGCCCAATCAACCGTTCTTTTGAACACGTCTCTATCATCGGCGTCTAAGCCAAATACAAAACTTCCGTTAATCATGATTCCCAGCGAATGCAATCGCCTTATGGCTTCCTCGTAATCTTTGCCGATGTTTTGCTTCTTGTTGCTTTGTACAAGGTTATTGTTACTTAAAGTTTCAAAGCCAACAAACACGCTTCTTAAACCTGCCTCGGCAGCTTTCTCAATTAAGTTACCACGGAGTATGGCATCAATTGTTGATGCCCCCTGGAAGACCCTATCCATTCCCTTCATCCCATCAAAAAGGGAAGAAGCAAATCGTTGATTGCCCAGTAAATGGTCATCTAAAAAATATAAATGTCTTCCAGGTAAACGATCTATTTCTGCAAGAGCATCATCAACCTGCTGGGTATAGAAAGACTTCCCTCCCTGGAAAAAAGCATCTTTATAACAAAAACTACAATGATGAGGACAACCTCTTGTGACAACGATTGAATTTGGAACCAGGTATAAATTTCTTTTTATGAGGTCTCTTCTTATTGGCGGTATTTTGTCTAATGTTCGTTCCGCTGAGTGATAAATTTTTGCTGGCATACGCTTACGAAAATCAATTAAAAACCGGGGCCAGCTTTCTTCACCGGGACCGGTAAAAATGGTATCTGCATGTTGCATAGCCTCCGCCGGTAAAGAAGTCACATGTAAGCCACCAAGACAAACATATGTACCTCTTGACATGTAATGTTCTGCAAGTTTGTAAGCACGGAAAGCATTGGTAATATATACCTGTATCACTACAATATCAGGCTCATCATTAATATTTAATTCTTCCACATGTTCATCATGTAAACTAATTTCATCTGCCGGATCACAATAAGCAGCAAGTGTGGCCAGACCGAGAGGAGGAAAAAGAGAATACTTAATCGGTCGCCAGAATGGGCTTTTTGCTTCCATAAGGGCCGGTAATATCATTTTTATTTTCATTTATTATTACGGTTTATATTTTTAATGCATCATTTATTCAACCTTCGTTTTCGACTTCGAAATTTTATAAAACTGCAGCAGTGCCTGAAGTAAGATGAGCGCAATGCACCCAATCCATCCAAAAAAAATTATTGTCACCAGGTTCTGTTCTCTCTGTTCCACTTCTCTTAATGATCTTCCTGAAGCTACAAAGCCCACCTGTGAGGCATTTGAACTTACAATTACCATCGCCATTCTAATACCCGGGCGTGGCTGCCATGTCACCCGGTGTTCTCCATGAGATTTTGTAAAATCAAAAACTCCCGGAGGCAAGTCGATCATGCTATCATCCAAAAAGCCTGTTGACCGGATAGGTTTCCCATTATTGTTGAATAACACAACAAAAGGTGAAAGACTTTTTGCAATGTCAACGCTGTCTTTAAATAAACTTTCCACATCTTTCCCCTGCTGAAGTTTTTCATTTATATCATTTGCAAATTTTACCTGGGGGTCATTGGCGCCTGAACGATAATTTTGTTGAACCCCTATATATATCGTTACGAAAATTATACTTGTAATTCCTATAGTAAATAAATAATGCAGAAAGGGAAGTTTTTTCATTTTACGAGTTTTAGAGAAATAAAAATTTGTTTTAATGAAACGTAGTTAGAGCTAAAGTCAATGCCTCGTCTAAATAATCCGATCATTCCGAAAAGTACTTTGCAATTCAAAGTAATCATATAAAAAAATTTAGTTTATTGATTTAATCATTTTTTCAAGAGCCTTTAAATGTTGCTGAAAAGCTTTTTCGCCAGCTTTTGTAACTGCGTAGGTTGTATTTGTTTTTCTTCCTATAAATCCTTTATTCACCTTTATGTAGCCGCTATCCTCAAGGGATTTAATATGTGAGGCAAGATTCCCGTCGGTTACACCAATCAACTGTTTTAAATCATTAAAATTTATTTCGTTGTTAACCATAAGAGTGCTCATTATACCCAGCCTCACACGGCTGTCAAAAATTTTATTAAGATTTTCTATAGGGTTATTCATTTTGTATATGCCGGTAATTGTTCAACGCCATTTTTCTCATATTTCCACCAGATAATTATTCCGTAGAGAATGTGGCCCAGGCCAAAACCTATTCCCCAAAAAATTAAGCCATAGCCTAAGATCCATAAATTAAGAATGCCAATAACTATTTCTGTAAATCCCAAATAACGGATTTCATCCAAGGTATATTTAGATGCGTTTATTAAAGCGAGGCCATAAAAAATTAAACACGCGGGGGGAATCAATAAAAAAGCCCCGGATGTTGCTAACCTGCATATAAATAAACTTCCTACAAATAAGGGGATGGAAATATTTATAATTACCCTCCTGGCAGACAATCCAAAAACCGGAATTGCCAACTTTTTACAACGCAAATAAATAAAAATAAACGAGGTTATAAGTGCAGCCAGGAAGGTAGCAACTGCAATTAACAGTAACCGGGTAGCCAGGGCATCTTTTGCTGCACCCGGATTTCCCAGGTGCTGTTGTTTCCAAGCGGCGATCTCCTGTATCACTAACCAGATGCCTGCAAGTGCGCAAATGCCTGCAGCAATACCGCTCAAACCACTCAAACTACTGAACCTGGTGCTGCGTTCCATCATTCGCTTGATGTGCTGAAGTTCCTGCAATGATTCATTTTGTGCATCCATAAAAAGTACTTTGAAACACAAAGTAATATTTTATTTTTCACATTTCCTATAGTGATTTGAAAAATGGTCAATGAAGAAGGGGGTAAAATGAAGTTTGAAAAAATTACAATACATGAAGTACCCTATTAATAATCCTGCATGCCTTTTCAATTTCTTCTGTGGATATCGTGAGTGGAGGAACAATTCGCAAACATTCGGGAGCAAACAAAAACCAATCTACGAAAAGGCCATTGTTAATAAGTAAGTTAATTACTTTTTTATTCTCTTCAGCGTTTTCAAATTCCAATCCTATCATTAACCCACAACTCCTTACTGCTTTAACTTTTGGAGACTTAAGATTTTCAATAAACAATTTTTCCTTTTCAGACACTGATGCTATAAGATTTTCCTCTAATAGTACCTGCATGGCGGCATTACCTGCGGCGCAACAAACCGGGTGTCCTCCAAAAGTATTGATATGGCCGAGCACAGGATTATTTGTAAAACAATCCATTAATTTTTTATCAGCGATAAATGCACCCATCGGCATTCCGCCGCCAAGCGCTTTCCCAAGAAGCAATATATCGGGAACAATATCAAATTGCTGAAAAGCCCATAATGTTCCATTGCGTCCGAAACCACATTGTATTTCATCAAGAATTAGTAAGGCTCCGGTGTCCTTGCATTTTTTTCTTAGCGCCTGCACCCATCCTTTATCCGGAACAATTACCCCGGCTTCGGCCTGGATAGTTTCTGCAATAACACATGCAGTTTTTTCTGTAATGAGCTCCAGGCTTTCAAAAGAATTAAAAGTGAGATGCAAAACGTCCGGTAGTAACGGGCGAAACGCATTGCGCCAATATTCGCTTCCTATCACACTCAACGCTCCCTGGGTACTTCCATGATAACCATTTTTGAAGGCAATTATCTGCGTTCTTCCCGTATATCTTTTTGCAAGTTTCATAGAGCCCTCGGTAGCTTCGGTGCCCGATGCTGTATAAAACACAGAATTGAGAGAAGGCGGTAAATTATCTGTGAGCAATTTTGCATAAGCGGTTTGAGGAGACAAAATCAATTCTCCGTTTACCATTACATGCATGTAGTCATTTATCTGTTTATTAATTGCTCCAATAACTTTTTTATTTCGATGGCCAATATTACTAACGCTGATACCACCAATCAGGTCTATATATTCTTTGTTATCGACGTCATATAATTTGCATCCCTCAGCTTTGGCAATTTCAAGAGCCAGCGGAGCAGGAGAAGTTTGCCCAATATGATTCAAAAATATCTGGCGGTTATCCATAATGATAGTAAAATTCTATGTTATAAATTAATACGAAATTAGTACAGTAATTAACGCAAGTAGCAGTTTTAAATTATCAAACTTTGATTCGAACCCGTTTACAGGTTCTTTTCGAGGTCCATGACCAAAGGAATCAACAAAGCAAAGCCTGCTAACAACAGTTGGCTGCTTAAAAAATAGTATTGTCCAAATAAATTCAAAAAATTATGTCTTTAATTCTTGCAGTGAAAGGAATAATGCCTGCCCTTGGTAGTAATTGTTATATCGCACCAAACGCTACACTCGCCGGCGATGTCATCATGGGCAATGACTGCAGCGTGTGGTTTAATGCAGTCGTCCGGGGTGATGTAAACAGTATACGCATTGGTAATAAAGTAAATATACAAGATGGAGCAATTATCCATTGTACTTACTTAAAAGCGTCTACTACAATTGGAAATAATGTGAGCATAGGACACAATGCAATCGTACATGGATGCGTTATAGATGATAATGTACTTATAGGTATGGGGGCTATTGTAATGGATCATGCAAAAATTGGCAGTAACAGTATCATCGCTGCCGGGGCCGTTGTCCTTGAAAACACTATTGTTGAGCCTGAAAGCATTTATGCCGGGGTTCCTGCTAAGAAAGTAAAAAATATTCCGGAAGAAATGATTAGTGGCGAAATTGACAGGATAGCTAATAATTATGTTACGTATGCGGAATGGTTCAAAGATGTAAATGCCGTGAACTCACTTTAAGAGAATTTTCGACGGTTTTATTTATAGACATATTAACAGTATGTTGTAAGCAAGGGCAAAGAATTTGCTTACTTAAATGCAATTAATGAAGAAGCTATTTATAACTGCCTTTTTTGCCGCAATGCTTTTCGGATGCTCGGTTTTTAAAAAGAAAGAGACATATGGTTGTCCTACAAACGGAAAAAATGTAGGCGCTGAAAAAATTTTATCGGGAGATAAAGATGCTATAAAAGCAGCAAAAAAAGCAAAGAAATTTAAATCGTAATTATAAAGCATAATTTGAATTTGTCCCTATTAAAAATTCCAAACCCAACTATATGTGTTATCATTTAAAAACTAATTTCGGAGGTACAGAAGCAGTAATAGATGACAATTGCGGCGTATCAAAATTTTATTCCATTGCCGATATACTTGCTGACAGGCTGCACGTAAAATTCATCAACCAGGTTGATGATGCCGAAACACTGGATTGGGATTTTAAATACAAAAATCATTTTCTTACGTTGCACTATAATATTTTTAATGGAGTATCCATTTTACCGCATAGCTCAAAAGTTATGGCCAAAGAAAATAAAGCGGTAATTGAGGTTGCAAAATTTTTAGAGAAGAATGCATTTTAAATAAATTATTAAACTGCCATCAAAAGCTTTTCTTCTCATAATTATTTTTTCAATGAAGCGGTAGTTTAAGAGCTATCGACTTCCTACAATTAATCCTTCACCATTTTTTTATATCAATCGAGCCGAGAATATTTAAATAACTTATATATCTCTCAGGAAAGATTTTCCTCTCCTCTACAGCTTGCTTTACTGCACATCCCGGCTCTTCTACATGCAGGCAATTATTAAAACGACATTCATTGATGAGGGCTTTCATTTCAGGAAAGTAATGAGACAACTCGTTCTTTTCTATATCCATTAAGGCAAATTCACGAAGTCCTGGTGTATCGATTATTTTACCTCCAAAGGATAAGTCATACATTTCAGCAAAGGTAGTCGTATGAAGTCCTTTGCCACTCCAGTCACTAACCTCCTGGGTTCTTAGATTAAATTCAGGGAAAAAAATACTAATAAATGAAGATTTGCCAACCCCGGAATGACCACTTAATAAGGTCACTTTATTTTTTAAGAGCTTCTGAACATCTTCTACACCTGTATTTTGTTCAATGCTCATTAATAAAACCGGGTAGCTGTTTGATTCGTAGATGTTTTTTAATTCCGCAAACTTTTGCTGCTCTTTTTTCTGATATAAATCACTTTTATTAAAAACAATAATTGCCGGTACATGATAAGCCTCAGAAGCTACCAGGAACCTGTCAATAAATCCTTGTGATGTTTTAGGTTCTTTAAGCGTAGCAAATAAAATGCTTTGATCGAGATTGGACGCAATAATATGATGCTGATGTTTATTATGAGGAGACTGTCTTGTAATATAATTTTGCCTTGCACAAATTTCTGTTATTACAACTGATTTTTCTTCCGTTTCTTCCTTTTCGACTTCCACTTTATCGCCCACGGCCACCGGGTTAGTTGATGTTATATTATCAATCTTAAATTTCCCTTTTATACGGGCATTAAATGTCTCGCCGCTTTCACTTTTCACAACGTACCAGCTCCCGGTTGATTTGTACACAATAGCGTTCATAGGCGCAAGTTAGTAATGATCACACCAGAACAAGCATTCTTATTTTTTCGGAATTGGATCAGTTCTTTAAATTGTTTGAAACAAAAAAGGAATGATTGTTTTTGTCTCAACAAAGTAATTGTTTAATCGAGGTTGCTTTTACTTTTTACCACTTTGGTTTTTGTCCACCTATCATGCCATGGATGGCCGTCAAGCGCACTGAATGGCTCAAACGGAACCATTCTTGAAAGGCTCCGCATTAACGCATCATTCCAGGTGAAAACATCTCCATCTTCCCTTACCGCTTTACTACCGGTAATTATTTTACCAACCGTTCTGCCGCCGGTAGCACCTTCCATAAATGTGAAATACAATAAATAGACTACATAGCTAAAAAGTAAAGCTAATACCTGGTTACCGGGAGGCAACACCGCTGCAAATACATAAGCAGAGATAAACGAAAGAATGTAATAGATTATGAGATCCACAAGGTAATTTGCAAAACGGGTTCCTGTGCTGACCGCCTCATAATTTAGTTCTTCGTGAATTTCGCCTAATAAATCGGGTTGCAGTTCCATACAATTGTTTTTAATGTTGGATTTTATAGAAGTAAAATTTAAACGTGTATTGAGACATGATATTGCAATACCAGTGCCTGACCGGCTTTTTTTGATTAACAAAAACTTATCATTACGTCATTAATCTATTGAAACATTTTTCTTTCTCATAATTTAGAACGGCTTTAAAATCCGTTTCGCCAACAATTATGAAAAATAAAATTTTACTATTCATTTCTTTGATTATTTCAACATGCTCATTTGCCCAGGTAAAAACATCTTTAGGTGTAAGGGCAGGAATTTTATCATCTGGTTTCAGGGGCAATACTGTAAGCAGTTTAAATGACTTGCTCGATTTTTCCAATGGCAGCATTACTACCTCCGATCATACCGGCTTTTTTGGTGGCATCTATGCCGATGTACCTGTAGGAAATGTAATCTCTGTGGAACCGGGATTATATTACTCTGAGAAAGGCTACGATATCACCGGCGCACTTAATGTAAAAGGTTTGGATTTTTTAGGTGCCAATGCAAAATCAAAATTGCAGATGCAATATATAGATATACCTGTTTTACTCAAAGCAAACCTGGGTGGCTTACAACTTTTTGCGGGACCACAATTTTCTTATCTGTCTAAAGCTAATCTGCATACAACAGCAGGAGCCCTTGGTATTAATGTTTTAAACAGCACGATGGATGCGACCAGTCAATTCAACAGGTGGGATGCAGGTGTTACAGCTGGCATTGGCTACCAGTTTACAAACGGTATTAATATTATGGCTTCCTATGATTATGGCTTAACAAAACTGGATGCTAACAAAAGTACCGATACCTATAACCATGCAATTAAACTGGGAGTTGGGATTAGTTTTTAAATATTCAAATACATTTATCAAAAATTCCCGGCTAATTATGGCCGGGTTTTTTTATGCCTTTCATAAAAAAATGGTAGTTTCATTCGGAGATTGCTTTTAAAAATTATTGTGTTATGAAAATATTTATATCCATTTTGGCTATTGGTTTTTGTATGATTTTTTATGGGGCGTCTGTACATACAAATGCAGATGAGTGGATTTCTCTATTTGACGGAAAGACACTTAATGGTTGGAAAGTTGGAGCCAATTCTGAGACGTTTAAGGTAGAAGGTGGTACCATTGTGGTAAATGGAGAAACGGCACATTTATTTTACGATGGAGATGTGCAGGATCATAATTTTAAAAATTTTGAATTTAAAGCAGACGTTATGAGCACCCCCGGCTCTAATTCAGGAATATATTTTCATACTGCATACCAGGAAAGCGGATGGCCTGCAAAGGGATATGAGGTACAGGTGAATAATTCTCATAGTGACTGGCGAAGAACCGGTGGCCTGTATGCCGTTGACGATGTAAAAGAAGTATTTGTAAAAGACAACGAATGGTTTACCGAATATATTAAAGTGGAAGGAAAAAGAGTGACGGTTGAACTGAATGATAAAACGGTTGTCGATTATACCGAGCCCGAAAATGTAAAACGCCCCGCCGATATGGCGCAGCGAATAATTTCAAGCGGAACCTTTGCTCTACAGGGACACGATCCAAAAAGTAAGGTTTATTTTAAAAACATTATGGTAAAGCCAATGCCGTGATAAGGTAAGAGAGAGGAATTTTTGCTACTGTAAACTCCGGAATAAGAAAGGCAATAACTATCACAGTTATCGCCTCTCAACATTTCGTATTTGCTTACAGCTAACTAATACTTATTTCATGCTTTACCGGTTCTTTGCCAGGTATAACAGGCAGGCTTACCTGTAGTACGCCGTCCACATATTTTGCAGTGATATTTCCTGCATCTATGGTTTCGTCCAGCGTAAATATTCTTTCAAACCCTCCCCGGCTATATTCCCTTCTTACCCATTCAGATTTTGGAAATCCCTCCGGTGGAGTGTAGGAAATAATTAGCTCGTTACCTTTTACATCGAGCTTGAAATGTTCCCGGATGCGTCCCGGCGCAAATACCAGCATTTTCATAGCTGTTGTCTGTTTTAAAAATATTTACAGCGGCTCTTTGCATTGAGCGGATTGACAGGTGCTGCCGCCTGTTTTCGTAATTGCCTTTTGCGGCATGTGACTGATTGTAGTACATAATCTTATTTTTTAGTGAATAATACAGACATAGACGAATGGCGGAAAGAAATATTTTAAAAACGCGCCTGGCACCAGCCAAGGCAAGTGATATGCAGTGTGACTTTATTGCTCATTGGCCTGTCGAGGATTGCCCGGTGATAATTTCTTCTCACCTTTAAAACATAATGATTCATTATTCGTCTACACGTATACATGGAGGACGCACTCAATATAGCAACGGAAATGGCGGCTGATCGCAGTAATAATATTACCCAAACTATTAAAGAATACAGCAGGCGACTGCTGGGATTCATAAAAAACAGGGTAGCCGGTGATGAAGATGCTGAGGACATCCTGCAGGATGTTTTTTACCAGTTTGCCGGAAGTACTGAACCCATAGAACAGGCGGGAAGCTGGTTATTTACGGTGGCACGAAATAAAATTACCGATCGTTACCGTAAGCATAAGCTACCACTGGCAGACGATGTATTTGGTTTATCAGAAGCAGATGATGAAAGTTTTGACTGGAAGGAAATATTACTTCCGTCCGAAACCAATCCGGAAACTGAATACTTACGCAATTTATTCTGGGAAGAGTTGCAATTGGCGCTTGATGAATTGCCGGAAGAACAAAGAAGTGTGTTTGTGCAAAATGAGATTGATGGAATCCCTTTTAAGGAAATTTCAAAAGAAAGCGGATTAAGTATAGCTACACTGATTAGCCGGAAACGCTACGCGGTATTGCATCTGCGGGAAAGACTTCTTGATTTGAAAAACGAATTGCTAAATTATTGACGTTTGAAATACATGAAAGACAAATTAAAAAAAATTTTAAAAATTAATACGATGAAAAAGTTTTGGTTTAAAAAAGGATTGATGTTCCTGGCATTTTTTATTGTAGCCGTATTGGTATTTGCTGCAATTGTAATGGCATTATGGAATGCGATATTGCCGGGTGTATTGGGTATAAAAGCGATAACATTTCCCCAGGCGTTGGGTATACTTTTATTAAGTAAGATTTTATTCGGAGGCTTTGGCCGCAGAAGTGGCTGGCATGGGGGAAGACGAAATCAATGGAGACATAATATGAAAGAAAAATGGGCTAACATGACGCCTGAAGAAAGAGAAAAATTTAAGGCTGAATGGAAAAGTCGTTGTGGTGGCAGATGGAACAGGCAGGAGCAACATACAGGTGAAACGTCCGGATTATCTGCTGGTTCTTGAAATTCGTGTTAGATAGGTGGGGTGTTATTAAAATCCCCGCAAGGCGGGATTTTTTATTTTGGATATTTCTGAAATCAATGATTCATTACCTTTCACTCAATGTTTCTTTAGATGCACACAGCGTGTTGCTGCATTTCCTTCAGCAGAATGAGGATAAAATCTGGATCGCACCAATGATTGATGTGGCGAAGTTTATAAGAAGTAAAATTTAGAAAGTAAATTGATATTTGATAAAACCAAATCTTCCTTAAAAAATTATTCTTCAATATGAAAAAAATTCTTTTACTAATCAGCATTATTTACTGCATTCAACTACAGGCGCAAAATAAAATTGTTTTGCATGTAAATGAATCAAAGGATACTATTAACAAAAATATTTATGGCCACTTTGCCGAACATCTTGGTCATGGTATTTATGGTGGCTTTTATGTAGGTGAAGGGAATAAAAAAATTCCTAACAAAAATGGAGTCCGGTTAGATGTAATTGATGCGCTTAAAAAATTAAAGATACCGGTGCTTCGCTGGCCAGGCGGTTGTTTTGCGGATACCTATCACTGGAAAGACGGTATAGGGCCAAAAGATAAGCGCCCATCCATGCTGAATGTTTGGTGGGGCAATGTAAAAGAAGATAACAGCTTTGGTACCAATGAATTTTTAGACATGTGTGAGATGTTGCATACAGAACCTTATCTCTCCGTAAACGTGGGAAGCGGAACGGTACAGGATGTTGACGATTGGGTGAAGTATGTAAATTATCAACCCGGTACCGGCCCTATGACAGAGCTTCGTGAAAAGAACGGAAGAACAGATCCATGGCATGTAAAATATTGGGGAGTAGGGAACGAAGCATGGGGGTGTGGCGGTAATATGACGGCAGAACATTATGCAAATGTTTACCGGCAATATGCAACTTTTATGACTAACTGGAATAACAGCGACCATTTGTTTCGAATAGCGTCTGGTGCCAGCGATGATGATTATCACTGGACAGAAGTATTAATGCGGGACATTCCCCATAATATGGTTGATGCACTTGCGCTTCACCATTATTCTGTTATTGACTGGAATCATAAAGGCTCCGCTACAGATTTTACGGAGGAGCAATATTTTACCACTATGCAAAGAGCTTCACTCACCGAAGAGTATGTGCAAAAGCATAGCGCTATTATGGATAAATATGATCCGCAGAAAAAAATTGCCCTTGTGGTAGATGAGTGGGGTGGATGGTATGATGTAGAGCCGGGAACCAACCCTGCATTTTTATACCAGCAAAATACAATGCGTGATGCAATGATAGCGGGGCTTACGCTAAATATTTTTAATAATCATTGCGACAGGGTAAGGATGGCCAATCTTGCACAATGTGTGAATGTATTGCAGGCAGTAATATTAACTAATGAAAAGAAAATAATTCTTACGCCTACTTTTCATGTAATGGAAATGTACAATGTTCACCAGGATGCAGCTATGATTCCTCTTGATATTTCTTCTAATGATTATGTGTTGAATGATAAAAAATTGAAAGCAATTTCTGCTTCTGCATCAAAAGATACAAATGGAGTGGTGCATATTTCGCTGGTAAATATTGATGCGAAAAATAAGCAGGATGTAACTATTGATATAACTGGTTTGCCTGCAAAAACGCTGACCGGAAGAATACTTCATTCTGATAAATTACAAGACTATGATTCTTTTGATAATCCTCGCAAAATAAAACCGGCTCCTTTTAACGAAGCAAAGATATCCAACAACACCATCTCAGTAACAATGCCGGCATTCTCTGTTATTGTACTTGAGTTAAAATGAAAAGAAAGGACATGGGGCCAATCAAAAAATTGCAAATGAAAAATTTAACTGGTATAGTATTTCTATTTGCTTTTTTCGCATTTGCAGAGTGCAGCTCTACAAATAACACACGGCATGCAAACGAAGGGAAAGGATTACAAGATTATTATAAAAATTATTTTCCTATAGGCGTTGCCGTTGGCCCACGGAATTTAAATGGTGATGAAGCGCAGTTAATTTTAAAAGAATTTAACAGTCTTACCCCGGAGAATGCAATGAAGATGGGGCCTATTCATCCAAAAGAAAATGAATATTTCTGGAAAGACGCAGATAGTATTGTAAATTTTGCACAGCATCATGGATTAAAAGTGCGTGGACATAATTTATGCTGGCATCAGCAAACACCTGCGTGGTTATTTAAAGATGATAATGGCAATTTAGTTACAAAAGAAATTTTACTAAAACGGCTGAAAGATCATATTACGACTGTTGTTAACCGCTATAAAGGAAAAATCTATGCGTGGGATGTAGTGAATGAAGCTATTGATGATGACAGCACAAAATTTCTGCGAAACTCCTTGTGGTACCAAATCTGCGGCGAAGACTTTATTATAAAAGCTTTTGAATATGCGCATGAGGCCGATCCCGACGCCCTTCTTTTTTATAATGATTATAACACAGAAAGACCAGAGAAAAGAGAACGGCTTTACAAACTCTTAAAGCAATTGGTGGATGCGAATGTTCCTATCAGTGCAGTGGGCTTACAGGGACACTGGAGCATTTATGAACCAACAGGAAACGAATTAACCCAAACAATTGAAAAATTTTCTTCTCTTGGTTTAAAAGTGCAGATAACTGAGCTCGACGTGTCAATTTATCATTGGGAAAAAAACAGGCGACAAAAAGCAGCAACGGATACAGATACTTACATTCCCGCATTGGAGCAGCAACAAACCGATCAATACAAAAAGATATTTCAGATTTTTCGTGATTATAAAGATGTGGTTACCGGTATTACGTTTTGGAATATATCCGACAGGCATACCTGGCTGGATACATATCCTGTAGCCGGAAGAAAAAACTATCCTTTGTTGTTTGATAAAAATTTACAACGGAAGAAAGCTTATTGGGAAGTGGTGAACTTTTAGGGTTGTCACGCAAAGTCGCCAGGAAATTAAGGCGCAACAAATCTTTGCGTCTCTGCTTCTTATTTTCTTTGCGTGAAAAAAATTAAATGAAAGTCAAATATTAATATCAAAACAAAAAAAGATGCATACTCAGCCTGTTTTCAAAAAAGTTTTTATCTCCTTAATACTTGCCGCTGCATTGATGACATCATGCAATAATAGCAGTAGTGATGAAGGTAATGTGGCCACTGTAAAATCAGATTCGTCTTCGGTTGATTCTACATGGTATTTATCCACGCCATTAATAAGTTCTATTTACAGTGCAGACCCATCTGCACATGTGTTTAATGGAAAGATTTACATCTATAATTCGCATGATATTGATGCTGGTATTCCGGAAAAAGATGATGGCTCCCACTTTGCCATGAGAGACTATCATGTGCTTTCAATGGATAGTATTGGAGGTAAGGTAACAGACAATGGGGTAGCGATTGACATAAAAGATATTCCGTGGGTAGGGCGTCAGCTGTGGGCTCCGGATGCGGCTTATAAGAATGGTATGTATTATTTATATTTTCCTGCAAAGGATAAGAATGATATTTTTAGAATAGGCGTTGCTACCAGCACTTCGCCAACAGGCCCTTTTAAGGCAGAGCCTAAACCTATTGAAGGAAGTTATAGTATTGATCCTGCAGTTTTTACTGATACTAACGGTGACTCATACATGTATTTTGGCGGCATCTGGGGCGGCCAGCTTCAAAAATGGCAAACAGGAAAATTTGATTCAACTTATGGCCAGGAGCCTTCCGATTCAACGGCGCCTGCTTTAACCGCAAAAGTTGCGAAGATGAGCAAAGACATGTTACATTTCGACGGGCCGGTGAAAGACGTAAAAATTCTGGACAAAGAAGGGAAACCTTTATTGGCCGGAGATCACAACAGGCGTTTTTTCGAAGCATCGTGGATGCATGAATACAACGGCAAATATTATTTTTCATATTCCACGGGCGATACCCATTTTATTTGCTATGCAACGGGCGATAATCCTTACGGGCCTTTTACTTACCAGGGGGTAATTTTAGACCCTGTGCAAGGATGGACCAACCATGAATCTATTGTCGAAATAGGTGGAAAGTGGTATATCTTTTACCACGACACACAATTATCAGGTAAAACGCATTTAAGAAATATAAAAGTAACAGAATTGCATTACCGGCCTGATGGAAGCATAGAAACCATTGATACTTACAGGGAGCAGCATTAGTTAAATCGGTTGCCTTTTATAAACTTCTTTGAATGGATTTTGTAGTATAGTTTTACAGATTAATAACTAATGCTACCTCCTATAAAAACAAATTTACCATACAAACTTTGCGGCCTTTTTGTTTGGTTTATCTGTGGTAACACCTTTGCGCAGGATCGTATAATAACTGGCAAAGTCACTGATGCCCAGACAGGACTTCCTTTAGTTTCGTGCAGTGTGTATTCTCTTAATTCAGGTAATGGGGCTATTACAGATGATAACGGAAAGTTTGTTTTTACCATAAATGGTAATACAGATTCAATAGCTATTTCTATGTTGGGCTATTCCACCGTCGTAAAAAGCGTTTCTACGCAATTGCGCCAGGAAATAAATTTTGAAGCCCAGCCTGCTGCCTCATTTATGTCCGAAGTAATTGTTGCAGTAAAATCAAAATATTCCAAAGCTCAAAGGCTGGTAAAAAAAGTTATCCAGAATAAAGGCCGCAACAACGCATTTAACAATAAAACGTTTCAAAGCCAGGTGTATGATAAAATTGAAGTAGATATTAAAAATATTCCTGATAAAATCCAGAATAATAAGTTGCTGAAGCCGCTTGCTTTTGCCTTTAATAATATGGATACAACAGAGGATAACCAAAGGGCTTTACCCGTCTATTTATCAGAAAGCAATTCTGATTATTACTATAAAGAAAATCCTGAAAAGGAACGATATGATTATTCAGCTATAAAAAGTTCGGGACTTGATAATAAATCCATGCTTACTTATGTAGATGGACTTTATAAAAAAATAAATGTGTACGATAATAATATTAAGCTGGTAGATGTAAACTTTATTAGCCCTGTTGCTGACAATGCTTTAAATTATTATAATTACCACATTCTCGACACTTTATTTTTTGGTAACCACAGGTGCATACAGGTTCAGTTTTCGTCTTTGCAATATCGGCAGCAATACTTTCAATGGCTATATGTGGATCGCTGATACTTCCTATGCAATTAAATCCATTGTGATGCACATGGATAAAAATGCCAACATCAATTTTGTAAACAGGTTTGAAATATCACAATTTTTCGAAGCAGAAAACAATAATAAATTTTTGCCTGATAAAAATATTTTATACATAGACCTTACCGTACCAGCTATGAAAAAAACGGGAGTAATCGCGAAAAAAACGACGCTGTATAAAAATATAATTCTGAATAATAATTTAATTGATACTGCTTTTAATAAAAAGACTGCTGAAATATCTGCATTTGGGCTTGATAGAGATAAGGATTCAATTGTAAGATTCGAATCCCTTAGTAAGTCAGAAAAATCAGTATATGTATTGATGGATACACTTAATAAAATTCCTGCGTTGGTAACTTATGGTAAAATTATTTCAGCCCTAACCACAGGATATTATACAACAGGCCATGTGGATATCGGTAATCTTTACTACATCTATACAAATAACCGTGTTGAAAACAGTCGCTTTACATTTGGTTTAAAAACCAACTCAGGGTTTAATAAAAAAATACAGCTCAGGGGTTATGCAGGCGTGGCTACTAAAGATCAGCAATTACGGTATTTTCTAAGTTCAGTTTTTGTATTGAATCCAAAGGAATGGACAACGCTAAGGTTAGAATTAAGCAGTGATTTAAAAGGTGCATATGACCATGATGATGAACTGGATCAAAACTCAATTTTCGCTTCTTTTTTAAGAAGAGTAAAGTACTCTCAAATAAGATTAATAAACAGTAAGTATACAGGGGCGGCATTGCAGAAATACTTCAATGATGGTATTGCAATTGGAGCAGAAATTAATCATAAAGTTCTTACACCTTTTTTTGATGTGTATTATACTTACAAAGATTTTAATCCTTATATAGTTAATTCCCATGGGAATAATAGTAATTATATAATTAATGAGGCAACATTTTCGCTACGATATTCACATAAGGAAAAATTTATCACAGAACATTACAGGAGGGGGAGCCTAGGAAGCAATTACCCAATTGTAACACTTAATTACACAAAAGGGTTTAAAGGCAGTGATGACTTTTTAGAAGGTGATTTCGATTTCAGTAAATGGAACCTGAATGTCCAGCATGATTTTACTGACGGAAGAATCGGGCAATTGTCATACATTATTGATGCAGGAATAACCAACGGTGTGCTGCCTGTAATTCTTCTCGATGTACAAAAAGGGAACGATACTTATTACTATAATAAGTATGCCTTCAATAATATGAACAGGTATGAATTTGCTACCGATAAATATGTAAGTCTTGCTGTTCAACAGTCATTCGGCAGTTTCCCGTTTAATTATATTCCTTTAATTAAAAAATTAAAATGGCGATCGCTGGTTACATTCGGTGGTGTGATAGGGGATATGTCAAAGGCAAATAGAATTGCAAATGGATATTACGACACTTCAATAAATTATCATTTTACAGTCCCTGACAAAATCCCTTACCTGGAAACCGGTTTCGGCATTGATAATATTTTTCATTTAATAAGGATTGACGCGGTATGGCGATTGAATTACTTAAACAACCCGGGTATTTCAAAATTTGGCATAAAAGGAAGTATAGAACTGAAGCTGTAATTTGATAATAGTTGGGGGTTGAGCTGATAACATTCTCACATCTTTAATTCATACAAATTATTATTTTCCTTAAATAAAATTTCCATGGGAAAAATTTGAGAAGTTGTGTCTTTCGTTGAAAACCAAACCCTGTTCTCCGGAACGATTATGAACAATCCTTCATCATTTCCTACGGCTCTGAAATGTGGCAAAGGAGGCTGTTTATCAAAATAAGAAAGCGGGTATTGACTAAATAGTTTATTTACATCGCCGTCAAAATTTTCAACCGGTAATACCAATCCAATCTCGCTCACATTGCGGATATGCTTACTGGTAAAGGGTTCATCAGCGTTATCTTTCAAATCAAATCTTGTAATGAATTCAAGAATATTTCCTGTAGGGTCAAGGAAGTAAAAAGATTTCGCATGCCAATTGATGAAATCTGCTATATAACTTTTGTAATCATGAAGCCACAATAAGTCGGCTTTTTTCTGTGTCCATTCAAATGCTTCTTCAAATTTGTTGGAAGGTATATTAAAAGCAAAATGATAGAATGGATCTGTGGCATTTGTTTCTGCAAAAACTATTGTAGAATCGCCAGCGGCTATTGAAATATGGTCTCGCTGCGTTGTAACAGGCAGTTCTATAACGTCATTATAAAAATGGTATAGTGCGGTAATATTTTTTGCCTGTAATCTTAGTTCTTTGAGAAGCATACTTCTTATCCTGTGACTTCTTTTTTTCTTTGCTCATCTTCATTCATTTTCATAAATGGTTTTAATATATCAATAGGCACGGGGAAGATGGTTGTTGAATTATTTTCTGTTGCAATTTCACGCAAAGTTTGCAGGTAGCGCAATGTAAGTGCACTTGGCTGCTCACTCAATATTTTTGCAGCGTCGCTCAATCTTTGTGAAGCCTGGAATTCACCTTCGGCAGAAATCACTTTACTCCTTCTCTCTCTTTCTGCTTCAGCCTGCTTGGCCATTGCACGCTGCATTTCCTGTGGCAGGTCAATTTGCTTTACTTCCACATGAGTAACTTTTACCCCCCATGGTTCAGTTTGCAAGTCAATAATTTGTTGCAACCTTATATTTATTTTTTCTCTTTGCGAAAGAAGGTCATCCAACTCTGATTGACCCAAAACACTTCTTAAAGTAGTTTGTGAAAGCTGCGAAGTACCCGCCAGATAATTTTCAATTTCTATAATTGCCTTTTGCGGATCTACCACCCTGAAATAAATAACGGCATTCACTTTTATCGATACATTATCCTGAGTAATTACATCCTGTGGCGGCACATCCATCACTACAGTACGTAGGCTTACTTTTACCATTTTATCAATAATGGGTATCAGTAATATAAGGCCCGGGCCTTTTACACCGCCTCCTAAAACCCTCCCTAATCTGAACACAACGCCACGCTCATATTCACGAAGAATACGTATGGCGCTCGCAAGCACGTATAAACCGAATACTATTATAATTACAAGGGCTAATGGAAACTGTTGCATGTCTTTTTTTTAATTTATTTTGATAAATATTTATCCGGGATAAATTTTACTAACGGTTGAACTTACGCCTTTTCAACGTATAATGTAAGATTTTTTATTTCTCTTACAATTATTTTCTCACCAGCGTTTATATTTTCTGAAAGAGATATTGCATTCCATATTTCACCGTTTACACGTACTATTCCTTTGGGCTCAAGCGTGTTAATCACTTCTCCTCTTTTGCCAATGAATGTTTTCGCACCAATAACGGGCTTTGCTCTTTGTGCTTTTAATCCCATCCCTACTACAAAAAGAAAGAATAAAGTTGTTACGGCGGTAGACGCAATTATTACTGTCCACGAAATGGAAACAAAATTTTCCGTTGGGCTTGTGCGAAATAAAAACAGGGATCCTAATAAAACTGAAACGATACCACCAATCGTAAGAAGCCCGTGACTAATAATTTTTATTTCAAGTAAAAAAAGAATGATTCCAAAAATGATCAAAGACAAACCGGCATAATTAACCGGCATACTGCTCATGGCGTAAAAGGCAAAAATGAGGGAGATCACACCAACAATGCCGGGAAAAATAGATCCCGGATTGAAGAGCTCAAATATAATTCCGAAGAAACCTATCATCATTAACAAATACGCAATATTCGGATCACTTAATCTATCAAGAACTTTTTGAAAAAAGCCCATTTCTTGTCCTTCAATAGAGGCATTTTTTGTTTGTAATATTTTTGTTCCTCCATTTACTTCCATTTTTTTCCCGTCAATTTGAATAAGCAATTCACGATCATCATTAGCGATGTAATCAATTACATGTCTTTCAATTGCCTCTTCATCGCTCAGCGCAACGCTATTACGTACGGCATCTTCTGCCCATTCAATATTCCGGTTTCTCTTTAAAGCAATCGATCGTATAAAAGCGGCAGCATCATTGGTTCCTTTTGCATTCATAATAGTATCAGGAATTCCCTGCAATGACACGGGATGTGCTGCACCAATATTGGTGCCGGGAGCCATGGCCGCAACATTCGCCGCGAGTGTAATAAAAACTCCTGCTGAACCTGCATGTGCTCCCGATGGAAAAACATATACCACTACAGGAACCTTTGATTTCATAATATCACCTACAATTGCTCTTGTTGATGTCAATAAACCTCCGGGAGTATTGAGATGTATAAGAAGGCATTCAGCTTTTTCAGCTTCGGCCTTTTCGATGGCTTTACTTATATATTCCGCCGATGCAGGATTAATACTCCCATTCACTTTAATGGAAACTACTTTTTGAGCCGGGAGAAAAAAAGGAGAAAAAAAACATATTAACAGCAACAATAAACGCTTCATAAAATATCTTTCAGCGATGGATTTTAATATAAAACCCATTGATGTAATTTACCGAAAATCAAAGGCATGGCAAAATTATACCCAACAGGCGCTATTTAATATTTTACAAATCGATGTTGTAAATGGTTTAAATCTTTCAGAGCACCATCAGAGTAATGGTTTCCAGATGTTAAAGCTATATGAAAGAACTCTATTTCCTATTCGGATTGTTTATACTATTTTGTATAAAAGGATAAACTCATTATCTTTGCAGCGGGTTATTATGGTTATTTCAATAAAAAATCAGTGATATAATGAAAGAAGAATTGGATGTGCTGGAGCAAACAGTTACAAGTGATTATAAATATGGATTTGTTACTGACATAGATACTGATATTGTTCCAAAGGGAATTAATGAGGATGTAATCCGGCTCATTTCTGAAAAGAAAAATGAACCGGAATGGATGCTTAACTGGCGTTTAAAAGCATATGCACACTGGTTGAAAATGGAAGAGCCTCAATGGCCGAATGTTCACTATCCCCCGATTAATTACCAGGATATAATTTATTATGCAGCTCCAAGGAAAAAACCGGCCTTAAACAGCCTTGAAGAAGTGGATCCGGAGTTACTAAAGACTTTTGAAAAGTTAGGTATCTCCCTCAATGAGCAAAAAAGGTTGACCGGTGTTGCCGTAGATGTTGTAATGGACAGCGTGTCTGTAGCAACTTCATTCAAAAAACAGCTTTCTGAAATAGGGGTTATATTTTGCTCAATGAGTGAAGCAATTCAAAATCATCCTGACCTGGTAAAGAAATATATCGGTTCAGTTGTTCCAACAACGGATAATTATTTTGCCGCATTAAATTCGGCGGTCTTTACAGATGGCTCATTTTGTTTTATTCCTAAAGGCGTTCGTTGTCCTATGGAATTATCTACTTATTTCCGCATCAACACCCAGGGCTCAGGCCAGTTTGAGCGTACGTTGATTATCGCAGAAGATGATGCATACGTAAGTTATCTTGAAGGTTGTACCGCACCCATGCGTGACGAAAATCAATTGCATGCGGCTGTTGTAGAACTGGTGGCATTAAATAATTCTGAGATAAAATACTCCACCGTTCAAAACTGGTATCCAGGCGATGAAACCGGTAAAGGAGGAATTTACAATTTCGTTACTAAAAGGGGGATATGTAAAGGAAACAGTTCCAAGATATCCTGGACACAAGTGGAAACCGGCTCTGCAATTACATGGAAATATCCGAGTGTTATTTTGAAAGGTGATAATTCGATAGGAGAATTTTATTCTGTTGCGCTTACCAATAACATGCAGCAGGCAGATACGGGAACCAAGATGATTCATCTTGGAAAAAATACCAAAAGCAGGATTGTATCAAAAGGAATTTCTGCAGGCAAAAGCCAGAACAGTTATCGCGGTCTGGTTCGTGCCGGAAAGAATGCATTAAACGCACGTAATTATTCCCAATGTGATTCTTTGTTACTTGGAGATAAATGTGGTGCGCATACATTTCCTTATATAGAATCAAAAAACAGAACAGCGATAATAGAGCATGAAGCAACTACTTCAAAAATAGGTGAAGACCAGCTTTTTTATTGCCAGCAACGTGGCATCGATGCAGAAACTGCTGTGGCATTAATTGTTACCGGTTTTGCAAAGGAAGTAATGAACCAGCTTCCAATGGAGTTTGCGGTAGAAGCACAAAAATTATTAGCGATAAGTTTGGAAGGCAGCGTTGGTTAATTAAAAAATCATTTCATAAAATATATTAAAAGAGACATGTTATCAATTAAAAACATTCACGCATCAGTTGAAGGAAAACAGATACTAAACGGAATTAATCTCGAAATAAAAGCGGGAGAGGTGCATGCTATTATGGGACCAAATGGTTCCGGTAAAAGTACGCTTGCAGCTATATTGGCGGGCAGGGAGGAGTATGAAATAAACGAAGGTTCTGTTTGTTTTCTCGGAAAAGATATGCTTGAAATGTCGCCGGAAGACAGGGCACGTGAGGGGTTGTTCCTTGCATTTCAATATCCGGTTGAAATTCCCGGGGTAAGCACTACCAACTTCATTAAGACAGCATTAAATGAAAAACGCAAACATCTTGGTGAAGCGCCATTGGATGCGGTTTCATTTTTAAAACTAATGAAGCAAAAAATGGAACTGGTTGAAATTGACAAATCATTATTAACACGTTCTATTAACGAGGGATTTTCCGGGGGAGAAAAAAAGAGAAACGAAATTTTTCAAATGGCTATGCTGGAACCTAAGCTGGCAATTCTGGATGAAACAGATTCGGGTTTGGATATTGATGCATTGCGGATTGTTGCCAGTGGCGTAAACAAATTGAGAAATGAAAACAGGGCAATCATTGTGATTACTCACTATCAAAGATTGCTGGATTATTTGCGGCCCGATTTTGTACACGTGTTGGTAAATGGCCGCATTGTAAAATCAGGCACTAAAGAACTGGCATTAGAGCTTGAAGAAAAAGGATACGATTTTATTAAAGACGAATTGAGTTTTGCGGAGGCCGTTTAACTACTATCAAAATAAAAATGGATACAATTAATATAGATTATTTAGGACACAAGTTTGACCAGTTACAGTCTTCAAATCCGGGTGACGTTTTGAGCGGCATAAGGCGGGAAGGATTTAAAACCTTTAAAAAGGCTGGTTTGCCCACGCTTCGTAACGAAGAATGGAGATTTACCGGCATCGGCAATTTATTTACGAAAGAATATCATTTCCAGGATAATAATTCGCAAATAACTGCCGCTGATATCGATGCTATTCGCTTACCCGGCAGTGAAAAGGCAAATGAATTGGTGTTTGTGAATGGAGTATTTAATGTGGGGTTATCTGTTATTCGTTCATCAGAAAAGGAATGCACTGTACTGCCTTTGGAAGAAGCTGCAAAAAATGAATATAAAGATATTGTTCATGAACATTTGGGAAAAAGCAATCTTAGCGTTAAAGATGGTATTCACGCTTTGAATACATCTTTTATTCATGGTGGAGTTTTTATCCTGGTAAATAAAAACCAGGTTTTGGAGCATCCTTTTTATTTATATCATTTTGCAGATGCAAGAAATAACCACACGCTTGCACAGCCAAGAAGCCTGGTATATGTTGATGAGAGTGCAAAATTGCAATTGACAGAATCCTTTACCACCATAGGTTCAATGGATAGTTTTACTAATGGGGTAATTGAGATAGTGGTAAACACCAATGCAATCCTTGAGTATTATAAAATTCAAAATGACGTAAGCAATGCAAGTCATGTGGGGACAACTCATATACGCCAGGCCGGAAAAAGTTTTGCGCATGCAGTTACGGTTTCATTAAACGGGGGGCTGATTCGAAATAATATGAACCTTGTTATGGAAGCGGAAGGGAACGAAGCTCATTTATATGGTTTGTATTTATTAAAAGGCAATACCCATGTTGATAACCATACCCTGGTTGATAATACAAAACCCAATTGCTTCAGTAACGAATTTTACAAAGGCATTTTAGACGGAAGCTCCAGCGGAGTATTCAGTGGTAAAATATTTGTAAGGCCAGATGCGCAAAAAACAAACGCGTATCAATCCAATAAAAATATTTTATTGTCAGATGATGCGACGATCAATACCAAACCTCAATTAGAAATTTTCGCTGATGACGTAAAATGTTCTCACGGATGCACCGTTGGCCAGTTAGATGAAGAAGCTTTATTTTATTTAAGAACCCGTGGTATTTCAAAAGAGCATGCGCAATCGATGTTGCTGCAGGCTTTTGCAGAAGATATTGTAGAGCAAATAAAGTATGAGCCTTTGCGTAATTATGTGGAGGAATTAATTATAAACCGATTGGTCATACAGTAATATGGAAACATTAACTACCATAGCGCCGGTTTTTGACGTGGAAAGTATCAGGGAATCCTTTCCGATCCTAAACCGTGAGTTGAACGATAAGCTTTTAGTATATCTCGATAATGCTGCAACCTCTCAAAAGCCGCAACAGGTTATTGATGCACTGAGTAATTATTATTCTAATTATAATGCTAATATCCACCGGGGCATCCACACTTTGGCAGAAGAGGCTACAGCTGCCTATGAATCGACACGGGTAACTGTAAGAAAATTTATTAATGCCTCTTTCCCTGAAGAAATAATTTTTACAAGAGGTGCAACTGAAGGGATAAACCTCGTTGCTTATACATGGGGAAGGCAGAATGTAAATGCGGGGGATGAGATAATTATTTCGGGAATGGAACATCATTCTAATATTGTTCCATGGCAAATTCTTTGCGAAGAAAAGAAAGCGGTATTAAAAATTATTCCGGTTACAGATAATGGAGAGCTTGATATTGAAGCCTATAAAAATTTGCTTTCATCAAAAACAAAACTGGTTTCAGTTGTTCATGCGTCTAACTCTCTTGGTACAATAAATCCTGTTAAAGAAATTATTGATGCTGCCCATGATGTTGGTGCGGTTGTCATGGTTGATGGTGCTCAGTCCGCCGTTCATTTGGATATTGATGTTCAGGAAATGAATTGCGATTTTTTTGCGTTTTCAGGACATAAAGTTTATGGGCCAACGGGGGTAGGCGTATTATTTGGCAAGAAGGAAATTCTTGAAGTAATGCCTCCTTTTATGGGTGGTGGTGAAATGATTAAAGACGTGACATTTGAAAAAACTACTTATAATAATTTGCCATACAAATATGAAGCGGGCACTCCAAATATTGCAGATACAGTTGCATTAAAATCTGCACTGGATTTTGTTACAACATCAGGTAAAGCCGCCATAAGAAAGCATGAAAATGAATTATTAAGATATGCTACAGCTCAACTCGAGTCTTTGCCGGGGTTAAGAATTATTGGCAAGGCCCGGGAAAAAGTAAGTGTAGTTTCCTTTATAATAAAAAATATACATCCCCAGGACATTGGTGTTTTGTTAGATAACCAGGGGATTGCCGTAAGAACAGGGCATCATTGCACACAGCCTTTAATGGCACGTTTTGAAATTCCCGGCACCGTGCGTGCATCTTTTGCAATGTATAATACTAAAGACGAAATAGACAGGCTGGTTGCGGGTTTGCAAAAGGCAATAAAAATGCTTTTATAGATGAGTGTTAATAAAACGATACAGGAAACCGAAGAAGAAATTATAGAATCATTTTCTTTATTTGACAACTGGGAAGAGAAATATGAATATATCATCGACCTTGGCAAAAAATTACCAGAGCTTGATGAGAAATATAAATTGCCGGAGAATATAATTAAAGGGTGCCAGTCAACGGTATGGCTGGTTGCAGACTATAGCGACGGTAAAATTTTTTTCAAAGCGGATAGTGACGCGGTTATTGTAAAGGGATTGGTGAGCATGCTTATAGAAGTTTTATCCGGGCATACACCGGATGAAATTTTAAATGCAAAATTAGATTTCATCAGGGAGATAGGAATGATGAACCACCTGGCGCAAACCCGTTCCAATGGTTTGCTGGCTATGGTAAAGCAAATGAAAAATTATGCACTTGTTTACACGTCAATGAGCGAGCCGCAGAAAACGACATGATATGGACGAAGCTGAACTAAAACAAAAAGTGATTGATTGTTTGCAAACGATCTTCGACCCGGAGATACCGGTAAGCATTTATGAACTGGGTCTTATTTATGAAATTGATATTTTGCCAATCAATAACGTACAGATAGTGATGACGCTTACTGCACCCAGTTGTCCTGCCGCACAGGATATTCCGATTGAGGTAGACCAGAAAGTCAGAATGATTGAAGGCGTAAATGATGTGCATGTTTCAGTAGTATGGGATCCGCCATGGAACAAAAGCATGATGAGTGAAGCCGCTTCTTTGGAATTAGGATTTATGTAAGAGGAAGGTATAGGGGCAAGAAGCAAAAAGCAAAAGGCAAAAAAGCAAAAAGTAAAAGGCAAAAAGCAAAAAGTAAAATAGTCAGGTATCAATCAATAATTAATAAATAATCAATAATAAAAATTATGGCACAGATAAGTTTAGATTCATTAATGAACAAAGGAGTTACTACTCCTACCTACAGTGAAGAAATTGCTGCTCCTTTCAGAAAAGAATTAACTGAGGCGGGTTTTGAGCAGCTATTGACACCGGAAGATGTTGATAAAGCATTAAACAAAAAGGACGGAAAAATTACATTGGCAGTTTTGAATTCAGTTTGCGGTTGTGCTGCAAGGGCGGCAAGGCCTGGTGTTCTCCTGTCTTTGTTTAATGAAGTAGTTCCTGATAACCTTGTTACCATTTTTGCAGGAATGGAAAAAGAAGCAGTACAGCATTTCCGGAAAAATTATTTATTGGGAGTAACGCCGACTTCTCCCAACATTGCGGTATTTAAAGATGGGGAATTGCTTGAGATATTACAGCGTCACCAGATTGAAGGAAAATCAGCTGGACAAATCGCCGATGAACTGGTTTCACTTTATGATAAAGAATGCAGCAAAAAAAACTCAGAAGAAGAAATTTCAGCTATGCGTTCCCGTTTTATTGACCGGTATCATATGGATCCTCTTGGTACTTAATATAAATTATTATGAAAATTACCGCACAGGAAGAATATGGTTTAAGAATATTGCTGCAGGTTGCCAGGTGCAGGGATGAAAAAGGCGTAAGCATTCCGCAGTTAAGCGAAGCTGAAGGCCTTTCTCCTGCTTATGTAGCAAAACTTACCCGCCTGCTTCGTATTGCAGGATATATTAACAGTACGCCGGGAAATAAAGGCGGGTATGTGCTGGCTCAACCTGCCAGTGAAATAAATATGAACCAATTGCTGAAAACTTTAGGAGGGTCATTGTTTGATAAAAGTTTTTGCGGTGATTATTCGGGAAGCCTGAAGCTGTGTACTAATTCCGTGGATTGTTCTGTTCGTTCTCTTTGGAAAATGATCCAGTTTTCTGTTGATCAGTTATTAGACAAGGTGACTCTTGATGATCTCATCGGCGCTGAAGAAAAATCCAATCAGCAGTTGCATTCGATCATAAGAAATATAATAAAAGCCCCTGCCGAACAGGAATAGATTTAATTTGATACTTCGTAAATAGTCATCTTATTCAACTTGTTTTTCAAGTCTACTTCACCGATTTTTTTACATTCAAAAGATTCTTTTACTTTTTCGTAGGACGTTTCTGAAATCAGAATTTGGTCTGGCTTTGCGATGTTTTGTAGTCGTTGTGCCGTGTTTACCACGTCACCTATCACAGTATAGTCCAAACGACGGAGATTTGCCGAGCCGATGTTTCCGCTGATCATTTCACCACTATCCAGGCCTATAGATACTTTGGGCTGAAAGTTAAGCGCATCTTTTTCTTTTGGGAGCTTATCTATTTGCGACCTCACCGCAAGGCAAGCGTCAATAGCCCTGTCCAAATGAAAATTTCCTTTAAAAACAGCAAAGACGGCATCACCTATAAATTTATCTACATAGCCTTTCTGATCTATAATTTCCTTCACCATTACATCAAAATACTTATTTAAAAGCTTCACTACCTTATCAGCAGGTTCCTGTTCCGTAATCGCAGTAAAGCTGCAGATATCAATAAATGCAACCGTCGCTTCTATGGTTTCATTGGCCATGAGCTGCGTTTCAAATTCCCGGCCATTCATAAAATTCAATACGGTTTTATCCACGTACATTTTGAGAATGTTATTTTCTTTGATGGCTTCAAGTGTGTCGTGTAATTGTTTTACATAGTCCAGTGTTTTTTCAATCGTGATTCCGAGGTCCAGGAAGTTTACCGGTTTACATACAAAGTCAAATGCGCCCCGATTCATTGCAGTTCTTATGTTTTCCATATCTCCATACGCAGAGACAATTACCGCCTTGGTAAGAAGATTTAGCTCATTTAATTTCGTCAACAATGTAAGCCCATCCATTTCGGGCATATTGATATCACTCAATAAAATATCAATTTCCGGATCGAACTGAAGTTTTTTAAGGGCTTCATTTCCGTTAGCAGCAAAAATAAATTCATACGTATGCTCTCTTATTTCTTTCCTGAATTTTTGCTTGATAAGAACTTCCAGATCCGCTTCATCATCTGCAACCAAGATCTTAGCCATTTTAATTTTTAGTTTTTAATTTTTAGTTTTTCTTTCAATAGATTAAAGTCAAGTGGTTTGGTAAGAAAGTCATCAGCGCCAAGTTTCATCGCAAGTTCATAATTTTCTGTATCGCCATAAGCAGTTATCATCATAACAACCGGTGGCGGATTTTCATATTTTTCTTTGATATGTTGTAGTAATTGTATTCCACTCATGCCGGGCATATTTATATCGGAAAGAATCAATACTGCTTCATGATTCAGATGAGATAAATATTGAAGCGCTTCTTCGCCGGAAGATGCAAAAGCAAATTGCACCGTATTGTCGCGAATTTCTTTTCTGAAACGCTGCTTAAATAAAGTTTCCATATCTTTTTCATCATCTACAACTAAAATTTTCATATTTGATAATTAATGTTTATAATAAATTTAAAATGTAAAATTCATATCGGCAAGAGTATAATAAATTCGGCATATTCACCCTCTTTTGTTTTTACCTTCATTTCTCCCCCATGTCCTTTTGTGATAATATCATAACTCAGGCTCAGGCCAAGCCCGGTTCCTTCACCCGTTGGTTTTGTTGTAAAAAAGGGTTGAAAAATTTTATCTACTACCTTTTGCGGAATGCCTGTGCCATTATCTTTTACTTTTATTTCTACTTTACTTTCTCTTCCGTGTGACGCTGGTTTTAATGCGGTGCTCACCGAAACAGATGGCTCAAATCCGTCGCCGGCCAATGTTTTCTTTTTACTCACAGAGTAAAATGCATTGGTAAATAAATTTAAAATGGCTCTTCCCATATCCTGTGGAACGATATTAAGCTTGCCAATTTTTTCGTCAAAATTTGTGTGTATGACGGCATTGAATGATTTATTTTTTGCTCTTAATCCATGGTAAGCCAGTCGCAGGTATTCATCGGCGAGGCTATTAATATCAGTCAGCTCTTTCTGCCCGGAGGTGTTTCGTGAATGTTGCAGCATTCCTTTCACAATGGCATCGGCACGCTTGCCATGATGACTGATCTTTTGCTGATTGTCTTTAATGTCATCCGCTATTGTTTTTACATGTTCAATATTTCCTTTGTCAATCTCTTCTTTCATTTCATCAATTAACTCAGCATTTACTTCCGAAAAGTTATTTACAAAATTCAGGGGATTTTGTATTTCATGGGCAATTCCTGCCGTCAATTCACCAAGCGATGCCATCTTTTCTGATTGTATGAGTTGTGCCTGTGTAGATTTTAACTCATTCAGTGTGCTTTCGACCTGTTCTTTCTGCTGGCGTAATTCTGCTGTTCTTTCACTGACAATTTTTTCCAGTTCATCTTTTTTTACGGCCATCCATTTCCTTTGCTCTTCCTCCTGTAAGGCCTTTGCATGTTCTTTTTGAAGGGCTTTCTGTTGTTTTCTTGAAACAAAAACCATTGCAATCATCCACACAACAGAAAATACAATAGCAACGCCAAGGTAGGTATCCACAAACTGGTATTTACCATTACTCAATGCTTTAAACAGATCTGACACCAATGACAAAATTGTAAAAGGCAGTACTGCAAACAGCAGTGTGCGTACACGATTAAACTCTTCATTTAGAAAAGCTACGCTGATAATAGAAATCAGCATTGCATGCCATATCCATTTTGTTACAAACCCGATATGAAGAATAAGATCAACGACAAAAAAGCACGCGATTGCAATTAGCAAAATTTTAATTCTGTCAATCCATGGATTATGTGGATTGGCCAATCGTAGAATTCTGCGAATATCTCTCAAAAGAAAAAAAGAAATAAAAGCTTCGGCTATCATGCGAACTTATTTACATAAAATTAATGCGAATACATTAATATGTATTTATTATCATTATTATTAAACCACGGGCAGTTGAATTGTAAATTCAGTAAACTCATCTTCACGGGTGTCAACCCTTATGTCACCACCATGTGCCCTGATGATATCATAGGTTAATGACAATCCCAATCCTGTTCCCTCACCTGTAGGTTTGGTTGTAAAGAAGGGTTGAAATATTTTATCTATAATATTTTGTGGGATACCACTTCCATTGTCTCTAACTTTTATTTCTATTATATCATCAATTTTTTTTGTTTGAACCGAAATTACCGGCTGGTAATTATCATCAGCGGCTTTCCTTTTTTTGTTCACAGCGTAAAATGCGTTATTAAATAAATTGAGAAATACCCTTCCCATATCCTGCGGAACAATTCTTATTCTTCCAATATTCTCATCAAAATCTGTTGTAATATTTGCGTTAAAATCTTTGTCTTTTGCACGCAAGCCATGATAACTCAATCGCAAATATTCATCAGCTAATGCATTAATTTCTGTTGGTTCCTTTTGGCCACTGCTGGCTCTTGAATGTTGCAGCATCCCTTTTACAATAGCATCCGCACGTTTGCCATGATAATTTATTTTTTCTTCATTAGCTATTAAATCATTTGCGATTACTTTTACTTCATCAGTATTCCCCTTATCAATTTCATTCTTCATTTCTGCAAGTAATTCTTTATTTACTTCTGAAAAATTGTTTACAAAGTTTAACGGATTTTGAATTTCATGCGCAATGCCGGCAGTAAGTTCACCAAGCGAAGCCATTTTTTCGGACTGAATGAGTTGGGATTGGGTGGATTTTAATGTTTCGTGTGCTTCTTCTAATTTATGATATGCTTTTTCTATTTCTTTGGCTTGTTGCAATTCACGGGCCCGGTTCTTTTCCCGTTCTTTTTGTACCAGCCGGTGCCTGAAATAGCGGTCAATAGCAAATCCTATTGCAATTAATAACAACAGGTAGGTGATATAGGCCCAGGTAGTTTTCCACCAGGGTGGATTGACGGTTATTTTTAATGAGGCTCCTTCTTCATTCCACACGCCGTTATTGTTTGCAGCTTTAACCCGGAACAAATATTCTCCCGGCGGAAGGTTTGGATAAAATGCAACATGCTGATTGCCCACTTCCCGCCAATCATTATCATACTTCTCCAGCTTATATGCATATTGGTTTTTGGAAGGATTGGAATAATGAATGGCCAGGAACTCTAACGAAATATTGTTTTGATTATGTGGCAATACAATTTCTTTGGTTTCATAAACCGGGCTTTTTAAAACTGATTTTTCACCGGGGATCACCGATTTGTTAAACAACTTAAGGTCAGTTAAAAATACTTTCGGCGGAGCCGACGACTTGTTAATGGCGTCAGGGTTGAAAATGGTCATTCCGTTGGAGCCGCCAAAAGCCAAAAGTCCTTTAGAAGTTTTCAATGTAGAACCATCGGCGAACAATTGGCCCTGTATTCCATCTGCTATTGAAAAATTATTGAATGTCTTTGTTTTCAAATCCATCCGGCTAAGGCCATCAAAGGTGCTAAGCCATAAAGCATTATTTTTTTCATCCGGAAGAATTCCCTGGATACTCATAGAAGGCAGGCCATCATTCCTGGTATAGGTCCTGATCTTTTTGGTTTCTACATTATACATGCTCAATCCGCCCTGCCAGGTACCTACCCATGCCATACCATCAGCATCTTCATAAAAAGAATTTACATCCTGCGTAATTAAAATATCACCTTTGCTTTTATCATAGCCATGTCTTTCGATCTTATCTGTTGTATAATTGTACAAAAACAATCCATTGTTTGTCATGAGCCACAAACCATGCTTTTTACTTTCAAATGCCCTGGTGATCTCGTTACTGCCTGCGTTACAACCGGGTAATGTACCCAGGTCATATCTTTTGAAAGCTTCAGTTCCCTTGGGTCTTTTAAAAAGCCCGTTTAGGGTACATAGCCATAAATTTTCTTTACTGTCTTTATAGAACTGAAGGATGTCTGTAGTTTCTGGCACTCCGCCCAGTGTTATTTTTCTTACTGTATTCGTTTTTGTTGAAAAGACGTAATTGCCATTATCGGTATTTAATAATAATTCTCCAGGCGTGTTTTCAAAGAGCGCATCTACCCTGTGAATTCCGGTGGAAAAAGATGTAAACAGGTGTGGGTGAATAGTATTGTTTTCCAGGTCTAATTCATTTATCCCGGATGTACTTGCGGAACCAGCAGTAGATGTCCATATTTTGCCATCTGCGCTTTCAAGAATGTTATTGACCCATCCGGGAGTAATTGAATTTTTATCGTCTTTATCAAAACTATAGGATTTAAAAACGGCTTTTTCTTCATACCGGAGTAGCCCTTTGGTTTGAGTGCCAATCCATAATGAACCAAATGAATCAAAACAAAAAGCGTTCGGATTCGACTTTTCAAGTTGTTTTACCGATGCATCTTCAAAGAACCCAAATTTCCCGGATTTTTTGTTGAACCGTGATAATCCCTTTTCCGTACCGACCCAGATATTTTCATCTTTATCCAGGGCCATTGTATTGAAAAAAGCATGGGGCGTCGATATACCAGGTGGTGTATAAATTTTATAGGAGCTATCTGCAAGGTGAACATAGTATAGCCTGGATCTGGTGCTGATCATCCAGAGATTACCTTGCCTGTCAAATTTGATATCGGAAGGAAATTCATCGTTCTTTTTAAATTCCTCCGCAATTATTTGTGGCTGAAACTTAGTCGTTCTTCCCTGCGTATCAATTTTTAGTAATCCACTATAACCAAGAACCCAGATATTGTCCATTGCATCTCTAACAATACGTAAAACATTTTGTATTGGCAGGTTATCCGGGGAAATGAATCGTTTCAATGTATCCTCATTTTCCTCTTTATATAAAAGTGCAGATGAAATAGTTTCACCATAGTTGGTATTAATTCCAAAGTACATTCTTCCCTTATTATCCTCGCAAAATGACATTACATTCGGTTCTACATTTGCGGGATGATTAATCAAAGAGGTAAAATCAAGTTGCCGGAACGTTTTGGTAACCGGGTCATAAATATTCAGGAATGATGGGGCTGAACCTACCCATATTTGTCCCTTATGATCTTCAAAAAGCGACCACACATTTAGACCATGAAGAGTGGCAGTATCATTCGGATTGTAATAATATCTTTTAAATTCATACCCATCAAACCGGGCCAGCCCGTTGATCGTTCCTACCCACACATAACCTAATTTGTCAACTAATAATTTATTAACCTGGGCGCCCGGTAATCCATCCGATTCGGTGTATTGGGTCAGGTTGTTGATATGAAGTTGTGCAAAGGAATGGATGCTGAAAAATAGCAGCACAATGGGAATTGTAATACTCAGAAATTTTGAAATGGACCGGGAAATAAATTTCATTATAAAAAAATTAAGTAATTAGTTGAATAATAAACCCCAACCCTTTAATTTCCGTCGTTGCTACTTTTATCCCGATAGCTATCGGGACACCCCATGCGCTTTTACAATATCATCAACTGTCTGAACCACAGATTAATTAGATTAAAAGATTGCACGGATCAGTATTACCAAAATAGAGAAAATAAAAATCTGTGAAATCCGTCATCCGTGCCATCCGTGATTCAGACAAAAGGTAATAAAATTACAAACTCACTTCCTTCTCCGTCTTTTGTTTTCACTTTGATTTCCCCGCCATGAGCCTTTACTATATCATAACTTAAACTCAATCCCAATCCTGTTCCTTGGCCGCTTGGTTTGGTGGTAAAGAATGGCTGGAAGATTTTATCAACTGCTTTTTGAGGAATGCCGTTGCCATTGTCTTTTATTGAAATAAAAATCTTATCATCATTCTTTTTTGTACTGACTATAACTGTTGGCTCGTAACCTGCCTGTCCGGTAGGCACTTCTCTGCTTGCTGTTTCTTCTTTTCAGCAACAGCATAAAAAGCATTATTGTATAAATTCAATAACACTCTTCCAATATCCTGCGGAATGATATTGATGCTGCCAATGGACTTATCGAAATCAGTTTTCATTGTTGTATTAAAGTCCTTATCCTTGGCACGAAGCCCATGATAAGAGAGACGCAGGTATTCATCTGCCAATGCATTGAGATCAGTAGATTCTTTTACACCCGTGCTTGACCGGGAATGTTGTAACATGCCTTTTACAATGGCATCTGCACGCTTGCCGTGATGATTTATTTTTTCTTCGTTGTCTTTGATATCATTTGCAATTGCCTTTACTTCTGCCGTATTTTCTTTATCGACTTCTTCAACCAATTCAGTTATCAATTCTTTATTTACTTCACTAAAATTATTGACGAAGTTCAACGGGTTTTGAATTTCATGGGCAATACCTGCAGTGAGTTCTCCAAGACTTGCCATTTTTTCGGATTGGATGAGTTGAGCCTGCGTTGACTTTAGATCTTCAAGCGCCTGCTCTGCTTTTGTTTTTTGAAAATCAGTTTGCTGTTTCTGCTTTTCCAACAGCGTATATGCCTTTTTGCGGTGATAGTTATTGCGCCAGAATATGCCTGCAATTAATATCACAATCAGTAGTCCGAAGGCAAGCGCATATAATTTTAATTTGTTTTTATAGTTAGCTTCGGCAGCTGAAATTTCCTGTTTTTTTATCCTTTCACCAAACACAACATTTTGCAACTCTCTTATTTTTTCCGCGCTGAAAATGCTGTCTTGCAGATCTAAATTAAGCTCGGTGTATTTTAGAGCGCTGTCTTTATTATCTTTTAATTTATAAGCTTTGGCCAGGTTTCTCACAGCTTCAAGAAGATTTTTTACTTCTGATTTTGCAGGCGTCCAATTTGCTAATACAATTTGCGCATAATATAAAGACGAATCCGGCTCGCCAGTGTTAATGAAGAGAGAAGAAAGTCCACTAAAAATTTGAAGAGTATCATTCGGAATGCCATTTCCTATTGATAACATTATTGACCTATAGTAGTTATTGTATGCTGCTTTGTAATTGCCCTGCATTCGTTGAATGGTGGCTAAAAGATAAACCGGGAAACCCCATGTTACGCCATTAAAAAGTACATTCTCATTAATTGATCTTTGAGTATAGAATAAAGCAGAATCAAGTTTGTTCATACGAACATAGGTGCCTCCGATTTCCGCCAAATATAAAGGTGCAAGGCGTTGTCCGGGAAATATAAATGTATTTCCATAAGAGTTATGGGCTTCAGCAAGTTCTTCGCCTTGAAAAGCGTAATACAATGAATTAGTATAATCTAAGATTTCTCTATAACTACCCTGTATGATTAATCCTGCAGCAGCCTCATCATTAAAATCTTTTAAATCATGATATATATGAGCGGCGCTTGAAGCGTATTGATTAGCAGCATTATAATTAGCACGGCTGCCATAATTGTCTGCTAGCAGCAAATAACAATCGGCTTCGCCTTTTTCATAGCTTATCTTTTTTGCAAGTGCCAACCCTTTCTCTGCATAAGCAATGGCCGAATCTGATTGTGTTTGCCGACACCCCAGGCTAAATAATGCATTTACTTCAGTTGTATCTTCTTTGTGTTGATTAATAATTTGTAGTAAATCTGATGTGCTCTTTTGTTGTTGTGCATTAACCAAAATTGCCTTTAATATAAAGAGTACAAGAAGAGTTTTAAATTTCATAGTGTTTTATTTAAACTATGCCTTTAAAAATAGCTGTATTATAAATGTACTTCCTTCATCTTCCTTTGTCTCCACTTTTATTTCCCCACCATGTGCTTTAATGATATCATAACTCAAACTCAATCCAAGTCCGGTTCCTTGTCCTGTTGGTTTTGTTGTGAAAAATGGCTGAAAGATTTTATCAACTATTTTTTGTGGAATACCGTTGCCATTGTCCTTAACTCTTATCTCAACCCGATAGCTATCGGGTTTGTCGTTTAATTTTTTTGTGCTTACAGAAACTGTCGGTTCATAATTTTGAATGTTCAATTTCTGTTTTTCATTGGCCGCATAAAATGCATTGTTGTATAAATTCAACAGCACTCTTCCAATGTCCTGGGGAACAATATTTACTTGATCAATGGTTTCATCAAAATCGGTTTGTATGGTTGCATTGAACAATTTATCTTTTGCACGAAAACCATGATAGCTCAATCGTAAATATTCATCAGCAAGTTTGTTCATGTCAGTTGATTCTTTTTTTGACGAACTGCTTCGTGAATGCTGAAGCATATTTTTTACAATTGCATCAGCACGTTTGCCGTGATGATTGATTTTTTCTTCGTTTTGTTTAATATCATTTAAAATAGTTTCCAGTTTCAATGAACAGGTGAATTTTAATTCTTCAACATTCAAAGTAACCAACTTTTTTAGCTAAAAGGCAGTTGAATAATAAACTCACTTCCTTCTCCTTCCTTCGTCTGAACTCTTATTTCTCCACCATGTGCTTTTACAATATCATAACTTAACGATAACCCCAACCCCGTTCCCTGCCCGGTAGGTTTGGTAGTAAAGAAGGGTTGAAATATTTTATCCAATGCTTTTTGTGGAATGCCGTTGCCGTTATCTTTTACTTTGATCTCGAGTTTATCATTAAGTTTCTTTGTGCTTACTGAAATGGAGGGTTCATAGTTTTCGGTTTGCAAATTCTTCTTTTCTGCTAATGTATAAAAAGCATTGTTGTATAAATTCAATAACACCCTTCCAATGTCCTGGGGAATGATATTTATTTTATCAATCGTTTCATCAAAATCTGTTTGGATGGTTGCATTAAACAATTTGTCTTTTGCACGCAGACCGTGGTAGCTTAATCGTAAATATTCAGCACACAAAGCATTAATATCTGTTGGTTCTTTTACGCCTTTTGTTTGTCTTGAATGCTGCAACATATTTTTTACAATGGCATCTGCAAGTTTGCCATGATGGTTTATTTTTTCTTCGTTATCAATAACATTTTTCGATATTACTTTTACTTCATCTAAATTACCTTTCTCAATTTCCTCATTCATTTCGCTTAGTAATTCCTTATTCACTTCCGAAAAATTATTGACGAAGTTTAACGGGTTTTGTATCTCATGGGCAATGCCTGCGGTAAGTTCGCCAAGCGAAGCCATTTTTTCTGATTGAATCAGTTGGGCCTGGGTAGATTTTAAATTAGCAAGAGCATTTTCTAATTTTTTTCTCTGAACTTCGATTTCTTCATTCAGCCTCGTCAGTTCTTTATTTTTCTGTTTCACTGCATCCGCCTCTTTCCTGGTTTCTTCTGCCTTGTGTGTTATTTCAAGAGTTAATACTTTTTGCCTGATTGCATTTTTATTAAATTCCTTCTCGAGGTTTATATGAGCTTCCAGATGCTTTACGGCATCTTCATAATTTCCGTCCTGTTTATAATAGCCCGATAACTGAAAATGAGTTCGACTCAAAAGATCAACCATTTTGGTTTCTTCCGCAATCTGTAACGCATTATTCAGTACTTCAAGAACTTTATTAAGGTCCACAGTTTTATAGAGATCTGCAAGAAATAAAAGCATCTCCGCCTCACGTCGTCGGTCGCCGATTGCTTTTTTAAGCTCCATGCTTCCCTCCGAAAATTTTGTTGCCTTCTCAATATCTCCTGTTTGTTTATAAATCTCAGCGAGGTGCAACAATGCATTGCTTTGAGATCTTTCGTCTTGAGTGCTTTCCGCTATAACAAGACTTCGCTCGCAATAGGTAATTGCTTGCGCATAATTTCCCAGTTTGAAATGAGTAAATCCAATATTATCAAGGCTTCCTGCCTCGCCTAATTTATCAAGAGATGTCTGGCGAATTACCAGCCCTTCCTCAAAATATTCTAATGCCTTTGTATAATCTCCATTTTCAAAATAAATAGACCCGATAATATTAATAGGATAAGATTGAAAAAGTCGGTTCTCATCTTCTCTGAATATATGCAGACTTTGGTATAAATAATCAAGCGCCTTTTCAAAATTTCCAAGTTGTTTATAGGTAACGCCTATGAAGTAAAGCTCGGTGCCTTCATGTTCTCTGAAACCTATTCTATGGCTCAATTCAAGAGCTTTATACGATAACTTAAGTGAAGCGACCGCATCCCCCTGATTGCGTTGAATAATTGCCAAAAGCCCATTAACCACGGCTTGACCCTCTAGGTCGTCAAGCAATTCAAACAGGGATAAGGCTTCATTTAAATGGGGTAATGCTTCCTCATTTTTTGCAACCCGCACAAGACAAAATGCCAATGATTTAAGTCCATGGGCCAGGCCTTTTTGATAATCGAGGCTTCTTGCCAGCACAATAGACTCTTTGCTTAAGTCAAATGATTTTGGCGAATTATTCATCCGTGTATCCCATGCCTGTTGATTAAGCTCGTCTACTTTTTTTTGTAATGAATGCCGGTCAGCTTGGGAGGGCATATGTGAAGGTTATTTCATGTAAAACTCCCATTGAATTTTATCGGGGTCTTTAAAAGCAACATATAATTTATTTAATGCAGTATCCAGTTTAACTCCTGTATTTTCAACATCTACGTCAGCAAGACCCCTGACAAAGCGATGCAATTCATCTTCAGTTTCGCAGGTAATAGCAATATGATCAAGCCCTACTTCAAAAGGGCTGAAAGAAGAATATGCTTTATCTCTTGGATCTGCTTGTTTAAAAGCAAGAAAAATTCCCGCTGCAGAAAAGATAATTAATTCAGGTGTATCTATTACGAGGGGGAAGCCGAGAATGTTTTGGTAAAAATTTTTAGTAACATCAAAATTTGTTGTTCGCAAACAAATGTGATGAATGCCTGCAGCAGAAGGATTAATAGCCATAAATTTTTGTTTTAAAAGTTTTTTAATAGAGCTTTTTAATGTTTTCGCTGCGTTACCTGAATTTGCTACTTAAAGAGATGGTATTTATTCAAAGGGCAAATTAATAATAAAATTTGAACCTTCACCTCCTTTTGTCTCCACTTTTATTTCGCCGCCGTGCGCTTTAATAATATCGTAGCCTAAACTCAGTCCCAACCCTGTTCCTTGCCCTGTAGGTTTGGTAGTGAAGAAGGGTTGAAAGATTTTGTCTACAAGTTTTTGGGGAATCCCATTGCCATTATCCTTAACCGTTAGTTCAACAGTATTGTTTATCTTTTTAGTGGTTACTGAAACCGCTGGCTCATAGTCGTTAATTTGTTGCTTCGATTTTTCGTTCACTGAATAAAATGCATTATTGTATAAATTGAATAACACTCTGCCTATATCCTGCGGAATGATATTTATTTTATCAATGTCGCTATCAAAATCTGTTTTCAATGTTGCATTAAAAGTTTTGTCTTTTGCACGAAGACCATGATAGGCCAACCGTAAATATTCATCAGCCAGTTTATTAATATCTGTAGGTTCTTTTGTTGCACTGCTGCTGCGGCTGTGTTGCAACATTCCTTTTACAATAGCATCGGCACGCTTGCCATGATGATTTATTTTTTCTTCATTGCCAATAATATCATCCGCAATTACATTTGCATCGTCCAAATTCCCTTTACTTATTTCATCTTTCATTTCAAACAGCAATTCTCTATTTACTTCAGAAAAATTATTGACGAAGTTTAAAGGGTTTTGTATTTCATGTGCGATGCCCGCCGTTAGTTCTCCCAGCGAGGCCATTTTTTCTGATTGTATAAGCTGTGATTGTGTCGTTTTCAATTCATGATAGGCTTTTTCAATTTCCTTTGCCTGCTCCAGTTCTTTGGTTCTTGCTCTTTCCCGTTCCTTTTTTATCAATCTTGCTTTTTGATACCGGTGAATGACAAATACTCCTGTTAAAAGCAATACACCATATAAACAATATGCCCACCAGGTAGCCCACCAGGGTGGAGAAATAATAATTTTTAGACTTTTTTCTACCCAAATACCAGTATCAGTGTTGGCCATTTTTATCCGGAAAACATAGTTGCCGGCAGGTACTTTAAAATAATTTTCTTTATTTTCAGTTCCTGCTTTATGCCATTCATTATCAAAATTCTCCAGTTGATAATAAATTTTATTATCTGTACTGTTCCGAAAGTTAACAGCAGTAAAAGCCATTGAAAATATATTTTGGCTATAGCTGAGTTTAATCTCCCTGGTAGTAAATAATGATTCCGTTAATGGACCATTTCCGCTTGGCAATATTTCTTTATCATTGAGCCAGAAATTTGTAAAGTAAAGTTGAGTATTGCTTATTCCTGAATCAGGTTCAGCAGGGAAAAAAGAATAATAGCCATCATAATCTCCGAAATATAATTCTCCGTTGGCTTTTTTATACGCTGCGTTAATTGAAAAATGCGCATCACTACTGATGCCATTTTCTTTCCGGAACCAGCTTACATGGTCTCTTTTAGCATTCAACTTGCCGATTCCCTTTGCAGATGCTATCCAGAGATTATTCTCATTATCACCGGTAATCGAAATAACATTCGGGATCTCCTGCCCTGTATTTATTTCTCCAAATGAAAAAAAGTTATCTGCTTGCCTGTCGTACCGGTATAATCCGCCTTCGGGTATGCCTATCCATATCACTCCCTCTTTATCACTGTAAATACTGGCGACAATTAATCCGGGCAGATAACGTTTCATTTTACCCGTCATACGGTTCATTCTGCAAATACCAGTATTACTCCCCGTTCCTATCCATAAATCAGTTGATTCATCTTCCACTAACGCATATATGGTATTATCCACCAGGCTATTGGTATCAACAGGATTATTTTTATAATTAACAATATTGCCATTTCCGGTGTTTAACATGTACAATCCATTCAAATCAGTACCTGCCCATATATTTGAATCATTATCTTCTACCAGTGCATGAATAAGATTATTATCTGTGCCGGTTTTATTATCCGCGCCGGCTAAATACCTGGTAAATCTTTTTGTTTGAGGATCATACTTATTTAATCCATTTGCTGTTCCTATCCACAGATCCCCTTGTTTGCTTTTTAAAATTGATAAAACATTGGTATTACTTAAGCTGTTGGGATTATCATTTTCATGTACAAACCGGGTACTGGTTCCATTTATAAGGTCTTTCCGGATCAGACCTTTTGGAGTGCCGATCCAAAAGATATCCTTTGTTTCTTCACAAAAAGCATTTGCCTGATCATCTACACTATTGCCAATTAGCGGAATAAAATTATTGTATAAATCAATTTTATATAAATTGGCATCCTGGGTGGTCAACCACACTATTCCATCTGCATTGGCCTGTGCCCACCAACCGCTGTTATCTTTAAATTCTGTCTGCCTGTCATCAGTTCCAAAATGTACTTTTTTTGTCGACGGTAAAGAAGTGCTAAAAGAATATAACCTTGTATCTTTAAATTCTGTCTGGCTGTCATCAGTTCCAAAATGTACTATTTTTTTTGAAATGGGATCATAGCGGATAACACCATTAAACATAGTCCCTATCCAAATTTGGAAAGCTGCATCTTCTATAATAAAGGTAATGTGATCAACATCAGCCTTCAATGGTGTCCGGCTAAGCTGCTCTGGTTTTTTCGGGTTATAAGTAAGTCGGGTAAACTTTCCGGTTTTTCTATCCAATGTATGTAGACCGTCCCCGGCAGTGCCTACCCAAAATGTTCCCCTGCTATCTTCCAGGATAGCCCTTACTTTATTATTGATCAGGCTGTTTGGGTTGCCAGGATCATGTACGTATTGTGTAAAAGTTCCGGAATTTCTGTTGAAACGGTTAAGTCCGCCTTCGTCATTATTTTCCCAGGGAATGCCGGTCCCTATCCATATAGTTCCTTCTCTATCTTCATATATAGCTCTTACTAAATTATGGCTTAAACTTGTTGAATCGCCGGGTTGATGTTTGTAATGTTTGAATGTCCCTGTTTTTTGATCCAGCAAATCGAGTCCCTCGTTAGTTCCCACCCAAACAGTACCAAGATGATCAACTAAAATTGCCGAAACAATATCATTGGCTAAACTGGAAGTATCCTCTTTATTATGACGATAATGTGTAAACGTATTCTTTTCAGGATCAAATCTGTCAACTCCCTGTCCGTAAAAACCAATCCAGATTATCCCTGTAGAATCTGCGAACAAACATTCCGGGTAATAACCACCTATTGAGTTAGGATTTGCCGGATCATTTTTGTACCGGATCATCTGTATACCATCATACCGGATGATACTACGATTGGATTGATCGGAAAACCACATAAACCCGTATTTATCCCGGGCCATGCCATTTATTTTTCCCACTGAAATTCCATTGGCACCGGTAACCAGGTTGAATTTTAATTGTTTTACCTGGGCAGTACTGTCAAATACAAAGAAGATCAGTAAAACCAATAAGTGATATCGAAAAGTTGCTGTCATGTCTTTTGTTATTTAATACATACAAAAAAATATTATATTAACGTGGGTAAAATGATAGTAAATTCTGTCCCCACATTTTCTTTTGTTTCCACCTTTATTTCCCCACCATGTGCTTTTACAATGTCATAACTCAAGCTCAATCCCAACCCTGTGCCTTGCCCTGTGGGTTTGGTGGTAAAGAAGGGTTGAAAGATTTTATCCAATACTTTTTGAGGGATGCCGTTGCCATTATCAATAACTTTTATCTGCACCTTTCCATCTATCTTTTTTGTACTTACTGAAACAACGGGTTCGTATCCTTCGCCGATTTGCTTTTTCTTTTCATCAACCGCATAAAATGCATTGTTGATCAGGTTAAGTATTACTCTTCCTATATCCTGCGGAATGATATTGATGTTACCAATCGTCTCATCAAAATCTGTTTTCATGGTTGCATTGAAATGATTTGTCCTTGGCTCGCAAACCATGATAAGAGAGGCGCAGATATTCATCACACAAAGCATTGATGTCGGTTGGCTCTTTTACACCTGTACTTGAACGTGAGTGTTGTAACATTCCTTTTACTATATCACCAGCACGCTTGCCGTGATCGTTTATTTTTTCTGAATTGTCTTTTATATCGCCAGCAATTTCATTTGCCAACTGCAAATTGCCTGTTGCTAATTCCGATTTCAATTCCTCTGCTAATTCACTATTTACTTCCGAAAAATTGTTCACGAAATTTAATGGGTTCTGTATTTCATGGGCAATGCCTGCAGTGAGTTCACCCAACGAAGCCATTTTTTCGGATTGTATGAGTTGTGATTGGGTGGACTTAAGATTCGAAAGCGTTGTTTCCAATACTTTATTGGCTTTTTGCTTTTGCCTGTTATTACGATACAGTATCAGGCCAATAATAAGCAATACACCCAAACCAGCCAGCATGGCATAGGTCCTCGTCTTTGTTTGTGTCTGAATTTTTTCTTCCTGTAAACTTTTGAGCCGCATTTGTTGATCGAACCCGATATTCTGGTAGGAAAGCAGGTTTTTCTTTTCCGCGTTATTTACGCTGTCATTTAATACGGTGTATAGTTGCAGGTATTTTAAGGTACTGTCACGGTTATTTAGATTGCTATATACATCTGAAAGCGCCCGGTAAGAGCTAGCCAACGGCTGCGGCTGTCCCAAAACCCGGGCAGTTTCCAATAATTTCGTGGCATAAAGCAGGCTGGAATCAGGTTTATGTAATCTTTCGTATAATTTAGTTAGTGCATCATAGACATCGGGAAGATAGTGAAGATTATGATGTGCAGTATATGATTCTACCGATTTCAGATAGGCATCCCGGGCCAATGTTAAATTTCCTTTTTCAAGGTAAATGTTTCCCAGGTAATAAAGAATGCTACCTTCCCAGGTTCTGTAGTAAAATTCTAAATGCGGCTGCAGCGCTAATGCTTGTTGTTCAAAAAAAAGTGCCGAATCCAATTTGTTAAGGTTAGTATAAGACTTTCCCAAGGCCATATATGCCAGCGAAAGCAAAGAAGTATCCGGAATAGATTCAGCATATTCCAATACCTTGAAGTACCTTAGTTTTTCCATATCCCTGTCACCGGTAGCGCCATACAAGGTACCCAGGTGCAACTCAATAAGGCCCAAATTATAAAGTCTTCTCGCATGTGGAGTGTGCCCTCTTAGAAAGGGCAAAGCAGATTTTTCACTTGCCGGGTTCTCCGCAATTTTAAGCGCCTCTGATAATGATTCAAGTGATGCCGGGTAGTTACCCAATCCTATAAGCGCGTAGCCCTTATCGCCTAGAGCAGCTGCTTCATTCATTTTTATTCCTAACTTCTGAGCAAGTGCAATACTCTTATCGTCGTAATAGACGGCACTGTCGCGATTTGTTTCCAAATAATAAAGCGCCCGGTTATAATACGCATCCATACGAATGGTGTCATTGGCTGCATTTCTTAACGCCATTTGCAGACGGTCTAACTTTTGTGTACCCGATAAAGTAGTGTCAGATAAAATGTAAAAAAGCTTTGACTGTGCCGATACAAAAACCGGCAATACCAAAAACAACATTATTGCAATACAACGTTTCATGAGACTTATTTAGATAGCTGGTAATTGAATCATAAACTCTGTTCCCTCTCCCTCTTTACTTTCCACTTTTATATCTCCGCCATGTGCTTTCACAATATCATAGCTTAAACTCAACCCTAATCCTGTTCCTTGTCCTGTTGGCTTGGTGGTGAAGAAAGGTTGAAATATTTTTTCTTTTATTTTTTCAGGAATACCTCCTCCATTGTCCTTAACGGTTATGGTTACACGATCTCCTTCTTTCTTTGTGCTTACCCAAACTGTTGGCTCATACTCTTTGCCTTCCGCCTCTTGCCGTTTGCTTACCGCATAAAAGGCATTGTTGTATAAATTCAGCAGCACCCGTCCGATATCCTGCGGAATGATATTTATTTTTCCAATCGTTGCCTCAAAATCTGTTTTTATTTCAGCGTTAAAGTCTTTGTCTTTAGCTTTCAAACCGTGATAGGATAACCGAAAATATTCATCCGCTAAAGCATTAATATCGGTTGGCTCTTTTACGCCTTTACTTGATCGTGAGTGCTGCAACATCCCTTTTACGATGGCATCGGCACGTTTGCCGTGGTGATTTATTTTCTCTTCGTTTGTTATTATGTCTGTTGCAATAATTTTTATTTCATCAAAATTTCCTTTATCAGCTTCTTCTTTTAATTCCTCAAGAAGTTCCTTGTTCACATCAGAGAAGTTGTTTACAAAATTCAATGGGTTTTGTATTTCATGTGCGATGCCTGCAGTGAGTTCACCCAACGAAGCCATTTTTTCGGATTGTATGAGTTGTGATTGAGTGGACTTAAGATTCGAAAGCGTTGTTTCCAATACTTTATTGGCCTTTTGTTTTTGCCTGTTGTTACGATACAGTATCAGACCAATTATCAGCAATACACCCAAAGCTGCAAGCATGGCATAGGTCCTCGTTCTGGTTTGTGTTTGAGTTTTTTCCTCCTGTAAACTTTTGAGTCGCATTTGTTGATCAAATCCGATATTCTGGTACGAAAGCAGGTTATTCTTTTCTGCATTATTCAGGCTGTCATTTAATACAGTGTAGAGTTGCAGGTATCTTAAGGTACTATCACGGTAATTTAGAGTGCTATACACATCTGAAAGCGCCTGGTAAGAGTTGGCCAGCGGCAGCGGCTGTCCCAAAACCCGGGCAGTTTCCAATAATTTCCTCGCATAAAAAAGACTGGAATCAGGTTTATGTAATCTTTCGTATAATTTACTTAATGCATCGTAGGTACGGGGAAGATTATGAAGATTATGATGCGCTGTAAACGATTCTACCGATTCCAGGTAGGCATCCCGGGCCAGTGTCACGCTCCCTTTTTTAAGGTAAATGTTTCCCAGGTAATAAAGAACACTACCTTCCCATGTTCTTAAGAAAAATTCTAAATGCGGCTGCAACGCTAATGCCTGTTGTTCAAAAAAAAGTGCAGAATCCAATTGGTTAAGGAAAATATAAGACTTTCCTAAGTTCAAATATACCAGCGAAAGCAAAAAAGTGTCCGGAATAGATCGAGCATAGCCTAATGCCTTGAAGGACCATAATTTTTCCATATCCCTGTTACCGGTAACTCCATACAATTGCCCCATATGCTTGTCAGTAAGGCCCAAAATATAAAGCCTTCTCGCATGTGGGGTGTGCCCCCTTAGAAATGGTAAGGCATGTTTTTCACTCGCCGGGTTCTCTGCAATTTTAAGTGCTTCTGTCAATGATTCAAGTGATGCAGGATAGTTACCCAATCCTATAAACGCATAGCCCCTGTCGCTTAAAGCGGCTGCTTCATTCAATTTCAATCTTAACTGCTGCGCCAGTGCAATACTCTTATTGTCGTAATAAACAGCGCTGTCGCGATCTGTTTCCAAATAATAAAGTGCCAGGCTAAAATACACGTCCATGCGAATAGTATCGTTGGCTGCATTTTGTAGTACCAGTTGCAGACTGTCTGACTTTTGTGGACCCGATAAAGTACTGTCAGATAAAATGAACATAAACTTTGACTGTGCCGATACAAAAACCGGCAATACCAAAAACAACATAATTGTAATACAACGTTTCATGAGATTTATTTAGATAGCTGGTAATTGAATCATAAACTCTGTCCCCTCTCCCTCTTTTGTTTCACTTTTATTTCTCCGCCATGTGCTTTTACAATATCATAACTTAAACTCAATCCCAATCCTGTTCCCTGTCCTGTTGGCTTGGTGGTGAAGAATGGTTGAAATATTTTTTCTTTTATTTTTTCAGGAATACCTTCCGTTGTCCTTAACGGTTATGGTTACACGATCTCGTTCTTTTTTGTGCTTACCGAAACTGTTGGCTCATACCCTTTGCCTTCGCTTCTTGCCTTTTTCTTACCGCATAAAAGGCATTGTTGTATAAATTCAGCAACACTCTTCCGATATCCTGCGGAATGATATTTATTTTGTCCAATCGTTTCGTCAAAATCAGTTTTTATTTCGCATTAAAGTCTTTGTCTTTTGCTTTTAATCCGTGATAAGATAATCGAAAATATTCATCCGCTAAAGCATTGATATCGGTTGGCTCTTTTACGCCTTTACTGATCGGGAGTGCTGCAACATCCCTTTTACGATGGCATCGGCACGTTTGCCGTGGTGATTTATTTTTTCTTCGTTTGTTATTATGTCTGTTGCAATAATTTTTATTTCATCAAAATTTCCTTTATCAGCTTCTTCCTTTAATTCCTCAAGAAGTTCCTTGTTCACATCAGAGAAGTTGTTTACGAAATTTAATGGGTTTTGTATTTCATGTGCGATGCCTGCAGTGAGTTCACCCAACGAAGCCATTTTTTCGGATTGTATGAGTTGTGATTGAGTGGACTTAAGATTCGAAAGCGTTGTTTCCAATACTTTATTGGCCTTTTGTTTTTGCCTGTTGTTACGATACAGTATCAGACCAATTATCAGCAATACACCCAAAGCTGCAAGCATGGCATAGGTCCTCGTTCTGGTTTGTGTTTGAGTTTTTTCCTCCTGTAAACTTTTGAGTCGCATTTGTTGATCA
>CAWCUN010000009.1:0-674285 GCA_963798665.1 uncultured Chitinophagaceae bacterium | reverse complement strand
ACTTATTGGTATGGAGCCACTAAATATCAATATCTCGTTACAGTTTTTGACGATTATGATCATTTATTAAGAGAAGTTATATTTTATTTCATTTAGGAAAAGTCCATTCGGCGCAACTGAAAAATCTGCCTTCCTACAATCGTTACTTTGTATGATTTCCGAAAATTCCTTCAGAGAAATTTTTCCGGTGCCGGTTCTTAGCATTGTGCCTACGAGCCCTCTTACCATGCCACGTAAAAATCGATTTGCAGTTATATCATAAATAAGAAGATTGATTTTATTCTCCCAGGCACTATCAAAAATTGTACAATTAAAATTATTGACCTGTGTATTTCTTTTGGAAAAAGAACAAAAATTTTCGGTTCTTAAAATAATCGATGCCGCCTCTTCCAATTTTTCAAAATCGAGCCTATACGGATAAAAATATGCAGTGTCTTTATAAAATGGATTTTTCTTATTGTATACATAATATTTGTATCTCCGGCTTATCGCATCAAACCGGCAGTGCAAATTGTCCTGTACCTTAAAAACTTGCTTTATTACTATGTCTCCAGGCAAAATTGAATTGAGCGAATATAACACTTGTTCAATCTTTCTCTCCATGCCCGAATTTTCACTTAAATGTAATAAATCGTGTGATGTATCAAAATGAAAATAGTTTTGCAACGCATGTACACCTGAATCTGTACGTGATGCGCCTGTAAGGTTGAAAGCTTGTCCGAAGTATATATCCAAAGCCTTTTCGACTTCAGACTGAATTGTCACTGCATTTTTTTGTAGCTGGAAACCTGAATACTTTGTACCCTTGTAAGAGACTTCAATAAAATATCTTGGCATTTAACAGCGATAAATTATTTATGAATCATTGCCTTAAAACGGTTGATATAATAACTGTCAGTTAACTGCGATTGAAGTGTATAAAATTGATCTGAATCGGAAGCAAAGGCATACGCTGCATCGAAGAAGCGATATTTACCCTCATTCGTCAAAAATAAAAATGAAAGATTTTTGATCTGTTCCGTGCTGAAACATTCTGAACGAAAAGCTTTTTTTGCAATCTTTATCATGTTATTGTCTGAATTTTCAGAAGCCATTTTTTTTCGCAGCCGTAAAAAATCACTATGATCTGCAAACGCTTTACAGTCTGAATTAATTTTTGACGATGTAACAACCTTCGGCAATACAACTACCTTATCTTTTGTTGTATCGCCTGTTCTGTTATTGTCTGTAGTCACAGAGTCCTGCCTTCGAATTTCAGATTGTGTTTCGCCAGGCGTCTTCGACAATGCACTATCGTTATCTTCAGTGGGAGCAATATTTTCACCCGTTACCTGGGGAACGCTTGTTGCAGAATCGGAAATTGACTGCGCCATCAGGTTTCTCAACTGTTACAGATGAAGAATCAGTGAGCGAAGTTGTGGATGGCTGTTCCTTTTGTGCTGCCACCGTATCAATATGTTTAGCTTTTTCAACGGGAGTTTCAATTTTAACAAATTGCTTTTCTGCAGGAATAAAAATTCTTATCGTATCATTTACACCCTCGTTTCGGTCAATATATATCGCTTCCAATCCATCCTTATTTTTTTTACTTAAAAGGACCGCAGGGGGTGAAAAAGGTGACGGCGTTTCTGCAACGGTTATATTAGAATCAATCTTATTAATAGCCGAATCCTTATTGACAGCCGAATCTGTTTTAGCAATTGTAGCACTATCAACTTTATTAATAACAGGTTCCGCTTTTACAGGCTCGGCTTTTTGAAGAATGGAAGAATCCTTGACAACATTTGCCAGCATTTTTGAAAACGGATCGTCCTGTAACTTTTTTGATGAAACCGCAGCTGTATTACTATTACTATTACTATTACTTCCCATTATCACATTAAAGGACTCCAGGTTGAAAAGACCCCATCCTTTATCGAAGTTCTTTAAAAGAAATCCTTCGTTCTGATTGTTAACTGAAATCTGGTAATCTTCTTCCGGAAATTCGTTTTTGGGAAACCCAACACTGAGCTTATAATCCCCATCAGTCAATTTTGGCAAAATCAGGTATCCGGCATAAGATGAGCTTATAACTTTGTTATTAATTTTTACATAAAATGGTTGGCCTCCTTCTGTTTGTAAATAAACAAAATGTACTTGCTGAGCTTTTGAAAACATTCCAAATGCAATAATAAAAACAGTTGTAATGAAACTTTTGATTGCGGGAAGAAACATATTGGCAAAAATATTTAATAAATTTTGCCTTCCATCCAAATTTAGATTTCTTTTTAGATAAACCTTTTACTTTTGCACACATTTTAAAAATAAGTTATGAAGAAAATTTTGTTTGCATTTTTATTTATTACTTGTCATGTCGTCGTGTTGGCTCAGGATAATGATGAGACTTCTGACACATCATGGAAACATGAATACAGGGCGACCGCAACACGGATAAATGACCTGGTACATACAAAACTCGACGTTAATTTCGATTACAACAAAGCATGGATGTATGGAAAGGAATGGGTAACTCTTCACCCACACTTTTACCCAACCGATTCGCTAACGTTAGACGCAAAAGGAATGGAAATAAAAGAAATTGCGATGGTTAGAGGTAATTCGAAAGTTCCGTTACAATATTCTTATGATAGTATGCAATTAAGAATTACACTTGATAAGTTATATAAGAAAGGAGAAAATTATACTGTTTACATTAATTATATTTCAAAGCCGAATGAATTAAATGTGAAGGGCAGTGCTGCAATTACTGGCGCCAAGGGTTTGTATTTTATTAATCCTACCGGTGAAGACAAAGATAAACCAACGCAGATATGGACACAGGGAGAAACAGAGTCGAACAGCGCATGGTTTCCTACAATAGATAAACCCAACCAGAAGACAACAGAAGAAATATATATGACTGTGCCTTCAAAATATGTAACGCTTAGTAACGGGCTTCTTATAAGCCAAAAGAAAAATACTGATGGCACAAGAACAGATTACTGGAAGATGGATTTGCCGCATGCTCCTTATTTATTTTTTATGGGCGTAGGTGATTACGTCATCGTAAAAGATCATTACAAAAAATTACCCGTTAACTATTATGTTGAAAAGGAATATGCCCCTTACGCAAATGGAATATTTGGTGAAACGCCTGCTATGATCGGACTTTTTGAAAATTTGACCGGTGTACCTTATGCATGGCCAAAGTATGACCAGATAGTTGGCCGGGATTATGTGAGTGGTGCTATGGAAAATACCACAGCCACATTGCACCAGGAAAACGCCTATCAAAATGCAAGAGAATTGGTTGATGGAAACAAGTGGGAAGAAGTTATAGCCCATGAACTTTTTCACCAGTGGTTTGGAGATTTGGTTACAACAGAAAGCTGGAGTAATATCACGCTTAACGAATCTTTCGCAGACTATAGCGAAACACTTTGGGATACCTACCGGCACGGCGTAGACGCAGGCAATGAGCATATAGAAGAAAACAGGGAAACTTACCTTGGCAATCCTGCCGATGAATCTAAAAATCTTGTGAGGTTTTATTATAAAGACAAAGAAGATGTCTTTGATGGCGTATCTTATCCAAAGGGTGGGGCAATATTGCATATGCTTCGCAATTATGTTGGTGATAGCGCATTCTTTAAATCATTAAATCTTTATTTAACTACAAATAAATTTAAAAGTGCCGAAGCCCAGCAATTACGCCTGGCATTCGAAGAAGTCACGGGACAGGATTTAAACTGGTTCTGGAACGAATGGTATTATGGAAGCGGCCAGCCCGACATTACAATAAATTATGATTACAATGAAAGCAATAAAATAGCCCGGGTGATAATTGAACAAACTCAAAAGACAGGAGAAGTATTCAAATTGCCTATAGCTATTGATGTGTACAGCGAAGGTGCCACCAAAAAGAGATACAAAGTATGGGTTGAAAATAAAATTGATACGTTTTATTTCGCCAGTGATAAAAAACCTTCTTTAATAAATGTAGATGCTGATAAAGTTTTGCTTGCAAGGAAAACTGATAATAAATCTGCAGAAGAATTCCAGCAACAATTTAAATACGCACCTCTGTATTTGGATCGCAAAGAAGCACTCGCCTATTTTGCTGAAAATAAAATGAGCGATTTGGCAAATGGATTAAATGACAAATATTATGGGTTACGTTTATATACTCTTGAAGAGCTGGATAAAAACAAAGGCTATACAGTGCCGTCAGTTTTAAGTGTGATCGAGCAAATAGCCAATAAGGATCCCAACAAATTGGTTCAGGCTAAGGCCCTGGAAATTCTCGTAAAGATGGATGATAAAAAATATGAACCTTTATTTACAAAGTATGTAAATGATTCTTCTTACTCAGTGGCCGGTGCTTCTCTGGATGGCCTGATAAAGCTTAACCCTGACCAGGCCTATACGCTGGCAAAAAAATATAGTGCTGACGCAAGAGGTACATTAGGTACGGTTGTTATGAAAGCTTTAATGGCAAATGCTACAGAAGATGATTTTAACGCTTTTTATGACAACTATAAAAATTCTCCCGTATCTCAATCCAAAGTACAGGAGAGCATATATTTCGCAAACTATCTCACAAAAGTTAAAAATGCAGATAACGTCAGAAAAGGCGTGGATGAAATTATGAAATTCAGAAATAAAATACCTGAGCGATACAGGCAATTTATTGATCCCGGATTTAAACAGATTTTTAATAAAATTGCCACTTCAAAACGTTCGGAAGGAAATACTGAATTAGCAGATTATATTGATGGGCTTTTAAAATAAAAGGGAAACTAAATATATTTTTATTAAATGGCAGGAAAAAATCCTGCCATTTAAATTTTGAGAAGAGACTTTTTATAGGATCCAATACAATAATCAGCGTTGCGTTATTTTTTCCCCTGATTTTTTACAATTCTTTAATCTTAATATTTTTAAACCAGGCCTCACTTCCATGATTTTGGAAAGTGATATATCCTTTATCGGATGCGCCGTAAGCCGCATCGTCCTTCCATTTTTCTGCCATTTTATTCTTATTCCATTCATCACTATGCAAATCATATTCAACCACTTTTTTACCGTTCAGCCAATGCTCAACATGATTGCCGTTCTTAACAATACGGGCATGGTTCCATTCTCCGGCAGGATTCGGCGCTGCATCAGGTGCAGGATTCATTGCATAATTAGCGGCAGTATGTTGCCAGGGCTCCAGTTTCTCCGGAAAATTTATATCGTCAATAATCTGGTATTCAGGGCCGCTTAGGAAAGAGTAGGCGCTGTCTTCTGTAACGAGGTATAATATCCCACTGTTCCCTTTAGGAGAAATTTTATAATCAACACTCAAATCAAAATTCTGGTATTGATCTTTCGTCATCAGGTCAGCAGTAATAGCACCATAGTTTGCATCACTTCCTTTACAATGTAAGGTTCCGCTATCAACTTCCCATGATGCTGCAGATTTATTTTGATAGGTGCGCCACCCATCCATATCTTTCCCATCAAATAATAATTTATAGCCTTGCTCTTTTTCTTCTTTTGAAAGTGTATTGTCGCCTCCATCTTTGGAGGAGGAACAGGAAATTAAAACGGTCGTTACCACTAAAAGGCGGAGCAGGTTTTTGGTCATTATTTTTTTTGTTTTATTTATTGGTGATTACTTTAAGATTCTCAGGATCCCATTGCATTATTTTATTGTTGAAATAACTGTCGTTGCAAAGTAATGCAGGCGCCGCTGCACGATACCCGAATAATGCATTTTCGGCTACGGTGCCGTTAGTACGGATAGCATTTATCCAGTTATAATGGTGATCAAAATGAGCACCCTTATATCCTTCTTCGGCTGTGTAGATCATTTCTTCAGGTGGCAGCATTGATTTGCGTTCGTAAACATATTCCTTACCCGAGTTTACATTTTTCGTTTGGTTCAACGGATCGTTTTCATCTACAATATTTTTGTTTTTATACAGGGTTACCTTGTCCCATTCCACCGTCATGGCACCTTCACTGCCTACCATACGCAGGTAATTGGTTCCGCCCGTACCATCAACAAAATTCACTCTCAATGAAAGATTGAAAGGGGGGTGTGCTTTTGTATCGGGATAATCAAACATACCAAGCATAATATCCGGAACTTCCCTGCCGTCTTTCCAATATCGTAATCCACCGGTAGCCATTATTTTATTTGGCCCTAATGAACCCGTAACAAAGTGAAGACTTGAAAATAAATGCACAAATAAATCTCCTGAAACACCGGTGCCATAATCACGGTAATTGCGCCAGCGAAAAAATCTTATTTTGTCAAAAGGCCTTTTGGTTGTATTGGCAATATACCTGTCCCAGTCAACGGTCTCCGGTGAAGCGTCCGCCGGTATTGGATATTGCCAGGCACCTGTTGGCGACATACGTGCATAAAATGCTTCAGCATAATTCAAAGTACCGATAGCGCCATCTTTCAATAATTGTTTCGCCTTTTCATTTCCCAAAGAACTCATTCCCTGGCTGCCTACCTGGAACACCACTTTATTTTTATTCTGCGCATCAATTACGGCGGGGCCTTCCGTAACATCATGTACCATTGGTTTTTCGCAATATACATGCTTTCCCCTATTCATTGCTGCAACAGAAATATCTTTGTGCCAGTGATCGGGTGTTGCAATAATTACAGCATCTACATCTTTTCTCTCCAGTATTTCCTTATAATCACGGGTTGTAAATAGATCATTACCCCACCTTTTTTTTGCTTCGGCAATCCGCCCGTCATACAAGTCGCAAACCGCCACCAGCTTTACTCCCGGAACTGTAATACATGTAATCCCATCAGCAGTGCCCATTCCCCCGGCTCCAATGAGGGCAACCTGGACCTGGTCGTTTGGACCAAAATTTTGATTTGATCTTATTAATTCTTCAATATAATGTTTCCTTTCCTTAGCATTGGCGATTGATGGAATTAAAGAAGCGCCTACTAAACCTTTCGAAAGATTTGAGATAAAAGAACGTCTTGAATTGTTGTTGGATTTTTTTAGCATATCGTTTTTATTATGTTTAAAATTAACAGAATCCTGTGACTAAATCGCACATCAAATTTATATGAACGCCAAACCAAATTTGTCGTTTAAGCGCCCCGAGTTATGTTCATCGTTTCACTTCAAAAACAAAAACATTATTACCGCACAAGCCGCTTTTACTTATTCCCTGCACTTCCACCAGGTATTTTCCCGGAATATCTGAAGTGTAAAAATCGATTTCTTTCGATGCGCCTGATGCGATCTTAATATGAGGCGACCATAATAAAACATTTCTGAAATCCGGGAGATGGCTTTGCTTTTCTTCCCTGGTGTCATATGAAGGCGAATAAAATTCTCTTTCGGTTTGAAGCCCGTCATAATCAATTATTGTGGTATGTTGGCCCGGATCATAGCCTGCGAGGTCCCCCTTGTAAGAAGTCCAGTTCAATATTCCATCAAAGATAGAATTACCAAGAAAATATTTCCTGTTCAAAACTTCAACCTTGTATAATTTTAAAGGATCAACTTCCATGAGTTTGTTAAACTTAAATACTGCAACACCGTCTAACAATACAAGCGGATCATCTTTCATCTTGACGCCGGTCGCAAAATTATAAACACCAAAATGGAAATTCCCTTCTTTCTTTCTTACATCCACAAGGGCAACATATTCTCTTAGTACTTCTTCAAGCGTAGTAAACCGGGTATAATTATCCAGTAAATATGTTTCATCGGCATTTAAATAAAATGGTGTTGTATCAAAATTTGCGGTAACAAATTGCTTTAGTTTTTTTCCGGAATAAATATTTTGCACCTGCATGCTGACACTTTGTTGCCTTAAAGAATTTTCGGTTTGAGGAATCAAAGTAAAGGCTGACAAAAGTGTAGACGAAAAATTACTACTGAACGGATCGGCTACATCAAAACGGTAAGTACGATCGTTTGCAGTATTGGTTTGCAGGAAGATTTCAGACGAGCCATAAAAATCTTTCATTTCAAATTTTATGGTTCCGTTTTTATCACTCGTGGACGAGTTAAATTCATTTTGAAAACCCGGGACAGAAATATAGGTTTCGATCCCTGGTACAGGATTTCCTGTTTTTGTATCGGTCACCCGGCCAACAACAATTGGTCCGTTATATTCCGGTACATATTCAAAATATGGTTTCTTGTTTCTGAAAACGTCTTCCCATTTAAATCTTCTCCATCCGTTAGTAAGCATTACATTATCAAGTGCGGCAATGGTTTCCACGTCATCATTTCTAAAATAATAATTTGGATCTTCCACATAGCCTGTAAGATCGGAAGTGAGGAGAAGATAACTGCTGATGGTTGCAGTCTGTGGGTGTTGAATAGAATCGAGCCGTAATACTGACATTGAAAGGCTCGCCGTATCACTTTTTATATTAGTACCTGCATCTATGTGGAGGCTAACATTCTCTCTTGTATTATAAACCTGCTTATCCGAATTTATTTTTAACGCTAACTCTTCAGAGGGTTTTTTAAAAACTAATCTTTCACACACAGGTTGTCTTTGGCCGTTAAAAATAGTAATGTGGGAAATGCCCGGACCGAGATTTTCTTTATCAAAAATAAATACCGCTTTCCCGTTCTGCAAAATACCGGTTTCAGTAACTTTTATTATTTCTCTTGTATGTACGAATAGATATATTTCGCCGCCTGACATATCAGACAGAACATTAACCACAACTTTACCAGCTGAGTCAGACACGTTCATAACATAGCCACTATTATATGCTGCAGGAAGTGGTTCGATTATTTTTTGGCCGGGACCGGTTTGTATAAAAGCTTTATAAGAATGATTAGGTAAAGGTGTAAAGGAGAAAACCCCCATGCCGGCATGTTGGGGCTTAAATGACAGAAGGGTATCGTTGTTATCCAGAAGAAAGCCAGTGAAGCCAACGCTTTTCCCAAACCGGTCTGCTCCTCTAAATGCAACCTTACAGGGAATGTTATTAACCATATTTCCCCCTTCAGGAAAAAACCGGATATCAAATTGACCGGAATCCCCGGCTGCAGAAACAGGCATTCTTCTTTGAGTATTAACTATGGTAATATTTTTCTCAAAAAAATATTCCGCACCAAAATTTTTCATCCAGTTAGTATACGCTCTTAATTTAAAGTTGCCTGAATTGAGATTCACGGGCAAATAAAAAGAACCGTTACCTTCAGCGTTATTTAAAGATACCTTTGCCTGAAGCAAATGATTATTCGCAGTATCTAAAACCTCAACATAAGCAACTTTACTTAAGTTCAAAGGAACATGCGTAGATGCATCCACAACATACAATTTGAACCAAAGTATTTCCCCGGTTATGTAAAAAGTCTTATCAGTATGTACAAATATTTTTTCTTTTATTGAATTTTGATGGTATTTACTAAATGTTGTTTTGATAGAGATTAACTTATCCTGGCACTGTGCAACCGATGAAACTAAAATTGCGCATTTTAATAAAACGAGTGTTTTTAATTGATGCCGGTATTTTAAAATTACGGTGGACATGTAAATCTTTATTTTATCTTTTTCTTATAAATAATCAAATAGATTACGGCCAAAAAGGAGGTCTCATATTTGTACCCGAGAAAGTGCAGTTCACGCACCTTTCCTCATACGTGGCGTTAAACTTATCTATCCCCCGTGAAACTGAAAAAGGAGTTGTAGGAAATAGACCAAACCCATATTTATAAATACTATCAGCATTATTATCAATGGTTACAGATAAACAATCAGTTCTATAGTTCCAACCCGGCAATTCATTGTTCCTGATGAAAATCCGCTTTTGTTTCTCTTCAGAAATGTCAACGTAGCCCACAACAATTTCATCCGGGTTGGTGGTGCAATGAATATTACCCTGCAATTCGGAAGGCTGAGCATCGAAAATCGATCCCACGTTCTCCGTATTCTTTTTTATTTTTTCCAAAAAAAGATAAGCCTCATGGCTCAGGGCATATTGCCTGACATTGATACTGTACAACACGCTGAGCTTAATTGATGCTGGGTCTATATAGATGAGGGGTAAATAAATTAAATCTTCGCTCAATTTTTCTGAAGAACCTAAATTAATATTTGTTGAATTAACAGTATTCCAGCATTTATAAATTGTTGTGTCTACACTTTGGTCAGCAAACCTGAAACGAACAGCAATGGGCACATGACTTTGATCATATACATATTCTATTGAATTTTGATAGGCAGAATGAAATTCCCATGTTTCTTCATACTTCCAATGATAATACCTGGTATTATTTTGAGGGTCGTGTGTATTTATATAGATTCTTACCCCGCCGTTTTCACGTTTCCAGCTTACGCTATCTATGTCGGGCGTTTTTTTCACCGCTGCAAAATCTGAAACATATTGTTTATTATCCTGCGTTGCTATATGAAGGTGATATTTTTCAGCGCTATTTAGAGCTAAGCTCCCGGAAGTGTATACCCCATCACCGGTTTCATAAAGCGGAAAAATTTCGTTGTTTTCACTTTCAATAGTTACCAGTGCATTGTGTTCTGGTTTAAAATTAATCGTATCATATAATTTTACTGAACGTGTAAGTGTTATAGCTGTAGGATCCGGTCCGCTGCTGATGAAGCCTTCCACAACAATGTAACCTGATTCGGGCGATTGTATATTGGCGGTAAATTTTTCTTTGCAACCGCCTATGATAAAAAAGAAAGCGTTATAGATAAATAATTTTTTCATTGGGTTGGACTTTTAAAACTTAATATTAAAATTGATAAATGGAATGGGATTACCGAAAATAGAAAGCTTATATCCGTTTACAACTCCATTCTCCGAAATAAAATAAACTGAATACGGATTTTTTCTTCCGGTAAGGTTGTAGACGCCAATTGTCCATGAATTATGGGCTTTTTGATGGATCTTATGATTACCATCAAGGTTCATCGAAAAATCCGTTCTGAAATAATCAGGAATTCTGTAAGAGTTTCTGTTCGCATATAAGGTTCTGTAAGAATTGTCATAAAAAAATCTGCCTATCGGTACTGTAATTGGCCGTCCCGGTACTGTACGTAGCATTTAATGACAGGCTAAACCGGTGGTTGATCCGATAGTTACTTATAAAAGTAACATCATGAGGCTTGTCATAATTGGCAGGATAATTCATTCCATTATTAATTATTTCACCCTGGGTAATATCATCTGCCTTCAACAATATCCTTGAGTAAGTATAGCTGATCCAGCCATTTAATTTTCCTGTAAGTTTCTTAACCTGGAATTCTACTCCGTATGCTTCCCCTTTTGTAGAAAGCACCTCTGTTTCTACATGATGATTAAGAATTAATACCGCCCCGCTTTTATAATCCAGGTAATTTTTTATTTTTTTGTAATAGACTTCAACAGATGTTTCAATTGTATTTGACTTGAAATTTTTATAAATGCCAAGAGAAACCTGCTGGCCAAATTGTGGTTTGATATTCGGATCGCTTAGCTTCCAGATATCAGTTGGAGCAATAGCCGTCGTGTTTGAAAGCTGGTGAATGTACTGGCGTTGGGTATTGTATCCTGCTTTTATTGAAAAGTCACCCGAAAATGCGTACCGGGCCGATAAGCGCACTTCAGGCCCCTGGTATGTTTTTATAAATTTATTTTTACCATACTTATTGCTACTTATTATATTGTCTTGTGTTTTTGGAACCCCGGCAGGATATACATTGAACGTCTGTGGACCCAACACGTTAAATATTGAATACCGGATTCCTCCTTCAATTGATAAAGCAGAATTAATAGTGTATTTATCACTTGCGTATAAAGCGCTTTCCAAACCCTGCTCTGCCTCCACCATATCAGGCACCACCAATGATTCTTTACCTACAGGATTATAATTGCCTGGGTGAAGTTTATATAGTATGCTGTTTACCCCAAACTCAACAGTATGCCTGCCATTGACGAAATAATTAAAGTGCGCTTTAAAATTTTCCTGTTTAATATCAAAATCCAGTTTATACGCATTTATCGCATTCACTGAACTTTTTATACTGTATTGATAATTGTCGTAGCCTCCGCCTACAAGCATATATAGTTTGTTATTAAAAATGTGCTTCCATTTTAGCGCAATATTATTGTTGCCATAATTGTAAGTGGTGTCGCTGTTTAGATTGAAATTATCTTTACTCATATAGGCGGTAAAGAATAGAGAATTCTTTTTATTGATCTCATGGTTTATGTTTATGTTGAAGTCATAAAACCCGGCCTTACTGTTTTTATATTGTTTAGGCAAAAGATTCAGAAGCCAATCAGCATAAGTCGTTCTTGCGCCTAAAATGAACGACGATTTGTCTTTAACTAACGGACCTTCCAGCGTTAAGCGACTTGTGAGTAACCCGATACCGGCAGTACCACTAATCTTCTTTTTGTTTCCCTCCCTGGAATTAATTTCAAGAACAGAAGAAAGCCTTCCGCCATATTTGGCAGGGATACTGCTTTTATACAACTCTACATTTTTTATTACTTCCGGATTGAACGCAGAGAACAAACCAAAAAAATGAGATGGATTATAAATGGTAGCGTCATTAAACAATATAAGATTCTGATCCGTGGAACCACCACGAACATTCAATCCCGTACTTGCTTCACCAACTGATTTTACGCCCGGCAAAGTAAGAACCACTTTTAAAATATCAGCTTCTCCAAATACTACCGGCACCTGTTTAATTGTTTGGATGTCTAAATTTTGCACACCCATTTGAAGGCTTCTGATATTGCTTGCTTTTTGAGCAGAAACCACTACTTTTTTCAAAGAGATTATCTGGTTCTGCATTTCAATATTGAACTTTCCATCACCATACACGAGCACCTGTCTCCTGGTATCTTTCATTCCAATACTCTGAATGGAAAGTGTATGCCTTCCTTTAGGAACGGCGATGGTATAGTAACCAAATTGGTCTGTGGTTACCTGCGTTTTTGTGTTCTCCACATGCACAGATGCACCAATAACAGGCTCCCCGGTTTTATTGTCTGAGATAAAGCCGGTGATCGTGCCCTCAGGGTTATTTGAAGAACCCTGCTCACCGATTGAATATAGCTTATCGGGCTGCGCCGCATTCGAAACTGTATTGTCAATATTTGAGTAATCAATAATATTGCTATCCTGCGGATTTTTATTTTTAGCAGTTGCTTCATTATAAAATCCGCCCGGTAATTCAGTTTGCACGAGCAAGCCTTTAGTGATAAAGATATTATCGGGTTCATAGTAGGCCGCCCGGAGTTTGGTATTTTTGAAAGCTTGTCCTAATACTTCTATTAATGGCTTTTTGTCTACCGTTATATCAACAGTAACCGAATCCAACTGGCTGGTGTCAAAATATAAATGAAAATTGGTTTGCTTTTCCAGGTCTGTTAAAAATTTCTCTGCACTTACATTCCTGAATTCACCGCTGACATTAGGGATATTATCCTGTGCCTGTAACTTATAACAGGCTAACAAATACATACACGTAAGGAATATTTTGAGTAAATGCTTTGTGGGCATCGTAAGTTAGTTATGGCCTGAGTTATTTGTTATTTCGTCATAATATGCAACCGCTTTCGTAAAGGCATTAGCTTTGTCTTTTTTTATATTTAGTTTATTCTTTTTTATAAATTGCCCAACCTCTTTTTTCTTGTTGCTCAATACAGCTATCAAAGATTTTTTATTTTGTATTTTATAATACCGGTTATCCTTTTTTATAAAATAGCCATTGGATTCTACAGCATACCTGTTTATTCCCTGGAACGTTGGGTTGTTTTCCTGCAATGTTTTAGAAACTTTTCTAAACAAAGATGTTTTGCCATTGTAAAGCAAATCATAGAATCCTGGTTGCATTTCAGAATTAGTTATTCTCTCTGTCAGCCGAACAAAAGTGTGGCCCCAGATTGTAAACCAGGAAATTCTTTCACTATTCAGCCTTAAAATATAAATGCTGGACGGGTCACTGGTGAGCAATTCGTCTTTGATAATATCATATAACAAAGGCACTTTTTCATATAAAACGTTATTGTAAAAAACTGTTCCCGTATCATAAATCTTCGATTGAAAAAAAGGATGTCCTTCAGTGATAGGAGCAGGATAATAAGTATTGTATAGATATTCGCTACCGTCATACAGACCGGTTTCAGGCGATAAAAAGGAGTGGTATAAATCTATTGCATTTTTTAAGCGGGTTTCTTTGCCTGCTGTATCGCTTATGAAATTTTGAGAGAGTGATTTATTGGGAATGACAAAAAAGGTACTCAATAACAAGAAACTCACAAGCATAAATCTTGGCATATGACTCAAAAATCTTTTTTTGTAAGAGCTAATTTAGAACTTAATGCATTAGCATGCGGTAAAAATTGCACAATCATGAGAAAGTGCCAACGGATTGACTCATATTTAAAGCGAAGTGTTGCAGTGAAAAAAATATTATTTAATACTACGAATTATAAATTTTAAATATTCACTCTATAATTTTTCAATTCTTCTCCTTTTTATCAGAATATAAATAGCCACAATTTTAATCAGCCTTAATAATTTTCTTCGCCGATAAAAAATTTAACGTGCTGCAATAATCAAGCTTAACCCCCCGAGATACAATAGTAACATTATATTTAAAACAGCCGACGTTCCTTTAGGTGCATTACGAAACTCTCTCCAGATAAAAATACCCCAGAAAGCAGCTACCACCGTGGCTCCCTGCCCCAATCCGTAAGAGATTGCAGGACCTGCTTTACCGGAAGCGATGATGCTGAACGACATGCCTACACACCATATTGCGCCTCCAAGAATGCCGGTTATATGATCTTTAAATCTTCCCTTGAAATAATCGGAATATCTAACCCGTGTGCCCGCAAACGGCCGCCACATTAGCAGCGTGTTGAATAAAAAATTACTCAATAAAATACCAGTCGCAAAAAAACCTACGGCAGTATAAGGACTTAGTTTACCAACTTGCGGCACATTAAAATCGGGGAACATAGATGCCGCAACGTACTTATAAAAAAATCCCATTAACACACCTGCAACAATTGAAAGTAACAATCCTTTTGATGAAGGCTTATCCTTGCCTGATTGCATTTTGCGGTAAGCATTTGCATTGAGTAAAATGGCAACAACAATTAAGGCAACTCCGCTAAATAACAACAATACATCACCAACAGGATTATCAATATAATTTACAATTACTCCAATTACCAAAGCCAACCCAATGCCGACAGGAAACGCAACAGCCATACCAGCAATAGCAATTGCTGCTACCAGTAAAATATTTGCAGCATTAAAAATAATCCCGCCAATAATGGCAGAAAAAATATTACCAGTATCCGCTTGAGAGATATCTTCTATGAAACTCCTTCCTGCGCTACCGAAGCTGCCAAGCGTGAACGCAAATATTAATGACAGTAATAAAATTCCGAAAACATAATCCCAATAAAATAATTCAAAACGCCATGTACCTGCGGCAAGCTTTTGCGTATTAGCCCACGAACCCCAGCACAACATAGTTATGATGCAGAAAACAATTGCTGTCGCATAATTTTCAATAATAAACATAACAGTTAGTTTTGAATTTATTAGTTTTTTGCAGCATTTATATTTAACTGCATACCGTCGACAGGTTTATCAGAATAAATGATCGCTTCAGATGCCCTGACCTGGTATTCTGTTGACGGATTAAGAATTTTCAACCTTACCGAATGTCTGCCTTTAGGCAGCGCATACTTCCATGCAATGATCATAACGGCGGGTCGTAAAATTTACGGGTAGTTTTGGTGACTCAATTAATTTACCGTCAAGATAAAGTTCCGTATTAAAAACATAAGCTGACTTACTATCCCATTGCGATGCATCACCTTTTATTACAAAACCAATTCCGTCAAAATCAAAACCGATCTCATCTTTATTTTCATTCCATTTTACTGGAATCAAAGAAACAGGATATTGTCCTTCAAAACTTTTTTCAAATTTTACAGCCACAGGTTCTTGTGTTTTAATGATCACGTTTTTGTCATTTACCACTCCACTATTTCTTACAATATTTTGTAATGCCTGTTTAAATCCAATTTCATACACATCATTTAAACTCATAGTTGTGTATTTGAAGTCAATATCTTCTGCTAACTTCAAGCCTCTTTTCCAGTAGGCAGGTATTTTATCATAGCCCATCATTGCGCCCAGAATTCCTCCAACAGTAGATGGATTGCAGTCTGCGTCCTGGCCGCATCTTGTAGTTATTTCAAGTGATTTCGTAAAATCACCACCACCATACAAAAGGCCCATTACTACATATGCAGCATTCACTTTTGCATCTATATCAAATGGCTTAAATACACCTTCAGGGCAGCCAATATCATTCGCCCATTTCTCCTGGATGCCAAGCCAGGTCTGTTTCCAGTCGTTAGGATATTTTTTATGCCATTGAATTACATCATGGATACATTTATAAAATTCACTTTGAACAGGAACCGTTTTCAACGCCTCGTTCACGACATAATTTATCTCGGAAGAAGTAAAAGAAAGTGCGTACATCGCACCAACAAAAACGCCACCATACCATCCATCGCCATAGTTCATAATATGGCCGATCTTATCACTAATATGTGAGGCCGTGTTGGGCATGCCCGGGCTCATCAATCCCGAAAAGTCACTTTCAATCTGGTAGTCTATACAATCTGCATGAGGATTGTTTTGCCAATCGCCGCTTTGTGGTGCTTTTATGCCATTCAAAATATTGTAACGCCCAGCCTGGTTAGCATGCCACAGCATATAACTGGCATGCGCAAACGCATTTGCAAATGAGTCCACCGGCGCATCTAACCCATACTTCTCAAAAACATCTACAAACGTAAGATCCATGTATAGATCATCATACAGGCCCGCATTGTTCAGCATGTTCTCTTTAACTAAACTATCATTCCAAACCAACGGCTGGTAGTCGCCGATAAAGGTTCCCTGGAATCGAAATTCATAAGGGCCGCCAAACGTAACACCAATGGTTTGCCCCGCCCATCCTCCTTTAATTTTATCTTTTAAAACATCTTTGGAAATTGTAATTGTTTTTTGCGCATGCAGGCTTTGCATCATAAAAAGGAAGCATGTAAGAATCAGTAAATTTTTCATCGCTTAATTGATGTATTAAAATAAACATACAATAATAACAAGCACCTAATGCTTCACAGGTTCATGCATCATTAAATCTTCGATCACCTTACTAATTTCTTCCGGTGTTTGTTGGAAAGTCAGGTAGGTGAGTTTATCGCCGGGTATCAAAACATTTTTTCCGTCATTTTCTATTTCAAAATTCAATTTCCGGAAACCAAACCACGGTTCTAAACCACGAACTGCCACCAAAACGGCTGTTTCATCCCAACTATTTCTGCCAAGTGTATTTTTATCTTTATCCAAAGCTATTTCAAATGCATCTTTAACCGGGCTGTTCTGTATGGCTTCATTATGTATTAACCTGATTCCTGTTAATATTTTTTCTCCAATTTCAAAACCAGTTACGATCATTGGGGTTGGCCAGTCTTTAAATACTTTTTGTGAAGCCGCCGCATCAATCATTACATTGAATTCATAGCCGCTCTTTTCATCTTTATCGATTCTTGCTGCCATAGAAACCAAATGCGTCACCTTCTTTTTTATCAGGGATATTCCATCAAGCTTTGAATATGCATCGGGCTTTGAATTTAATAGGCCCGCCAAATTGGTAAAGAATCCAACAGTTACAATAGTTACACTTTTATCCGGTTGTAATGATAATATTTTCCTGTATAATTCTATTGCATCTTCGGCCTCTTCATTTGACATCAATGCATGAGGATACTTAGCAACAATAGCCTCGGCCCATTGCTGAGAACAATTCTTATTTGGCAATTCAGTTTTAGTGATCCCTATCGGAATATCCGGCCTGTTAAAATAGGTATTGAGTACGCTCAGCGTTGGTGCAGTTGTTTCAAAGGCATTCGATGAAATAGTGGCAAGAATTTTCGCTTCTCCCCTATCTGCAAATGCATGCAGTAATGCCATAGCGCCAACATCATCATAATCAGGCGCAATATCTGTATCGAAAATAATGGAAACAGGTTTTTTATTTTGTGCAAACAATATACCGTAGCTGAGAAGAAACGCAACAATCAATATTTTTTTCATGCAATCGATTTTTATTTATCATTTATCCCACCAAAAGCCCTATTTGACAAGATTCTTCCTGGTTACGAGTCTAAGTCACTCTCCTTCGGAAGAGGTTGGGGTGACGTCAATACACATTCATCAATGACAACCATTATGAGTTAAATCTAACAATTCAATTCATTTCGATGAGGGGCCGATGCCTGTGCACCCATACGGGTCACGGAAACGGACGCAGCCTTACATGCAAATTCTACAGCGTCAATCATGATTTTATTTTCTGATAATGCAACCGCAAGTGCACCATTAAAAATATCTCCCGCAGCGGTCGTATCAATCGCTTTCACTTCCGGTACTTTTACAATACTAAAAACGTTTTCATCAAATAATAATGCTCCTTTGGCACCCAGGGTAATTATAACAGTTGCAATTCCCTTTTCATGCAAATAGATCGCGGCATCTCTTGCCGTTACTTCATCGGTAACCTTTATTCCTGTAAGCATAGACGCTTCAGTTTCGTTGGGAGTAATGATGGAAATATTTTGCAATAACTCATTGCTTAATGTGCAGACAGGCGCAGGGTTCAGTATTATTTTTTTACCCAACGAAGCAGCGACAGACGAAACATATTCAACTGTTTCCAGCGGTGTTTCAAGCTGCATCAAAATGATGTTCGCTTTTTCAATGCATTGAGATGCTTGAAGGATGTCCTGGACATTTAAATATTGATTAGCTCCTGATGCGACAGCAATAGTATTTTCTCCGTTTGCATCTACATTTATCAGCGCAATACCTGAAGGCTCTTTCGGATCTTCAAAAATAAAAGAAGTATCAATGCCTTCTTTTGCAAATAACTCTTTCGCCTGTTTGCCGAAAATATCGCTTCCGGTTTTACAGATAAACGTTACTGCCGCCCCAAGCCTGGCCGCGGCAACCGCCTGGTTGGCGCCTTTTCCTCCGGGCGTCATTAAAAATTCACCTCCCAAAATAGTTTCACCCGGCGCAGGGAGATGGGTGGTTTTAATAACCATATCAGTATTAGAACTTCCAATAACGAGAATTGAAGGCTTCATATAAAGCGAATCAGCGATAAATTATCTATGGTGTAAATTATAATAAAATTTTATAAATAGTCATCATCTGTGAAGTCCCTGGTATTAAAATATCACTTTTTGAAATCCGGTTTTAAACACGGTTATAATCTTAACTTAGCTATGCACTTGTAAAAATTAATTGCTGTCACACATTTAAAAAATGCACCTGATATGCCAGGGAAATTTTCATTTTTTATTGTATTCACTGTATTTCTTTTCCTCATTCCATGCACCAATAGTTGTGCACAGGAAATATGCAATAATGGGATAGATGATGATGGCGATGGTTTAGTTGATTTACAGGATCCCGATTGCAGTTGTCACTTTGATGTAACAGGAAATCTTTTGCAAAATGCATCTTTTGAAGCATACAAAAATTGCCCTACGAATTATTCTTATACCAATGACTATGATATTGTGAATTATTGGCAATATGGAACATATACAAACATAAACGTTGCTAATTATTACCATAATTTCGGTTGCAGCTATGATTCTTCTTTGGTGATGCTTTATATTCCGCCCTCTCTTCCCCTGCCCGATGGAAATGCGTTTATTTCCATAAGGCAAAACCTATATCGAAACCCACAGATGCAGGAAACGGATATTGCCAAGGCATACATCGGGCAATGCTTACAAGTTCCGCTTGTTCCTTCCCGGAAATATACCATAAGCTTCACTGCAGGCAGGTTTAAATCAAATGACGATGCAACTTTCAAATTTAAAAACGAACCCTTTACAGTGGCAATATTTGGCAACCCGGATTGTAACGCCGCTCCCTTTGGACAGGCATTTGTAAATAGCAACGGATGCCCGGCAAATTATGCGGGATGGATAGAACTTGGGAAGGTTACCATGTATAGTAAAGGGAGATGGGTGCAAAACAAAATAAACTTTACTGTTCCATATAATATTAACCTGGTTGAAATTGGCCCTGATTGTTCTTTATTAAATTTTGATAAAGATTTACCCGATAGCACAACCCGTTTAGATTTTTATGTTTATTATCTGGATGATCTGCATTTATTGCCGACCACGGACTTTCACTTTCAATATATTAATATAGATAGTGGCGACGTATGTGAGCAAGACTCAAAGCTAACGGTACCGTATAGCCCAAATAGCACATATCAATGGTATAGGGATAGCATTGCGATACCAGGCGCTACCGGAAATATTTATGAATTGCCGTCTAATAACAGGAATGGAAATTACAACGTGCGTATCAGCAACAATATCACCTGTACCGTATCTGAGCCTTATACTGTTGCCGCCAATAGCCTTGCGACCCTGAGCCTGCCTGCTGACACTTCTTTCTGTAAAAACGATACATTAGTGCTGGCCCCCGCAATAAATGGTATCGTCTATAATGTGAATGGCCGTAGTGATTCCGTCATAGAAATAACCGCAGAAGGGGCCTATTACGTAGTTGCATCCGATTCAAAAAACTGTACGAAAACTTTTAATGTAATCGTCCATAAAAATGATTGCTTAACCAACAAACTTTTTATACCGAATAGCTTTACGCCAAATGGTGACGGAAAGAATGATGTATTTAGAATACCCCCGGAATTAAGAATAAAAATTCTGACATTTTCAATTTATGATCGTTGGGGAAATATAGTATATAATGGTAACGCAACTACTTCGCAATGGGACGGACACTATAATGGAAAAGCTTGTGCCGGAGGTGCTTACGTTTATATAATTACAGCAATTGTAGATAATTCGATAAAAAGAATCAGGGGGACTGTTTTCTTAATTCGATAATCCTGGCAACATATTTCTGCTACAATATCAATTCAGCAAATCATCAGGCGTTTCATACATTTTATCAAATAAATTATTTAGGACTAACAACATTTTTTTGCTTTGTTGAGAAATAATTTATTACCATTTTTTAATTCAAAAACAATTTGTATGAAACACTTATTTTTTAAGAACGCTTTCGTAAAAGCGCTGGCATTTGTAATGCTTTCACTTTTTACTTTCGGGGCCCGGGCAGGCGGAGACAGCTATGAAATTTATCTTAACAACAAGCTGATCCTGAAACAATATGTAACCCAGCCGTTAAATATAAAAAGCCTTCAGCTTGATAAAGCAAATTCCAATGACAAGCTCGTGATTTTTTATAGTCACTGTGGCGAAACCGGCAAAGACAGGCATATTGCAATTAAAGATGATAATGGCCGGATATTGAAAGAATGGAAATTTGCCAATTCCAAAGGCTCAAATGCAAGTATGGTAATTCCTGTCAAAGAGTTGTTGATGATCGCAAAACAAAGTAAAACTCATGTTACCCTTTTTTATTCGGCCCAACAACTTCCTAAAGGACGCTTGTTGACATCCGTAAATATCGGTGATGCCCTCACATTCTATCGTTTGGAGCCGTGGCCTGGTTTTCCACGGCTATAATAAATGCAGTCCCGGGCAAAGTAATATTCCCATTCCTTGCGGGAAAATTGCGTATTGCCTGGTGTATTTATACTTTATTTTACAACCTGGCCTCCTTTTACTTATAAAAAACGCAAAGCCAAACAATTATTTTAAAAAAATTTAGTTATAATAATATTGGTCTCTGTAACATATTTTTTTAAATCCAATTGTTCCCATGTCACCAATTTTTATTATCCTGCTTTGCGCTGTATCTATAGCCGGTTGCTTGAACCATTTTACGAGGATGGACAGGAAGAAAAAGCAAAACTTCTTTTTGCGGCTAAGCCAGGAAGGAATTGCCAATAACCTTACCTTCTGTAGCCAGGAAATTCTTCAAAATAAAGTAATCGGGATCGACGGAATACATCGCAAAATTATGGTCCTGGAAAAAACTAAGAATAAATACAATTGCTCTGTGATATCTCTTGATGAAGTATACCACTGTGAGTTAATCACAGATCGCAGCTTATTGAATGCAGGCAATCTTAAAAAATTGGAAACAGAAAAAAGCCTTAAAGCAATCGAACTACAATTCAAATTTAAAAATCAAGCACAGGCAGCTTCAATAAAATTTTATGATAGCCTGGTTAATTCCAAAAGAGAACTGGCGCTATTAAAAGCAAAAGCAGAATACTGGAGTATTATGCTTTCGAAAATGTTGACCAACAACAGCCAGGTGCGAGTGCGGGCTTGAAATTTTTTGCTTCTTTCTCCCTTACTCTTTGGGTCATTTATTGTACCGGCTCAATACGAATGCTAGAAAATAACCCTTCTTAAAAGGATATAGCAATACCATTTTAAAACAGGCTCTTCGTCTATTAAAGCGTTAGAGAATTTTTTTCATAGTTACAACGCCTTTTGCAATGGGAAACTATTTGAAATAGCCGGTATAGTGTTTTCAAAGAAATTTAAAATAGTGCCTAGGCATGCAGAATCTCCATTTAATAAAACAAATAAATATAAAAAAATTACTAATTTTAACTGGCTTGATGTAAACAAAATTCAATTTCCTCTTTAATTCAACAAAATGCCCTCTTTAAAAGTTTCTAAGCCTTATGCATCAGCTGACCGGGAAGAAAACTTTTTACCTAATGTCGGCCAACAAGACCAGGATCAAATTTTAGAAAGCCTTGCTGCAGCGGTTTACAAATGCGATAGTGATGGTTATGTTACTTTTTATAATAAGGCCGCCGCTGAGTTGTGGGGAAGAGAACCTGAACTTGGTAAAGATTTATGGTGTGGGTCCTGGAAAATTTTCCAACCGGATGGAGTTACCCCCATGCCGCTGAACACCTGCCCTATGGCTATCGCTTTGAAGGAAGGCCGTGCGGTACGTGGAATGGAGATCATCATACAAAGACCTGACGGGGAAAAAATTAATGTGATGCCTTATCCTGATCCGGTGCTGAATGCCTCTGGCCAGGTTGTGGAAGCTATAAACATGCTGGTTGATATAACCGATCTCAAAAAGAAAGAAAATGAACTACGGGACAGCGAAAACAAATTCAGATTATTGGCTGAAGATCTGCACTCGGCATTAAAAACAGAGGAGGAATTTTTATCGATTGCATCCCACGAATTTAAAACGCCTATTACAAGCCTGAATCTATACCTCGAAATTTTACTGATGCATCGCGAACAAAACGATAGTAATACCAATCACTTGTTATCGAGATCGAAAGTGCAGGTTAACCGACTGGTAAGCTTGCTCGGTGATTTATTGGATGTAACCAAGCTAAAGACGGGAAAACTCGAACTCAACCTGGAAGATGTATGCCTTAATAATCTGCTTGAAGAGGTTATTAACGATTATTCACTTACGTTTTCTTCTCATTCAATAATTAAAACAGGCGAAAGCGCCAGCGTCATAAAAGCAGATAAAAGCCGGATTGAGCAGGTAATAACCCACCTGTTGACGAATGCAGTTAAATATTCCCCAAATGCAGATAAAGTAATTATTACCTTGACCGAAGATGCAAATAAAGTACAATTAAGTGTGCAGGATTTTGGAAAAGGCATCTCCACAGAAAATTTAAATAAAGTGTTTACACGTTTTTTTCGAGCTAATGCTTCAAACGGAGAAATGCTTTCCAGTTTGGGTTTAGGGTTGTATATCTCTTCGGACATTATTTCGAGACATGGTGGAAAAATATGGGTGCAAAGTGAATTAGGCAAAGGCTCTACTTTTTATTTTTCGTTACCTAAATAAATATTTCCCGGTACTGTTTTTCAAACGATTTAATTTCGTCATGCAACGCTTCAACAACAGACATTGTCAGAATCCAAAAAGAAGATGAAAAATCTGTTCGCTCTCGTAATACTATCGTCTACACTGCTCCTTTCCTGCAGCAAAAATACTATGAACACCGGCACTGATAAAGTACAGGTAAGAATAAAAAATTCTGCCGGACATATCCTGGAAAACGTAACGATTGGAAATATCGCTTATGGAGATATATTTCCCGGACAAAGCACAGAATATAAAACATTAGATCAGCCAATATATGCCGGTTTTTGTACATTCACCCTCGATAGCGTTCAGTCTTTTGCCGGAGTGGGGGTATGTGGAACCCCGCCGCCGTCGCCGTTTTCATCCGGATATTATACTTTTAAGATATTACCTGTGAACAATGGATACTATCCAATAGATGTAGTAAAAAGATAACTCAAATCGCCTACCCACCTAAATATTTCTCCACAATTCAATTCTTTCCCTTTTTGCAAATTGAAGGCTGTAATTATTATACCTTTAAAATCGGTGAACATTTATAAGGAGTGAGGCAAAGTTTATGTTGCCGGTTTTTTACATATATAATAGATATTGCCAATAATTAAATGCCTGTTATGAAGATTGCTTTGCTCACTATGGGTACAAGAGGAGATGTACAACCTTTTGCAGTCTTGGGAAAAGCCCTGAAGCATCACGGCCATAACGTGACTCTCGCTACGGCAAAAAACTTCCGGTCCTTAGCAGAAGATTATGGACTTAGATTCTCACCGGTCGAGGCAGACTTCCAGGCCATCTTAAATTCACCGGAAGGTAAAAAAATGATGAGCAATCCGTTCAGCGCAAGAAAGCATTTTGACAGGCTCATCTATCCCATGATTTACGATTCGCTAAAAACTTTTTATAATGTAGCTAAGGAAAATGATAAAGTTTTGTTTCATGTAAAAGCGATGGCGGACTATTTTGTTGAACACATGCCCGGCAAGCTGATCAGGGCAAATGTAGTGCCCGCCATAGAACCAACACGCGAATTTATAAATCCTGTTTTTAGCACGTTTCATTTACCCCCCTTTATTAACAGGCTTAGTTATAAACTTTCTGATCTTGGCCTTAAAATGATGAGCAAGCCTGTAAACAAGTTCAGGAGAGAGGTTGGAATAAGAGGCAAATACAAAAAGCCGCAATTGCCGTCTATCTATGGTATCAGTCCGCTGTTTCTCCCGCAACCGAAAGACTTCCCTGCCAATACTCATTTTACGGGTTTCTGGCTTGATAAATCATCGGATGAATTACCGGAAGACCTGCTTGATTTTATCAATGGCGATACACCTCCTTTGTTACTTACTTTAGGCAGCATGCCATTTGAAAGTTCCATGGATCTTCCCGGCACAATACAAAAACTAACGGACAGGTTAAACGTAAAACTCATAATTGTAAAAGGATGGGGCCTTAATGATGTGCAGCAATTGCAGCAGAATAAAAAAGTTAAAGTAATTGAATCCGCACCTTACGATAAATTATTTCCATTGGTGAAAGCTGTAATACATCATGGCGGCATCGGAACAATTGCCTCCTGCCTCAAAGCCGGTAAGCCATTTTTAACCTGCCCTGTTCTCTATCCCTTAGGCGACCAGCATTTCTGGGGAACTGTGGCCTATAAAAAAGGTATTGGCTTAAAGCCCATCCCCCTGAAAAAAATGAAAGGAGAAAAGTTTATTGATGCTGTAAAAGAGTTGCTCGCCAATGAAGAGTTATACGACAACAGCAATCAACTCATGGAACAAATGAAACATGAAGATGGTGTTGTGAATGCAGTTCACCTAATAGAGGATAGTATTAATTATTGAATCAATTTGAATGTATAAAAGAACTTAGGCATTATTCATGCGAAACGGCGGGCCGTTATTTTATTTTAATAAGTAAATTCATACTTCGATAGAATTTATTACATATGAAAAAGTTCTTTTTGTTTTTTATTGCCTGTTGCAGTTCTTTATTCGGAAATGCCCAGGTTGATATTATTCAAAATATTGACGCATGCAATGTTCAATATCTTGACGGCCGCTGGCATTATATTGTTGACCCGTACGAAACAGGCAACGGGAACTTTTATAAAAACAAGACCCAACAATCAAAATCAGATTTAATTGAATATGATTTTGCAAAGTCACCCACACTCAATGTGCCCGGCGATTGGAATTCGCAGGACGATAAACTATTATTCTATGAAGGAACGATATGGTTTCAACATGATTTTAACGTTACACCACTACCAGGCAAAAGATATTTCCTCTATTTCAAATCTGTAAACTATGAAGCGGTTGTTTATATAAACGGCCAAAAAGCCGGTGAACATAAAGGAGGTTTCACACCATTCCAGTTTGATGTAACTCCTTTGCTACATGATGGAAATAATTTCGTAATAGTTAAAGCTAACAATACAAGACGCAAAGAAAATGTACCTACGGAAAATTTTGACTGGTGGAACTACGGCGGCATTACCGGCGACGTTGTACTAGCTGAAATGCCTGCAACATTCATCAGTGATTATAAAATTCAACTGGCCAAATCTAACAGCAAACTTATTAGCGGATCGGTGCAACTCAGTGGTCAACAACTTTCGCAAAAGGTAACAGTGACGATACCTGAAGCAAATATTCTCACAACAATTACAACAAACGACAGCGGTTACGCAGCAATTAATATTGTAGTAAAGAATTTGCATTACTGGTCGCCCGCAGATCCGAAACTTTACAACGTGGCAATAAAATCCGGAGATGATTTAATACAGGATAAGATTGGTTTCAGGACTATTGAAACAAAGGGAAAAGATATTTTACTCAATGGCAAACCTATTTTCCTCAGAGGTATTTGTATGCATGATGAGGATCCATTTATTCCGGGGCGCCCCCGCAATGAAAGTGAATGCAGGATGATGCTAAACTGGGCAAAGGAACTCAACTGTAATTTTATCCGACTTGCTCATTACCCGCATAATGAATCGGAGGCTAAACTGGCAGATTCGTTGGGCGTTTTACTTTGGGAAGAAGTGCCCGTTTACTGGAGTATTGACTGGGAAAATCCTTCCACCTATGCAATGGCTGAACAACAATTGTCTGAACTTGTAACGAGAGATAAGAACAGGGCAAGTGCGATTATTTGGTCAATTGGCAATGAAACACCTGCCACTGATGCAAGAGAAAAATTTATGGAAGGGCTTGCAGATCAGGCCCACATGCTTGATGATACGAGGCTCGTCTCTGCGGCACTGTTAGGTCATATCAATAACAATGTATTTCACCTTGACGACCCGCTTGGTAAAAAGCTGGATGTGGTAAGCTTTAACGAATATATAGGCTGGTACGTTGGGTTGCCGCAGGATATCAGTAAATACAATTTTGCAATCGATTATGATAAACCGATCATCATCACAGAAACAGGCGGCGGAGCTCTTGCCGGTTTTCACGCAGATGCCGAAACACGCTTCAGTGAAGAGTTCCAGGAAGCGATTTATAAAAGCCAGCTAAAAATTATTTCCGGTATTGAGGGGCTTCGCGGCATCACTCCATGGATATTGCTTGATTTCCGCTCACCAAAAAGAATGAATCCAACTTACCAGGATTACTGGAACAGGAAAGGATTAATATCAGAAACAGGGCAAAAGAAAAAAGCCTTTTATGTGCTAAAAGAATTTTATGATTCAATGCAAAAGAAATATCCAGGCAAATAGATTTTTTAAGTATTGTTAATTCATTTAAAAAAAATTAGTAGTTAATTAATTTTCAACTTCTATAAAATGCGTCGCATATTCTTATATTTTTATTTAGTAATATCCTTACTTGCCTGTAATCATCATGATAATAATAAACAGGTTGAAATATCCCGGAACGATGTCCCGATCGCTTATGACAGGTGCGGTAATGGTGATACCACTTTGCTCTTCGTACATGGATGGTGTATCAATAAAGAATATTGGCAACCTCAGGAAAAGTATTTCTGCCCAAGGTATACAGTGGTTACCATTGATCTTCCCGGTTTTGGAGCTTCAGGTACTAACAGGCAAGACTGGACTTTCGATGAATACACCGAGGATGTAAAATCAGTTATTCAGCAGTTACAATTGCAACACGTTATTTTGATTGGCCATTCCATGTCAGGAGATATTTTATTGAATATAAGTAATAAATATCCTCAACTGGTTGCCGGTATTGTGGGCATAGATAATCTGCATGAGCCGGGCCATGTGTTGACGAATGATGAGAAAAAACAAACGGATGATTTTTTTGCAATGCTTGAAAATCATTTCGACAGTACTGCCAGCAAATACATGAAAGAAACGTTGTTTCAACCTTCTACTGACACAGCAATAGTTCAACGTGTTATGAATAATATTTTTACCTCCGATTCTTCCATTGCCACTAAGGTATTGAGATCACTAACGGCTATTTCTCAAAATGAAAAACCTCTTATGGAAAATCTTGCACATAGGCTATACCTCGTGAACAGTGATGTATATCCCGTTAATGCAGATTCACTAAGCAAGTATTGTAAAAAAGGTTTTCATGTTGAACTGGTCCATGGCACAGGGCACTATCCCATGATTGAAGCGCCTGCAGAGTTCAACGAAGCTTTACAAAAAGTAATTTATAAAATTGGAAATAGAGAGTAGTTAACTAGGCAGGTGCTTTAAAATATAGCTTTAATAGACATTATTTTATTCAATAATTGCCGATTCATTTCATATAATAAGAGTTCTAAAAAGATATTTGATTAATGGAAGCTTTAATTTGTACAAAGCCGGGATCATTCGAATATAAAGATATCGCAACGCCTGTGTTACAACAGGGACAGGCCATTATTAAAATAAAGCGCATCGGTATCTGCGGTACAGATCTGCATGCATATACCGGCACACAACCGTATTTCACGTATCCGAGAATATTAGGTCATGAGTTGGCGGCAGATTTAATTGAAGCTGACGGAGCCGATGGATTTATATCCGGAGAAGTTCTTACCATTATACCTTATTTTAATTGCGGTGTATGTATTGCCTGCAGAAATGATAAACCCAACTGTTGTACGCAGATTAAAGTTTGCGGCGTGCATATAGATGGTGGAATGAGCACTTATCTTTCTGTGCCTTCTTATTCATTAGTAAAAAGTGAGGGCCTTACCTATGATGAACTTGCATTGATAGAGCCATTGGCTATTGGCGCTCACGGTATACGCCGTGCGAATGTGCAAAAGGATGAATATGTTTTGGTAACAGGAGCCGGGCCGATAGGGTTAGGGGCAATGATGTTTGCTACACTTGCGGGTGCAAAAGTTATTGCTATGGATATAAACGATCAACGCTTGCAATTTTGCAAAGAAAAATTGAATACAGAATTTATTATCAATGCTTCCACAGAAAATGTATTGGCAAGGTTACAGGAAATAACCAATGGTGATATGCCAACTGTTGTGATTGATGCCACCGGCAATCAAAAAGCGATTAACAATGCATTACAATACCTGGCTAACGGAGGAAGATTTGTTTTAATTGGTTTACAAAAAGAAGAAATCTGTTTTAGCCATCCTGAGTTTCATAAGAGGGAAACAACGCTCATGAGTAGCCGAAATGCAACGAGAGAAGATTTTTCTTATGTGATTAATTCTATAAAAAATAATTCAATTAATCCGTCAATGCTTATTACACACCGGTTAAAATTTAATGAAGTGAAAGATGCATTTCCAACACTGGTTGATCCCGGAATGAATGTTATCAAGGCAATGTTAGAAGTGGATTAATTCATATTTATTTATGCCATAAGAATAGCAACTGCCATTATCCGCGGGAAAGAACTACATTTATTAATGCTTCCAAATTTACCGGCTATGAAGAGAATAACAACAGCTTCTGCTTTTTGGCGGTTGCTACTATTGTTGGTTTTATGCGCTTCGCTCTCATGCAGTAAACATAATTATCCGGCAGCGACCGAATTGGCAGAACATCCCTATGTACTCAGCGGTCAGATAATCGGCTTAGACTCGGGGCTGCTTTATTTGGAGCATGACGACACAACACACCAGCGCCCATACCAGCGAATAGATTCTGCAAAAGTGCAGGACGGCAATTTTGTTTTCACCGGTCGCCTCAAAAAAGCTGAGCCTTGTAAAATTGAAGTTCCCCACCTCGAAACGGGATGGCCTTACTCCGGCTATTTCATCCTGGACTCAGGGCATATCCAGGCGATGCTTTACAAAGATTCTATGGCAAGTTCTGTGTTTACCGGCTCGGCATTGCACAATCAACTGGTGCAATTCGACAAGCGAATTTTCCCTTTAAATATATATTACGAACACCTGCTCGTAAAGACAAAGAATGAAGACAGTACAAATTTAATTGATAAGGAGTGGATGTCTGAGCAGGCCGCATTTATACTGGAGGAGATAAAAGCACATCCCAATTCTATTGTTTCTGCGTTCATTACAAAGAAAAGATTGCGATCAGGTCTGCCGCTAAACTCCATGGAGGCCATTTATGATAACCTGCAGGAAAGGGATAACTATTACGCCCGGGAATATTTAAAAGAAATCCAGGCAAAAAAACTGAGCGCCACAGGTGCAAAGGCTCCGCCGTTTGTCCTGCATGATATTGAAGGTCATAAACTAACTAATGAGACTTTCAAAGGCAAGTATTTACTGCTGGACTTCTGGGCCACCTGGTGTAAACCCTGCATGGAGGAAATACCAAATATTTTCAAAGCCTATGAAAATTTTTCAGGAAAAGGCTTGCAAATGGTAAGCATTTCCTGGGATCGTGACAAACAAGCATTCAGTAATGCCCTTCAACAATACAAGTTTCCCTGGACACAGGTATGCGATTTCAAGGGTTCACTGAACAAATTTTTTGACAACTACAGTGTTGAGTTCATCCCCAACAATTTTCTGATTGACCCCGAGGGAAAGATCATCGATCAAAACCTAACGGGGGAGCGCTTGCAGGAAGTTCTGCATAATGTTTTTGAATAGAAGTACGTTGGGCTATGCATTTATGAGTTTACATACATGTATCATCATAGTGTCAGTAATAATAAAAGCTATCTCAATCTTATAGTGAAGGTATATATTGGCAGGAGACATTTTATTTCCTCAAGGAATAAATAACCTGTGGCTCATCTTTTTGATCATCCGGCAGAAAATAAACTTAAATATATATTCTATAGAATGAATTTTTGAGAAAAACCAATAACCGAAAAAGTGACAAGGATGCACTAAATTGAGCATGTCAAAAAACCCAAAACTTCCATGAAAATATTTCTATTTATTGCTTTGTCCTTATTAAACATTTCAACGTTTGCCCAGGTCTCAGAAAATTATTCCGTGGATAGTGCATCGGTAGAGCATGAAGGCGTGCCAAAAGGAGAAGTACTGCATCTTACATTTGACAGTTCCAAAATTTTTCCAGGCACCACACGTGAATACTGGATATATATTCCCAAACAATATAATCCCACAACTCCTGCCTGTGTTTATGTGAACCAGGATGGCATTCAATGGAATGCACCCACAGTTTTTGACAATCTTATCAATGCTAAAGAAATGCCTGTTACTATCGGAGTATTTGTTACTCCCGGCATCGTCAAAGCAAAAAATTCTTCGGCTGCCCTGGACCGTTATAACCGGAGTTTTGAATACGATGGGCTTGGTGATGCATATGTTCGTTTCATTTTAGAAGAAATTCTGCCTGCGGTAGAAAAACAAAAAGCCAGTGATGGAAGAGCCATTCATCTTTCTAAAAATGGCAATGACAGGGCTATTGGTGGATCCAGCAGTGGCGCTGTTTGTGCATTCACTGCAGCCTGGGAGCGACCTTCTGAATTCTCAAGAGTATTCTCCGCAATTGGTACTTATGTTGGTTTGCGTGGCGCTGAGCGTTATCCTACGCTTATAAGGAAATATGAGCCTAAGCCTATCAGGATATTTTTACAGGATGGTTCCAATGATCTAAATATTTATGGAGGCGATTGGTGGAAAGCCAACGAAACAATGGAACGGGCGCTAACATTTTCAGGATATGAAGTAGAGCATGTATGGGGCGAAGGACAACATAATGGAAAGCAGGGAACTTCTTTATTTCCGCAAGCTATGAGATGGCTGTGGAAAGATTGGCCTCAACCGGTAAAGGCGGGTAATTCCAAAAATCAATTCCTAAGCGATCTTCTAATCCCCGGTGAGGGCTGGAAATTAGTTGGTGAGGGCTATAGATTTACTGAGGGCACGGGTACAAATTCGGCAGGAGAAGTTTTTTACCAGGACATTCCAAATTCAAAAACTTATAAGGTTGACACCGATGGAAAACTTACCGTGTTAAATATCGATTCAAAAAAAGCGAGTGGCACTTCTTTCGGGGCTGATGGTAAAAGATATGTTGTGGCCGGAGGAACAAACCAGGTAATTTCTTATGATGCAAACGGGAAAGAAACTGTTATTGCAGACAGTATTTCAGGCAACGATCTTGTAGTTGCAAACAACGGAAATATTTATGTTACTTCTCCTGATGGAACACAAAAGCCCGGGAAAATATATCTCATACGCCCTGGCGGAAAAAAATTGGTTGCTGATGAAGGATTAAAATTTCCAAACGGTGTGGGCTTGTCCCCCGATCAAACTCAATTGTATGTAGCAGAATCAGCGACACATTGGATTTGGGTATACCAGGTACAACCTGATGGCACTCTTACATATAAACAACGCTATGGATGGTTGCATGTTCCTGATGACCAGGAAAACGCATGGGCAGATGGACTTAAATGTGATACCGCCGGCAGAGTATACGTTGCTACGAGACTTGGGCTGCAGATCCTTGATCAAACAGGAAGGGTCAATGCTATCATTCCGGTACCTTCAGGGCAGGTATCCAATATGTGTTTTGGTGGAAAAGATTTCGATACCATCTACATAACCGCAGTTGATAAAGTATATAGCCGGAAACTTAAAACACGTGGTGCAAATACTTTTGATAAACCATACAAACCAGTTAAACCAAGGCTTTAGGAAAAATCATCTTGCTCCATTTCCTGTAAATTAGCGGATAAATTGTCTAACCATTATTATCTAAAACCTATGTCTTCAGGAAAGTGCTCTTACTCCACAACGACACCTTTACAAATGATTTTGTTGTTCGTGTCTTTGTTTTTCTTACAAAAAAATTCTTTCGCTCAAATAACAAATGTATGGGCACTCGGTGATGGAGAAAAAGTTTTCCGTTACGATCTTCATCATCCTGATAAAAATGGAAATTTTATTTGGGATGGAAAAACAATTCATTTGAAAGGGCTCTACAATGAAGTGTTAGCCTTCCAGGTAATTGCTGAAACTGGTGACAGTGCAGTCAAAGGAATTGAACTATCGGTAGGTGCATTAATAAATAAAACTTCCGGCGAGGTCATTGGTGCCAACACTTTAAAGTATGGTCCTGCGGGCACGATTGAAATTTTTACCGAAGATTATTTACAGGTAAAAGATTCTACTCCTCCTAATTGGTATTATGGTTCACCGGCGGCCGCTCCGAAAAAAATGAAAGGATGGATTCCTGATGCACTTATACCAACTGATGCAACACCGGGCCTCGGAGGTTTCCCAATAGATATTAATCCCAATCAAAACCAGGGATTCTGGGTAGATATTCATTTGCCCCGCGATCAAAAAAACTTCACTAGCGGTTCATATGAAACGAAAGTTCAGTTGTGGCAACAGGGCAAGATCATCAAAGAAATTCCTTTGGAAGTCACTTTACTTCCTCAATATTTACCGGATGAAAATACAGCCAATGTGTGGCTTTTCACAGAAGATCCTTATAAATATTATCCTGAGCTTTCAAAGCAACAAGTGGATAAGATTCTCAAATTTGAAGGTCACCGGCATCGCATAGATGTTGTGGGCGGGTTTGATGTTAATCAAACTTCGTTTAACAGTGATAGTATGAATAATTATAAGAAATGGCTTGATGGCGCTGCATATACTCCGGCTAATGGATATAGTGGAACAGGTGAGAACGATTGGTGAGAAAATATTTCCGATTGGCATGTATGCCTCACCGGTGATGGGCAATACAAAGGAAGAAGTGCAAAAGCAATCAAGCCTCTGGGTAGACTGGTTTAAAAAAAATGCACCAAACACTACTTACTTCTGGTACATTATTGATGAACCGGATTCTACTAAATACGCATGGATTAAAGAAAGATCAGGATGGATTAAAACCAATCCGGGAGTTGGAAAAGAGCTTCCTGTTTATACAACGACAGCTTATAAAAAAGAGCTTGCGGGTGCAATTGATATCTGGGCAGGTTATGATGGTGTTGATCTGTCTGTATTACCAGTGATCAGGAAAAATGGAGGCGATCATTGGTTTTATAACGGTAACCGTCCCCGTTATGGCTCCGTAATTTTGGAAGGAACCGCTGTGGATTTCAGGGTTGATAGCTGGATCTTATATAAATATGGAATCAATACATGGTTCATCTGGAACGGAATCCATTGGCAACACAATGGCCAGGGGCCAAAAAGACATTTACATCAGCGTGTGTTTACGAACCCACTTACATTTATCAACGACAATTTTGAATATGGCAATGGTGATGGAATAATATTTTATCCCGGCCATATGCCTTTTTACCCCGAAGAAGACAGGGGACTCAACAGGATAATTCCCTCTATTCGTTTAAAGAATATTAGAAGAGGCCAGCAGGATGCACTGATCATGCAGATGGCTGAAAAAAAAGTTGGAAGAGAAAAAGTGATCAACCTCATCAACAAAGTTGTTCCTAAAGCATTGAGTGAAGTTTCTATGAAAGATGCTGTGCAATGGTCGCAGAGGGGGGATGATTACGATAAAGTGCGGGATGAATTGTTGAAGTTGTTGTAGTTGATTTCCTGTATAATTATTTTTTGGTAATATCTTTGTCAATTAGATTTTTTGTAATGCAGGTTTACATCAAGACTAAGCAGAAAATTAATTGGTTCACCTGGCGTATATTTCCAACCACCTGTTGGATTATAATAGCCGATAGAAGCGTAATCGTTATTAGTAATGTTATACATGTTTAAACTAATCTTAAATTTTTCGTGGCTATAACTCAATCCGGCATCTAACAAATGTAAGCAGGCAGCACTTTAGTTTTATCAGAGTTCCAATACCATACCGCTCCGCGTTTGCCGGTATATTGGTAACCTGCGGAAAATGCCAGACCCTTAAAGTCGCCACGTAACTGTGTATATTTCAACCATAGATTGGCACGGTGATCCTGGGTAGCGTAGTTTCTGATACCAATACTGTTTGGGTTACTCTCTTTCGTCACTTTCGCATCTACATAAATTCATAATTAGCATTTACTGATAAGAGAAAGTGTAATATTGCCCGTCATGTCAAAATCAATTCCTTTGCTTACTAGCTGCCCTATCTGTATTTGATATTCAAGCATGCATCGAGATCATCTGTCAAGCACATTGTTCTTTACAATATCGAATATTGAGAGAGTTCAAACTCAATCTTTTGTCGAAAAAATAACCTTTCATACCTGTCTCAATATTATAACCTGTAGCTGCCTTAATCGTTTCTTGTTCAAAACTTCTTCCTCTCCTGTGGTATAAAACTTTGATCATATAAAGCATATACCGATATATTATCTCCAAATAGCCACGTTAACCCTATCCGTGGCGTAAATACATTATCAGTAATCTTCTTCATCTTCAAATATCCAGTCCATGCCCTCCCAACTGTTGGAAGCATGTGTGAGATGGCCTGCTAATGTTACTAATCAAATTCTCTTGCAATTTTTATGTGATCCTGCATATACAAAGCGATCCATCTGGTCTTTCCAATGACACCACCCAATCTGATTACAAAATTTCGCAACGAATCCGGATAAACGTAATAATCCAGATTAAGTATGTACAGACCCAATTGTTTTTCTTCATCTAGATGCCTAAGTAACCTTTTGAACCTTCATTATGGTAATCAATACCAAATAGAACTTTGTGTTCAATCTTACTACCGTTTGAAATTTACCATCAATAAAAACTTGTGCCGGTTAGCATAATTAATATAATGATACATAAGCGAAAAACGGTAAAGTCGTATCATTAATAATTGGATATCATCTTCACTATACAAATCTATAACCATCCCATTGGCCATATACAGATGTCAACCTTAATATTGAAATGCCAGTTTTCATTAAAATCATGCTTTTATCTTATGCGATAATAGTTATCTATGCCTGTTATAGCATCAATTGGCAGCATTTAGATATAGCAAATCACGGGGTAAGCACAAACATCTTTCCATCTACAGCAAGCAAACCCTTATTATTACCTGATGTTTTTCCATACATATAATTAATATTCCGCAGTTAGAGACGTCTTTTTATTAAATTCATATGTTAAAGCGAGACATATAAAATACCTCATAGCTTTGCCAAATCTAAACGTCTCTCTCCTAATATATGTACTCCTGCAACAAAGCGATAATAAAATTTACCCGACTTTAGTGAGAGTGCCACCGAATCTGTAGTGAGCTCGCATAAGGTTAAAACTGCCGAAACGCATATATACAGCTAGCTATACGTTCTTTCGTTAGTTGTTTAGTCACATTATTCACAATGCCACCCAGTTCTGCAAGGCTGATAATAAAACCGAAGGCCTTTTACAAATTCTATTTTCTCCAGCATAGCAACGTCTTCCTGCTGGTTCCACCAATCGCCCCCAACGCCATTGCGAAACACATTATATGTAGCATCAGTTCCCCGGATAATTAATGAATAGTCGTTTAATTCGCCATAACTCTTTTCAACACCACTCACCGTTCGTATCGCCTCTGTCATAGACACCAGGCCCTAGTCAGAAAGTAATTAGTGCGGAATCACGATTATATTTTGTGGCACTTCAATAAGCGGCACGTTCAGTCTGAGTGCCTGAGACGTTTTGTTTCAACATATTTTGAATTTGCTCTAACAATAACTTCTTCTAATTCTACTAAAGTGCTTTGAAGCTGAATTTTTAAAATAATTGTATCGTTTGGTGCAACCCGAATAATAAGTATCTCCAGAACGTTGAATTCAGACAGGAAAAAGAAAGAGTATAGATGCCAGGCTTTATTTTGCTTAATTCAAAATTTCCATTCTGATCAGTCGTAGTGCCCTTTTCTGTATTTTATTAATAATACACTCGACGAATGTAACAGGATAATCATCTGTCGTAGTTACGTAACCTTTAATTATTCCCTCATTTTGCCTGTATTTCTCGGCAAAAACAAAACAGGGAAGCAGCATAAAGAAAACATTCAAGAGGTTTTTCATATGCAGATAAGTTCAGGAATTGAATGATGTGTTGATCTGTTGTTAAAAGACCCACGTAACTTAATATAACTGTTTTTCCGGATAACCCCGAATTTTTTGAATAATTATTTGGCTTCGGCTCGAATAAATTTTACACTATCGTTAGTTAAATAAAAACCTAAGGGACATTATTTTATGAAACAAGCTTTGGCTTTTAGATGAATATTTCTTCTCGAGGGCCAATGAAACTGCTTCAGATTTTGACCTGATATGCAGTTTATGGTAGATATTCCGGATGTGAAATCGAACTGTGTCGATACTAATTTTACATTTTGAGGAAATCATTTTATAACTCATGCCTTCCACGAGACATTCTAAGATTTCTTTTTCCCGGGCAGAAAGTTCATTTAATTCCTTTGAGGAAGTATGGTGATTGCGCTCGAAATTTCTCAAGTACTTTCTGTGCAATAACCGGTGTCATAGGTGCGCCGCCTTCATTTACTTCAAATATTGACTGCAATAAGTGGGCAGGAGAGGTGTTCTTCAATAAATAACCTGAAGCCCCATTGTAAATAGAAGCGAAAATTTTTTCATCATCTTCTACTACAGTCTGCATAATTATTTTTATTTCAGGAAATTCTTTATGGATCATCTTTACTCCTTCAATGCCGTTTTTGCCAGGCATTTGGATATCCATTAATACTACGTGTGGAGCTGTTTTTTTTATGTTCAAAACAATATTATCACAATTTGAAAAAGCACCCGTGCAACTCAATCCTGCTGTACCGTTGATCAACTGGTATAAGCTTTCACGAAGCAGTAAGTTGTCTTCAAAGATCACTACATTTATATCCATTTTTATTCATTTTTAAATTCGAGTTCAATAGTAGTCCCTTTACCGGGAACAGATTCAAGATTGAAATGTGCCTTCATTAATTCAGCCCTTTGTTGCATATTAATCAAGCCGTTTCCTGCTTTTACTGTATTGCTAATGAAGCCATTTCAATCATCACTCATTATTATTTTCAAATTCGTATCTTGGTTCAAGATTATCAAAAAAGCATTAGGTGCACCGTAAATATTTGCCAATTATGTTCACTGCTTCCTTAAAGACGAGATAAAAATTCCGTCTTTAGTCCATTATTCAATTATGAATGTAGCAGGTTCTTATCAAAATCTAAAATGAAAGGCAATATCTTTTGCCGATAAAATTCCAGAGGCAAATGTGCGCATACGTGTTATGATGTTTTCAAAACTATCATTTTTTGGATTGATGGCCCACACCATATCGTTTACCGATTCGATCATATTACGTGAACTGCTCCCGATTTTTTCGAGCAATGAACTTGTTTGTGGTGATTGATTTTTAACCTGCTGGTTTACTAATTCGCTCATGATGGATATACTGCTGAGTGTTGCGCCAAGATCATCATGCAGATCGCTGGCAATTTTATTTCTGATGCGCCGGATATCCGGTAGCTTCTGCATGCGGCTAATAACAAATGGCATACAAAATCATTCCTCCTGCAAAAATACAAAGCATTTAAACCACGCATGTTTTCCAATAAGGCGGTGTAATGATCAGTTTAATAGAAGTGCCTTCTTCATTCCATACGCCATCATTGTTGGATGCTTTTACTCTGAATGTATATTCACCCGGATCGATATTTGTATAATTAGCAAAACGTTTTGTTGCATCAGTATATATCCAATCCTTATCAAATCCTTCCAGTTTATAAGCGTATTTATTTTTTTCGGGATGGATATAATTGAGTGCCGTAAAAGTGAAAGCGAAAACATTTTGTTTGTAAGAAAGTTTTATCTCTTTCGTTTCATCAGCAGGAAGTTTAAGAATTCCGGTTGAATCATTGGGCACAACTGATTTATTAAAAACACTAAAATCAGTTATCAATACAGGAGGAACATATGGATTATCTTTTAAATCATCCGGTTTAAAGGCAACAATACCGGCCTTGCAAAGGAAATAAAGAGTTCCGTCATTACCTTTTATGGAATGAGCAAATCCCTCACTGGGTAGCCCGTCGCTCTTATCATAATTCCGGCAAACTACCTTTCTGTTTTCAATCGAGGGCGGGTGAATTTACAAATGCCTTTCTCTGTACTCAACCACAAATTACCATTTTCATCTGCAACTATTCCTGTTACACTATTATCCGGAAGTCCATCTTTTACTGTATACCAAACAAATTGTTCTGTCTTTTTATCAAACCTGTTCAGACCCCATCTGGTGCCAATCCAGATATGTCCCTTTCCATCATCGTAAAAACAATCAATTTCATTGCTGCTTAGAGAATTGTGATTCTCAGGATCCTGTACAAAACTTTTTGCTTTGCCGGTTTTAGTGTTTAAAACAACTAGTCCACCAAATCCTCCTATCCACAATATTCCATCCTTATCACAATACAAATCCCCAAAACTGTGAGCAAACTCAAGTTCAGGTGTAGAAGGAAATAATTCCTGAGCAGTTGAATATTTTTTTGTTTTCAAGTCATAATATTTTAATCCCCCATTCATCCCTATCCATAATCTTTTATCAAGGTCTTCTGTCATACAAGTTGATACATCTCCCTGTTTTGAATAAATGGTGGTAAATTTTCCCTTTTTACGATCAAGTTTATGTAAGCCTTCCTGAAAGCCCAATAGCCAGAGATTTCCATCCGATGATTCAAACGCTCCAAAGTAATAGTTAAGCGCAGTGAGTTCACCTTCGGGAAAAGACTTGTAAGATTTGAAATTTTCTGTAACTGGATTAAATTCCTGTACTCCCGATCCGAATGTTGTCATGTAAATTTTCCCGCTGTGGTCTTTATAGATTTCTGTTGGCGGATGGGAGGCCTGATCTTTATCACGGTATGGATAAAATATAAACTTCTTTTGTGTTGGATAATATTTCTCTATTCCTTTTCCGCCATGTGCAATCCACAATGCTCCGCTGCTATCTTCAAAAAGATTTTGAAACTAGTTTGTACCTAAAGAATTTTTATCATTTGGATCATCGCGGTAAGATTTGAAATTGTCTGTACCAGGCTGGTAAATACTAATGCCTCCAGACATACCTACCCAGATTGTATGATGGCTCTCTTCCATTAATGATGTTACTTGATCTGAGGGCAGTGAATTCTTGTCTGCAATTGAATGCCGGTAAATCTTTGAAGTACCCGTTGAAGGGTCGTAACGATAAATCCCGTTGTTCGACAGACCTATCCAAATATTACCTGAATGATCTTCCAGCATGCAAGTGACACTAGATCCCCAAAATTCCTCATCAAAACCCTTCTAATTATCTCTGCATAATTCTTATCTGCCGGATCAAACAATTTTATTTCTCCGGTTACCCTGTTATAAATATTTATCCCGCTCTTAGTTCCTATCCACATCAATTCTGTATGATAAGCAAAAGAGAGTTAATCCAAAGGTTCCAAAGAGTATCAGGAAAAATGATTTCTGAAAGATTGACTATTTTTGCTGAGGGAGAATCAAAAATACATAAGCCTTTACCTGTCCCTATCCAGACTCTTCCCTGCTTATCACTCTGTTACACAATTGATGTCGGCAGTAGGTAGTGCCGCTATATATTCAGACTGATGTGATATTTCTAATTTATGTTGAGGACCATACCAGTCATACCAATAGGGAATAAAGTTTTCCTTATGCGGATCGTATTTGCTGACACCCCCTCCACCTGCAATCCAGATATTTCCATGGATGTCGTTACACAAGCTTCTTGTATTAGGACTGCCCAATGAATTTAAATTGAAAGGGTCCTGGTTAAAAAATTTAAAGGAGTAACCATCATATTTTATTAAACCGTTACAATCTGTTCTAAACCATATATACCACTGTCTTGTCCTGCATAATAAATGAATACGAAAATGAGGGTAAGCTATGCTCTTCACTGAAATGATTGAACTGAATGCTTTCAATCGATTAGGAAAACCGGTTAATGGTAACAATAACAATACGAGCTTAAAAATCAACTCGGGAATGTTTCAAACAATTACATGTCGCATAGAAATTCTTTTCATTGAAACTTGTTTGTTAAAGCAACGTATTAATTGGCAGATAGCTGGTTTACCTACATAAACATGCAGGTTATGCCCCCGATTTAGTTTTTCATACGTTTTCCCACATGTTTATGAATTTGATTTCAATTGATTGAATAAAAGACCTTTAGATCACAAAGCATTTTTACGTCAAAACAAATTTACTCTCATATGAGAACATTTTTTTTATTATTTATAGCTTCATGATTATTTCCTGTGACAAAAAATTGTACGATGCAATTATCGCTTTGAACAAACAACTTGCAATTGATAAGAATAGATACATTCTAAAGAGGTAAGTTGTTTCAGGCCTTCAGCGATTTGGTATAACACAGCCAGCAGGTTAACCTATATTGACAATTTTCACGAGTTTCCCTATCCTTATTCTATAGGCACCTATCTCGCCAATTTCGACAGGAAATGATTTAGATTCAAGTCATCTGAAATATGAAACACTTCAGACTCACTTCTTCATAGCGGTAACACAGTCATGATATTCTTATTCACTCAACGAAGACTAAAAATTTCTTCCCTTGATACTTACAAAAGCGGTATTAATTATGAATATGTTTTAAGTAAAATACTATCAAATAATTCCCCAAACATTACTCTGGTCTCTACTGTGAATATATTCGATTATTCAGTCTTTGCAAACTCTTTAACTATAATTGCCTTAATTTGTAAACGATTCTTCTACAATATACATGGGTATATAAAGATGACCTTTAGCTACATGGGCCAACTAATTGTTGTCTATTGTTATCGTCTCTTTATCGCATAATTGAACAATATGCATTTGTATGAATGCTGTTTGATTTACAGAACTAATCTTAAATTTATTGCACTAATAAATTTCTTTTTGCTATGAAGAATAAACGCAGAGATTTTCTAAAACTCACCAGTGCCGCCGGTCTTGGTATCGCCACCAATATTTTTAATGGATTTGCTTTAGCAAATGACTCATCAATCCAAAAACAAATTTATGGATGCAATGAACAATATGCCTGACGAAAAAGATTTCAGCATTATCGGATTGTATGGCCCATGGGCTGCTTCACTAATTGAACAGGAATTACCTTCTCTTTCTTTCAGGAGAAATGAATTTGATAATGTTGATACCTGGAGAAGCAAGGCAAGGCAACGGGTTATTGACAGGCTTGCCATTCCGGATATTGGCGGCATGCCAAAAGTGAATGTCAAAAAGAAATATGAGTATGATGGTTTACAGGTGGAAGAGCTTTCCTGGCAATTGCCTTACGGTCGTGCGACTGATGCTATCTTATTGAAGCCTGTTAATGCAAAGGGAAAGCTGCCGGGTATTCTTGCCTTCCATGACCATGGAGGAAATAAATATTTTGGATTAAGAAAAATCACCAAGACATCCGATGAGCAACATCCCTTAATGGTTGAACATCAACATGATTATTATGAAGGACGTGCATGGGCTAATGAAATCGCCAAACAAGGTTATGTTGTACTAGTTCCTGATGCATTTACTTTTGCAAGCAGGCGTGTGATGATGCAGGATTTACCGGAACATATGCGTCAACGGATTAACTGATGAAAATCCTGAAGATCCAAAAAACATCGCGGCTTATAACGATTGGGCGGCACAACATGAACATGTAATGGCAAAGTCATTATTCAGTGCAGGAACCACGTGGCCTGCGGTATTTTTTGCAGAAGACCAGAAAGCGCTGGATATTTTATGTTCCCGCGATGATGTGGATGCAAACCGCGTTGGTTGCGGCGGCTTATCAGGTGGGGGTATACGCACCGACTTTATGGGCGGGCTGGACCCAAGAATCAAATGTGCAGTTACCGTTGGTTTCATGACTACATGGAAAGATTTTATATTGAATAAATCATTTACCCATACATGGATGGCTTATGTTCCGCTGTTACCAAATGAATTGGATTTTCCTGAAATATTAGGTTTACGTGCCCCGCTTCCCACATTGGTTTTGGATGATGAAGATGATGGCTTATATACTTTACCTGAAATGAAGCAGGCTGATAAAATATTGAATGAAATTTATACAAAAGCAAATGCAGGAGATCATTATAAATGTTCATACTACCCGGGTATTCACAAGTTTGACAAGGCGATGCAGGAAGAAGCATTTAACTGGTTTCATAAATGGTTAGCATAAATTAAATATCAATTAAAAAATTAAACACCGATGAAAAGTAACAGGAGAAAATTTCTAAAGTATTCCACCCTTACTGGCCTGGGCCTGGCGGGAATCGATAAGATAAAAACTTATGGATCCCCTTCAAAGAATGACGCTATCGTAAATAGTGTGAATGTTCCCCGTAAGCAACACTTTAATATGAGTGGTTACGCTGCCCCCAAATTAGATGTGGTACGAATTGGTTTTATCGGGTTGGGTAACCGCGGGCCCGCAGCTGTAGATCGTATGCGGCGTATTGAAGGTGTGCAAATAAAAGCTTTGTGTGATCTGCGCCCGGCTAAAACTGATGCGGCAAAAAAATCATTAGAGACAACGATACACCGGCCTGAAATCTATACCGGCAATGAAGATGAATGGAAAAAATTATGTGAACGTAATGATATTGACCTTGTGTATATCGCGACACATTGGGGCATGCATACACCAATGGCGGTATATGCAATGAATCATGGCAAGCATGTTTGCGTAGAAGTTCCTGCAGCTAAAACAATTGATGAATGCTGGCAATTGGTAGAAACATCCGAGCGTACCAAAAAGCATTGCATGATGCTGGAGAATTGCTGTTACGATTTTTTTGAATTGCTTACTTTGAATATGGCGAGGCAGGGTTTGTTTGGAGAGATCGTTCATGCCGAAGGCGCTTATCTGCATAACCTGCTCGAAGGAAATTTCTCTAAAGAAAAATATTGGAACATGTGGCGATTGAAGGAAAATTTCCGCAATGGAAATTTGTATCCTACGCATGGATTGGGACCAATTGCCCAGATCATGAATATTAATCGCGGCGATAAAATGGATTATTTGATATCCATGTCCTCCAACGATTTTATGATGGAGCCGATGGCAAATGAACTTGCTGCAAAAGATGATTTTTACAAACCCTACGCTAATAAAAAATTCAGGGGCAATATGAATGTAACCACCATCCGCACGGATAAAGGACGTACCATTATGTTGCAGCACGATGTAAGCTCTCCAAATATTTATTCACGCATTCATAAAATAACCGGCACAAAAGGAACAGCATTAAAATATCCTTTACCAGGAAGACTTTCCTTCGAAGGTGAAGATTGGATAAATGAAGATGAATATAAAAAACTGGAAGAGCAATACCAGCCCGCAATTGTAAAAAAAGTTGGGGAACTGGCTAAACAAGTCGGGGGCCACGGCGGTATGGATTTTTTGATGGACTGGAGAACGATTGATTGTCTTCGCAATGGTTTACCTCTTGATGAAGATGTATATGATGCTGCGCTTTGGAGTTCTATTTCTCCCTTGAGTGAATGGAGCGTTGCCAACAGGTCTAATTCTATTACAGTTCCTGATTTCACGGCTGGATCATGGAAAACGAATAGTCCTGTTGATATAACATTACAAAAAGGGGGAACCACAAAGGTGCTGATGTAAAGACACGAATTATTAATTTCCAAAGATGAATATTAAAGTATTTAAGAATCCACATGAGTTGGGGAGGGCTGCAGGTGTAAAAGCAGCCGGACTTATTAAAGAAGCTATCAAAAAAAAAGGCGCCGCAAATATTATCCTTGCTACAGGTACCAGCCAGTTTGAAACATTGAATCATTTGATTTCTGAAAATGATATTGATTGGAGCAAAGTCAGCATGTTTCATCTTGACGAATACATCGGTTTACCTGTAACACATCCTGCAAGTTTTAGAAAATATTTACAGGACAGATTTATCTCGAAAGTTCCCGGCTTAAAAGCCGTATACTTAATAAACGGAGAAACAGATCCAAAGGCAGAATGTGAGCGGCTGAACAATTTAATAAGCGGTCATCCCATCGATGTTGCGCTTGTTGGTATTGGGGAAAACGGCCATCTTGCTTTTAATGATCCTCCTGCTGATTTTGAAACAGGTGAGCCTTACATAATAGTGGAACTGGATGAAGCGTGTAGAAAACAACAGTTAGGCGAGGGTTGGTTTAGTTCCATACATGAAGTGCCCCCGCGGGCAATAAGCATGTCGGTGAAACAGATAATGAAATCAGGAAATATTATTTGCTCAGTACCGGGTAAAAGAAAAGCAACTGCCGTAAAAAATAGTGTAGAGCATTCCGTTAGTAATCTTTTTCCGGCAACTATTTTACAGCAGCATGATAATTGCATTCTGCATCTTGATAAAGATGCAGCCTCATTTCTTTCTTCAGAGATTATGTAGTTATATTTAAAAAATGAACAGGTCAACGGTAATCACCATAGATGCAGGTTCACTATCCAAACGTGCTACTGTTATTTCGATCCTTATCATCGGAATGCTGTTCTTTATTTTTGGCTTCGTTTCGTGGGTAAATTCTATATTGATTCCTTATTTTAAAATCGCCTGTGAGCTCACTAATTTTGAATCGTACCTCGTCGCTTTTGCTTTTTATATTTCTTACTTTATCATGTCGGTTCCATCTTCTTACCTTTTAAAAAAAGCAGGATTTAAAAAAGGGATGATGATCGGGTTTTGGGCAATGGCATTAGGCGCTTTCATTTTTGTTCCGGCCGCTCTTACACGTACTTATGAAATATTTCTTTTAGGGCTGTTTACAATCGGGACAGGACTTGCCATTTTGCAAACAGCGGCGAATCCGTACATAACTATTTTAGGCCCCAAAGAAAGGGCAGCGCAGCGGATCAGCATTATGGGTATTTGCAATAAAGGCGCTGGTATTCTTGCGCCTCTCATTTTTGCGGCCGTTGTATTAAAGGCCACAGATACTGATTTATTCAGGCAGTTGGCCAATATGAACGAAGTGGAAAAAAACATAGCATTGAATGAACTTATCAGAAGAGTGATTCTTCCATATTCCATTGTGGGCACAATTTTGTTTGGGCTCGGATTGTTGGTTCGGTATTCACCGCTGCCCGAAATAAATACAGAACAGGAAAGCGCAGAGGTGGCTGTGCTTAACTCAGGAAAGAAAAGCATCTTTCAATTTCCTCATTTGATACTCGGAGCCATAGCTATCTTTTTACATGTAGGCACGCAGGTTATAGCCATTGATACCATAATCGGTTATGCCAATTCGATGCACATCAATTTGCTGGAAGCAAAAGTATTTCCATCGTACACATTATTTGCTACCATCTGTGGTTATGTACTTGGGATTATATGCATTCCGAAATTTATCAGCCAGGTAAATGCATTAAGATTGTGCACAACATTGGGAACCATTTTCACATTACTTATCATTTTTGCCAGGGGCGATGTGAATTTTTTAAATCATTATACTGATATCTCCATATGGTTCCTTGTTTTATTAGGATTCGCAAACTCACTGGTATGGGCAGGCATATGGCCGTTGGCATTGGATGGGCTTGGAAGATTTACAAAACTCGGCGCATCTGTTATGATCATGGGTTTGTGTGGCAACGCGATACTGCCGGTTATCTATGGATACTTCGCAGATCTTTATAATGTTCGTACTGCTTATTGGGTATTATTTCCTTGTTATCTGTACCTTGTATACTATGCTTTTTACGGGCACAAAGCAAGGAGATGGAGGTTTTAAAATCATAAACCTGGTTTATCAAATTAGTCTGGAGAAAAAATGGATCAGCAACTCTTGAAAATATTTAATGGTAAGATAATAACTCCTTATAAAATAATCGATGGTGGAACTCTGCTCATTACAGGAGATAAAATTACCGCTGTCAGTGAAAGAGATATTGAGGCTAATGATCCAGTAGTAATAGACGCAGGAGGGCAATATGTGGCGCCGGGTTTTATTGATATTCATGTGCATGGAGGAGGTGGCCATGATTTTATGGACGGAACTGAAACATCTTTTCTTACGATTGCAGAAACGCACGCAAAATATGGCACTACTTCCATGTTGCCCACAACCCTTTCAAGCAGTAAAGAAGAGTTAGAGCACACACTTGATTTGTATGAAACCGCCAATCAAAAAAATACAAACGGTGCACAGTTTCTCGGAATGCACCTGGAAGGTCCCTACTTTGCCATGAATCAGCGTGGAGCGCAGGATCCAAAATACATAAGAGACCCCGACCCGGCAGAATACAAAGATATTTTGTCAAGGTTTTCCAGCATCAAAAGGTGGAGCGCTGCCCCTGAGTTAAAGGGAGCGATTGAATTTGGAAAATACTTACAATCAAAAAATGTATTAGCCGCAGTTGCTCATACAGATGCTATTTATGAAGAAGTGTTGGAAGCATTTGAAAATGGATATTCACTTGCAACTCATTTATATTCGGGCATGTCAGGCGTTACAAGAAAAAATGCCTTTCGCTATGCGGGTGTAATTGAAAGCGCTTATATCATTGACGAAATGGATGTTGAAATTATTGCCGATGGAATTCACCTGCCGCCACCTTTATTGAAATTGGTTTATAAAATAAAAGGCGCAGACAGAACTGCATTAATTACCGATGCGATGCGTGCAGCAGGAATGCCGCCGGGAGAAAGCATACTTGGCAGTTTGCACAACGGTTTGAAAGTAATTGTGGAAGATAATGTTGCAAAGTTGCCTGACCGCAGTTCTTTTGCCGGAAGTGTTGCAACAGCAGATCGGCTGGTAAGAACGATGATCACAATGGCAGACGTTCCTTTAATTGAAGCTATAAAGATGATAACTGTTACGCCTGCACGAATTTTAAAAATAACTGACAAGAAAGGTTCATTGGTTGCAGGCAAAGATGCTGATGTAGTAATTTTTGATACTAACATCAACATTCAAATGACGATGGTAAAAGGAAAAATAGTTTTTAAAAGAGGTGAAGAAACTGAAAAAACTAAATGTCAATAAACATGAAAAAGTTTTTTGTTTATCCTGTTATTTTATTTGCATTGCTATTAAACATTTCTCTTTGTTTTTGCCAGGATGTAAATAGCCTGAAGTTAAAAGATTATCACCCGGTTTCAATTTATAAAATTCCTGAAACAGAAGTAGCAAAAGCAAAATATCCGGTGATAGATATGCATTCGCATGATTATCCAAAAACAGATGCAGACGTGAGGGAATGGATAAAAACAATGAATGAGGCAGGTATCTCAAAATCGATTATTCTTACCTATGCAACCGGTGCAAGATTTGATTCCGCTGTTGCAAGATATGCACCGTTTAAAGACAGGTTCCAGGTCTGGTGCGGCTTTGATTATACCGGATATGATAAACCCGGCTGGGAACAGCATGCTGTTGCAGAGTTGGAAAGATGCTATAAAAAAGGAGCCAGGGGTGTTGGTGAATTGGGCGATAAGGGATTGGGGGAATATTATTCCACCCCGGTGAAAGGTTGGGGTTTGCATATTGATGATCCACGAATGAAACCGTTACTTCAAAAGTGTGCGGAATTGCATATGCCGGTAAGCATTCATGTGGCCGAAGACGCCTGGATGTATGAAAAAGCAGACTCGACCAACGATGGATTAATGAACGCAGCACAATGGAAAGTGGATATGAGTAAAAAAGGGATTCTTGATCATGATCAATTAATCGCAACCCTTGAACATGCCGTAAAGGAAAATCCAAAAACCATTTTCATAGCATGTCATCTTGCTAATTGCTGTTCAGACCTTACCAGGCTGGCAAAGTTATTTGATAGCTATCCTAATCTGTACGCAGACATCGCTGCCCGCTATGGAGAACTTGCACCCATTCCCAGGTTTGTACATTCATTTATCACAAAATATGCAAACAGGATTGTATATGGCACCGATATGGGGATGGGGTATGAAATGTATAAAACAACGTTCCGTATTCTTGAAACTGCCGATGAACATTTCTATGCACAAAAGCTCTTTAATTATCATTGGCCATTAAATGGACTTTCGCTGCCTGATGAAGTGCTTAGAAAAATATACCATGAAAATGCAGAGGGTTTACTTAACAGGCAGGCAATTAAATAATTTTTTTGTTTACTGTAAATAATGGAATTCAGGTACTTTCGAAAGGTATCTCAATTGGAGTAGTATACTGCGATCCTGTAATCAGTTCCAGGCTTTATGGCTAAGAATGTATAGGCGAATCCCTTTACATATTTAATGGAACTGAACTGCTTTTTTCCATTAATAGTTATTTCATATATTTTTTTCCCGTTGTATAAATATGGAATCATACATGTAAGCTGACTGTTATGGGTAAATGCAGATTTTATATTAAAGGATAATTTTTTATTGGCTTCCCATTCTATATTATTAAATGTTGCCTCATCTTTTGCTCTTAAAAACTCAAATAGTTTTGAAGGCGCCCATACCTGAATTCCTCTCTCCTTTGCATAGTCCAACAGATGTAACAAAGGAATTTTTGAAAAATAATATTCATTGTTATGTGCTTTGACAGAAATATAAGAATATACTTCATCATCCAGGCTCCGGTCCATTAAACCTTTAAAGCAATTGTAAAATCCATCGGGGTCTTTATGTTCCATGTATTGCTGATCGTATACATTATTCAGGTGCTGGTAGATATTCACTAATTTTCCCTGTTGATCGGCGAATTTCATTACCAGTCCGCTTCCCGTGAAGTTGCCCTGCATGGTTCCCATTGCCCCTAAAAAATGCCCCTGGTTGGAATTATTATCATAATGCGCATAGTTGATGTCCATTCCTATTTCGTGATCAGATTCTAACTTTGCCTGTGCTGTAAAATCATTTACGCCGTTGGAATCTTTACCGCACCAAACAAACCAGTGATTGACTACAGTTTGAATATTGGTTATTCCATATTTATTTTTCATCTTAAAATTTAAACGATTGATCACACTATCCATATTTCTCCAATCAGGATTTGAAGCCTGCCTGGTGTCGTCATAATGAGCTGCTATTTCAAATCCGCGATTCTTCCATTTATTTACCCATTCCCGGGAAACCAAATCCGTTTCCTTGATATAAAGCACCATTTTTGCCCCGGCTGAATCAACGTCTTCAAACTGTGGCTCAAACTCTGCTTCTTTAGAATCTTCCCCATCATTCGTTAGTGTTACAAGACATTTTAAGTTATCGGGGAAATACCAGAAGCGGGGTAACGGCTTTGTATAGCTGCTTAATTTTTCAACACAATGCGACAACAACCGCATCTGTTCATCAGCCTGGTTGATGGTATTTTTTGTTGTATCCACCCATCCGTCGGTAAACAAATCCATTGCACGTATCCCGTCAATCCCATCCTTTTCAAGGCCGGCGAAATGATAATTTCCCTGGCGTGTAAATGCAATACTTTCAGGAAGGTTATAAGTAAATGCTATTGCATGCCCATGACCATAGTTATTCATGACTACAGAAGGATAACCGGTCATGGAGGACCTGTATGGGTTAATTAGTGAAGCGATTCTTTTCCCCATCTGTAATTGATACAAGTCGGCTGTGCCGTGGTATTGCAAAGATTCATTTATCAATCCCTTTCCAATTCCCGAATTTGTATCTATCGAAACATAGCCTTCATCAAGCGTTCCTTCTTTCTTTTTCAACCCAAAAATTTCTGCAATTTTTTCAGAAGGTCTGAAGGCAATAAGATTTCCGCCTTCTTTAACATATGATGTAATAATTTTTTCCTGCTGTTCGGTTAAAGACACGTTTCAGTTAAGATAATAATATCAAATGTTCTTAAATGTTTCAATGATAAATCACCATCGGTAATTGAGTCTGTTTCAAACTCGTTGAATCCTTCTGTTTTTAAAATTTCTCCGGTATATAAATCAAAATGGCCTGGCGAACCAAGTATGAGAATGGGAGGATTTCGCCTCTCCGCAGCTTCCGCATTTTTTGAAAAAAAGAAAATAGCAATGGGTAATAAAAACAAAGAGATTTTAATGAGATGCTTCATATTCTTTTTAATTATTATTCGCTTCCGATGCAATCTTTTTGTAAATATTCCTGGCCTTAATATAACGCTGTTCTACGACGTTAAGATCATGGGTAAAATAGCGGTTCCATTTTCCCGAAGGCGCAATATTTTTCAAAATATTATCGATCCATGCTACAAAAAACTGAGCATCTTTGGCACTGGCACGCACCGGTTTGTTATTGACAGTTACATATGCGGCGCCGGTATGAGATTCATGTTCTTTTGAATCCATGCGCCTTGCACAAAACCACCTACTTTCAGTAACCGGCAGGGCTGTTTTTAATATCAATGGTTCACCGGGTTTTACAGTTCCTTCCTTAGCCGCCACCACTTTTCCATTAGATACGAGTTCAATTTTACCCGTTAATTCTTTCAATGTTGTCCATCTAATTTCAATATCAACAGTTCCTTTATTATTGAATTTTATTTCATCTCCGGGCCCATACTTTCCATTTATCTTCATATCGATAAATTCATTATGTCCATTTCTTGAAACAACCGTGTTTCCCTTTTTTATTCCCTGTATCCATTTGTGATATGTCAATTGATCTTTCACTTTTACATAAGTTAATAATTTTCCCAAGGGTTCATTATCATTACACGGATAATCCGTTCCCGCGGCGAGGCTGATTTTAAATCCACAATTCAGCAATTTGTAATAAGCATCGATGACTGCTTCGCTGTTGTAATTTCCATTATTAGGCGAATTAACTCCATACACATCTTCCGATATAAAGTCGATTGTGCCCAAAGCCGCTTCTACCGGGTAGTCAACGGGGATGCAACAGTTTAATGTATCCTGGATTTTATCATTAAGATATTCCATATGCGCAAAGCCTTTTACCGCATGCTGCTGATCAGCCCATGTCAATATTTTATAAGGCGACTCGTCCCATATCTGATGAGCGTTATTGAGTCCTAATAACACAAGGTGCCCTCCAAGTGCCTGGTTACTGAAGTTGGAATAAGTCGCATCCCAATGCCATTCAGTATCCCAATGTATAATGCGATTATCTTTTGACAGCGGTGAATTTTTCCCATTAACTTTTGGTAAGTCGTCCTTCACTGACTTTTACTTCTCCATTACCCATATCCGCAAGGACAGAAATTACGGAGAGGTCATTGGGTTCCATCATTTCAACAAGTTTTTCATAAGACAATAATATAGTACCGTCGCCACAATTCCGGTGCACATGAATATCGCCCGCATACCAACCAGCCGGTTCAGGTTGTGCGTGAGCGTTAGTAATATTTTTTTCTCCAGTGCTTTTTAAAGTAAATATTGTTTTTGCAGGAACATTGAAAGAGAAAGAATTTGCCCGACACATTTATATCTGCATCTTTTTTCAAATTTTCATTGCTATTGGTAATGATACATTTCGAAATGATTAACGGGAGGAAGATTTTTCAAATCACCATTAATCGTAATTCGTGCTACCACTTTTATTAATACCAACAATTGTTATATTGTTTGATGCAGAATCCCCGAAGGCTACAACATCAAGGCTATCGATTTTTTCTGAAAAGGAGATAATTGCCAGGAACCGGGTGAAATGAATTTTGAAACCTGCTGAATTGCATAGAAATGTTTTCGCGGGGAATAAGTTTTTGTTTTTGGATCGAATCCTAAAATGCCCCAATAACTAAATAAGCTTGGAGCATGATGCTCATAATAACTATCATACCCTTCCCATGCAAGAGCTGCACCAGCACCATGTTTCAAAAGATCTAACAAATAATCTACTGACTCAGCGGCAAATTGTATAATCGTACACCCCGATCTTTCCATCATCCAATCCATCACGCCAGGCATTCCATTCAGTTATCCAAAAGTCAGCATTTGGATAAGATGAATTCTTAATTGCGGAATCTGCGTTCGCATAATATCCTCCATAGCTGTGTAAACCTATATGAGCAATCTTAGACATGATCACAGGGTCCTTCATCAACTCCGGAATATATCTCCTGATACCATTCTCCATGCTTGCAGGATCAGGCGCTACATACCTCACATCGCCCATTCCCAACGCCTCCATTCTATCAATTAATTTTCGGAGTACAAGAGCATATTGCTTTTCATCTAATTCAGGGCCTTCATTGTGCCAGTCAGATTCATTCGTTGGAGACACGAGTCCAAAGCTGAGATGACGATTGTTTTTTGCATAATAAAAAAAAGAGACTATCATCTCAACATACTCGTCTTCGAGTCCCGGCGTAATTGTTTTTTTACCCATCCATGCAGGAACGGGGCCCATAAAATTGATCATCAGGTTATCTGTAATTCCATGAGAATTCAGATAAGAAATCATATCCCATGCTTTTTGAAATTTAGGCGTTTCGTACAGCTTGTTATAATACTCCCAATTGAAAGTAAACGGATCATTATTATCATTTACATCTTCCCATTTTTCCACGGTTTCTACGATCACTCTCCAGATATTTGCATGCAGCGAATCCAGCAATAAGTTTAATGCCGGCTCAAGTTCTTTTCCATTCCAACTACGGGTATTTGCATTAACACCTATGCCATCGAATTGCTGAAGACGCTTTGAGCCATCAATTTCCAAATTGATTGTCTTACTATTTGATGTTTGCCCGATGGAATGCAGTGGCAAAAAGTAGATGCACGCAACAACCGTTATTAATAAAATAATTTTTTTCATTAAACTTAAGTTACATGAACCCTGCGAGTAAAACTCCTAACAAGCATTTATAATCCCGAGATAATTATGGTTCCTTTATTCTTTCGTTTTATGGTAATGGCATAATCACCTTTACCCAGGCTATTTATAATGTATCCCTGGCCGTTAGTATCGCCTGTCAATCCAATGGTGCGTCCATTTAAAGTAATTCTTTTTGGTTTGAATGACAGCCTGAGATATTCAGTTCCATTGTCACCTGCAGCATCGTATTGAATTTTTTTATCGTCATAGACTACATTTTTTAAAACGCCCTCAGAGTATAAAATGTGGTTTTCTCCAGGCGGCGCCCACTCGGGAACTGCTGCCAATGCATGATAAAACATTCTTGGCGCTTCTCCATAACAATCAGACCACCAACTGGCAATTCCTTTACTAACGGGGCTTTCAAAGGCAAGACCATTTTCATCATTGCAATATGTAACCCAATTCAATGAACGGTACGCTTTTTCTTTAAAGGCTTTATTGCCGGAAACTTTGTACCACTTTGCACATTCAGCAGCGTATCGGGCAGTTTGATAATCCATTTTATACAAAAAAGAATCCTGCTCGCCGACGATGTTCGCTCCCCATTGATTTGATGGTTCACCGGGAACACTACGCTTAATAAAGTATTCTTCAGTCCACTTTATAAGTTTGGGTACATCTTTCTTCCATGCAGTATCGAATTCCGGATGATCCAGCATATAAAGCGTAGTGTTACTTGCACTCATATTACTCCTGTAAGTATAACTGTCAATATCTGTATCGGTATGCCCGTCGGTCCAATAGCCGGTTTTCGTGGGAAATTCGAGTATAAAATCTTTGGCCTTTTTCATTGCAGATTTGTAGGCATTCACTCTCCCGATGTTTGCTTTCACAAGATTATCCAGCAGTGCATAACAGCCGATCCAGTTTGCTCCATATTCCGCTTTTATTTCGCCTGTATTCATTACTACCCTGTACGGCCACACGGATTTCTTTGCAGTTCCGGTTCTTGCTTTTTCAGCCAGTGTATTGGCAACATTAATTGCAGCAGTCTTATATTTTTCATCACCGGTAAATTGATAAAGACGATAATACGTCAATCCTATATCGCCGGCATGGTCTACCTGTGTTTCGTGTAAAACAAATCTTCCGGCGGAAGTAAAGCCGCGAAAGATTGTATCGCCGGCGTTAGTAGTAGTATAAGGAAAATTGGGCCATGCAAATGTTGACGGTGTAGTACCATGCTCAAGAGTATAATCAATAAGTTCCTTTACAATTTTCATTACAGAAATATCCCCTGTATAAGCATAGTACAATCGTGCAGATTCAAACCAATTGGGAATCCGTTCACCAATATCATTCATCCATGTATCGGGCTGCAGGTGGCCATCTTTCATATGATAGGCACAATAAAAATAGTATTGCGGATGATCAGATCGCGGAGCAGGCCCCGGGCTGTTTGGAACACTGGTTTTAATAAAGTTCCAGCGTTGCTGAAGAAAAACACTATAGGCTTTTGATTGAGGAGTTATCCATGAAATAAGTTTGGAGTCCTGGTCCAGCCTAACTTTATGAGTTGCAATTGAATCAGGCTTTTCAATAGTCGATTTTGTTTGGCTACTAACAAAGTTTGTAATAAACAAAATAAAAAATAAGACAGCAATCTTTGACTTCATGGATCTATATTAGAAAATAAAAAAATCTTTTTTCTGATTCGAAAAACCTTCTTAAAAAGTAAGTGGTAATTGATCTGCTAAAATAATTTTTATTTCTTCAACGAGTATTCATATCTCAATCAAATTATTCAGATCTTCATTTAGAAGAAAATAATAAATTCGTTTATTATCAAATGCACATTAATTCTGCACTGGAAAAATTACAAAATGCACAAACTCTTCTCCAGGCTATTTAAAATTTGTTGTTCCTGTTTTTACAATTTTAATTTTGCTTGCATCCTGCCGGGAGAAAAACTCTGAATTTTCCACCTGGAGAGTTTACCGCGGGGATAACGGCAGCAATGCCTATTCTGAACTGGCCCAGATCACTCCGCAAAATGTATCTCATTTAAAAGTTGCATGGACATATCGAACCGGTGATAGATCCGATTTTAATAACCTGGAATGTAACCCGATCATCATCAATAATATTTTATACGCTATCTCTCCAAGGTTAAAAGCATTTGCCCTTGATGCGAAAACCGGCAAAGAAATTTGGGTCTTTAACCCTTTTGAAAAAAATAGCAAAGATGCAGGTGTTGGACGGGGTCTTACCTGGTGGGAAAGTGGCGATGAGCAAAGAATTTTTTTGTGCGCTGCCAATAAATTAATTGCACTCAATGCAAAGACAGGAAAACAGATAATGAATTTTGGAGATAGCGGCTATGTTGATCTTAATAAAGACTTACGACCCAGTGATGGAATAGAACATCACGAGGATGTTGGAAATACATCGCCGGGAATTATTTATAAAGACCTAATAATATGCGGTTCTTCTGTGAGTGAAAATTATGATGGTTCACCTGGCCATATCCGTGCTTATGATGTTCGTACGGGAAAAATGAAATGGATCTTCCACACTATTCCTCAACCGGCAGAATTTGGACATGATACCTGGCCAAAAGACGCCTATAAAACCGCAGGGGGTTGTAACGCCTGGTCAGGATTAAGCCTGGACAATAAGAGAGGAATTGTATTTGCTGCCACCGGCGCTCCGGCTTTCGATTTTCATGGCGGTGAAAGACCTGGCCAGAACCTGTTTGGTAATTCTGTAATTGCTTTAAATGCGTCAACCGGAAAACTGGTATGGCATTATCAAATCTCGCATCATGATCTGTGGGACTACGACTTACCATCGCCGCCAAATTTGGTAACCATAAAGAAAGATGGCAAAACTGTAGATGCTGTAGCCCAGATAACCAAACAGGGATTTGTTTTTTTGTTCAACAGGGAAACCGGTGAACCGGTGTTTCCAATAGAAGAAAAGCCGGTTGCTGCTTCTGTCATGCAGGATGAACAAAGCTGGCCTACACAACCTTTTCCCGCGAAGCCATTTCCTCTATGCCGGCAAAGCTTTGATGAAAGCATGATAACCGATATTTCGCCCGAAGCCCACAATTATATTTTGAATGAGGTGAAAAAATATTCATGGGGAAATATTTATCTCCCGCCTTCAACCCAGGGCGTAATTGCAATGCCGGGATTAAGAGGAGGTGGAGAATGGAGTGGCGCCTGTGTGGACAATAAAACAGGAATCCTGTATGTTGGAATAAATGAAATTCCGAATATCGTTCAGTTGGAAGAACTCAAGGAAGAAGCGTACGAGCAACTAACGGGCATGCCCATGTTAAAAGCAGGGAAGATATTATATGAAAGAAATTGTGCTGCCTGTCATGGCAATGACCTGAATGGAAATAAGCAATTTCCACCTCTTGTAAATATTGAGCAAAGGATTAAGCCTGCTGATCTTGAAAGTATTTTGCAAAAGCCAAGAGGCATGATGCCATCCTTCAATTCATTACCCGCCGAAGATAAGGATGCCATTACCGCGTTTCTATTTAAAATAAAAGACAGGAGGCTTTACCAGGGTTCAAAGACCGATGACATTGCCATAAACAATAAAAACCAAAGAAAAAGGTACCGCCTGAAAGGATATACCCAGTTGAAAGACGAGGACGGATACCCCGGAGTAAAACCACCATGGGGTACATTGAACGCAGTTGATCTGAATACAGGCGATTTGGTTTGGAAGATTCCATTAGGAGAGTATCCTGAACTGGCTGCGAAGGGGAAAGGGAATACAGGAACACAATTATTTGGCGGCGGAATTGTTACGGCAGGAGGATTGATTTTTATCGGCGCTTCGCAGGATGAAAAATTCAGAGCCATAGATAAGACTTCAGGAAAAATACTTTGGGAGTATCAACTGCCATTCGGGGGTTATGCTACACCTTCCACTTACCAGGTTGATGGAAAACAGTATGTGGTGATTGCTGCTGCAGGAGGAGGGCGGCAACTTACAAAAGCGGGCGACTACTACGTCGCGTTTGCTTTGCCTGAATAATAAGAAGTAAAAAAAATCCTAATCAGTTTTTTTGCAAAGCTATTGAACGCTATCCTTAACCGGAAAGTACAAATTTACTTCGGGGTGCATGGTATAAAGCCGGTAACGCTTACCATCATTTACTAAAATACCGCTTGATTTATTATTGTCAATGATTGGATTATTTTGATATTTTTTCCAATGGATAAGATCTTTTGACACAGCCACATTGGTGGACCATTCATGCCAATCTGCGAACGCTGTTGCATGGTAGTAGCCATAATAAAGTCCTTTATACTTAATCACCTGGTTCATGGCAACACCATACTTATCATAGTTTTCCGGCCCTCTGTCTAACACCGGCTCATCCTGAACGTTAGTCCAGGTTTTAAGATCCGGAGACGTGGCCAGCCAAATTGCTGAATCATTTCGTTCATAAAAAAGGTACCACTTTCCATCTTCTTTCATAACAGTGGGAGTTCCATACGGCCCTGCTTCAATTGGCTCACCATTGCCTCGGCGAATATCAAGATTCCCTTTTTCTGTCCAATGAATACGATCATTTGACGTAAGCCAGTGTGCAGTATCGCCTCTACCTTCGGCAAACATGTAATATGTTCCATTGTCTTTTAGTACGCACATATCTTCAACCCAACCGCCAGTATAAATTGGATTTGCCTGGTGACGGGTCCATGAAATCCCATCTGACGATGTAGCATATCCCAGGTATTTGGTGTCATTAATGTCTGTATACCCAGTGTACCAGAGATACCATTCATTATTTTCTTTAAGTATATAACCTCTCTCGCGAATTTGATTATCCCACGTTGCCTTACCTGTTGCAGAAAAGACGGGGTTATTTTTATAAGGAACAAAATTTACAAGCTCAGTTGAGAATTCGCCCGATTTATTGTCTGTGGATCTATCTGCAGTCCCACATTGTATTAAGCACATCGCCGGGAGAAAAAACAAAATACTCTTTTGCATTCTTAAATTTACATATTTTTCTTGCATGCAAATATTCCGTTCGAAAGATGAAACAGTATGCCACTTTATGAATTATTTCTTCCAAAAAAATTTACCCAAACTCAGGCCCGCAAATCAGATATTGATTTCCGTTATTTCCCGGAAATAAATTTTCACCTTTATACATTCTTACAAATTTTCGCTGTGCTGTAAAGCCATTCGTATTCAACCAAGTTATGAGTTCGTTTTTATCAGACAATACATCTACAAGAACAGGTTGATATTTTAATTCTTTGAGAGCTGTTTCAATAAGGCATTTCGCATTATTAATATTTGAAGCTAAAACAGGTCCTATGTGATGAAATTTGTTGCCCGCTCTTCCCAGTAACATCCCTGTAATCAAATTATTTGTTTTAATCATCCATGCCTTTTGTGGATATCGCGACAGCATGTATTTAATAAGCGATGGTCTGCTTACACCAAAAATATTTTCATCAAAATCAATAATCTTACTTAAATGTTTTAGTTCAATGCGTTCAGGAAAAATCTTCTCATCATTTTGTACCGATAAATTTGCGATTGATAAATTTGTCATTCTGACAATTTCAAATTCATCCTTAAAGCCAAATTTTTTATAAACACCCCGTCCCGCCGGCGTTGCATCCAGCTTAACAGATTTGAATGAGGACAATTTCTTTAAAATATCTGTAAGAAGAGATCTGCTTACTCCCTGTCCCCGAAATTCTTTATCCACCAGTACCATTCCAATCCAGGCTGCCCGGTCTGAATAATTAACGGCAGTCGTTGTTCCAATAAGCCTGTCCGAATCTTCGGCAACAATGCATGTGTTTTTGGGATTTTCTATTAAAAACTTCCAGTCATCTGCTGTTTGATTCCATCCTTCCGCAGTTGACAATTTCATTGCCCCGGTAATATCTCCCGGATGCATTTCGCGTATTATAAATGCAGCCTTTTTCATTTAGCTACTTTCTGTATAATTCAAATCTTTTTTAAATGTCTCTTCCAGGTAAAAAAGAGCCAGGAGGGCAATTGCATATGTGATGACTCCAACAACCAAAGCGCTCTGAAGAACACCTGTAAAATTTTTCATTAATACAAAAAGAGCAGTTAAAGGTATGATAGTTCCCCTGACAAAATTGGGAACAGTGGTAGCAACCGTAGCTCTGAGGTTAGAGCCAAAAAGTTCCGCAGCCACTGTAATAAAAAGTGTCCAGTAGCCGCTGCAAAAACCAAGACAGGCGCACAATACATAAAATAAAGTTATATGCCGGACCGGGAAGAGTAACATGATCAGGACAAAAAGAAGCGAAAGCAACATGAATAAAAGAATTACTTTTTTCCTGCTCTGAAGATATTGACTCAGTGAACCGCTTACGATATTCCCCGCAACCTGGGCACCAAAGGTGAAAAGCACTGCCTTACCTGCATCAACAGGCTGATCTAACCCCATAGCATGTCCGAATTCAGGAGAGAATGTAATGAGAATGCCAGTTACAAACCAGATAGGCATACCGATAATAATGCTGGTTACATATTTGAGCAACCTTCTTTTATTATTGAACAACATTAAAATTTGTCCTCGTTTCACATGTTTCTCTTTCAGCTTCATAAAGATGCCTGATTCAAAAACTTTTATTCGTGAAATCATAAGAACCAATCCCAAACATCCGCCAATAATATAAGACGCCCGCCAATCAAACAAATTGGCAATAACATAGGCGAGCAAAGCTCCAAAGACGCCCATAGTGGCTACCAGCGTTGTCCCGTAGCCGCGAATTTTTTTATTTAAAATTTCCGTAACGAGTGTAATACCTGCACCTAATTCCCCGGCAAGACCAAATCCTGCAATAAATCGTAATATCGCGTATTGGTTAACGTTAGTAACAAAGCCGTTGGCAATATTTGCTAATGAATAAATTAAAATTGATCCAAACAAAACGGAAAGTCTTCCTTTTTTATCACCCAAAATACCCCAAACTATTCCACCAATAAGCAAACCTGCCATTTGCAGGTTAAGCAGCATGAGACCATCTTTCAAAATACTATCACCAGAAAGGTTTAATGACTTGAGGCTTGGAACACGGACGATGCTGAAAAGAAAAAGGTCATACATATCAACCATGTAGCCTAATGCGGCAACTAATACGGGAATTTTTGAAAGCTGGCTTATGATAGAATTGGAAGATGAATCGGGCAATGCAGAAGAGCGTTCATTCATTAAAAATTATTTTCTGATTTTAAGAAGATCAATTGATATTTCTGATAAAAAAATTAAGACTTCATTGTAGCTGCCACCAGCTTATAAACTTTTCCATCGGCCTTTGTAAGAATATACAATTCACCTTTGCTATCCATACCAAATCGCATTTCCACGCGATTATTTCCGCTGAGTTTAACAAGAGTTGTCGCTTGTCCTTTATATGTAATATTCCATTTTTTTATTGTAGCCTGCTTACCTGGCTGCAGATCTTTCATGTTTACAAAGAACAATTTTCCTGAAGCAATATCTCCAAAAAGAAATTTGCCTTTGAGTTCGGGTATACTATTTCCACGGTATTCAAATCCCCCACAAATTGCCGTTCCTTCATCATGATCGAATTGCGCTACGGGGTAAGTAATATGGTATATAGAATCGTTGGGGGGCAAAGGATATATTTTTCCGGTTTCGTTAAAAAAACGCTCAGTGAAAGTACCCTCTCTTAAAGGCCAGCCATAAAAGTGGCCAGGCAATACCAGGTTTACAGACTCAATATTTGTTTGTCCGATATTCACAGCTATCATCTGCCCGGATTTACTCCAACTGATCCTATGAGGATTTCTAAAACCATATGCATAGATTTCCCTGACATATTTATCTGAATCTTTCTGAGCAAAGGGGTTGTTGGGCGGAATTCCATATTGGCCGTTCTTACTATTATGTCCTGACGGATCTATTCGTATAATACTTCCCCAAATCCCATTCGGGTTTTCTGACGTCAACGGGTAGCCGATTTCTGAACTGCCTCCATCTCCTATTCCTACATATAATAGCCCGTAATCATTATCGCCGGGTTTTGCAAGACGGTCAAAAGTAATTTCCTGGACTCCATGAATTGCGCTGGGCATATCCACGCGAAGAATTTCGCGGCCCTGGCCGGAAAATGGAAAAGCTCCCGGATCTGTTTTCCATTCGGTCAATACCCATTGCAATACAACCGGAATAGAATCTGCATAACCGAAATCAGCTTTACCGGATCCCGGTGGTTCCGTATGTGTTGTATAAAGAAGGCCCTTCCTAGCAAATTCAGGATGGAAGGCAAAACTTCCAAAGCCGGTAGCCAGTCCCGGCTGATTAACAAATTTTGGTCTTAATGCGGCCATGTCCATATAAACTTTCGGCCCGCCATTTTGTAGTTTATATAATTGACCCCGCAGATCAAGAATAAAAATATCACCAGTATTTGGCTGGTAATCAAGTTTAGTAATTCTTGCAAGGGGCGCCTGGTCTGAAGATGCAGGTATTCGTGTTACCGAATCAAGATTCACAACCAGCCCTGATGTGGTAATAGAATCCGGGATTGGATTCTTTATGTCATTTGTATCTATGGCTACAGGAGGTCTTTCATGTACTTTCTGGATATCTATATACGCTATTACAGCATTGATATCTGAATCGGGTAAGTTTTCAAATGAAGGCATCACTAACTTATATTGTTTTATAAGTTTCTGTGCCGTAGTGTCCCCGGATTCTATCATTTGTTTTGGATTGCTGATAAAATTTTTTATCCATTCAGCAGAATTCAGAGACGTAACTCCTCCCAGTTGAGGGCCGATGCCGTCCAGTTTGAAATTGTGGCAACTGGAGCATCTTTCAACGAAAATATTTTTTCCTTTCTCAATTACAACGGGATCAGTGGAGATAGAATTAGCAGCAGTATTCTCCCCGGAATTACAGTTTGCCAGGTACATTGAAATCAGGGACGCGGTCAGAAGGAAGAGTATTCTTTTTTTCATTATCTATAATTATTAAAAAACTGTTTTTATCACAATCTTGGAATCGTCAATCCCCCATCCACCATAATCACTTGCCCCGTTGAGTATGGAAGATCACCATTCACCAACGATGCCACCGCTTTTCCAATGTCTTCGGGTAAGCCCCATCGTTGTTGCACACACAAGCCTTCTTCAATAAGCTTGTCGTATTTATCCTTCACACCTGCTGTCATATCTGTATAAATGACTCCGGGTCTTACTTCATAAACAGGAATATTAAATTCACCCAATCTTACAGCAAATAATTGCGTTGCCATGCTCAGGCCAGCTTTTGAAATACAGTATTCTCCGCGGTTTACAGACACAACGGTCGCAGAGATGGAAGAAATATTAATAATGCAACATCTAAATTCTTTTTCATTTTTCTTTTGATCAATCATCCAGTTTGCAACTTTTTGCGTCAGGAAATAACTGCCTTTCAAATTAACGGAGATCACTTGATCAAAACTTTCTTCAGTTGCTTCAAGAATATCCTTTCTTTCCCTTGGTGGTATTCCCGCGTTATTTACCAGGACATGAAGTCTTCCATAATATTCTTTCACTTTAGAAACAACACTGTCCCTGTCATTTGATGAAGACGTGTTACCTCGGCAATAGATTACATCATTGCCAATTTCTTTCAATTTCTTAAGTGTTTCTTCGACTTCATTCTCATCCCGGACCCCATTAATCGCCAGATCAAATCCAATTGATGCAAGTTTTGTCGCAATGCCAAAACCAATGCCCCTGCTGCCTCCCGTAATTAATGCTACTCTTTTCATTGTCCTGCTAATTTAAATTCCAGGAATATGTACCCAACATCTTTTACTCCAGCTTTCCATACCTTTCTCAGCGAGTTGTACACCTTTAACTCCTTCTAAAAGATCCCATGGAAAAGGATCATTATTAACTACATGTTTTAAAAACAGCTCCCATTCTACCTTAAAGGCATTATCATAATTTTCGTGGTCCGGCACTTTTGCCCAGCCTTCAAAGAAATTAATAGGTTGAGCAATGTCAGGATTCCAAACCGGCTTTGGAGTATTTCCATAATGCTGAATATAACAGTCACGCAGACCCGCAACTGCAGATCCTTTGGTTCCATCAACCTGGAGGGTTAACAGATCATCACGCCTCACTCTCACCGTCCATGAAGAATTAAAATGTGCAATAATACCATCCTCCAATTCGAAAGTTGCATAGGCAGCATCGTCGGCTGTACATTGATAAGCATTGCCTTTTTCGTCTATCCTTTGAGGGATGTGAGTTGCACCAAGACAGGAAACTGATTTTACATTTCCAAAAACATTATCAAGAATGTAGCGCCAGTGGCAAAGCATATCTACAATTATTCCTCCATCATCTTCTTTCCGGTAATTCCATGAAGGTCTTTGAGCCGGAATAGAATCACCTTCAAATACCCAATATCCAAACTCGCCTCTCACTGAAAGTATCCTGCCAAAAAAACCTTGCTGTATCAGCCTTTTTAATTTTATAATTCCGGGAAGCCAGAGCTTATCCTGCACTACGCCATGCTTTACGCCTGCATTTTTACAGAGCTCGTACAATTCCATTGCCTGTTTTGTATCGACAGCGATAGGTTTTTCGCAATAAATATGCTTTCCGGCTGCTACTGCTTTTCTTATTCCTTCTGCCCGCCTTCCCGTAGTCTGTGCATCGAAATAAATAATATTACCCGGATCAGCAAGAACTTTATCCAGGTCGGTGCTCATCTTTTTTATTCCGGATATTTCACACAGCTTTTTTAGTTTGTGTTCATCACGGCCAACCAATATAGGATCTGGTATAATTATTTCACCGGGACCAATATTCACTCCACCTTGTTTTATTATTTCAACAATGGACCGCATCAGGTGTTGGTTAGTACCCATCCGCCCGGTAACACCATTCATAATAATTCCTACTTTATGTTCTTTCATTAGAATGTTTTTGCCGAAATAATATTATTAAAACATAAAAATACTTTGTGCTATGAAGTTAATAACAATCAATTATAGTCTAAGCCTTCATTCTATTGAAATTTCATCTGTACACGTCATTAGGAATTTTCCTTATAAGCCTTAATAATTTTATTAAGAAATTCTGACTGGTCTCCGTTCCAATAGGCATTGGAAAAAATTTCCACTTCATTAAATCCATTGAAACCTGTGGCTTCTATCCATGATCTTATTTTTTTAACAGGAATACATCCCTCACCCATTAATCCACGATCCAGCAATAAATCTGTAGTTGGATTTTTCCAATCACAAATATGAAAAGCAGCAAGGTTTCCATTTTCTCCACATCTTCTTATTTCTTTTTCTAAAAAAGAATCCCACCAGAGATGGTATACATCAACTGCAATTCCCACCCAGGGAGAGTCTAATGCTTCCGCTATATCATTAGCCTGGGCTAACGTATTGATCGCTGAACGGGTGTCAGCATACATCGGATGCAATGGCTCTATCGTTAATTTAATGCCTTCCGCCGATGCATCAGGTATCAAAGATGCAATACCATCATGAATTTGCTTTCTGGAGTCTTCTAAAGATTGTAACGGATCGGCGCCGCATACGAGCACTATCATTGAGGTCCCTAATTTAGCGGCTTCTTCAATAGCTCTTTTATTATCATCAATAGCAGCTTTTCTTTTATTTAAATCTTTACGTGCAAAAAAACCTCCACGGCAAAGTGAAACAATTGTAAGATCATGTTCACGCAACAATTGCCCTGTTTGTTTTATATTTCTTCCATTAAGAGCATCCCGCCATACAGTAATACCTTTTACACCTGCCTTAGAAAAATTTCTTGCTGATTCTTCTATATTCCACGGTTTGGTAGTAATAGTGTGGATACAAAGTTTTGACAGGTCTTTAGGTTCTTCCATTTATTGGATGTTGAAAAAAGTATAGTAAGTTTCGTTATTAATTATCCGCTTCAAATACAGGCTTGCTTCCCGTGCATGATAATCGCCCCACATACTGGATTCGCCATTTGGAATCTTACTGCCGTCCGGAATATAATCCCAGCCATTAGGACGATGATAAATCGAATGCAATAATAACCCCTCATGATTCGGATCTGAGCTGAGATATGGTTCATCTAAAATTGTATTCATAACGGTAAGGCCTGCCTGCCAATAGCGATTACCATCTGACGATTCACCTTTTTGCTGAAGATAATGGCCAAGCCGCAACAACCCCTGTGCTGCAATAGCTGCGGCAGAACTATCTACAGGTTCATAATCATTATAAGGATCGGCAGGCTTATTTAAATAATCGCCCAACTTATAAAGATCCGGTGCTCCCGTATCCCAGTATGGTACACCGTTAGCGGGAGTATTTTCAATGTAAAAATCACAAGTAGCTTTTGCCGCCTTTAACATAACTGATAAAATATTTTTATGGGATTCAATCTCCGAAGTCGCAATTTTCATTGAATCAAAGTATTCAAGTTCTTCAGCAAATCCACACATTGCCCATGCAAGACCTCTTGTCCAGGTGGTGAAGCCGGAATATCCCTGCTGTGAATTAGGACAACGAAAATTTCCATCCTTTACATTGAAAAGACTTTCATGCGCAGTGCGCCCCCACATATCATATATGTCACGGCCTTCACCATAGAAAACAGAATATTTTGCGGTCGATTGCAAATGTTGAATCGCACGATCTAACAAATTTATTTTTTCGTCGCCTTCGTTCTGGAGAACGTGACCGAGCGAATGGCTCAGCAACAAGGCACGGCACGAACGAATGGTATCTACAAAAAGTGAATGAGCACCATTGAAAGAATGAATAAAACCTCCATTTTTAGTTTTTGTCCACCTGCTGGCCTGGATAGCCCCTGAAATTTTAATCGCCAATTCATAAAAGTTTTTTTCCCATTCATTGAAAGGGATTTTTTCCTCATGCATTATTCGGAGAAGATTTCCGTAAGTGCTTACAATATTAAAGCCATGATCATGCACTCCAATGTGGCTGATGTGCAGAGCCATACTATTTATTGTGTTCTTTTTCCCTGATTCCAAAAATGACTTATCACCCGTTGCGTCATATTGCAAAATAGCAGAGCCATATTGAAATCCCTGCGTCCATTCTGTCCATCCTCTTGTTGTATAATGTCCTTTTATGGTAAATACAGGTGAACCTTTTGATGCATCATAATTCTTTTCTATTAATCGAATTTTGTCAGCTGAAAGCTCCCAGAATTTTTTTAGTTTGCCGGATAGATCAGCAGGCTTTAAGACAGTATTTATTTTTATCATTAATTTGAAAATATTTAATGATGGGATTAATTGGTTATTTTTTATTGTCTGAATAGAAACAAAACATCAATGTTCAAATGTAACAATAAAGATTATCCACTCTGACTTGAAAGTGAACTAAAATAATTTAACGCTATGCTTTTACTAAAATCAATTCCGGTAAGATTTCTATTTATCCTTCTTTTTTGTAATCTGACCATAGAAATGCAGTCATTTGCACAACGTTTCACAACAGCAAAAACACACGAAGGGATTGAGATCTCAGAGAATGGAAAGAGGATTTTGTTTTACCAGCAGGTTCCAAAATCATTAAATGGGAAGTATGCAAGAGGCGGTTACGTGCATCCATTATATAGCTTAAATGAAAAAGTTTTAACTGAAGATTTTCCGGAGGATCATCCATACCATCACGGTATTTTTTGGGCATGGCACCAGTTTATTTTAAATAATAAAAGCATCGCAGACGGATGGACGTATGAAAATCTGTACTGGAAACCTATAAAATTAAAAATAGAAAATAAGAGAAAAAGTATAACGCTGCATTCGGAAATGATATGGCAATCCATGCTTGAGAATAATAAATTAACAGGAATTATAAAAGAGAATACCACAATCACAGTGAGAGCATCATCAGTAAAATACCGTGTAATAGATTTTGATATTTTATTAACGCCGCTCGTTGACAGTTTACAACTTGGCGGTTCAGATGATGCAAAAGGCTACGGAGGTTTTTGTTTGAGGCTAAAACTTCCGGCAGATATTTCTTTCTTTTCTAAAGGATCAATAATAACTCCAAAAGAAACCGCAGTTGAAGCAGGGGCATGGATGGACTTTACCGGCTCTTTTGATGGAGCATCTTTCTCAAAAAGCGGTATAGCGGTATTTTGTAAAGAGCCTGCTCCGGGAGACAGCCAACCATGGATCTTGCGAAAAGAAGGAAGTATGCAAAATGTTCCATTTCCGGGAAGAACACCGGTTACTTTACCCCGAAAAGGATGGCGACTTCAATACCGCCTGGTTATACATAACGGAGAGATAGATAATGATGAGTTGCGTAAATTATACCAGGAGTATATTCATTCAAATTGAAGAAGAAAATTAAAATTGACGTTCTTTAATTACCGAGTTGCTTAACAGCTAAATAGGCCATAAGGCCAGTGCTTAATGCAAGGGCTTCCTCATCAATATTAAATGTAGATGTATGAAGAGAAGATGAAATTCCTTTCTGCTTATTTGCTATTCCCAACAGGTAAAAACAAGCGCTGATCAATTGTGAATACGATGCAAAATCTTCTGAAGCCATCCAGATAGGAGTGTCAGTTACATTTTCTTTTCCAAGATATTCTTCTGCAAAAGTTTTAACCTTTTCAGTAAGATTTTCATTATTTATTAAGTAAGGATAACCGCGAACAATCGTAAACTCACAAGTTGCCCCCATGCTTTCAGCAATTCCTGTTGCCATTTTCTTCATTCGTGTATGCGCTTCCGTTCGCCAGTTTTCATCTACAGTGCGAAAGGTTCCTTCCATATAAACTTCCCCCGGTATAATATTTATCGCACCATCCGCTATTACCTTTCCAAAAGATAAAACAGATGGGATATCCGGATTAGCCATCCGGCTAACAACCTGTTGCAATGAGGTGAGAATGTGAGCGGAAATTATTACAGGGTCCACATTCTGATGTGGCTGTGCACCATGTCCGCCTTTACCCCGAACCGTAACAAATATTTCATCCATAGATGCCATAAACTTTCCTTTGCAGATTCCAATTTTTCCAGCCTCAATAACCGGAGAAACATGCTGACCAAATATTGCAGTGGGCGCCGGATTTTCTAAAACACCTTCGCCGATCATCAGGCTGGCGCCACCGGGAAGCTTTTCTTCGCCCGGTTGAAATATCAATTTCACTGTTCCTCCAAATTTATTTTTCAAAGTCTGCAATATTTCGGCTGTGCCCAACAGTGAGGCAGTGTGTGCATCATGACCACAGGCATGCATAATGCCATTGTTTGAAGATATGTACTCTACCTCATTTGTTTCTTTAATCGGAAGGGCATCAATATCCGCACGCAGAGCAATAACTTGTTCAGAAGGCTGATCTCCCTTTATCATGGCCACAATACCGGTATTCGCCATTGGTTCCCAGGAAATCCCTATTTCATCCAGCCGGTTTTTGATGAAAGCCGATGTTTCAAATTCCTTAAATGATAACTCCGGGTTTTTGTGTAAATGCCTACGCGTTTCTATTACCCTGTTGTGAACTTGTTTTGCTAATTGTTTTATTTCGTTGTGTAACATCTCCTTTAGATATTATCATTAATGCCAACCAAAGTAGTTTGCGTGGACAAAAACTGTTTTACAAAATCATCATCTGTGAATTGAGGATATTGCTCATAGATTCTATCAATCTCTTCCATTTGGCCGGGAGAAAGTTTTTCTGAAGGATTTAAACACCATATTCCCTTTAATAATCCCTGCCTGCTCAGAACTTCATGAATACCTGCAATACATCCACGAAAAGAATTTTTCGCATCAAAAATGACAGCATTCATATCTGTAACAATTATTCCATCAGACAAGAGTCTTTTCGTGCAATCATTCCCCTCTTCTATACATTGTTTTATTTCATGAAAAAGCTCAACTGCTTTTTTTGTCCAGACAGCCCAGTGGCCCAACAACCCTCCGACAAATCTTTTTTCCACCAGCTTTCCATCTATTGAAAAGCGGTATGGTGTTAAGAGATCAGCAATAATATTGTCATCATTGCCCGTGTATAATGCAATTTCATTTTTTCGTGCAGAGTTGCATACAGCTCTTACGACATCTAATGTTTGATACCTGTTAAAGGCAGCCACTTTTATCGCATGAACATTTGGAATATCAGCAAAATCTCTCCAAAATTCATAACTCAAAATTCGCCCTCCTACCGCAGGTTGCAGGTAAAAGCCAAAAACAGGAATAGTTTCTGCAATTTTTTCAACCCTTTTTATAAGATCTCGTTCTGACCACGATGACAAACCTCCCATACTTACCAGTCCCAGGTGATATCCATATTTTACAGCCAGTTCTGCTTCTTTCAATGCCGCATCTGTAGAGCCAACTATGCCCGCTACTTTTATAAAAGGACGCTCCTAATTTGCATTAGAAATTTCTTCGGCAGCAATTTTTAATACCGGTTCTAAAAGATCTATTCCTTCATTCCTGATTTCAAATTGCGTTGTATGTACACCCACCGCTACACCTCCGGCGCCGGAAGATATATAATAACGTGTAAGCATACGCTGGCGTTCTTCATCTATCTTCAGATTGGTTTGCAACGCCAACGGATGCGCAGGAATCACTGTCCCTTGCTGTAATAAACTATTTATTTCCGGGAGTAGCTCTTTTGATTTCATAGTATTAAAATTGGCCTTCTCTTTCCTGGAAATGTGTCGGCTTATTTAATATTTTACCATCCTGTTTTATCCACTCCGCTATCACTTCCATCATCTTATTAAGAGAAACTTTTGGATAACCAAAAAGACGAAATGCTTCTGAAGCATTGCTTAATAATGCTGTTGACTCTTCATCATTCATCAATACCGGTTCTTTTTCAAAGATCCTTCCAAATTCATTTGCAAGCCAACGAATTGAAACTATTTCCGGTCCGGTAACATTCAAAATTTTTGCCGGTACCTCACAATGGAGTAATGATCTTAACGCCAGTTCATTTGCATCGCCCTGCCAGATGACATTTACATAGCCCATACTTAAATCAATAGCCTTACCGAACTTTACAGATTGCGCAATTTCCAACAACACGCCATAACTAACATCATTAGCATAGTTCAAACGAAAAATTAAAACGGGCGTATTATTTTTTTTAGCATAATATTCAAAAAGTCTTTCCCTTCCAAGACATGACTGGGCATATTCACCAACGGGATGGGCTACACTATTTTCAGTTGCACCACCGGAATCAACTGGTGTGAGATGGTAAACATTCCCTGTTGAAAATGCAACAATATTTGAATTTTTATATTTCTGCGCAACACGCCCGGGCAAATAACTGTTCATAGCCCAGGTAAAAGATTCGTTTCCACTGGTGCCAAATTTTGTACCGGCGAGATAAAGTACATTCTTCACTTCAGGTAATGATTGTAACTGGTCATCTTCCAAAAGATCAGCGCTGTAGGTTTCAATTCCTGCATTGTTTAACTCATCTCTTGTATCATCATCTGTAAACCGGGAAACAGCAATTATTTTTTTATATACACCAGCTTTATTTATAGCCAGTTTTGCAAGCTTTGCCAAAGCAGGGCCCATTTTACCGCCAGCTCCAAGGATAATAATATCACCATCTAATCTTTCGATATCGGCGATTAAGTCATCGGAAGGAAGTAATAATTCCCTGTATATTTCCCGGATGTCTCTCATTATTTTTTGATCATAATTTATAGTGCTTACCACAAAATAATTATTTAGGCTCTACCTAAAACTACTTCTGGTGATTATTCTCCACCGTATTATAATATTCAAGAAAGTTTAAAATATCCTCCGGAGATTTTAATTTGTTGTGATTTTTACTGAGCCAATCGACTGTAGAACCTGATGAATTCAATATTGACAGTATTGCATCTTTATTATTTCCTTTTATTAATGAAAGCTCCCGGTTAAAATAAATGAAGTAAATAGCTTTAGTTACATAGTGCCAGTCTTCCTCGCCTGTAAGCGGATCAAATGGCGGTTTAAAAAGTGTAACATTATATTTCTTTACCAGTTGAGCTTTACCGGCATTCATCACTTCGTAATAATGATACTCTTTATCATCTTCATTTTTTAAATAAACAAAATTTGCGATTATGTTTGATGTGTCCGCAGTGCTAAAAAAAGTAATTCCTTTTACCAGTCCTTCTTTTGCAATCATAACAATGCTATCCGTTGTGGTATAATATACATCATCTTTATATAAGTTAAGCTTGACCTTTGGAAAAAGAATTTTAAGGTTGTCAGTATATAAAAATGCAGTTTTCCAGCTTTCGTTCCAGAAAGGATTTCCACGAATATCAGCTCGATTCTCATCATTTTTCTGGCTTTGCGAAAGCAACATCATACCGTTAGTATTCACTCCCTGGTAAACCCCTGTATTGCCCGGAACGAGTTCCTGGAATTGTTGGCTAAAACACAATGAAGTTGTTGCGAAAAATAAAATAACGATCAATAGAAATTTCATGGGTGTGAAAATAATTGTGGTAGTAAGTTACCAAAAATTTGCAGGTTACTATTTCAATTTCAGGAATTATTCATAAGACAATTTAAACATCACCGACTGCTCCCCATTTTTAATCAAGGGTTGGCGCAACATAGCGGGATGATGAAGTATTTACCGAACTTAAATCTTTCGTATAATTACTCCGCACTATTACCTTTCCAGTTTGGATTGATAATCGTAATTTTGGCGATTTGAATTATACCAATTATCCACAATGAAAAATCTATTGAAGAAAATACTCAGGATTACAGGCCTTATCCTGTTAGTATTGATTGCAACCGCATTTCTTATCCCGGTTCTTTTTAAAAAACAAATAACCAACCTCGTAAAAAACGAGATCAATAAAAGTCTTACGGCCAAAGTTGATTTTAACGCAGTAAACCTCTCGCTTTTCCGGCATTTTCCAAAAATATCTATCGCTCTTGAAGGCCTGTCGGTTGCAGGTACGGGTGAGTTTGCAAATGATACGCTTATTTCCGCAAAGACATTTGATGCCTCAGTAAACCTCATGAGCGCTATAAAGGGAAAAGACATTAAGGTATATGGAGTTTTTCTTGAATCGCCGAGGATACATGCGCTTGTGAACAAAGATGGACGAGCCAACTGGAATATCACGAAAGAAAGCAGTGCCACGGCAACACCGGATAGTACGGCTTCTGCATTTAAAATGAACCTCGAGAAGTACAGTATAACTAACGGTTATATATATTACAAAGATGAAACCAGTGATATGAGCGCTGAGATCAGTGGGTTGAACCACGAAGGCAGCGGCGATTTTACGGAGGATCTATTTACGCTTTCCACCAAAACAAATGCTGATGCAGCAAGTTTTACTTACGAATCTATACCTTACCTTGTAAATGCTGCAACAGGTATTGATGCGGATATCGCTATTGATACCAAAACCAATAAATACAGTTTCAATACGAAAGATATTAAGGTGAACAATCTTAAATTGAATGCAGCAGGTTTTTTTCAATTGGCCAACGACAGTACCTATAATATGGACATTAGTTTTAAAACCCCGTCCAATGATTTTAAAGATATACTGTCGCTGATACCTGCTGTGTATAAAAAAGACTTTGAGAAAATAAAAACCAGTGGGAGTGCCTCGTTCAATGGTTTTGTGAAAGGAACGTACAGCCCGCAGCAAATGCCTGCCTACGATGTAAACCTCGACATAAAAGACGGATTATTTCAATATCCTGACCTGCCCACGCCGGTAAAAAATATTCAGCTTGCCGCACACCTTACTAACGCTGACGGACAGACGGACAACACTGTGGTAGATATTTCCAAAGGTCATATAGAAATGGGCAATGAGCCTTTTGATTTTAAATTGTTGTTTAAAAAACCTCTCACCAATAAATATATTGATGCGGTAGTAAAAGGAAAACTTGATCTTGCCAGTGTTTCTAAATTTATAAAATTAGAAGCCGGTACAAAATTGGGCGGATTGGTTTCAGCCGATGCTTTTGCTAAAGGCAATATGTCTGCACTGCAAAGCCAGCAGGGAGATTTCAGCGCCGGTGGTTTCCTCGATATTAAGAGCCTGCTCTATGCTTCATCTGCTTTTCCTCAACCACTGCAGAATGGTAATATGAAAGTGCAGATTAATAACACAGGCGGCATTGCAGATAATACATCGGTTAACATTACTGACGGGCATATTGAGGTCGGCAAAGATCCACTTGATTTTACTTTACAGCTTCATCATCCTATGTCTTCGATAGATTTTTCAGGAACGGCAAAGGGAAAATTTACATTAGATAATATTAAACAATTTGTGCAACTTGACTCCGGCACATCCGTCAGCGGTATATTCAATGCAGATATTTCATTTAATGGGAATAAAACTGCCATTGATAAAAAAGAATATGATAAAGTCATGCTGAATGGCACCGCGGGGCTTACTAATTTAAAATATGTATCAAAAGAATTTCCTACGGGGATAAGTATTGCCACTACACAGGTTGCCTTTAATCCAAGAAATGTAACATTAAGTAAGCTGGAGGGAAATTATCTTCATACGAATTTTTCAGCTACAGGAGTATTAGATAACCTGGTTGGTTATGCGATGCAGCAGCAGCCATTATCCGGCAGCCTGTCAGTAACGGCCGATAAAATGAATCTGAATGAATGGATGGGAACCACTGCAGATACGCCAGCCGATACAACAGCGTCTTCTACCCCATTCGAAGTACCCTCAGGAATTGACTTTACCGTAAATGCCAAAGCAAGCCAGGTAACTTACGATAAAGTAAATTACAATAATGTAAATGGTACACTGGTGCTGAAAGACCAGGCCGTTACGCTTCAAGATGTAAAAACAGACGCACTCGACGGCGCCATCGCTTTCAATGGATCTTATTCAACAAAAGCAGATAAGAAAAACCCGGCTATTTCCCTAAGTTATGATGTAAAAGAAGTGAGCGTGCAAAAAGCATTCCTGGCATTTAATACCATTCAAAAATTAATGCCCATCGGCCAGTTCCTAACGGGCACGGTTAGCTCGCAACTTGCTATGAATGGAAAACTGAAAGGTACCATGATGCCTGACCTGGCTACGCTCGCCGGCAAAGGAAACTTTTTCCTTACCGCAGCTACCCTTCAAAATTTTCTACCTCTCGACAAGATTGCTTCTACATTGCAAATAGATGAAATGAAATCAATGCTTTTAAAAGATGTGAAAACCTATATAGAGTTTGCCAACGGCAGGGTATTGGTAAAACCTTTCAATGTAAAAGTAAAAGATATTGACATGCAGGTGGCCGGCACGCATGGGTTTGATAAAGCAATAGATTACATCGTGGAAATGAAAGTGCCGAGAAAATATATTGGCACTGCGGGAAACAATTTAATAAATAACCTGACTGCGCAGGCAAACAGCCGGGGACTTGAGATAAAACCCTCGGAGACTGTAAACCTTACCCTCAGGATCGGCGGCACTCTTACCAGCCCTTCTATAAAGACAGACCTGAAAGAAACGGCAGGTGATGCCGTTAAGGAAATGCAGCAGCAGGCAACTGATTTTGCAAAAGCAAAAGCCGACACTGTGAAACAAACGGTAAAGGATACACTAAATTCCATAAAGAAGGAAGTAGTAAATGATTTAAAAGAAAATATTAAAAGCCAGATTTTGGGAAACAAAGATTCTGCAACTGTTAGTCCCGACAGTACAAAAAAGAAAACAGAGCAAAAAATTAAAAATACTTTGAACGGCCTGTTGAATAAAAAGAAAACAGAAGATGGAAAGTAAATGCTGAACATCATTGAACCGCGGATGAAATGTGGAAAGGCTCTTTATGTGAAGCAGCGTCTCCCGACAGGACTCACCCTTGCGCATAGAACTTCTTATATGCTCTTATTTTAAGGTAGTTTAAATATTCCTCTTCTTCAATTCATCTACTGCATGATTTGCCGCACGTGCAGTGAGAGCCATAAATGTAAGAGATGGGTTTTGATTTCCTGTTGATGTCATGCAAGCTCCATCCGTTACGTAAACATTTTTGCAGCTATGAACCTGGTTCCATTTATTAAGAATTGATGTTGCGGGATCTTTCCCCATTCTTGCACCGCCCATTTCATGAATATCCAGTCCCGGTGCCTGTTTGCTATCGTTAGGTACAATATTTTTGCAGCCCGCTTTTTCAAGTATTTGAGCACCTTGCTCTAAAAAATCTTTCACCATTTTTTCATCATTGTCATCATAAGACACAGAGGTTACCAACTGTGGCATGCCCCATTCGTCTTCCAGGTCTTTGCTCAATCGTACATAGTTACCGTGTTTGGGAATTACTTCTCCCTGCATACTCATATACACGCCCCAGTCACCCGCTTCACTCATAGCGTCTTTGTATGCAGCCCCGATAGTTTCGCCGGATGCTTCATTACCGGTATTGCGATAGGCTCCCCAGAAAACAAGATAGCCACGTAGAAAGTCTGTTTCCTGTTTGTACACATTTCTGAAACTTGGCATTAAAGGAGAAACCGGCCTGCGGCCATAATAATATTCGTCCCGGAAACCGTCAATAGTTGCGCTTAACGATCCCCTGTAATTCTGAAAGGCAATATATCGTCCCAAGATATCATGATCATTTCCCAAACCGTTTGGAAAACGTGCGGAAGTTGAATTTAGTAAAATAAGATTGCTGTTTAAACAAGCCGCATTTACAAAAATAATCTTTGCAAAATATTCAGTTGACTGCTTTGTATGTGCATCAATTACACGTACGCCTGTGGCTTTCCCTTTTTGTTCATCATAAATAATAGAATGAACTACCGAGTCGGGCCGAAGCGTAAGGTTGCCTGTTTTTTCAGCCCAGGGCAATGTTGATGAATTTGAACTGAAGTATCCGCCAAAAGGACAACCACGCTGGCACAAGTTACGGGCCTGGCATTGTCCACGCCCCTGCTGCAGTTGCAAATCTGTTGGCTGAGTAAGATTTGCGCAACGGCCCTGCAGCATTTTCCTGTCCTTATAAAATGCATTCACTCTTTCCTGCATTTTTTTCTCCACACAATTCAATTCCCAGGGAGGTAAAAATTCGCCATCGGGTAAATGTTCAATGCCATCTTTATTGCCGCTGATGCCTGCAAATCTTTCAACATGCGAGTACCATGGTGCAAGATCATCATAACGTATGGGCCAGTCAACAGCAAAACCATCACGTGCAGGCGCTTCAAACTCAAACCTGCTCCAACGCTGGGTTTCCCGGGCCCACATCAACGATTTGCCGCCAACCTGGTAGCCGCGTATCCAGTCAAAAGGCTTCTCCTGGACATAAGGATGTTCTTTATCTTTTACAAAAAAATGCTGTGCAGTTTCATCGAATGCATAACACTTGCTTATTATAGGATTGTCTCTCTCAATTGCCAATGGCAATCTGCCACGGTGTGCAAATTCCCAGGGGCTTTTTAATGCCGTAGGATAATCTTTTTTGTGCACCACATTACGACCACGTTCCAGTATCAAGGTTTTTACTCCATGTTCACAAAGTTCTTTCGCAGCCCAACCGCCACTGATTCCGGAGCCAATTACAATTGCATCAAAACTATTCGCATCAACTCCTTTGGTATTGATATGGACGTTTAATGAATCTCCCGGCATTAAAATTATTTAGGTTAGAAAATAAAATAACGTACACGTGTACTCAAGGGCATAAATATAATTTGCCTTTATCGGTCTTCCACTTTCAACATAAAAGTATTACAAATAAATACAAGAGCCGTCGATGTTTGGTGTCTGTGCCCGGCTTTGTGCAGGGCATCACCAACATCAGTTTAGCACCACAACATCAGTGATTTCAGCACATTCAATTCTTTAGAAAAAAAGTGACCTACGCCAATTCAAATATAGCACAGCAATAAAATTTTCTGCAAACGGTTAAGTATCCATTGTAACTATTACGTTACCAATTTTTTGACCAGTTGCTACATATTCATATGCCTCAGCTATCTTATCAATTGGGTAGGTTCTGTCAATAACCGGTCGGAAGCTTCCTTTTTCTGCCAGATCCATGATAAAATTCAGAGATGCCTCCAGTTTTTTAGGAGGGCAGAAAATTTCCTTTTTGCCACCTAATAACGGTGTAATGAGAAGCGGCAAAAGGTTCGGTCCCCCTGAAGAAGAGTAAATTCCTTTTTTCTTCAACAGTGGTTTGCACGTACCAAATGAGCTTTTACCAACAGCATCAAATACAAAATCATACCTCTCGTTATCTTTAGTAAAATCATCCGTTTTGTAATTAATTACTTTATCAGCCCCTAATGATTTTGCTAATTCCGTGTTTTCACCGCCACAAACTGCTGTAACAGAAGTACCGTAAAATTTAAAGAATTGAACTATTGCTGAGCCAATTGCTCCCGTTGCACCATTGACAAGTGCTTTTTGTCCGGCTTTTGGATTCATTTTGTTAATAACGTTAAGAGCATAAAATGCACCTTCAACGCAGGCTGCTGCCTGGTGATACGTTATGTTGCCGGGAATTTTTACTATTTCTTTAGTGCCTGGCAATGTGAGATAGTGTGCATGGGATCGTAATCCCAAAAAGTCGAAACCTATAACCTTGTCTCCGGTTTTAAAAGATGTTACATTCTTGCCTGTAGCTTCAATGATTCCGGCAAAATCTGTTCCGGTAACTGCCAGGCGGGGTTTGAATAACCCGGTAAAAAATCTCATAAAAAATGGCATGCCGGAGAGTATATGACAATCGGTTCTGCTTACTGTAGTAGCAACTACTCTTATTAAAACTTCATTGTCCTTCGGAGTTGGTATGTCAATCTCATTTATGCTTAAGACTTTTGGTAAACCATATTTTGAACGAACTGCGGCTTTCATTTTATTACCTGGTTTTTTTATTCGTTGCCTTTATTAACTTCCTTTTTAAATACTGAAATTTCTTCTATGCCTTTGTTGGTCTTCCTCTTTCAACATAAAAATATAAACAAATAAATAAAAGGGCCGCCGATGCCCGGTGTTAGTGCCTACCTTGAGCAGGACATCACCAACATAAGTTTAGCGCCATAGGTTCTCTAAAGTAATGATAGTTTGCATATCGTCAGTTCATCTCTCCCTTATATGTTGTTGGTGATTGCTTTGCTACAAGGCCTTCCACACAGTCTGCCCCGCTTTTTTTGCGGGGAACACCAGACAACGGCAGCGGATGGCTTTATGTCCTTAAAAGAAAGAAAAAAAACCTAAAAATGACCTTAAGAAATAATCACAAAGTTGTGTATAGTTGTGGGCACGAAGGGGCGGTTAAACTTAGTGAAAACGACCAACCATTTTCTACATCTTGGCAAAAATATTTCAAACTGACACTACCAACGATCACTTCACCTTCTCATAATAATACACTGCCATTTATTAGCAAGTAGCGTTCTACTCACCCGACACCGGCACCCACTTCGCAGAAAGATCCGGCTCCTTCATGTCTTTATCAAAGGGAAACATGGGGCGCTCTATTCTTTTGTAAGGCAGCCTTTCCAAATCCTGGTCAACACCACCGGGAGTAAGCGCCAGTATCCAGTCCGCACGCATGGCATACAATTCCGGTTCCAGGTAACCAATCTTTACAACAACAATATCTGCTTCGCGGGGACGCAGGCCCAGCCTTGTAAAATCAATTTCTTTATGATAAGGTTTGCGCTTCTGTGTAACGATCACGTGTACACTACCGATTTCACCACCACCTCCACTTCGGCATCTTTATCGCCATAGGCTATAGATTCTACCGTGCCCGAAAGATGTACGGGCGGCGCAAACCTTGCATCAACAGCGGCTCCTGCATATCCATCTACAGGTTTACCGACGCCTGCAGCTATTGCTTTCTTCACCAGTTCCGGCCCGGGTATAGATGCATAGATCAATGACGGACCATCCTCTTTTTTGAATTCGGTATGTTTCAATATTTCCGTTAAGGTCCATGTAACATCACCCGCACCACCGGCTGTGGGGTTATCGCCACTGTCACTTATAAAAAACGGGTGTACTTTACTTGCCAGCGCTTTCTTTAAGGCTTCTTCAAGTGTCCCTGTCGGCGCTACAAAATCAAAATCATTTCTTACCTCCCAGAATTTTTTTGCCAACAGTTCTGCCGTCTTTTTTACTTTATCACTATCATCGCCAGTCACCATTACCACGGCGTGGTTACGCGGTTCATCCGCCCATGCATAACCTATCCATATCGCCGCATCCACTATACCTTCCTGAGCCGCAGCCGGCGCTACTGCTGCGTACAGGCTTTTGCCAGGCTCTATCCGGGTACTGGTTTTTTCTCCCGGCAATAAAATGGGTATGGATATATAGGCTTTATACGGAGGCTTTCCTTTGCCGCTTTCAATTCTTTCAAGCAGGTTTTCTACTGACCGTTTTTTAGTATCCATGGCATCTTCATGCGGCGCCATCCGGTAGCAAGTTATAAGGTCGCTGTTTTCGGCAAGCTGCCATGAGACATTTCCATGCAGATCCATTGATGTTGAAATGATTGTCTTCGGCCCGATGACTTTGCGAATCCTGGTAATAAAATCTCCTTCAGGATCATCGAGCCCTACTACACTCATAGCACCATGTATATCGAAAAAAAGACCGTCGTAGGGAAGATGTTTTTTGAGTGAATCGAGGGTTTTATTTACCAATGATTCATACGCTTTGCGTGTAACCGCTCCGCCTGGTAAAGCATGACCCGCAAGTGTTGGTATCCATATTGCCCTTTTCAGTACCGGCGAATCGTCTGCAAAAAAAGGATAACGGGTAAGGACATCTTTTCCATACTGTGCGTGAAAAGCACCTTCATCGGTAAGTGCCGGTGAGAAAGTGCTTGACTCTATAGCTATGCCTGCAATTGCAATGCGTGGTAAAGATTGTTTGCCCTGAATTTGATTTTCATCTTTATTAAAATGAACTGCCCTGGCAAAGACAATAAATGAAACGGGAAAAAATATAAGCAACAGGAAAAATGTCTGTCTCATAAACCAAATTTTTTATTGATAAATATACATATCAATTGGTAATGGAAAGCTGTTTACGCCTCCACCCTCAACACCTCCAATGGCGACCGATTCAAAATCCCCCTGCTATTTGCCAAACCCACAATCACCGTAAGTAAACAAACCAATACAAACAATATAACCACCGGCAACAATGCAGGGTGAAACGGTGTTTCAAAAGTATAATAGGCAAGGGCCCAGCTTGCAGCCAGAGCTAACAGTACACCTGTAAACGCTGCAAGCGCACCAAGAAAAAAATACTCCAAAGCTGTGATGCCAAATATTTGTTTTCGGCTACCGCCTAATGTACGAAGCAATACACTTTCCTGCAGTCGCTGGTACTTGCTAATGAGTACAGAAGAAATCAGCACAACGATACCCGTTGCAATACTAAAGCCCGCCATAAAGCGTATTACGAAACCAATTTTGCCCAGCAGGTCATCCAATACGTGAAGCACAAGGCCAAGGTCAATAATGGATACGTTGGGATATGCCTTAACCATTGCCTGTTGAAAATCGGCTGATACCTGCTGCGATGGAACTCTTGTAAGCAATACATGAAACTGTGGTGCATCTTCCAGCATCCCTGTTGGAAATACTACGAGAAAATTGGTCTGTATCCCACCCCATTTCACTTCACGGAAACTGCCTACTACGGTTGGCATTAAAGATCCCTGTACATTAAAAGTGAGGGTATCGCCAAGCTTAACACCGCTTCTTTTTGCAAAATTCTGTTCCATGGAAATTTCGGGTATCCCATTGCCGTTAGCTCTTCCCTTCCAGGTGCCATCAGTGATTTCTTCGGATTCCGTTAATGAATCCCTGTAAGTAACACGATACTCCCTGCTAAATAGCCAGCGGGATAATTTTATCGCAGAATCTTTTCTTGCCTTTGCGGCAGTAACTCCGTTCACTTCCTCAAGCCGCATATTTACAATAGGAACTCTTTCTTTCACCGGCAATCCAAACTTCGTAGCAAGCGCCGCAACACTGTCTTCCTGTTTGCTTTGAATATCAAACAGCACAATGTTGGGTTGGTTAGCACTTGTTGACAATGTTATACGATTGATCAGGACCGACTGCACAAACAAAAGCGTGCAGATCAGCGCTGTCCCCAGTCCTATAGAAATAATCAATACGGTCGTTTGATTGTTTGGCCGGTATAAATTTGCCAATCCCTGCCGCCATAAATAATTCCAGGAAGAAGGAAAGAAATGTCTCACCATCCACATCAATCCCCGGGCTATTGCAGTAAGAATTAATAATGCAGCTGCTATACCCGCGGTAAAATAAAATGCCTGTATGCGGCTATTCATCTGCACTAACGTAAACCCATAAATGAAGATTACGATCAAAACATATATAAGCCATTTTACAGAATCCTGTTTCCGCTTTAGTGGCTCAAATGACACACGTAACGCATTCAAGGGCGAGATTTTTCTGATGGAAAGCAATGGCAGTAAAGCAAACAAAACAGAGATGATTATGCCGAGTGCCATCCCCTGCAATACAGCCGGCCACGAAACAGGAGTGCTTACTTTAACGGGTAAAAAATCTTTTATTACGTACGGGAGAAACTGCTGAATGAATATACCCAATGCCGTTCCAATCAATGAGCCGATAAAACCCGCACTAACAATCTGTATCAAATAAATAATAAAAGCCTGCGACGCTTTTACACCCATGCACCGCAGGATAGCGATGGGATTTACCTTTTCTTTCATGTACACATGAACGGCACTGGCAACACCGGTACAGCCAAGCAGTAAAGCAATAAAACCTACAAGAGATAAAAACTTTGTAAGGTTACTGAAAGACCTGCCAGTATCTTCTTTCTGGCCTTCAACGGTTTCGTAATGCAGGTCATTTGCCTCCAGCTTCGGCCTAATATCCTGCACCAGTTTTTCTACGTCTTTATCCTTATTAAATTTAAAATAGTAACGATAACTTATACGGCTGCCTTTTTTAGCTAATGCAGTTTGTTTCATATACTGAAGTGGTATATAAACAATGGGGGCAATCGCCGCGGAAAAGCCCGTTTGCCCCGGCGCATTTAATAGTTTGCCGGCAATTGCAAAACTTACGTCGCCTACTTTTATTGAGTCCCCGATACTGGCTCCGTATTGCAGCATAAGTGTTTCGTCTACCAGTGCCTGTTGGTTATTTCGGAAAGTTTTAGCGGCAGATAGGGGGGAAGTTTCCAAAGAACCATAATAAGGAAATGCCCCTTGCAATGCACGTACTTCTGTAAGCCTTGTTCCGCCACCTTTTGTAAAAAGCACCATCGATGCAAAGCTTTGCTGTGCCGACCGGTTTCTTCCTATTGTGTCCACTATTTTTTGAATGGCAGGTGTAGTGGGATTGCTACCTGAAATTTCAAGATCGGCACCCAATAAAGATGCTGCCTGGTTATCCACTTCACCCTGTAGGTTATTCCCTAATGAATAAATAGCTACCAACGCTGCAATACCCAAAATGATAGAAGATATAAAAAGAAAAAGACGGGACCGGCTCTTCCTGCTGTCACGCCACGCCATTTTTATGAGCCATAAAAAATTATAGCCTTTATTATGAAGCCTGAGTTCCTTTGTTGAAATTATTTTTCGATCCATATAACCTCACGCCCAACCCCCCTCGCAAGAAGGGGACGTTTTTATAAGTGAATATTGAAACCCTGATCATTCTGCTGCTTTAAGCGACTATTTATTCATTTACGTCTAAACTTAAATGTTATACTGCTTAAATTTTGAACTTCCCCCGGTATATTTCTTCTTTTTCATGGAAGATCGCAGGTTACACCGCTAACCAGTTCATTTTATCAGATACTACCTTGCCGCCCTTTAATTGAATGATGCGTTGTGTGCGTGCAGCAAGTTCAAGGTCATGTGTTACCAGCACCAGTGTGGTGCCGGCCTCTGTATTCAAATCAAAAATAAGTTTCTCTATTATCTCTCCTGTCTCTGCGTCAAGGTTGCCGGTGGGTTCATCGGCAAATAAGATAACTGGTCTGTTGGAAAATGCTCTTGCAATAGAAACCCGTTGTTGTTCGCCACCGCTCAATTGTGCAGGATAGTGATGGCTCCGGTCTGCCAATCCAACTTTATCAAGAAGGTTCATTGATCTTACCCGTACTTTTTTTTCACCCCTAAGCTCAAGTGGCACCATTACATTTTCAAGCGCCGTTAATGTGGGCATCAGTTGAAAATTCTGGAAGATGAACCCGACATATTTATTTCTTACAGCAGCAAGCTGGTCTTCATTTAAATTTTCCAGCCTGGTGTTTTGTAAGAATACGCTGCCTGATGAAGCACGGTCAAGCCCGGCGCATAGGCCAAGTAACGTTGTCTTTCCGCTGCCCGATGGCCCTAAAATTGACATAGTTGAACCCGCTTCTGCCTTAAAGCTTACATTGTCGAGCACCTTTAGTTCGCGGCTCCCACTTTTGTATACCTTGGTTACCTCGTGAAGATTAAGAATAGTTTCCATTAGGCTTATTTTAAATACCCGGCCTTGATATATTCATTCATTTTGTTTGCGGCCCGTTTCAGTCGTGTCGTTAAATTACAATACTTTTACTTTTTCCAAACTACACGGTTTCCTAAAATTAGCTTAATGTTCCAAACGTCGGAACTTTCAGTCATACCATGTCCGATCCCAAAATTGAATTCATAGTTTGGATTTAGAAATAAATCAGTAACAAGGTATATTTGATGCGTCTGCAAATCATGCCTTTGCCAGTTGAATGGCTTTCCAAGAGAGCCATAATACTCAAAGCCTAATGAGTATGCAGAATTTACAGCAAATGCATATTTTACGTTAGGTGAAAATGAAATTTCGTTTGTAGTAAAAGAACCTTCGAAGGTGGGATTTAAGGAGATGTAATGTTTTTTAATTGCTTTATCAATGATGGGCCTTATTTCATAATCCCAGTCAGTTGCATTTGAAAAAGGGTTTTTAATAAATCCCGCTTCTAACGACAGGCTGGCGCCTATCTTCCAATTCCATGATGCCGGCACTGATATTCTTGGCCTGAGGTGGCTCCCGATATATTGAAATTTGCCATCGCCAATTCTTGTAAACACGTATAATCCCAGCTCAAAATTATTCGTAAAGCCGGTGGTAATCTCCAGGGTTTCATGTAATGGATTTGCAAAGTTTGTCTCGTTTTTGGGACCGGATGGAGAAATATTGCTGTGCAGTTCAAACATTGTAACATTTTTCGTCATCACCGGGGATGAATACACTTGTATTTCGTAAGCCTCCTGTGCTTCCGTTTTGTTATGTACGCATAAACAGAAAATAATAACGATTGAAGAGATCCTGGTATTAAGAAAGTTGATCGGATTCATTTTGTGTAAATATTAAATATAGCTGCACATCTTTCAATTTAAAAGAATGTGAAACTATCCTATCATTAAGTATAACTGGCATAATTTTATAAGCTTCAATAACTGATTTTATCTTTTGAATAAAATTACCTGATTCTTATTTATATTGATTTGTTTAAAATTTGATAAACTATATTGATGATCAGATCATATTCACTTTTTTGCTTTTTATTGCTGATGGCTCTCTCCAATTGCAATAACAAAGACACCAAAAACATAGAAACCAAACAACAGCAAGCCTCTAAAAGCAATACCATCGATTCAGCAGCGAAGGAAAAAACAATTGTATTTTTTGGTAATAGTCTTACTGCCGGTTATGGAGTAGATCCAACAGAGGCTTATCCTGCTTTAATCCAAAATAAAATTGACTCTTTACATCTTAACTACAAAGTAATAAATGCGGGAGTAAGCGGCGAAACTTCTTCGGGTGGCAATGGACGTATAAACTGGATTTTACGACAACCCGTTGACATATTCGTCCTTGAGCTGGGAGGCAATGATGGGCTGCGGGGAATTCCGTTGTCGGAGACGAGGAAAAATCTGCAGACTATTATTGATACTGTGAAGGCAAAATATCCCGATGCAAAGATTATGCTGGAAGGCATGCAGATTCCACCGAATATGGGTCAACGATATGCAACAGAATTTAAAAATATATATCCGGAACTTGCAGAAAAGAATAACATAGTATTGGTTCCTTTCTTACTAAAAAATGTTGGTGGCAATGCAAAGCTTAACCAGCAGGATGGAATTCACCCTACTGCCGAAGGCCATAAAGTAGTTGCACAAAATGTATGGGAAGTTCTTAAAGGTATTTTGTAATAATGGATAGATAAATTCCAGGTCTTCCTTTGTGGTATTAATTACTTGATAAGATTCCATCCGGCCAAACATAATTTCAAATTTTGATTGGTTAAATAACTTGTGTTGAAGCCGGAAGTTTGAAAAGATACTTAAAACTAACTAACCTTTAAAACTGCGGGTAAAATCAAAATAACTAAGGAAAAAAATTACAGAAAAGAATAGGAGACTGTTAACCTGGAAATCAGAAAGAAAATGGGTCTTATCAGGAATAAAATTGCACATTAAAACAGGAAAGGCGTATGGCAGATAAATAATGCTGGGCCAATGCGGAATGTACATGCTTACAGCAATCACCACTCCTGCCAAACCAATTCCAATATTCACAAATAAATTCTTTAGCCGGAAACTCACCCAAAAATGAATAGCAATTATTGCCAAAGCAGAGATGAAAGATTTAGCAACGAAAGCAGCAATACCCGAATGCATGGACGCATAGAAATAAGAAGGCCGGTATTTTAAAAAATTAAATTGATTTTTCCACAGGCTTAAAAACAAGGCACCCGAAAAGAAAAAGATTAGAAGCAAAAAATAAAATAAAATGATCAAAGTAATTAACAGCAAGTATTTGCTTAGAAAAATTTTTGTTTTCGAAACAGGTAACACAAAAATATGTTTCCACGTATTTGATTTGTGTTCGATGTTCAATAGCAATCCAACTAACAGCACAATTAATAAGGGCAGGAATGTAAAATGTGTGCCATTAAACCCTTTCCGGAAGTAGTCATTCCATGGATTTTCCCCTGGCTTTGGCAAATAACCATCCCAATCATAAACATGATTTAAAAAAAAGAAAAAGGGAATGAAGGCTGCACCGAGAACTACAAGCCATAGTGCAAACGAATTTTTAGTCTTTATAAGTTCGGTGCGATATACAGCTATAAATGATTTCATTTTTTGAATATTATTTTCGCTAAAATTTATTTTTAAATTTCAGTTCAGCATACTGTGTAATCTTCTGTCATTTGCAAAAAGAGTTGTTCTAAATCTTTGTTTTCAATCGTTACCTCGTAAATGTCAATATTATTCCCAATTAATTCCCGGACAATTTGGGCAACCTGTTCTTTTGACTGATATGTAATTTCTAACGCCTCCTTAATGCTATGGGCCTTATACTTATTTCGAAGCAATTCAACAGCTGCAGCATTATTACTGGTTTCAATATGCAATACCGATTGGTTATTTTGAAGATTATGGAGTTCCTGAATGTCTCCCTGGTACAGTAGTTCCCCCATGTTAATTATTCCAATGTGAGTGACTATTTTTTCAATCTCAGTCAACAGATGGCTTGATAAAAAAATAGTTGCACCCAGTTCGTTATTAATATTCTTAAGTAACTCCCTTATCTCTACCATGCCGTTAGGGTCCAGGCCATTTACAGGTTCATCCAATATCAGCAACTCAGGCTTAGAGAGAAGTGCTATGGCAAGTCCCAGCCGCTGTTTCATCCCCAGGGAATATGCTTTCACCTTTTTATGTGCGGCATCCGTTAGTCTTACTAATCTCAAAACTTCAGCTATTCTCTCTTTTTTTATATTTCTAATGCGGCGGGTTATTTCCAAATTATCAAATCCTGAAAGATGTTCATAGAGGGAAGGTTGTTCAATCAAGGAGCCAATTTTTGAAAAGATTTCTTTCCGGTGTTTTGAAACTTCCTCCCCAAAAAGATAAATAGTGTTTTTAGAATAATACAACAATCCTAGGAGCAACCGGATTGTTGTAGTCTTACCTGCTCCGTTAGGTCCCAAAAAGCCGTAGATAGATCCTCTCTCAACCTTTAAATTTAGATTTTTAAGTATAGTCTGTTTGCCATTAAAACTAAAATTCAGGTCTTTTGTTTCAATAATGAGTTCATTAGAGGTATATAAATTAACAGTAGAATTCATCTTAACAGGTAATTTAAAAATTTGTACTAATGCCTTTAATCATAAAATTTGATTGTGGCTTTTAAAAATAAAATGTCGGCATGGCTTAAATTTTAGTGATTTGCCATTTTTGAATGATACATGCCATTCTTCTTCAAAGTACCGCCGGAAAGCAACACTGCAGAGCTATCATCCACAACAAGTTTTAGCGAATCAATTTGCGCATGGCCAATATCTAAAATGGAATAACCATGAAGATCTGCCGAAACAGATTTAACATGGAACGATTCAGTGAGTTGATAATCCGGAGACATTTCAATTTCAATCGCTGAAGAGTCTTTCCCTGAAATTTGAATAGAATCAAAATCAGTATCCATACTTTCAATTTCGAAAGAAGACTTACCGGACATATTTACTGAAATGTTTTTTTGCTTTAATTTGAACATTTCAAGTTTTGTATCAAAGCCATTTACAGCGAGTAATTCAGGCGAAAAAATACGAACCAATGTATTCCACTTTAGCCATCTTTTTTCATATTGATCTTTATAGGTGTTGGGAAATTTTATGAATAGTGTATCATCTTTTACGTGGGCCCTTACCCTGCCATCCTTGTATCCTTCCCAATCTTTAAACACCCTGACTGATGCAGTTTTACTTTGCTCGTATGCGATGTTTGTGACATTGCCTCCGTCAATATTAAGATATTTAAAAGGCTTTTCCAGTACCTTTCCATACGTCCAGTAAATATCATTTTTCTCTCTTTTATTATATTCCCTTTTTAAGATGATGTTGGATGCGAATAACCCCAATGTAAACAACAATAACATTGCTAACAGGATCTTTGATGTAAGTTTCATAATGAATTTATTTTGAAAAATTATCTTTTACAAATTGGTCGTACTGTGACTTTATTCCTTTGATGTCAATTTTTAAGAGGTACAGGTTTCGCAGAAAAACAGGCAATTCATTTTCCAGGAACTGTTCTCTCCTGAAAGACAAAATGCTTTCCGTTGCATCCGGCTCGGTGAAATATCCAACACCGCGTTTGTTCGTGATGATATTATTCTGCTGCAAAAGATCATAAGCCCGCTGCACTGTATTTGGATTCACCTCTATAGCAACTGCAAGATCTCTTATGCTGATGATTTTTTCGCCCAGCTTCCATTTTTTTAAAAGAATCTGCTCGCATACATATTCCGCTATCTGGATATAAATTGCCGGGTGATCTCTAAACTCCATTCATATATATTTAAAATTCCTTTTCTCTTAACCTGAGAAAAGCCAATGTCCATAAAACAAAAGGAATAATGTATTGGAATAATATGCTCACGGTGTTAAGCACATTACCCGGAAGCTCGAGGCGTCCTCTTTCGTTGCCGACCGTTATCCAGACAAGGTAATATGGAAACGCATTGTCTATATTTTTGAAAAATAAATTTGCGATAAATAAATTCAAAAGGAATGCTCCGAAGCAAAAGGCGCAGGCAATTAACGCAACTTTGATAAAGGGAGCCTTGTTAAAATATAGTGTACCCACTAACATGGCACCTCCAAAATTTAAAAACATCATGTATGTCTTATTAGCAATAAAGCCGTTAAAGGGGAAAAGTTGAACCGCGTCATACAGTTCTTTGTAGAATGGTCCTTTTGGATCAAGCCCACTATGGTAAATCGATATAAAAATCGAATCCATTACACGAAAAAATAAAAGAAATATAGCAACGTACAATATCCCGGTAATTATGATTCCACACAGCCATTTTTCAAACTGCGATGCCGGAAGGGTTAGATAGGAAGATCCGCTGGCATTGGAAGCGAAATGTCCGTAAACAAGTGAAGCCAACAGGCAGCCGCCACCAACTATTCCTAATATGAAGGCAGCATTTTGTGCTACATCGAAACCCCCTGTGAACTTAGCAAAGGCGTATACCAATAAATCCAATGCTAAGGTGAGAACAATAAAACCTATAAGCTGTACAGGCTTTTCGAGGATTGCTTTTTTAAAAAACCAACCGAATCTTTTAACACTAAAAACATCGTTCATCGGGAATAATTTAATTGTTGAAAATGGATTTAGCGACTGTAGGATTTTCAGAGACAGCATTAAAGAGATGTTCCAGGTTTACTTTTGAATCTTCATGCTGCGTATTTTCAATCACTATAGATTTTCCTCTTAAAGAATCTTCTTCATAAAGTACAGTTACCCCCGTAGTTAATTCATCTACCGTTTTAAAACATAGTTTTTCACTGATATCATTTACAGAAGCACTCACTAACAAGTCACCATTATCTACAATAACTACACGGTCAATCATATTGTCAATATCCCTGATCTGGTGTGTGGAAATAAAGATCATGCGGTCATCATTCATTACAGATGCAATCAATTTTCTGAATCTTTTTTTTGAGGGTATATCCAGCCCGTTAGTGGGTTCATCCAATAAAAGCACCTTGGTATTGCAGGCAAGGGCAAACGCAATGATGAATTTTTTCTGCTGGCCGAAAGACAGTGTATTCAATTTCTTATCGGTAACCACATCCAGCATTTCCAAATAGTTACTTAATTGTTCTTTGTTGAATAAAGGATAGAAGGGGGAGAACAAATTGATGTACTTGTGAACGGTTAATGAAGGAACATAAACTTCCTCAGGAATAAAATAAATTGTTTCAAGAAATGAAGGCAATCTTTTTCGGGGTACAAAGCCATTTACAGAAATACGACCCGAGACCGGAAAAAGCAGCCCGATAATATTTTTCAGCAAAGTCGATTTGCCGGCTCCGTTTTTTCCCAAAAGTCCGTAAATACTGCCAGCACTAAGTTTGAGATTAAGGTTTTTGTATAACAGCTTTTTACGGGTATAGCCAAAAGATAAATTTTCTATTTCAATCATAGTGTATTAGTTAAGTAGTACACATCAAAAATAGAATGGATTTTTTTACCCGCCAAATATTATTTTGGGTCAATCTTTTTAAATAGTTTTTAATAAAGTGATTGGCGTGAACCTGGTTTCGTTAAAAATCATATTCAATACCATTGCTGATACTATAATTCAACTTGGGAATGGTGGCGGCGGGCTTGCTGTCGTATAAATAATTCCAGCCTGTGGTAAAGGAAAAATGTTTTATAAATTTAAATTTTACGCTCACTTCATTCAAAATGCGGTAGTCACTAAGATTATTGAAAAGCGGCTGGTAGAAAAAGGTACCAATGAGTTCGATATTTCCTGAAGGATTATAGGTAAGAGACACATAGGTGCTGTTACGCAAATCATGGTGGTAAACCGGTGGTGTCGTTTGTTCTTTTTCGTGTTCGTACATTGCGGCCGTGGCTGCGTACAAGACAATATTTTTGTTGCCGGCCAACTTAAAACGCGGACCTGTGCCAACCAGCAGCCGCGATTTTATCCCGGTTACATTATTCTGCTGGAGCTGAGTGAACAGTTCCCAACGAAGCCATTGATTTATTTTATAATTATACCTCAGGTGATAGAAGATATTGTTATTGAATGTTTGCTTATCTCCTTTAAGGAGGTTATAATTTACCAGGAAAAGGTAGAGGCTTTTAGGAGTTTTATATTCTACATGAGCATTAGCATTTATGGTCAACACTTCCACCACATTTTTTTCAAACAGGAAATTGGTTCCAATCTTTCCCAGCCATCCTGTTGTATCGCTTTGTATACGCTGGCTTTCAATATTTACAATTTGCGCAGAAGATACTGTGCGTAAAGAGAGCAATAACAGGCATAACATTATTTTACGAATAAGGCAGGCTGTAATGTGATTCTGCGAAGGCGGTTTATACATTCTCTTAATTATGTTCCAGGTTTAACAATTGGTTAGAATAATAATTATTTCCTGCATTTGAATTTGAACTAATTTACTTTTTTTTACGTTTTACTTGTATTTCACCTTAAAAATTTAAAATTTAATTGACCTTTACCTGATAAAACCCGTTATTAATACGGTACGTATCTTTTATAATATAATAATTTATGAAAACAACATTATTTCTGTTAGCCATTTCCATTTCCTTGCTGTTTGCTCCTTCCTGCAAAAAGAAAAATGACATGGTTAACCCGCCGCCAACTGACAGTATTCCCGTGACGGCTTCTGAATTGGATCTCCTGCGTGATTCTATTTATTTATATACCAAAGAGGTATACCTGTGGCATGAGGTGATTCCTTCATACAGTGTATTTAACCCCAGGCATTTTACGGGCTCTACTGAACTGGAAGCAGCAGAAAATGAAATGGCTGGTATAAGAAATTACCAGGTGGAGGATAAAAAACATGGTTACAGTTTTGTAACAACGCAGGAAGGATCTGATGCAATTCAAACCGGGGATGATAAAGACTTTGGGTTTTTTATAAAAGCTGCTTCGCTCGATAAGGCTTTGCCTTATGACTCTGTGTACTGGTATGTTGAATATGTATATAAAACTTCACCATCCGGCGTTGCAGGTGTTGAACGGGGCTGGTATATCAGTAAAATAAATAACAGCAATATTGGCTATGATAATGCCAGCGTGGATGTGCTGAATGAAGTTTTTTTTGGTAACACTACTACTGCTAACTTTACATTTACAAAACAGGACGGTTCTACAGTCAACGTTGATCTGACGAAAAACAGTTTTACTTCAAATTCAGTTTTGTATACAAACGTATTTACCAATGGCGCCAAAAAAACCGGTTACATTGTTTTCAACCAGTTTTTTGGAGATGTTTCAAGAACAGAACTTACGAATGCCTTTAATGATTTTGCCGCACAAGGTATTAATGAACTGGTAATTGATCTCCGTTATAATCATGGTGGTTCTACGGAAACCCAGGATTTATTCGCCAACCTGGTTGCACCCCTGGCTGCTAATGGTAAAACAATGTATACTTACATCTTTAATGATTCTTTAACTGCCGGAAAGTTTCCTTTATTAAAAAGAAAGCCTGGATTTTCAAATGTTTCATTTCAACCTGATATCAATACCATCAATTATGAGAAGTCAGGTAATCTTAATTTAAGCAGGGTATTTTTTATCGTTTCGAGAGAAACCGCTTCTGCAAGTGAACTTCTTATTAATAATCTACGTCCGTACATGGATGTCAAGTTAATTGGCGATACTACGTTTGGCAAACCCGTAGGTTTTTTCCCGATATCTATATTTAAATTGGCTATTTATCCCATATCATTTAAGACGGTCAACAGTGCAGGCAGTGCGGAGTATTATGATGGCTTTGCACCAGATAAGTTATCAGCGGATGGTGTTAACAGGAACTGGGGAGATGTAAATGAGCCGTCATTGTCTTCTGCTTTGCATTATATAACTACCGGCTCTTTTAATGTGAATGTTACAAATGATGATCAAAACAGGCAAATGCTGAAAATACAGAAACAATACGAACCGTTGAACAGCGAACTTTATAACAAAAAATTCACCGGGATGTTCACGGAAAAGAAACAGTAATTATATTCCACCAAATAAAAAAGAGATTTAGCGGTCTCTTTTTTTATATCCTCGTGGTCGCTCATTGGTTTACAGAAGTGATTTAATGACGCCTATGCCGGCATTTTTTATTTTTATTTTTTGCCCTGTTCGATTTATTGGCAATTGCAGTGTCGACAGTTTGAAAAGTTTTTGCTGATATGCTTTGCTGCTGTATTTTCTCCCCGTAAAGCTTATCCGATTGTTCGCTGGTTTTATTAATCTTTTGTATGGCGCCTGTTCTGCTGCTGTCCTGTCCACAAGCAGATAATTGAGCAAATAAAATGGATGCTCCACAAAATAAAATTGTAATTAGCTTTTTCATGATTATATGATGCACCTTTTTAAATGAAAGTTTAATCTGCCTTGTTAAAATTTTCTTTGCCAACCTCTGCGAGAGTTTTTTATGAACAACTGGTTGATACTTATTATCAGCAATATAACGCTAACAAGCCATAAAATTTTTGCATCAAAATCTGTACTCTCAAAATGAAAATCTGCCGGAGAACGATTTTTTTCGGTTTTAGCATATTGTTTGTATATAAACAATTGGGTTAATATGACGGGGATTTGTAACTGAAAATCGGCTGTTAATTTCAAGGAATTTAGCTATTAAAAACACTTTTACATCACCCTTATGAAGAAGCTATATTATGCTCTAATACCAATGCTGTTTTTATTTACATGGAGCTGTAAAAAAAGCAGGTATTTCCGGGATACTAATTCAGAAATTAACACAGATACCAGTTTGTACACCGTATCTGGTTCTGGCGGACAGGATGAGGGCGAAATCTTATTGTCATTCAACACGAATTCAAATGGCGTACTAACTATATTGGATGAGAAAGGAAATATCAAAAAAGAAAAAGTTGTCACTCTCAGGGCTGAAAATTTTCAAAAATGGAACATCAATGGTATAACAAGGTACACATATTTCCAGGGTGAATATTCAACCGCCGGTACAGCCGGTGTGGAAGAAGGATACGAATACGTTTGTGATTCAAACCTTAACATTTTGAGCAAGGAAACATTGTTGCCTTATGAAAGTGTTGATACTGCTGATTTTAATAAACTTGATTTGCATGAATTTATACTTTTAGGTCTTAATCATTATATGACCGTCAGCTATCGGCAAAAAAGTCCAAAAAATATTCCCGATAGTTTACATCCCGCAGCAAACGTAAAAGTTATGGGCTGCTTAATACAGGAAGTAAATAACGGGCAAGTTATTTTTCATTGGGATGGAACTGATTATCCCGAATTTTATAGTGCAAGTGTTGAAAACAATAATTTTAGCGATTCAGCAAATACATTGGATTATATGCACATGAATTCACTTTGTGTAGATCCACGGGATAATAATATCATTTGTTCTTTCAGGAACATAAACCAGATCATAAAAATAAATCATTCAACAGGTGCGATAATGTGGAGGTTGGGAGGTAAAAACAGTGATTTTGCATTAACACCAGATGAAGTATTTCTTCGCCAACATTATGCAAAGTTCACAGACGATGGTCAGACACTTATATTTGTAGACAATGGAGAAAAAGATATACGGGCTAATAGTCGTATTGTGGAATTTCAGCTTGATGAAAATTCAAAAACAGTAAATAGTTTTAAAGCCTATAATATTCCCGATAACTTTATTCAATTTGCAGGCTCTGTAAAAAAATCAAACGGCAATTATTTTATTGGGGGAGGATCCGGAAATTATTCATTGCAGGTAAATTATACCACCAATGAAGTTTTATTAAGATTGAATCAAAAATACTCCAGCTATCGTTCTTTAAAATATTAACCTGGGCGGCAAGATTGAGAACTTTATTTCAGGATGAATAAATATTATTTCTTACAAAGTAGCAAGGGTAATATTATCAACATATTGCCCGTAAGTATTTTTATACAATACTTTTTTCTCTATCGCTTCTATCACCACACTTCCAAAATCCACTTCATACATATTGGAAATCATATTCAATGCCCCGGGGCTAAATACATTTACTTCCATTAATTTATCTCCCACAATATCCACGCCCACAAGGAACATTCCATCCTGTATCAGCTTGGGCGTTAATATCTTTACCAGTTCAAGCATCTCATCATCTATGTCGGCTTTTTTACCTTTGCCTCCTGAATGAATATTGCTGCGAATATCTCCTGATTTATTTACCCGTTTCATTGCCGCATACACTCCATCTTTTTGCAAAGGCAATCCATTCATAAGAAAAAAACGTGTATCGCCGTCTTTTGCTTTTGGCAAATATTCCTGGGCTATAATAAAACCATCGTTTGAAATTGCTTCTATAATCTGGTTAAGATTTGATTTGGATTTCTTATCTACCATGAAAACATTTTTACCACCTGAACCTTGCAGGGGCTTTAATATTATTTTGCCTTTCTGTTCTTCAAAAAAATCAAAAATATCTTTGGCTTCACGCGTGATAATCGTCTTGGGGCGCAAAACTTCCGGAAAATGTTGAAAATACATTTTGTTGATTGCATCCGAAAGCCGTGCCGGATGATTTAAAACAATAACCCCGTCACGCATAGCGACCTGGCCGAAAATATAAGCCGCATTTTGAGCCCAGTTGCGTTTATTAATATCTTCCGAAGGATCATTGCGTAGATACAATACATCAAGATCTGAGGAGCTTATTTTTTTTGGTGCTGCTTTTTCAAGCGCTTTGAAAAAAGTCTCATTGCTTTTGTAGCTATGCTCCTCAACCGCTCTTGCCTGCGCTATCATATGGCCATCTGAAGAATAGCCAAGGTCACCTACTCCAAAAACATATACTTTATGACCTCTTTTATGAGCGGTGAGTGCAAGAAAAATTGTAGTATATCCTGCTTTTTCCGTGGTAATATCATTAATGACAAATGCGATCTTCATAAAGACTTTTTTATTTAAGTAATTAAATCCTTCAGGTGTATTCCTTTTTTAATCCTTCTTATTTTTTCTTTTGCCTGGTCTGTCAACAAATAGGCGGGGAGATAAGGTTTTTTTAAAATCTTCAACTGCATCAGTTCTTCAATTAACGGCAAATGTTCTAATGCAAATTTGCCTCCATATAAATGGTTAATATCTCCGCCATCTTTTATAAAATTCAATAACTGCATTAAGCCTTTTAAATAAATTGCATCTTTGGTATACCCTCCACCGCGATGTACCCTCATGGTAATAGTAAAAGATGTTTTAGCACTAAATCCATAATCGTCACAAAGCATATTGTATGTTTCGATAAAATTTGCGCCATTAATTAATGCATCGACTGCAATTACCCTTGCGGCCAGCAATTTCAGGCGGTTGATGTTAAGGCCCCCCACAAAAAATTCTGATAATACAGCCATACCTTCCTGCAACTGTTCATAACCGGCAAAACCAGCGTACATAAGCCTCAGCGGCTGCATATGTCCATTGCAATATGTAAGCATATGTGTACCCACTTCATGCTGCAGCAATGCTTCCACTCTTTCTTCACTAATGTTAAGATCTTTGCCTACTGAAAGCTCAGATGCTGAAACGATAAGACCACTAACGCTATCTTTTACCTGCACACGCAATTGAAGTTGAGGAAAATTTTTCCTGTATTTGTCTAATTCAGCCTCTGCCACCCGGGCAAAATCTACCGCGTTTATCGTATTGTATTCGGTCTGCTCGTTGGGCATTTCATCATTCAAAAGAGATTTGGCAGCAACTTTTACACTTTCATCTATTTCGCCATAAATACTTTGGCTGGTGTGTAAAAATTTTTTTGTACCTCTTTCCTCCAGCATGACCAGCTGCTTCTCCAGTTCCATTCTTTTATCGCGAAGCAAGAATGCAAGTGTGGGATGTTCAATATTTTCTATAGGGATAGCAAAAAGTTTTCTTTTTTCAATTTCAGGATCCAGGGAGATAAGCCGATATGTGAAATGAGGAGGTTTTGAATATTTATTTTTTTGGAAATTTCCCCATTCTGCAGTTGTGTTTACCGGAGTAACTCTCAAAATAAAGTTCATTTTTTCACTAATCTCTGAAATCCTTTTGTCGGCAGAGCGAACAAGATTATCCAATCTTGTTTTACCGAGCATAAGATAATGCTCAAATTTATTATCTGATTGAACTCTTACAAATTCAAAGGCGGCAAGCTTTATTACATCAGCAAATTTTCTTCTTACTTTCCTGAAAAAAAGAGGATAATAATTTTTATCATCTGCATCCCTGAACAATGCGTGAATAGCTATGCCAATTAGCAAAGTCCCTGTTTTTTTTAGCTCGTCAAGTTCTATTAAAGGCGATAGATTTTGAGGATATCGTTGGTTGGTATCTTCAAGTAGGATTTTCGTCCTGGGTAAAATTTTCCTGAATTCATTAAATCCCTTTTCGAATGCCTCTACCGTTGCGGATACTTTTCCACCCGGGTATAGCAGCCTGATATTTGTTCCGTCGATCGCTGTCTCATCATGCCATATTTCAATAATCATAAAAGATTTAAAATCTTTTATGGCAATTGTTATAATCGAATCAAGTAATTCACTTATATCAAGCCGTGCATTCGCAATAAGGTAGGCGCCTTGTGTTTTTAATAACGATGCGGTATAGGCATCCGGCTTTTCTTTAAACCTGTACACACATAAATAAGGAAGTTTCTGATCTATAGCGAGTTTACTATTCAGTGATAAATTTCGTCGTATGCTTTTTCCTCTTTTGAAGGAATCACTTATGTTTTGCAAAAGTTTTTTATCAAGCATAGAAAATTTAAATATTTATTTTTTTAAGTGCGTTCAGCACAGGCTCTTTAGATTGAATTATCAATTGATTAATGAGATTTATATCTTCCCTGAATGGTTTTCCCGTCCATTCGTCCATAAAAAATTTTTTGAACTCAATGCTTATTGGACAAATACTTTTTCCATATTGCTCATAAAGCCATTGACCAAAATAGCCTCCTTTAAATTTAATGTTTTCCCGTACATCAAGATGGCGTCCTTTATAATGAAAACCTTTAAAATTACTGATCATGGCTTCAATGAGAGGTTGCCATATTGAATAATTCATATTTTTTGTTCCGATGTTTACCTCAGGGTTCTCCTCTAAATCTGCCACTATATCTTCACCTTCACGCCTGTGGTTATACGAATGAATATCATATACTACAATTTTTTTATGAAGTTTAAAAAGAGCATCGAAATATTCTTTCGTCTTCCTGTAGAAATTGTCGTAAACTTCCAGCGAGTTATTTATTATTCGTTTGTGTAGACTATTTTTCCAAACCTGTAAACCCCACGCATCTTCTGGATGCACATACACGGCTTTATTTCTCGGCCTGTTTACATCTGTTTCAAAACGGGAGTGATGTACAATAATCTTGTTGTCAGAGATATCCAGCCATTTTGCAGTGAAGGGATCTTCTTCTCTTAAACGCTCAGCGTTATTAAGGTTAAACAAATCGTGAAGCTCATCACGTGTATCATGCCCTTCGTGTATAGCCGTAGCAACAATTGGAGAAGTTCCTTTGATAAATGTATAACTGGCTGCCATTAAAATTGTTTATAAACGGGGCAACCAATATTATGCCTTAATCCCGACAAAGCCATTAAAGTATAACCGACAATTTATGACAGTTAAATTATTCTCCTGAATTTCGGGGATCAGGAGAATAATTCAGTTTGTATTCTTTCGGTGGTTCCTTTCCCAGCAGATTTTTTACAAAATAATCCCAACGTCGCCGCATCATATACAATGAATAAGGCCCATACCCGTGAGCGCTACTAGGGAAAACAACGAGGTCATAATCTTTATTTGCTTTTTCCAAAGCTTCGACCACTAACATTGTATTGTAAGGCGGAACATTATTGTCCATCATTCCGTGGGCAAGCATCAGCTTTCCTTTTAAATTTTTTGCGTACATCTGGTTTGCCTGCATTTCGTAATTATCCATACCTGCATTTTTTATAAGCAATCCATTATAACGCTCCCCCCAATCATCTTCATAGTTGCGATTATCATGGTTACCCGATTCTGAAATGCCCACTTTAAAAAAATCGGGATAACGGAACATAGCTGCAGCGGTGGCAAAACCGCCACCAGAATGTCCCCAAACTCCAACCCTGTTTGTATCTATATAAGAGTAACGCTGAGCAAGCTGTCGTATACCTGCAACCTGGTCGGGCAATGTATTTTCTGCCATGTTACCATAGTTCATATCATGGAAACTCTTAGAGCGCAAAGGATTGCTGGTTCCTTCAAGCACCATCACAACAAAACCAAGTTCAGCCAAAGCCTGGTGATCGCCATGGGAGGCCACAAATGACCAGCTACCTACGCTGCCACCTTGTGGACCCGGATAGATATAATCTATTATCGGATATTTTTTATTTGAATCTAAGTTCGCAGGTGTAAAAATTAATCCATAAATATCAGTTTGTCCATCGTGGGCTTTTACTGTAAATGGTTTAGGCGGCTGCCAGCCAGTTGCTTTCAACCTGGAGATATCCATTTTTTCCAATGTTGAAATAAGCTTTCCATTTATATTGCGCAAATTGGTTACAGCCGGAACATCAGGCTGTGAATAAGTGTCAATAAAATACTTTTCAGAAGGTGATAATGTAACGGAATGATTACCTTCTTCAGATGTAAGAGAAGTAAGATGCTTACTATCAAAACCAATTTTATACAAATGAGTAAAGTAAGGATTCCCCGATTCCTTCCCGGCTGCCAGGAAATACACAACACGATTTTTCTCATCAACCTTTAGTAATTTGGTAACTACATAATCGCCCTTTGTTATCTGGTTTTTTAATTTTCCTGTTGCTGCATCGTATAAATATAAATGACCCCAGTTATCCCGTTCAGAGTACCAGATAATTTCATGAGTGGCTGGTAAATAACGCCAGTTAATAGCACCACGGCCAGATTCAAACTGAGTGGGTACAGTTTCATCAAATACTTCACGAACAGCACCTGTGGCGGCATCTGCAATCCTGAATTTTTCCTGCTTGTGATCCCGTGACGTAGAAACAAAAGCCAACTGGGATCCATCCTTACTCCAATCGACATCGTCGAAAGTTCCACTGCTGGAAATATCATCACTTAATGTGCCCCGGTGTGCATCGGGCGGTATCTGCAGCCGGATAACTTTTGACGTGTCAACATCAATTATTACACGCTCGATGGTGACGATATCACTATCTCCCGGCAATGGGTATTTCCAGGCTTTAAGGGTAGGATGTCCCACATTTGTGGTAACGAGGTACATATCTCCGACTTTACGCTCATCCTGTTGAAAGGTTGCAATTTTTCTGGAATCGGGCGACCATCGCAGAATCGCTTTATCACTGCTTTTCCAACCTGCATTATCAGTAGCATAACCAAAATTTTTTACTCCATCTGTATTAAGCTGTGTTTCTTTACCCGATGTCACATCTTTTACCCATAAATTATAATTCTTAATAAAAGCAGCTTTTTTCCCATTCGGTGACAGCACTTCAAATTTTCCGGGTTGATATGCTGAATTATCGGACTTGGACGAACCGGAAGTGCATTGATAATTTTCGAGATTACATTGCCAATCTTTTTCATTAGCCTTGAAAAAAATAAATTTCCCGTCATCAGAAAAACTAAAGTCCTGGAAAGGTAATTTATCGGCCTCATAGGATTTGCCGGTTGCTGTCGAAAGAGATACTGCCAGTTTTTTTGAATCAAATGCAAATGACCGTGTACCATTTTGAGGGTCAACCAGTATGAACTCACTGCCTCCCGGTATTAAGTTACGATACCAAAACTTATCACCTGAAAGCCAGTTTGGTTTTACACTTCCATAATCAATGTATTGTTGGGTATTGTAAAAGAGTAAACTTTCTGCATGCGCATAATCTTTTGCCGTTAGTGAATCGGTGCTTTGAGCATATAAATTGGGCATGGATGCAAGAAAAATAAATAAAACCCGGAGATTTTTCATAATGACACTGAAGCTTTAAATAATAATTTAAGAATGAACGGATGCAAATTAAAGCCTTTTAAATATATTGCCGTACAACAACCTTTTAAAACAATGGTTACCACGGAAATATGTTCACTGGCACAAAAACTTTGGGACTATCATAAAATGAATCATGAAATTGAAAGAAGTGATTGTATCCTTGCGCTGGGAAGTCATGATTTAAGAGTTGCCGAACGGGCGGCTGATCTCTACCTGCAAGGATGGGCACCCTTGATAATAATGTCCGGTGGCCTGGGAAATTTTACAAAAGATATGTGGGATGAACCTGAAGCTGACAGGTTTGCTGCTATCGCGGTACAAAAAGGAGTGCCTGCAAAGGATATTTTAATTGAAAACTCATCAACAAATACAGGAGAAAATATTTTGTTCACCCGGCGTTTACTCACCCAAAAAGGCCTTAGACCAGAAAGCTTTATAGTAGTGCAAAAGCCGTACATGGAAAGGAGATCTTACGCCACGTTTAAAAAACACTGGCCAAGCAAAAAGCTACTGGTGACATCACCGCAAGTAGCCTTTGACAAATATCCTACCAATGAAATCCCAATGGAGAAAGTAATAAACATAATGACCGGCGACCTACAACGCATCAAAATATACCCTGAAAAGGGTTTTCAAATTTTCCAGGACATCCCTGGGGATGTTTGGAACGCTTATGAAAAATTAATTAACGCTGGCTTCAATGAACATCTGGTTCGGGAATAGACGGTTGGCAGCATAAAAAATCCTTCTCAACTAATTGAAAAGGATTTAAATTATTTTGCAATAGTGATCTTAATAATCTTTATTATATCCTCCACCGCCATTCCTGCTGCCGCCACCGTAACCGCCGCCACCACTTTTCTTATAACCACCGCCACCACCGTAGCCGCCGCCACTGCTTCTGCCACCACCGTAGCCGCCACTACTTCTGCCGCCGCCGTAGCCACCGCCACCACTTTTCTTATAACCACCGCCACCGCCTTCAGGACGAGGTTGAGATTCGTTAACGATTAATTTACGACCCTGAACTTCACTTTCATTTAGGGTTGCGATAGCAGTTTTAGCTGCTTCGTCGTCTTCCATTTCAACAAAACCGAAACCTTTGCTGCGGCCCGTGTTTTTTTCTTTAAGAATTTTTGCACTTGTTACTGTACCGTACTGGCTGAATAAGTTACTTAAATCGTCGTCAGTCATTGACCAACTAAGATTACCTACATAAATGTTCATTGTAAAAAACTTTTTTTAAAATTAAATTGATTTCCATTAATGAAATTAGTAGCTACAATGAACTGAAGAAACCGGGAAAGAGAAACATCAGCCTAATGGAAAACAAACTAAACCCATTAATAAATATAAAGATAGTCATTTCTTTGAAATCTGGTTACACAAATAAAATTGTTTTTAATATTTCCCTGAAAGGCAAAATTTTGAACAATTTTCAAAAAAACAACCTAAATATTTTAAATTATTCGGTAACGTCTACATTACCACAGCAAAATAAAAACCCGGCCGAAAAAGCCGGGTCTACCCATTATCCTGGAAAATTTATTCTGCCACTACTTCAAAATCTACTTCAATCTCCTGGCCCTTTCCAAAATCAATCTTTGCCTTATAATTTCCCAATTCTTTTACATCCTCTATATGGATTCGACGCCGATCAATTTCATATCCTTTTTGTTCACGTACAGCCCTGGCTATCTGAACTGCGGTAACACTTCCAAATATTTTTCCACTTGTACCGGTTTTAGCACCTATTTTAAGTGGAGATTCCTGCAAAACACTTACAACGTTATTAAATTCAGCCAAAAGCTTCTCTTCTTTTTTTGCCAGTTGCTTTCTTCTTTCCTCCAGCTGCTTCAAATTAGAAGGATTGGCTTCCACAGCAAGTTTGGAAGGAATTAAGTAGTTGCGTCCATAACCGCTTTTCACATTTACAAGCTCATTGGCGCCCCCTAAATTGTTCACATCCTGTATTAATATTACCTGCATAGTTACCTCCTTATTTTAATAAATCAGTTACATAAGGCAATATTGCCATCTGGCGTGCTTTCTTTACCGCGTCACCTACTTTACGTTGATATTTTAGTGAATTGCCGGTAATGCGACGCGGCAGTAGCTTGCCTTGTTCATTCAGAAATTTTTTGAGAAAGTCTGCATCTTTATAATCAATATACCGGATACCCAATTTTTTGAAACGGCAATATTTTTTTGGCCGCTTTTCGGCTTTAATCGCTGTGAGATATTTTATTTCGTTTGCTTTAGCCATTTTATACCTCCGCTTTTTCTGTTCCTGTTGCTACACCACTTCTCTTTTTTGCATTGTACTCGACGGCGTATTTATCGAGTGCTGTAAACATGTGACGAAGTACTGATTCGTCACGAAGAAGCTGAACCTTGAGCTTCTCATTGAAGTCGGATGGCGCAGTATATTCAAGCACCCAGTATAAACCTGTGGTCTTTTTCTGAATGGGATACGCCAGTGATTTTAGTCCCCATGCATTTTCGTGCACCGTTTCTCCTCCATTTTCAGCAAGAAATGAAGCGTACTTTTTCTGAGCGGCTTTATATTCTTCCTCAGATAGTACAGGGGTAAAAATCACCATCAATTCGTAATTCTGCATTTACTTGTTTTTTGCCGTTTTCACAACAGCAGGTTATAAATAATTTTCAATTTGGGCTGCGAAATTAAGGTATTTTTTTCTACCTAAAAAAGAAAAACTGCTCCTGGCTATTTTTCAATTCGATAAACTGGATATCTTAGATGAGCCGGTTCGTAATAAGGCGAGTTTCTATAAATAAAATTGAGTTGGGCCGAAGCATTATTGGCAAATGAAGAATCGGCACTCCTCTTTTGTTCAAGTTGCTGTTTCAGGGCAGAATCCTTTTTCAATATTTCTGCAGCAATTGTATCCCACCTATAATCGCTATAACTTTCTTTTTGCTGCAATATTGCATCAAAAAAATTCCATGCAAAGAAGCCATCATCACCGGTTGGTTCAAGGGTTTCAATTATATAGCGATTGGCAGGCTGATCTAATTTGATAATATAGTCCCCTTTTAAAAATTTTATTTTTTGTCTCGTTATTGAAACTGAAACACTATAATTTTTATGATGCTTTTCATACGGTCTCGGAAGAGATTTGTAGTCATCAATGTGATAAGCTGAAACTTCAATCATTGTATCTGCTTTAAATCTTCTTAATTGAACATCATTTAATTTAAGCAGATCAACCACTGCCCACCAGCCTTGCGGAATGATATAGGCCGAGGGCTTCTCAATAATTTTTTTGGCATTGTAAACATCATAAAACTTTACCTGTTTTGTAAAAGGCTTTTCATGATCGTAAAATAATACCGGCAAATTGGTCGCATTACTCTTCCTAAAGCCTGCTTCATAACCTTTGAAAGTAATTATTGAGTATTTTGTCGTATCGAGCTGCCAGCTCAAGGGAAACCGGGTTTCATGTTTAGTATTGTCGATTGCCTCCTTTCTTGTTTCCAAAAGTTTTTCTGAATTTATCGCTGCCTGTTGAATCATAGTTACCATAAGATCGTAAGTTGAGCGTACTCTTTCAAGGTATGGCTTCAACATATGCGTTTCAGGCATAAAACTTATTGTATTAAAAAGGGCCGCATAGCCGGAGGAATATCTTGGCTCATCATAAAACTGGGAAAATCCTTGAGAAGGATCTGCATCTTCCACATTTACGTATGGAACCAAATCCCATCCTTTAGCATGCATATCCTTAAATAAAGTAGGCTCGAAGATTTTCTTTAGCCATTCGCCCAACTCCTTACCCAGCTTGTTATATTGGGTAGTTATTAACGTCATTGTATGCTGATAGTCCGCCCCATCGCTTACGTGATTATCAATTAAAATATCTGGGTTCAAATAATGAAAAATCCGGGAAAACGAGCGTGCATTTTTACTGTCGCATTTTATAAAATCCCTGTTAAGGTCAAGGTTTTGGGCATTACCCCTAAAGCCATACGATTCCGGTCCATTTTGATTAGCTCTCGAAAAGCTATTTCGGTTTAATGCACCACCAATATTGTAAACGGGAATGATGCCCAATACAACATTCTTTGGCAGGATAATTTTTTGATTAACAATATCCCTCGTCAACATAATACTCGCATCAATACCATCTGGTTCACCCGGGTGAATACCATTATTTACCAGAATCACTATTTTATTTTGCTGGTGCCATAAAGTGGGGTTAAATTTTTCGTCATTACTTATAAGCACTAAATGAAGGGGATAACCGGCATCTGTGGTTCCAAATTCCTTTATCAAAATCCTGGATGATTTCTTTTCCAGGCTTTTATAAAAATTTATTGTCTCGAAATAAGTCGCCGTTTCTTTCCCATTACTTTTTTCAAATGGGGTTTGTTGTGCGTATAATCTTGTGCAGACAAAAAGCAGGTAGCAATAAATAAAATATTTCATCAGGTATACCCTTATCAAAATAAAAAAGCCTGTCAAAGTTATTGACAGGCTTCCAGATTAAATTTTTTTAGTTGACTATTTTGCCATCGCCTGAACACCACGTGTAAGCTTACTTTTTAAATTGGCGGCCTTATTCTTGTGAATAATTCCACGTTTAGCCAATTTATCTATCATTGAAGATACCTGGGGTATTTTTTCCGATGCTGTGGCTTTCGTATCAATTGCTTTCAAATCACGAATAGCGTTACGGGTAGTCTTCCCCTGGTAACGATTACGCTCATTACGTTTACGACTTTGACGCACATCTTTTCTCGTCGCTGAATGGTTTGCCATGAATTAATTTTTTGGGGTGCAAAGATAGTGTTTCTAATGAAAAAAACTTAAGGAAAAATAATTAATTTTCATACTTTCTGTTTGGGCATGAAAGCGACTCATTAAAAAATTGTAAAATAATTACAAGCTTATTAAACGCTTAAGGCGATAGCCGATAAAATTATCTTGTTAAAACTCACGATATTTGCAATAAATAATCTCCATCTGAAGAAATAATAATGAAAAACTCTCTGATTATTTCTTGCAAGCAATAAAAATTTCGGTTTACTATGAACGATATATCATACATCACAAATTCGCATCCCGCATATATTGAGAATTTATACCACGATTTCCTGAAAAATCCTGAAAGCGTTGATGCAGACATGAGAAAATTTTTTGAAGGATTTGATTTCGCTGTTTCAAACGGCAATGGCAAATCCAGCGTTTCCGGCGATGTAAAAGAGTTTTCCGATACAATTACAAAGCCCATACAAACAGAGCAGCTCGAAAAAGAGTTTGGTGTTTACCGACTCATTCATGCCTATAGAGAGAAAGGGCATTTAGTAGCAAAGACCAATCCCATACGTGAAAGAAAGGATAGAAAAGCCAATCTTGATCTAAAATACTTCAACCTTAGCGAAAAGGATTTAGAGACAGAATTTTTTTCGGGAAAATTTGCAGGCCTTGGAAAAGCAACATTACAGGCTATTCTGAAGCATCTTAAAAAATGTTATACCGGATCTCTTGGCATTGAATTCAGTTCGCTTAATGAAAGTAAAAAAATTGAATGGATAATTGATGCCGTAGAAAATAGAATGCTGCAACCCGTAGATCTTGAACAAAAAAGAAGAATACTTCAAAAATTGAATGAAGGAGTGATGTTTGAAAAATTTCTACATACAAAATATGTAGGACAAAAAAGATTTTCGCTTGAGGGGGGAGAAAGTACCATCGCAGCTCTAGACGCAATTATTAATACAGCTTCTGAAAACCAGGTACAGGAAGTTGTGATTGGTATGGCCCATCGGGGAAGACTGAATGTTCTTGCAAACATTCTTGGTAAAACCTATGAACAAATTTTTACTGAATTTGAAAAATCGACTACTCCGGACACAACCATGGGTAGTGGAGATGTAAAATATCATATGGGTTACAGCAGTGAAATTGAAACATCAACCGGTGAAAAAGTTCATCTTAAGCTTGCACCCAATCCCTCCCATCTTGAAGCTGTAGACCCTGTAGTAATTGGATTCGCAAGAAGTAAGGCAGATGTAATTTATGAAAGCGAATACGATAAAATACTACCAATACTTATTCATGGTGATTCCTCGCTGGCAGGCCAGGGCATTATCTATGAGGTTTTGCAAATGAGTGGGCTGAAAGGATATTACACAGGCGGAACGCTTCATTTTGTTATCAACAACCAAATAGGTTTTACAACAGATTTTGATGATGCCCGCACTTCAGATTACTGCACATCGGGAGCATCAATGATACAAGCGCCCGTATTTCATGTAAATGGTGATGATGTTGAAGCCGTAGTAAAAGCATCGCAAATTGCCACCTTATACAGGCAGGAATTTAACAGCGATATTTTTGTAGATATGGTGTGCTATCGCCGGCACGGACACAATGAAGGTGATGATCCCAAATTTACTCAGCCAGGCTTATACGCATTAATTGAGAAGCAGCCAAACCCAAGAGAAGTCTATATAAAATGGCTCACTTTGCATGGTGAGAATGGGGCTGCAGAACTTGCGGAAGAAATGGAAAAAAAGTTCTGGAGCGATTTACAGGAACGGCTGGATGAAATAAAACAAAATCCGCTGCCATATAACTACCAGTTACCGGAGTTAAAGTGGCAAAGTCTTCGAAAGGCGACGCCTGAAGATTTTGACACTTCACCAATAACCGCAATACCGAAAGAAGAAGTTGACAAACTTTTCAGGGCCATCATGAAATGGCCGGAGAACTTTAAACCCTTACGCAAAGTTGAAAAGATACTCCGGGATAAGGTTAAATTATATGAAGAAGAGAAGAAACTGGACTGGGCCACAGGCGAACTACTTTCTTATGCAAGCATTTTGCAGGAGGGAGAGGACGTACGCATGAGCGGCCAGGATGTAAGAAGAGGCACTTTTAGTCACCGGCATGCAATCATACGGGACGAAGTTACTGATGAGTTTCATAACAGGTTGAGCAATGTGGCAGACAAACAGGGGCATTTCAGAATTTACAATTCTTTGTTAAGCGAATATGCGGTGCTTGGATTTGAATATGGTTATTCCATGGCAAATCCTGATGCACTCGTAATTTGGGAAGCACAATTTGGTGATTTTGCAAATGGAGCACAAACAATAATCGACCAGTTTATCTCTTGCTCGGAACAGAAATGGAGAAGAATGAACGGGGTTGTATTGCTATTGCCACATGGCTACGAAGGTCAGGGCGCTGAGCACAGTAGCGGCAGAATAGAAAGATTTTTACAAATGTGCGCCGAGCTTAATATGGTGGTCACGAATATTACGACAGCATCCAATTTATTTCATTGTTTCAGGAGACATCTGGCGTGGCCTTTCAGAAAACCGTTGGTTAATTTTTCACCAAAAGCCAACCTGAGACATCCTAAAAGCTATAGCGAAATTGAGGAATTCACTTCAGGTGGCTTTAAAGAAACGATCGATGATAAGGCTATAGAAGATCCCCAGGCAGTTACTAAAGTTTTGTTTTGCAGCGGTAAAATTTATTTTGATCTTTTAGAGAAAAAAGAAAACGAGAACAAAGAAGATGTCGCTATAATAAGAGTGGAACAATTATATCCTTTACCGGTAAAACAACTGGAAAAATTATATAAGAGATACAGCAAAGCCATTTGGTACTGGGTACAGGAAGAACCACTAAATATGGGGGCCGCGTCATTTTTACGAATGAATCTTACTACAATAAATTATGGTGTAGTAAGCCGGCCTCCTAGTGCCGCGACTGCAACAGGATTTGCAAAAGTACATGCAAAGGAACAGGCAGAAATTATTGAAACCGCATTTTCTCTCTAAACTTTTTACTTCAATTGCCGGGATATTTATGGGCTTAAGAGAATCTAATTGTGTAGATAAATCACATTGATCCCGGCTTTTGTGCATTTCTCATTTTAGCTTAGGTTTGTACTTCTTAAAAAGAATACATGTCGATAGAAATTAAAGTGCCTTCTGTTGGTGAAAGTATTAATGAAGTGACACTTACCAAATGGATGAAAAAAGACGGAGATTGGGTTGACAGGGATGAAGTGATTGCAGAACTGGAAAGTGAAAAAGCAACTTTTGAAATTAATGCGGAAAAGTCAGGCATTTTACATACAGTCGCTAAAGAAAATGATACCCTTAAAATAGGTGATGTGACCTGCACAATTGATGACTCAGCCGAGAAGCCCGCTACTGAGGCTGGGAAGGAACAACCAGAAGTAAAAGAACAAAAAAAGCCAGAAACTGTTGCATCAGAATCTAAGGAATCCAAACCAAAAGAAGACGCACAACCGAAAGATAAAAAAGAAACCGTATCTGCCGCAGATAGAAATGTGAAAGCAACCCCTGTCGCAGCCGCAATTTTAGCCGATAAAAAATTAGACGTAAAGAAAGTTACTGCCACCGGCTCCAATGGAAAAATTACAAAACACGATGTTCTTGATGCACTCACCCACCCGGGAAGGCCTGTTGGCAAAGAACTTTTCACACGTGAGGAGAAGATAGAAAAAATGAGCAACCTGCGTCGCACCATCAGCCGCAGACTTGTAGAAGCAAAAAACACAACCGCGATGCTCACCACTTTCAATGAAGTGGATATGAGTGCAATAATGGATTTGAGAAGCAAATACAAAGAAGTTTTTAAAAAGCATCATGAAGTAAACCTTGGCTTTATGAGTTTTTTTACTAAAGCCTGCTGTTTTGCTTTACAGGAATGGCCGTCCGTTAATGCAGGAATTGATGGTGATAATATTATTTATCACGATTTCTGTGATATTTCCATTGCGGTTTCGTCTCCTAAAGGACTTGTGGTCCCTGTTATCAGAAATGCCGAAAGTTTAAGTATGGCTGAAATAGAAAAACAAGTTGTTGATCTTGCCACAAAAGCGAGAGAAAGTAAACTTACCATAGAGGAAATGACCGGAGGAACCTTTACGATCACCAACGGCGGCATTTTCGGTTCACTGATGAGCACTCCGATTATAAATCTTCCGCAAAGTGCCATCTTAGGAATGCATAATATTGTTGAACGACCGGTGGCAGTTAAAGGGCAGGTTATTATTAAACCGATGATGTATGTTGCGGTTAGCTATGACCATCGAATTATAGATGGCCGGGAATCCGTAAGCTTTTTAGTAAGGATAAAGGAAATGCTCGAAAATCCAGCCCAGCTTTTGTTTGGCAAGGATCCAATAAAAGCACTGCTCGAGCTATAATTCTCAGGCATTTGAAATAAAAGCTAATGCAAAAAGATGAAAACCAGCCTTCTTTAACAATCAACAGCAACCGTTTCAAGAGATACTTTCACTATGCCATTTCTCTTATTTCATCGTACAACGGTAATGAGCCATTCCATCTTTTCCTGAAAAAATATTTTTCAAAAAATAAAAAGCATGGACCAAGAGACCGAAAATTAATTTCTTCCCTATGCTATAATTATTTTCGTTTAGGCTATGGGGTTATCCCGAAAGCAGACTTCAATAATAAAATTTTACTGTCAACCTTTTTGTGCGAAACACATATTTCTTTATTACTGGAAGTTTACAAATCAGAATGGAATACTTTAATCCAGTTACCATTAAATGAAAAACTAAAAATCATAACCGACGAATTTAATGTCGAAAAAATTTTTCCTTTCCGGAATGAATTAAGCGATGAAATTAATTTGCGGGACTTCAGCATCTCATTTTTATTGCGGCCAAATTTATTTTTAAGAATAAGACCGGGATTTAAAGCAACAGTCATTAATAAATTAAAAACAGCGAACTTTTTTTATAAAGAATTAGACAGCGATCTATTGGCCTTTCCTGAAAATGAAAAGGTTACCGATTTAATAAAACCCGATAGGGAAGCTGTAGTGCAGGATTATAATTCCCGGAAAACTTTGGATCTTGTTAAACCTCTTGCAAAAAAATTGTCACAAGGAATATCCATTTGGGATTGCTGTGCCGGTAGCGGCGGAAAATCAATTCTGGCGGCTGATATATTCAGGAATGTACATCTAACTGTTAGCGACAAACGAAAAAACATACTGGAAAATTGCAAGCTGCGTTTCAGCAGGGCAGGCATTACCAACTATAAACCTGTATTGGCCGATTTGCAAATTTCTTCGTTATCTCCCGAACTTTTGATGAAACGTTTTGACCTTATCATTGCAGATGTACCTTGCACGGGCTCAGGCACGTGGTCCAGGACCCCGGAACAACTTACTCATTTTCATAAAAAATATATAGACAAATACGCTGCGCTTCAAAAAAATATTATTGCTAATACCGTTTCAAATTTAAAGGAGGATGGATATTTTTTATATATAACCTGTTCAGTGTTTAAAAAAGAAAATGAAGAAAATGTTGCATTCATTCAGCAGAACTTTGAGTTGCAGTTAGAGAAAATGGAATACTTAAAAGGCTACAAAATGCGGGCTGATACTTTGTTTGTTGCTTTATTCAAAAAAATAGCTGCTATTGAACTACCAGCCTGATGCTTTGTTTACTTCTGCCGTCTGTAAATTTAAGAGTGTATATTCCCTTTTGAAGAGATTGTAAATGATCAAATTTTATATATTGAATTTGTCCTTCCTGCAGAGAAACCTGTTTCATAAGACACAATCTCCCAAAAGCATCATACAGCTGAAAAACGGCCATTGCAGTATGCGGAGGGTTAATAAGAATATTGAAATCATTTTTAAAGGGGTTGGGGAAAACTTTAAGCCAGTCATTTCCGAGGACACTACTCATATTTCGCAAAACCCGTTGCTGATTTAAATCATCAAAAGCGATGTGAAAGTTAGGAATACCATATCCAATGCGATCGTTTGGAGAATTATATGTACTACTGCTTTTTACGATCGCCTGAATAATTGCCATATTGGTAAACTCCGGAAAAGCCTGCCATAAGCAAGTTACAAGCCCTGCCATATTTGGTGTAGCGAAGGAAGTACCGTTCCCGGATACAATTGCTCCGCTGGGAGAGGATATTGCCGTTGCAATGCCCACCGAAGCCACAGATGGCTTTACTTGTCCGTCAGATGAAGGGCCATAACTGCTAAATGCACCTACATCACCTGTTGAATTAACAGCCCCAACTGTAAGTACACTATCGGCATCTGCAGGAGTGGTTATATAATGCCATGCCCCTGAACCTTCATTACCGGCAGCAACGACTACGATCATTCCTTTCTTTGCTGCGAAATCGGCTGCCCTGGCGATTATAGTAGTATTGCCATCGAAGTCATTGTAGGTATGATTAAAAACAGGGTTGTTAAATTGATTGTAGCCAAGTGAGGTTGAAATAACATCAACACCAATGCTGTCTGCTCTCTCAGCGGCAGCAGCCCAATATTGTTCTTCTACAGGTGATTCGGTTGCTGCATCCTCTGTACGATATAAATAATAATTTGCTTTCGGACTGCTGCCAACCAACTGGCCCGGGATGTTACCCGCCATTATTGAAAAACATTGCATACCATGTGTATGATCTTCATTAACACTTTCTTCGTTGGCAACATAGTCATAGGTTTCTATTACCTGGTTGTTATTCCTCACGCTATCAAATGCCGGCAATGTGAGATAGTGATAAAAGCCTGCATCCAGAATTGCAACCAGCATCCCCTCGCCGTGAAATCCCCGGTCATGCAAATATTCTCCTTCATGTATGTGAATTTGCGGATAGGAGTTGCCATAGTTATAAAAATCCGAGACTCCGTTTACAGATTGAGGTGTTGTTATTGAATTTATTTGCTCATTGAGTTTATTATTATTTACTTCCTGTAATCTTACTGGTTGCATTAAAGGCTCAGAACTTATAACAAAAGGCAGGCTGTTAATTTTTGCTAACGCAGCTTCGTCAGTGGTTTTAATGCAAACCTGGTTCAGCCATTTTGATTTATCGAGTATAGTAACGTCACCGGCTAACCGAACACTGTCAATATATCCCGGTGTAACTGGCAAATCGGTTTCATCAATAGAAATGTTTTGCTTCGCCCTTCTTGCAATTGCTTTTGCAGAGAGATATTGAGACGGATTATTTACTGTATAAGGCGTGCCGGCTTTGTCCTTAAACCTCACGATGTATTTTGAAAATTGTGCAAAAGTACCAGGAGTAAAAAACGATGTCAGGACAATTAGGAGACAGATTTTTTTCATAAGAAAGAATGATACAGAATCATTAAATAAAAATAGTTATTCCCGGCCCTTAAAATTACTTTCAATTATGATCAACTATACTAAGTTTAACACCATAGCCTGCGTAACCATGGGCAGGACTTTCGGGTCCCTGGTATTCCCAATGTAAAAATTCACGGTAAATAAGGCCAATTCCTTGTCCGTACTTTTCTACAGAATAGTTTCTCTCAGCTATCTGCGTGGTTGGAAGCGAAGGATCTTCTCCTAAAAATTCATCCCTTTCTAATACTTTAATGGTGTTGTCAAAGGTGAGGGAATTAATGGTAAGCGGAACATCAACACTGTCATAAATATAGTCCCAGTCATCAAGGTATTTCAGATCAGAATTAAGCGAATAGGTGTCAATATATGAATTCCCTTTCCACGAAAAATCCTGTTTAATCGGCATCTCCAATTTTAAAAAGCGAAGATTATTTTCAACAAATTCAATTGAATTGTCAGTTGGCACTACCTCGAATGTATTATTCGGTGACCAGTCTTCGGAAGCATCTTTGCGTATATATCTAATAATACGATACCCATTCCGACCGAGGTTGTCCGTTATTTGTGCATCAACCCTATCCTGCACCTGGTAACTTACAACCGTATCACTCTGGCCAAAGTTGGTAAATAAAGTAGAATCCAGGTTATAAGTAATATATTTTCCCACTACGAGTGGATAATAATCGTTAACCGACTCAGAAGTAAAATCTTCTTTTTCCTTTTTACATGAGACAATTGCAACCGAAATAAAAACCAATCCAATAAAATATCTAGTCATACCAAATCATTAAAATTGAAATAGCTAATAAAAGAGCATTAAACATTGAAACGCTGACCACTAAAAACTCCTTTGAATGATTCCACCACCAATTACATCGTCTCCTTCATAAAATACGGCGCTTTGTCCCGGCGCAATACCCTTTACATCCTGATAGAAACGGACATTTACCCCATTTTCGTATAAATACAAATTTGAAAGCGCACCTTTATCTTTATACCTGATTTTTGTAAGAACTTCCATCCCTTCTGTAATGCCATCATATTTTATCCAGTTAAGCCCGGCAACATACATATCATTTTTATTAAGATCCTCTTCATCTCCTAAAACAATTGTATTTGTTTCAGGAATAATTTCTGTAACAAAAGCCTGTTTTCCTATTGCAATGTCTAATCCTTTTCTTTGACCTACTGTATAAAAAGGGTACCCTTTATGCGGTCCTAAAATTCTTCCCGTTTTGTCAATAAAAAATCCACCGGAAACTTTTTCTTCAAGACCAGCAACTTTTCTTTTCAGGAAACCGCGATAATCATTATCAGGCACAAAGCAAATTTCATAGCTTTCATTTTTTTTTGCCAGTTCAGGATAGCCAAAATCATGTGCCATTTGCCTTATTTCTGTTTTGCGATACCCACCTAATGGCAGAATAGTACGACTCAACAAATCCTGTTGCAAACCCCATAGCACATAGCTTTGGTCTTTTGTTTCATCAACACCCTTTCTAATAAAATACCTGGCATTGTCATGTTGATGAATCTGTGCGTAATGGCCCGTAGCAATATAGTCGCAGCCTAATGCATTTGCTCTTTTTAGTAAAGCCCTCCATTTGATATGTGTATTGCACATCACACAAGGATTGGGCGTGCGACCTGCTATATATTCATCAACAAAATTGTCTATAACAAAATCTCCAAATTCTTCCCTTATATCTAAAATAAAATGAGGAAATCCATGCTGAACCGCCGCCGCACGTGCATCATTAAAACTATCGATATTACAACAGCCCGTTTCTTTACTGTTGTTTCCATTGCTTGTTGCATAATCCCATGTTTTCATAGTAATACCCACAACATCATATCCTTCATGATGAAGCATAAGAGCCGCCACCGTACTATCTATACCGCCGCTCATTGCCATCAAAACCTTTCCTTTTTTGCTCATGTTTTTAAAATGACCTGCAAAGATAAGATAGTTTGCGTTTTGAGGTTGACTTACGATTTATAAAGTGTAGTTGATAAAATTTATTTGGGGCTGTTATCATTCGGTTCTTTATTGAGCTCAGTACGGGCTGTTCGCTGCAAGTCCGGCACAACGGCCAGGGCCCAAAACCTTTACCGGGCTTTTCGCTTCCATCCCGCAGCCCTTCACCAATAAATTATTAATCAGCAATGGTTAAATCAACTTTTTGAACCACAAGCCTATAGGCTTTAAAACCTGTGAGGTTTTTATTTAACTTGCGGGCATGGAACAATATCTCGAACTTTTAGGAAGAATAATTACCGAAGGTGCTGATAAAAGCGACCGTACAGGCACGGGTACACGAAGCTTATTTGGATATCAAATGCGTTTTGATCTTAAGAAAGGATTTCCTTTAGTAACCACAAAAAAATTGCATTTAAAAAGCATTATTTACGAATTACTCTGGTTTTTAAAAGGCGATACTAACATAAAATACCTGAAAGAAAATGGCGTAAGAATATGGGATGAATGGGCTGATGAAAACGGAGATTTAGGACCGGTCTATGGAAAACAGTGGCGTAGCTGGCATGGAGCAGATGGAAAAGTAATTGACCAGGTAAGCCAGTTAATTCACCAGCTAAAAACAAACCCTGACAGCAGGCGAATGATCATAAGTGCATGGAATGTTGCTGATTTACCTGAAATGAATTTGATGCCATGTCACTGTCTTTTTCAATTTTATACAGCCCCCTCTAGTTCCCCTGAAGGGGGGGAAAGACGAAAATTATCGTGCCAATTATACCAACGAAGCGCAGATGTTTTTCTGGGCGTTCCGTTTAATATCGCTTCTTATGCATTGCTAACAATGATGATTGCACAGGTATGTGATATGGAATATGGCGAATTCATTCATTCTTTTGGCGATGTTCATTTATATAAAAATCATTCTGAGCAAGCGGAATTGCAACTTACGAGGAAACCTTTTCCGATCCCGGAGATGAAAATAAATCCACGGGTAAAAAATATTTTCAGTTTTAATTATGAAGATTTTGAATTGATAAATTACCAGAGTCACCCCGCAATAAAAGCGCCGGTAGCTGTATAAGAAAGTTAATTGGTTAATTCGTTGAACTTTACCGGAAGATATTTTTAATACAAAATACTTTTATAAAATTTGTTGCAAACTCACAAAAAATAAATAACCACGCAATGACTCATAAACCAGTTAACCAATAAACTAATTAACCTTATAAAATGCTCTCACACATAGTAGCTGCTTCAGAAAATAATGTTATAGGCGCCGGGGGTGATATGCCCTGGCATTTACCAAACGACTTTCAATACTTTAAAAATAAAACGTGGGGATTGCCGGTAATAATGGGAAGAAAAAGTTATGAGGCATTGAAAAAATCATTACCCGGACGTATCAATATTGTGGTTACAAAAAGAACAGATTTTCAGCCAAAGGATGTTATTGTAGTCAATAATATTGATGCTGCTATTGCAAAGGCACGTGAAAGCGACACTAAAGAAATTTTTATAATTGGGGGCGGTGAAATTTTTAAGCAAACAATCAATATGGTTTCCAGGGTATACCTAACAAGGGTGCATGCCACAATTGAGGGCGACACTTATTATCCCCCGATTGATAAAAATACCTGGAAACTCACCAGCGAAGAGTCCTTTCCTGCTGACGAAAAAAATAACTACCCTTATACATTTGAAGTTTGGGATAAAATTCACCCGGCTTCTTAATTAAAACAGGATGTATTCTTCATTTAAAATTGCAAAAAAATATCTTCACTATTTTATCACTGCAAAAAATGGGAAAGGTCATGGAATACATTCTCCTTTTGTTTTTGATTTTATCATACACGTTTTGAATGACAGAACAAATCATGATTGTTATAATACAATTGAGCCTTTACGGCAACAACTTTTAAATAGTAATTCGGTTATAGATGTTAAAGATTTTGGAGCAGGTTCGGCATCCGGGAAAACCAAAAAAAGAAAAATTAGTTCCATCGCAAATTCATCTTTAAAAAATAAAAAATTTGGACAATTACTTTTCCGGATGGTGAATTACTATCAACCAGAAACTATCATTGAACTGGGGACATCACTTGGCATTACTACTTCGTACCTGGCATGTGGCCATAAAAATGCAAAGGTTGATACTTTTGAAGGATCTGGGGAAATTTCAAAAATTGCTTCGCAAAACTTTGCCAAACTCTGTTTAAAAAACATTTGTTTAACCGAAGGTAATTTTGATGAAACTTTTTTTAAAAAATTGGCCATGCTCAATAAAGTTGATCTCGCTTTTATTGACGGCAATCACCGGAAAATTCCAACACTCAATTATTTTAACGCATTAATAAAGAAAACAACAGGGTCTTCTATACTTGTTTTTGATGATATTCACTGGAGCGCAGATATGGAAGAGGCCTGGAAACAAATACAAACGCACCCTTCTGTTGCTTTAACTATTGATTTGTTTTTTATTGGTGTCGTTTTTTTCAATCCTGATTTTAAAGTGAAGCAACATTTTACAATAAGGTTTTAAATTTTCAATACCTTAGAAGCATATTTTGACACTATGATAATTGGCGTTTTAAAAGAACCCTTACCCGAAACCAGAGTCTCACTTTTACCCGAACATTTATCAATTTTACAAAAATGGAGTGTAAATGCTTTAATTGAAACCGGTGCAGGAGAAAACGCATTTGCAACAAATCAAAAATATCTTGATGCCGGGGCAAAAGTAGTTTCCAGGGATGAAGTATTAAGTAGTTCAGACATTATTTTATCAATAAATAATATAGACCTTTCTGAAAGTGAAATAATTCAATCTAAAATTCTTCTCGGTAATTTTCAGCCGCTGTATAATTATTTATTTACACAACAGCTTGCAAAAAAAAATATTACCGTTTTCAGCATTGATATGATTCCACGAACAACACGTGCCCAAAGTATGGATGTGCTCAGCAGCCAGGCCAATATTGCCGGATACAAGGCCGTGCTGCTTTCCGCTAACATGTTCCCCAGATATTTCCCCATGTTTATGACCGCAGCAGGAAGTATACCTCCCGCAAAGGTGTTAATCTTAGGAGCCGGTGTTGCAGGCCTGCAGGCAATTGCAACGGCAAGAAGATTGGGCGCTGTTGTTGAAGTTTTTGATACCAGGCCCGCTGTAAAAGAGGAAGTAATGAGCCTTGGGGGTAAATTTATTGAAGTTGAGGGTGCGGCTGATGCAAGTAAGGCCGGTGGATATGCCGTTGAGCAATCAGAAGAATTCCTTGAAAAACAAAAAATGAAAATTGCCGAAAGTGTTGCAAAATCAGATATAATAATTACAACAGCACAAATACCCGGAAAGCCTGCGCCCATTTTAATTACAAAAGATATGTTAGATACAATGAAAAACGGTTCGGTAATAATTGACCTCGCCGCAGCAACAGGCGGAAATACATCTGCAACAAAAAATGAAGAAACGATAAAGTATAACGGAGTGAGCATTGTTGGCAATTCAAACCTTGCCGGCACCATGCCTTATGATGCGAGTAAAATGTATGGAAAAAACATCCTTAATTTTTTACAATTGATAATAGACAAAGAGGGGAAAATAAATTTAAATTTTGATGATGATTTGGTGAAAGGAACCTGCATTGCTCATAATGGCCAAATAACTAATGAAAGAGTGAAAGAAGCCTCATCCCAATCCTTCGCCGGTGGAGAAGGACGTGATTTATAAAATTATTATTATGCAATCAATTTTAAATTTTATTACAGCAAATATTCAAATGTTCTATGTGGTTATCCTCATGATTTTTTTGGGGATAGAAGTTATAGGGAGAGTACCAAGTGTTTTACATACACCCTTAATGAGTGGTGCAAATGCGATTCATGGTGTGGTAATTATAGGTGCAATCATAGTTATGGGTAAAGCCTCCAGTGACAATTATACTGCATTGATTCTTGGTTTTCTGGCAGTGATATTAGGGACACTAAATGTTGTAGGCGGTTTTGTAGTAACTGACAGAATGCTGGAAATGTTTAAGAAGAAAAAGTAGACGCGAATTTCACAAATTATTCTAATTACACAAATTATTAATGCCTGATATCTTATCAATTTGCTATCTCATCGCTTCGGTAACATTTATTCTTGGATTAAAAATGTTGTCGAATCCAGCAACTGCAAGAAAGGGAAACTTAATTGCTGCAGGCGGTATGACAATAGCAATACTCGGAACTATTTTTTTATATGAGGATGCAGGAAAAAAATTAGGCAATTATCCATGGATTTTTTCAGCAATTGTAATAGGAACTATTATTGGAACACTTACTGCAAAAAAAGTGAAGATGACGGCAATGCCTGAACTGGTAAGCGTTTTCAACGGAATGGGTGGGGCATGTGCTGCATTGATTTCTATAGTAGAATTTGATTATTTATTTCGAACAAACCGTTTGCTTGATTCAACTCATTTTTCTGATGTTGTTCCGGCAGGTCACTATATAACCATTCTTGCAGGAGTTATAATAGGTAGCATATCTTTCGCAGGAAGTATGATAGCCTGGGGCAAGCTTAGTGGCAAGGTGAAAGATTTTTCTTTTACTGGTCAACATATTTTTAACCTTGTTGTTTTTGCATTGGTGCTTATTGGTGCAGTATATACTTACAATTCTGATACACATTCTGCTATTGTTCCTTTTTTCATAACAGTTGGACTTGCACTTTTATATGGGGTATTTTTTGTTTTACCAATTGGCGGTGCAGATATGCCAGTTGTTATTTCCTTATTGAATTCCTTTACGGGAGTTGCTGCAGCATGTGGCGGATTTTTATATAATAATAAAGCCATGCTCACCGGGGGAATTTTAGTGGGTGCAGCAGGAACTTTATTAACGATACTTATGTGCCGTGCTATGAACAGGAGTCTTAAAAATGTACTCATTGGTTCATTTGGCAGCAGTGCAAAAAATATTTCGGGTGTGCCCGGGATGGAGGGGCAATACAAAGAAATTTCCATAAGTGATGCTGCTATGGTAATGGCTTATTCCAAAAAAGTAATGATAGTCCCGGGATATGGATTGGCTGTTGCGCAGGCGCAACATTCATGTCATGAACTGGAAAAAGTTTTGGAAGAAAAAGGGGTAGAAGTAAAATATGCGATTCATCCTGTTGCAGGCCGTATGCCGGGGCACATGAATGTATTGCTTGCAGAAGCAGATGTGAATTATGATAAACTATTGGAAATGGAAGATGCAAATGATGAATTTAAAACTACTGATGTCGTGCTCATATTGGGAGCCAATGATGTTGTAAATCCTGCCGCTAAAAATGATCCTTCTTCACCGATTTATGGAATGCCCGTGTTGGAAGTGGAGCTTGCGAAGAGAGTTATCGTAAACAAGAGAAGCATGAAACCCGGCTATGCCGGTATTGAAAATAAATTATTCTTTCAGCCCAAAACTTCAATGTTATTTGGCGATGCAAAAAAAGTTTTGCAGGATTTGCTTTCGGAAATAAAAAATGTTTAAGATATTCCAAGGAAGAATAAAGTGTAGAACTACCATCCTCCACTGGCACCGCCACCTCCACCACTTCCACCGCCGAAACCTCCGAAGCCACCACCTCCGCCGCCGCCAAAACCACCACCACCAAAACCTCCCCCTCCAAAGCCGCCACCGCGGCCTGAGCCCCCACCTAACATCGAACCAATTACAAACCATGGCAAACCACCCAGTCCCCGGGAACCTCGCCTGCTCATGTAAGATCCACCACCACCGCCACCACCTTTGAAAAAAGACAGGATTATAAAAAAGATTACAGCTAAAACTATAATTGCCCCAAATTTACTACGCCCTTTTTCTGATTTAGGCTCAGCCTTATATTCCCCTGCAGCGGCCTGGATAATAGCATCTACGGCGTTATCAAACCCACGGTAATAATCCTGCTCTTTAAAATAAGGAATCATCCTGTTATCGATAATTTCCTTTGCAGTTATATCCGGAAGCACTCCTTCCATTCCATACCCTGTTTCAATCCGGGCTTTTCTTTCGGCTTTTGAAACTAAAATAACTACCCCGTTATTCTTATCTTTTGTTCCAATTTGCCAGCCACGCAAATATTTTAAAGCAACTTCCGCAATGTCATTTCCCTGTAAGTCTGGAACCGTAATAATTACAATCGCTGATGAAGTACTGTCGTTGTAATTTCTTAATTTCTGTTCTAACGCCTGGCGTTGAAATGGCTCGAGGAAATTTCCAAAGTCATTTACTGCTTGCGGTGGTTCAGGTCTTTTTTCAATTGTCTGCCCAAAAACCGGTTGCAGCACAAAAATAAAAAGCAGTAAAAAAATATTTTTCATCAATGAAATACTTGTAATTATTTGCCGAAGATTATTTCATCGGGAAGTTCATTTTTATCAGTTGCTGAATCGTAAGGAAAATGAGACTGCAGAGCCTCTCCTATTTTTGTAATACATTCTTTAATTCCCAATGCATAATTTTCTTTGTTAAAAAAAACAAGGATGTCATTTACAACATCCTTCCAGTATTGCTCACCCATAGCATTGTGAATTCCACTATCTGCGAAAATGGCAAGTTGCCTGTCTTTTAAAGCAACATAAAATAATACTCCGTTCCTGTCTTTAGTGTTTTCCATCTTAAGATTGCTGAAGATTTCCTTTGCCCTGTCTAACGGATCAATAAACCGGCACCTGCTTTCCACAAATACTCTTACCTCACCGCTTGTTTGCTTTTCAGCATCGCGGATTGACTGAACGATGATTTCATTTTCTTCTTTGGAAAAAAAATCTTTCTTTTTAGAAAAAAGGGAGAAGTTCAATATTACTTATGTATTACTTTGAGAAATCAACCTTCGGTGCATTTTCACTTCCGGCATCGGCAGTGAAGCCTTGTTTTACATGAAAACCAAACATACCTGCAAAAATATTCATTGGAAAGGTTCTGACTTTTACATTGTATTGCTGAACCGCGGCATTGAAATCATTTCTTGCAACCTTAATACGATTTTCCGTTCCTTCCAGTTGTGCCTGCAATCCTCTAAACGCATCGTTTGCTCTTAAAGTGGGATAGTTTTCAGCAACTGCAAGTAATCTTCCGAGAGCCGTTGAAAGCTGACCTTGCGCCGCCTGGTATTGCTGAACTTTTTCGGGAGTAAGATCATTAACATCAACTTTTATTTGAGTGGCAGATGCTCTTGCCTGGATTACATTTTGTAAAGTTGTCTGTTCAAAATTAGCCTCACCCTTTACAGTGTTAACCAAATTGGGAATGAGATCAGCTCTTCTTTGATAATCACTTTGAACATTGTTCCATGCTTTCTTTACTGACTCATCCTGCTGTACAAGGCCATTATAGCCACTACATCCGCAGCCGCCGACAAATACAAGAGCAATCAGAATAACTATAATAACAATAGTACTGGTTTTCATTGTTTATATTTTTAAGTTTCAAATGTAATACTTTATATAAGAATGCTATTTTATAGAATTATTCATTTATGGCTGCAATACCTGGCAATTCCTTTCCTTCAAAATATTCCAATAATGCACCGCCTCCGGTGGATACATAACTTACTTTATCTGCAAGGTGAAATTCATTGACAGCGGCCACGCTATCTCCGCCTCCGATAAGACTAAAGGCTCCTTTTTGTGTAGCATCTGCAACCGCTTCTGCAATAGCTTTTGTGCCAGCCTGGAATTTTTTCATTTCAAAAACGCCCATTGGCCCATTCCATAAAATTGTTTTTGAATGATGAATAACTTTTACAAATGTTTCGCAGGCCATCTGGCCTATATCAAGGCCCATCCATCCATCGGGTATATTATTACTCAATGCACCGGATATATTGGCTTTTTCATCAAATTTATCTGCTATAATAGAATCGGCGGGCAAATGAATACAAACATTTTTTTCCCTGGCTTTATCTAATAATTCGCTTGCCTTATCCAGGCGATCATCCTCACAAAGAGAACTTCCGATTTTACCACCTATAGCCTTCATAAAAGTATAAGCCATTCCACCGCCAATTATAATATCTGTGGCTTTGTCCAACAGGTTTTCTATAATAAGTATTTTATCCGAAACCTTTGCTCCGCCAATGATAGCAAGGAACGGTTTTTGGGAATCATGCAGGATTTTTTCTGCGCTTTCCACCTCACGTTCCATTAACAGCCCAAACATTTTTTTATCTCCAGGGAAAAATTTTGCAATTACTGCGGTTGAAGCATGCGCCCTATGTGCTGTGCCGAAAGCGTCATTCACATATACATCACCGAGCTTGCTTAACTTTTCTGCAAATGACTCATCTCCTTTTTCTTCTTCTTTATAAAAACGAAGATTTTCCAATAGTAAAACTTCTCCGGGTTTCAAATCTTTTGATTTTTGAACTGCATCATCTCCAATACAATCATCGGCGAAAAGAATCTTTGTGCCCTTCAATAGTTGCTGTAAATGTTTAACCAAATGTGTTAATGAGAATTTGTCCTCTGGCCCTTCTTTCGGACGGCCCAGATGAGACATGAGAATTACACTTCCACCCTCATCAATAATTTTTTTTATCGTCGGAATGGCAGCAGCCATCCGGCTATCATCAGTTATATTAAATTCCTTATCGAGAGGTACGTTAAAGTCTACTCTTATAAGGGCTTTTTCATCCTTAAAATTATGGTCCTGGAATTTTGACATGCTGGAAATTATTTTTATAAAAAATCCTTCGGAATTACTGAAAGAAATTTCTCGTATTTAGAAATGAATTACTCATTTCAAATGTATATAAAAAAAAATCCCTGGGAAAAAGGCGACGATTTTTTTACAATTAGTTATCATGATTCTCAAAGTCAATAGACTTCGCTATCGGATGATTCGCTGTAAAATTGTACCCAGGAATGTCGCAATCGTAGCCGCAAGTTGTTTTTGATACAATTGCTGAGGTAACTGCATTTCTCCCAGGGCGGCTATATCACGACCATTTCCTGCCACCTAATACCGTCGATAGTTACAATAAAAACGCTTTCTGTTTTTGTTGAAAGTTGTGCGAAAGAAAAAGAAAATGATATGGAAAAGAGTATCAGCAAGCCGTGTTTCATGGTAGAGAGGTTTTACAAAACAACAACTTCACTGTAACCATAAGGAAATCAAAATTATTAAATAATTGTAAAATATCCACATACAAACTATTGTCTTAAACAACATTCCTGATCTTCGGGGACCTGAAGCGGTAGGTTTTTTCCTAAGAAATATATATGCCGTAGTTTTGTACACTTTTTTAACAACATGTAAGAATATGACTTTAATGTATTTGATAAAAAATTTGATAATATAAATGAAAGTCTACTATATTTGTGGGGTAATTAACAATGGAACAAGCTGCCAACATAATTCTTCAAATTTTTGCACGTACAAATATGATTATGTGTGGCCGTTGCATGCCGTAAGGCATCCTACTTTCAATATTACCCGTTTAAGGCTATGCCTTTCCTCGTCAGAAACATCTATAATTTTTCATCGATAAATAATATTTTATGAGCGATTTACATTTTGAGACTTTGCAACTTCATGCGGGACAACAAATTGATCCGACAACAAAGTCAAGGGCAGTGCCCATTTATCAAACAACTTCCTACGGCTTTAATAATTCCGAACACGCAGCCAACTTATTTGGACTGAAAGAGTTTGGAAATATTTATACCAGGATAATGAATCCGACTACCGACGTTTTTGAACAACGTATGGCAGCCCTTGAAGGCGGAGTTGCAGCATTGGCAACAGCTTCAGGGCAGGCGGCCCAGTTCCTGGCACTAAATAACATTATGCAGGCTGGTGATAATTTTGTCACAACAACTTACCTCTACGGAGGCACTTATAATCAATTCAAAGTTTCGTTCAAACGCCTGGGAATTGAAGCCCGTTTCGCCGACGGAGATGATGTTGAAAGTTTTGTAAAGCATATCGACAAAAACACGAAAGCGATTTACCTGGAAACTATTGGAAACCCCAGGTTGAATATTCCCGATTTTGACAAATTTGCAGAACTGGCAAAAGAATATGATTTGCCCTTAGTTGTTGATAACACTTTTGGAACCGCCGGTTATCTATTCAGACCTTTGGAGCATGGAGCAAATATAGTTGTAGAATCAGCTACCAAATGGATTGGGGGGCATGGGACAACTATTGGCGGGGTAATTGTTGACGGCGGTAATTACAACTGGAGCAATGGTAAGTTTCCGCAATTTACGGAGCCATCCGAGGGTTATCATGGTTTAAAATTCTGGGATGTTTTTGGTGAAGGAAACCCACTTGGCCTGCCAAATATTGCTTTTGCAATTCGTGCACGGGTTGAAGGTCTTCGTGACTTTGGCCCTTCACAGGGTCCGTTCAATTCATTCTTATTATTACAAGGATTGGAAACATTGTCACTCCGCGTACAACGACACGTTGATAATGCATTAGAACTTGCGCAATGGCTGGAGAAGCATGAACTGGTTGAATTTGTTGAATACCCGGGATTAAAGAGCAGTCCCTATAACGCTTTAGCAAAAAAATACCTTAAGAATGGATATGGTGGAATACTAAATTTTGGCGTAAAAGGCGGTAAGGAAAATGCCAGTAAATTTATTGATTCACTAAAGTTAGTAAGTCATTTAGCGAATGTGGGTGATGCAAAAACCCTGGCCATACATCCTGCCTCAACCACGCATGAGCAATTAGATGAAGCAGCCCAAAAAGCAGCAGGTGTAGAGCCCAACCAGGTTCGTATAAGCGCAGGGATTGAACACATTGAGGATATTAAAGCAGATTTGGAACAGGCATTCAATAAAGTTTTTTCCAAAGAGTTAGCTAGCTAATCTTTTATTAATATTAAATAGCAATGCACAGGTGAGTAACGGCCATAGTTATTCACTTGTGTTTTTTTAAATTTGAACGAATAATTTTGTCGTATAATATTTTCAAATCCAGACAGCCCGTTACCCTGGAATCCGGATATACATTTAAGGAGTATCATCTTGCCTATAATACATACGGCGTTCTTAATAAAGCAAAAGACAATGTAGTATGGATATTTCATGCACTTACTGCAAATAGTGACGCCGTGGAATGGTGGCCGGGGCTTGTTGGCGAAGGAAAACTGTTTGATCCGAAAAACTATTTTATTATTTGCGTAAACATGCCCGGGAGTTGCTATGGCAGTATTGGACCTCTCGATGTAAATCCTGCGACAGGGCAATCTTACTTTCATGATTTTCCTTTTTTTACCCCGCGAGATATGATTCATTCCTATCAGCCCTTAAGAAAACATTTGGGAATTGATAAAATAAAAGTAGGCATAGGAGGTTCAATGGGCGGCCAGCAATTATTAGAATGGGCCATTGAGGAACCCGACGCATTTGAATACATTTTTCCTGTAGGAACAAATGCACAACATTCGTCATGGGGCATTGCTTTTAATGCCTCTCAAAGAATGTGTATTGAAGCCGATAGTACGTGGAAAGAAAAAAATATAAGAGCGGGAATGGAGGGGATGAAGGCTGCAAGAAGTATTGCGTTGATTTCCTACAGGCATTATGATACCTATCATGCAAGCCAAAGCGAAACCCAAAATGAAAAGATAGAAAATTTTAAAAGTGACTCATACCAAAAATACCAGGGAGAAAAACTGGCGAAAAGATTTAATGCTTTCAGTTATTATTTCTTAAGCCAAGGTATGGATGCTCATAATGTTGGCCGTGGAAGAAAAAGTGTGGAGGATGCTTTACAATTAATAGAAGCAAAAACTTTAGCCATAGGAATTAACAGGGATATTTTATTTCCCGTTACGGAGCAACAGTTTATTGCCAAAAATATTTCCAATGCAAAATTTATTGCTATTGAGTCTTTATATGGACACGATGGATTTCTGCTGGAATACGAACAGATTCAGCAGATCATTTCCAGGTTCTTAATACCTACGAAGCAATCGAAAATAAAAATTCTGAATTAAATTCAATCTAATTAAATGACGGCGCATACACGATTAACTATTGGTTTATTTGGCTTTGGCGTGGTAGGGGAAGGGTTATATAAAGTACTGCAGCAAACTTCTTCTTTAAATGCCACAATTAAAAAAATATGTATTAAAGATGGAACGAAAAAAAGAAATGCGCCTCCGGAATTATTTACTACTGATAAAGATGAACTATTGGATGATGAAACGATAAATGTTATCGTAGAAGTTATTAATGAATCTGAACCTGCTTTCCAAATAATTTCAAAAGCATTAATCAACAGAAAAGCAGTTGTAAGCGCCAGCAAAAAGATGATTGCCGAACACTTGCCTGACATCTTACAATTGCAAAAAGAAACGGACATGCCTTTTCTTTGTGAATCCGCCGCCTGTGCTTCCATACCGGTGATCCGCAATCTGGAAGAATATTATGACAATGATCTTTTACATTCAATGCGTGCTATTGTAAATGGTTCTACCAATTATGTCCTTACAAAAATGTTTGAAAATAAACTCGATTTTAAAACAGCTTTATTGCAGGCACAGCAACTTGGTTTTGCAGAAGCCAATCCTACACTCGATATTGATGGCTGGGATGCGGTTCATAAATGGGTAATCTTATTGTGCCATGCTTATGGAATTGTTGCGTCTACAGACAATATTTTATTTACCGGTATTCAAAATATTAATGCCAATGATTCAAATGTTGGCAGGGAAAAAAATTATGAGATAAGGTTGGTTGCACAAGCAAAAAAATTATTAAATGGTAAAATTGCCGCGTTTGTTCTTCCTCAATTTGTAAAGCAGGATGATCATTTGTCATTTGTAAAAAATGAATACAACGGTGTTGTTATTGAAAGCTCCTTTGCGGATAAGCAGTTTTTTTATGGTAAAGGGGCGGGAAGCTTTCCTACTGCATCGGCCGTATTGAGTGATATTTCAGCACTGCGATATGATTATAAGTACGAATACAAAAAATTATATCACCATACACCCAACCAACTTACCAACGATTTTTATATAAGAGTATATGTAAGCTTTGATGATTGGGATTTTATTCCCCGCGAAAAATTTGAATGGATAGAAGAGTGGCATGCGGAAGAAGGAAGAAAATATTTAATTGCAGTTATATATTTTGATCACCTTGCTAAAGATGATTGGTGGAAGAAAAATAATACCTCTGTCATCGTTACACCCGACGCCATTATTGAAGATATTGAATTAAGAAAATTAAAAAAGAAAAGTTTAGAACTTGCGGGAATTAACTAAGAAAACGGCTATTCAATTTTATACTTTTCGAAAAAGTTTGCAAACTCTGCAATATGGTCTGTTCCAATTAAATCCACTCCAAGTTTCATTTGAAGCTTCCACGAAGATTCATTATCAGGGGCAGCCCAAAAGCGTATGGTTTTTCCTGCATGATGCACACTATCAATAGTACGTTGAAATGATTCTTTGTCTTCCTGTTTAAGAGAATCCTCACCTTTCCAGTCAGAAAATTTTTTAAACGAAAGACTTACCTGCCCAACCCGCTTCCACTCTTCTGGATTATGTTTTAACTTAAGATCATCGTCAAAAAAAATATAGCCAGGATAATTTTTATATTCAGCAGGAGGCGGTCTCTCACCACTTATTAAAATTGTTACAGGCTTATTTGTATCATTTGATGTGAATAAATACTTTTTAATTGGTTCAATTTCTTTTATAAGAATTTGTAAACTAAGCCGATAATTTTCCTTAATATCAATCAATAATTTAAGATGCCGGCTATTTTTGGTAAGTTCATTTAATAGAGGCTCAATGTATAGGCTTCTTAAAGTGCGCTTAACCTGGATGTCTTTTTTGTTATGCGCAACATATAAAATTCCATTTACAGGGAAAATATCTGCTTCGATAGAACCAAAGCCGGCATTGAATGCGGTATAAAAAGGAACAGGATGCAAATAGTCGTTATGGGCATGAGCATTGGAAACGGTAAAATTTTTTTGTTGTGCAAAAACATTAAATGAAAACAAATGAAAACAAAAAAAGAAGACACCTATTTTATTATGATGGTTATGGAATAATAAATTCATTTCTTATCTAAATCTTTCATTTCATATTAATGTCTGCCAACACGGGGAAATGGTCCGAGGGAAATTTTCCATTATACGTATCTGTTAGTATGCCCCATTTGGTTACGACAAACCGATTCGTGACAAAAATGTGATCTATGATCTCATTGCCTTCCTTTGCTATGCCAAAACCGTTAAACGAAGAATTGTTAGCGTAAGGAAATTGTACTTCATTGTAGGTGTCTTTTAAAATTCCTGAATTTGCAATAGTCTTGTACCATTCGCTGCCGTGCGAACCATTTAAGTCGCCGGTAAATATTACCGCCTCTCTACCTGCAATGTCACTTATTTTTTGCAATATCAGTTTACTGCTTTCTTTACGTGCCTGCACACCCTGGTGATCATAATGTGCATTAAAAAAGTAAAATTTTTTTCCACTTTTTTTGTGCTGTAAATAAACCCACGAGCAAATACGATTACAACAAATAGCATCCCATCCCAGCGAGGGCTTATCTGGTGTTTCAGACAACCAAAAATCACCTTTATTCAATAACTTGAACTCACCTTTTTTATAAAAAATAGCAGAATGTTCACCTTTATCTTTTCCATCATCTCTGCCAATGCCATAGTACGCATATTGTGGTAATGCATTACTAATATCATCCAGTTGATTCTTTAGTCCTTCCTGTGTTCCAAAAACATCAAAGTCATGAAAACGAATCAACGCAGCAACGAATGGTGCCCGGTTCACCCAAAGATTTCCCGAGTCTGCGGGATTATCATATCTTAAATTATAAGTGCCAACTATAAGTTTTTGTGCCTGCATAAAATTCATAATGAAAATTGTTACGATACTGGCAAGCAGTGATTTTATTTTCAAATTTTTTACTTTTAGTATTGAGTATTTTTATTGATAAGCGATGACAAAGTTTATAATGACACCCCGCCAAAAAATTCTGAGCGTGAATGAGCGCTGATTAAAGATGAAATTACTTTTTAGTCATTGCAGCCTACGTACTGTCTCACTTAAATATTTGGTTGATGTAACTTAATTTTAAATAAACTTTACTCCCTCCACTTCAAGTTTTTTATATTTTTTATAATCAAACATGTAATAAAAGGCACCTCGCCTTGAAAGCAGTTTTTCTTTCTCATCTAATTTTTTCAAAATGTGAAGCGCTAAAATCTTTCTTGAAAAATTGCGCTTGTCAAAAGTTGTTTCATATATGGCTTCATACAAATTTTGTAGTTGGGGCAATGTAAATTTTTCGGGTAGCAGTTCAAATCCAACAGGGTGATTAGCCACTTTTTGCCGAAGACGCTCTTTGGCCATAGATATCATTTTCTTATGATCGAAAATCATTGGTGGAATACGTCTCACATCAAACCATTTTGCATTATGTTCCTTCATTAGTTCCGGCGAATAATCGTCAAGCTTGATTAATGCGAAATATGCTATAGAAATTACCCGGCCGCCGGGATCACGATTTACTTCGCCAAAGCCGTATAACTGTTCAAGGTAAATATTGGTTAACCCGGTAAGCACTTCAAGAATGCGAAAGGCCGCGGTGTCCAAAGACTCTTCTTTTTTTACAAACCCGCCCATAAGCGACCAGTTTCCAAATCCCGGCTCAAAGCCTCTTTTAACCAACAATGCTTTCAGGTTCTTCCCATCAAAACCAAGGATAATGCAATCTACGGCAATGAGCATTCTGTCGTGATCTTTGTATTCGGCAATTACATTCATAGTCCTCTTTATTACATTAAATTTTTATTAAAAAAACCCAAAGGTAGTTACCAGAACTTTACATATAATGCAGTCAGAATTAAAAGCGTCAGCACAATAAGTGTAAGTGTTCTTGGATGAAGCTTAAACATACTTTTATCGAGTTCAAATGCTTTCGGATTTATTTTTGGCCCTCCTAAACTTATTGTAATCATCACAATCGTTGTAATTACAAATGACAGCCCCATACATATGTGAAAAGGAATTACAAAAATGTCCTGGCCTTTATCGTTGATTGTATGATAAGCAGTATACAAAAATGTATCATTGCCAAATAACTGCGGAGCAAAATCATTAAAAAGAACGGATAATAAAAATCCCAATATAACACCGACTATTGCAGCAGCCCCCGTAGTTCTTTTCCAAAACATTCCTAATAAAAACATGGCAAAAACCCCCGGGCTTATGTAACCGGTGTATTGTTGAATAAATGTAAATCCGCCCTTTCCGCCGATACCCAGCAAATCGTTCCAAGTAAATATCACGGCAATTATCATCGCGGCGAAAACAGTTATTCTTCCAACTATTACCTGCTTTCTTTCATCAAGATTTTTACCAATATATTTTTTGTGTACATCAAGCGTATAAATTGTAGAAATGCTGTTTACCTTGCCCGCCAGCGATGCTACAATTGCAGCAGTTAATGCAGCAACAGACAAGCCTTTTAAACCTGTTGGTAAGAATTCAAGCACTGCAGAATAAGCTCCATCTTTTCCACCAACCAATTGGGGCAAATGACCTTTGGAATATAAAACAAAAGCAGCGATACCCGGCAGCATCACAATAACGGGCATCAGTAATTTTAAAAATCCAGCAAATAAAATTCCGGTACGTGCTGTTTGCAAATCTGCTCCCAGCGCACGTTGTGTAATGTACTGATTGCATCCCCAGTAGTTAAGATTGATAATCCAGATGCCCGCCAGGTAAGAAAGTAAACCGGGGAACGTAATATACCTGTTTATATCATTTTGCGACGATGCTGCCGTAGGTTTCGGGATGATCATCTTAAAATGTTCGGGTGCATTATGCAGCAAAGCTTTAAAACCAGCTATGGCATTACTTCCCACACCAAATTTTTCTCCCACAACCGTTAGTGCAATGTAGGTTGTAACCAATCCTCCTATTATCAAAACCGCCACCTGTATTACATCGGTGTAGCCGATTACCTTCATGCCACCTAAGGAAATTACCAATGCAAAAATTGCAAGACCAATCATTATAGCATGCAAATATTGGCCACCGGCAAGACCGTTAATAGCAACTGCTCCTAAATATAAAATAGAAGTTAGATTAACAAATACGTAAAGAAACAACCAGAAGACAGCCATAATCAAAGCAACAGATTCGTTATATCTCGTTTTTAAAAACTGAGGCATTGTGTAAATCTTGTTCTTAAGATACACAGGTATAAACCAAACTGCTACAATTATGAGTGCTACGGCTGCAATCCATTCATACGCCGCAACTGCTATTCCCAGGAAAAAACCCTCCCCGCTCATACCAATAAATTGCTCTGCAGAAATATTTGATGCGATTAATGATGCACCAATCGCCCACCAGGTAAGGGTTCCCTCTGCAAGAAAGAATGCTTTGGCGTCATGTTCGTTTCTCTTTCTTTTATGATAAACACTGTAACCATAGGCAGCTACAATGATGAAATAAACAATGAATACCACGTAATCAGTAAAAACAAAATTCTGGTTCATAAGCAATCGTATCGTTTAGGTTAAAAAAGTTTTGGTAAGCAATTTATAAGTTAACATTTGAAATGAATCTCATTAACAAAATTTATTTCTTTATTAAAAACACCCATCATTCCATCTTAATTCATTTTTGAAGTTATACAAATTTGTGTCTTTACAAATTAATACATATTCTATCCCGGCAATCGAGGCAAAATCTTCAAGGTACTCTGTTGTTAAATTTTGGCTGAAACATGTGTGATGAGCACCACCAGCCAATATCCAGGCGGTACAAGCCGTCCTCATATCAGGATATGGTTTCCATAAAACTCTTGCAACAGGAAGCTTTGGCAATTTGTTTTTTGGCTTTACCGCCTCCACAGTATTTACCAACAAACGAAACCGATTCCCCATATCAATCATAGAAACATTCAATGCCGGGCCGCCACTAACGTTAAAGACTAACCGAACAGGATCCGCTTTGCCTCCAATTCCCAACGGATGGATTTCGCATGTGGGTTTACCGTTAGCAATAGAAGGGCAAATTTCCAGCATGTGAGAACCCAAAACCATTTCATTACCTGGTTCAAAATGATACGTATAATCTTCCATAAAAGAATTACCTCCTTCCAGTCCGCTGCCCATTACTTTCATCGCACGCACCAATGCGGCGGTTTTCCAATCTCCTTCTGCGGCAAAACCATAACCCTTTTCCATTAATCGTTGCGCTGCAATACCCGGCAATTGAACCAGTCCATGCAAGTCTTCAAATGTATCTGTGAATCCTTTAAAATTTCCTTCTTTTAAAAATCTTTGTAATCCTATTTCAATTTTCGCCGCCTCACGTAAAGATTGATGCTGTTCTTTTCCTTTATGCAGAGATGAAGATAAAGTGTAGGCGTCGGCATATTCCTGCACAAGTTTATCAATTGCTTTTTCGCTTGTTTCATTAATCACTTTTACCAAATCACCTACGCCATAAGTATTTACCGAATAACCAAATTTTATTTCAGCCTCTACTTTATCGCCTTCGGTAACAGCTACGTTGCGCATGTTATCACCAAAACGGACAAACTTAGCGTCCTGCCAATCATGCCATGCTGCTGCAGTTCTTGTCCATTTATTAATTTGTTCAATCACTTCAATATCCTGCCAATGGCCGGCAACTACTTTTCTATTAATTCTCATGCGGCTCATCATAAAACCAAATTCACGGTCTCCATGTGCGCTTTGATTTAAATTCATAAAATCCATATCAATACTTTCCCACGGAATATCACGATTGAATTGTGTATGCAAATGCAGCATCGGTTTTTGCAAAATCTTTAAACCCGCGATCCACATTTTTGCGGGAGAAAAAGTATGCATCCATGCAATAATGCCAACACAATTGTTAGCTACGTTAGCTTCCTGGCAAACAGAATAAATTTCTTCCGAAGTTTTCACCGTGGGCTTAAACACAACACGCACGGGTATTTGCGCAGCTACATTTAAAGATGCTGCAATCGTCTTCGAATGTTTTGCCACCTGCTTTAATGTCTCTTCTCCATACAAATGCTGGCTGCCTGTTATAAACCAAACTTCAAATTTTTTGAGATTGATCATCTTTTTCATTTTATTATTCTATCATTTCTATCATTTAAAAAAAATAACTACATTCTTTATTTGCCTGCTATCAAATCCACATCCTGAACTTTTTCGGGAAACCAAATCATCATTTCGCCTTTGCCCCTGTTAGCCCAGGCATAATAAGGAATAGCAGTAAATGATTGTTGAACTGTTTTTATTTCTTCGCCATTATTATTTATTTCAACTGCAGGAACCTGCGCTTTTATTTCTTCTACACCATTTAATTTATCCTGATTAAGGTCAGATGTAAAAACTGTGTTTTCCGGAAGAATAAAATTGCTTGCTTTTCCATTGTTATCCATTGATTCGGCACAATACATTAAAGGGCCACGCTGCAATGCAACTTTCCCCAAGTCATCTTTTACATTTTTATTTGCAGTCACTTTTCTTATTTCCATCGGAAATTTCACTTCTACCTTATCATTCTTACTCCAGTTTCTTTTTAAAACAGCATAACCATTTTCCATGTTGTAGTCAACAGGTTTCCCATTTATAGTTATCATTATTTTATTGTTTAACTCATGTTGGAAAGAATACAAGTCAGAAGGCATTGCCTCATTTTGAGCCCATCCTGGTATGCGTATCAAAAATGAAAAGTTGAAAGATGATTTAGGATTAATGGTAAATAATAAATCACCATCCCAGGGATAATTATTTTGTTGTAACGACACTTGTTTCTTTCCCATTGATTTTTAATGCAGTTGTTCCTGTCAATGAAAAGATTCGCATATAATTTATCATCTTGCTGCGCATATACATAACCGGGAATTGATGGCATAAGCCGTACAAGATTGGTGGGGCAACAGGAGCAGGGGAACCATCCTGAGCGTGTGGCTTCCATCTCCGGATGATAAAGCTATTTTTTATCTGCATGGCATTGGTATAAAAAAAAGATTTGCCATCGAGACCAACACCAGAAATCAAACCATTGTACAAAGTTTTTTCCAATACATCAATATATTTAGCATCACCATGCAATAAAAACATTCGCTCATTCCAAAATACCTGTGCGATTGCTGCACATGTCTCATTGTAAGCAGTTGCGTTGGGCAATTGATAATTATCGCCAAAGCGTTCTCCATCACCAATTGCGCCAACACCTCCCTGCACATACATTTTTTTACTCACTACATTATTCCATATTTTATCAATTGCATTCAGTAAAAGTGTATCGCCTGTAAGTGCTGCCACATCCGCCATTGCAGAATATAAATAACCGGCACGGACGGCATGCCCTTCAGCTTCTGTTTGCTCAACAACAGGAATATTGTCCTGCCAGTAAGCACCGTTTTTCCATTCATCTTTACTAGTAGAATCGTAATGCACATCATGCCCTCTTTCTTCAATAAAATATTTAGCAGTTTGCAGGTATTCTTTTTTGTTTGTGATGCGATATAGTTTTACCAAACCCATTTCTACCACTTCATGCCCCGGCGCTGTATGTTTTTGATTTGGCGCAGGGCCAAATACAGAACAAACAAGGTCTGCGTTCTTTAAGGCAATATTCAGCAGATTTTTTTTACCTGTGGCTAAATAATGAGCTGCTGCAGCTTCATACAAATGACCGGCGTTATATAACTCATGACTTAATTGTCTTTCATTTATCCATCTTTCTTTACCCGCCCAGGAAAATGGATGTGCCGGATCAATAGAACGTGCGGTATATAAATAACCATCCGGTTCCTGTGCTTTGCCGATAATTGCAATAAGCGAATCAAGATAAGCTGCCATCTTAGGATCAGGAAATAAACTTATTGAATAAGAAGCCCCTTCAATTGTTTTATAAATATCTGTATCATCAAAAGGATAAATGCTGCAAAATTTCCCGGTGTGTGTTGCAGCAAGCACAAAATTTTTTACCCTGCCTGTTTTATCACATCGCTCAAAAGATGCCGGAATTGTTACCAGTTGGTTTGTCTTAATTCTTGGCAACCAAAAATTATCACTAAGTTTTACATTAGTAAAAGAAACAGGTTGGATAGGATAATCATTCTTTTGCGAAAAGCCAGGAATTGCAGTTAACAAAGCGGCGAAAAGAAGAAAATATTTCATAAATAATTTATTTAAAGACTTCATCAATCATCATCTTTAAGACTAATTTTTTTACTATTCAGCTTTGACCATAGTAACTATCCTTGCCATGCTTGCGCTCATAATGTTTTTTTATTAAAGAATCTTTCAGCCGCAATGCATCTGCTTTTATTGTTTCCGTTATATAAGCCATGTGGGCAATGTTCTCGAGTACGGCACTGTTATACACGGCTCTTTCTGCAGTTTTCCCCCACGTGAATGGCGCATGATTACCTACCAATATCATTTCCATTTCTTCATAGCTCATATTTCTTTCTTTCAACGCATTAATAATTTGAAAACCGGTTTGGTATTCATAATTGCCACGAATCATTTCATCATCCATAGGTGGCGCACAAGGAATGTCAAATGTAGTATGGTCAGCATGTGTAGTTCCATAAATGGGAATATCACGCTGGCTTTGCGCCCACGCTGTCGCATAGAGGGAATGTGTATGGGCAATGCCTCCGATGGTTTGAAAATTTTTATATAGCACTGCATGTGTCAAGGTATCAGATGAAGGACGTAAATCCCCTTCAACCGTTTTTCCCTCAAAGTCAACAATTACCATTTTATCTTCAGAAAGCTCAGCATAAGGAATACCACTTGGCTTAATAGCAAATACGCCTTCCTTTCTATCAGCAGCACTTGCGTTACCAAATGTAAAAAGTACTAAACCTAACTCAGGCAGTTGCATATTGGCTTTGTAAGCAAGGTTTTTTATTTCTTCGTATTTACTCATTGCTCAATAAATTTTCCCAGCGCTTTATATTTTTCATACCTCCTTTTATATAACTCAATGTTCGCATTATTAGGTTTATATTCTGCGTCAAATCCCTGGCCCATTGCAGCCATTGCATCTTCTACTTTATCATAAATACCTGCAGTAGTTGCAGCAAACATACCTGCGCCAATTGCACAAGTTTGCTCTGATTTATGAATGCGGATAGGCATGTTCACTACATCAGCCATCATCTGCATCACGTAAGAAGATTTTCTTGCCACACCACCTAAACCAATCAATCCTTTTACCGGCACACCTTCACTGTTAAACCTGTCAACTATTGCTTTTGCGCCAAAGCATGTTGCCTCAACCAATGCTCTAAAAATCCGCGGGGAATCTGTTCCCAAATTTAAATTTATAAGAGCAGTTTTCAGTTCCTGGTTAGCATCAGGTGTTCTTCTTCCATTGAGCCAGTCAACTGCAAGCTCATCGCTTTCATTTAATGAAAGCTTTGCGGCTTCATCAGAAAGCTGGGCAATTAATTTTTCATGCAGTTCTTTGTGTAATAAATCTGCAGTGGCTTCATTAATAACTTCAGAATTTTTTAAGATATTTTTAAAAGAGTTAGTAATAAGATTTCTGAACCATGCGTATGTATCGCCAAATGCTGACTGGCCGGCCTCCATTCCCATCATGCCCGGTATAACGGAACCGGGTACCTGCCCGCAAATACCTTTTATTAATTTATCTTTTACTTCATCCATCGGCGCAACTAGCATATCGCATGTTGAAGTGCCCATTACTTTACTTAAATGGTAGGGTTCAATTTGTCCGCCAACTGCGCCCATGTGTGCATCAAAAGCGCCAACACCAATAACAACATCGGTAGATAAGCCCAAACGTTCCGCCCATTCTTTTGAAAGATTGCCGGCAGGTTTATCAGAAGTATATGTTTCAGTAAATAATCGTGAAGTAAAACAATTCAGCAACGGATCCAGCGAAGTAAAAAATTCATTGGGAGGCAATCCTCCATATTCTTCAGCCCACAAAGCCTTGTGGCCTGCCCCACAAACACTGCGTTTCATTTGATGAACATCACTGCCTCCGGTTAATAAAAAAGAAATCCAGTCGCAATGTTCCACCCATGAATAGCAAGCGCTTCTAACGGACTCATCTACACGAAGTATATGTAACAATTTGCTCCAAAACCATTCGGAAGAATAAATGCCACCAACATATTGCAGATAATTAATCCCAAATTTTGTTGCATGTTCGTTAAATTCAGCAGCTTCTTTGATGGAAGTGTGATCTTTCCACAAAACAAACATGGCATTCGGATTGATTTCAAATTCCGGTAGTAAAGAAAGAGGCGTGCCATGTTTGTCAACTGCAACAGGGGTTGAGCCAGTTGTATCAACTGATATAGCTTTAATATTTTCAGCAGCCCCTGATCCTGCTGTTTTTAAGCAATCTTTTATAGTTGTTTCCAGTCCTTCTATATAATCAAGCGGGTGTTGCCTGAACTGATTCTGATTGGCATCGCAATACAAGCCATCCCTCCATCGTGGATAATAAAATACAGATGAAGAGATTTCATTTCCATTTAATGCATTCAATATAACAGACCGAACAGAATCTGTACCGTAGTCAACTCCTATTACAAATTTTTCAGCCATGATTAATTTTTTAATTAACTGGTTTTTTTGATTCAATTTCAACTTCTGCCGGTTTTAATCCATCGTGGCGACTGGGTACTCGACAGATCTTCAATGCTCCAATCGTGGGGTAAATCAATTTTTCTCCATGCAGAATCATTAAAGTCAATATTTTGTCCGCCCTGAGCACCACCTTTTAAAAAATTTCCAATCGTCATCAAACAAATAGTTTGCGAAAAACAACAGGAAGAAATGGCCAAGCAAAAAACCAGTGCTAAAATATTTTTCATGAAATACCAAAACATTTTCACGCTTTAATTTTTTAATAACTCACTGAATAGTGGTTTCGAATGATCAAATGCAGTTGGCTGTTAAAAATTCTATTCTAATTAAAATATAATCCAAAAATCTCAGGTAAATTAGCCTGTTACGCCTACGATATTGCTTATGACAACAAAAAATAATGATTTCAAATCAGCACTTGGCTATCCGAAGATAAATTTAATACAAAATAATTGTAATTTTGACAATCATTCAGTTTTTATTCTATTGTCATGCTTGTAAAGATTACAGATTGAACGGCGAGCTTAGTTACCCTTACCCTCTAATAAGTTTAGATAATTTAACTGCATATTTTGCCGGCGAAATTTCCGTCTGCGAAACAGAGTTTCTAAAATTACAAGATGCTATCAATTTTAAAATTATATTCCCCCACGCAAGGGACAAAAAGGAGTGGTCCGGGTATCAAATGCCGTCGATGTACACTATGAAATATGTTGCTTAAAATCCGTGTTATCACCTATGATAAAAAACAAAGCCGTAGATTTTACGAGCTTTTATTGAAATAAAAATTAATGTTGTCGGGTCGGCAAGATGATTAAAAAAATCGTAAATCTATACTTTTCAATAATATAAAAATAGTTCAATAGGCATGTAACCTGATTTGTAACATGATAATTAAAGCTAAGTTTTTTTTAAAAAGAAACCAAGAAATTGGATAAGTAAAACAATTCATTGTAATCACCTTCGTACAATAGCTTGGATCTTCGTCTCCATTTCCCAGGCCATGTCAGTATAGGTGTTCACAGAAAAATGTACAAAAGCGTAATGTTCCATTTCCTGCCAGCGCATTTGGTTTTCAGACGGTATAGGACCACAAGGCAACGGAACTTTTACCTGGCTAAAACCTGAGGAAAGTATAATAAAAAAAGTACCGCAACTAAAAATGTTTTATACGTCATTTAATTGCCTAATTTGGAACGATTAACGGTAAGCTTTTAGGTAAGATGTCCAATTACTACTCTTCGTTGTAAGAATAATCAAAAAGAAAATCTATTTCTACTATCATATTATGGGCCATCTGCCAAATCGTGAAATTGCCATGATACTAAGGTTTTTAAAATTTTTCGTTCTGCATTTTACGTCACCCTACACCAATCAACGTCGACGTAACCACCTGATTCTTTTGTAGCATAATTGAACAAACAGAATTTATTTCCTGTGAATATTTTTAAACTGAAACGCATTGACAAATCATTACCCAAAGGTTTGAATACCTTGTTATCGGCACTATATTGAAAGCTCGCCTTACTACTGGCGTTAGACGCAGTGATTCTAAAATATATGGTCGAAGTATTGGTTAAAACAGAATCCATGGTTTTGCCGTTGTTCACCATGATCATGTATTTCTTTCCGTTCCGTTGCTTAACGCCGATATATGCATAAGGATCCTGCAACATAGCAAGTCCTGCAATATCTCCATCTTTCATTTTACTTACATCAATTTTTGTTGTTGCGATAGTTGGTTGTGTTTGATTGCGCTTTGCAAAAGGACGTTGTGTTAAAGTATTACGAGCCATTGTAAAATCGTTGGTGATGCTTGCTGTCATTAATCTTAAATAACCTTTCTTTTTAGTAAGCGACCATTTTGTAGAATCAGGATTGTGATTCCATCCCCATTGCATGCCTAATTTCCTTTCATTAAATTCATCGGACGTAGGGAAATTTGTGATGGGATAAGTCTTGCCGACATTTGGTTTTTTATAGGTTGTTACTGCCTTTCCATTTATGCCAATCATTGGCCAATCATCAACCCACGTTACAGGTTGCAATGATGGGAAGCGGCCGAATGGGCCACTATCGACAAATAGTATCGTCCACCATTCACCGGTTTGTGTTTGTATTAATGCACCCTGGTGAATACCATAATTGATGCCTTGTGTTGTATCATACAACAATAACTTTTGTTCATATGGGCCATAAATATTTTTTGATCGCAATGCTACCTGCATGCCGTCCCGTCCACCATACGTACAATACAAATAATAATAACCATTGATTTTATACACATGCGTTCCTTCAAGTCCCCTCCGGATATCGCCGGTGTAAACCAAAGAATCGGGGCCAATAGCTACAAGAGTATCATTTACCTCCGTAATAGAAATCTTGCTGTAACCTTGCGCTACATAGACTTTGCCGTCATCATCAAAAAACAGGCCCGGGTCATAAAATCCTTTTGGCAAATGAGTGATGTGCCATGGGCCTTCTGCTTTATCGGCCGTACACATAAACCCGCCTTCATTTAGTGTAATGAATAACAAGTAAAATTTTCCATTGTGATATTTCATGCTCGTCGCCCATTGCCCGTGGCCATAGCGGCTGCATGTATCAAGGTCATAGCAATCACTAAAGTCAAATCTTGAAAGAGCATTGCTGCAATATTCCCAGTTCACAAGGTCATGCGATCTTAAAACCGTGACGCCTGGGAATACAAACATCGTTGTTGTGACCATGTAATACATATCGCCAACTCGAATGACATCAGGGTCCGGAAAATCTGCAGAGATTAATGGATTGATGTAAGTGCCATCACCATTATCGCTGTGGACATTCTGCGCTAATAAGATATTTCCAGAAAGAATAAAAAGCAACAAGAGCAATACAAATGACTTTATATTTTTTTTGTTCAACATCATTAATGATTTTATATAAATACCTATCTCGTTTGAATTTGCATAATCGTTACCGAATAAGGTGCAAAGCTTTGGCTGAAACTATTCTTCACGCCTTTTACTGTTGATGTTACAGGCACAATGTTTTGCGGATCGTTGATGGTATTTGTATCATCGGGCTTATCACCCTTTATTGTAACCGTTGTTGCTTCCGGTAAAACCTTTACAGCGCCATCAATATTTATTTTTATGGATTGCTTTTTACCGATTGTGTTCACCACTTTCAGGTAAATAATTCCTGTAGCATCATTCATTGTAGCGGAATAAAATATCGTTGGTACAGTTTTAGGTTTGGCGCCATCTGCACTGTCCTTTCCGGTAAGCGGCCTGTTTTGAACAGACATGTTTGCAACAGACGCTGGCACTATTTTATTTCCCAAATAATGATTAAATAGTTTCTGCACATAATAAGACGGCGAGCCATAACTGTTCAGCGCATCATAACCTATTAAATCAGAATCCCATTGCCAGGCCCTGTTTTTAGCGATTGAATCTCTACTAACGTTTACGAATAAAGGTGCATAGCAGGACATGATTATCAAATCTGAATTACGTTCCATACCCGTCATCCACGCGGCATCACCGAGTGCGGCGTTTAAATTTGTTGTGGGTGCGCCTTCTCTCGTTGCCCATTCGCCGACAAATATTTTCGGGCCATTGCGATCGTAGGTATCATACTGCGATGCATTTTCCCACATATCCCAGGAGTTGCGGTAATAGTGTTCATCAACAACAGAAGGTTCTTTACCTGCTGTTACTTTCATGGATGGATATTGCGTAGCAGGGATGGTAGAGATGCAGGTAAGTTGCGGATATTTTGCTTCAATAGCATTTCTAAACTGGTTAAATCTTCCGCTGTAACTATTCGATCTGTCAAACCAATCTTCATTCCCAATTTCAACATAACTAAGTTTGAAAGGCTCGGGGTGCCCGTCTGCAGCACGTTTGGCGCCCCAGTAGGTTCTTGTGTCTCCAATTACATATTCTATCTCTTCCAGTGCATCGTCCACGTAAGGTTTTAAAAGCGGGCCGGCATCTACATGATCGCCACTCAGTGAATAACCGGCATAAACTCCCAGCAGCGGCTCAGCGCCCATATCTTCTGCCCATATCAAAAATTCAAGCAAGCCCCATGCCATCAGAAGCCCGGTAACCCCAGGAACCATTATGACCTGGCCTGCTTTCCAATGGGCCAAGTGTTGTTTTCCAGGGGAACGCATCGGTGATCATAGGCCCTTCTAAAAAATTACCACCGGGAAAGCGGAGAAACTTTGGTTTCATATCAACCAGCATTTGCATCAGGTCTGTTCTAAAGCCATTGGGTTGATTGTTATAGGTTGGCGGAAATAGAGAAACCAAATTAAAATAATACACGCCGGTGCGGTCGGTAGAAATAACAAATCGTGCATCTTTCGTGGGTTGTATATTCGCAGCTGTGGTTAAATTAAGTTCATACTTTTTCCAGTAAATACTTTTTTCAAGATTGATAGTACCTGTTGCATATACCGTTTTACCATCGTTACTTTCAATCGAAACTGTTATCGGGCCGGGGGTATTATTTTCAATTACTGGAAGTGGAGGCGTTGTCGGTTTTGGCTCCCAGGGCCAGCGTGGCGGCTCCCGGCGGTCTGTTCCTTTTATATAAAATGAAGCTTTGTAGGTTGTGGAAGGTTTTACGGGAATGCCCCAGTATCCTTCATTGGCAATTCCTACTCTTCCATGATGCCTTTTCAACGGTCAGTCTCAAACATGGTTGTAATGCGCCATTTATTGCATTACGCCGTTCATCGTTAGGAACGTTTTCCTGGGCGCCTATTAATTTAATACTTGCTTCCGCCGATGGATTATCTTTTACAAGACTCCATGCTTCCGGTTCGGTTTTACTATCCTTAAAAATCCGGTTGCGAATAAGTTCTGCATAGAGGCCACCATCATAAGAATGATTGATTTCTTCCGTCATTAATCCATATAACATCAGGCTTACATTGGCTTTTGACTGATCAGCATGCAATGTAATAGATGGCGTTTGTGCATTAATTTTTGCGTAGCAAAAGAGAGAGAGTGTTGCTAAAAAAATAAATTTATTTAGTTTCATTTTTAATATTTAATTAATAAAAAATTTTAACCATTATTATTGTCCTCTTACCAACCGAACATAATACACGCCGCCGGCGGTGCTATTCTGCAACGATCGAAATTTTATTCTTACATGATTTTTATCTTTCAGCATAGCGCCGGGAATTGCATATTCAACATCAAAAAATTTTGATTGATTCCATTTGCCGGTATTATCTTCTGCTGCTAATTTTTCATTGTCTACATAAATGTCAAGTTTCCTGTTGCCCCATTCTGCACCCCAGTAGCGAACTATTACACTCAAATTGTCTTCCCCTTTTGTGGAAAGGTTATAGCTGAAATAACCGCCATCAGATGCTTCGCGATACTGGTTCTCATTCGCTGTTCCCGAATGAGATTTATTGTCCTGCATAGCATGATCAACCTCCGGTTGTTGTTCGCCGGGCGTAACAAAATCTATGGTGCGTTTATCAAGCGCCATCTTCTCTTTTTCATCGGTGGCAATTGAATCGAGATACGATTTGTATTGCTCATTTGACAGCGCCATCCAATACATCATATATCGTGCATCATGTATTTGATAAAACGGTTGTAAGGTGATATTCGCCGGGTTCACCATCTTCACATTGTGTATTGAAAAATTTAGCGGCATGTTTTTTACCGGATTTAAATTTTGGGTAATGGATGCTAAATTATTTTCTATAAAAATGGGCGCTTTATCTAACGGTAATTTTTTACCACCAGGGATTTGCCCCCAGCGGCTATCGTCTGCAATCAAGCCTTTTAAATCTTCAGTTCCTGTTTTTGCACCAAGCAAAATTGGCCCGTGCAGTATGGCGATGTATTGAGACACATTTGGCAAATGCTCAATGGTATTGTGCATCGGTAAATCAATCTCAACAACGTCTCCTTTTTTCCAGGTGCGATTGATCACAACATAGGAAGACGGATGATTATTGAATGAAATTGATTTGCCATTTACCTTAATTTTTAAATCGCCGTCTTTTACCCACGACGGGTAACGTACCAACAATTTAAAAGCGGAAGAACCATTCGTTACGACGAGCTTTGTTTGTTCTTCGAAAGGAAATTGTGTTTGCTGCGTAAGGCTGATGCCTTTTTCTTTCCAGTTTAATTCGGAAGCGACAAAGAGATTTACAAATAATGAATCGTGCTGATGTGTATAAATAAGTTCATTGTATTTGCCATGATTTTCCATGCCACTGCCTACACAACACCACATTGCTTCGTTTGGTGCGGAATACACCCGATAGCTGCGTGGGCGGGCCGGCGTGAAATACACGTAACCGCCTGTGTTAGGATTTTGCGTTGAAAGAATATGATTGAAAATCGTACGTTCATAATAATCCATGTATTTGGCAGAAGCATTTTTTCTGAACAAATCTTCCGTGAGCTTAAGCATGTTATACGAGTTACATGACTCGGGCCCCTCCACATCATTTATAAAATCAGTGCAGGCAGCGGGAGCCGGAAAAAACTCACGACGGCTATTGCCACCAAAAGCGAGTGTTCGGTTAGAAGTGACTGTTTGCCAGAAAAAACTGCCTGCATCTTCATATTTTTCATCGCCGCTTAATTCGCCGATTCGTTCAAAACCTATGGCTTTTGGTACCTGCGTGTTGGCATGTTTGTTATCAAGATTATCAATGCCCTGCGACATTGGGTCTAATAACATTTTGTGGGAAAATCTTTTTGCGGCAAGCAAATATTTTTCGTCTTTCGTTATTGCATAAGCATCCGCCAATACTTCATTCATTCCGCCTTGCTCTATATCAAGCATTGATTGCATTTGTTCATCAGATAGTGATGAAGTGATGTTGATAGCCCAGTCACAGAATTTTACAAAAATATTTTTAGCTTCTTCATTTCCAGTGTACACCCAGGCATCGCGTAGACCTGCATACATTTTATGGACGTTATACCAAGGCACCCAGGCTGCATGAAACGCTTTCATATCACCGGTTTGAACAGAAGTCCAGACCGCTTTGCTGTTGGGAACTCCACCAGCATAACCAACTCCCCAGAATGGATTATTCTTAGCATTCGCTTCCTGGCAGTCTTTCAATTCACGGATCATGTACAACATTCTTTCTTTACATTCAGCATTGCCCGTAGCTGCATTCATTGCCATGGCGGATAAATAATGACCCCCGATATGGCCATCCAAACCTTCCCAATTTTTATAGCTGGAATCTTTTGGTGTTAACCCGGCTTCTTTAAGATAAGGCGCCAATAAACGATCAACGTTATATTCAAGAAGTGTGTGAATATTAAGATCGCGGGCATGTTTAAAAGAGCCATCAAGCAAGGTGACATCGCTTATTGGAAATTCATTGTGATACAATCTCTGCTGCGCCTGTACATTGTTGCAAAGCGTAACACAACAACCAATTGAAAAAATTAAAAAAGTCTTTTTTATCATCTTTAAATTACCTGAATAATAGCTGCGCAAAATTGTACAAATCATTTCTCCAAACCGGCCAGGTATGACCGCCCGGATAATCGTAGTAAGTGTATTTTATATTCAGTTCATTTAATTTTTTAACCATGATCTGGCCGTTCTTGTAAGCAATGTCTTCCGGGCCTCCTTCGGAAATCCATAAAGCCTTCAGGTTATTATTTATCTTATCTGCATTGTCTTTTATGTATGCGTATTGGACATCGGCAAAACTGTTCATCATCGGTATTATCCAGCCGGAGCTAAATACGCCGAGGTAAGCAAACATATCTGTGTTGTCGATCCCGGTATATAATGTATGCAGGCCGCCGAGTGAGAGGCCGGCCAATGCACGGTCTCCGGCATTATTTTTTGCCCGGTAATTTTTTTCAACAAAAGGAATGATGGCTTCTTTCATTTCCCGTTCAAAAAGTTTCATCCCGTTTTCAATGGCATTTGGATTAAAGCCACCAGCGCCAAGATTGGCATCGGGCATTACAATAAGCATAGGTGTTGCTTTTTTTTCTGCAATAAGATTATCTAATATCAAATTCGCTTTGCCCTGTGTTGCCCAGCCGGTTTCATCTTCGCCGCCACCATGCAAAATATAGAGCACGGGATATTTATCATTCACAGCAGAATCATAACCCGGCGGCGTGTAGATATACATCTGCCGCCATGAACGGGTAACCGGGGAGAAATAATTTTTTATCCTGGTATCGCCATGCGGCACATTGCGCATGGCATAATAGCCACCCCCGGCAAAAGGTATTTCAATGCCACTCGCCATTCTTCCCATACCATAAAAAGTTTGACTGGCCGGATCAGCAACGGCAACACCATCTATCAGTAAAGAATAATAATGAAAACCCTCGCTCACCGAATCTGTGGTAACCGTCCATGTGCCGCTGGTATCTTTTACCATGTCATATTTTTTTGCCAGGTCCACCTGTACTTTTTTTGCATCAGGCGCTTTAATGCTGAAGATGACACGACTGTTGGGTAATATCTGTGGGTATTGGGCATTGCGCACATTGGTTGAGGCAGGCGCTCCTGCTATGGGATATTTTGAAAATGTAGAAGTATCAACCAGTTTAAAAATTAGTTGGGAAAACATATACAAGCCGTTTTTCCAAACCTTAAAATCGTGTACGCCCGGCTCTATGCGGTAAATATGCGGCACATTATTTTTTGTAAGATAATCATGTGTGCGCTTGCTAAAAGTGATTAACCCATCGCTTGCCCCGCATGATATCCAGAGCAATTTTATTTTTTGCCTGGCTTCTTCTGGATTGGGTAGCAATTCCTGCGGTGTTTTTGTATTAGGTGCCGCAGAGAAAGCGCCAATCCAGGCAAACTTATCAAGATTGCCAAGGCCAAAGTTTAATGATTGGCCGCCACCCATTGATAAGCCTGCAATGGCACGATGGTCAGGATCCGTATATACAGGGAATTTCTTTTGGATATATGGAATTAAATCATTCAGTAAATCTTTTTCAAACGTAGCAAATGCCTGTACTTTCTCGCTATCAAAAATATTTCCTGTAGCACGATCATCTTTCATCGCCCTGCCATTCGGCATCACTACAATCATCGGTTCTATCTTTCCTTCGGCGTAAAGATTGTCCAAAATGTTTTGCGGAGAAGCACCGTTCAGCCATTCTTTTTCATCACCACCAATGCCGTGTAATAAATACAGCACCGGGTATTTTTTCTTTTTGGAATAACCGGGCGGGGTATAAATTAAGCTTCTTCTTGTATTACCAACTGTGGTCGATTTATAACTGATGGTGTCAATTTTTCCGTGAGTGATATTAACCTGCACATCATCAAAACCCGGAGGAGCCTGCTTTATGATATCTTGTGAAAAGCCTTGCGAGGCTAACAAAAATGATGTGCAGATAAGGGAAATAAATTTTTTCATAAAAAAATATTAGTGTTCAATAAATAAGATCAACCGCGTCCATTCATGATAATTTATTGGAAAAGAAGTGGTGCCAATTCATGCAGGCTGCGGCGCCAGGTGAGGAATTCGTGTGCTGTATTTTCTGAAATATAAGACACCGCGTTGTAGCCGGCTTCCTTCAAAGTTGTTGCAGCATTTTTAACAGCATCAGGTCTTTCGCGGCTGCCACAACTTATAAAAATAAGCTTAGGTTTTGTTTTGTCTTTGAGTTCTTCCGGTGTATAGATGCCACCACTCAGCAGTGCGTAAGAGGAGAACACACCAGGTTTATTTAAAGTAATGGTATGCGTTTCCATGCCACCCATTGAAAGCCCGGCCATAGCCCTGTTCTCACGGTTAGCTAATGTGCGGAAATGCGCATCAACATACGGTATCAGTTCATCCACCAGCGCCGTTTGAAAAGTATCAATTTTAAACTCCTTCATGTGGCCCCATTTCAATTCGTTGGTTATGCCGTAGGTCATCACAATAATGAATGGTTTTATTTTGCCTTCGGCGATCAGGTTATCCATGATAAGATTGGCGTGCCCCTGGTTAGCCCAGGCTGTTTCATCTTCTCCCCAGCCATGTTGCAGGTATAGCACAGGATATTTTTTTGATTTATCTGTTTCATATCCCGGTGGCGTGTACACGAAAGCACGCCGCTGGGTGTTGGTGCTTTTGGAAGGAAAAAGTATTTGTGCCACGTTGCCATGCGGCACATCTTTGAGTGCGTAGAAGTCCTGGTCGTGAGCTGGTATCTCAATGCCGCTTTCCCAACGGGTAGAGCCATAAAAATTTAATGTACCGGGATCGTTAAAAACGCCGCCATCAATAGTAACATGGTAATAGTGAAACCCTTCATCCATCGGGCCTTCCGTGGTGCCCGTCCACATGCTGTCTGCAGTTTGTTCTAAAACCGTACCGCCTCTCCCGCCTAATCCCAGGCTTACTTTCACACTATCGGCAGACGGCGCTTTGATACGGAATCGTGCATAGCCTTGTGAATTAACCTGCGGATAATCCTGGCCTGGTTGATTTAAGGTAGAAGGTTTAAAGTCTTCAACTATGGCGGTTTGTGCCAGGCATACCTGCCCTGCCAGTGCAGCTATGAAAAAAATAATTGTTTGTTTAAAGTTCATTCTTCAATTTTTTTGGATGATAAATTTTATTTTGATAATGGCTTATTGCTTTAGGTTTTAATGTGGTTCAGCAGCATTGTAAGAATCATGACCATTTTATTCATCTATATATTTTTATTTTATAACAAGCATGTATGTCTTTCCCGCAACCGTTGGCACATCATATAGCCAAGTTGTTTTTAATATTGGTAATTTAATTGTGGCCTTATCTGATATAACAGGTGTTGAAATTTTCTCGGTTTGATAAAATGCGTTTCTATTTTCTCCAATTGCATTTCTCAGTATGCTGCCATCACTCAATTTCATTTCATTTGGAACCCTTAATCTAAGATTTCCGCCAAGGGTAGATTTAATAACGGCTTCTATGAGTTTGCCATCTTTCCATTCCATCTTTACAATTTCAAAACCACCGCGTGCACGCAAGCCCGTTATACTTCCACCCGTTTGCCAAACATCAGGCAAGGCAGGTAATAAATTCAAATCTCCATCTTCGCTTTGCATCAGCATTTCTGTAATGCCTGATGTACAACCAAAGTTGCCATCAATTTGAAATGGCGGATGCGCATCAAACAAATTATTATAAGTGCCGCCACCATTTTCATAATTGAGTTTATCGTGAGCACCAACAGGGCTAAGCTGGTTTCTGATTAATTTATAGGCATGATTTCCGTCCAGCATCTTTGCCCACCAGTTTACTTTCCAGCCCATGCTCCAGCCCGTTGACACATCGCCGCGTTGCAGCAATGTATTCTTTGCTGCGCTATACAATTGCGGTGTACGATATGGCGATATTTGATTAGAAGGAAATAAACCATATAAGTGCGATATATGTCGGTGATGATCTTCAGGATTATCTACATCATCCAACCATTCTTGCAATTGTCCATACTGACCAATATGCATCGGTGCAAGCCGGCTTCTTTTTTCTTTTAATGTATCTGCAAATGCCTGGTCTTTATTCAAAATTTTTGCTGCATCAATTGCATTGGTGAAAACATCAAACACAATTTGATTGGTCATTGTAACGCCTGCATCCAACGAAGAACCCTGGTGTGCGGCAGGAGCATTCTCCGGTGATTCATCCGGGCAAATTACCAACCAATGATATTTGGGGTGTTCGATAAGATAATCAGCATAAAACATAGCAGCGCCTTTTAATGCGGGGTAAACAGATGATAGATAATTGTTATCACCGTTGTATAAATAATGTTCCCATAGATGCCTGCTCAGCCATCCGCCACCATTTGGCCAGAGGCCCCAGAAAGCGCCATCCACTGCGCCGTTTATGCGCCATATATCCGTATTGTGATGCGCCATCCAACCTCTTGCACCATACATATCCTTTGCTGTTTTTTCTCCGGTAACGACGAGATCTTCCACCATCTTTATCAACGGTTCAGCCATTTCTGAAAGATTGGTTTTTTCTGCCGGCCAGTAATTCATTTCCGTATTTATATTGATGGTGTACTTGCTGTCCCAAGGCGGAAATAATTTATTGTTCCAGATGCCCTGCAACGTAGCAGGCTGTCCGCCGGGTTGTGATGAAGAGATCAACAGGTATCTCCCGTATTGATAATATAATGTAACGAGTTGGGGGTCGTTAGTTGTATTGAAATTCTTCAATCTTTCATTAGTTGGAAACTTCGCGGCATCTGTGGTCCCGAGATCAAGCCTTACACGATTAAAATATTTTTGGTAAGCAGCAATGTGGGCAGGCAATATTTTTTTAAATGATATTGGATAAGCTTTATTAAGATACAAAGTTGCTCGTGCATTTTCATCGCCGCTTATATCATGATAGTTATTAAAGTTGGTAGCGATAGAAATGTAGATGGTTACTTCATTGGCATCTTTAATAGTTACAGAAGTATCATTTGATGTGATGACGCCACCATCCAGTTTAAATTTTGTAATACCCTTAAATTTTATTTTTCCTTCAACACTTTCATGATCGATGGTTGTGCCTGCAATAGTCAATTCATTCGATGATGTTTTGGCGATGGCTTTTGGTTGCGGTGTTGCATAGAAAGCGCGTGAATGAAATGCTTTTTGGCTTGCTGGCTGTTAAGTGCATTACAATTACATTATCGAGGAAAGGATGCAATTACTTCTCTTGTGTACTTGACATCATCAATAGTATAAGTAGTTTTCTGAACAGCACGTTCGATATCCAACTCGCGATAATAATGAGCATAATTTTCATGTACACCAAACACCAGTCGTAAATCGCCAACAGGCTCAAACATTTGACCTTGTGAAGTTTTAGACACGATGGTTTTGTTGGCTAATTTCTCTGCTTCTTTTTGTTTGCCATCAAATATTAATCGTCTTATTTCAGCGAGGGAATCCAAACACAAATCATTATCATTCCTGTTTGGACTGCCACTCCAGACAGTACATTCATTCAACTGCACCGTTTCGGTATCAACATTGCCGTAAATCATTGCACCTAATTTTCCGTTGCCGATGGGCAAAGCATTTTCCCATGTTGTGCCGGACGGTTCACTGTACCAGAGTTTTAATGAATTGTTTTGCGAAAAACAACTACCAGAGTCAAACAAAAAGATAATAAATAGAACCTGTTTCATTTTTTTATTTTGCTTTTGCAAACTGAATGCTTTTGATAATGCAAACGACAAATTTTTATTTTTTAACATGTTCCTTTTTTAGATTGATGCTTGAACTATTTCTTACTGATGCCGACTTTTATTTGCGTGAATGAATGCGGCGGAAAAGTGTAAGACAATTTGTTACCGCTGAACTTTACTTCTTTTGTTACCGGCAGGTATTGAGATTGTTTATCGAATGCAAACGGTGCTTTTAAATCATTGCTGTTGATAACGCTTGCTTCAGCCGTTCCTGCAAAATCTCCGGAAGTATTAGATATATCAGCAGTGATTGCTTTATCCTTGTGCCGGTTAACCACATTAATGAAAACCGAGTTTGCCTCTTTAGAGTAAACCGTAGAAACATCGAGATAGGGAATGCCCTTGTGTTTTTCTGTATTGAAAGTATCACAGGAAACATAGGTATCAACAGAACTGCCAAGACAGTTGTTTGAAAATAATTTAAATGTATAAAACAGGGGCGATTTAAACGTGCCTTTCTTCGGATCGCTGGACAGGAGAGAGGTTAACGCCGTAAAATTTGCCATCTTCACTACATTCGCATGGCGCACAAAAGAATTCAGCGATTGCGCTACAGCCAGCACATTCAAAAAACTTCTGCCAAAAGCACCATATTCATCAACAGAAATATAAATTGGATTTTTAAATTCTTTTATAGTTGATACGTTTTGAATTTCGTTGGCTGTTAACTTGATTCTTTCTTCAAAAATGTTTGCACTGGAACCCATGTAATTATTGTATTCCGGAGCGTTTTCCCAATAGCTATGTATTGAAATGTAATCCACCCTGTCACCTAACCCTTCCAGGATTTTTCTATTCCAATCATCCCACGCACCCTTACTATACCACGACGATCCGCAAGCCACCAGCTTGATAGAGTTATCAACGGCCTTCATAGCCTTGGCTGCTTCTCTTGCCGTTTCCACATAATCTTCCGCATTCTTATGACCGAGTTCCCAGGGCAAGCCATCTACTTCATTTCCGAGATCCCATATTCTAACATTGTATGGTTCGGGATGGCCATTCTTTGCACGCAGGTCAGAATAATAAGTTCCCTTTTTATAGTTACAGTATTCAACCCAATAAACTGCATCCTGTATCGAGGCAAGCCCAAGATTTACAGCGACAATGTTTTCGCTGCCTATGGCCTTATTTAATTTCATCCATTCATCCGTGCCTACATGATTATTATCAACACCACCCCACGCAAGATTGATTCGTGTCGGGCGCTGATCTTTGGGTCCAATTCCATCCTGCCAATTGTATCCCATTAAAAAATTGCCACCAGGCCAGCGCATATTCGTAACCTTTAGCTCTTTCATGGCATCTATGTAATCTTTCCTAAAACCATCTTCATTGGCAAGGGGAGATGATGGATCATATAAAGTTCCGTACAGCGTATTGAACTCAACAGAATCAGGCAAGCCCATTCTGCGTCCCATTAAAATGAATAGGCTCCATAAAGACACCATAAATCTTTGGATCAATTTCGGCTATCGGCCTGTTGACATCAATTTTAATGGTGGCGTTTTGTGCAAAGGCGCTTAACGTAATTAATAAAGCAAACAAAGTAGTAAGAGTAATTTTTTTCATACCGGCCTTTATTTTATTATATAATTTGATAAGAAAGTTATTGAAATCATTATTCAAACTTCACCCAATCAATCTCAACATTTGCGTCTTTTTTTAATGAAACAATAAGATGATGAATGCCTGTTTTATAATTTGACAAAGCTGTTTTAATTTCCTTCCACTCTTTTATTTTCGGAATAGTGATAGTTGCAATTGCTGCGTTGTTTATATCATCCAAATGAATTTGCAATGTGCCGCCGGTAGATGATGCAGCCCTTACAATAACTGTATTCAGTTTCTTTTTATCGAAATCAACTGAATTATATTGAATCCATGCGCCGGATTTGTCAAGTGTCGTTTTCCATCCTTTGAATCTATTGGAAGTATCAATAAAATTTATTGAAACACCCTCGTCACTTTTAGTGCTGTACCTGTCAATTTGAATTTGTGTTGTTGCATTCGTTATGCCGATGCCGCGCAATGAAGGCGTAACTTTTTTAATAGTTCCGTCTTCATTAAAAAATAAACTATCTGCTCTTATGGAGCGTGCTTTATCGAAGTTGAGTGAAAGATCATTGGCATGATAAAATAAATACCACTGATTTTTATATTTAATGATGGATTGATGATTTGTCCAGCACCCCGGTGTTTCATCCATGATTACGCCTGTTATTTTAAACGGGCCCAAAGGATTATCGCCAATTGCATATTCCAGCCTTTCGGTTTTATTTTCAACATGGGGATAGGTTAAATAGTAAATGCCGTTGCGTTCAAATAAATACGGGCCTTCCTTCAAGCCTTTATCAGGTAATGCTCCCAGCGTTTTTACCTCATCCTCCAATTCAAGCATATTGCTTTTTAACTTTGCACTATAAATATTTCCCTGTGCCCAATACAAATAAGCTTGCCCGTCTTTATCAATAAAAACATTTGGGTCAATGCCATGCACATTTTTAATTGGCTCTGGCTGCGGCGTGAATGGGCCTGAAGGTTTATCTGCAACAGCAACACCAATGGCAAAACCTTTTCCGTAGCTGGTATCCTTTGGTGCTGTTGGAAAATAGAAGTAATACTTGCCGTTTCTCTCAATACAGTCTGGCGCCCACATACTATAACTATCAGGTTTTACCCAGGGTATTTTATTCTGCGTTACCACGATGCCATCATCTTTCCAGGTGGTTAAATTCTTCGAGACAAATACATGATAATCTTCCATGCAAAACCAACCGACTCTGCCCTTGCCTTCAGTAGCAAGAATATCGTGCGAAGGATACACATACACGCTCTCGCCAAATACTCTTGCAGAAGGATCGGCAGAATACATATTCTGAATCAGCGGATTCTGCGCCTCCGATTTGATTGAGACTAATGCAATCACTATAAAAGAAAGTATAAAATTTATGTTGCGATTCATACATTGTTTATTTGCCGGAAGCAATTTGTTGTGCCGCATTAGCAAGAAAAATATAATCCGCACAGCCACCTACCGTTACTTCATTTTCCCCCCAGAAAAATGGCCAGTCTTCTTTGTTCTCGGGGAAATCAGGTTTGATTAATAAGATACCCGGCACAATGCCACCGGCAATAAAACTAAAGTTTGCACGATTGTTTCCATAGGTAACTTTTTTTGATTTTGTACCAACAGAAGAAACAAAAGAAATATTGGAATAAGGATGACAACCAAAAATATAATCAAGTCCTTTATACACATACTCCGCATTCATTACATCAGGATAAAATTTATTGGCGTAATAATTTGCTGTAGCAAAATTTACAACACCGCCACTTCCGCCCCAGCCGCCGGTTGCTATCGGCACACCATACGGATTTTTTTTAGCGTAATCATCGCAAACGGTTTTATACTTTACTACATAATCTCTTAATTTATTTTTATAACTATCGTCCATGTATGGAATTGCCTGCAATGCCGGTGTGATTCCAAATTGAATAAATCTGTCGAGTGCCTGCCAAACCGCATCTTTAAATATCGTAGCATATTTCTCATCCTTTGTAGTGATATATAATTGGAGGGCTGCAGACATTTTTAGACTATTTCCAAAACGTTTTGAAAATCCCGATGTGTCCATTTTGCTGATACTGTCATCTTCATTCCATAATTGTTCTGCATAGAATAAGCTTTGCTGAGATAATGTATCGTCAAAATCTTTCAGTGCACGGCTTGCGGCAGCCAATGCGGCGGCTGTATAATAATCGAGGAAAGTTGTTCTCTCCGTGAAAGCCCAGCGGTCGTCTAACGTGCCGCTTGATTTGCCATCTGTTTGATAGGGTTTTAAATCAGGATTGTAAGGCAGGTTATCTGTTTCATTAACTGCATCGCCCAAATGATGATATTGGTGCAAATTCGGAACAACAATACCTCTCACAGGATGACCAATATTTTTCACCTGGGCTACCATGGTTAATGTACCATGCACTATTTGTTGCAATATATCGGGCTTGCCATCAGGGCGATGGATGTCTACATATTTCGTTGCATAATCAACAAAAGTCTCATCACGTGTTGGTTTGAAATTTTCCCATGTATCAACCAGGCTTAAAACGGCATTACAATGGGAACCGGTTTGGATATCAAAATCACCTGCATCAAACCATCCGCCGGTAGCCAGGCCCGGAATATGTTCATAAGGTTTATATTTTGTTTGAGTAGAAGCGCCCATTCTGTAACCATCAAAATGCTGCCAGTTCGTTGGCGCCTGTAATGCATCATCCAAAAAAGGTGCACCATGCCACACACGATAGGCTTCATTCACTTCCATATGATCCATCTGTACAGGAAACCAAACATCCATTGTTGGATGCCAAATTTTGTTGTACACACCTGCACTAATTGAAAAAGTATTTGTCTTCTGATCGCCATACTGAATGAAATATAACCCCGGATCTTTTACAGAACTAAAATCAAACTTCGCATACTTGTACCGCAAATATCTTCCCCAAACTTTTACATCACCTTTTAATTTCTCTATCTTATTTCCGTCTGCTGTTACCTGAAAGAGAGTTGCTGTTTTTAACGACGTATCATTTTTATCCAGTTCAATCACCGCCGTTTTTTGTTGTGATGGATTATAACCTACTTGTGAAAATTCTATCACTGGCTTGCGTTTCCAGTTTGGAATAGCATTCGGTTCAATATACCAGGTAAGCACCTTTCCTGTTTTGTTTGCAGGTAATAAACTGCGCACAATGAACCATCCGTTCTGGGCGAGATTGCGGCCATCAAACAACATCAAATTTTCGCCAGGTGTTTCAGAGACAATCTTCACTTTTCGTTCAGGATCTCCAGGGGCTAATACTAATGTTTTACCTGAAGCTATCGGTGATGGAACGATGAACTCACCTCTTCCCCGGTCATCAAAAGTTGTATGGCCCGCAAACTGTGGTATTTTTTTGTTGATGGGTTCAATGCTCGTTGTACTGCTGGGATACAACGGAAAATCGCCAGGTGTTCCATCGGCCAGGAATGTTTTTTCAAAATAAGCGGAAGGAAGAAATTCAAGATTAAATCCCGCGTCGCCCTGTAGTTTTTCCGGCAATGGTTTATCAAGATAAACACTTATCTGCATGCCACTGCCTTTACCCGTAACTGTTACTCTTGAATTAAAATCAAACTCAGCATATTTCAATTCTACTTCAATACTGTTATTTTTTTTATCAACTTTCCTGGTTACCATTTTTGGTATCAGGTCCCATTGCTCAGGTGTGTTTTGTAGCCTGACTGCACCTCCGGTGGCCGTTCTTACACCATGATGAATCAACTCGATGCCTGAGGTTTTTTCATCGAAAAACATACCGTTGTACTCACTGCTAAAAACAAATACGTTGACACCTTTTTTTTCAAAATAGCTCGAATCATTTATTTGCAGTTGTTGAGAAAAAGAAAGATTATCCGAGAGTAAAAAATATATAAACAATAAAGAAACTGCATATAATTGTTTAAAAGAGTAAATTAATTTCATACAGGTTTTCAATTTTATATTATGATAGATTATGCAGGAAACAATATGTGCGCTTTTTAAATATGATTATTCTTTTAGTTATAATTGAAAAGTTTCAAACCCCCTATTGTCTTACTTATCCGTTTCCCTTCGCTATCAGTTGGCAAAGAATTCAAAATTGAAAACGGGTTCGGGGCCTGACCTTAAAAAATTTCCACCGATGAAATCTTCGTCACTCTTTAAAGCGTTGAAGATTTAGAATTATTTATTGCTGCTATGGTAATCAGGAAGCAATCTCCATTACATTTTTAATATCAGCATGGCAATTAAGATACTAAAGTAACAATTTCTTAAAGAAATGCAATCGGTTGCAAATTTTTGGTAAATTGGGTACGATTTTTCTGATGTTCTTTGGAAAATTGACTTGATCAAAATTTCAAAGGCGGATAAAGAAAGATTTACTGCGATGATTTCTGTGAGACAACTGTTGTTATTTAAATTAGCATTTTAATATCAATGCACACGTTTGCTTTTTGTTATGTCAGTAAAATTTTATTAATTAGTTTAGTACATATTGTTTATGAGTAAAGAAGTTACAATATATGATATAGCTACAGCGCTAAACATATCGTCAGCTACTGTAAGTAGAGCATTAAAAGATGATCCGGCCGTAAAAAAAGATACAAGAAAGAAAGTGTTCGAGCTTGCTGAGCACATGGGATACCGCACAAACCATTTTGCACGAAACCTTCGCCAAAAACATACCAGGACTATTGGACTTATTGTACACGAATTGAAAAGTAGTTTTATAACATCTGTCCTGTCAGGTGTTGAAAAAGTAACTACAGAAGCCGGTTATGATTTAATAATTGCGCATTCATCAGAAAGTGCTGATAAAGAAATTGCCAATGCAAAAAACCTTTTTGAAAAGCGGGTTGACGGCCTGATTGCCTCAATTTCATTCGGAACTACAAACCTGGATCATTTTCAACCTTTTCTCAAAAAAGGCATACCTGTTATATTTTTTGATCGTGTAGAACAGGATGGAAATAATACGGTCGTAATCATCGATAATGCTAAATGCGGTTATCTGGCAACACAACATCTCATAGATCAGGGTTGTAAAAGAATTGCTCATGTAACATCTATACTTCGTCGCAATGTTTACTCTCAGCGGTACAAGGGTTATAAGGATGCCTTATTTGATAATGGCATTACTCCAGATGAAAAATTACTAATAATAAAGGATCTTAGTGAAACTGCAGGAGTGGAAGCGGCTAATGAAATTATGCAAATGGAGCCTCTGCCTGACGGAGTATTTATAACTAATGACTTTGTAGCAGCGGTGTGTATGCGAACGTTAAAAGAACATGGAATTATCATTCCTGATGATATTGCTGTTGTTGGCTTTAATAACGATGCTATTGGAAAACTCATTGAACCAACCCTTACTACAATTAATTATCCCGGTATTAATATGGGTGAGATTGCGGCAAGAAATTTAATTAATCATTTAAACGGAATAACCAATATGCATCATACCAATACAATCACTGTACGCACTGAGCTTATTATAAGAAACTCTTCCTTAAAGCATAAAATTTCGTAAGTGGCTTAAAGCAACAATATTTCTCCAAGGTCTAATTTTTACTTCAGGAGATTAGCAAGGACTTGATTATGTACTTTGTAGATTGACCAATCGTGCTTATTATCCTTTAATTATTCAGGAAAGCAGTCATCACTGAGATGAAAAAAAATTGAAATGAAATCGATTGTAGCCATCATAGCAGTCCCATTAGACTCTTTAAACCTGTAAATCTCCCCTTTAGTAGATAAGCTTTAGAGTATTTTTTTCTACTTATTTATGCAATCGGTTTAAATTTTTTTTTTTATTAAAACGATTTCTATAATTTCATAAAACAATTAACTAATTAAACTATTGATATGAGAAATTTTACAGTCTTTTTACCAAGATTTGGAAGGATCTTATCTTTATTATCGCTTCTTGTTTTCATAACCTTTACTTCTTCTGCCCAAAAAAAAATTTCGGGTAAGGTAACCGACAGTGACGGGAATCCAATTCAAAAAGCATCTGTAGTATTAAAGGGAACCAATACAGGTACTGTTACAGATGCTGAGGGTAACTACAGCCTAACTGTTCCGTCCAATGCCAAAACCCTCGTCTTTTCTTCACTAGATATGGCCCCGCTGGAGGTTATCCTCGGTTCTCAAACAACTATTAGCCCGTCGCTGAAAAGGGTAGAGACTGTTCTTGGAGATGTTGTAGTGGTGGGATATGGAACCCAAAAACGCACTTCTGTTACCGGGGCGGTATCCACCGTAAATAGCAAGACGATATCAGAACTTCCTGTAGCGAGCGTTCAACAGGCATTGCAGGGGCGTGTGCCAGGCTTGCAGGTTACTAACAACGGAAGCCCCGGGACAGAGCCACTTGTTCGCATAAGGGGTATCAGTTCCATAACATATGCTTCTAATCCTTTGTATGTTATAGATGGATTCCCTACCGGAGATTTGTCAACTTTTGATACGAGGGATATTGAGTCAGTGGATGTGTTGAAAGATGCATCTGCTGCCGCCATTTATGGCTCGAGAGCTACTAATGGAGTGATCATTATTACCACGAAAAAGGGCCGGAGAGATGGAAAATTGAGTGTAAGCTATAATGGGTATTATGGTTTTCAGAACGTAACAGAAAGACTCAGCCTGCTGAATCCGTCCCAATTTGATCAATATGCTCTTGCCTACAGGGGAAGTCTGGTACCCAGGCGTGATCCAACTAATTCTCCTGTGTATGTTAGCCAGCCAATATACCAGGGCGCAAGCACAACTTATGGTAGCAATGCTACAGACTGGCAGGATGCTTATTTTAAAACAGGCGAAATGACCCAGCATGACGTTGCGTTGAGTGGAGGCAATGATGTTTCCCGGTTTTATGCTTCCGCCGGTTTTTTTGATCAGACAGGTATAGCACCGAGCGTAGGGTACAAGCGTTACAATTTCCGTCTTAATTCAGATCACATCATTAGCAAAGTATTCAACTTCGGAGAGAACTTGTATGTTGCTTATGCAAACCAGGCTTATGATAATAATGAAACAGGCACCAGGTCAAATCTTGTAAACGTTATCAAGATGATGCCTTATATGCCTGTATACGATCCCACAACCTCCGATGGTTTTAGAGGTGTAAATTCTGTTTTAGACGGAGGCGACCCAACTAACCCATTAGAAGATGCGGTCGTAAAGAATCCCGGAAACAGAACAACCGTGAAGATCCTGGGAACTGCTTACCTTGAAGCAAATTTAACGAGGTGGCTGAAATTCCGTTCAACCTTTGGGATAGATTATGCCAATGGGCTGAACTATCGCTTTTCGCCGATATTTAATGATAGTGGTACAATTGCCGGTTCCAGTGCTATACAGGCTACTATCACAAATAACAGGTCTATTTCTACCGTTCAATTATATACTGAGCAACTTTCCTTTGACAAAAATTTTGGCAATCATCATATTTCTGCGATTGCTGTATATGAATACCAGGCCCAGAAGACCCGACAGGAAAATGCAAACGGCAAGCAGGCATCAAATAATCTCAGAACGCTGAATAATGCAAGCAATACATTTGTTCAAACACTGGTTGGTGAAAATTCACTTATATCTTATGTCGGCCGTGTGAATTACGACTTTAAAGGTAAATACCTGCTGAGCGGCGCTATTCGCCGGGATGGTCTCTCAGTTTGGGCACCGGGTAAAAAATGGGCAACATTCCCTTCCGGCTCTATAGGCTGGAGGATTGACCAGGAAGAATTCATGAAGAACCAGACAAAAATTTCTGAATTGAAATTAAGGGGTGGATATGGACTGACCGGTCTCAACGGAACGATTCTTGGCAATACACCCTGGTTAGTGGGTGTCAATGCCAACAGTGCTTATTATCCTTTCGGCAATTCACTTAATACCGGCCCGTCTTCTTCCATTCAAAGCCTGGGAAACCTAGATTTAAATTGGGAAAAAACCAAGCAAATAAATATCGGGCTGGATTTAGGATTACTGCACAATAAATTTACCTTATCCGCAGAATATTTTCAGCGCAAAACTGATAACCTGATATTGGCCGTGCCTCTTCCCCCATCTGTAGGTTATTTAAACAGTACCGTAAATCAAAACGTTGCTTCTATGAAAAACAATGGCTTTGAATTGCAATTGGGTTACAATGACAGGGCGGGTGATTTTAGATGGAACGCTACCGGCAACATAAGCGTTATTACAAATAAAGTGCTTGCACTGGCCTCAGGTGTTCCTAATATTGAAGCCGGATCTGACGTGGATTTGACTGAAGGATACAATGTTACCAATACTGCACCGGGCCAATCTATCCAGTCTTATTACGGCTGGGTAGTTGAAGGTATATTTCAGTCTGATGACGAAGTAAGCAAACATGCGACTCAGACCGCCGGAACCGGGCGTGGTGACCTTAAATTTAAGGACATAAACGGTGATGGCGTCATTGATAATAATGACCGCACGTTTTTGGGAAGTTTTATCCCGGATTTTACCTATTCATTCAACCTCGGGGCAAACTATAAAAATTTTGACGCATCTGTATTCTTTCAGGGTGTACAAGGCAATAAGATATACAATGCTTTAAGGGCAACTACAGAAGGCATGGTTCGTTTCTTTAATGCCGGCACACAAGTATTAGATGCCTGGACACCCACGAATACAGACACTGATATTCCACGCGCCATTTCATCTGATCCAAATCAAAATGCACGCCCTTCCACAAGGTTTCTTGAAGATGGATCATACCTCCGCCTAAAAAATGTAATGTTAGGATATACCATACCTCTAAAATCTTTACAATCATTCTCGAAAGGAGTTGTGAAGAGTTTCCGTGTTTATGTATCTGCTCAAAACATTTTGACTTTTACAAAATATACTGGTTATGATCCCGAAGTTGGTAACAGAGCGCCGGGCTCATCATCATTGACGAATGGTATAGATTATGCGGTTTATCCACAGCCAAAAGCCTACCAGGTAGGAATCCAGGCAAATTTTTAAAAAAACTCAACTAAAATTTTTATAAAAAAATTTATTATGAAACGAAATATAAAAATGCTGATTGGTACACTTATTTTGTGTATAGTCTCCATAATTGCCTGTGATAAAAAACTAAATGTGCTTGACAAGAATAATCCTACTACTGAAAGCTATTTTAAGACTGCCGTAGAATTGCAAAATGGTGTAAACGCTGTTTATTCCAGTTTACGGGCGGGCAACCTTATTGGTCGCGAGTGGTTCTTTACGCACGACATGAGGGGTAGTGAAACATCATCAGGTGGGGCCCAGTTGGAGGCACCAAGGGCTGAATTGTTGAAACAACCTTCTCCGTCACCTTCCAATGCCGTAATGACAAGCGTATGGAATGGTTGCTATCAAATGATCAATCGTGCTAATCTTGTTCTTTCGAAAGCTCCGGACGTAACTGATGATGTTGCTCTCAGGGATGTAGTAGTGGGAGAGGCTGAATTTTTACGGGCCTGGGCCTATTTTGAACTGGTATCTCAATGGGGCGATGTTCCGCTTTACACTGAGCCTGTTGCATCAGCCACCGGGTACCTTGGCAAATCGCCAGCTTCTGATATTTATTCATTCATAATTAGCGATTTAACAGACGCTGCTTCAAAATTACCGGATGCTGCAGCCCAACAGGGTCGTGCTACAAAAGGTGCGGCAAATGCTTTACTGGGAAGGGTACAGATGCAGAACGGTGATTATACAGCCGCGAAAGCAGCCCTGATGAAGGATTATGGTAAATACAGTCTCACTGCTGATTTTTCTGATAATTTCGACGGTGACGTTCAGCTTGCAGCTTCGCAACTTACAACCGGGCATGAATTCAATTCAGAATCTGTTTTTGAAGTTGTTTTTTTCGACAAAGGAGATGACAACTTTAACTGGGGATATACAGGTGAAGGTGCTACAGCAGATGCAAGCATAATGCGCAGCCAGGAGTATGGTATAGTTTGGGGCAACGTAGTTCCTTCTGACCAGGTTCTTAATGAATTTGAACCTAATGACCCAAGGTACAAATTTACTTTCTATGAATCCGGCGATAAGATTTTAACTATGGGAGGCACTGACCCTGGAGTGGCACTTACAGAAGATGGTATGAATGTAGCGCAGAGCAACCACAATGGCGTAATGAAGAAAAGAGTCTATCGTAAATATTCAGTACTCGATTGGACTGATGATGGGTTTCATCCCGACGGTATAAATCAGCGTGTAATCCGCTATGCCGATGTTCTTCTTATGCTTGCCGAATGTGAAGCTGAAATAGGAACTCCTGCCCAGGCAGCAAGCTATATAAATGAGGTTCGTGCCCGCCCAAGTGTAAATATGCCACCGGTTACTTTAGCTTCAAAAAACGAAGCAATTTCGGCAGTGATGCATGAAAGAGTTGTTGAACTTGCCGGAGAGGAAGTTAATAATATTGACATTTTAAGATGGAGGAAGCAAGGCTATTATCCGTCTATCAGGCCTGATCCAAAATCAGGGCAGGTTGATATGTTCCCAATTCCGGCAAGTGAAATTGCTGCAAACCCATTACTAAAGTAAGTTATAATGATTTTTCCTTGGTAGCGGCTATGTACCCTGCAATCCGAGTTTTTTTTCTCATAGAATAAGCAGCAATCGAAGGGGCCGTCAAACGACGGCCCTAATTTATTTAAATAAATTCCCAATGCCTTTCTCTGAATTCTACACAACTTGACGCTACCTTCGATGAGCATGAAAAAAATATTTTTCTACTATGTGTCCTTCCTTTTTATAAGCGCAGTCATTTTTATTGCTTCGTGTAACCATAGACAAAAAGATACTTTATTCACGCCGCTAAGTAGTGCGGCATCAGGCATTCATTTCAGTAACGATATTCATGATAGCGATTCTTCTCATTCTTTTATTAATGAGTTTGGTTACATGGGCGGCGGAGTGGGGATTGGCGATTTTAATAATGACGGCCTAAAAGATATTTTCTTTTCAGGCAACCAGGTAAGTTGCCGTCTCTACATTAATAAAGGCAACAGCCAGTTTGAAGATATAACTGAAAAAGCCGGTATCACAACCGATGTTTGGAGCACTGGAGTAAGCGTTGTAGATATCAATAACGATGGTTACGATGATATATATGTGAGTGTTTTTGGCAAAGACCTGCTGCACCACGCCAAGAATTTATTATTCATTAACCAACACAATCTTACATTCAAAGAAGAAGCTGCGGAGTATGGGCTTGCTGATACCGGGAATTCCACCCAGGCGGTTTTTTTTGATTACGACAGGGATGGCGATCTCGATATGTACTTGGCCAATTACCTCCTAAGCAGTAAAAATGGAAATACAATCTTTCCCCGTGATAGAAGCGGACAGTCGCCTGCAAACGATAGATTATATAGAAATGACGGTAATCAACCTGGTATTGATCACCCGGTTTTTCACGATGTTACCTTACAGGCTAATATTAAAGAGGATGGTTATGGCCTCGGTGTTACCGTTAGTGATTTTAATAATGATGGATGGCCGGATGTTTATGTGGCTAATGATTTTTTAACAAATGATGAATTGTGGCTGAACAACCGGAATGGAACTTTCACCAACACCATAAGCGAATCCATTCAACACCAGAGTTATTCAAGTATGGGAGCAGATGCGGCCGATATAAATAACGATGGATTACCTGATGTTGTTACATTGGATATGCTGCCCGAAACGAACGAAAGAAAAAAGACATCTTTTTCCTTCATGAATTATGATAGGTACCAGGCTGAACGAGCTATGGGTTACGAACCGGAGTTTATGCGGAATATGCTTCAGCTTAACAATGGCTTTCATATAGCCGGCGATACCAGCATTCCTTTTTTTAGTGAAATAGGACAACTGGCAGGCATAGAATCTACTGACTGGAGCTGGAGTGTATTGATGGCAGATTTCAATAACGACGGATGGAAAGATATGCATATTACGAATGGTATTGGAAGGGATTTTATAGATGCCGATTTTTTGGCATTCAGTAATAAAATATTTAGCAGCAACCAAACAAGGCAAGAGCAGGAAAAAACAATCCGTGACAAACTGGCTTCTCTCAATCATGTGACTCTTCCTAATTACTTATACATGAACAAGGGTGATTATACCTTTGCTGATTCTTCAGAAACCGCCGGCATTCATAAGCCGGGTATGTCAAACGGAGCAGCTTACGCGGATCTCGATAATGATGGAGATCTTGATCTAATAGTGAATAATATTGACCAGGAAGCCTTTGTATTTATCAACAACACTAATCAAAAAAACCAACCCCGGGCCAATCATTTTTTAAGCCTGCAATTGCAGGGAGATAGTTTAAATACACATGGTTTCGGTACAAAAGTTTATGTATATAATAATGGCAAAGTACAAATGCAGGAAGAAAACCCGGTGCGTGGTTACTTTTCTTCTGTAGATCAGCAATTACTTTTTGGCCTTGGTAAATATGATCATGTTGACTCTGTCGCAGCCATTTGGCCGGATGAAAAAACACAAGTAATTAAAAATATACAGGCTGATACTTTCCTTGTTCTTTCCTGGAAAAATGCAGACAGCAATTATCCACGGGAGGTATCAAAAACAACCCGGCTCTTTTCAGATGATACAGATGTATCAGGAATTTTATATAGCCATCATGAAAACAGCTTTAATGATTTTGCCGCTCAAACATTGTTGCCACATAAATATTCGCAATTAGGTCCCTTTCATAGCTACCGGCGATATTAATAATGATGGCCTCACAGATTTCTTTATTGGCGGCGGCTTTAATTTTTCTGGAAAAATATTTACTCAAAAGCCGGGACAAACTTTTATTTCAAAAAATATTACTGATAGTATTAAGATGGAAGAGGATATGGATTGTGTTTTATTTGATGCCGATGGCGACGGGGACCTTGACCTGCTTGTTACTTCAGGGGATGTACAATATGACGAAAACTCTCCTTATAATAAACCGCGTCTATACGTAAACGATGGGAAAGGAAATTTTAAGTTAAACGCTGGGGCCATCCCCGCAGAAGTGAGAACTATAGCAGGTTGCGTGGCAACAGGTGATTATAACGGCGACGGTCAACCTGACTTATTTATAGGTGGGAGAGTTTCCAAAACATATCCGCTGCCCCCCAAAAGTTTTATTTTGCGAAATAATAAAGGAACCTTTACAGACGTAACTGCAAAAGTTTGCCCTGCATTGCAAAAGCCAGGTATGGTTACCTCTGCTGTATGGACAGACTTTAATAATGATAAACAACCAGACCTTGTAATAGCGGGTGAATGGATGCCAATAAGGTTTTTTAAAAACGATGATGGAATTTTAAAAGAAGTAACTAACTCCACCGGGCTTACATATACCAATGGCATGTGGCGCAGTCTTATTGCTGCAGATATAGATGATGATGGAGATGTGGACCTCGTGGCAGGTAATCTTGGTTTAAATTGCGAATACCAGGCGACCCCTTCCGAGCCTATACAATTGTTTGCTACGGATATGGATGGCAATGGCACAATTGATCCCATAATGTTTTATTACATAAAAGATAAGGATGGCAAAAAACATTCCTTCCCAGGAATTAGTCGTGACCAGTTTGCGCAACAGGTGCCAGGAATAAAAAAGAAATTCCTTCTTTACAAAGATTATGGTACCGCAACTTTTAATGAGGTGTTTGATAAAAACACAGAAGATAAGATGTTAAAGTTCCTGTGTGACGAAACACAAAGTTGCTGGTTTGAGAACACAGGCAGCGGCAAGTTCATACAACATCCTTTACCTGTAGAAGCACAATTTGCACCGATAAATGCCATCATTTGTGATGACCTTGATGGCGATGGTTACAAAGATCTTTTACTTGCCGGAAATGACTACCAGTCTGATGTAATGACGGGAAGATACGATGCATCGTATGGTTGCTTTTTGAAAGGCAGTAGCAAAAAAATATTCACCAGTGTGTCTCCCGTACAAAGTGACTTTATTATAAAGGGAGATGTAAAAGATATGTCGCTGATTACATTAGCTAAAGGTGAAAAAATTGTACTTGCTGCGGTCAATAATGATTCTCTGCGGGTCTTCAGCATTCATCATAAACAAGACAATTGATTTTTGCGTGCAAAAAATCATACTATGTATTTTGAATAGGTTTAATAATGCACCATGAAAAATAAGCTTGACATATCATATTTGCCCGATAAAGAGTATAGCAAGAAACATCATCGTTTTCAAGCCTGCAACATAAGCGTTCTCTTTCTTTTTATGGTTTCTTTATTGTTTATGTCATGCAAACATAAAGCGCTCCGCAACGAAAACATGGTTGAGCTTTTAAGAGTGGCACAAAAAAATAGTAACAATCCCGACAATCCTTTTTCTCCTGAAGCAATTTTACAACATGCAGATTCTATTATTAATACTTCTGCTCCAACATTATAGCGTTCAAAGCCTGGATTGATAAAGGCAATGCATTATTAGAACTGGGCAAAGAACAGGAAGCTATAAATGTATTTGAAGAATTATTAAAGAAGCTATCGCCATTGGATTTTGAACGGCGCGGTGAAGCAATGCGGGATCTTGCCGTCTCTTACCTGAGATTGGGAGAAAGAACAAATTGTATTATGGATCATAACAGCGAATCCTGCATATTTCCCATCTCCGACGGTGGAGTGCACATGGACAAAACAGGCTCCGAAAAAGCGATTGAGATTTACAAAAAAATATTGTTCGACAATCCCGGAGATCTTGAATCAAGATGGTTATTAAACATTGCCTACATGACGGTTGGAGGGTATCCGGGGCAGGTACCTCCCGGTCTTCTTTTGAAAGTGGCTAACGATGATTCATTGCAGATAGTAAAGCCCTTTGCAGATGTGGCGGCAAATATTGGGCTAAATACAACAAGCATGGCCGGCGGAAGCATTGTTGAGGATTTTAATAATGATAACTATCTTGATGTTGTTGTCAGCAGCTGGGGATTAAAAGAACCGATGCATTATTATAGAAATAATCGTGATGGTTCCTTCAGTGATGTATCCGATTCATCGGGCCTGGGGTATCTTACCGGTGGCCTGAACATGATGCAAACAGATTATAATAACGACGGGCTGAAAGATATTTTTGTACTACGCGGCGCATGGAAAATGCAATTCGGAAATGTTCCAAATTCTTTATTACGGAACAATGGAGATGGAACTTTCACAGATGTTACAAAACAGAGCGGTTTACTTTCGTTTCATCCCACTCAAACGGCTACTTGGGCAGATTTCAATAACGATGGATGGTTGGATGTATTTATTGGAAATGAAAGCACACCCACCGGGGAGAAACATCCCTGTGAACTATACATTAATAATAAAAACGGCACTTTTACAGAGCAGGCAGCAAAAGCCGGTTGTGCAATTACAAAATTCGTGAAAGGAGTCACCTCCGGAGATTTTGATAACGATGGTCGCACAGACATTTTTATTTCAACGTTTGATGGGAAAAAATATCTACTAAAAAATATGACGGTAAAGGACAGCAGCGTTCATTTTGAAGATGTGACAGAGCAGGCTGGCCTAAATAAAAATGAAGCAAGATCCTTTGGAACCTGGTTTTGGGATTATGATAATGACGGCTGGCCCGACTTGCTCGTTTGCGGCTACGAATTCTATGAGCCGCTCGCTTCTTACGCCGCTGCGGAAGCTATCAATGCGCCAAGGGGAAATGCAGGAAAGTTGTACCTGTTTCACAATAATCACGATGGAACATTTGAAGACGTATCTGCCAAATGCGGTTTAAATAAGATGGTCTTTGCTATGGGTGGCAATTTTGGTGATATTGACAATGATGGATATCTCGACTTCTATCTTGGTACGGGAAACCCCCAATTCAAATCTTTAGTTCCAAATAAATTATTTAAAAATATTGATGGCAAAAACTTTCTGGATGTTACTACTTCAGCGAGGGTAGGTAACTTACAAAAAGGTCATGGAGTTTCTTTTGCTGATCTCAACAACGATGGTAATGAAGATATCTATATTGAAATGGGCGGCGCGTACCCGGGAGACGCTTATCAAAATTCTCTGTATCTAAACCAGGGGCAAAATAATAATCACTGGGTAAATCTTTTATTGGAAGGAACTGTCTCTAACAAAGCCGCCATTGGCGCCAAAATAAAAGTAACATTCAAGGAAAATAATATTGAAAGATCAGTTTACCGGGACGTGAACTCCGGCGGCAGCTTTGGCTCTAATCCTTTGCAACAGCACATTGGCATCGGGCGGGCAAGTTCTATTAAAACGATTGAAATAAAATGGCCGGTAACGGACAAAGTACAAAGATTTGAAAATCTCCCAATTGATACCAATATTAAAATAAAAGAAGGTATCGCAACATACGACGCATATAAAGTTGATCGCTTTAATTTTGCTTCCAAGAAACATTATTAGTGCCTTACAGCGGTATTGAAAGATTTAAAAGGATATCTTCAAACAGATGGATATGCGGTGTATGATTTTTTTAAAGAAGAAAAGGACATAACGGTGCTGCATTGTATGGCGCATGCACGCCGCATGTTTTTTGAAGCAAAGGACAATGATAAACTCGTTGCTGAATATGCATTGGAGCAAATAGGGTTGCTCTATAATATAGAACGCAATGCCAAAGAACAGCAACTTGATCAGGAGCAAATCCTGCAACTTCGACAAACAGAAGCTGTACCGTGTTAGAGTCATTAGGCAAGTGGATGAAAGAAACTTATATAAAGACGTTGCCTAAAAGTGCTATTGGCAAAGCTTTCGGTTATAGTATCGCCAGGTGGACAGAACTGATGCTCTATGCAACTGACGGTAAGAACATCGACAACAACCCGGTAGAAAACTCCATAAGGCCTGTAGCTATTGGAAGAAAAAATTATTTGTTTGCCGGCAGCCATGAAGCTGCTAAACGCAGCGCCATGCTTTACCCTCTGATGGGTACCTGCAAACTACATGGTATCAATCCTTTCATCTGGCTCAGAGATGTTTTGCAACGCATCGCTACCATCCCATTAATAAAATAGAAGATTTATTGCCGCATAACTTGAAACCTATCACTAACGGTTAAACGCAATTAAATAACTATCCTTTGCTTTTGGGTGTACCTGGTCGTAGGGATATGAATCGATAATCACCACATTAATACAATAGAAGAGCTGCTACCACACAATTGGGAATCTATCATCAACGGTTAACCGAAAAATCAAACTAATATGTTTGGTGTACTTAGTCGGAGAGATAGATTGCACAGGATGAAAAATCATCTGTAGTATTTTGAATGTCGAAGAAAGCTATTTTACTAAATGCGGCAGATAGAATAATATCACTGAATAATATTGACCGGATATGTGATGAAAAATATTGATCCCTTAGCAAAATCGTGATCATAAGTAACTTATTAATATTCCTAAGACTATATCTATTGTAGGAAATCGTTAAACTAACTATTCAAAAATTAAATAAAAAATTCACGTGAGCTTCTATAATGAAGATATTATATACGCTTGTTGACACAAATATGAACATAAATAATATTTTTTAATTTTGTTGTAATTTCCGCTGTTTTCTTTGTTTTACAATTTTTAATAATAAGAAACGTTTTAAAGGTACCTCTTGAAAAACCTCTTATTTATGAAATACACAATCGTGGTATTTTTCATGCTATTTTTTACACTAGCAAAAGCCAACAATTATTATTTTTCTAATTCTATTGGCGATGATTCCAGATCTGTATTGCAAGCACAAGATTCCATTACTCCTTGGAAAAGTATAAGGAAGCTCAATAGTTTTACCAATTTACATCCCGGCGATTCAATTTTATTTAAAAGAGGAGAAACGTTTTATGGAGGCTTAATTATAAATGCCTCAGGAATTATTGGAAATGAAATTTTTTACGGCTCATATGGAACAGGCCCTAATCCAACTATTAGCGGATTTGCGACTCTTTCAAACTGGAAGTTGCTAAATGGGAATATTTATTATACAAAGTTGGATGTACCAGGATTAAATATGGTAACTATTAATGGAATTGTCAGAGGAATGGGTCGGTATCCAAATACAGGATATCTAACTTATACATCTCATTCTGCCAATGCTTCTATTAGCGGTAGTTCGATAGGTATAATTCCATTTGACCCTTCAGGTGGTGAGGTGGTAATAAGAAAGGAAAGATGGATATTAGACAGGCATACAATCACATCCCGTTCTTCGAATAAGCTTAATTATTCTACTAATAATAATTATGGCAATAATAATCTTTACAGCCCTTTTGATGGTAACGGCTATTTTATCCAAAATAATTTAAGCACATTAGACCAGGATGGAGAATGGTATTATGATACTACTGCAAATCGTTTATACATTTACTCAACATCAAATCCATCAACAAGAGATATTAAGGCAAGTTCACAAAGCCAGAATTTATACTTAAATTATTTTACCAATATTTCATTTAATAATATAGATTTTGAAGGTGGGAATCTTAATGGTGCTTATGTGATAGGTACAAGTAATATAACTTTTAACAACTGTAATTTCAAAAATCAGGGTGGAAATGCTATTTGGGGAAGTCATCTTACAAATATTACTGTAAAAAATGGAATTATAGTCAATTCTTTAAATAATGGAATTTGGTTTGAACAGAGATGTAACAATACTACCATTGACGGAATGACAATTAGTAATTCTGGAGAAATTGCCGGAGCTGCAATGTCGGGAAACGGTAATCAACAGGGAATATTCATTGCAGGTAATGGTACAACTGTGCAAAACTGTTCTGTTATAAATAGTGGCTATATAGGAATACATTTTGAAGGCAACGATGTTCTCATTCAGCATAATTTTATTGATACTTTTTCTAATATTAAAGATGATGGAGCTGGCATTTATACTTTTACAGGGAGCAGTATTATCAATAGTAATAGAAGGATAATTGATAATATTGTTTTAAATGCAATAGGGGCTTTCGCCGGTGCAGAGGGTTATTATTGGGAAGATTTCGGAAAAGCAGCCGGAATATATTTTGATGACTATGCCAACCACATAATTATGTCAGGTAATACCGTTGCTAATGGGAGTTGGTTCGGCGTTTTTTACCATAATGCAAATAACATTCAGCTCAATAATAATTTAGTTTACAACTTTGATATTAGCCAGCTTAGTTTAAGCCAAGACATAAATCAAACTATAAGAAATAACACGATTACCGGAAATACATTTATTGCCAAAACAGCAATACAAAAGACATTGCAAGTTGAACTGAATACTTATAATGATAGCTTAAGATCATTTGGGACTTTTAATAATAATATTTATGCCCGTCCAATAGATGACAATAATACGATCTCAATTAATAAAAATTACAGCGGTGGCAATGGTGAAACCAACATTTCTTTAGCAACCTGGCAATCTACATACCATCAGGATTTAAATTCTTCGCGCTCATTTAAGCCAGTTGCAGATGTTGAAAGATTTCAATTAGAGTATAACGCTTCAGACTCGTTAAAAAAATCCTGGTTATACGGAAATTATACGAATATTAGTGGACAGGTCCAGTCAAATTATTTAACGCTGCTGCCTTATACTTCAGTTTTTCTGATACAAGACAGTATCTATATATTGCCAATACAACTCCTAAATGTGACAGGGAAGTGGGTTAAAAAAAATCCGGAACTTTTTTGGGAAACTAATATTAGTAATAATTCCAAATATTTTGAAGTACAAAAATCAATAAATGGGAATAATTATATAACAATCGCTTCTATTCCCGTTTTTGCTATACAATCTACAGTCTACGAATATAATTATGTAGATTTAAGTATAAAAAACAGTTATGAATATTATTACCGGATAAAAGAAGTAAATATTGATGGTAACTTCATGTATAGCAAGGTAATTAAGTTAAAAAATCCGCAAACACAAACAATTGACATAAACCCAAATCCAGTTACGGATTTATTAAATTTTACAATTAATGGATTACAAACTAATAAAAAATTAGAAATTTCAATTTTCTCAGCCGCAGGACAAAAAGTCAAGGCTGTAGTCGTTAGTACTCCGGGTTATCCTTATTCTATTGATGTTTCATCATTAACTAAGGGAGTTTATTTTATTAATACTAAATCAGACTTCTTCTTCGATTGCCATAAATTTATAAAAAGATAAGTGTTTTTAAATAGTTTTAGTTTAATCAGTGCTTACCGTTTAAGAATTGGGTGACTGCTATTAATAGATGAACATTGGATAAATAAAAATTGCTAGATAGACCAGCCTCAGCCACAAGATACTTCTTTCAAAATAGAGATAAACTTATTCTCAAACTGATTCAAAGTAAAAAGTTTTTCAAATCTTTTCTTGCCCTCTTGCCCCATTATTTTCCTTAAATCCGGATTCTGTATCATTAATGCCATTTTATCAGCAAGCTTTTTTGAATCTTGCTGTGGAACTAGGAAACCGGTTTTACCATCTATAACGATATCGGGTATTCCGCCTTCCGGCGTTGATATCACCGCTAATCCATTTTGCATAGCTTCGAGAATTACAAGGGAAGGCCCTCGTAATGATAGAATGTGGGAAATATAAATACATTAGCTTTATCAAAGAAATTTTTTTTATCTTCTTTATATTTTGGCCCATGGGCGAATATTACTTCTGAAAGATTTCTTTTCTCTACTTTTTGTTTGAAATCCTCTTCTGTTATGTCAGACCAGCCACCCACAAAGTGACATTCAAATGAAAGATTTTGATCCTTTAAATATTTTAATGCATCAAGCAAAATATATACTCCTTTTTGATACATCATATTCGAAAGATAAAGAAAAACGCAATGTTTAGATTCATGGTATATTGTTTCATGTTGATTGTAATTAGAAGTTTTTGCAGGGATCCCGTTAGGACAATAAAATACATCACTTTCTTTTAGATATTGCTTTACATCAGGATATAAATAAGGGGAAAGTAAAATAGTTTTTGAATTCTTAAAAACCATTTTATATAAGATGTTATTAATGCGATTTTGACTTGCTTGCGCTACACCCTTATTATGAAAATGGTATATGATTTTGCTTCGGGAAAGCTTGAGAAAAAAAACGATAAGAGCGTCCTTTCGAAAAGCTGGCCCACTAGACGTTAAAGAAATATAACAGATGTCAAACTTGTTGCCGGTAAGTTTTAAAAGAGTCCTGATAAGGAGTAAAAAAAAACTAACAAATTTTTTGAAACTGGCTTTACCTGACTGACTAAGTTTCGTATTTGTCGCTAGATTTATATATGCAGCCTGAATTTCATCGTTAATTATTTTACTATTTTTTATGAAATTGCCTACCATAGCAGCTCCATGAACAGGAGGTGGTAAATGCATAATAAATAATACTTTAGGTTTGGATTTGTTTTTCTTCATTTTTATTGAATCTTTAAAAATTCAATAATTGCAAAAAGCGTTCGGGAGAATGATTTTTGTAAAATTTTGTTCCATCGACCCTTTTATTTTTTTTAATGTCTTGGTAGGCAATTACAATTTTATCTTTTATATCGCCAGGTGCATTTGGGTCGCATAAGTATCCAAGTTGATAATCGGTACAAATTTCTGCCATTAAACCTACATTAGGCACTAGCGATATTATATTATATTTTGCAGCCCTACCAATTAATCCGCTTGAGCCATAAAATTTTGAGTAAATTACGAGGGAGACATCTGAAATACTGAAGTAATATTCCATTTCACTATTAGATACGAATTTATCTATAATAATAAGCTCAATTGCTGGATTCTCTTTAGTAAATTTTTCAACCAATATTTTGAACTCCGTAAACCAAACAGGGATTTTTCCTACAATTAAAATACAAAGATCTTTGTGGATGGATTTATCAGTCAAACTGAATCCTTCGAATATATTCTTTACATTTTTTCTCCAATCTAGTGAACCAAAAATTATAAATATTATTTTTTCTTTGTTAATAACAGGAAGAATAGCAATAGATTCATCATCAAGCCTACTATAGTTATAAATCGGATCAGGTAGATACTTAAATGCTTTAGTATGATAAAGCTTGTTAAGAACAGCCGCTCCTTTAGAATCATTAAAAATAAATACATTTTTTAATGAATTAGATCTAAACATTAGTGTTTCAAAGAAACGCCGCTTGTATTTTTGAAATGCTGCATCTATTCTTGTTGATATTCTACCATTTGTAGGTTTTATTCGGTGTGAAGGCCTGAATTCTATACCAGAAATTTTGTATGGTACCTTACTTCTTCCTATCTGAAATTCAAACCTTGTTAATTCCATTATGAATAATTCATCGATTTTTAATCTTGTTCCATAATCTTTGATGACTTCCCATTCCTTAAATTTAAACTTTTCAGATAAAGTATTCTTCTCAAAATCGCTTTCGGAAAAGTAAAAATTATCAGTTTTGATTATAGAGTTTGAAATATTAATAATTTCCTGAGCGCTTTTATTAAAGAGAAAATAAATCTGATCTCCATTTTTAGAGTGTAGGTTATCTACTATATATTGCACATGACCGGCATTATGCCCTCTTTGGCTTATATTAAGATCACAAATTAATTTTATCATTTATTAAATAGTGAGATTTATTTGAAGATTATATTGTATTTATATTTAGTTAATTCTTATAAAGAATCTTCTTTAAGTAATTTTTGCTGATGATTTATGATTTCTTACAAATAGCCAAATGTCTATGCTAAAATAGGCTAAAGCGTACCTTTATTTTTGTCTTAAAATATGAAAACTTCTTAGCCAATGCTAAATTAAAAAGACGAAAATATTGCGGGAATCGCTAAGACTTATGCCTCCTGAGAAAATAAACATAGAAAGATTTAAATAAATAGCTTTAGAATAATTCCGATTTAGCGGATTAAATAAAGTCGAGGCTAAGTGAAGTGGGGGCACGGAGATATACAAAATTTTGATTAACTTTCTTATAAAGGTACATTACCCGATAGGCATACCCTGCTAAAAAAAATAACAGTGAAAACTGAAAACCAAAATAGGGCGTATTACCAATAAACATTAGCAATAATTCAGTGAAAATATAAATTGCTATATAGAAAGAAATTTTACTAGCCGAACTCCCAAATATACCTCTAACGGAAACATACCACAGCGGAAGTGTATAAAGAAAGTAAAAAACAAACCCTCCTTTTAATAACAATTGCAAAAATCCTACTTCGGAACTAAAACGTTGATAGGAATCTCCTGAACTGTCTAAGCTCTGCTTTATTAACATAAGGAAGTAAGGACTAAAATATGTTCCCAAAAATCCTCTTCCAAAGAATAATTCTGATTTTTTAAAATCATTGAACAACTCGTTATATAAAAAAGATCTGGTATCATTTGCATCGAACCCTTTGCTTCCAATTTCCGCTTTAAAAAAGTTTAAAACTGATTCTAAATTATTGAGCATTAAATAAATTATTAGACACCCAACTACCATAATAATAAATTTAAGGACGCTGCTATTTTTAGCCATATTTAATGAAACAGATAAACTAAAAAATACCAAAATTTTCAAAAGTATTATTCTTTGATCTGAAACCATACTAAACGGAATAGCTAAAAAAATCAATGCGAAAGCAAACAGCCTGTTTTCTTTCTTTATAATAGAAATAATAAATAAAGGGATAATAGCATTCGAAGCCAAAATCCCTTCATAATAAGGTATTCTTCCTGGCAATTTAATGATCCAAACAAATAGAAAAATTACACCAATTATCATTAATAACTTAAATATATTCTTTAAATGATTTGAATTTGCACCCACAGAAAATATGAAAACTGGAACCACAGATAGCATGGCCATTGGATTATTTATTAGTGTAATCAAATTAAAAGCATGATTAAAAAAATCTTTATATAGATTGATAACTATGAAAAGTGAATATAATGCTATATATATAGGATAATAAGATGGCATTTTTATTAAACCTTTTCTATTTAAAGAGTTTAAATAAAAAATAAAAATTTGATATATAGCTAAATAAATAAATGCAGAATAAATAATTCTTTTGAACAGAAAAAGATGATTTTCTTCAAAAAAAAAGTTTGCAAGGAAGATAAGAAGTAATATTTTAAAGGCTCCATCCTTGTATATGCTTTTAATAAAATTCAATTTATTTCCATATTTTAATTAAACTCTATATAAGGGAAAATTCATTCAGAGGCCAAATGGAATATTGATTTGATCCAGAATTTGTTTTTCTGGGCAAAGTTTATTAATAAATCTATTTGCGGAGGTCAACTTCTATTACTATGCCTTAATGTTGTCGTTCTAATCAGAGTTTATAAAGGAACAATAATTCACCTTTTCTATTTCGATGCCTCAGTAAATAATGAATCTGGTTTTCTGGTTATTCCATCCTTGCCATCTAATTCATATTTTTTCCATGCGGGTATACTGCTATCAAAAGCGCTAAAAAAAGAAATATTATGAAATCCATGGTCCAATAAAAGTGTGGTCATAGAATATTTATCATACATCCATAAATGTATTTCCCCACGTTTACGGAAATCCAATGTAGAAATTGTTATTTTTCGTTTAATTTCTGAAAATAAGGAAATGAATGATCGCCTTTTTAGGGAACCGTTCTTACTGTTTTGTGAAGGATTAATATAATTGTTTCTAATTGCCTTACCCTCATCTCCCCATCTTTCAAATACGAATTCCTCATTAATGAGCTTTTCCTGAGATAAATATTTTGCCATTTCACCACCACTTACATTTCGAACAGTTTGGTCGTACATTTCAAGTACCATCCAGTTATAATTTGCTCTGATTAAAGGGTCATAAGGTTGACTTAATCCCATTTCTAAAAACTTAATATAATTTCTTGAAATCTGTTCAAGATCAGGAACAGCAATTCTTAAAACTCCTCCAGGCCTTAAAACGCGATAGCATTCTTTTATAAATTTCGATCCATTTAATCTACTAAAATGTTCTAATACATGAGAATGATAAACCAAATCATATGTGTTATCATCAAATGGAATTCCTTTCAATAAATTATGTGCAGCAACATTTTCACTACTTGAAACGAAATCAAGATTTGTCCATTCTTTTTCTATCGAATAATGTAAACCACAACCTAAATTTAAATACCTCATCGAGAGTTGTTTTGTAGTTTTATATTTCCACAATCATAATTTCTTAAAATGGAGAATAAACATTGTCTTTAAGTTATCAAACTATTTAATAAAACACTTACTTATGCTAGGGTAGAAACTTCACCTGACAACACACTTAATTAATAACCCTTATTTAAGCCAAATACCTTTCGCTCGATTTTTTATTATTTTTTCATATTGCATTGGAGCTAAGATCACACCTGGTATATAACATACTATTGTGGCTAATATAATACCTGAAATTCCTAAGTTCAATGGTTTGGCAAAAAAAATTGCTAATGGAATATTTATTATTGCTGCGATACTGCTTTGAATTAGTTGAATTTTTAAATACCCAATACCATTTATGAAATTAGTAAAAGGGTGCAGGAATAGTGAAAGAATAAAATAGAATCCCATCAAAATGGATAATAAAAATGGCACTTGAATTTTGTCTCCAACCCAAAGCCTGTAAAAAGAATTTGAAAAAATAACCATTATTATGGCTAATAATGAAAAGAAAATCGAAATTCTTAAAAGATTTTTCATTGATCGCTTTATCCAGATTAAGTCATTTTTTGTATAAGCCTCTGTTATTGCAGACCAGAAAGGACTGGCTATTATTGTAAAGATTGATAGTATTACACTAAAATATTTAAAAGAAATATTATAAGCAATAACCTCTTTAGGCCCGTAAAGTTGTGTGATTATGACATTATCTGTGGAGTATAATACTATAACGGAAATTTGTATAATAAAAAACTTCAGACCTAAGCTCCCCATATTATATGCATAACTAAACTTAACATATTTTAATGAGGGAGCATAAATTTTGTATTCATGTCCATAGAGCCAAATACTGGTAACAATAAGTATTAAAACAGGTGCTAATCCTAAACAGAGAGCTAAATAAATTAATTTTCCTGAAGTTGTTTTTGTAAGGATGAAAATAACAATTAAGGAAAGGAGACTTCCAAGGAAATTTAAAAAGGAAGCTTTGGCTGACTGTTGATTTGCTATAATAATAATTGTTATCAATTGAAAGATAAATTGCAGACAAAAAAAAGAGAAAAATAAGAGTGCTACTAAACTTAGCTCACCGGCCATAACTTCAGGAGCATTAAGTATTAGTGACCAGTTTAGAAAGGGGTTGATACAAAAAAAAAATATTAATAAGGCAATTACTATGATACTTAATATAGCATATGTGGTACTTAAATAAACGCGGGCAAGTTCATCTTCGCCTTTTGCAATAGCTTCTGCAAATTTGTTTCGTAAGCCATTACCAAAACCAATATCAAAAAATGTAAACCAGCCAATAATTGAGCTTAAGGTTAGCCATATTCCATACTGGGTTGGATTTACATAATGTATAGTTAGAGGAACTAAAATAAGACTTATAGTAATATTACCGCCTTTAATCAAGAAAGAAGCCAAGATATTCTTCTTAGTTTTTACACTTCGCTCATGTCCCCTATTGATAAGGTTTCTAAAAATTGCAAAAACAGATAAAATTTCATCTTTCATATATACATTAAATTATCATTTCCTATCTATAAAATCATTTAAGATATATAATTCTCGGGCTGTAATTTCAAATCGTACATTTTTATTAATGAAGCCGTTTCCTGGATATTTGCTTTAGAAGAAGCCCCGAAATATAGATTCAATATTAGGCAGACCGCAAATATACTCGATTGCCTCACGACCTATAAAATCACAGATTTTTTTCTATGATTTAGTTGATAAATGCATTAAATGAAAGCCTTTAATATTTGAACAAGATAGGGGAGTTACTCTTAGGGATTAAAGCTGATCATTATTATTGATTATTGGTAACCAATTTGGAAGCGAGGCATCCCTTATAGAGTTTGAGATAGTGTTTTAATTGGATTTCACTAGCATATTTTTGATGGGCTACAGTAGAAATGGAATGCTTGTTGAAATTATTTTTTACTTGGATACACTTCAAAAGCACATCTTTAAGTTCCTGCACAGATAGGTCATAAGCCAGGAGTCCATTTTCAAAATCAACTATGGATTCCGTAAGACCACCAATTTTAAATCCAACTACAGGCGTTCCACAACACAAACTTTCTATCATTGTATTCGGTAAATTATCTTCTCTGCTGGGAAGTATAAAAAAGTCTGCCGCATTATAAATTAAGCTCATTTTCTTTTCATTACTAACAGCACCCAGGTACACGATTTCGGGGATCTGCTCCTTCTTTTTAATTTTGCCAACCGCAATGAATGAGCATCTTTTTTTGACATTTTCGTCTGTTACGAGTTTTATTACCATGTCAAATCCTTTTCGATAGTTCTTTAAGTGTTCCGCCACAAATAGAATTACTGTTTTGTCTTTAGGTACTCCAATTGAATGTTTAGCTTCTTCTTTGTTCAGCGATTTAAAAATTCCGACATCAATACCGTATGGTATGTATTTATGCTCAAATCCACCTAGTATCTCAGATTGCTGTGATAGTTCACACAGCCATTTTGAAGGAGCTACAATTGTTATGGAATATAAATCTTTCGCTTTTAATGCATGTTTCTTAATATCATATTGTTTCTTATTTAGTTCAAATAAGGTGTTAGCATTTCTTATTTCGTCTTCTTTGTAATGAAATCCACCCTGGAAAGGTTGCATGTCATGTAGTGTCCATACAATTGGCTTAGAGACGTTTTTGAAAAAGGTTTTGTAATCGATAAAATTAGCAATCCAGTGGAGATTTATTATATCAGCTTTTACAACGAGCGGGTGCTCATGCAATGTTTTGTACCTGGTTTCTGCAAAAGAAAATACTTCAAATTTATGTCGATATTTTAAGGTCTTACATGCTTGAATCGAAAGAGGTATTTGCAGTTTTTTAATGATCTTTATCAGCAAAGCAACAGCGTAATTTCTTTTTTTATATTTAAAAAAGGTGTTTGACTCTTTACACTCAAGAAATAAAAACTTGCTTTCATGTCCGCTTTCAAGAAGTGATTGATGTAGTCTGATAGCTGCTATTGCCGCCCCACCTTTTTGAAAAGTACAAATATGTAATATTTTCATGCCTACGAGATAGTGATATCAAGGAGTTAAATCCCTCCTCTACAATTAAAAGCTTTTGGGATAATTGTTTAAATACAGGCCACCCCAAAAATTAATAAAAAACCGCTGAATAAATATATGCAATGCAAACTGCCATTTGGTATGATAGGGCGATTTTATAAATTATACAGGTTGTTTTTTTAACTTTAAGATCATCAATGCAAGATGCCAGAAAAACATCATTTGATTCCTTATATTTCTTTTAAATACTTCTGGTCTCAAAAAAATTCTCACTAACCAGGCCATCCTGATTTTAAAGAAAAACGGATGTATTGCTTTTTGTGTGCCTGCATACCAATCAAACACGTTTCCGATACTTATAATGAGACCGGCATTTAATTTATCTTTATGTTGAAAAGACCATTTATCCTGTTTCGGAGCAGTCATACCAACAAAAACGATATCAGGTTTAAAATCATTTATTTTAGTAACCATCTCTAAATTATCTTCCATCGAAAATTCTTTCTTAAAAGGTGGAGAGAAAGTTTCAACAGACACGTTCGGATATTCAACCTTAAGTCTGTCTTTTATTTTCTTTAATACTGATGTTGATGATCCAAGAAAAAAAGCTTTTCCCGAGTTTTCATCTAACCGTGTAATAAAATGTTTGTAAACATCCGGCCCCTGATTTTTTTTTATATTTTTTCGCTTTAAAAAAATAGAGGCTAAAGCAAAATAAACGCCGTCCAACACAAGAAAGTCTGTATTTTTTAATACACGCTTAAACTCTTCATCCTTTACCGCCAGTCCATAATTGTTAGGACTTATACTACAGTTTATTGATCTGCATTTTTCTCCTTGAATTGGGATTTTCAACAAGTTATCTGAGAACACTTTAAAACCCAGAATGGAAACAGTTTTTAATTCATTTTTCATAAGTAAAAATTTATTTTAACTATTATTATTCATGCATTAGGCAAATACAGCATAACTGTCAGGTACCCTTTCGCTAATCCATTCATAAGTTTTTGTCATCCCTTCTATCAAAGACATAGACACTTCCCATCCAAGTTTACTTTTAAATAATCTGTTATCAGAATTTCTTCCCCGAACTCCTAAAGGACATTTAAAACCGTATTTATCAAAAAACTCCTTACCGTAAATATTCTTAATCCTAATATTTTTTCCTGATATGTCGATTGCCATTTGAGCTAGTTGATTAATAGTCACTTTTTCTTCGGAGCCAATATTAACCGGTCCGCTAAATTGAGATTCCATTAAGCTTAAAACAGCCTTAACACATTCGTCAACATAAAGAAAAGAACGGGTTTGTTGGCCATCACCCCAAACCTCAAACTCTCCACCTTCTGGTGTCTCTGCGGCCTTTCTTAGCATTGCAGCAGGCGCTTTCTCCTTACCGCCCTTCCAGGTACCTCGTGGCCCAAAGATGTTATGAAACCTGGCAATTCTAATATCTAAGTTATAATTGCGCTTAAAAGCCATGTACAGTCTTTCGCTAAAAAGCTTTTCCCATCCATATTCCGAATCTGGATTTGCAGGATATGCAGAGCTTTCTTCGCAATTAGGATTATCAGCATCTAACTGATTATTTTCAGGGTACATACAAGCAGATGATGAATAAAACAATTTTTTAATACTCTTAACTACAGCTTCTTTTGCTATATTTAGATTAATTAAAGCGGAATTATGCATAACATTAGCATCGTTCTGTCCCGTAAAAATGTAACCAGCACCTCCCATGTCTGCTGCCAATTGATACACTTCTTCATATTCTTGTCCAATAACTAATTCTACTGTTTTTGGATCGGTGAGGTCACCAAGGATAAATTCATTGCAGATATCGTCGTGATCGAAATAATCATGATTTTTGATATCACAGATCCTTACATAACATTCTCCCGATTTTAATTTTTTGGCGAGATGGCCACCTATAAATCCACCACCGCCTAGTACAATTACTTTTTTCATTTTCTTTGGTTTTTTGTTTAGTAAAAAATAATTTTGAATTGATAGTTTTTAGTGAATATTAGAACTACTTCTTTTTCTAATGTCAGAGTATTCAATAAAGCTTAAAGCTTTCTGCGCCGTATCAAGGAGAAGTTCACATTAAAAAACTTACTGTAGTAAATAGAAAGCGAATGTTGGTTCTAAAATTCTTAGTTAACTAAATTTGTGTATTGTAATACAGTCGAGGTCTTTGGATTAACTAAAAAAACGGAGAATAAAATATAGATATTAAAATTTGTACCTCTAATTAAAATAATACATGGAGATTAACTACCCTAATTAGGCTTATTAAAATCTTTTAAAAAATTTTTGAAATGTCAGTTTGAAATATTCTTTTTCTTCTCATTAATGGCCTTGTAATAGCCCTTTCCATAATTGTCACCATATCCATATCTGCCTTTCTCAATACTGTTAAACACAATTTTCATATTTACAAATTGACCTTCCTTGCTTAGGGATTTTATGAAGGTTAATAAAGATTTATATGTAAATGCCTGGCGAATTATATATAAGATGGTATCACTATATCGTGATAAAATTTTTGCATCAGTAACTAAATTTACCGGCGGCGTATCTATAATTATATGATCATAATTAAGGCGTAAACGCTGAATTAAAGATTCAATTTCGTTACTTTCAAGTAGCTCGGAAGGATTTGGAGGAAGCGGACCACTTACTATTAAATCGAGATTGGGATTGACTGATGACTTTTGTATAATTTGATCAATTGATGACTCATTTGCTAAGTAATCTGAAATTCCCGGATGTGATGCTGAAAGATTAAATATGCCGGAGATCTTTGGCCGTCTCCAATCCATTTCAAGAATAATTGTTTTTTTACCGGATAATGCTAAAAAACATCCAAGATTGGTACTTACAAAACTTTTACCTTCATTTGAAATGCTCGATGTAATGAGGGTAACCCATCCTTTTTCATGGTTATCTCTTAATAAATTTAAATTGGTGCGCAGCTTTCTAAAATCTTCACTGATAACTATATTATTTTTGCCAGTAATAATCAGCGACGATGAAATATTGATATAAGATAGTTCCGCTAAAATTGGAAGCCCGGTTACCTCTTCAATTTCTTTAGCAGTAGTAACCTTATTACTTAAAGCGCTTCTCGCATAAATTAATCCTGCCGGCAAGATAATACCGAGTAAAAATGCAACCCCATAAACAATTGGCTTTCTTGTGGACTTCGAGCTTGCATAAGCATAATCAACAATACGGGCATCTGATAAAATGGATGAATAATTCAACGCGACCTCTTCCCTTTTTTGAAGAAGGTAAACGTAGAGATTTTCTTTTATGCTTTGTTGCCTTGTTTTGTCAATTAATTGCCTTTCCTGCACCGGCACGTTTCTTATAGAGGATTCATATTTTGAGTTAAAAGACTCTAATTTATTTTTAGTGAGCAATAACGAAGACCTGATATTTTCAATATTTTCTTTTATAGCATGTTTGGTAGTTTTTATTTGCCTGTCAATAGGCTCAAAGTCCGGATTGGTTTCAGGAGTAGTTGCCAGTAACTTTTCCCGTTGCAACTGGAGCTGTGACAATTTTTCTATTGAGCTATTTAACAACGGATCGGTTATCCCTAAGGTTGACGGGGCGTATTGTAAATTTTGCGGTGAATTTAAATATTTATCTATCCCGCCTATAACATTCAATTGAACATTTACTTCGTTCAACTTGCTGTCATTGGCCTGTACATTTTCAAGGTATACTTGTGACTGTGAAGAAATATCTGTGATCCCCCTGCTGCTCCTGTATCCTTCTATATTTTCTTCTGAGGCGTTTAGGTCACTCGCCAAAGTATTAATACGATCGTCAATAAAATCCAATGTTCTTTTAGTGGTACGATTCTTTTCGGCAATTGAGGCTTCATTATAAAATGTGATAAGATCATTTAGTATATCTTTTCCACGTTGTTCTACTTCATCTTTAAGAGTTAAATTAATGGTCGAAGCTAATTTATTTGCCTGTTCTGCACTAATGCTGGTTTGATATTCTTCCGCAACTTTATCCGGATTATTTATGGAAATTTTTATTTCCCTTCCACTAAATTTCTCAAGATTTGATGTGGGTATAAGTTTCCAGGTCCCCAGTTTGTTCTTTAAAGTTTCATGAAAAAAAAATTCATGAAATTTCCCGTCACTATTTCTTAGATAAAAGGAATTGCTATCTTTAATTTTTATTTTTAAAACCCGGCTGCTTATATCACCAGATGAGTCCAGAAATTTAAAAATTAGCGGGCTTTTTTTATATAAATTCACCGTTTCCATGCCATCTTTCTCCTGGTAATTTACCCAAAGCTGCAAGTCTGAAACGACCTGTCCGATTAACCCTCTCGATTTTAATACTTCAATTTCATTTTCCACCAGTTTTGGAGAGTTTGAAATGTACAATTCCTGAAGATTATTTTTTTCATTTGCTTCTTTCTTTTCATCCTTTATAACAACAGTGGCATTTAAAGTGTACATTGGATTTACTTTTTGGAGATAAAAAAAAGCTCCCGAGAGGCATACTAATATTCCGATCAAAAAAAGTGGCCAATGATATAAATATTTATTGAATGTATCCCGGACATTAAAAGAACTTTTATCCTCTTTATCGGCGCTTAGGGCAATAATATCTGAAAATTTTTCAAGCATAATTTCCAAAATTATTCATTTAGTAGATTTACCTGTATAGATTTGAAAGCACGATCGCTATGATCGAAAGCCCGGAAAGAACTAAAGTTGCCGTGCGATAACCGCGGTCCACTGTAGCATATTTTGTACGGTCAGGTTGCACATAGATTTCATCATTATTTTTCAAATAAAAGTAAGGAGATTCGAATATCTTTTTTGATGTAAGATCCATTGGTATAAAGTTTCGTTTTCCATTCACTTCCCTGATAAGGATAATATTTCTTACGGCAGTAATATTAAGATCCCCTGCAAGACTCAGCGCTTGTGTTACAGTTGTTCGCTCATTTTGTAAAGTATAAATATTGGGTCGCTGTACGTCGCCAAAAACAGATACCTTAAAATTTATTATTCGTACATTTACAACCGGATCTTTGTAATAAGTAAGCAACATTTTATTCAGCGTATCCCGTAATTGAGATGTCGTAAGGCCTGTGGCTACTATATTTCCTATCAGCGGGAGATGAATTTCTCCGTTTTGATCTACCATGTAACCTATAACAGGGTTATCAGGTGAAGCATCATATATGTTTCCGTTGACACGGTTTAGATTATAATTAAATATCGCCGAAGATTCCGGGCTTCTGCTACTGACGTTAATTCCCAAAATATCTGAGGGTTGTATTATAAGTGGCGAGTAATTCTCAATTTGTTCATGAGTGGGCATTGTGTGGTTTAAATCTTTAAAATAAGGGATGTTTTTAAAGGTTCCGCAGGAACTTGTGAAAACCAAAAGGAAAATGCAATGAGAAAAAACTTTTTTGTTCATAAATAACAAACAACTTTAAAATTGATACGTAAGATATATAAACTTTAGTATCAATTCTTGACTTATGTTTAGCAATAGTAAAAGGTTAACGGATTATGATCGTAACACAAAAAAGTTTTTAATGTTACTTTAATTTTTATGGCTTCGCCTCTCTCAGCCACAATGAAACTGAAAAGAATTAAATCATTAGTTATATCTCACAAACCCGTCATCAAGAATTCAATTGCTAAACTATTTTACACTACCTTTTCCTTCTGAGAACTTCTTTCAGATATAGCTTCTCCCTCTCCAAACATGTTACCACTTTTAATTTCCACTACCATCACTAATCGGAGGGAAGGAAGATGCACTTTTATTAAATTGGTTTTTACCAAAACTGTATTTCCGCCAATAGAATATGATGGAACATCAATTATGCTGATGGCCTGGTTATTATTTGCCTGGTATTTTTCTATTGAAATATTTTGATGAAGACGGTGGAATTCTTTAATTGCTTCTATTTCTTCATTGGCAATTATGGCAGGTTTATCTATCCAGTGAACTATATTCACTACATTTTTTACTCTTTTGATTAAAGCAAAATCACCTTCAGTTAAATTAGCAAACAGGTAAGATCCGAATAAAGGTTCATAACATAACCTGGTGGTTCTCAAATGCTTAATTTGCCTGCACTTGAGAGGGCAAAAGTTTTGAATCTTGTTTTTCTTCAATGCAGCAGATGCTCTTTTTTCCGAATTCTTTTTTACATAAAGCATGTACCAATTCTTCTGCATAATTTTTCTTTGAAGGGTGAAAAATATAGCTATTCAAAGGATTGATTTTTATTTCCCTATCAATAAAATCGTAATTAAATATTAATATCCGAAACAGTTAATTATATCTTTAAAGCAAGAGGCATACAACTGCATCATTACCTCTTATGAGGTATTTTTTTAACTCATTAAAACAAACGCTGCTTACTTAAAAATTGCGGGTACGTACAGTTACTGTTATATAACAATACATAACAAACAAAAGTAATTTGCTAATCTATAGGTATGGATTATTTGAGGAGGTTCAAATTCTGGAAACAATTCGAAAATTAGGAGATTTTCAAATCATTAAGTTAAAACTATGTTATCTTTCAAAAAAAAATTTGTTCTTTTTTGTTCATTTTGAATATTTTTTGTACATGCATTTGAAAGTTTCCCGATTTAATACTTCAAAAAGGGTAAGGCTTCAAAAGGGGGTAAGGTTTCACGTTTCTAAAACAGGTTACATAGAAAAAAAATTACACAAGGCTTTAAGCCTTTTGATTCATTTTGATTTTCGTGGAATCAATTAAACGATTTAGTCTTCTAAAACCTGTGAGATCGATCAAATCAACTATTTGTCCAGTTGTATCAATTTTATTCTTTTTTAAGTATTTGTTCAAAAAAAGATACAAGATCATGTCACTTTTTTTTGTTAAAAAGTAAAAATTTGAAAGCGTTATATCCTGGTATAACTTCAATGCTTCTGTTTTTCTTTTTGATTTAATGAGCGCTAATGCCATACATAAATCCACACTTTGATATAATCCAGGTTCAATATTAGTATGTTTATATTGATAATTATTCAGGCAATGATCAGTATAATATAAAGCTGCTTCATTGTGTTCCGTTAATAAAAGAACAGGCAGCATTATGTACTCAAAACAGGGGAAAAACCGGAATTTATCTCTTTGCCCGTTGTATTTAATCTGGCGGTTATTTGTTGTGCCTTAACCAATATTTTTTCAATTGGCAAATGATAAGCATCTGCATAGAGTAATTGTGAAGCAAAAAAGCGTCCGGATAAAAATGGATGAGATGTTTTTGAAAGATTATGCTTTATAACCTCGTCATGATGTTCTTTTACCTTAGAATTGTTTTCAGTTAGCCAGTTTTTTAAACATAATAGAGAATGACCGAAAATTTGAGCTTCTATTGTTTTTTTTTTGCGAGATAATAAAGAAGCCCCTCACCATAAAATGAGTTTAATTTATCAATATTGATAAATTGTTCAAAGTAAAAATCCTGCCCGTTTTTTGTTTTAGAAACAGCTTTTTGAAATTTGTCGGTCAATTCCGGATGGTGATCCAGAAAAATTATTGTCTCCTTTACAATACAATTGAACGTTTTATCCTCATATTCGCTGATTGGACTTTCCCGAAAAATTGAAATAAGATAATTTAGAATGTTATTCGGGTAATTGGCATTTCTGTTACCTTGTTTATTGTTTTTTAGCCTGAGTAATTCATCAAAAGAACTAAAGCCGCAATACTTTGAAAGAATGTCTAATGTGGTGGAAGAAGTATTATGTTCTGACTTAACCAAACCAAAAAACCTTCGCAGTGTATTTGAATTAACTTTGAAAGAAATTTTGCTAAAAATGTCTGGAACTCAACAACAAACAATCCCGGGAGGACGTGATTTTTTTCCCTAGTGTTTCCTCAATCTCATTTTTTAGTAAAGTACGTGATAGTTCATCGGCTTTTTCTAAAATTTTGATGGTAATAGTTTTACCAAAGATTTTAAGCAAAAAGTTTGCTTTAAGTAACTTATTTCTCCCCGTGAAAATGCTTCTATCGACTAAGGAATTAAATAAATAAGCTTAGTTGAAAAAAATCTTTTCCTTTATGCAAAAATAAAAATAAAACTTTTATGGTTTAGATGGTGATTTTTTTATATAATGTGGAAATAACTTACTCATCTTTTAATCATTGAATACTATATTTTAGATTTGATGGATTATTATAAGGTCCTTAAGATATTTCCAGGAATTGAAATAGAAATAAATATTCTTTTCCATCATAATCTTAGATTTCCAGTAAGAGCTATATCCGCAACAACTTCATAGAACTGGGTCATTCTTAATTCTTTTTCAACAGCAACAAGTCTTTCAAAAAAATCAGCAGCAGGCTGGTTTCAATATCTTACTCGCGTTTTTTTAACAGCAATATAGTCTCTTTAGGATATAACACTTGCCGATCCTATAATTGCAATTTCCTTTTTTGCTTTTTTCGCTTCTTCTTCGTCAATGCAAGAAGAAGAAAATCATTATTTTCCTCTGGTTTAAAAAGTAGGTCAAGTAAAGGCTCAAACTGCAGATTTTTATTATTAATATTTTGTCTCCCAATATTCTGTTCAGGTGTGTTATGAATTGGATCTGATAGCGTAATTTTATTTTTCAATTGTCGACCTTCGATTAGCCGTGCAGCTTTTGGTTCAAGGCTTAATTTCTCAAGCACTGACTTTGCGCTGAACTCTTTCCTAAGTCGCTGCCATTAATGACACGTTTGTTTTTCAAATCAATATTCGTCAGGCTGTAAATGTTGCCTTCATTACTTTGCCTTGCAGCTGATTTTAATTCCTCCCTGGACCAAACCTTGTGTAAATTCATAATGAATTTATTCTTTTTTCAACAGCACTCATTTTATAGTTGTCTGTAATTTCTTATTGAAAACCTTCTTTCAAAGTTTCATTCTCAGTAAATTTTTTCTCCAGATTTTTAATTGGGAGTCAATCTTATTCCATGCTCATCAAGGGACAGCGTATATCAGTCCTTTCTGTTCAAACATTTTTTAGAATCTTTATGTCCTCTGTCTGCCAAAACATTAATCTAATTTAAGGGTTGCATTTTATTCCGGAAGAGAAGTGTAATTGTAATCAGTTATTATTGCATTCAATGCATTTGTAATGGCTCTTTTGGTTTGTGGTTTTCCATAACGAACTTTCTGTATATATATTTTCAATTCATTCTGCTGATCGATTTTTCTTCCTTTAATAAGTTGATACTTCTCTTCAATATTTTTTATTGCTTTTTCGATTGGTTGCGGCCAATATTTTGCTTCTGTATTTTGCTCCCATCTGCCGGATGTTAGTACTTACAATATGGATATGCGGATGAGTTGCATCATCATGGCGTGAACAAGATATGCTGGTTTTCAAAAATAATGCCTTTCATATTAGCTTGTGCAATTACACAAAGTTTTTCTTTATTAAGTTTATCTGATTCATGAAATTTTAAGGAAATGTCTACATTGTTTGCTTACTCGTTCATTAGAGTTGACCTGGGGTTTCAGGCGATGAAGTTTATTATAAAAATTAAGAGCTCTTAAATCCTTTGGATTATTGCCTGTATGAATGCATTCCGCTATCCGGAGCTGCACTTTTTTTCATTGTATTTAATGACCGTGAAAGGCTTTGTGTTCTCTTGATTCTGGATACCATTTTTCTGCAAATTGATTGATGCGATTTTTGTTTCTTCAATCATTTTTAAAGGCATTTTTTTTCTCGTTTTCGCTTTGGATGATCCTGTTTCTGAATTCCGGAATTTTCTCTAGTATATGAAGTTTATGCTCTGCCTGATTAAAATTATTTCCAATAGCATTTAATTCATTTCTTAGCCGATCATCTCTGCCATAAAGTCGTCGAGAGATTGATTGCGCTGGTTAACAGTAATTACTTTATCGAGCAATATACGGCGTGCATATTCACTTAATTTTCTGCAGGTAGAATTGGAAAATTTCTTGTGTATTTTGTCATATTCATCTTCCTTTCAATCTTATATGAAGCCATTTGGAATGGTTATTTTTTGTTTCACTCATCACTTAAATCATTGTCACATTTAATAATCATTTCAGTTTCTTAACCGCTCACGACTTCGGAGTAAGAGCGGACAGAAGCCGGTTGTGATACAACCGTACTTCTGGCAGATAGCGGCAAAGCGTGCTGTCTCAAAGATTTTTATTAAATCATTCATGCTTCATTATTTATATTGAATTATTAATTTGATTCTTATAAAAAATAAGACTGAGCAATTTTTAGTTGCCGCGGATGAAATAAAAATTACATTACTTAATCTGCAATCCTTGTTTCTGCGACTGACCTATATGCATCATCCAATCATTTAAGTCTTTATAATTTTGATACAAATGCCTTTCATCTTTGAATTTTTCACTATCAATTGCCAGCGCTTTTTGTATGCATTTTTGTCCTGTTGTATCACAATCAAGATAGAGATGAACAGATTTATAGACTTCTTAAAGGCAAACTTTTTTCAAAAAAAGACGTGGAATTAAGGATTAAAAAATTCGTTTTAGTTGCTCTTGTTTTTGATGAATTGCCTGGTAAGAAAGGAAATTAAAAAACCCTTCAAATACAGCAATTTTTTCTGCTTTATTTTCTATTAAAGTAATGTCTTTGGGGAACTGCTTCCTTTAAATTTTTCGCTTCGTAATTTAAAGCCCCCAGCACTGTTTTTAAAGCCCAATGCTTTATAAGTTTTTTCTTTTTCGCCAGCTATATAATGCACGTCATAACAATATTTGTCAGGGATATTTTTTGGAAGATTTCTTTGCTTTACATAGCTGCAAAGCATAAGGTCTTCAACAGGCTGCTTTGCGGCTATAATTCTTATCCCGGATTCTCTTGCATCTTCGTGATTCAATAAAGAGTTTTCATGCAATTGGAACCTGGGCTGATGAATTGCTTCCAATATTTTGCGGGTGAAAAAAAGAAATTTTTTGCAAGGCTTCACTCACATCACAACGATAAATTCCATCACGAAATTAACAAGGTTTCCACCTTTACCTATCCTGTGATCATACCATACATTTTTGTTTTTATTTACTTTGAACGCTGGTATATTTTCATCTCTTAACGGGGAGTAATACCGATAATCATTTCCACTGATTTTCTTTGGTTGATGGCCTGCATAAAGTAAATAATTTACCAGGTCAATTTGATTGGCTTCTGCACAGTTCATGGCACACGATTTTTTGAATTAATAAAAAGAAATAACAAATAAGAAAATAAAATAAAAGGATTTTCAGTTAAAGCCCATGGATTTTTCCTTCTTCTAAAATTTTTTGTATTTCTTCGTAATCAAAAAAATGTATGCCACCCATCCTGGAATAGGGGAGAATGCCGGAAGCTTTGAGGGTTTGTAAAGTGCCGGTTGAAATTTTAAGTAGCCTTCTTACTTCATGTGACTTAAGCCACTTCTTTGGGACTATATTAATCTGGGATTTTAACTCAGCTATCAGTTCAACTAATAATTGTTTTTTAAACTGCAGCAAATCGTCAACGGTAATAAGTTGACTTGCGTAAATTTTTTGAGGATACACGTCCTCGTGAGGTTTTCTGAATGTTCTTTCCATAACGCACAATTTTCATTTTCACAATCAAACACCAGACGATGTTTATTTACTTCATAAAATTACAAACTAATCTTAAAAAAATTACTTGATAAATATCAATTAATATTTTTTGATGTAATTTATAAAAGCTATGTGCATTGTTTGCGGATGCGGATCGCATTAGGCTGGGTCACAGTAAAACATATTGATCATCGGCTCCCTGGTTTGTTTCCAAAATATACAAAACATTAAACCCTGCTTTACGAAGAGTGTCTACTATCGGTTTATCAACTCCCTCATCTGCAATAAAGTTCATGATGCAATCGGATAAATATTTTCGCCCTTAAGTGATTGTGCTGCAAAAGAAAGAGCCGCTTTTATATCTTCTGAAGTTATATGAGGATGGGCTTTTAATATTTCTTTTTCAGTTTCGCCATCAGAAAGTTTTTCAAGAATCTGTTCCACAGAAATACGAGTACCTTTTATTACGGCTTTTCCCATTAATATTTTAGGATTAACTTCTATGTGCTGAAAGATGTCCATATTTATTTTAAGTCCTGTAAAATTAAATTTTTATTTCAGAATAAGAAGTTCATATTTCGTTCACTCAAACTTTTGAATGCTGAAACAATTTAAATCAATATTTATCTAATTTATCTCGATGACAAAAGTGCCTTATTCAATAATTTCTTTTTCAGTAATAACATATCGTCACTTAATTTTCTTTCAATCACTTTCGCATATACCTGTGTGGTACTTATTTTTGTATGTCCCAGCATTTTACTTACCGATTCTATAGGAACTCCATTGCTTAAAGTTACAGTTGTAGCAAAAGTATGTCGTGCCAGGTGGAAGGTCAGGTTCTTTTCAATGCCACATAAATCAGCTATTTCTTTTAAATAACCATTTAGCCTTTGATTAGATAAGCTGCGGTAACAGGCTTCCTTCTGCAAGACACTTTGGATTGTTACGATACTTTTCAATGATCTCTGTTGCTTTAGGTAATAGTGGAACTTTTACGGGAGTTTTTGTTTTAGTTCTTTGCGTCATAAGCCACGCTTCACTATCAATTCCTTTTATGATATTTTCCGGTGTTAAAGTTACTGTGTCAATATAAGCAAGCCCTGTATAACAACTGAAAATAAATAAATCTTTTACAATTTGTAATCGCTCAATTTTAAATTCTTTTTGCTCTAATGCTTCTAATTCAAATTCAGTTAAATAACCTCTTTCAAACTTTACAAATTTTAATTTATATGCTTTGAAAGGGTCCTTCTCCATCCATTCATTTTTTAGAGCAACATTGATCATCTTTCTGAAACGTTCCATGTGTTTCATTACCCCATTATTGCGAAGCGGTTTCTGATGATCTAACGGTTTGTATGTTTTTAAATAGTATTCGAAATCCGTAACGAATTGGTAATTGATATTTTTAAGATTAATATCGTTTACCTTTCTTCGTTCTTTTAAAAATTTCTCTAAATATTTTTGGGTAGTAAAATAATTTTTCATTGTCCCCCAACTTACAGACTCTCTCATATCAATGTTATGATAATTCATAAGCTTGCGTAATGTGTATTCATCTTCCTCTTCTCCGAAGTAAGCTTTCTTAAATGTGTATGTGGTAATTTCTTTTTTCTTAATAATCATCTCCCGGTAACATTCATAATAAGTACTTTTTAATTGTTCCAGGTAATTATTGAACTGCCGGTATTCTTCATTTAGTGGCTTAGCTATTCCTCTCTTTTCATTCCAATGAAGAGGGTTAATCATCTGTTTCACCGACAACTCTATGCGCTGTTTGTTAATAGTTATTCTAGCATAGACAGGTAGCTTTTCGCCGCTGTTGCCGGTATTTCGTAAATGGAAAATAACTGTAAACGTACTTGTAAGTACTGACATAATTATTTATTTTATTAGTTATAAATTTTAAAGTTGTTAACTGAATGAAACATAAATTCATAATCGAAAAAGGGTATCATCCTATATATTTCAATTCTTCAAATAAATTGATTTTGATATCATTGAGTTATAAAGGAATTCGGTTACACAAGCTATCATCAATTGAGGTGTGACCGAATTTGTCGCACGCGAATTGACATTTTTTGATATTAATTGATAGGCTAAAAATCAAAAAAGCCCGTAAACATTGAGTTTTACGAGCTTTTAATTTTGAAAGAAATCAACTTTGTCGGGGCGGCAAGATTCGAACTTGCGACCTCCACATCCCAAATGTGGCGCGATAACCGGGCTACGCTACGCCCCGAACTTTTTTCTTAATATTTTGAAAGGATAATGTGAAATCCAGCGGAGAGGTGGGATTCAATCCGCCGCGGCGGAACAATTTAACCACTATCTCCAATTCTGCGGAGAGGGTGGGATTCGAACCCACGGTACAGTTTAACCCGTACGACGATTTAGCAAACCGTTCCTTTCGGCCTCTCAGGCACCTCTCCTGTTATGTATTAAGGGTTGCAAAAGTAACATTTGCAATTTAAAAATTAAAATAAATAATTGTTGGTAAATGGCAGATCACATTGCAGCAAGCTGCACTTTTTGCTGCAGCTCAATTACACTTTCTTTAAACAAGGTATCCGTATCCATAAGGTCTTTAACGGTCTGGCAACTGTGAATTACGGTAGTATGATCACGGCCTCCGAAATGTTCCCCTATTGTTTTTAATGAATTTTTGGTAAATGCTTTCGCAAGAAACATAGAGATTTGACGCGCCTGTACAATTTCACGTTTGCGTGTCTTTTGAAGCAATTTTTCATAAGGCACATCAAAATAATCGCACACCATTTTTTGAATAGTATCTATAGTTATTTCTTTTGATGATGATTTGATAAAATTTCTCAAAACTTTTTTTGCTAGTTCAAGATCAATTTCTCTTTTATTGAGCGAAGATTGTGCCAACAGGGAAATTAAGGCTCCTTCCAACTCACGGATATTATTCTGAATATTATAAGCAATGTACTTCACCACTTCTTTCGGCATATCCATGCCATCGTTTTTCATCTTGCGTTCGAGAATTTCAATTTTTGTGTCATAATCAGGAACCTGGAGATCTGCACTAAGGCCCCAACGGAAACGGCTAAGCAATCTCTCCTGTACTCCTTCCAAATCCTTTGGCGGCTTATCCGATGTAAGAATTAGTTGTTTACCACTTTGATGGAGGTGATTAAAAATGGCAAAGAAAGCATCCTGCGATTTTTCTGCACGATTAAAAAACTGTACATCATCTATAATCAATACATCTATCAACTGGTAAAAATGAATAAAGTCGTTGATGGCCTGGTTGCGGCTATGATCTACAAACTGATTTATGAATTTTTCGGAGCTTACATATAAAACAACCTTATTGTTATGCAGCCTTTTCACTTCATTTCCAATTGCCTGTGCAAGATGTGTTTTACCAAGTCCCACACCCCCATAAATTACCAAGGGATTGAATGAAGTTGAACCTGGCTTTTCTGCAACAGTTTTTCCTGCACGCCTGGCCACCCGGTTACAATCTCCTTCAATAAATGCATCGAATACATACATATGATTCAACTGCGGATCAATCTGCATTTTTTTAAGCCCCGGAATTACAAAAGGATTTTTAACCGGGTTGTTTATAATTAAAGGAAAATCCATTTCATTATTTGAGTGTGCTTTGTATCCTTGCCCGGGTATATCCATCGTCAAGGGCTTGTTATTGTTGTTCCCACTATCAACCATAATGCGATATTCAAGCCTTGCTTCTTTCCCCAGTTCTCTCTTTAAAGTCTTAGCAATCAGGTTTACATAATGCTCTTCAATATACTCATAAAAAAATTGGCTGGGAACCTGTATCGTCAATATTTTATCTTTCAGTAAAACAGGGGTAATAGGTTCGAACCAGGTTTTATAATGTTGCCACTCTACTATATCTTTTATAATATTGAGACAATTATGCCACACTGTTTCGCAAGCCTTATCCATTTTTCCGTAAGCCGTTTTTTTTGATTTTATATACACCCTGGTTCCTGGAGGATTACTAAGAAAATCTATAAAAAAAATCTTATAAATATTTTCCGAGCAAGACAGCGAATATCAAAATAATTTGTTGAAAAAAAAATTTTTTATTCTTTGTTTTTATCACCATAAAAACAGTATGGAGTTTTAAAAAAAAGAAGTGAATTCATTTTATTTAATTGAATAATTTTTAATAACTGCGTCGGCATTGATTTACAACTGAAAACCTATTTTTCTTTTAACCCGTTCACAAATTTTTTATCTTTTTTTGAGCCTTTAAATAAAAAAAAATGTGCAAAACATTTTTATGATTTAATGTAAATTAGGAAGGTTTTAAGTTAAATGACTATATCTTTAAAGACTAAAATGTAATTTATGAGCTACGAATTAACCGGCAAGCTTCTTGAAAAATTTGATACCATACAACGTACAGAAACTTTTAAAGTACGTGAATTCGTGGTTGAAAAATCTGATGATATTAATGGGAAAATAATTACGAACTATATTAAATTTCAATGTGTGCAAGATCGCACGAATATCGTTGACCGCGTGAATCCCGGAGATGAAATAAAAGTGTATTTTAATATCAAAGGCAGCAAGTGGGATAAGGATGGCCGTACTTCGTATTTTAGCAATCTTGACGCCTGGCGGATAGAACAGATTTTAAATTCAGGTAAAGAAGCGTCATCTGATGATGATCATCTTGAGCCCCTCGATACATTTACTTCGTCATCGCAGGATACCATTGATGACCTTCCTTTTTAAGTCCCAGGATCCTTACTGGCAGGCTATTTCATTAAAAATAGCTAATAAGTAAAATAGTTATTTATACTTTAAATTGCAGAGAGTTTTGCAGGATAAAAACCTGCAACTATTATATGCAAAAAAAAATTTCGATAAGGTTATTACCAAATGAGGCAGAAGATATAACGATCGTAAATCGTTTTATCGCAAATACCTGCGGAAAAAAAATCAAAGACATTGCAGGATATCACATTCTCAAAAAATCAATAGATGCCAGGGGGAAAACTATATGGATAAATCTTTCTGTTAATGCCTTTATTAATGAACCATTTATTGAAAGAATCTCACCTGAATTTAATTTTGGAGATGTAAATAAATCACAAAAGAAAATTATCATCATTGGTGGAGGACCTGCCGGATTATTTGCAGCATTACAGCTAGTTGAACTTGGAATAAAGCCCATAATTCTTGAGAGAGGAAAGGATGTGCGTGCAAGAAGAAGAGACCTCGCATTATTAAATAAAGAGGGAATTATAGATCCGGACAGTAATTATTGTTTTGGAGAAGGAGGGGCTGGTACTTACAGCGATGGAAAGCTATACACCCGAAGTACAAAACGTGGAAATATTGACCGCATACTAAATCTCTTTGTACATTTTGGAGCCGATGAAAATATACTGTACGAAGCACATCCTCATATCGGCACAAACAAACTTCCTGGTATTATAACTGGAATGCGTAAACGAATACTCGATTGTGGTGGTGAATTTCATTTTGGCAAAAAAGTCATTGACTTTAAAATCGAAAATGAGATTTCAACCGAAATAATAACTGAAGATGGTACCATATTTAATGGAGACGCAGTTATTCTTGCTACAGGACACTCCGCCCGTGATATTTTTTTATTGCTGGATAAAAAAAATATTAGCCTCCAGGCCAAACCTTTTGCGCTCGGCGTACGGGTTGAGCATCCACAGGATTTAATAAATAATATTCAATATAAAGTCGCAGGTAATTCCTTGCATCAACAGCATCTTCCGCCAGCATCTTATAGTCTTGTGGAACAGGTAGATAATCGCGGAGTCTTTTCCTTTTGCATGTGCCCCGGCGGGATTATTGCTCCCGCATCCACCAATCCGGAAGAACTTGTAGTAAACGGGTGGAGCCCTTCAAAAAGAAATAATCCTTATGCAAACAGTGGCCTGGTAGTGCAGGTGGAGGTAGAAGACGTCATAAAGTCACTTGCAAGTTTAAATGCCCAAAATAAGCAAGGGTCCGGGCAATTATCAACATACAAAGACTCTCCGTTACTTATGATGCATTTTCAAAGTGAAATTGAAAAAAGCGCTTTTGCAGCAGGGGGCGGAAATTTCGCAGCTCCCGCCCAGAGGTTAGTGGATTTTGCAGAAGATTGCTTTTCGACCAGCTTGCCTTCATGTTCTTATATACCCGGAATTACTTCATATCGGCTGAACGAAGTGCTGCCGCCATTTATAAGTCTCCGTCTAAGAAAAGCATTAAAATCTATTTCGAAAAAAATGCCAGCAAGAAAGGGATATGGATATTACACTAACGAAGCTGTGTTGGTGGCAACCGAAAGCCGGACTTCGTCTCCTGTACGTATTCCCCGTGATAGTAATTTTCTCAACCATCCTCAAATAAAAAATTTGTTTCCCTGTGGTGAAGGTGCTGGTTATGCAGGCGGTATCGTAAGCGCTGCACTTGATGGAGAAAGGGTTGCCAAAGCTATTTCGGTTTTATTAAATTCACGATAACCTGCGCTTAGAAAAATCTTTCCTGAATATAAACCGTGATTTTATTAACGTTCAATATCTTCGCAAGATTCTATTATGTTTTAAGAAAAGATTGCAACTAAATAAATGATGAATATACTTGAGTTACAGAATCTTAAAAAATATTATGCCACCCAAAAAGCGGTGGATGATATTAGTTTCTCTATACCGCAGGGAAGTATTTTTGGTCTGCTTGGCCCTAATGGTGCCGGCAAAACAACTTTATTACGAATGATTACGGGAATATTTTATCCGGACAGCGGAACTATTTTATTTGATGGGAAAAAATTTGATCCTGTAAAAGACATACTCAAGATCGGCTACATGCCTGAAGAAAGAGGATTATATAAAAAAATGAAAATAGGTGAGCAGGCATTATACCTCGCGATGCTCAAGGGAATGCACCGTGCAGAAGCCGTTAAGAGAATAAAAGAATGGTTTGTAAAATTCGAAATGCAAAGCTGGTGGAATAAGAAAGTAGATGATTTAAGTAAAGGCATGAGTCAAAAACTTCAATTCGTAATAACGGTGTTGCATGAACCCCGCCTGCTTATCCTCGATGAACCATTTAGCGGGCTGGATCCGGTGAATAGTAATCTTATAAAAGATGAAATTTATAAGCTTTCGCAAAAAGGTATAACTATAATATTCAGCACACACCGGATGGAACAAGTTGAAGAAATCTGCAATAAAATAGTTTTAGTTAATAAGGGGAAAAAAATTTTAGACGGAAGTGTGAAACAAATCAAGCATGACTGTAAAGAAAACATTTTTAAGGTAGGGTTTGAGACCATTCCTCTGCCTTTTGAAAATGATGTTTTCGAAATTTTAAGCTCAAAAGATAATTTTCTCACTGTAAGGATTAAGGATAGTTACAATCCTGCTGCTGTATTGCAGCAATTTCTAACACATAATGCAAGTATTATTTCATTCAACGAAATACTTCCATCTCTCAACGATATTTTTATAAAGAAAGTTGAGGATACGCAGGCTTCAAGACAGTTTGAAAAAGTTAAATAACCGGGAAGAAATTTTGTTGAGAGACTTCTTTAATTTGATTTGATATGAATAAAATATGGCTGGTAATTAAAAGAGAATATTTAACGAGGGTACGAAACAAAACTTTTATCCTCTCAACTATTTTGCTTCCTCTATTTTTTATAGGCTTTATTGTAGCGTCTGCTTACTTTTCAATAAAAAGTGTGGAGAAACAAAAAATCGCCGTAAGGGACGAAAATGGTATTTTTAAAACCAGCTTCCAAAGCGATAAAGTGATTACTTATGAGTTTCCGACTGACGTAACAGTGAATAACTTTAAACAGAGAGGCTATTCTGCATTTTTGCAAATCCCGGCTAAATATGACTCACCGCAGGATTCTATTTCACTCGTTTCAGAAAAACAGCTTGGAGTTAATGCAGAGGAAAAAGTAAGAAATCAAATAAATTCAGCTATTCGGAATAAAGCCTTCCTGGACAATAACATAAATAAAAAGGTTTTGGATTCTATAAACGGAATTGATGAGGAGCGGCTTTACAATTTCAGCACTGTGATAAAACAAGGAGACAAGACGGCCATATCAAATTCGGGTTTATCCTATGGTATCGGCTTTGGAAGCGGCATATTAATTTATATGACCTTATTTATTTACGGGGCGGCTGTAATGCGTGGTGTTATGGAAGAAAAAACAAACCGGATTGCAGAAGTTGTAATCAGCTCAGTAAAACCTTTTCAATTGATGATGGGGAAAATTATAGGTATCGCCGCAGTGGGTATTACGCAATTGCTTATATGGATTGTGCTTATCGTTGGATTGTCTTCTATTGTTTCATCTGCCATATCGCATGATGTGCTGCAACATGCGCAGGCCGCAAATTCCTCTATGGGATCTGCTGCAAACAACACCGCCGCTTTAAACTTTTTAAATGCTAAAAACGAAATTTTACAGGCTCCATGGGGACTGATACTTCCGTCCTTTCTTTTCTATTTTATAGGGGGTTACCTTTTTTATGCGTCCTTGTTTGCCGCGGTGGGAAGTGTTGTAAATGAAGATCCACAGGAAGCGCAATCACTAATGCTTCCTATTACAATGCCTATTATTTTATCTTTTATAATAATGACCACCGCAGCAGGTAAGCCTGATGCACCTCTTTCTGTGTGGGGAAGTATGATACCTTTTTCTTCGCCTATCGTTATGATGGCACGCATTCCTTCGGGAAGCGTACCGGCATGGCAACTTGCAGTGTCGATGATTTCATTGGTAGCGGGCTTCATATTAACTACAATGCTCGCTGCAAAAATTTACCGCACGGGAATTTTATTATATGGTAAAAAGGTAACTTTTAGAGAGATGGGCAAATGGCTCTTTAGAAAATCATGAGACAGTGGCTGTTGAAGAAGTATTCTTTGAAGCATTATTGCCAAAAATTGCATTGTTAATTTCCTGTCTCATAAATCTTAATACGATTCCACTAACCAACAATAGCGATGTAAGCACCAATCCTGCAAATAGCCCTAAACAACCAAAAAAAACCGCAGACTTATTTTCAATATCATAGGGAGGTTCCGGCCGGTCAAGCACTTTAATAACCGGGGTAGCTTTTTGAAGTTTATAGGCCGCGTTTTGTTGGTTCGCAACAGCCTGCGCATATTGCTGGCGTATCATTTGTTTGTCCGCAAGTAAATTTTCGGTAGGCACCCTGTATTCCAGCTTATCGGTGTTTGTAAATAAAGTTCTTTTATCAATAGCAATGAGCTGATCATCTTTTGTGTTCATTACATTTCTCAGCGAATCTACTTTGTTAGTGGCAAATTCAAAATCCCGTCTTGCCTTCTCCTGTTTAAGCTGAATATAAAACAGGGAAATTTTGTCAATAAACCCATAACTGATAGTTCTTACAAGATCGGGGCTACGGCCGGTGTACGAAAGTATTAGCGTACTATTTTTGTTGAGAGAAGCATCCAACCCTTCCTTCAAAACCTGGCCAGCCCATGTTATCAATGCATATTGATTAGTAGGCATTTTTATTTTTTTTTCAAACCATCCAAGATGATTGTTAATATCATCTACCAATAATTCGGCAATGGTTTTATTTCCCATTGATGAATCACGAATAGCTGCAACTTCCTCCCGGGTAGTACGGCTTTGGGCAAGCTCAATAATATTGATAGATGCATCATCGGTGAAACTTTTGGTGGCTTCTCCTCCTAATAGTGCACTTAAAGTTGACGAAGTTGCATTGTTATCATTGCCGCTTGTCAATGGAAATACCGAGGCCCTTGACGTATAAGTCACAGGTTTTTGTTTGGCATAGAGAATTAATGCCATGGCCGCTAAGATTGCAACGACTATTATGATAAATCTGAATTTTCTTAGTCGTTGATAAATCGCTGTAGTTAGTTCCTGCGTGGTCATAGAATAATTATAATCTCGTAAGTATATACGCCATAAACAATGGCACAGCAGTTACAAGCACTTTTGAAGCAAAATCACCAAAATTCGTACCCTCAGGTTTTTCCGGTACCACAACTATGCTTCCCTGTTGCACCTTTGGATAAAAATGGAAAAATCCAAAATTATGCGTTCGTTTGCTCCTTCCGTTAGCATAAGTAACGTAAATTCTCTTTCGCCAGGGCCTTACACCAAAACCACCTGCCTTGTCAATATAATAGCCCAGGTTAGAATGTTGTTTGTCAAAATATATCTTAAGTTCGGATTGTACCGCACCCTTAACACTTACTATCGGATTAATTTCAGGGATATAAATTACATCACCTTCCTGCAATACCATATCATACTTTGAATTTTTATTTTCCATTGCTTTGAGCAAGTCGATACTTATAGGTTCTGACGGATCAAAAAGAACACTGTCAACTATTTCTCCTGTTGAATCTCTTATATACTTCGTCCGGTTTCTTTTCAACAATGGATTTTCTCTAATCAATGTGTCACGCAACCTGTATAAAATAGCGCCGGATGGATCTGCATTTTCTTTAAGCCCGCCAGCCCGTTCAATAAAAGAAGAAAGCCGTTCATTATTATCCAGCTTCGAATACGTTCCCGGGTATAAGACCTGCCCATCTAATTTAATATTTTGCTGCAAATGAAAGGTGGGATTTTTTCGAACAAAGACCTGGTCGTAAGGTTTCAGCTGTATATTTTCCGTAACTGAATCAAGTTCAAGATTGGTTTTGATTGAATATGTGTTGATAACCGTTTTAGTCGGCTTAATGCCCCGTTGTGCTGAGTCAACATCAACAACACTTGAGACAACAATTTTACCAAATTCCGCTGAGGGCTTTAAACCATTGGCAAAATACAAAAGGTCTTTCAGCGACATACCGCCAAACCTTTGAAATTTACCAGGATTACGAACTTCTCCTTCAATAGTTACATATTGCTTATCACCAAATTGGTTTCTGTTGAAAACTTCAATAATATCGTTTGCTTCAATAGGTATATTATAACTGCTGTTTACATTTTTATTAAGGTCTGCAAGACTTACATCAATTTTATCTGATTTTACATTCGTAGAATCACCTGCACCTTTGTAAACATAGGCTCTGTCAACATATGAATTTGGCGTAATGCCGCCAGCCCTGTTTATGATGTCAAATAATCGGTCTCCCGGCCTGATCTCGTAAACATTTGGATACGCCACCTCACCTTTAACCAATACTTTATTTTTAAGCCCGGAATTAATGGGATTTACCACAATAACATCTCCATTCGAAAGTGGTTCATCAGTAACTTCTCCATTTGCCGTTAAGCCTATCGCGTTAAAGTTTACATTTTTTATCGTTTGCTTTTCATTTATATTCCTGATAATTACTCCTCCCGATTGGTATGCATCCGGAGTAAAACCTCCGGCATATTTCATCAAGGCCTGCATTCCTTCACCGTCTTTAAGCTGGTAATACATAGGTCTTTTAAACTGGCCCGATGCTAATACCTGTTTGTCATAAAAAGGCACAATTACAAAATCATTATTTTCAAGATAAAGGTGTTTGCCATAATCCCCCGTAGTCAAATATTTATAAACATCAACCGAATCAATTATCCTGCCGTTGCGGGCTATCAATATATTGCGCAAATTTCCAAATTGGGTAACACCTCCTGAAAGTGCCACCACGTTTAAAGCATTCGTAAAGGCAGATACGACTTTTGCCCCCGGATCATTTACCTCTCCCGAAGACTGGACAACAATACTGCGTGGCTGACCAAGTGTAACGGAAACATTTGTTGATGGAGGAATAACTCTTTTAAAACGATCCTCAATAATGCGGCGGGCATTGTCAAACGTTAAGCCTTGGACCGTGATTTTGCCGAGACCCGACGGAAAAATAGTACCGTCGCGGGCCACCTCGTAATTCTCTTCAAAATCAGCTCCGCCCCAAAGTGACACAACTATATGATCGCCTACACCTATGGGATAATCAAGGGGAGGTGTTGACAACTCAGATAATTCCATGATTTGGCTATTTAGAAAAAGATTGCTTCCGTACACTTCCTCAGGATTATACACTTGTTTTTTAAAATCGTCTCTTTGAGTGCTGTCCTTGGTCACTACATTTTTATTTCTGAAGTCGCTGGCATTTTTATGTACATCTTCACCCGCCTTTTTCTGCTGTGGATTGTTGTCTTTCAAATAATTTTGAAGTTCTGATTGGGTAGCATTTTTTAGTGCATTGGGATCGATCGGCAGGTCGGGAGTTTCTGTAGGAAGTTGAGCATACAGATCATTATTTAAATTAAGAACCAATAAAAAAGAGACCAGTATTATTGTAAAAGATTTCTTACAGCCAAAATCTCCTTTGGAAAAGCGCATTTGAAATGGATTAATGGATAATATGCTTTAAAACGAGCAAATATAGTATTTTATTTCAGTGGCTTATTCAATATCTCATTGAATTGCAGCCAGATATCTTTAACAATTTTTTCTGCCGGTTTTATGTCGTTTATAAGAGCGCTCACCTCACCAATCTCAAGTTCACCTTCATCCAACTGTCCTTCGAACATTCCTCTCCTTGCCCGGCCTTTTCCCAGCAATTCCTGTAGGTCTTTGAGAGCAGCATGGCGTTCATACGCCTGTGTAACCTGGCTATAAAAATTATTTTTCATCATCCGAACCGGTGTCAGTTCCTTTAAAGTAAGAATTGTGTCTCCTTCTTTTGCGTTGATCACGGCCTTTTTAAAATTCAAATGCGATGACGCCTCCTCAGAGGCAACAAACCGGCTGCCCATTTGCACGGCATCTGCACCTAAAACCATACAAGCAAACATTTGTCGTCCGGTGGCAATACCTCCCGCGGCGATTACCGGAATTTGAACTGACTCGCAAACTAATGGAATTAAAACCATCGTTGTAGTTTCTTCTCTTCCATTATGCCCCCCCGCTTCAAAACCCTCAGCTATTATAGCATCGCAGCCAGCCAGCTCTGCTTTTTTTGCAAACCGGCTGCTGCTTACCACATGCATTACTTTAATTCCATGATCTTTTAAAAGAGGAGTAAAAGCAGATGGATTGCCTGCTGATGTTACGACTATCTCTACCTTGTTCCTGGCAATAACTTCAATTTGCTTATCTATGCCTTCATATAACAAAGGGAGATTGACACCAAAAGGCTTCTTTGTAGCTTTCCTGCATTTTTTAATATGCTCTTCAAGCACATCGGGACTCATACTGCCGGCGCCCAGCATTCCAAGCGCACCTGCATTACTAACAGCGCTGGCTAACCGCCATCCACTTGTCCATACCATTCCAGCTTGTACAATCGGGTATTTGATATTAAAAAGTCGGGTAATGCGGTTAAAAAACATAATCGCCGGTTTGCCAATTAGCCTTTAGCTAATCATGAGCCTAAATCAATTTCGGTATTATCACCAATATTAAGAGATCTTGTTTCGCCTCTTATTTCTGTATCGCTTCCTATGAGCGAATCATCAAGAACCACGTCATATAGTTTTGAAAAAGAACCAATGATTGAAGCTTTTACAATGGAATAGTTAACAATTGTATTTTCTCCCATTGCCACATGCGGTCCTATAATTGAATTTTTAATATCGCACCCTTCTGCAATACTTACAGGAGGAATAAAAATCGTATTCTCAAACTTGCTGGATTGTGCAATGCTTCCTCCAAATTTCTCCAGTAGAATTGAATTTGATTGCAGGAGTGTTTCTTTTTTACCGCAATCAAACCAATTTTCAACTTTGAATGCCTTAAATTTTTCACCGCTTTCGATCATGCACTCGAGTGCATCAGTAAGATTAAATTCGTTGTAGCTTTTGATATTGTTATTAATAATGTTCTCAACACATTTAAATAAAGTCGTGGAATTTTTTATTTTATAAAGACCTACAAGCGCCATATTGGATTTAGGAATGGAAGGCTTTTCAACAACCTTACTAATAAATCCCTTTTCGTCAAGTTCCGCAACTCCAAAGTTCCTGGGATCATCCACTTTTTTTATACCCAACATGGAGCATTCAGACGAAAGCACCGCGTTTATATCATATTCACAAATAGTATCGCCCAACGCAATGAAAACCTCATCGTCACCAATAATTTTTCTTGCCAGATCAATAGCATGTGCCGTGCCCTTACGTTCCGTTTGGTAGATAAAATGGCAAACCAAATCAGGGTAATTTTCTTTGATGTAATCCTGGATTTTTTCCCCGAGGTATCCAACTATAAATACAAATTCGTTAATACCTGCCTCATGAAGCTGATCAACATTTATGCTCAAAATCGTTTTACCCGCCAGGGGAATTAACCCCTTGGGTTGGGTGTAAGTATGTGGCCGAAGTTTAGTACCAGCACCAGCCACCGGAATTATCGCCTTCATTACTCTTTGTTTAGCCTCTCAAATGGGACGTGAATATAGGAAAATTATGATTTACAAAAGGTAATATTGGATGCGTGGTGTATTTACCTTAATATTCAAATATTGCTGTTTTTTTTTATTAGGATAAAGTGTAGCGTATCACATACAAGACCATACATCAAAAACGTCGTACATCTTTATCTTATCTTTTTTGTACGTTTGCCGCAAATTTATCTGATGCAAAGAGACACGGTCGTTTTTGATATAATTAATAAAGAACTGAACAGGCAACGGAAAGGGATTGAATTAATTGCTTCTGAAAATTTTACTTCTCTCCAGGTACTCCAGGCTATGGGAACGTGCCTTACGAATAAATACGCAGAAGGATATCCGGGTAAACGATATTATGGCGGTTGTGAATTTATTGATGAAGCAGAACAACTGGCAATTGACCGGCTAAAAAAAATATTTGATTGTGAATATGCCAACGTACAACCCCACAGTGGCGCCCAGGCTAATGCGGCGCTTATGCTGGCAATACTTCAACCAGGCGATAAAGTTTTAGGACTTGACTTAAGCATGGGTGGTCATCTTACACATGGCTCGCCCGTAAACTTTTCAGGGAAATTATATGAAGCACATTTTTATGGCGTAGGAAAGGAAACCGGCCGTGTAGATTATGAAATGCTGGAACAAAAAGCGAGGAAAGAAAAACCCAAATTGATTATTTGTGGGGCATCTGCTTACAGTCGTGATTGGGATTACGAACGTATAAGAAAAGTTGCAGATGAAATAAATGCTTTTGTGTATTGCGATATGGCGCATCCTGCCGGGCTCATCGCAAAGGGCCTTCTAAAGTCTCCATTCGAACATTGTCATTTTGTAACATCAACAACTCATAAGACTTTACGTGGTCCCCGTGGCGGACTTATCCTAATGAAGAAAGATTTTGAAAATCCTTTTGGGCAAAAAGATAATAAAGGAAAATTAAAGATGATGAGTAACCTGCTTGATATGGGAGTTTTTCCGGGAACACAGGGGGGCCCGCTTGAACATGTGATTGCCGCAAAAGCTGTCGCTTTTGGTGAGATACTTACTGATGAATTTACGTCCTATGCAAAGCAAGTACAGTTGAATGCGCAGGCCATGGCAAAAGCATTCAATGCAAAGGGATATGATTTGATAAGTAATGGCACAGATAATCATTTAATGCTGATTGATCTTCGCAATAAAAATATCACCGGGAAAAAAGCACAGGAAACTTTGGATAAAGCAGGTATTACATTGAACAAAAACGCCGTACCTTTTGACGATAAAAGCCCGTTTGTAACATCAGGCATTAGGGTAGGCGTACCTGCAGTTACCACACGAGGCATGAAAGACAATGACATGAAGGAAGTGGTGGATTTAGTTGATAAAATTTTGATGAATATTGACGATGAAAAAGTGATCGGGAAAGTAAAAAATGAGGTGGAAGAATTGATGGCCGAATTTCCATTGTACCCGGAACTTGGGTAGGTTACTCAATAATTTATTTTCAGCGGACTTCGGAGCCAATACCTAATTTTGCCTAATAGACTATTTATGATACAGCGAATACAAACTATCTGGATGATATTGGCGGCCCTTGCGATTTTTCTCACCCTAAAATTTTCATTCTACAGTGGAACACTCATTGCCGATAATAGTTATCATGCAGTGATGGCGGCAGATAATTTTTTTATATTGATTCTCACAAGTGCAATTGGTACAGGCATTATTATCAACATATTTTTATTTAAGCATAGGAGTGTACAATCCAGGATAATTATAGTTGCCATCCTTTTAGAGTGTCTGGTTATTTTTCTCTATATAAAACAAACAGCCAAATTTTCCACGGGAACCTTTGGGTTGTGGTCTGTTTTACACCTCCTGGCAATTGTATTTTTGATTTTAGCAGCAAGAGGAATTTATAATGACTCCCGGCTTATTAAAGAAAGCAACAGGTTGAGGTAGATTATTAGGGCCAATAACCGATGAGCCAGTTAATGATTTCTAAATTGAACTATTAATATTAATCTTTAGCTAATCAGATATACTTTCCGGTATAACTTTCTTTAATCTTTTTAAGTCCGGAAGGAATTCCTGCATACACAATGTTCCCACCGCCGTCACCCGCTTCAGGCCCCAGGTCAATTACCCAATCAGCAGATTTAATTATATCAGTATTGTGTTCTATAACAAGAATGGAATGGCCCTGTTCTATAAGCGAATTAAATGAGGAAAGTAATTTTTTTATGTCGTGAAAATGAAGCCCGGTTGTTGGCTCATCAAAAATAAACAGCAGATTTCCCTGCCCCTTTCCTTTGCCTAAAAAAGAAGCCAGCTTTACACGCTGCGCTTCGCCGCCACTTAAGGTATCAGAAGATTGACCGAGCTTAATATATCCTAAGCCAACATTACTTAAAGGCTGTATTTTTTTTGCAACATCCAACCCTGTTACTTCATTTTTTTTATTAGATTTTCCATTACTAAAAAAATCAATTGCTTCGTCGACACTCATTTCCAATACATCATAAATATTCTTTTCCTTGTAATTTACTTCAAGCACTTCCTGCTTAAATCTTTTTCCGCCACATACATCACATACCAGGTGAACATCAGCAAGAAATTGCATTTCTACGACCTGTTCTCCTTCTCCTTTACAGGCATCGCAACGACCACCATCCACATTAAACGAAAAATGTTTTGGCAAATACCCACGCATTTTACTCAATGGTTGCTTACTAAAAAGCTCTCGTATTTCATCATAAGCCTTTATATAGGTTACAGGGTTGCTGCGTGAGGATTTACCAATGGGGTTCTGATCAATCATTTCAATCCCGGATATATAATCAACGTCACCGGTGAGCCCCTTACTTAACCCAACTTTCTCTGCGAACTCACCCTTTAATTTTTTTAATGCAGGATATAAAATTTGTTTCACCAATGTAGTTTTACCACTTCCACTAACACCACTTATTACACATAGAACATTCAATGGAAACACCACATCAATATTTTGGAGGTTATTCTGGCGTGCCCCATGTAAGGTTATTGACCTGTTCCATTTGCGAATATGTTTTGGTGGATCAATCGTTACTTCTCCTTTTAAATATTTGCCTGTGAGGCTTTCCGGATTTTCAATTATATCGTCATAATTCCCTTCTGCAACAACTTCCCCTCCAAGATGACTTGCAAGCGGGCCCATATCGATTATGTGGTCTGCTTCACGCATTATCATCTCATCATGCTCCACTACCACAACAGTGTTACCCAGGTCCCGTAAGTTTTTAAGCACTACAATTAACCTTTCCGTATCTCTCGAATGCAGGCCAATAGAAGGCTCATCAAGTATATATAAAGAATCGGTAAGATTACTTCCCAGGCTTCTTGTAAGTTGTATGCGCTGACTTTCGCCACCACTTAATGAATTGGCCAACCTGTTGAGAGTTAAATAGCCTAACCCAACATCCATTAGTGTCTGAAGTCGATTATTAATTTCTATCAAAATTCTTTTAGCAACTGTTTTGTCATATTCTGAAAGTTCAATTTCATTAAACCAATTTTGAAGGTCTTTTACGGGCATCTCGCAAAGCTCTCCAATATTTTTATTGTTCACTTTTACGTACAAAGCTTCCTTTCTTAACCGATAGCCATGACATTCAGTACACAGAGTTCTTCCCCTGTAGCGACTTAGTAATACACGATATTGAACTTTGTATAAATTTTGCTCCACTTCTTTAAAAAATTCATCAAGACCCGGGAAATATTCATTGCCTGTCCACAATAAATTATACTGAGCCGTTGTAAGATCGATAATAGGTTTATGCACAGGAAAGTCAAAACGTTTAGCCACACGAATGAGCCTTTCCTTCCACTGACCAAGTTTTTCTCCACGCCACGGAGCAATGGCATTTTCATAAACACTTAGTCTTTTATCTGGTATTACCAAATCCGGATCAATCCCGAGTATTAATGAAAAACCTCCGCAAACCGGGCATGCGCCGTAAGGATTATTGAAGGAAAACAGGTTGGGCACTGGCTCTTCAAATTTTATTCCGTCCAATTCAAATTTATTAGAAAAGTGCACATTTTGTGATCCGTTAATTTCAAGAGTAACTTCTCCTTCCCCTTCATAAAAAGCGGTACTAACTGAGTCGGCTATACGATGTTTGTCATCTTCGTCAAAATCTTTAACAATTAATCGGTCAATAAGTACATATATCGTTTTGTGCGCAAAGATTGAAGAAAGATTTTTTTTCTCCTGGATGTCTTCAATTCTTACTACCTCACCATTGGAATAAACCCTGGAGAAGCCCTTCTGCATTAAAATATTCAGTTCTTCTTTTACATCCCTTTTGTGATGTTGCCGGAATGCAACCAGCAATAATACCTTATCTCCTTTTGCAAGTTTGTCGATGGCATTTATTACATCGTCAACATCATCTTTTTTTACCTCTCTGCCACTTACCGGCGAAATTGTTTTACCTGTGCGTGCAAATAATAAACGGAGATAATCATATATCTCGGTCATACTACCTACAGTTGAGCGTGGTGTACGGGTAACCACTTTCTGTTCAATTGCAATAGCAGGGCATAAGCCCTTGATATAGTCCACGTCAGGCTTATTCATACGGGCCATAAACTGTCTCGCATAAGCACTAAGACTTTCTGCATAACGTCTTTGCCCTTCGGCAAATAATGTATCAATAGTGAGGGAAGATTTTCCCGAACCAGATACCCCGGTAACTACAATAAATTTATTACGCGGAATTTCAACTGTAACATTTTTAAGGTTATGAACTCTTGCACCTTTAATAAAAATGTTGCCATGGTGTGGTGCTTTTAATTTAGGCAATGATGATTTATTGGGAATTTTAAGCGTGTTCATTTATAGAGTGCAAAAATAACGAATCGTAGTTTTACGAATGATAATAAGTGGAACCACTCTAATTTGTAAAATCTCAAAAAAAAATTACCAAAACATTTGGAAGTTTTATTTATTGTCATAATTTAGGCCTTCCAATTATCCTGAAAGAATGAAGAACCTTCTGCGCTTCGCAATAGATTCCCACATTGTTTTCTCTTTAATTGGTGTGACTTGCACAATATCCCAAACAAAACCAAAAATCGTAACAGTTTATGAAATCCATGAAGACTCTATCCGATCAACAATTGATCCATCTGTACCTTGACGGCGATGCTGAAGCTCTTTCAAATCTTATACATCGGTACAAAGACAAAATTTACACTTCAATTTACCTGTTGGTAAAAGACAAATATCTTGCCGAAGATATTTTCCAGGATGCCTTTATCAGAATAATTGATACCATCAATGGTGGCAGGTATACTGATGAAGGAAAATTTTTACCGTGGGCCATGCGTATCGCTCACAACTTGTGTGTTGACCATTTCAGAAAAATCAAACGCAGTCCCGCTATCAAAACCAGCGACGACCGCGACATTTTCGAAGTAATTAATTTTGCAGAACCCGGGGCTGATGAAAAAATAATGCAGACTCAAAGCCATCAAAGGGTTACGAAATTACTTGAGATGCTTCCTGATGATCAAAGAGAAGTCATTGTAATGAGGCATTACGCAGACCTCAGCTTTAAAGAAATAGCTAAACTTACAGATTGCAGTATCAATACAGCACTTGGTCGTATGCGTTACGGCCTTATTAATTTAAGGAAAATGATGATTGAAAAACAAATTGCTTTATAAAACCCCCAATTGCTGATAGTAATCCCCTTCAAAAATTACTGGAGGGGATTTTTATTTTGAGCAATTTGATTTCTTTTCCTTTGTATCTAATATTAACTCCCGAGTAATATGAACTCCCGAGCCATCATTACATGAAATTCCTTTTCCGTGATAATTATCGCTTTTGAATAATATCTACGAACAATAAATTCTACATAGCAAACAGCCTTGTATCGTTGCAATAAAATTTGCGCTTTCTTTTCCTAGTTAATTTACGGGATTTTATTTAAGGGCATTTACTATCCATATTGCGATTCATTCTACATTTGCAAATATTTAATTGAATATTCGCCATGTTTATATTTTTTTGTTGTAAGACCTTAAATTTGTGATGTGAGCAAAAATTTCAATAAAGTATCCGCAGGCGGGTTACTTATTGCTTTAGGAATTATTTACGGAGACATTGGAACCTCACCGCTCTACGTTTTCAATGCAATTATTTATAATAAATTAATTTCCGACCAGTTAATTATTGGGAGTCTTTCCTGTATTATATGGACTCTCACAATGCAGACTACGGTTAAGTATGTAATAATGATTTTACGTGCAGATAACAGGGGTGAAGGTGGCACATTCGCTTTGTATGCTTTGGTGAGGCGAAGGTACAAATGGCTTGCTTATCCTGCAATGATTGGCGGAGCCGCTTTGCTGGCCGACGGTATTATTACGCCTCCTATTTCGATCACATCTGCTATTGAAGGTTTGCGTAAGCTACCTGTCTTGCATAATATTCATGCAAATGCAATAATGACCATCGTGTTAATCATTATTGTGCTTTTTTTCTTTTTGCAGCAATTTGGCACTGCCTCTATTGGCAAAATGTTTGGCCCTATAATGCTGGTATGGTTCTCCATGTTAGCAATACTTGGCGCCACACATATTATGGACGACTTTTCAATTTTTAAAGCTTTCAATCCATATTACGCTATAAATTTCTTATCAAAATATCCTTCCGGATTTTGGCTTTTGGGGGCCGTATTTTTATGTACCACCGGGGCTGAAGCGTTATATAGCGATCTAGGGCATTGTGGCCGGAGAAATATTCGTATCTCATGGATATTTGTAAAATCCTGCCTGCTTCTAAACTATATCGGGCAGGGAGCCTACTTACTTGCAAACAGAAAAGGATTGACGATAACAGATGATGTAAAGGCTTCAATGCACATCAATGCTTTTTATGATCTTATGCCTCAATGGTTTGTGCTTGTAGGAGTAGCGATTGCTACCGTTGCCGCCATTATTGCAAGCCAGGCAATGGTCTCAGGATCTTTCACGCTTATCAGCGAGGCTATGCGTTTAAATCTGTGGCCTAAGCTTAAATTAAAATATCCTTCACAGGAAAGGGGGCAATTGTTCATTCCAGCTGTAAACACAATGATGTTTGCTGGTTGCGTGGGTGTGGTTCTTTATTTTAAAACTTCTTCCCGCATGGAGGCTGCTTATGGTCTCGCAATAATAATAACCATGATTGCCACTACCGTATTGTATGCGAACTACCTGGTAATACACCGGGTAAGGTCATGGCTTATCTATCTTTTTTTAATAGTGTATGCTACCATCGAGATTACATTTCTGGTAGCTCTTTTACAAAAGTTTACTCACGGAGGTTATCTCACATGCCTCATTGGCTTAACTATGTTTTCTGTTATGTATCTATGGTACAGGGCCCGCAAAATAAAAAACAGGTATGTCGAGTTTGTACGGCTCGAGAGATACCTGCCGATGCTGCAGGAATTGAGTAACGACAATTCTATCCCAAAATATGCAACTCATCTGGTTTATTTAACAAGCGCCAATAACCCAAAAGAAATAGAGCATAAAATAATTTATTCTATTTTAAGCGGGAAGCCAAAGAGAGCAGATATATATTGGTTTGTACATGTGGATACCTTAGATGATCCGTTCACACTAGAGTATTCGGTGGATGCAATTATTCCAAATGAAATAATCCGCGTTGAATTCCGCTTAGGCTTTAGAATGGAGCCTCACATCAATTTAATGTTCAGGCATGTTGTAGAAAATATGGTTGCCAACAGGGAAGTAAATATTACCAGCCGTTACGAAAGTTTACAGCGCAATAATGTAGTTGGTGACTTCCAGTTTATAGTCATGGAAAAATTCTTATCGCGTGATAATGAGTTACCTTTTTTTGAAAAGCTTATAATGAAATTACATTTTTGGGTCAAAGAAGTCAGCTTAAGTGAAGAGAGGGGTTTTGGCCTCGACCAAAGCAATGTGACGGTTGAGAAATTCCCTTTAATCGTTGCGCCTGTAAGCCAATTGAAACTAACCCGTATTTTCCCGGATGAGGAATGATTTATTCAGTAAGTCTTTGAGTAAATAAATTAGCTTCCCGTTGACCCATTGACTTATCCACTTAACCCTGATTAATTATAAGTGTGTCCCCAATCGTTATTTATATCATTGCCGGTTATGCCCTTCTTATCATTATAATTTATATCATACAGGAAAAATTTATTTTTAAACCCGAGAAGTTAAAACAGGATTTTCTTTACAAATACGATATTCCTTTTAAAGAATTATTTATTGATGTGGAGCCGGGCGTACGAATTAATGGTCTTCATTTTTATGTGAAACAGCCCCTTGGTCTTATCTTATATTTTCATGGAAATACAAGAAGCATAAAAGGATGGGCTAGGTATGCCAAAGATTTTTACCGGTATCAATATGACGTGGTTATGGTAGATTATCGTGGCTTTGGAAAGAGCACCGGAAAACGTGGCGAAAAAGCGATGTTCAATGATATGCAGGTCGTATATGATTCGTTGGCTGTTCAATACCACCAAAATCACATAATTGTATACGGAAGAAGCCTTGGCAGTGGGTTTGCAGCCAAACTCGCCAGCGATAATTCACCCCGTTATTTAATCCTTGATGCGCCATTTTATAGTTTTAGTAAAGCTGTTCAACGTTTCATTCCTATTTTACCGGTAAAATATGTGCTGCGTTACCAACTGCAGACCTATAAATGGATTCGAAAGGTTAATTGTCATACATACATTCTTCATGGCACGAAAGACTGGCTGATCCCGATAAGTCAAAGCGAACAACTTCAAAAATTAAATCCACACAAAATAACGCTCATTCGAATTATTGGAGGGGGACACAATAATCTTCCATCATTTTCTGAATACCATAACTTCATACGGGATATTCTGGCGCCATAAATAGACGGTAGATGATTGCATTAAAAATTAAAAGATGAATAAACAGACGGGAAATAAATCTTTGAAAAGAAAAATTTTTAGATGGTTAAAATTTATAATAATTATCTATTGCTCAGCCGGGATTGCATTGTACTATCTGCAGGAAAAATTTATGCTTCATCCAACTCTACTTCCACCGGACTATCAATTTAAATTTAATATCCCCTTCCAGGAAGTAAATATTCCTTTAACTGCCAAAGAAAATCTCAGCCTTGTTCGGTTTTTTCCATATGATTCAACGCGAAAGGGCGTTGTATTATATTTCCATGGCAACCGTGACAACATCATCCGTTATGCTAAATATGCCCCGAACTTTACAAAACATGGTTACGAGGTATGGATCACCGACTATCCAGGCTATGGAAAAACAACAGGAACATTCACTGAAAAAAATGTGTACATGCAGGCAAAAGAAGTGTATAAGCTTGCTAATTCAAAGTTTGGAAAAGACAGTATTATCGTCTATGGTAAATCGTTAGGCTCAGGAATAGCCGCTTATCTCGCATCTAAAAAACGATGCAAAAGGCTCATTTTAGAAACTCCCTATTATAGTATTACTGACCTCTTTAGCAATTATACTCCAATATACCCGGTAAAAAATATGACACATTTCAAATTCCCCACGGGTGAGTATCTCGGTGAAGTAAATATTCCGGTTACTATTTTTCATGGCAAAGAAGATGGCGTAATCCCTTACAGCTGCGCTGCTAAGCTTAAAAAAGTTTTAAAGCCAGGAGATGAATTTATTACAATTGATAAAGGCTCACATAACGATCTGGATGATTTTCCGTTGTTTCAGGAAAAGCTGGATTCGATCTTATCGCTGTGAATACTATTTTACTTTAAACGCAACAAAATAATAATTGTTGGCGGCTCCTATTAACTCGAGATTGAAATAATGAGAGCTAATAAAATCCTTGTATGCTTTAAACTCATGAGTAGGCACTACAAATTCATCAAAGAAAATAATATCATCTTTTTTCAGAAACGGTGCCAGGCTGGTAAGCACAAATAATGTAGCGGTATATAAATCAGCATCAAGCATTACCACTGTTTTTTTGCAGTTATCAAAAGTCTTTAGAAAGTCGGGAAGAGTTTGTTGAAATAAGCCCTGGTAAAATTTTCCTCTGTCATCCTTTATTACAGGAATATTATTGCCTGTATTAAAAGTTCCCTTCTTGTATGGGCCAAAATTTTCAGGAAGCCCGGTAAAAGTATCAAAGCCATAAAACCGGGAAGATGGATGTGTATTGGCTGTCATCCACCAGTTGAAAGAATGTCCATCAGCCACGCCAAACTCAAGATAATTTATGGAAAGATCTAAAACTTCTTTTTCAATAATGTATTTATAGAGATCATAACGTTTATCGTAATTCCACTTAGAAGGAAAATCATTAAAGGGGATTTTTTTGTTTTCGTCAGCCCATTTTGAAAGCTTTGTCATCCATGCCATCTGCATCCATACACCGGTGAATGGTGAATATAAAACATGCAATTTTAAACGAATGAAAGTTGATTTAAGAAAACGAATGATGGCAAACTTCATGCTGCGATATAATTTTCTATAATTCTTTTAATTCGGCTGAAGTGCCCGATACCGTAAGTTTATATTTACAACCTATTTTCAAGGCATAGTTTTCCTTTTCATGACTTACAGGAAAATCAAAGCAAACCGGGTAACTATAGTCCTTTACAATATTACTGATGACTTCTTCTGTTGACTGGCCAAATGGAATCGTAGTATCTTTCATCTCAGTAAATTTTCCAATTATTAATCCTTTAAGCTCACCTAACTTACCGCTTCTTTTTAATTGATACATCATACGATCAACATTATAGATATATTCACCAACATCCTCAACAAATAAAATTTTATTTTTTGTTTTTATATCTGAAGATGTTCCGACGAGATGAGCGAGTAATGATAAGTTACCACCAATTAATGTTCCTGAACCTTTTCCTTTTTGGTTAAATTCATTTCCGGGAGATGAATAACTTGCTTTTCTGCCAATGACAGCATCGTGAAGACTTTGGATATATTGATTGTTGAACTCCCCATCGTTAAATGCTGCAGCCATGGGTGCATGCAAAGAAGCAATTTTATAATTAGAAAATAAGTGAGAATGTAAAACGGTGATATCACTGAATCCAATTATCCATTTGGGATTTTTTTTAAACTTTTTAAAATTTAATTTTTCAATAATTCTTCCCATGCCGTAGCCTCCTCTTGCACAAAATATTGCTTTAAGTTCTTTGGCATCCATCATACGTTGCAGATCGCTTAGTCGTTCTTCGTCAGTTCCTGAAAAATAATGAAATTGATTGCCAAGTGTTTTTCCGGTAACAACTTTAAATCCCCAGTTAGTTATAGTATCAATTGCCGTCGCTGCTTTATCATAGGACATATAGCCCGAAGGACAAAGTATTCCTATAGTGTCGCCCGGTTTTAAATATAAGGGAATTTTACTCAAGGTTTATAAGGTTGGTATATTGATAAATGAAACCGTACACTTTAGCTATTAATCTCCTTAAGAATCACAGAGCTTTCCGAAACATTTAAATCATGTATTACCCCACATTTTAAAGCGTAGTTTTCTCTTTGATGTCCTACAGGAAAATTAAAACATACAGGATAGTTATATTCTTTTACTTTTTCGAGAACCATTTCATAAACTGTTTTTCCAAAATCTTCGCCGGGATCGTCCGGCTTTATTCTATTAAAGCCTCCAATGATCAAAGCCTTTAATTTTTTAAGCTTATTGCTTCGTTTTAGATTCCATAGCATTCTGTCAATACTATATAAATATTCTTCAACTTCTTCTATAAATAAAATTTTATCGTCAGTATTGATATCAGATTCTGTTGCTGCAAGATTTTGCAAAATAGATAAATTGCCCCCAATTAATATTCCCGAAGCTGTTCCTGGTTTATTATTAGCATCGGCCAAAGTCTGGTATAACATTTCTTCGCCTGCTAAGCATTGCCTTATCGAATCGATAGAACTAATTTGCTCAGGGGTGGCACTATTCCAGTCGGAAGGAAAGCTGTTACACATTTTCGAATGTATTGTTGCTATGCCAAAATTTTCATTTATATGACAATGAAAAACAGTTGCGTCACTAAAGCCGATTATCCACTTGGGATGTTTGGAAAACCTTTTAAAATTTATTGAGTCGATTATTCTCACTGCCCCGTAGCCACCGCGACCAAGCATTATTGCTTTTACTTCATCGTCATCCATCATGTCCTGGAAGTCCTTTGCCCTTAATTTATCGTTGCCGGCAAAAGTGAAATCCCTTGCGCCAACGGTTAGGCCTAAACGAATATTAAATCCCCAGGCTTTCATTTTATTGACTGCAGGTTGTAGATCTTCGAAGGTAATATAGCCCGACGGGCAAGTTATTCCAATAAGGTCTCCGGGTTTCAAATAAGGGGGCATTTTGATATCTCCTTTTACATAAGCTCTGCGGAATTTAGCCTTCTCATTCTTACCCTTTGCTAAAGCAGTCAGCGATGCTGTTGCGGGAATTACTGATGAAAGAAAATTTTTTCGATTCATTAAAATTGTTAACTCAATAAATTATGATTCAAAAACCTAAGCCTGATTTTAAAGCCTTTTTATTGGCGTTAATCAAATTTATAATAAAAAGGCGCTTTGTGACCTCCTCCCTTTTTATTTCTTCCAGTTTCTTCAAAATACCTGTTGCAATAATTTTAGGCTGAAAGTTTCTCTTGTCCAATTTTTTGTTTAGAATAGTCTCATACAATTTTGCGGCCAGGCATTGTAAACCACCTGATCGTGGATTGCAGAACCTGGAAAAGATTCAATAAAAATCCGGCATCATCTACAGATATAAAACAAATAGCAGATTTTAATTTGTCTAAAGAAATAGTTGTCGAAAAAGATCACAACATATTAACGCCACAGGTTGAAATAAATGAGTTGAGCGGTCAATAACTTTATTTTTAAGATTGACAAAAAAAGCTCCCCGCGACACCAGGGAGTTTTTGTTTGTTTGGGCATTGAAATCCTTTACGGTATTTTTGCAAACCCCCAACAAATTGTGCTGGTGGAAATAGAATATGAAAGAGTTTAAAAGATATTTAATAACAGCAGCATTACCCTATGCCAACGGCCCTAATCATATAGGTCACCTGGCAGGTTGCTACCTTCCCGCGGATATCTATGTACGTTATTTAAGAGCAAAAAAACTTGATGTAAAATTTGTATGTGGAAGTGATGAACATGGAGTTCCCATAACCATCAGGGCGATGAAAGAAAATGTTACACCGCAGCAGGTAGTTGATAAATATCATACGATCATTAAGAATAGTTTTGAAGAGATGGGTATTTCATTTGATATTTATTCACGCACTTCCAATCCAGTCCATCATAAAACAGCATCTGATTTTTTTTTAAATCTTTATGAAAAAGGCTTATTTGAAGAAAAAGAGACGGAACAATTTTACGACGAAGAAAAACAAACTTTTTTAGCAGACAGGTATATTACAGGAACCTGCCCTGTATGCGGATATGCGAATGCATTTGGAGATCAATGTGAAAACTGCGGCTCCTCCCTAAGCCCTGAGCAATTAATAAATCCAAGGAGCACATTAAGTGAAGTTGTCCCTGTAAAAAGGAAAACAACCCATTGGTATTTTCCTTTGCAAAATTATGAATCGTTCTTACGTCAATATATACTCGAAGATCATAAAGAATGGAAAAATAACGTATACGGACAGTGTAAAAGCTGGCTCGATAAAGGACTGCAATCACGTGCCATGACGCGTGATAGTAATTGGGGAGTGAAAGTTCCGTTACCTAATGCAGAAGGAAAAGTATTGTATGTGTGGTTTGATGCACCTATCGGCTATATATCTGCAACGAAAGAATTACTTCAAAACTGGGAAGATTACTGGTATAGCGAAGACACTAAACTTGTACATTTTATCGGAAAAGATAACATTGTTTTTCACTGTATTATTTTTCCGGCAATGCTTAGGGCGCACGGCAATTTTGTTTTGCCTGATAATGTTCCTGCAAATGAGTTTTTAAATATCGAGGGACAAAAAGTTTCCACAAGTCGTAACTGGGCTGTGTGGGTTGACGAATATTTAAAAGACTTTCCCGGCCAGGAAGATGTAATGCGGTACGTCTTGTGCGCAAATGCGCCCGAAACAAAGGATAATGATTTTACCTGGAAAGATTTCCAGGATAGAAATAACAGCGAGCTTGTTGCCATCTTTGGCAATTTTGTAAACAGAACATTTGTTTTGATGCATAAGCTTTGCAACGGGAAGGTTCCTGCATTACATGCAGAAATAATTGATGATACAGATAAAAGAATGGTTCAGGAATTTGAAAAAACGAAAACTACAATTGAAAGTTTGTTAGAGGAATTTAAATTCAGGGATGCATTGTTTGAGGTAATAGACCTCGCAAGAAAAGGAAACAAATATATGCAGGATAAACAACCCTGGATTGTAGCTAAACAAAAAAACGACAATGGAGAAATAGCAGTTGAAGCCCAAAATCAAATTGACAATACAATACATATTTGCTTGCAGCTATGTGCCAATCTTGCCATTTTCATCAATCCTTTTTTGCCCTTTACGGCAAAGAAAATGATCCATATGATGAAGGTTATTGACAAAATGCTTGATTGGGAAAATGGAGGAAAATCAAAATTATTAAGTGTTGGCTATAGTTTAAGACCACCTGAATTATTGTTCAGAAAAATTGAAGACGAAGAAATTAATTTTCAAATTGAGAAACTCAAAACCGGGCTGGTGGAGTCATTTAACAAATTACAGGCAACTGTTGACCAAAATAAAGAAGAAAATAAAATGGAATTATTCAAACCTGAAATTGTATTTGATGATTTTGCAAAAATTGATTTGAAAGTTGGAACAATTATTTCTGCGGAAAAAGTAGAAAAAGCTGATAAGCTGTTAAAACTTCTAATAGATCTTGGTTTCGAAGAGCGCACCATTGTTTCCGGAATCGCTTTACATTTCAAACCGGAAGAAATTATTAATAAACAAGTTGTGGTTGTGGTGAATCTTGCCCCTCGAAAAATGAGAGGTATTGAAAGTAATGGAATGATCTTAATGGCTGAAGACAAAGAAGGGAAATTATATTTTGTAGGCCCGGAAGATAAAATTAACCCTGGAGCGAGTGTTACCTGATATGGAAGTTGTTTACCTTACACATTCATCGATCTTCTTTACCAGCCCAGCGCAGCAGGGGCATCGCAAAAAAAATAATCAATGAATGGCCAATAAAAAAGTCCTTTTAACGGGACTTTTTTTATTGCTTTTTTGAGTTCTGCATTTTGAATTACTTTCGAAGACTAAAAGATGATCTTTAACATGAAGAGAACTATAAAAAAAGTGGCCGTGTTAGGCTCGGGTGTAATGGGATCAAGAATAGCCTGCCATTTCGCTGGCATTGGGTTGCAGGTTTTACTGCTCGATATTCCACCAAAAGAATTAACAGATGCCGAGAAGAAAAAAAATTTGACCCTGGACAGCCCATCGGTAAAAAACCGGATAGTAAACGATGCACTGGCGTCCGCAATTAAATCTAATCCGTCTCCCGTTTTTACAAAAGGAGTAATAAAAAATATTTCAACCGGCAACTTTGAAGACAACATGAAAGATATCGCTGCATGCGACTGGACAATTGAAGTGGTTGTTGAAAGATTAGATATCAAAAAGCTAATTTTTGATGAAGTTGAAAAATTTCGGAAGCCGGGAACATTAATTACTTCAAATACTTCCGGTATTCCTATTCATTTGATGGCAGAAGGCAGGAGCGACGATTTTAAGAAACATTTTTGCGGAACACATTTTTTTAATCCTCCGAGGTATTTGCGTCTTCTAGAGATTATTCCCACACCATACACCAATAAAGAGGTCATTGATTTTTTAATGCATTATGGCGATTTGTATCTCGGAAAAACAACTGTTCTTTGTAAGGATACACCCGCATTCATCGCCAATCGTATAGGTGTATTCAGCATCATGTCCATCTTCCATATTATGGAAAAGCTGGAGCTTGGGATTGATGAAATTGATGCTTTGACGGGACCTGTAATTGGGCGCCCCAAATCTGCAACCTTTCGCACCGCTGATGTTGTTGGTATAGATACGTTAGTTAAGGTTGCAACAGGAGTAAAAGACAATTGTCCCAATGATGAAGCAAAAGACACGTTTGCTATTCCATTATGGCTTCAAAAAATGGTTGACAACAAATGGCTCGGTGATAAAGCAGGACAAGGCTTTTTTAAAAAAACCAAAGGTCCTGACGGTGCTAAAGAAATACTTACGCTGAATCTAAAAACTCTTAAATACGAGGCAAGACAAAAACCGAAATTTGCAACGCTTGAAGCGGCTAAGCCAGTGGACGATCTAAAACAAAAATTAAGATTGCTGCTTGCAGGAAAAGATAAGGCAGGAGAATTTTACCGGCAATTTCATTATAGCCTTTTTTCATACATATCTCATCGAATTCCGGAGATAAGTGATGAGCTATACCGCATTGATGATGCAATGAAAGCGGGCTTTGGATGGGAAATTGGTGCTTTTGAATCATGGGATGCCCTCGGAGTTAAAGAAACAACTGAAGCATTGAAAAGTGCCGGTTATACGGTTGCGCCATGGGTGGACGATTTCGTTGCTGCAGGTAATAGCTCATTCTACAAAATTGAAAATGGAAAACGTTTATACTATGACGTTAGTTTAAAAAATTATGTGCAACTTCCTGGTGGAGAGTCATTCATAATTTTAAGCGATTTAAAAGAAAAAATCGTTTGGAAAAACAGTGCCTGCAACCTGTATGACGTCGGCAATGATGTTGTAGGCCTGCAATGGAGTACAAAAATGGGAAGCATAGGAAGTGAGGTTTTGGAAGCGGTGAATAAATCAATTGCAATAGCGGAAGAAAGATATAAAGGGTTGGTAATAGCTAATGAAGGTGCTCAATTTAGTGCCGGCGCAAACGTAGGCATGATCTTCATGTACGCTGCAGAGCAGGAATATGATGAACTTGACCTGGCCATTCGCATGTTTCAAAATACAATGATGAGAGTACGATATTCATCCGTACCCGTGGTTGTGGCTCCACACGGGTTAGCACTGGGTGGCGCATGCGAAATGATCCTTCATAGTGATAAAGTTCAGGCAGCAGCGGAAACTTATATCGGCCTCGTAGAATTAGGCGTAGGCCTAATTCCCGGAGGAGGCGGAACCAAAGAGTTTGCTCTGCGGGCAGCAGATGAAATGCATGAAAATGAACCGGAAACCATTACCCTGCAAAAACGATTTTTTACGATTGGAACTGCCAAAGTTTCCACATCAGCTTTTGAAGCCTACAATTTAGGTATCTTACGTAAAGGCCTAGACGAAATAAGCATGAACCAGTCAAGGCGTATCGCTGATGCGAAGCAAAGTGTTATTGAAATCTTTGATAGCGGATATAAAATTCCCATACAAAGAACAGATATAAAAGTTTTAGGACGTTCAGTGCTTGGGATGCTATACGCAGGAATTAATGGAATGTTCCGTGGAAACTATATTAGTGACCATGATGTAAAGATTGCAAAGAAACTCGCTTATGTTATGTGCGGCGGCGATCTCAGTGAACCGACTTTGGTGAGTGAACAATATTTATTAAATCTTGAAAGAGAGGCATTCTTAAGTCTTTGCGGGGAAAAGAAAACACTTGAGAGGCTACAAAGTGTTTTAAAGACAGGAAAACCTGTCAGGAATTAATTATCCGGCAGAGGCTGTCACGGCGGTTATCCAATCTGATGGTCTCCGTCCGATTGGAAACCGAAAATCTTATGTATGAACTTTTTGCCAGATAATCTTTATCATATTTACAACCAGGGTAACAATCTGCAAAAAATTTTTTCATTTGATGAAGAGTATAAAATATTTCTCACTCTCGTAAAAGAGAATATTTCTACTAATTCGGAAATCATATGTTGGTGCCTCATGCCAAATCATTTTCATGTAATGGTATACACTGATGAGAGGATTCTAAATATAAAAAAGCAAGGTGGCTTACAAATTGATGCACTAACCAATGGAATCAGAAAGCTCTTAAGTGGCTATTGCAAGAATTTACAATTCGCGCCATCAACAATCCGGTTCTATATTTCGCCAGAAAGAGATTATGCGGGAACTTAGGAATGGAATTCTTTGCAACAGGTCTTTGGCGGCTAAGTTTTGCTCTTATGATCCTGAAACATTTATAAACACATCTTATCAAATAATCGAAGGAATAAATTTTGAGCTGTAAGGATTGCGATTTCCGTAGACTGAGCCGTCAGGCGGGTATTGAAAGCGTTTATTTTTTACCAACAATCAATTTCTCAACTGTATCGACTGATGGCGATTTCACTTTCACTAAATAAGTAGATGCCGGGAGTTTATCAATCCCTTCAATAGCTATATAATTCTGGCCTGATAGTAATGTTACTGTTTTATTAATTACAGTTTTTCCCGAATTATCGATAATATTAATAACTATTTTTTCATTTTGACCTGTGTTAAGCTCCAAAGTCAGGTCGTTATAGGCGGGATTAGGATAAATCAATACTACCTTATTTCCTGAAATATTTTTTTGAACTCTTAAAATTTTACTATAAAGAAACCTGCCATCTATGTCGATCATTTTAAGCCTGTAAAAGTTCTTTAAAACGGGGGTTAAATGCGTGTAGGTATAAGATGAATTAGCCGGGTGATAAGGAACAGAGGCAAGTTTGCTAAATGTAATTCCGTCAACACTATATTCTAATTCGAAGCTTTTCAGATTTACTTCATTGGTTATTTTCCAATTCAGATCAACGGTATTATCATTCCATCTTGCAGTAAAATCAGTTAATGTAACAGGCAATAATCCACAAGGCGAACCTGGATTATTTAAATTTACAAGAATCGGCGGAGTTGACAGAGTAATGATCACACCATTTAACCCTGCAGTTGCTCCATATGGATTATCAAAAGATCCCGTAGGAGAACCTGTTAGCGTCAATCCATTCAGTCCGCCGGAAACATTAGCAGAAGAAAAAGTCCCGTTCGAAATAATAAGACCACCGCCACCACCACCACCCGGACCGTAATCAAAATAATTGGTCATATCGCCACCACTTCCTCCAATCGCAGAAGCGGTAATAGTATTCAATCCAGTTGGGCCCGGCAACGTAGTTACCATTATAATACTGCCGCCGGCACCACCACCACCTGCAGCATCAGTTTGAGCAGGTATATATGTATCTGTAACACCAGGCGCATTGGAACCATTTGCCAAAACGCCTCCATTGCCCGAGTACAATTTAGCTCTTGAAATAACGATACCACCACCGCCACCGCCGCCGCAGCTATATTCATTAGATTCAACACTGTTATTTGCAGTACCAGCTCCGCCACCACCACCCATGCAAAATCTTGCCAACGATCTTTGGGTAAAAGCACTTCCGCCATATCCACCAAAGGGATAGGTGTTTACATCACCTGAGCCTCCATGCCATCCGCTTCCTCCTCTTCCACCGCTACCGCCATTTGCCCCACCGCCCCCACCAGTATTATATTGATTTTCGGTTGAAGCTCCCACAGGAGATCCGTCAGTACCACCACCGCCACCGGTGGCAGGTGCTCCCCTTCCCATGCTTCCATTAACATAACCCTCTACTGTACCCGTTGTTGTGAGCGTACTTGCGTATTCAAAATAATACGCAGGAGTTCCCGCTATACCTTCCCCTTTAGCGCCACCGGTTAAGTTGGCCGGATTTGTTAATGGCGATTCCCACCTGTAATCGGTGTTGCTCAAAGTACCTGCACCATTGCTATTGCCGCCTGTTGCCCCCGTTAAATTTTTACCTCCTCCACCTCTGAAGCCTTTATAGCTTACATCTATAGTTCCCTGTAGCATAAATTCATTAACTGCGTCTATGGCTACAACTCCACCGGTAAATCCGTTCCATGCAGGACATGTAACCGAAGCCCCGGATTTTATTCTAAAATCGTAATACCGGGGAATGCGAATCACCTCGTAACGCCGGATGGAATTGGAAGCGGTAAAGTCTCGATTATAATAATTATTGGCTAACGGATAAGTAAAAGTGATAACGGCGCCGGATTTACCAGTTACAGTATTGTACTCGTAATATCCTGCATAAAGATTTGTACTAAGATAGCCCGAGGCCGGTGCCCCGGCATTGTTATCGCCATATGAGTCTGTATTAGATGCATCAATATCTGCGCCCTGTATCTGGATTATCAGTACAAGGTCTCCGGCGGAAATTGCGGTGGTATTACCTCTTGAGTCAATAGCACCTACATTTAGGGAAGTACCGCCCGCGACAGGATTACCCATGCCGGGATAGTAAGTATTTATAACATTATTTGCAATTGAAATTGTTACCGAACCGACAGTAGGAGAAACGCCGCATTGGGCATTTAGCTTATTACTATGAACCAATAAAATGAGAAAAGATAAGCAAACGAATTTAATGTAGAAGTTTTTCAAATTGCGTGGGGTTTAAAGTTAATCCAGATAAAAATGTCCGTGTTAAATATAGTTGATTTCGTTATCTCAAAAAAAAATATTGCAAGTAAAAACGAAGGTTTTAAAAATTTATTTGAAACTATTTTTTTTAATATTTCAGTTTTGTTTTGCTGCCTTTGTATCTTTAAAATTCTTAAGTTAATTTTTACTGCTTATGCCAATTCTTGCGATCGAAAATTTATCTAAATCTTATGGCCGGATACAGGCCCTGAAAAATGTGAGTTTCACTGTTCCTGAAGGTTCCGTTTTTGGAATACTTGGACCTAACGGCAGTGGCAAAACGACAATGCTTGGAACCATAATGGATATACTAAAGCCAACTTCCGGAACATACAAACTTTTTGATGAAGTGCCTACCGAACTGCACCGGAGAAGAATCGGAACTCTTTTAGAGACCCCGAATTTTTATCATTATCTATCAGGCGTAAAAAATCTTGAAATAGCCGCAGAAATTAAACAGCGCGGTAAAGAAGATATACCGAAAGTGCTGAAAATGGTTGATCTCACCGCACGCAAGGATTCTAAGTTTAGTACCTATTCGTTAGGTATGAAGCAAAGACTTGCAATTGCCTCGTGCTTGTTAGGCAATCCAAAAGTGCTGGTTTTTGATGAACCTACTAATGGCCTTGACCCGGTGGGAATCGCTGAAATAAGAGACCTTATGAAAAGTTTATACAGGGAAGGCAAAACTATCATCATGGCAAGCCATCTTCTTGATGAAGTAGAAAAAGTTTGCACGCATGTAGCAATTCTGAGAAAGGGTGAATTAGTTACTTCAGGAAATGTAAACGAAATTTTATCAAATGAAGATATGGTTGAAGTTGGCTCCAAAGACAGTGAAAAATTAATAGAGGTTCTTACAACGATGGGTGGCCAAACAAGAGTCACTAAAGAAGGTGGGATTGTAAAAGTTTATTTTCCTGTTGGCACTGCCCATCTTGAATCAATAAATAGCTATTGTTTTAGCAATGGTATTATTCTCAATCACCTTGTGCTTAAAAAGAAAAGTCTTGAATCAAGGTTTTTCGAGCTTACTAACAATTAAACCAAAACATGCTACACTTACTAAAAATTGAATGGCTCAAAGTAAAAAGCTATAAAGCATTCTGGATATTTTCCATCTTGTATTCATTTGCAATACTAGGGATTAACTATACAGGATACTATGTAAATGAATTAGCGTTGCAATCACTTCCACAAAGCGAAATATTGCTTGGCACTCCTTATGCATTTCCCAAAGTGTGGCAAACCGTAGGATGGATGAGCAGCTGGCTTTTATACTTTCCGGGAATACTTTTTATTATGCTGCTAACAAATGAATATAATTTTAAAACACATCGTCAAAATATAATTGACGGATGGACACGTAAAGAATTCGTTTCGGTAAAATTTGTGTTTGCAATTATATTTTCTCTAGTAGCTACATTTTTTAATTTTTTAGTCGCCCTGCTTTTTGGCTTTCTCACAACAGGGTCTGTATTTGGATTTGAAGGAATTGAGAACATAGGATACATTTTTATCCAGACAGTTGCGTATATAACTTTTGCCATGTTTCTAGCTGTTCTCTTCAGGAGAAGTGGTGCTGCGATTGCTGTATTTTTTTTATTCGGCTTAATCTTCGAATGGCTGATAACGGTGTTAATTAATTTCAAAATGGAGCTTTCGCCGGTTGGATATTTTTTACCTCTCCAGGTAACCGATGTTATGCTCCCTATTCCCTTTGGCAAATCTGTTATTTATAAAGACGCTCCTGCTGAATATATTCTTGTGCTGGCCAGCCTTATTTACATCGGTGGATATTACTTTTTTGCATTAAAAAAATTCACAACAGATGACTTGTAAACTTTTGGAAACAGGAATAAATAGAATCATTTACCTGCGAGCTCATTAACAGCCGATTCAATCGAAGGATATAAAAAAGTGAAGCCGGTTGATTTAATTTTTTTGTTGTTCACTGTTGAGCTTTTCAATATTTCAATGCTTTGCTCACCATACAATAATTTCAGTAAAAATTGAGGAACATGTATAGGAATAAAAAATTTCCCCCTTAATGACTCCGCAATCATCAGCATTAATTTTTTATTGGTTACAGGAGTTGAAGCTACACCATTATAACTTCCGCCGGTTTCTTCATTCGTCATAAGTTCAATATACATCCTGCATAGATCATCAATATGAATCCAGCTTATAATTTGTTTTCCATCGGAAATGATGCCGGCAATACCAAATTTTGTTGGCTTTTTAAATTCCTTATAAGCTCCCCCCTCATTACTCAGCACCACTCCTGTTCTGACCTTTGTTAGCCTTATACCGAGGTCTTTAGCAGGCTCCACGCTTGCTTCCCAGAGAACACATGATTCACCTAGAAACGAATTTTTGTCAGGCAGGTCTGTTTCCACAAAGCCTTCTTTTCTTATCGGAGGGTTTGAATCTGCACCATACCAGCCAATCGCAGATGCCGACACAAATGATTTTACTTTATGTGTGTTATTGCGCAATGTTTCTATAAGCAGTTCACTGCTTTTCGTACGGCTGTCTATAATTTCTTTTTTGTTTTTAGGGCTCCAGCGCTTATCCATAACCCCCGCACCTGCAAGGTGAATAATATGGTCAGCTTTTCCTACTGCTTCTGCATCAATTATTTGGTTTTTTGTGTCCCAAAAGGCGTAAGTAATCTTTGGATTTTTTGAGGACTTATTCCTTGTTCTCGATAAAATAATTACCTCGTAATTTTTATTAATTAAATGGTCTGTTAATTTTGTACCAATGAGGCCGGTACCGCCCGATATTAGAACTACAGCCATTTTTTTTATCGTAAATTAGTAATGTTCTCAAAAGTAAATTATTTAATTGTTAGTGATAGTTACATGCATATATTTACTTTTAAAAAATCAATAAAAACAGTATGAAGAGTATATTAATTTTTTTTAGTGTTGGACTGTTATCTTTTAAATCATTTTCGCAGCAAATAACCTATAGCCTCCCTGAATCTGATGACACCCGCTCACTCGATTTTGATATTATTGGAAAAATAAAGGGCAATTTTTTAGTGTATAAACATGTACGGAGCAATTATGGCATAGCTATATATGATAATGCCATGAAGCTTAAGGATAGAGTAGACCTTGATTTTCTGCCCGACAGAACCATGAATGTAGATTTTGTTGCCTACCCGGATTTTGCTTATATCATTTACCAATATCAAAAAAGAAATATTCTCCATTGCATGGCCGCATCAATTGATGGTAATGGGAAAATTTTAAAAGAGCCTTTTGAAGTGGACACGACGTATATTAGTTTTTTTTCTGATAATAAAATTTATAATACGATCAACAGCGAGGATAAGTCTAAAATTATGATTTATAAGATTAAAAAGAAAAATGATAAATTCAATTTTACCACCCTGTTGTTGAATGACAGTCTTCAGCTTTTACATAAATCAAGAATTGAAACTCCTTACGAAGATCGCAAAGATATCTTTAGTGACTTTTTTGTTGATAATGCCGGAAATTTTGTTTTTACCAAGGGTACCAAATTAAGTTCCAGGGATTACCTGCAAAAATTAATGCTGGTGACAAAGGGGCCGCAGCAGGATGATTTTACTTTACATGAATTAAACCTCTCCGGAAATTTTCTCGACGAAATAAAATTGAAGGTTGATAATGTCAATAAGCAATACCTCATTAATTCCTTATATTATCCAAGGAAAAATGGAAATGTTGAAGGGCTTTATACCGCAGTATGGGATAAAGGAAATGACACTCTTGTATCACAAAATTTTGCGCAACTAAATGATTCTATCAGGAACCTGGCAAAAGCAGATGGAGGCACAAGGTTTGCCTTTAATAATTATTTTATACGAGATGTAATTCTTAAAAAAGATGGCGGTTTTATTTTAACTGCTGAAGACCATTCCACACAATCCAGGGGCAATCCATGGAATCGTTACGATTATCTATACGGCTATCCTTCTTTCTCTCCCTACGATTCCTATTACCTTTATTCGCCGTCTTCCTACTGGTATTCCGGCAGATTCAGAAACTATTACGGTGGATCGCAGGTGAGATATTATTATGAAAATATCGTGGTGCTCGACCTGGACAATACCGGGCAGTTGGTATGGAGTAATGTTGTTCACAAATCGCAATATGATGATGATAACGATAACTACCTTTCTTATAATATCATGTTGACCGGCGGCCAGCTACATTTTTTATTTAATGAATTGGAAAGGCGCAACCAGCTTATCAGTGATCAGACAGTTTCAGCAGATGGAAAAATAACCAGGAATCCTCCTTTAAGAAGTCTTGACAGAGGTTATGAATTTATGCCCCGCTATGCAAAACAGGTAAGCTCATACCAGATCATTGTGCCCTGTACTTACCGAAATTATATTTGCTTTGCAAAAATTGAATATTAAATACTTAATACCTGATGGTCTTTTAGAGTTCCTGAAGATTTAGTTCTTTTAACAAGAAAGCACCAGGCGGTTTTCAAATCCTACGATTTTCCGGATTTGTTTATATAATTTTTTTTCTTTCTAAAATATTTTGTTTGCTGAGATGTTATAGTGTGAGCCATTTTTAATTTTTTATTTTTGCTTCAACTTAACTCTCTCTTGTGACAGGTACATTCAGGGTTAACAATCCTTTTAATACATTCATGCTTCTCGTATATGGCTTGCTTTTGAAGCTGAGATGGTTTGTTTCACCACAGGTGCCTGTAATTCAAAAGTCTGACGGCTTTCTTTACAACCAGATTCTTGATTATCTCAAGACATTTTTGGACACATATCCGGTAAGCTATTCCTTTATAACTTTTTTTTTATTGTACACGCAGGCAATAAGTTTTAACAGGTTGCTCAACAACAGGAGATTGATGCAAAATCCTAACTACCTACCTGCAATGAGCTATCTTCTCATTACTTCCTTTTTTGCAGAATGGAATGTATTAAGCGCTCCCATGGTAATAAATACTTTGCTCATTTGGGTTTGGGCAAAAATGAGCAGTTTGTACAATAATCCTCATGCAAAATCTACTCTTTATAATATCGGTATGGTGATAGGAATTACCACTTTTTTTTATTTTCCCTCACTTGCTTTCGGGTTACTTATTATTTTAGCTTTAATTATTACACGGCCACCAAAGGTTGCAGAATGGATTACTCCGTTTTTAGGTTTTCTTACCCCATGGTATTTATTGTTCGCCTGGCTGTTTCTTGCCAACAAACTGTATAGTTTCCAGGTGCCTGGCATTGCCGTCAGTTTCCCATTGCTGATACACAGCAATACGCAATACATGGGTATGCTGATAATACTAACAGCAGCCGCTGTAGGAAGTTTTTTCGTGCAATGGAATATAAGGCGCCAAATCGTACACGTGCGCAAAAGCTGGGGACTTATGGTGCTCTATGCAATCGTTGCCTTATTTATTCCATTCATTAATAATAGCAATAACTTTCAATATTGGATCTTAGCTACTGTTCCGCTCTCTGCATTTATTGCCTGCTTTTTTTTCTATCCCTATAAAAAATGGATCCCTGCAGCAGCCCACTGGATTATGGTCGCATTTGTAATTTATATGACCTATCTAAAGAAATAAAACATTGTATTTTTGTATCTACAAACATTAAAAACCGACTATGAAATTTGGGGTTGTTATTTTTCCCGGTTCTAATTGCGATAGAGATTTAATAGGTGCACTAAGAATTGACTTACAACAGGAAGTGATTTCATTGTGGCATAAGGACAAAGACATTTCGATGTTTAGTACTGACGATTGCATTGTGTTACCCGGAGGTTTTAGTTATGGAGATTATTTAAGATGTGGCGCCATTGCGAGGTTTAGTCCGATGATGCAAAGTGTAATTGAATTTGCAAATCAAGGCGGGAAAGTTTTAGGCATTTGTAATGGTTTTCAAATACTTTGTGAAAGTGCTTTGCTTCCCGGTGTTCTTCTGAGGAATGCCAATATGCAATTTGTATGTAAAAACATTTTCATAACTGCGGGAAATAAAAGCGAAAATAATATAGCATTGAAAATACCAGTGGCTCATGGTGAAGGCAGGTATTTTGCCAAAGAAGAAATTATTACCGAACTCGAGGAAAATAACCAGGTGCTCTTTCGTTATTGCGACGAGAAGGGGGCCATTAATAGTGAGTGTTCGCCAAATGGGTCTGTTAATAATATTGCTGGTATTCGCAATAAAGAAAGAAACGTTTTTGGAATGATGCCACATCCCGAAAGAGCATGCAGTAAGTTGCTTGGTAATACAGATGGAAAGGAAATATTTGCACAATTATTTTCCATAAACTAACGTTAAAACACTTTACTCACGCAACTATTCATTATACGTTATCGTATTTAATCTTGTATTTTTGCATAAACAATAAGCCGAATAAAGCTATATGAAAAAAATAATTTTTACACTTTTAGCTGCTTTTATCATTCATGCTTCGTTTGCACAAATACTCAACCCGGCGAGGTTTACTTACAGCAGTGTAAAAAAGAATAATAACCAGTATGAGATTCACATAAAAGCCTCTGTTGAACCGAAGTGGCATATTTACTCAATTTATAATCCTGACGGCGGAGCCCAACCAACTGCATTAGCTTTTTCAAATGCAAAAATTGTAGGTAAAGCAAAGGAAATGGGAAAAATGAAAACTATTTTTGAAAAAGAATTTAAGGTAAATCAAAAATTTTTCGAGCAAAATGTAGATTTTGTACAAACAGTAAAGGTTAGTCCGGGTACTAAAAAAGTCTCCGGCACCATTGAATATATGGTTTGCAATGACAGACAATGCCTGCCACCCAAAACAGTTGCGTTTGACATAACTCTTTAAAATTAAAATTGATACAGTAATTTTAAAATAGGATAGCTTCAATGTTATCCTATTTTTTTAACTTCCCTGCCATGAAGAATTTCAGAATATTTTTTTTAATCATTTTCTGTTTTTCTGTTATCTTTCTGTTAGGAGAAAGTGCGGTGGCACAGGCTTTGCGGCCTGCCCCTAAAAGCTTAGGGCACACATTTCTTGACGGCCTCCGCTGGGGATTTGTTTCAGTATTGCAACCATGTCTTTACGCAATGTTTCCGGTTACGGTATCTTTCTTCATAAAGAGAAGTCAATCGAGAGCAGAGGGCATAAAAAATGCTACGCTATATTCATTTTCTATCATCGCAATATTTACAGTTTTTGCAATTGTGCTCACATTAGTTTTCGGTAAAAACACTTTATACCAGATTTCAACAAGCGCTGTATTCAATATTTTTGTCTTCATGTTATTCATGGTGTTCGGTATATCATTTTTAGGAGCATTTGAAATTACATTACCTGCCGGGTGGACAAATAAAGTTGATTCGAAAGCAAGCACGCACAGTTTTTCCGGCATTTTTTTTATGGCCCTTACCCTTGTGCTGGTGTCTTTTTCATGTACCGCTCCTTTCATTGGAAATTTACTTATAGACGTTACACAACAAAAGGAACGCCTCGGTCCTATAATTGGATTCCTTGGTTTTTCAATAGCTATAGCATTGCCATTTGCTTTCTTTGCTTTTTTCCCGGGCATGCTTAACAAAATTGCGAAATCCGGTGGCTGGCTAAACACCGTGAAGGTCTCTTTTGGATTTATTGAAATTGCCATGGCATTAAAATTTTTATCTAATGCCGATCTCGTATATCATTGGCGGCTCCTCGACAGGGAAGTGTATCTTTCATTATGGATTATCATTTTTGGATTACTTGGTTTTTATCTTTTGGGTAAAATAAAATTCAGTCATGATGATCACTTGCCATTAAATGATTATGGTCATCCATATTTAACTGTAACAAGATTGTTATTCGCAATTATACCGCTTGCATTTACAGTATATATGATACCGGGGTTATGGGGCGCACCGCTGAACGGCATTAGTGGTTGGCTGCCTGAAAATAAAACGCAGGATTTTAATATCGAAAAATTAATAAGGAATAATCGACTTAATTCAACTACAAATGATTCCTCAAATACCGGCACAACGATTCTGTATGTAAAACCAAAAAAATATATTGACATTCTTTCATCTGAAATTGCAGGGGTTGAAACATTTTTCGATTTTGATGAAGCAATGGCCGCTGCTAAAGCAATGAGCAAACCTATAATGATAGATTTTACAGGTCACAGTTGCGCTAATTGCCGTAAAATGGAAAGTGAAGTTTTATCAAAGCCTGAAGTAAGTAAAATCCTTCACAATGATTTTGTTGTAGCCTCATTATATGTAGATGAAAAAAGACAGCTTCCTGAAAACGAAAAGTACACGTCAACATTTGATCAGTCAGTAATTAATAATGTGGGTGCCAAGAATTTGGATTTTGAGGCAATGATTGCCAATTCAAATGCACAGCCTCTATATATTTTCACTGATGAAAGTGGAAAAATCATAAAAAATGCCGGAGGATATGATCCGGACATGAAACGTTTTATTTCTATTCTTAGCGAGGTAAAAGCTGAAAATAAAAAGAGATTTCCGTAGGTGTAAAAGAGTAGTTGTTTTTCACAACCTTACAATATTCTTTATTGGTATTGATGGGGTAAAACTGGTTTGATTATCTGGCTGATCATGAATTTGCTTAACGTATTTCATTCCTTCTATTACCTTACCGAAAGCCGCGAAACCTTGTTTGTCGCTGTTGGCAGAGCCGCCATAATCATATGCCTTCTGATCTCCTATAACAATAAAAAATTCTGTATTAGCAGTTCCCGGCTCGGTGCGGGCAAGTGAGATAGTTCCGTCTTTATGAAGTATCCCGGTTTCATTCGTTGTTTCATGAGGAATGCCCGGCAGACTCATCTGCTCTTTATTTTTTGTTTGCCATATGCCACCTTGTATTAAATCCGATTTAAAAGCATTCGATGGCTGGTCTTCCGCTTTCAACACCCGGTAGAAAGAGCCGTCTTTATACAATCCTGAATCAACATAGGACAAAAATGCAGCTACGGTTTTCGGTGCTTTCTCAGGATATAATTCAACAATGATATCACCAAAATTGGTTTCTATTTTTACCGTAGGCTCTTTATAGGTTTTATGTTTACATGATAAAAAAATACATGTACTAAATAACAAGAATACTTTTAGAAGTTTTGACATACATTTATTTTGTAATTGCCAATGCTATTTTTTTCAAATTCGGTAGCTATCGGTTCCCACAATTCAATTTTACTATTTTCGGATTGAGGCAACAATACAATTTAAGCAGCAATATGCTTTTTATAAAAAGAATTTGCAATAAAGCAAATTGGTATTCCTACACATATAATTAAGATAAGGATCGCCAACAAAGCTCCTTTAATATGAAACGGCAAAGGAGCCGTATTACTTAATGGAACGACAATAAAATTCATAATCAGCCATACAAAAATTCCATATAAAAAAGCGCTGAAGAATTTATTGATACGAAGAAATTTCAGCATGGGATAAATCAAAAAATAAAAGACAGAGAAAATAATTGCAATCAGGTAATGAAATAATACTCCAAAAACCGCTATTGACTGTGAGCTCGCATACGCATCTTTACCAAATACTCCTGATGCGATAAACACAAAAACTCTTACCGGGTTTTTGCCGGTGCTGGCATAATAATTTATTATTGCTGCTAAAGCATCAAGCGTACCTGCAATGATACCTGCTATCAAAATCTTTTTTAATAGTATATTATTCGAATAATTTTTAGGCGTTGTTTGCAAAAACAATAATTTGCTTTGAAATTAGTGAATATCACATGGCTTGTTCAAATTATTTTATAGTATCACCAGAATAAGCGCAATTATAGATTTCACTTAATTGCTCCGGGTTTTAACCCTGGTTTAAAAGAAATATTCCAGGTTCATCGTAAACTTCATAGAATTTAACTAAAGCCTCTCACTCCTGATCCATGGCTGTCCCATGCTAAGCAAATGCAATTGTAAATTTTTGTCTCTTTCATTGCATTCCTAAAGACAAAAACCCCGGATAACAAAGTCTCCGGGGAGTAATACAAATAGTACACACAACAACGAAAATTAATCTGGTTTTTTGCCTTCCAAAAAAGTATTGATAGTGCTTATTTCCGCTTTATTATTTTCATCGGATTTTACAGTATAATTGCTGTAAAAAGTTTCTACATCCGCAATGGAATTGTGCAGTTCCATATTGCGGCGGAGATATGCAGGAACCGACTCAAACTCATTGTTAGGATCCGCAGCGTTTACGTTGAAAGACAAATTTCTCAGTTTCGCAATGCGCTCCATAGCCCGGCGCTTTAGTTCATCTGCTTCGTCCACCATTGGCGGCTCCTCAGCATCTGACATCATGATGGGCATCGTTTGGTGTACTTTCGGATTTTCCTCTCCCTCCGCCGCTTCATGGGAATTCTTAACCACCAATTGCATTTCAATTACAGGTTCGTCTCCCTGTTTTGAAGCATGCAACGGCGTTGGTTCCTCTTCAGTTTTGGATTCCTGTTTCGACTCTTCCGATGCATAAATCTGCAAAGGCTTTGTCAAATAACCGCCTGACGTCGGGGCGGTGCTAGCTTCTTTATGTTCTTTTGTTGATTTGGGAAGAGGTTCAGTCGCTGATGACTGATTCCGATTACCTTCAGCAGTTATTGGATCAGGTTCCGAAGATAATGTGAAATGAACAACAGTTTCAGCTGATTTATCAACAGTACTTTTATCTTTTTCTGCCGGTAAATTTACGTTTGAAGGTTCGGGTATTTCTACGATTTTTGGAGACATCTCTTTTTCAGCCTCTTCCTGGCGTGGCAAAGATGGATACACGTCCTCGTCCTTTAGGGATTTGAATCCTTTTTGTTCAATTATATTTTTCTCTATAGTTTCTTCCTTTTCAGGCTCCTCTTCCTTTTTTTCATCAAAAATAAAAACAGGTTGATGATACTTCTTTTTTTCATCGATATTTTGCAAAACCATCACAATTTTCTCTTCTTCTTTTTCTTCCACCTTCGGTAGCTCTTTTTTATCGAATGGATCTTTGTGCTCAAATCCGGTTGCAATAAGGGTAATACCTATTTTACTTTCAAGAGCATTATCATATCCTAACCCCAATATAACATCAGTATTGTCACCTGCCTGGCTAAGTAAATGATTTTGTATGGTTTCTACTTCATCCATTGTAAATTCATTTTCGCCTTCGGCTGAATTAATATTTATTAAAATCCATTTTGCACCTTTAATATCATTATCATTCAGCAATGGCGAATTTAATGCAAGCTCAATAGCTTTCTGTGCCCTGTTCTCTCCCTCACACGAAGCACTGCCAAGAATTGCCACACCTCCGCTTCTCATCACAGTGCATACATCTGCAAAGTCAACATTTATCTGCCCGGTGCTATTTATTACATCAGTAATACATTTTGCAGCAGTTGCCAATACATTATCAGCTTTGCTAAAGGCTGCCTTCATGGTAAGGTTACCAAACTGGTGACGCATTTTATCATTACTTATAACCAGGAGGGTATCAACATGATCTTTTAACCTGCTAATCCCCTCTTCTGCCTGTGCAATCCGTTTTTTGCCTTCATATGCAAAAGGTGTAGTAACGATACCCACTGTAAGGATACCAAGATCTTTACAAACTTTTGCAATGATCGGTGCTCCTCCTGTGCCTGTGCCGCCACCCATACCTGCGGTAATAAAGGCCATCTTGGTATTCACTTCAAGTATCCGTTTTATTTCTTCAAGACTTTCTTCAGTAGCTTCACGACCAATTGCAGGGTTGGCCCCTGCGCCAAGCCCCTGGGTGAGATGTGGGCCGAGTTGTACTTTGTTAGGAACCATACTGGTAGCAATTGCTTGTGCGTCAGTATTGCAGATAATGAAGTTTACACCTTCAATGTTCTGGCTGTACATGTGGTTAACAGCATTACTGCCGCCACCACCTACACCTATCACCTTTAGGATAGATGATTGTTCTTTGGGCAAATCAAAATGTATCATGTGTTTTAAAATTAGGCCTCACCTCCAACCCTTTGTCAAAGAAGAGAGAAGAGATTTAGCATGGGTTTGTATTGAATTTTTATTTTTTTATTCATCTCATTCTTTAGGGAAGATTGAGATAAGATGGGTTACTAATAACAATTGTCAGTGAAATTTTCTCACATATTACAATTCAGAATCTCCTTCTTCTTTAAACATCTCAATTAATCCATTTTTAAATGAATCCATAAAAGCCTTTAAAGTTTTTCTTGGTTTAACAACAATATTTTTATGATCGGAAATATCGGCTTCAACTTCGTCTACACCAGGCCGTTGTAAGCCTGCCGGAATGTTTACTTTTGAATATTGTAATTCAAATTGCTTGCGTTTGTTTTCAAAATCATTATAGCCTTTCAATATTAATCCCAGGCAGGTTGAATACATCGGCTTGGCAAGTTCTTCGATGTGCCCGGCTGCAAGATGCTCATTGGGATAACCAATACGTGCGTTCAGACCGGTTACATATTCGGTGAGCTGTATAAGATGCTTAAGCTGAGATCCGCCACCTGTGAGAATAACACCTCCATTTAGCAGCCGGTTATCAAGGCCCACCTGTTTCAAATGATACGAAACGAAATCCATGATTTCACTCATACGAGCCTGGATTATTCCAGCAAGATTTTTCACACTTATTTCTTTAGGAGCCATACCACGCAGACCAGGAATGGTAATGAAGGCGTTTGACTTCGCCTCATCGGACAATGCACTTCCGAATTGAACTTTCATTTGTTCGGCTTGTGTTTTTAAAACTCCAAGACCTGTTTTTATATCATTGGTAATATTTTCTCCGCCAAAAGGTATTACCGCGGTATGTTTTAATATTCCTTCATAAAAAACCGCAAGATCTGTAGTGCCGCCGCCGATATCAACTATAGCGACTCCCGCTTCGAGGTCGTGATCGCACATAACGGCAGCTGCCGAGGCAAGCGGTTGGAGCACGAGATCTTTTGTTATCAAGCCCGCTTTTTCCACGCTGCGATTGATATTTCTTATAGCATTTTTATCTCCGGTAATAATGTGAAAGTTGGCGCCTACTTTCACACCACTATATCCAATTGGATCAGGAATGTTCTGAAAATTATCAACAGTAAATTCCTGTGGAATTACATCAATTATCTGGTCGCCTGCAGGAATATATGTTTTATACTGATCATTCACGAGCTGATCAATTTCTGCCTGTTTAATTTCTTCTTCGGTGTTTTGTCGGACAATATCTCCCCTGGTTTGCAGGCTTTTTATATGGTGGCCTGCAATGCCTACATACACTTCGGTGATGGGGAGATTAGGGTTACTTGCATAACAATTCTCCAGGGCCGTTTGGATAGCTTTGATTGTTTGATCAATATTCAACACCATTCCGTGCTGAACGCCGTTACTGTTTGCACGGCCAAAGCCAAGTATCTCCAACTTGCCGAATTCATTTTTTCTGCCTGCGATGGCTGCAATTTTTGTGGTGCCAATGTCAAGACCTACGATAATGGGTTGTTCGCTGTTCATATTGTTGTTTTTTATTAGCCTTTACGGCTTTGTGGTACTATGTTGTTTTTATCTGTTGCATTTATTTTAAAGAAATCATTCGCTTTTAATAATCGCTTTTTGGAGGCATAACTGCTTTCGGCTGTTGCTTAATTGTTTTCCCAGGACTTGCAGCCGGTGGTTTGGCCGGTTGTTTTTTCACAGGGATGGGATTAGGTTTTTCATTGGATGATGAATGAATGCCCGCGACATTCTTTTTCTCATGTTTAATTCCGGGATCTGGTTTTTCAGGAACATGAATAGGGGTTAAAGAACCACGCTCTTTATTATCTTCCTGTGTCTTTTCTGTTACATCTTCGGCCGGTATATCAACTTCTTTCGATGCATTAATAATATTGTTATTGTCGTCCTGTTGTTCTAGCTGAATATTTGTGGAGTCATTTGATCGCTTCTGCGCATCAGCAATAATCGCCTTCATTATCTGGACAGATCGCAATGAATCAATCTTGATTTCCTGTGCGTTTCTTCTTACGGCCACTACCTGGCCTTTAAATTGCACATCAAGCGACGAATATTGGCTCCATCCCTTTTTTGATGATACCTGTTTATAAAAACACAGCAGGTTATTAAATTTCTCAAGATAATTCTCGGCATTGCCAAAATGAATAACCTGGTTGCCCAATTTGGGTATCAAATCAAAAGTCCGGTCTGGTAAAATATCAACCTGGTCAATTTGCGCCATCCAGAAAGCATTAGCTGCAAAAAATTCGCCTAATGTTCTGATATCTCTTACGAGGTTACTATCTTGCCTGGACAAAACAATTACATCAGTCGGAAAACTGGTAAACACAGGGAGCCTCGCAGAAAATTTATCGCTCAAAGGCAGTCTTGCCAGCGAGCTATCAATATAAAAAGATAAGCCTGAAGAAGTGAATATCCTTGCAACGGGTTCCTTTTCGGTTATTTTTACTTCAAGAAAATTATTATTATCAAAAAACAATTCCGCCTTCTTAACCCATGGTGATTTTTGTAATTCTATTTCCATTAGCGACAGATCTATTGAGTGTAATGGTTTTAGTTTCAGCTTGCCTCTATTCGTTTTCTGCAAAACCTCCATTACCTCTTTCTGATCAATAAAAAAATTATCCTGAACGCCGGTGATTTTTATGTTAACTCCGGCGCAACGTTCATTATTTCTTTTCGATATAGCGGCAACCAATAACACAACAATTCCTGAGATAAGAACCATCCATATGGCTATCACTAGAAGTTTTCTAAAATTGTATTTACCGTTTAATAACATTTTTCAATTATCAGTCTTATTCAGTAAAATTTGTTTTATTGGTTCTATCAATTGATCAATATCTCCGGCGCCTGCAGTGATTAGCAATCTTTTTTGATCACCTGCTTTAATATAATTTTCTTTTAAATAAGTAATTAATTGTTCTTTGCTGACCGTCCTTACGTTCCTGTTTTTCATGCAATCCAAAATCAAATCTGATGAAACTCCTGCAATGGGCAATTCCCTGGCAGGATAGATCGGCAACAACAATATTTCATCGGCCTGGTCAAGGTTTTCGGCGAATTCTTTGGCAAAATCTTTTGTTCTTGAAAATAAATGTGGCTGGAAGATGATCGTGCATTTCCTATCATCGAATAAATTTTTTGCTCCTGTAATTAATGCATTTAACTCCTGCGGATGATGAGCATAGTCATCTATGAAAATATCATGTGAGTTTTGAAGTGGAGGAATAATATATTCAAACCTCCTTTTAACTCCTTTGAAAGATTTTACAGCATCCTTAATTTTTACAGGATCAATATTTAATTGATGAGCTATTGCAATTGCTGCGACAGCATTTTCAACATTGTGCATCCCGCCCATCCCCAGGCTTATTTTATCCAGGGTCCAGTCTTTGTTCACCACATCGAATTCATAACTTCCATTATGCACGGTTATATTGCTCGCATAAGCATCGGCCAAATTATTCCGAAGGCTGTACTGTATATGATTCGTCACAGAAAATCTCTTGTTATCTAATCCGTAGCGAGTTAATAAAATACCTCCTGGTTTAATTTTTTCAGAAAATTCGACAAAAGAATTTTCCATGTTTTCCTTTGTTCCATAAATATCAAGATGATCTGCATCCATTGCAGAGATCAAAGCCACATCAGGAGACAATTGCAAAAAACTGCGATCGTACTCATCCGCTTCCACAACAGAAACATTATTATTATCACTCCAGAAATTTGTATTGTAGTTAACAGATACACCGCCAAGAAATGCATTGCATCCAACACCACTATTACGCAGGATATGCGCAATCATAGTGCTGATCGTGGTTTTACCATGTGTACCTGCAATGCAAATGCTAAACGATTCTTTAGTTATCGAACCTAATAACACACTTCGCTTCACAACTTCATAATTATTATGCAGGTAATAATTAAGCTCCGTGTGGTCTTTAGGAACAGCAGGAGTGTAAACGACCAACTGTGCATTTTTGTCGAGCAAATTAATATCGTCTTCGTAATGAATATTTATACCCTCACTTTGCATTTGCTTTGTTAATAATGTAACAGTTTTATCGTAGCCGCTTACGGTAGCATTTTTACTTAAATAATATTTTGCAAGTGCGGCCATACCGATGCCACCTATACCTATAAAATAAATTCGTGATATGGTTGTATAGTCTTTCAATTCAATCTCTTTCATTCAAAAGGGCTAAAGTTTAAGCCTCATCCCCAACCTCTCCCTAGGAGAGGGGACATGGAGTCCATAACTATTAAATCTTCATTTTATTAAAAAGGTTGTTCAAATAAGTATTTTATTATTTATCTATAGTTTTCAAAATTTCATTTGCAATTGTTGCATCCGCATTAGTATTACCCATTGCTGAAATATTTATCTCCATTTCCTTAATTTTTTTTTCATCCTTTATTAATTTCAAAACTGTGTCCACCAGGTGTAATTTCACATCCGCATCCCTCACCATAATTGCAGCATGCTTTTTTACCAGCGCCAGTGCATTGGCTGCCTGGTGATCTTCTGCCGCGAAGGGATAGGGAACAAAAATTGTCGCTTTCCCTGTAACGGCAATTTCTGCAACACTCATTGCCCCCGCTCTTGATACTACTATATCTGCCGCTGCATAAGCATATTCCATTTTGCCAATAAATGCATTGGTCCAAATATTATTTTGCTCTTCTTCAGCTTTGGCTGCCTGGCCGGCAAATAATTTCCCGGTTTGCCAGATAAGCTGAAGATTATTTTTTTTGAAAACATCAATGTTTTTTTCAATAGTTTCATTAATACTCCTCGCTCCGAGACTTCCGCCAATAACTAAGACTGTTTTCAATCCGGGTTTTAATCCAAAAAATTTAAGCGCCTCCTGTTTTGAAATTTTTTCTAAAAAAATATTGCGTACAGGATTGCCCGTTATAACAATTTTATTTTCCGGAAAATATTTTCCCATTCCCTCAGAAGCCACAAAAATTTTTGTGGCTCTTTTACCCAGTATTATATTACTCTTACCGGGAAGGGAATTGCTTTCATGAATGAAAGTTGGGATTTTGCGTGCTTGTGCAACTCTTAAAACAGGGAAGCTTGAATAACCTCCCACTCCTAAAATTGCATCAGGTTTAAAATTTTTTAATATACCCGTTACCTGGAAAAAACTTTGTACCAGTTTAAGCGGCAAACTAATATTTCGTATCAAAGAACTTCTGTTATACCCTGCGATTGTGAGACCAATAATTTCATATCCTGCTTCCGGAATTTTTTCCATTTCCATTTTCCCTTTGGCACCCACAAATAAAATTTTAATTTCTTCATTTTGCTTTTCTAATTCCGCGGCAATTGCAATTGCAGGAAAAATATGTCCTCCCGTACCCCCGCCTGCAATTATTATCCGGATTCCATTACCAGCTATTACATTTTTAATTTTATTAATTATATCTTCATTCTCCATGGCATAATCATTCTTCGTCGTTTTTCTCTGTTGTTTCATTTACCTGCTCCACTGCCCGAAGAGCTGCTCTACCTTCCATCTGTTCAACATTCCTGGCAACGCTCAAAATAATCCCTATGGCGAAACAAGTAAACCAAAGGCTACTGCCTCCCATACTTATAAGTGGCAGCGTAACACCCGTGGTAGGAAACAGGTTCACATTTACCGCCATATTAACCATTGCCTGGATAACCAGGGTAAAGCTCAATGCAACAGCCAGGAAGGCACCAAATGCATATGGACATCGTTGAAAAATTCTTATACTTCGAAACAGGAAAAACAGGTAAATAAAAATTATAATTGCTCCTCCCGTGATACCGTATTCTTCAATTATGATTGCATATATAAAATCACTATAAGGGTGTGGTAAAAAATTTCTCTGCTCACTTTTGCCGGGACCTTTACCTAACCATCCACCTTTTGCTATTGCGATTTTAGCTTGTTGCACCTGGTAAGACGCATCTTCTTTATCAGCGTATATAAAATCCTGAACACGTTTTATCCATGTGGACATTCTCCCAACCGTTAATACCGCAGGTAATTCTTTAGAAGCGTGTTCTTCACTGTCATAATAATGAGTTGCAAAAAGCACCAATATCATAACGGGTACTAATGCACTACCAATTACAAGCATGATGTGCCTTAACCTTACTCTCCCGATAAACATCAGCATAAGTGCAATACCTCCTATCAATACTGCAGTGGATAAATTGGCTGGTGCAATCAATACACATATTATTATAACGGGAACGATCAGGGGTAGAAATCCCTTTTTAAAATCTTTAATTACATTCTGGCAGCGACTTAATTGCCTGCTCATATACATAAAAAGACCAAGCTTTGCCAGGTCAGATGTTTGAAAGGTCATGTTAATAACCGGGAGTTTTATCCAGCGATTGGCATCGTTAATGCTGCTTCCAAATTTTAGGGTATAGAACAATAGCGGTATTGAAATCAGAAATAAAATAGTGGCAACACGTGAATAGATAGTATAGTTTACTCTATGCGCAAAGTAGATAATAATTACGCCCAGTGCGATAAAACCTACCTGCTTAAACAAATAACTTTCCGTGCTTTTGTTCATCTTGTATGCCAGGGAGCCAACACTGCTATACACTACAAGAATGCTTACCATAGTAAGCAAAATCACAATTGCCCAAATTACCTTGTCACCCCTGGTACGGCTAAAAAGATTACCGGTTACAGTAGTGGCTGAAGAAAATGTGTTTGTTAATATATTTTTTTTGTCATTCATATTGCCGTGTTTCCGGGAGATACCAACTTCTATAGTTATAAAGCTTATTTTTTATATTTTTCACATTTTAAAGTTCAAAATCTGAACCCTCGCAATTATAAATCCTTCACCGCTTCTTTAAATTGCCTGCCCCTGTCTTCATAATTTTTAAATAAATCAAAACTGGCACATGCCGGAGATAATAATACTACATCACCTTTGTCAGCAAAATGAAAGGCAGCCTGTACTGCGTCTTTTGCATTATCTGTATTAACGATTAACTCTACTTCTTTGCCAAATGCCTCATGTATTTTCCGATTGTCGATTCCCATACACACGATTGCCTTCACTTTCTCCTTTACAAGGTCTTTTATAAATGAGTAATCATTTCCTTTATCAATTCCACCCAAAATCAAAATTGTAGGCTTTGTCATGCTCTCGAGCGCATACCATGTACTGTTAGTATTAGTTGCTTTGCTGTCATTAATGAATTCAACACCTCTTATTGTCGCTACTGTTTCCATCCTGTGCTCAAGACTTTCAAATGTTTGAACAGCCTCTCTTATTTTTTCCTTTCTTATGTCCATCACAACTGCCGCAAGCATTGCAGCCATTGTGTTATATTGATTATGTTTCCCTTTAACTGCAAAATCTTCCACGCTCATTGTCATCTCCTCATTTTGCCACTTTATGTGCATCTCCGCATTGGTGATGTAAGCGCCTTCCGGTAATGATTTTCTCATACTAATTGGTAATGGGTTAGTTCCGTTTAAAAATTTTTTTAAGTACTTACTAGTTATTTCGTCATCTGCGTTATAAATAAATACATCTTTTCCCGTTTGATTTTTTATGATGTTGAATTTGCTTTTTATATAATTTTCAAAACTGTATTCATACCTGTCGAGGTGATCTTCAGTTATATTAGTTAATATTGCCACATCTGGTCTGAATGTTTTTATATCATCAAGCTGAAAAGAACTTATCTCTGCCACATACACTTTTTTTGGTTCTGATGCCACCTGCCTTGCAAACGAAAACCCTATATTTCCAACGATCGCACAATCCAGTTCAGCAACATTACAGATATGGTATACCATTGCTGTAGTTGTGGTTTTTCCATTGCTGCCTGTGATTGCTATAATTTTACTATCTCCTTTAGATTCATAGGCTAATTCTATCTCGCTTATGATTTCTATATTTTTTTTCCGCAACTCCTTTACAATCTCTGCTTTCTCTGGTATGCCCGGACTTTTCACCACGAGGTCAGCCTCGTAAATTTTTTTATCGTTATGTCCCCCTTCTTCAAAATCAATTCCGCTTGAGACAAGTTCATTTTTAAAAACTGAATTGATTAAAGAAGCATCACTCACAAAAACTTCATTCCCGTTTTGCTGTGCCAGCAATGCTGCTCCCACGCCACTTTCTGCGGCTCCAAGTATTACTACCTTTTTTTTCATTCTCTTTTTAATTGGATACGGTCAATTAAAAAAAATTGGTTCTTCAACGGTATGAATTCGACAGGTCATAAGAACTGTCATCATTGGATTCAGAATGTCTACTTTTTGTTCACCAGAGTTAATACCTTCTGATAAAAGAAGTTTTCATAAAGACAAATCATATTTACATGTCCTCATACCATTATCTCAGCTTTAACGTAACCACTGCAAACACCACCGATAAAATTGTTACTACCCAAAAACGCACCGCTATTTTACTCTCGTGATATCCCAACTTTTGATAATGATGATGCAAGGGGCTCATTAAAAAAACTCTTTTCCCCTCTCCATATTTTTTTTTTGTGTATTTGAAATAAGTAACCTGTATCATTACACTTAAATTTTCTACCAGAAACACGAAGCAAAAAATAGGGATCAATAGCTCCTTACGAACTATGATTGCCAGTGATGCGATGATTCCTCCCAATGCAAGACTGCCGGTGTCGCCCATAAAGACTTGCGCCGGGTACGCATTATACCATAGAAACCCAACACACGCTCCAACAAATGCCGCAATAAAAATTGATAATTCACTCAGGTTGGGTATGTACATTATATTGAGATACTCTGCGATGCGCACATCGCCGCTTACAAAAACAAATACTCCCAGGCCCAACCCAATTATTGCACTTACACCGGTGGCAAGCCCATCAAGGCCATCAGTAATATTTGCGCCGTTGGAAACCGCGGTTACGATAAATATTACTATAAGAATGTACAGTATATATGTAAAATTTTCCCACTTCTCCGGTAATAACTTTGCATAATTAAACTCATGTGTTTTTACAAATGGAATTGTTGTTATTGGTGTTTTAACCGTAACGAAGCGGTGAATTTTTCCATCAGTAATTACAGTGTCTTCACCGAGCTTGTGCTCGCCACGTTGCAGCGTTTGCTGGGTTGCTGTATTATCTGTTATAATTTCGCGTTTTACCACAACGTTTGGGTTAAAGTATAAAGTGGACCCAATAATAATCCCCAGCATAACCTGTCCAAATATTTTAAATTTGCCCGCAAGGCCATCTGCATCATTCTTTCTGTAAGTTTCTCCTTTTGCCTTTGCAATGCGTCTTGCTTTTATTTTCAGATAGTCATCTATAAAGCCTATAATTCCCAGCCAAATGGTGCATAAAATCATAAGTCTTACATATGCCTTATTAAGATCGGCCAGTAGCAACGTGGGAATTAATATTGCCAGTAAAATAATAATACCGCCCATCGTAGGTGTTCCTGATTTCATCTTTTCACCCGCCAGTCCTAATTCCCTCACTGATTCTCCTATCTGCTTTCTTCTTAAAATATTAATAAGCCTTTTGCCATACACCGTTGTTATCAAAAGTGACAAAAGCACCGCAACCAATACCCGGAATGTTATGAAATGAAATAATCCACTACCTGGAAATTTTATCCCGGTTTTAGAAAACCATTCAAAAAGTTGATAGAGCATTAATTTTTTTATAGAGTGCCTTTATCGTTTCTATTTCTCCATTAATTCAAACATTTCTCCTAATATTTTTTTATCATCAAAGTCATACTTTACCCCATTTATTTCCTGGTATTTTTCATGTCCTTTCCCTGCAACCAAAACAATGTCCTCCCGTTGCGCAAAATTCACCGCTGTTTTAATAGCCTCTCTCCTGTCAACAATTGATATATATTTTTTACGTGCTACCACCGGCACACCTTCTTCCATATCTTTAATTATCTGATGAGGATCTTCATTCCGCGGATTATCAGATGTAAAAATTATTTTATCACTGTATTCACAAGCAACCTCTGCCATAACAGGACGCTTTGTTTTATCACGATTACCCCCACATCCCACTACAGTAATAACTTTTTCTTCACTTTGCTTCAGATTTTTTATTGTTGCCAATACGTTAAGCAATGCATCCGGCGTGTGCGCATAGTCAACAATTCCAATCACTTTTTCAACTGCAGAAATCATATAATCAAATCTGCCTTCTGCGCCTGAAAGACTGCTAAGTATCTGCAAAGTCCTTTGCTTATCTTCTCCCAAACAAGCGGCCGCGCCAAAAACTGCCAAAAGATTATATGCATTAAAAGCACCTATCAACCTGCAATGCACTTCTACATCGTTTATCATGAGCACAAGGCCGGATAAAGTGTTCTCAATAATTTTACCTTTGAAATCTGCCATCGTTTTAAGGCTGTATAAATATTTTTTTGCCTTGGTATTCTGGAGCATTACAGCGCCTCTTTTATCATCGGCATTGCTAAGTGCAAATGATGCTGATGGCAATGAATCAAAAAATTGCTTTTTTACCCTTATGTATTCATCAAAGGTTTTATGATAATCCAAATGATCATGCGTAATGTTGCTGAAAATTCCTCCGGCAAAGCGTAATCCCTCTACACGATGCTGATCAATAGCATGAGAGCTTACTTCCATAAACACATGCGAACATCCATCAGTAACCATATCAGCAATTAATTTATTAAGAGTAATTGCATCAGGGGTAGTATGGGTTGATGGCAATATTTTAGCTGCGACCTGGTTTTGTACTGTGCTTATAAGTCCACATTTATATCCTAAGGCGGAAAATAAATTAAACAGCAGTGTTGCTATTGTTGTCTTTCCATTCGTACCGGTTACGCCAACAAGCCTGATCTTTTCTGTTAATTGTCCATAAAAATTGTGGGCCATGATACCTGCAGCGGCTGCACTGTTTTCAACAACTATATATTGAACCTTCGTATCTGTATTTGCCGGCAGAGCTTCGCAAATTATTACAGAAGCGCCGTTAGCTATGGCAGTATCAATATAAGAATGTCCGTCAGTAAGAGTGCCCTTTATGGCAATGAAACAATTACCGGGATTTACCTTGCGAGAATCGGTTTGTAATTCATTTATTTCAGTTATAGTCGTTCCAGCAACGGAGAGAATATTTACTTTATATAATATTTGATCTAATAATGCCATTAATTCAAATGAAGGTTTATTGATTCTCCTTTATGAAAATCTGAGTTCTGTGCTAACGATTGATAAATTACTTTTCCTTTGCCTTTCGCCGCTACTTTTAATCCGAGATTTTCCAACAAGTACACAGCATCTTTTAACCCAAGACCCATAACGTCAGGTACTTTATTTGCCGGAGCCGGTGTGTTATAAACTGAATTCAATTCTGCACGGCCATTATTAACAACCGTCGATCTCCATGAACCGTCACTTGAAGAGTCCATCAACGGATAGTTAAGGGTGTTTAAAATTCTATTAACGTCTGTTTTTAATCCAAAAAATTTATAGGCGCTGTTTCCAATCTCATCCGGTAATTTATTCAACGGCTCGCCACCAATTTTCTCCGCATATATTTTATCGGCAACTTCTCTAAATACCGGTCCGGAAACAACGCCGCCGTAAGCCCACCTTGATTCACTGCTGTTTTGAATTACTACTGCTACACTATATTTCGGATTATCAAAAGGGAAGTATCCGATGAATGCAGATTGATAAATTTTTGAACTCTTATTGTAACCGCGATTATCCATTGCCGTTACCGCAGTGCCTGTTTTGCCGGCAAATCTGTACTGGTCGCTTTTAAGTGCATGGCCGGTTCCATGATCTTCCTCAATAACGCCTAATAAGCATTTTTTTAATTTACCCAATGTCGCATCGCTACATATTTTATCAACTAATACTTCCGGTTCAAATGATTTAATTTCAATACCCGTTTCCCTGATTGAATTTACCAGGTAGGGCTTCATCATTTTGCCATTGTTAGCTATGGCATTGTATACCATCAACAAATGAAGAGGCGTTACCAATTCTTCATATCCATGAGCCATAAAAGGGATGGTCGTCTTTGTCCAGTATTTGCTTGTGGGCTTTTTTATGAGTGGCACCGCTGCTCCTACAATATCAATCCCGGTGACTGTATCAAGCCGAAGATGGTGAAGATGATCATAAAATTTCTGCGGATGTGTTTGGTAAAATTCATCAGCGAGTTTCGCAAAAGCAACATTGGATGAAATGGCAAAAGCATGCTTAACTGTAATACTGCCTGTGCCTGAGTGAGAATCCCTGATTCTTAGCCCGTGAAAAGATTTTATGCCTCCTTCACAATCAACAATACTTCCGGTATCAACATATTTATCTTCAAGAAGAGATAATAGTGTTGCGAGCTTAAATACCGAACCAGGCTCTGTTTTTTTACCAAGTCCATAGTTATAATCTTCAATATATTCCCCGTCAGGCCTTCTGCCAAGATTGGCAATTGCTTTTATTTTACCCGTATGGGTTTCCATTACTATACACGTTCCATGCAATGAGTTGTTTTCAACCATCATTTTCATGAGGGCATTTTCTGCTACATCCTGTATATATGTATCTATAGTGGTTATAATGTCCTTACCATTTTCAGGTTCTATCTCAGCACCATCCACAGGAACATATGCTCCGGCAATGTATCGCATAAGACGGCTGCCGGTTTGACCTTTTAACAGGCTGTCATAAGACCTTTCGAGCCCAACATTTTTTGTAGTGTCCCCTCTTGAGAGTCCAATTGTTCGGTTTGCAAGAAGCACATAAGGGTTTACCCTATTGTCCCTTACTTCTATAATAAACCCACTCTTATTACGGCCCTGCTTAACCAATGGAAAATCTCTCAATGAACAATAGTCTTCAAAAGAAATTTTCTTTTTAAGGGCATAATATCTTGCCTTGCTTTTATAAGCTGTAACTAAAAGCTTCCTGTAAGATTTCACAGATGCATCTCCGAATAACCTTGAAAGTGAAATACTGAGCGAGTCGAGGTTATCATAAAATCTTTTTCCGTTTTTCTCGCGAAGACCATCTGCCATAAAATCAACATACACATCAAAAACAGGAATGGAGGTACTTAACATATTTCCGTCCTCACTATAAATCGTTCCACGTTCAGCATTTATATCCATATATTTCAAATGCTGGGTATTACTAATACTGTTCCAATAAGCACCCTGCACCCTTTGAATATAAATGGCTCTTCCCAGGATAATAACGCCAAGCATAATTATGCCGAGGAAACATAAATACACACGCCATAATATATCTTTTTTTACATCCAATTTTATTTTGTATTCAAATTTTTAACTAATCAATTTTTTTTGCTGCTATCTGTAAGCCTTACCGGTGGTATCAATAATTCTTTCAGGCCCAACGGGGCCACTGCTTTTGCAAGCTCACTTTCTTTACTTCGGAATATAACATCACGCTTTACTGTTTTAAATTCATATTCCATCTCTTTCAAATGTTTGGCGGTCGAATTTATTTTTCTAATCGTTTTATCTGCATAATGACCATTTGCTATATATATTATAGCAAGCGCTGCTGAAAAAATATAAAATGGAATATTTTTTACAATCCATCGATTATACAGCAACATTTTTTTCCTTTTGAATTCTTTTAACGTGCCGTACTTTTTTTTAGATTGTTGCTTCATCTAGCAAGAATTGTCAGTGTGTCTTTCTAATAATTTTTTGAAACTTTTATTTTCTCCGCAATTCTCAATTTTGCACTTCTCGATCTTGGATTGCTTTTTATTTCTTCGCTTGACGGTACAATAGGTTTCTTAGTTATTATTCTTAAATCATTTTTTTCTTTGGTACCATAAAAATCTTTTTGCTGCTCATCATTAAAATTTCCATTTTTAAAAAAATTTTTCACTATCCTATCTTCAAGGGAGTGGAAAGTGATAATCGCAACACGTCCTTCGCTTTTCAAAATACCCGGCATCTGTTGCAACATCTCCTTTAAAGCTCCCAATTCATCGTTTACTTCAATTCTTAATGCCTGGAAAACCTGGGCAAAATATTTTTCAGGATTTCCTTTTACAATAGGGTAAAGCGCATTTCTAAAATCATTTGTGGTATTCAATGATCTGGACTTTCTTGCCTCAACTATTAATTTCGCCAAAGTCTTAGAATTAGTTATTTCACCATATTGTTCAAAAAGGAGATGCAATCGTTCTTCGGAGTAGTTGCCGACTATGTCAGCAGCATTTTTTTTTTCATTTTTACTCATGCGCATATCCATAGGTGAGTCAAAACGTGTTGAAAAACCTCTTCCGGGCTCGTTAAACTGGTGACTGGAAACCCCAAGATCCGCGAGAATACCATTTACCTCGGGAATTTTGTGAAAACGAAGAAAACGCAGGAGGTGTCGAAAATTATGTGGCACAAAAATTAAGCGGTCATCCATAGGTAAATTTTTAACGGCTTCCTCATCCTGGTCAAAGGCTACTAACCTGCCCCGCGAATTTAGATTTTCAAGAATGGCAGCGCTATGGCCACCGCCACCGAAAGTACAATCGACATAAATTCCCGAAGGATCCATTTTTAATCCATTGATAACTTCATTTACTAAAACCGGCACATGATATATGCCTTCCTGCATTATGAAGGTTTTTCAATTTTATCGCCGGCCATTACTTCTTTTGCCAAATCACTAAATGCTTCCGGAGAAAAAGTTTCAAAGAACTGTTGATATTTTATTTTATCCCAAATCTCGATTTTATCAATTGCTGAAACCAACACAATGTCTTTTTCAAGACCGGCATATTCTAACAGGTTCTTTGGTACGAGCAACCGACCTGCGTTGTCGAGATTCACCTGGGTAGCACCGTTCAGAAAATACCGTTTAAATTGCCTTACTTTAGGGTCAAAATCATTCAGGTCGCTCAATTCAGAAAATATGGGTCCCCAACTTTTAGATGTGTATAAACTCAGACATTTTTCAAATCCTCTGTTTAAAACAAAGGGCTCGGCATCTTTTTCCGGTAACTGTCTCTTAAAACCGATTGGGAACAAAAAGCGTCCTTTTGCATCTAATGTAGCTTCAAACTCACCTATAAAGCCTATCATTATGAATGAATTAGAATTATTTAAACGAGAATTTCCACAAAATAACACTTTTTCCCACTTGACAACACTTTTTTCTATAACTTTTTTATTCACGCCCTGAAATTGAGGCGAGATATAGGTTTGGTAGCTTTCGGAATTTTTTCGATGTGAATTAGATGTGGATTGAAGTTAATATCTTGTGGATATTTGAAAATCTATGGCTTCAGCTGGGTATTCAGGAAACCCTTTACTAAAAAAACTCGGACTGACAGAAGACATGAGTGTAATCGTTATTGGTGCACCTGGTAATTACTTTTATCTGCTCGAAAAAGATATTTCCGGCCAATTTTGTAAAAGAAGTGATAAACCGGATTTTATTCACTTGTTTGTAAAAACACGGAAGAGTTTTGAAACTGAAATGAAAAAATTAAAAGCTTTAACTAAACCCACTACCATAATCTGGGTTTCCTGGTATAAGAAAAGTTCAGGAATCGCGACCGATGTCACAGAAGACATCATAAGAAATTATGCTTTGCAAAATGATTTGGTGGATGTGAAAGTTTGTGCGGTCGATAATTCGTGCAGCGCACTAAAGTTAGTAGTTCCGCTGGCGAAAAGATTTAAGAACGGTTAGTATTGTGTTCCGCTTTTACCGTCACCAGGTCTATTATAAAGCAACTTCCTTTTCCTAAAGTACTTTCTGCTTTTATTTTCCCTTTATGCGCATCTACAATCGTTTTCACATAGCTAAGGCCAAGCCCAAATCCTTTTACGTTATGTATGTTACCGGTGTGTGCCCTGTAGAATTTTTCAAAAATCCTGTGAAGAGTTTCTTTATTCATACCTATTCCGTTATCCTCTATTTTGATACGAATGTGGTTATTAAAATTACTGGTTGATAATTTAATCAGAAGATCTTCTTTGGAATATTTTATTGCATTGTCTAAAAGGTTGTTGATAATATTTGTAAAGTGAACTTCATCTGCCATAATTAAATCATTAGTCGCATCGAGATGTATTTCTATTTTGCCGTTCTTTTGTGCAAGTGGGAGATTGATATTATTCACGACTGTATGAATGAGATCGTGAGCATGAGCTTCGGTTTCATTAAGTTGAATTTCCTGCTTATCAAGTAATGCGGCCTGTAATATTGTTTCCACCTGCTTATTCATTCTCTTATTTTCATCTTTTATGATCCCCGAGAAATAGTTCATTTTCGCCCGGTCATTAATAACTTTCTCGTTTTTTAAAGCATCTACTGCCAATGAAATGGTAGCGAGCGGCGTTTTAAATTCATGGGTCATATTATTTATGAAATCAGATTTTATCTCGCTTAATTTTTTTTGATTTAAAAGGGCTCTTATCGTAATAAAAAATGCCGCGAAAATAATAAATGTGAAAATTACGGCGACTATCACCATCCAATACATTTGCTTCCATATTATAGTATTAACGTGTGGAACAACAATTATTAATAACTCCTGTGGTGAGAGACCTTCAGCAAGGCTTCCACTGGGAGATTCAAGGGGATAAACGAACGCCCTGTTACTATTGCTATCCTGGTATGCTTCATAAAAATTTTTTGATTGTAACTCGTCGCCAATCATTGACGTTGTTGTGATAGCGAATTCAAAATCTACATCCCTGATATTACTTTTTTCAAAAGCCTTTTTAATCCGAGCTCTCAATTGCTCCCTGGTAAACTTGTGTGCAATTGAAGATGAAAATACATTTAAAGGAAAAAGAAGATCGGTGCCTTTTTTACCGTCAAAAGGAGAAAGATTTCCTTTTTCTTCCACAAGATCATTGCCTGCATTGGCGGTAACTATAGTCATACTTTCCTCAAACTGTTGTTCTTTTGCTTTCAGGGATTCCTTTATCCATAAAACCTGGGAAAAAATTACACCGAGCAGCGAGACAAAAACCAGTATGGTAATAATGGGGAAAATTTTTTTCATGCAAAGCAAATTTAAACTTAGCAATTGCGAAAAAGTAGCTTAAAAAGCTTACTTGCAAACTTTAACTAACTCTTATCTTTTCTTTTTTATTAAAATAAGATATTGATAAAATAATTTTTCAGCAAATAAATTTAATTTAGAATTATGATTTCTCCTGCAAGAGGCGTTTTATTAATAGCAAACCCTTTTTTAAAGGATCCGAATTTTACCCGGACCGTAATTTTCCTTTGCGAGCACACTGATGAAGGAAGCTTTGGTTTTGTACTAAATAAAAAATTTCCAAAAAATCTTAAAGAACTTATTCCTGAGCTCGAGATAAAAGCGCTTCCGGTATACCAGGGTGGGCCGGTACAGAAGGATGCATTACATTTTTTGCATCAGTATCCTCAACTGATCAGCGGAGGAGAAGAAGTTCTTGAAGATGTTTATTGGGGAGGTAATTTTGAAAGTCTTCTGATCAACCTGAAAAACAATGATGTCAACAGTAAACATATTCGATTTTTTATAGGATATAGCGGATGGAGCGAAGGACAATTGAATAACGAACTTAAGGAACAAAGTTGGCTAACAGTTAAGGCTACACGAGAATTGATTTTTGATACAAAGCCTGAGGATATTTGGAAAAACTCTTTGAAGCATCTTGGAGGCGATTACGAAATGATGATCAACTTTCCTATTGATCCGCAACTGAACTAATAACAATTGTAATTTTACATCAAAAAAATTTTGCATGAAAAATTTAGCTCTTATTGTTTGTGTTATGTGTTTCGGTGTTTTCGCAATGTTTATGGAAAAGGAAACCAAAAAGAAAAAAAAGAAGTTTATGGATCCTGAATTAGCAGGTCCTCACGGCGAGCCGGTTTTAATTGGTTCCGGTGGTGGAAGATATTATTATAAAAATGACAGGAAGGTTTACATCCGGCACAAATAACACACCGTTCTTCAAAACACTTATTGCCAAACATAAGTTTACGTATACTTAATTAAATAGGTTGCTTTACAAACTCTTATTATTTCCTGCAAGGCTCTTCATCCATTTTTACTGTCGCAATATTATCATTAACAACAAAAGCATGCTTGCCGAGACAGGGCCTTTGCTCATCGCATCCAACCATCCTAACTCGTTCTTAGATGCCGTTATTGTAGCTACGTTATTTAAAAATCCCGTTTATTCATTAACAAGGGGTGATGTATTCAAATGGAAATTAGTTGCGAAAATTCTTATGTCTTTTAATATGCTTCCTGTATATAGGGTAAGTGAAGGTGTAGAAAACCTGGAACATAACTATACAACATTCGAAGCATGTCAACATATATTCAAAAACAATGGAATTGTACTCATATTTAGTGAGGGAAGGTGTATTAATGAATGGCATTTGAGGCCTTTAAAAAAAGGAACAGCCCGACTAGCATTAGCAGCGTGGAAAAACGATACTCCTTTGAGGATTTTGCCGTTAGGAATTAATTATAGTTGTTTCAGAACATTCGGAAAAAACCTGTTCTTAAATTTTGGTAGTATCATCACCAAAGAAAAGTTTAGTACCGCATCTACAGGAGGAAAAGCCATAATGGAATTTAATGGAGATTTACGCCCCCAATTACAAAACCTGGTTTTCGAGATAACCGGTAAAGATAATAGCGCACTTAAAAAATACTTTTACGTTCCACAGCCATTAATAAAAAAATTACTGCTGGCTATTCCCGCTATTATCGGGTACATTTTTCATTTCCCATTATACTATTCAATTCATTTAATTATAAAAGACAAAGCTGAAGATCACTACGATTCTATAATGACAGGATCATTATTTTTTATTTACCCTTTTTACATTTTGATAATCACCCTGGTTGTATTTTTTGTAACAGACAGTCTGTTCTCATTTTTTGGGTTATTGCTTTTACCTCTGACGGCATTGGCATTGTTGCATTTTAAAAAGCAAATAAATTGAAAGGGATATAAAAAACAAAACCCCGACATAGTTTGCGGGGTTCAAATATTCGAGATATATCTATCAGGCTTCTTTTGCTCCCTCAACCAATACCGTGGTAGTATTGTTTAGCACCTCAACAAAACCGCTTTGAATATTGTAGAGAGAAGTTGAGTTTTTATCTTTTAAAATTTTTAGCTTGCCTTCCTTTAGTGCGCTTACCAGAGGAGCATGTTTTTCGAGCACTTCAAACATTCCTGCAATACCGGGAAGCTGAACACCATAGACTTCTCCGCTAAAAATTTTTTTATCTGGTGTGAGAATTTCTAAATTCATATAAAATAGTTAAGCCTGTGCTGCTTCCATCATTTTTTTACCCTTTTCAATAGCATCCTCCAAACTACCGACAAGGTTAAATGCCGCTTCCGGATATTCATCAACTTCACCATCCATGATTGCATTAAAACCACGAATAGTATCTTCTATTGACACGAGCACTCCTTTCAATCCGGTAAACTGTTCTGCCACATGAAATGGCTGGGAAAGAAAACGCTGAATACGGCGTGCACGGCTCACCGTTAGTTTATCTTCATCGCTCAGTTCGTCAAGCCCAAGTATGGCAATAATATCCTGCAGCTCTTTGTAACGCTGTAATGTGCGCTTCACCCTGTTGGCGCAATCATAGTGCTCATCGCCCACAATCAGAGGAGTCAAAATTCTTGAGGTTGAATCCAAAGGATCCACAGCCGGGTAGATTCCAAGATCAGCAATCTTCCTGCTTAATACGGTTGTAGCATCAAGGTGCGCAAAGGTTGTTGCCGGGGCAGGATCCGTTAAGTCATCAGCGGGAACATATACTGCCTGCACTGAAGTAATGGAACCATTACGTGTTGATGTAATCCTTTCCTGCATCAATCCCATTTCGGTAGCCAATGTGGGCTGGTAACCCACAGCGCTCGGCATTCTTCCAAGCAAAGCAGATACTTCTGAACCTGCCTGGGTAAAACGAAATATATTATCAACAAAAAACAAAATATCTTTTCCTTTTCCTGTACCATCACCATCGCGGAAATATTCGGCCACAGTAAGTCCGCTCAATGCAACTCTTGCTCTTGCACCCGGTGGTTCATTCATTTGCCCAAACACAAAAGTGGCTTTTGAATCCTTTAAGTCCTCCATATTAACCGAATCGAGATCCCATCCGCCCTCTTCCATACTATGAATAAACTTTTTACCATAATTCATGATACCAGCTTCAATCATTTCACGCAACAGATCGTTGCCCTCACGTGTTCTCTCACCTACTCCTGCGAAAACTGACAAGCCACTATATGCCTTTGCAATATTATTAATAAGCTCCTGTATCAGCACTGTTTTACCAACTCCTGCACCACCAAACAAGCCAATCTTACCACCCTTGGCATAGGGCTCGATAAGATCGATAACTTTTATTCCTGTAAATAAAATTTCCGTAGCGGTACTTAAATTTTCAAATAAAGGGGGCTTGGCATGTATCGGGCGGCCATTTTCCTTGCTCACCTGTGGCAAGCCGTCAATAGCATCGCCGGTTACGTTGAATAAGCGGCCGTTAATTTTTTCACCAACCGGCATTAATATTGGAGAACCGAGATCCACGACTTCTATCCCTCTCCTTAAGCCTTCAGTACCATCCATAGCAATGCAACGAACGCTATCCTCACCCAGGTGCTGTTGAACTTCAAGGATTAGCTTATCTCCATTAGGCCTCGTTATTTCAAGTGCATGAAAAATTTCAGGAAGCTTGTTTTCTTCTGAAAATTGCACGTCGACAACGGCGCCTATTATCTGTTTTATCTTTCCGGTGCTTGCCATATACTTAATTAAATTAAATCAGTTTTAATTTGGCGGCAAAGGTAAGGAGATACAGTCAAAAAGCAAACTATGATTCGGCAATATTTAGAAACATCTCCTTTTGGTTGAAATGAATATCATGCCGCTATAAACATTGTAATTTTACACATACAAAATCTGGCTTTAAATGAAAAATATCCCGGTTTTATTTTTTTTCTTTATGCTGTTTAGCCACATCTCTACGGCACAAAAATCCACAGACACCTCTAACAGAATTATGCTGCCAAACGGATGGAGCCTTACACCCGCCGGGCATGGTTACCTGCTCGGGGATCTCCCACTTAATATGGCCGTAAGCAATTCAAAAAAATTAATCGCAGTTACCAACAATGGCCAAAGTACCCAAAGCATTCAATTAATAAATGTTTCTACAGGAAAAATAACAGACAATATTGAAGTAGATAAATGCTGGGTGGGATTAAAATTCAGCGCAGATGAAAAATTTTTATATGCGGCAGGTGGTAATGATAATTGGATACTGAAATATGCTATAAGGAACAAAAAACTGGTATTAAAAGACTCATTAAAACTCGGTGATAAATGGCCTAACAGGATTTCTCCAACGGGAATTGATTTGGATGACAAGCAACATCTTTTGTATGTCGTTACGAAAGACAACAATTCATTGTACATTCTTGATACTAAAACCAAAAAGATAAAGGGTCAATATCGGTTGGAAGGCGAAGCTTACACATGCCTTTTGTCTCCCGATAAAAATGAATTATACATCAGCTGCTGGGGTTGTGGCAGATTGTATATATTCAATACCCTTAGCAAAAAAATTACTGACAGTATACAGACAGGCAGTCATCCAAATGATATTTGTTTGACTAAAAGCGGCAGGTATCTTTTTGTCGCCAACGCAAATGATAATTCAGTTTCAGTGGTCGATGTTCCATCAAAAAAAGTAATTGAAACATTGACCTCATCATTATATCCTGATGCCCCACAGGGTTCAACAACCAATGGCCTTGCGTTAAGCCCTGATGAAAAAACTTTATATATTGCCAATGCAGATAACAATTGCCTGGCGGTTTTCGACGTAAGCGAGCCGGGAAACAGTAAATCGAAAGGGTTTATACCGACCGGGTGGTACCCCACCTGCGTTAAAGCAATTGGCAACAAAATTTATGTAACCAACGGAAAAGGATTTTCATCGTTTGCAAATCCTGACGGCCCCAATCCAGTAGGGAAAAACGAAAATGTGATTTACCAGGCTGGAGATACCGCTAAAGTAAAAGAAGTACAATATATCGGTGGTCTTTTTATTGGTACAATGAGCATTATTAATATTCCCGATGCAGAAAAATTGTCTAACTATTCACGACAGGTTTATGAAAATACTCCTTATACTAAAGAAAAAGAAACAGTATCGAAAGGAGAACAAAATAACCCGATCCCGGAGAAAGTAGGAGATTCTTCGCCAATAAAATATGTATTCTACATTATAAAGGAAAACCGCACATACGACCAGGTATTGGGCGATATAAAGGAAGGAAATGGTGATACAAGTCTTGTCTTATTCGGAGAAAAAATTACACCTAATCAACACAAACTCGCGAGAGAATTTGTGCTGCTGGATAATTTTTACGTAAACGCCGAAGTGAGTGCCGATGGCCATAACTGGAGCCTGGGCGGTTACGCAAATGACTATCTTGAAAAAAACTGGGTGACAAGTTATGGAGGCCGCGGTGGAACCTATGACGGTGAGGGCACCAGAGAAATTGCCAACAATAAAAACGGATTTATCTGGAGTTATTGTAAGCGTGCAGGAGTAAGCTATCGTACTTACGGAGAATTTGCTGATAATTACAAACCCAATTTACCTGTGCTGGAAAACCATTTTTGTCCTTATTTCACCAGCTGGGATCAGCACGTGAGAGATACCACAAGGGTAGGTCAATGGAAAAGAGACTTCGACTCACTGGTAAGCGTAAATGCTCTTCCGAGCCTTAATACTTTACGACTTATTAATGATCATACTGAAGGTCTTTCGAAAGGCCGGCCAACACCATTTGCTCATGTAGCAGATAATGATCTTTCTGTAGGAATGTTTATTGACTACCTGAGTAAAAGCCCTGTTTGGAAACAAAGCCTGGTGATTTTTGTTGAGGATGATGCCCAGGATGGACCTGATCATGTAGATGCCCACAGGAGTACTGCTTACCTTGCCGGGCCTTATGTGAAAAGGCATTTTGTTGACCATACTCTTTATACAACAACAGGCTTATTAAGAACAATAGAGCTAATCTTAGGCCTGCCACCAATGAGCCAATATGATGCCGCAGCAACCCCCTTGTGGCGCTGCTTTACTTCTGCTGCCGATACAACAGCTTTCAATCATTTGCCAGCACGAGTTGATATTACTGAGAAAAATGTGGCCACAAATGAGCTTTCTGAAAAAAGTGCAGCTTTTAATTTTTCAAAAGAAGATGCAATCAATGATGCTGAATTTAATGAAGTTTTGTGGAAAGGAATTAAGGGAATTAACAGTGTAGTGCCTTCTCCAAAAAGGGCCGCATTTGTAAAAGTTAGCGAAACGAAAGATGATGATGATTGATATTTACACCAAAAAATTACAAATCATTTATAAGTTTATTTAATTCCCTTTCCTCAAGCACCACCCTTTTTGAAAGTCCTTCCTCCCAATGCCACTTGACAAGACTTATTTTGCCATCAGCTATTTCAATACCTGTAATATCATCGTCGTTGTAGCAACAACAGCCGCTGTTAAAATAGGTCGGCTTCAACTTTTTATTGTTACTTGTTTCTGTCTTCAAGGGAATATTATTACTCGGATGATTTGAATATAAACCCGATGCAAAAACGGGTTTATGCGTGTGGCCTGTTATCAGCAACAAATTATTTTTCCTACTGCTCCATTCATACATGATTATATTGTGCCTGTCACGTAGTACATAATCTTTTGCGGGTGTATTCACATTTATTGCAAGGTAACGCTGCAATGGCCGCCAGATATGACTTACGATCCATGTGCTGAAAGCATTGTTGTCGCTCATTTTATCTCCCTGGTGCCCGTGAGTTAAAAAAACCGATAACGATTTGTTTTCAACCAGAGTCCTTATAACTAAGCCTTCGTAAACCGGCAAAGGCAGCCTGAAAATTTTTTTAAACCAAATATCTACATCAATTTTATTTTTCCATGTGAGATCGTGATTTCCGAAAGTTTTATAATATTTTTTTTGCTCATGAAATCTTGCTTCTGATTGCAAAGCTTTCACATTTTTAGAAATAACCTGCTCAGGTTTATATTTCCATAATTCTTCACTATCGCCAAGATTGATATAAATAAATTTATTACTGTAATAAAAATCGAGTGCTGCCAAATAATTTTTTTCATTGGATGCAAAATCATCACCGGCATCTTTGTTTCCTTTATGATGATCGCTAAAAACAATAAATCTATCTTTATAAAAATCTGCGTTAAGAATAAGGCCCCGGCTGGTATCTTTTTTATGTAAACTGTCCAGGAGTTTGGTCAGCGATTTAAAAACTTCTTTTTTATCAGGCGCCGCGGCACTGGCTGCAAGCCTTGTTAATAATGGACCTAATATTTTTTTTAAGAATCTTTTCAACGCAGAAAACCATTATGTATTTTGCTTAACCAGTTTATCATCCGGCATAAATTTTTTCAACAGCGGAATTCTTCGTAATTCTTTTTGTTCAACAACAAAGATAAACCACATATAAAGCAGTAATAGCAAAGTTGCAGCTACGATACTAACAATTATCCCCGGGAAAAAATATACGACTGTACTATGTATAAAAAACAAAATAACAACGATCACAATGTAAGCACACAACTTTTTCCATGCATAAGGAATGCGGTAATCTTTTTGACCCCATATAAATGAAATTACCATCATGGTGCCATAACAAAAAAATGTAGCCCAGGCACAAGCCGTATATCCAAAGTAAGGAATGAAAATAAAATTTATAGCCAGCGTTATAGCGGAGCCGATAAGCGTTATATAGGCGCCTGCAATAGTTTTATGGGTAAGCTTATACCAAATGGATAAATTATAATAAATACCCAAAAAAATATTTGCTAATAGTAATATGGGCACTACATTTAAACCTGACCAATACTTAGGGCCGATAAAAACTTTCCATAAAGGAATATAGAGGCTTACAAAAAGAAACATAATAGTTATGATGATAACAAAGAATTTCATCACCCGGGCATATATCTTTTGAGGATTTTGGTCTTCTGCCTGTTTAAAAAAAAATGGTTCAGCGCCTAACCTGAAAGCCTGTATAAATAAGGTTATGAGTATTGCTAATTTATAACACGCCGAATAAATACCTACCTGTTGTTCCTTAAAAACAACCGTGCCAGGTAACCACCATCTCAACATCAGCCGATCAAATGTTTCATTAATTACTCCTCCCATTCCTACAATGATAAGAGGCAGAGAATACACTAACATTTCCTTCCATAAACGAACGTTGAACTTAAACCTGATGGAGGAAATTTCACTGCCCAATAACAGCAATGTGAAGATCGCCTGGAAAAGATTCGCCAATAACACATACACAATGGGATTAACGTCATCCTTATATATGAAAATCAAAAAAGAATTGGATACCTGTGAAGGATGGGCAGGACAATAGCCGACAAAAAACCACGTGAAAAATATATTTAATAAAATGCCGCCAACTTTTATCAACGCATACTTTCGGGGTCGTTCTTCAAGTCGCAGCTTAGCAAAGGGAATAATGCTTAATGCATCAAATGCAATTACAAAAATACTTATATAAACAATGGATGGTACATCACTTAAACCTACGATGTGAGCAAAAGAATCTCTTACAAGCCAAAGCAGCGTGGTAAATAAAATTGTCGAAAATATCAAAGAAAGGGCAGCAGTATTGTATAAGCTGCTTTTGTATTCCTTGCGTGCAGCAAAACGAAAAAATGCTGTTTCGAAGCCATAAGTAAATATTACGTTAAGTATCGGAACAGCCGCATAAATCAGGCTCATTTTTCCATAGTCACTTGTTTTTGCGAGTGTATAAGTGAGAAATGGAGTAAGCAGGTAATTAATAAATCTTGCGGCAATAGAACTAACTCCATACCACATCGTTTGTCCTGCAAGTTTCTTTATGCTACTCAAATATTAATTTTTAGAAAAATCAAATTTAGTCGAATGAAAGTAAAGACTGATCCTAAGGTTGCGAAAATCTTTTATTATGAATAAACGAAGTGTCTTTTAGTGTGTGTAGGAAATAAACGATATCATTCTTTTCAGGTTCTGTAAAAGGAATTCCATTCACAAGAGACGAATCAAGGGTTGCACTTTTTTCTATACCATTGCTATAATGATCGATTACATTGTATAAAGAATACAACCTTCCATCATGCATATAGGGAAAGGTGACAGAAACATTTCTAAGAGTTGGCACTTTAAATTTTAATGAATCACCAGGATCGCCTGTAATCCTCATCCTGCCATAATCTTTCAAAAAACTATTTACAGTTAGCCCGTTATTTCTAAATGAGTAGTCAGTAAATAAAGGTTCTTTATGACAGGTATTACACCTGGCCCTAAAAAGTTCATAACCCCTTTCCTCAGCGGAATTAAATTTAGCCTCTCCCCTTTTAACTTTATCATATTTTGAATCAGATGAAATCATCGAGCCAACAAATTGAGCAAGCGCTTTAAGCATTCTTTGGCTGTTGATTAAGTTACTTCCAAAAGCCTGTTTAAACATTCTTTTATATGAAGTGTCCTTTCTTAATTTTTGTAAAACAGAATCTACGTTTTCTGCCATCTCATTTGGCGCAGTCATCGGTGACAAAGCCTGGACTTCAATATGATTTACGCCCCCATCCCAATGAAATAATTTGGCCCATGCAAGGTTAAATAATGGCGGTGCATTGCGTGTTGTAAACTGGTCGTGAAATCCGTGGCTCAGGTCATGATCATAAGTAGCAAATGCAGCAAATTGCTGGTGGCAGGATGCACACGCAAAATTGCCATCTTTACTAAGCCTCCCATCATAAAATAATTTTCTTCCCAATTGGAAACCTTCTTCAGTTAAAGGGTTGTTTGCAAAAATGTTTGCCGATGGTTTTGGCCAACCTTCGGGTATGTCGAGTTGTAAAGGCGTGGAATAAAACGGTAATGAAAATTTACGCGGATCTTTTTTACCTGCATCGAGTATGAAAACAAACAGGCAAATAAAAAAAATAAATAGTATAGATATTTTTATTTTTTTCATAGGAATTATCCGGATGATTTTATTCTGAGATAATTTTTTCAATGCTAAACATGTTGGCATAGTTATCACTTATTTCCTTTGCCATTTTACCCGGAGTTGTTATAATTGCTTGCTCAGAAATTTTTATATCATTAGGATTTTGCCACCAGGTATTTATATCGGCGCTGATAGTAATAGCGTATGCTTTACCAGAAACAATCTCCAAAGTCTCCGGAAAATGGAACCTTATTTGTTTAAGCACATTGTATCGGCCTGAAAAGCCACCGATATGATATTCAAATTTATTATTAACCAGTTTTGAGTCGGGGGAATTTCCTTCAATTTTTGCCATTACATATCCTGTGTTCCATGTCCAAAACATATCTTTTGTGGGATCGAGATCGCCAGTTTGTGCCCCTGAAACATTGTGCAAACTATCAACCCCTAACAAAAATTCTAAAGTGCTATAATTACCTTCCGGTAAAGAAAGATTAACAGATTGTGATTCAGGTTTGCTTTCGTCAATTAAGTGATAGCTGTCATTTTCGGATATGCTATTTTTAGATACACTTTCCACTGATAAATTTGTTACATAATACCTCAGTTTTGAAATAGTATATTTTTCCCCGAATGGGTTTATATAGGTTGAGTCATTAAACACGATCTTACTGCCTCTTACGTTATTTTTGAAAATTAATTTTACTACGGATGTGTCATGCTGGTTTAATTGTTTAGAAGGCAGAAAGGAGCTAAAAAATATCAATCCCAAAAAAATTATTAAGAGCCATTGATATTTTTCCACCTTATAGGTCATAATTGGTTATTTTTTTCCGCCCCTCTTTAATAAGGCCCTTTTCTTTCTTTGATTTTATCCTTTTTGCTTTAGACGCTTTAGTAGGCTTTGTTGGCTTTCTTTTTTTTCTTTTTATTAGAGCATTATTTATTAACAGGTGAATTTTTACAATAACTTCTTCTTTATTTTCAAGTTGTGATCTGTGAGTACGGCTTTTTACCTGCAAATACCCATCGTTATTTATCTTATTTGCCAGCTTTTCCAGAATAGTGCACTTCTGTTCGTCCTTTAAAATATTTGACGAAGCTATATGAAATGAGCCTTCCACCATAGTCTCCACTTTATTTACATTCTGGCCACCTTTTCCACCGCTACGGGCTGTTTTAAATTCGATCTCGTTTAAAACATTTACCATCATTAAAATTACAAATTTTAAAAGATGTTAACGGGTTGCAGAACGTTACAAAGAATTAATACGTAATTTGTTAAACGTTAATTTTTATAAGAACGAAAAATTTGACATTTTTGCAAATAACCACGAGCAAATGAAGTTAAAAGGTATATACAGTTCTCTCTGCGAGAGAAAAGAGTCCGGCAAAAAATCATTTGCTGTATTAATTGACCCCGATAAGGTGAACGACAACAAAATGAAGTCGCTCATAGAACTTGCCCTGGTTGCAAAGGTCGATTATTTTTTAGTAGGCGGCAGTCTTGTTGTCTCAAATTATATTGATGAATGTGTTCAATTGATTAAGCAAAATTGTACCATTCCTGTTATACTTTTTCCAGGCAGTCCCAACCAGGTTTCAAAAAATGCAGATGCGTTACTTTATCTTTCTTTGATAAGCGGTCGAAATGCTGATTTATTAATAGGACAACACGTTGTAAGCGCCCCGGTAATAAAACAAAGCGGCCTTGAAATAATGAGCACCGGCTACATGGTAATCGATGGTGGTGCACCCACTACAGTTTCTTACATTTCAAACGCAACGCCATTGCCTGCCGATAAAAATGAGATTGCCATGTGCACCGCTATGGCTGGCGAAATGCTGGGTATGAAACTAATATATATGGACTCTGGCAGCGGCGCCAAAAGGCCTGTTGCAGAAAGCATGATTGAAAAAGTATCGGGCTGTATTTCTGTTCCCTTAATAATTGGAGGCGGAATTACAGATCCTGAAAAGGCATATTTAAATTGCAAAGCCGGTGCAGATGTAATTGTTGTTGGAAATGCTATAGAAAAGGACGAATCACTGATCATGGAAATGGCAGCAGCTGTGCATTCAGTTCCGGTGAAAGTAGCGTAAGGAACCTCGTAACAGCCAGGACGATTTATAATTAAAAACCAGGAAGGTTCTTTTTGAACGTTTTGTATGAATGAAAGCCTGCAATAAACCTTCCTCGTTTGGCTATCCTGATTTGTGACACTTTAATGCACCTTAAAATCCTGGTTGCTCACAGGTGGTGTCGTAGGTACAGCAATAATATTAAATTCGAATTTATTGGCCCTATGGCAATTATTACACGAAGCAGTAAGTAAGTGGAATCCCGATCTAAATGCTTTTATGTTTTTAGCCTGAATGGCATTTGCGATGGTATCTATTGAAGGATACATCATTGGAATCATTTTCACTTCCGGCCGGCTCGTTTCAATTTCTGTAGCCTGCACAAATCTTTCTTTTATTTCATCGATTTCATATTGAGCTAATTTCCAGTTTTCATTTATCCCGGCAAACCAAAGTTTGGCATGGTGCGTTTGAATGCCACCCATAATTTCACCCAGGCCGGGAGCATATTTTTCCATCATCACCTGCAAACTATCAGTACTTAATTGTGCCTCTGGTTTTATCGATTTATCCGAGCAGGAGAAAAACAAAATAGTAAGAATTAGCAGCAGGAATTGTTTCATGAAATGATTGTATTAGCCAGCTTTATAAACTCATCATCTCTTTAAACTTGACTGCCTGTCTCCGGCTCACTTCAATTTTTTCGCCACCGGTTAAATCAAGCAATAACCCGCCATTAAAATATGGTTCTATCTTATCTATCATTCTCAGGTTGATAATATGCTTTCTGTTTGCCCTGAAAAAAACTTTATCATCGAGTCGTTCTTCCAAAGCATTTAAAGACTTAAGAATAAGAGGCTTGTTATTGCCAAAGAAAACCTTCGCATAATTGCCAACGCTCTCAAAAAGCCTTACATCGGATAATTTGACAAACCAACATCTCTCGCCATCCTTTACAAATACCTGGTCAGTTTCATGAAGCAACCCGCGATTATTGTAAGAAAGCATTTCTTCCTCATCCTTTTGCCTCACCTTTAATAAAGCATCCGCAAGTCTTTTAGGCTCTACGGGTTTCATTAAATAATCCAATGCATTTACTTCAAACGCTTTTAATGCATATTCATCGTAGGCTGTTACAAAAATTACATGTGGCGCTTTTTCGATCTGGGTAAGCATATCAAAGCCCGATTTCCCGGGCATTTGTATATCCAGAAAAACAAGATCTGGATTGAGACTTTCAATTTTTTCTATCCCCTCATTTGCGTTGGCCGCTTCGCCTATCACCTCTACTTCCGGAAATTCCTGCAATAGTTTTTTTAATTCACTTCTTGCAAGGCGCTCATCATCAATAATGATTGCTTTTTGCATAATTTTAAAATTTATGATTTTAAAAGAAATTTTCCCTTTCAGCAAAAATATACTGATTTTAGTTTTAGGAGGCCTTTAGTTTTATTAAAAATCAATATAATACCGGCATTGTAATTTTGGCTTCCACCTCACTGCCATTTACATCTTTGATGTTAAAATCCGCTTTACCCTGAAATAAAAAATTCAGCCTGTCGCGGGTACTTTTCAGTCCAAAACCTTCGTCGAAAGGTTCCTCACCAAGCAAGCCGGTATTTCGAACTACGAGTTCAAAATGGTGATTGGTGTATCTTGAAATTATTGTTATTATGCCGCCTTTAATTTTTTTGTTAATCCCGTGTTTAATAGCGTTCTCGACCAGTGTCTGAAGCATCATCGGCGGTACAGGCTGTTCCAATGTATCTTCATCAATTTCCATCTCAATTTTCAGCCTTTCCTCAAATCTCATATGCTCAAGCGCAAGATAATCTCTTACAATATCAAGCTCTTTATGCAATGGCACAGTCTCCATTTTTTCAACCTGCATACTGCTGCGCAGGATATTGGAAAGTTCAGTAATAGCCGTTCTTGCACGCCGCGGATTTTCATCAACCAGGGCCCTGATACTGTTTAATGAATTAAATATAAAATGAGGATTTATGTGGGATTTAATGGTGTTTAGTTCAAGTTCCTTTACTGTTTTCTCGAGACTGATTTTATCTATTTCATCTTTACGGTTCCTAACAAGATAGTGCCAAACCATATACACTAAAAGCCATAACGCCATAAAGATAAATGTCAAAATAATATCCTGCCAAAAGCGGCCCTTATTTTGATCTTCATACTGCCATCTCCCCTGGCTATCTCTATACCAGCCTGTATTTCTTTTTATGCTTCGTGCTGCCAGGTAACCTTCTGAATTTTTTTCTGTACTTAAGTAATAATGCGTTCCGGCAATGTTGAGTGCCTGCTCTTTGGCAATAGCGGATTTAAGATCCTGTTTTTTTTCATACTCAACTAAGGAATATCCGGTAGCTACTGCTGTAGATTTTGCACCATAAAAACTTAAGAGTCCTGTAAGAATAACACTTATGATGAACAAGGCGATAACCCTGTTAGACGGCAATTTGATCCAATGCATCTTTTTTAAAACGTAGCGTAAGGTGTGGGTTGCCAAGATATTCCAGAGAAATTCAATAATAAGAATTGCATAGAAAATATTGCGCTTTTCTACGGGCTTAAGGTACATATCACTGGCGTAGGAATAGACAATAAACAAGGTAATTGCCGGCCATGCGCCCCAGCCCAAAACCTGGCAGATCCAATAACGAAGCGTCGTTTTACGCATAGGCAAAGCTAATTGGTAATTGGCGGTATTTTAAATGCCTTTTTATTAATGGTGAAATGGATTGCTGAAAGGTTCCATAATTTTGTCCCCAATTTACTGATTTGTTAAATATCTTAGCTCAATTCAGTCAACAGAAAAGTTTAGATTTACAAAGCTGATAAAGTTAATAAATGCCTAATCAAAATTTAAATACGGGGAAAGAAATATTATTGCCGGCTGACAAAGAATTTGAAAACAATATTCGCCCGGCGGTAATTGAGGAATTTAGCGGGCAAAATCAGATAATTGAAAACTTAAGAATATTTATTAAAGCCGCAAAACAACGTAGTGAAGCCCTTGACCACATTCTTTTTCATGGACCTCCGGGTTTAGGAAAAACGACGCTAAGCCGTATAGTTGCTAATGAACTTGAAGTAAATATTAAGGAAACAAGCGGCCCTGTTATTGAGAAACCAGGCGACTTAGCAGGTTTACTTACCAATCTTGAGGCTAATGACGTATTATTTATTGATGAAATACATCGCCTCAGCAATGTTGTTGAAGAATATTTATATGCGGCAATGGAAGATTATCGTATCGATATAATGATTGATACGGGACCGAATGCACGCAGCGTGCAAATAAATATTAATCCTTTTACTTTAATTGGCGCAACTACCCGTAGCGGCCTGCTTACCGCACCTTTACTTTCACGCTTTGGTATAAAATCAAGGCTGGAATATTATAGTGCTGAGGTTTTACAAAAAATAATTTTACGTTCGGCGTCAATCCTTAATACTAAAATAACTTCGGACGCTGCAAAAGAAATTGCAGGAAGAAGTCGTGGCACCCCGAGAATAGCGAATGGTTTGCTGCGGCGGGTAAGGGATTTTGCACAGGTTCTTTCAAACGGAATTATTGACCTGGCAATAACCGAACATTCTTTAAAGGCGCTTAACGTGGATGAATATGGATTGGATGAAATGGATAATAAAATATTAAGTGTAATCATCGACAAATTCAAAGGAGGGCCTGTCGGTATTACCACAATAGCTACTGCGGTCGGCGAAGAAACGGGAACACTTGAAGAAGTGTATGAGCCATTTTTAATACAGGAAGGTTTCATAATGAGAACACCCCGAGGCAGGGAAGTAACACCGAAAGCCTATAAACATTTAGGTAAGCTGCCCCATAGCAACTCAAAGGGACCTTTGCTGTTTTAATCTACGTCAAAAGTGATTGCCCAGAATGGTTTCAGGCTTGAATTAAAAAAATTGCCGGCTTCTTGTGCAAATCAATTTTTCTTTTTTTCCATTCGCCAATAGTTTTTGTCTTAATGTATTCAGCCGGCCCGGTAAGTTCCGCAGCAATGCACAATTGGGTCCCGTCATTACAAATTTGTAAAATTGTTTCCAGCATTTTATTATTACGATACGGTGTTTCAATAAAAATTTGGGTGCAATTTGTTTTCAGCGACTCTTCCTCAAGCTGTTTTATTTTTTTATTTCGTTCAATGTTATCTATCGGCAAATAGCCGTTGAAAGAAAAATGTTGTCCATTCAATCCACTTCCCATTAAAGCAAGCAGCATGGAATTTGGCCCCACCAAAGGTTTTATTTGAACCTTTAATTTTTGTGCCTCATGAACTAATATCTGCCCGGGGTCTGCTATTCCGGGGCACCCGGCTTCACTTATGATGCCGATGTTTTTTTCTTCTTTTATTTTTTGTCGAAAATTATTTATTTGTTCCGACTCTGCTTTATGAATGGTATACCATTCGTAATCGTCAATCACAATTTCCCTCAACATCCTTTTTAAAAACCTTCTCGCCGTTCTTTCGTTTTCTGCAAAAATTACCTGGCAGTTTTTTACAGCTGTTAATACATATGAAGGAATTGTTTCGGGTGTGTCATCGGCCAGGAAACAAGGAATGAGATAAACCATTAAGAATATTTAAAGATGAAGTCAACCGATTTTTTTGAAATTTGCCCTGCCAATCATTTGTCAATAGCAAAGGGATAACATATTTTATGCAGGAATTAATTTATCATCTTTTTGCAGGCTCAGGGTAGCAGCTATCACGGCAAATCCCGGCGCCAGTACCCAACCAATAAGCGGTAATGCATGCAGTAAATAAAATATCATACCGTTGCCTATTGCAAGCCCCCTGTGACGCCCGATAAAGTCAATACTTTCACTTGCTGACAGACCTTTTCTCTCACTTGTGTAATCCAGCATAGAAAAACCAAAATAAAAGCATTCTATAAAAATAGCCCATACCGGGGTTGCCCATCCTATTACCGGCACCAGCGCTAAAATCAATACTGAAATTGTATAAACAGTTTGCCACAAAGTATTGCGCAATGCAATTTTTACTCCTCTGAGAACATCACTCAGAAACTTTTTCAACGCAAAAGGATAGGTTGTGTTTTGCAAGATGGATTCAGTTTTTTCGCTCAACCATGCAAACACTGGTGAACCAATAATGAGAAACAAATATTTAAACCACGAAAAATAAAACAGCATGAGAATAAGCTGCAAAATTATTTGCCCGAAAATAAAAATAAAACGAAGCCATCCTTTATCCTCTTTTTGAAGCCACGTTTTTAATCCTGTCTTTGAAAAAAAATAATCTATCACATGACCTGAGGAATGCCAGAAAATATAAATACCTATGATAAAAAGTATTGCATAAAAAATTCCCGGAAGTAATATCCATTTCCATAACTTATGTTTTACTATGAATTTGTGGGCTTTAAAATAAGCCTTTATAGCTATGATAATTTCTTCAAGCAATTGCGCTTTTTATGCTGTTACCAAACTTAGAAAAATATATTTAGTTTATTCTGAAAGATTTTTCTTTGATGTTTTGTTATTTTGAATTTATGAAAAAAATTCCGCTGTCCTTTTATGAGCGCAAAGACGTTGTACTAATCGCCAGGCAGTTGATTGGAAAAATAATTGTGACAAAATTCGATAACAAACAAACCTCTGCAAGAATCGTTGAAACCGAAGCTTATGTGGCTCACATTGATAAAGCATCTCATTCTTTTGGCGGCCGGAGAACAACACGTAACGAACACATGTATTCGCCTGCCGGCACTGCTTATGTATATATATGCTATGGCCTGCATCATATGATGAATATTGTAACCAATGAAAAAGATATTCCTGATGCTGTTTTAATACGGGCAGTAGAACCGATAGAGGGCATAAATATTATGCTGCGAAGAACAGGGAAAAAAACTTTGGATAAAACCCTTACCCGCGGTCCTGGAAATGTTGGTAAAGCTTTGGGCATTTTTAAACATCATTCAGGCAATCATCTTCTTGGAGATAAAATTTATTTAATGGACGATGGTTTCAAAATACCAACAGAAAATATCGGGGTTAGCGAAAGAATTGGCGTTGAAAGCGCCGGCAAAGACGCATTACTTCCTTACAGGTTTTATTTAAAAGGAAACAAGTATGTAAGTGGAACAAATAAATAAATCTTTAATTCATCAAATTTGACGTTAGAGATAATATTTTATCCGCAATTTTTAAATCAAATTATCTGTAACAAAGCTTAATTTTGCGACTCTTGAAAGAAGTCTTTTTGACAATTTTAAAAATAAAATAAAATAACTATGAGTACAGTAAAAGTAGCTATTAACGGATTTGGAAGAATAGGTCGTCTCGTTTTCAGGCAAATCTATAATATGAAAGATATAGATGTAGTTGCAATTAATGATTTGACCAGTCCTAAAGTTCTTGCACATTTATTAAAATACGATAGCGCTCAGGGAAGGTTTGAAGGTGAGGTAAAAAGTACAGATAATGCAATTGTGGTAAATGGTGAAGAAATCAAAATATATGCGCAAAAAGATCCCTTGCAAATTCCATGGGGTACTCACGAAGTAGATGTTGTAATTGAAAGCACCGGCTTTTTCACTGATAAAGGTAAAGCTGAAGCCCATATTAAGGCTGGCGCAAAAAAAGTTATTATATCGGCGCCGGCCACCGGTGATTTAAAGACGATTGTCTTTAATGTAAATCATGATATTCTTGATGGCAGTGAAACCATTATTTCATGTGCCTCATGTACAACCAATTGTCTTGCACCAATGGCCAAGGCTCTTAACGACACTTATGGTATTGTTGCAGGTCTTATGACTACCATTCATGCATATACAAATGACCAGAATACGCTTGATGCTCCACATGCCAAAGGCGATTTGAGAAGAGCAAGAGCAGCTGCTGCAAACGTGGTTCCGAACAGTACGGGAGCTGCAAAGGCAATTGGGCTGGTACTTCCTGAACTTAAAGGCAAGCTGGATGGCGGAGCTCAAAGGGTTCCCGTAATCGCAGGGTCGCTTACTGAACTTACCTGTGTACTAAATAAGAAAACTACAATTGAAGAAGTGAATGCCACCATGAAAGCGGCAGCTAATGAAAGCTTTGGTTATAACGAAGATGAAATTGTGAGTACGGATGTGATCGGTATGCATTATGGCTCCTTATTTGATGCTACGCAAACAAGAGTTATTACCGTTGGTGAGACTCAGCTTGTAAAAACCGTAAGCTGGTATGATAATGAAATGAGCTATGTTTCGCAGCTCGTGCGCACAGTAAATTATTTTGCAAAACTTATAGAAAAATAATTTGCCCGGTTTTCTTCGCCAAACCACTTTAGAATATGGTTCTAAAGTGGTTTTTTTGTATTTGACACGGATGCGAATGGCTGTAGTATAGATTTTTAATCTCTGTTATCTTTTTCTCAATCCGGAGAGATAATTTTCCAGGGCAGAAACCATGCTGGGCATTTTTGGCTGGGGGGCGATAATATCAGGGCGCAATCCCGCTGCAGTCACCGCTTTGCGGGTATTATCGCCAAAGGCTCCTATCATTGTTCCATTCTGCTCAAACGAAGGGCAATTTTCCATCAAACTTCTAACGCCCAAAGGCGTGAAAAAACAAATGATATCAAAATGAATTTTGGAGATAATTTCCCTGATGTCGTTAGAAATTATCTTGTATAATACCGGTATGGCATACTCGCAGTTATTAGCAATTAGCCAATTAGTTATTTCACTGTCAAATGCCTCTGAGCAAGGATATAAAAACTTCTCATGTTCCTTGTGTTTATTAATTACTTCAAACAGATTTTTATTGGTACCATCTGTACCATAAAAAACTTTGCGCTTACGGTATAAAATAAATTTTTGCAGGTAAAGGGCTACTGCTTCCGTAATGCAAAAATATTTCGTGTTTTGAGATATAGTAATTTTCAGTTCATCGCATGTTCTGAAAAAATGATCGATGGCATTACGGCTTGTAAATATTACGGCTGTATAAGAAGGAATATCAATTTTTTGCTTTCGAAATTCTTTTGCAGCGATAGGTTCTACCCTTATAAACGGCTCAAATTCCAAATTGACATTATATTTTTTGGCCATTTCAAAATAGGGCGATTTTTCTCCTTCCGGCCTTGCCTGTGTTATGAGAATATTTTCGATCTGTTTCAAAGTTTTTGCCTCTGGAAGTGCAGCGTTTATATCCATTTTAAAATCTACAGGTGTTTTGCAAAGTTACAAGTTTTGAGTGAATACTGTCACTAAAAATCAGTGTTTATACCAAATAATCCATCGCGGCTTTATAAATAATAAGAATGGGCACAACTTCCATGGCCGTAATGTAAATAACAAAGTGCAAGGGCTGAAGAGGAAATTTGTGTTCCAAAATCCCATAGGTCTTTATATACCTCGATAAAAAAAACAACCCAATCAGGAGCAAAGAAAAAATAGTGGTGTAATTGGTCCACCCGGGAGTTGAAAATGCGAGAACTATTATAAATGGAACAAGGATTATCCCTATGATTTTATTCACAAGAAAAATTACAAAGATATAATTGTCAGCGGCCTGCTGCATACCGCTCATCCACCCTATAAATTTAAGAATACAAAATTTTATGAAATACAAAATACCAACGCCTATCGTACAAACCGGCAAAAGCAGCTGACTGCTTATAAATCTTGGCGGATGATAGTATTTGAAAAGCAACCAAAGGTAAAAGCCCGTAGTTATTGCGAAAAAAATATTCAAAATGAAAGAAGGAAGTTTTGCCTGCATAAGCTGATCAGTAAGCTGAGTTTGTCTTATTGACGTATTAAAGAATACGCGGAAGAGATTATTAAAATAGCCACTATAAAACGTTTTAAATAAACCAAAAATTAAGACGATAACGCATAGCGTATAAAAGATAAATTCCTTTCCATCCCTTTCTTTTCTTTCAGATATAAAAAACACAGCAGGCTCCTTTACATTAATAAATTGATTGGATAACAGCAGCCCGTTAACAACTGACCTATACGATTTCATCGGCGGCTGAATATGTTGTGCAGTAGTATCGGACCTAAGGGCAGCGGTGTCTCCGGTAACAGCATTTGAAGTATATGGAGACAATTGAGAACTATCAGCGTGCCTTTGTGAATAGGCGGCTATGCAAAAAGATGTCAGTATCAAAAAAATACTTAAATGTAGGGCTGCTTTCATTTTTATAGTTCAAAAATAGTTGATATACCCAAAATGTATTTTTGAAGAATTGCGAATATCAAATTTCACATCGTTTCTTTTGCCTAAAGCATAACTAAGATTCAGCAGACCGAATTTTGTTTCAAATTCCAGTCCGAGCCCTGTACTGATAAAATTATTAGAATAGCTTGTTGAATTAAACCTGGTTGTTGTAAAACCTACATCTGAAAAACCAAAAAAGTAAGAATTAATACCTACCAGGTATCGATATTCGGCGGTAAATACTGCATACTTATTTGCATAAATGCTCTCTTCATCAAAACCACGCAACAACCTGTAACCACCAATCTGGAACAACTCATTCCTAAAAATCTGCGGACTCTGGTACCACCCTGCATTTAAAGCCGTTTTTAATGTACCACTTTTGCCTATAGGGAAATAATGTGCCGCAGCTGTTGTAAGGCGGAAACGGTAAGATTTTAATTTTATAGAATCGTAAAGCGAATTAAAATTAAATGAGGGATCTGATGGATCTTTCAAATTAATAATGTCATTATTTTTTGTAACCTTTTTTATACCTGCTGATACGGTTATATCCAATTCATTACCTTTTCGTGGATTAAGCCGGTAATTGGTTTTAATAAAATTATAATTGATACCAAAATTGCCTGAACTCACATCAATATTGGATGGCAATGTTTTGGAAAGCAGCACACGATTGGTATCCACTCCGCCTGAAAGCAAATAGCTTCGCTCGTTCTGATAAAAAATTTTGCCTGATTGGTTGGCTGATAAAATATATTGTATGCCGACAATTGCATTGAGTTGCAAATACGATGAATCTCTTTTTAATAAATCAAAGGCCAGATCGATGCCAAACAGAGAATTAAAAATATAAGGATGCCTGTAACCTAAGTTTAACCTTGGCGACTGTGGTTGAAGTTGTTGCCAGTTCACCAAAATATTTTCCCCGGAGCCCAGCGCATTTTTAAGATCTAAATGCACATCACCAGTTACCTGGGTTTTACCTGTAGTAGTGTTGCCGGGCAAAAAGCCCACCAATATGTTTATCTCGCTGCTTCTTTTAGGCTGCAGGTATAAATTAAGAACCGAGCCACTGCCAAGCATTGTAACATCCCAGGGCTGCTGCTCTTGCAAGTAAGGCAGTTGAAGCAACTTTGTACTTATACCTTGCAGTTTTTGCTTGTTATAAACACTTGCATTCTCTATATCGAGATAATGTTGCAGGAATAAATTTTTAATTTTTGCTCTTCCAAAAACCCTGATGCTGTCAATATGATAAAATGGTCCTTTGTTAACTTTTAAATCTCCGGTGATTTCATCGCCGGTCATTGAAATATTTTCCAGTGAAACCTCTGCAAACGGATAGCCATTGCCTTCATAATAATTTAGAATTGTTTCTTCTTGTTGCTGCAGCATGGCGAAATCAATTTTTTTATTATCAAACAGCTTCGTATTCCATGATATAGCCTCCAGCAATTTTTCGTCTATACTATCTGTATTTATCTGGGCCCATTTGTATTGCTCTCCCAAATACAAGTCAACATTTGCAAAGGTTGAATCATACATTACTGAATCTACAGAAGCACCTGGAAAACCCTTACCCAGGAGAGTTTGCGGCAAAGCATCTATATAAACACTGGCAAACTCCTTGCCCTCAAAAGCAGTACTAAGTTGCAATTGCTGTAATTTATACAAAGTATCTTTACCCGACAATTGGTAGTTCACCATATATTTTTTCTGGCAAAAACTATTGGAAGTAAAAAAAAACACAGATATGAAAATAAAAAATAGTAGCCGGCTTAAGTATATGATAACTGACTTCATGTTAATAGTTCAAATCTAAAATGAAATAATTTAAAACTGTTAACTGTCGGCATAACCGGCATATAAAACAAACTTAATTCTTGGCAGGTATTTACATCCATATTCCATTTTGCAAACAGGCTTGTTTTTATTGCAACTTTCATTTTTCTACATCTCTTAATTTGAGAAAAGAGATGATTGCTGCTTTGAATAAAGAAATTGAATTATCCTCTTTACAAGACCGCTCAGAGAATAACGATAAAAACGAAATTATTGATACAATATATTTTGGCGGTGGTACTCCAAGCATTCTTACAGGCACTGAAATAAATAGTTTGCTGGCTTCTTTAAAAAATTACTATTTAATTAATGATACGGCCGAAATAACATTGGAGGCGAATCCGGATGACATCGATAAAACAAAATTAGCTGAGTGGAAAGAAGCCGGAATTAATCGTCTCAGCATTGGTATACAATCTTTCAAAGAAGCAGATTTGGAATGGATGAACAGGGCACACAATAACAAACAGGCGTTGGAGTGCATATTATTAGCCCGGGAACAAGGTTACAACAACCTATCCGCGGATTTAATTTACGGCACGCCGGGCCTGACTGATAAAGAATGGAAACTAAATGTTGAGAAACTAACAGCGCTTGATATACCTCATATTGCCTGCTATGCATTGACGGTGGAGCCAAATACCGCTCTAAAAAAGATGATTTCTTTAAAAAAGAAAGAAAACATTAATACCGATCAGCAGGCAAGACAATTTTTACTTTTGATGAAATGGCTGAATGAAAAAGGATATGAGCATTATGAAATTTCAAATTTTGCAAAACCGGGCTTCCGGAGCAAACACAACAGCAGCTATTGGGAAGGAAAAAATTATTTAGGCATTGGTCCTTCAGCACATTCTTACAATGGTTTAAAAAGAAAATGGAATATTGCGAACAATTCGGTTTATATACAATCAATACAAAAAAATATTATTCCCTCAGAAGAAGAAAAACTAACGGAGGTTCAAAAATTGAATGAATACATTATGATTTCGTTGCGAACTATGGAAGGGCTCGATCTTAACATAATTAAAAATAGATTTTCACATAAAGAAGGAACAAGAATTAAACTCACAGCAAAAAAATATATTTCAACCGGGCAAGCAGTTTTTCACAATGAAAAACTACAGCTCAGTAATGAAGGAAAATTATTTGCAGACGGTATTGCAGCGGACCTTTTTGCGCAGTCTTAAATTTTTTACACTAATGTTTTTTCAATCTCCAAAAATCCATCCACGGGAGGAAGATGTTTCCATAAAATTTTATAAATCGCATCTGCGATCGGCATTTCTGCCTGAACATTTTTGTTAATTTTATACATGCACTTACTTGCATTATAACCTTCAGCAACCATGCTCATTTCAAGTTGTGTTGCCTGCACTGAGTATCCTTTGCCAATCATATTACCGAAAGTGCGGTTGCGGCTATATAAAGAATAGCATGTAACAAGGAGATCGCCAAGATAAACCGAGGCCGCATAATTAGTTGTATGTTTCTCGCCGTGTATATGTGAATGGTCGATCGTTCCCACTTCAACGTTTTGAATGCCATACTTGCGAAGAAAACCGGCCATTTCATCGGCGCTGTTAGCAATTAAGACACTTAAAAAATTATCTCCATATTCAAGACCATGGGCTATACCGGCGCCCAATGCATAAATATTTTTTAAAATCGCCGCAAACTGTACACCGAAGATGTCAGTATTGTTTATCGTATTTAAATATGATGTTTTAAAATTACTTGCAATTTGAGCTGCTGTTTTCTCATCAATGCCTGAAAATGTTAAGTAAGATAATTTTTCAGCGGCAATTTCTTCGGCATGGCACGGACCTAATACCGTAAAATAATTTTGTAGCTCAAATTCAAATTGAATTTTTAAATACTCATTCAATAAAAGATTTTGTTCCGGCAAAATTCCTTTTATAGCAGAAACAATTTTTTTATTTTCAAAAATATCCTTTGGTAAATTTTTAAGAACATTCGTTGCATAAGCAGATGGCACAACTATAATAATGCAGTCGGAGTTAGCTATCACTTCGGCCACATCAGTTGTAAGATGCAACAAGCTTATATCAAAATATGCTGCGCTAAGATATTGAGGATTGTGGTGGCGTTTTTTTAATTGGCTAATTATATTTTCATTTCTTATCCACCAGTTTATCGAATGATTATTATCAGTTAAAACTTTTGCCAAAGCGGTACCCCAGCTTCCACTTCCAATGATTCCAAATTTCATAATAATCCTAATTTTTCCACCGCAATCTGGGCCGCCACCTGGCTTGCATCTTTTTTATTGTAAGCCCTCGCTTCTGCAATTAGCACACCGTCAACTTTTGCTCCAATGGTAAACAATCTTCGCCCGTTTTCTATTCTTTCGTCTAATGTTTCGAATTCAAGATTTTTACCATTTTTATTTGCCCATCCGTACAATTTGTTTTTTTGATTGATGTCAAGATTTTCAAGATCCTCCATAAAATAATGAGGGCTGATAATATGTTGATTCACCCATTTTAGTGTTTTTCTGTATCCTTTATCAAGATATACCGCACCCACTACTGCTTCAAGCGTATTACCGAATATCTGTGAAATTTTTAAAGAGTTATCAAACCTGTTGTAGAATGTTATTTTTTTTAAACCTATTTTCAAAGCGATTTCATTCAGTTGGTTCCTGTTAACCATTTTGCTTCTCATTTCGGTTAAAAAACCTTCATCCTTATACGGATAACGCATAAAAAGATAATGTGCAACAACAGAGCTGAGAACTGCATCCCCTAAAAATTCAAGTCTCTCATTGTTTTCATCAGCGCCTTCCCTTATTGAACGATGGCTAAGTGCGGTTTTATATAAGTCTAATTTTACGGGAGCCAGGCCAAGTACATTACGAAGTTGTCTTCTCAAATCCCTATCTGATTTCGAAGAAAAAATATTTCTGAAAAAAAGCACAGATGAAATTTAGATAAATTATACCCTAAATTAACGAAAATAAATTTTCAAGCGCCGATGCCGAAGAACAAAATCATTTAAAAAAATTATGAAAGGGACAATTCCGAAGAATGATTTACAATTGTTGGATTTCTTTTTAGTTGATTCTTGTTGCCAATACAAAAATAGAATTTGTAGAAAAAAATTACTTCATGAATTTTAAAAGGATAAATATGACGATTATAAGTGTAAGCCAAAACACAAAAGACCATAAAATGAGCGTTCCTTCAGCACGTGAGACTCTTTTTACAAGCTTCTTTTCAATTTTTGCAACATCTTCTTTGGTAGCAAAAATATTCTTCATATCATCTCGCCAAAGAGCGACTTCTTTTTTGGAAGCTTCTATTTTTTCAGAAACCCTGGCGTTGACTTCAGTATTAATATACTCCATTATTTCTGCTGCTTCTTTTTCACCAAGCCGCCGTATTAAAAAATTTTCTACTTCAGTATTGGAGAGATTTTCAGAATCCATAAATGATTTTTTTTTGCAGACTTGAAATCAGGCCTTGTACTTTTTTATTATTACCGATGCATTGTGCCCACCAAATCCAAAGGTATTGCTAAGCGCAGCATTTACTTCTCTTTCCTGTGCTTTATTAAAAGTGAAGTTAAGCTTTGGGTCGAGTTCGGGATCATCAGTAAAATGATTGATAGTAGGCGGTACAATATCTTTTGATACAGCAAGAATGCAGGCAAGAGCTTCAATTACGCCTGCAGCCCCCAGGCAATGACCAGTCATGGATTTAGTGGAACTTATATTCAAATCATACGCTTTATCGCCAAAAACACTTAGAATGGCTTTGGTCTCAGCTATGTCTCCCAATGGAGTTGAAGTACCATGCACATTAATATAATCAATGTCTTCTGGTTTCATTTCTGCATCTCTTAAGGCAACAGTCATAACATTTTTCGCACCCAGCCCTTCCGGATGTGGTGCGGTAATATGATAGGCATCAGCAGTGGCGCCGCCGCCTGCAATTTCACAATAAATTTTTGCGCCCCTTGTCACTGCGTGGTCAAGTTCTTCAAGCACGAGAACACCAGCGCCTTCTCCCATTACAAAGCCATCGCGGTCTTTATCAAAAGGACGTGATGCAGTTTTAGGATCATCATTCCTTTCACTCAATGCTTTCATTGCATTAAATCCGCCAACACCAGCTTCGCAAATCACTGCTTCACTTCCGCCTGTGAGAATAATATCGGCCTTGCCTAACCGGATATTATCATACGCATCAATAATAGCATTTGTGCTGCTTGCACAAGCACTTACGACAGCAAAATTGGGTCCGCGAAAACCGTACCTCATCGAAATTTGGCCGGCTCCAATATCCAATATCATTTTTGGAATAAAGAATGGATTGAAACGCGGTGTACCATCGCCTCTTGCAAATTCCATCACATCATCCTGGAAAGTGGTGATGCCTCCAATACCACTTGCAAAGATTACACCTACTCTATCCTGGTTAACATTTTCCTTACTTATGCCTGCATCTTTCACTGCCTCATCACTTGCAATAAGAGCAAACTGGGCAAATCTATCCAGCTTACGGGCTTCTTTTTTTTCGAGATAATTGGTGGGCTCAAAATCTTTAACCTCGCAGGCAAACCTGGTCTTAAATTTTGCAACATCGAATTGCTGAATAATATCAGCGCCAGATACACCCTTAATTAAACCGTCCCAGTAGTCCGGAACAGATTTACCTAAAGGCGTTATGGCTCCCAATCCTGTTACAACTACTCTTTTTAGTTCCATAAGCTTGCCTGCAATGTTAAATACGATGATTACTTAGCATGCTCTTCAAGGTATGCTACTGCCTGGCCAACCGTAGTGATGGTTTCGGCCTGTTCATCAGGAATAGAAATATTAAATTCTTTCTCGAATTCCATGATCAATTCAACGGTGTCCAAACTATCGGCACCTAAATCGTTAGTAAAAGAAGCTTCCGGGGTTACCTCGGCTTCATCAACTCCTAATTTGTCAACAATGATTTTTTTAACTCTTGTTGCAATGTCTTGCATGATTGTAAAGTTTAGTTAATACGGCTACAAAAATATACTTTTTGTAATAAAAAAAAATTAATAACTAATCGCATATGTTTGAGGATAAAAACCCGGCAACGCGTCAAAAATTTTCGTTGCACGATAATGGTTGGCAGGGAATTTTTGCTATCCGGGGATTAATTTTTTCGGAATAAAAAAAGCAGCTGGTTCATATATTGATTTTCAACTTTCATCATGCGTAACTGCATATAATTTTTTATGCCGAAGGGTTATTTTCAAGGAATAATATTTGTATATTTATTTTACTTTAACCATTGAAGGATTGCATTATGCCAATTAAACAAATCGATCACGGTACAAAGGAGTACAAGCAAATGATTCATTTGCGTTATGAGCTTTTACGCAAGCCTTTACATCTCAAATTCGAAGCGGACGAGCTTGATAAAGAAAAAAATGATATCCTTATTGGCACTTTCGAAGAAGATAAGTTACTTGGTTGCTGCCTGCTTACAAAAATCGATAAGGATTGTGTAAGGTTGCGTCAAATGGCTGTGCAAAACAATTTACAGGGAAAAGGCATCGGCGCTTCCATGATGAATTTTGCCGAGAACGTTGCAAGAGATGCGGGTTATAAAAAATTGATAATGCATGCACGTAAAACCGCTATTGGATTTTATGAAAAGTTAGACTATAAAATTGCAGGCGAGGAATTTATCGAGTTATCCATTCCGCATTATATTATGGAAAAAAAACTAACTCATTTTTAATTGTTCCCGTACAGGAATCATTAGGATACCATTTAGACTTTTTTCAAATTAATCTTTTCCTTCAAAAGTTTTCTTGCTTCGTTTATCTGGCTCAATTCAAATGCTTCTTTTGGAATAATAAAAAAAGAACGGCTATCGAAATACAGGTGGAAAAAATACTGGCTTTCCATTACAATGCTAAACGCTTTCCATGGCCAGCTTCTTCTTCCACGTTCATTTTCAATAGACATTTGCTGATCCTCAAAACTCACTTTAAACCGGTCTTTGAAAGTAGCCGACTTGCGATAAATAATTGCGGGCAGAATATACCAAAAGGATATCATTAACATGAACCACAAAAAGGAACTTCCGATAAAAGCGTATGCCGAAATCTTTTTGAAAAAATAAAACCCCACCGCAACTATAGCAAATACGTTTACCAATATCATCATAATTTTTATTTCCTTTCTTGTGATGAAATGATACCTCAATGCCTGCAAAACTTTAGGCTTACTATAATTAAAATAGGATGATGTCATAAAAAAACAAATGTACGATGTACTTATAAAGCCGGAACAATTTATTGAAATGCCGGCCTCCTTTAAGGCCAAAATGATTACTTTACTTAATTTTATAAATGGCGCCAATCATTAAAACAAGATGTAATGAGATACCTTAAATTGTCTGGAATTATAATCTTATTGGCCGTAGCATCTACATACTTATTTGGACAAACAACCGTAATTCCTGCTGAAACAATGATAAAAGAAGCCCTGGCGAAAGCAACTAAAACAAATAGAAATGTGTTTATAATTTTTCATGCATCCTGGTGTGTATGGTGCCATAAAATGGACAATTCAATGAATGATGAAAAACTGAAATCTTTTTTTGATAAAAACTATGTTATTGTTCATTTAACTGTAGATGAAAGTAAGGATAAAAAATATCTTGAAAATCCCGGCGCAGAAGAACTTCTGAAAAAATATAAAGGTGAACACCTGGGTATTCCCTATTGGTTTATACTTGATGCCAATGGGAAACTTCTTGCTGATTCAAGACTACCGCGAGGCACAGATGTCAACTCAAAAACTGTAAGTGTTGGTTGTCCCGCAAGTGATGAAGAAGTAAATTATTTTATAAATGTGCTCAAAAAAACGTCTTCACTTAATGATGAGCAGCTTGCATCAATAGAAAAACGTTTTTTAAAAAATAGTGAATAGATGCAGAAAATTTTTGTTTATCGCTCATGAGCCTATTGTTCATTTTGGTCTAAAATCTTAACCTCCGTCCTCCGGTTTTTTTGGCGACCTTCCTCCGTAGTGTTTTCTTCAATGGGTTCTTCGGCTCCATAGCCTTTAGCAACTACCCTGTCATTGCTTACACCCCTGGCGATCAGATATTCAACTATCGACTTTGCTCTTTCCAATGAAAGGGTAAGATTACTTTCATCACTTCCCACATTATCAGTGTGTCCTCCGATTTCAATTCTTTCGTTGGGCTTTCTTTTTAAATACTCTACCAAATCGTCGAGAGTTGCGTACGAGGATGGACGAAGAGAATATTTGCCAAAATCAAATTCAACATTTTCCAGTACAAATGTTTTTGGCGGCTCGAATTCAAGATTGACTTTGAATGGATTTTTATAATAAGAATTAGGTCCGACGGCTGGAATATCCAGAACATTCTGGCTCACAGAATCTTTAAAGCCCATAATAAAAATATCATACTTATCACCTGCCGGAAGTCGTGTTGAAAATTTACCTGTTGAATCGCTTATAGCCTGGTAATCATTATTATTTTTCTGGCTCCTGAAAACGATCAGTTCATTATTCTTTGGCTCTTTTGTACGCATATCTACAATAGTACCTTCAACTTTTGCATCTTTTGGAAGATTTAAAGTAGTGGTAGTTGTTTGAGAATTTGCGATTATGCAAAAGTTGCATAAAAGAAAATATAAAAGGAAATATTTCATAAAGCTTATTGTTTAAAAGGAAAAATGTCCAAAAAATACCGATTGATTGACTGTATAAACTTAAGGAAAGTTGCATGAAAAAAATAGCTCTTTCAAAAACGAAAAATTTGTCGATTTATTTTATTCCGTAACCCGGTGCTTTTCTTCTAATACATAAAAAAAGCCATCCGGAAGATGGCCTTTTTGCTTTGGATACAAATTGTTAACTGCATCCCATACTATTACCACAGTTTAAGCATTTATAACATGTACCGCTTCTTATGGTTATATGCCCACAGGTATTACAGGCCGGCGCATCACTCTGCATATTTTTTGCAGCAGAGTTTACAGCATTGAGCCCGCTATTTATTTTTTTAGTATGCTCTGCCCGATGTGTTTTCTGCGACTGTGCCTTTCCGTTAGTTGAACCGATGACTCTCACGTCACTTAATTCGGGTACACGGTCACCGATTGCTGGTGTATTTTCATCCCAGGGTTCATTGCCCATATTTTCTATTTCCGGCTTATCAAGCACATGTACCAAATCATTTCTTCCCAGGTATTCGTATGCCAGTGAACGGAACATGAAATCAATTATAGATGTTGTTGTTTTAATATTGGGATGGTCCACCATTCCTGAAGGCTCAAACCTGGTAAAAACAAATTTTTCAACAAACTCCTCCAATGGCACTCCATATTGGAGCCCTATGGAAATGGCTATTGCAAAACAGTTAAGCATGCTGCGCATGGTGGCACCCTCCTTGGCCATGTCAATAAAAATTTCTCCCAGGGTTCCATCATTATATTCGCCGGTTCTGAGAAATAATGCCTGTCCATTGATTTTGGCTTTTTGAGTAAAGCCTCTTCGCTTTGCAGGCAATGCCCTTCGTTCAACGATCATGGCGAGCTGCCGTTTCAGGCCTGTATCAGCACTACTTTGCACACGCTTGTTCATCTCCTCAAGCAGATCTTCTACTGTTAACTGGCTCATATCAACAATGCGTGGCTCATTCTTGTTTACCTGTACATTATTGGAAGGCTGGGTATCTTCAGCTTTCTTCTTCTTATCACTTTTATTGCTCAGGGGTTGTGATAATTTGGAACCATCACGGTAAAGCGCACACGCTTTTAACCCGAGCTGCCAGCTTAATTTATATGCTTCCGCGATTTCTTCAATTGTACCCTCATTTGGAAGATTAATAGTTTTTGAAATTGCCCCGCTTATAAATGGTTGTGCAGCTGCCATCATTCTAATATGTCCGGTATGATGGATGTATCTCTTACCGAGATGGCCGCATTTATTTGCACAATCAAATACAGGTAAATGTTCCTCCTTTATATAAGGAGCGCCCTCAATAGTCATCGTCCCGCAGGTATAGGTGTTGGCTTCTTCAATCTGTTCTTCGGTGTAGCCCAATGCTTCCAGCAGGCTCCATTCAAGGTTATTATACTCATCAGGTTTAAAGCCCAAACGCTGCATACACTCCTCGCCAAGATTATACACATTGAATACAAAGCCTATTTCAAATGCAGAGGACAGTGCCGCTTCCACCTTTTGAATATCACTTCCTGTAAAGCCTTTTTTCAACAGGCTTTCGGGATTAATATGCGGGGCACCATTTAATGAACCGTACCCTTTTGCATAATTTACAATTTCTTCGATTTCATTTTCCCGGTATTTCAAATTGCGCAATGCCTGTGGCACACTTTGGTTTATAATTTTAAAATATCCGCCACCGCTAAGCTTTTTAAATTTTACCAAAGCAAAATCCGGCTCAACTCCGGTTGTGTCGCAGTCCATAACCAGCCCGATAGTTCCTGTTGGAGCAATTACCGTTGTTTGCGCATTTCTGTATCCAAATTGCTTACCCATTTTTACCGCATCATCCCATGCTTTTGTTGCAGCTTTCAATAAATAATCGGGACAATATTTTGCATTAATACCCTGTGGTTTTATTTCTATGCCTTCATAAGCGTCCATTGCATCATAAGCCGCAGCACGATGGTTACGCATCACACGCAACATGTGAGATTTGTTCTCTTCATATTTACTAAATGCACCTAAGTGAGCGGCAAGTTCAGCAGAGGTCTTATATGCAATACCGGTCATGATTGCCGTGATCGCTCCTGCAATTCCACGGGCTTTTTCGCTGTCATATGCAATACCACTCACCATGAGCATACTGCCAAGGTTTGCGTAACCCAAACCCAATGTCCTGTAATCATAGCTTAGCTGTGCAACTTCTTTGCTGGGAAACTGTGCCATCAAAACAGAAATTTCAAGAACTGTGGTCCAGAGGCGAACAATATATTCGAACCCGTTAACATCAAAAGAGTTGTCACTTTCATTGAAAAACCGGCGAAGATTTACGGAGGCAAGGTTGCAGGCAGTATTATCCAAAAACATATATTCGCTGCAGGGATTGCTTGCCCTTATAGCGCCCCCTTCCGGGCAGGTATGCCATTCATTTATCGTAGTATTATATTGTGTACCCGGGTCAGCACAGCGCCATGCCGCATAATTAATTTCATCCCATAATTTTTTTGCTTTTATTTTTTTCATGGTACGCCCGTCACTTCTTGCTTTTAGGTCCCAATCACCATCTGCATCGAGGGCATGAAAAAACTCATTAGGTATTCTTACGGAATTATTGCTATTTTGTCCGCTTACTGTTTTATAAGCTTCACCTTCGTAATCACTTGGATAACCAGCTTCTATTAAAGCAGCTACTTTTTTTTCTTCGCCGACTTTCCAGTTTACAAAAGTTTCAATTTCGGGATGATCTAAATCGAGGCAAACCATCTTTGCCGCACGTCTTGTGGTGCCGCCGCTTTTAATTGCCCCGGCCGCCCTGTCACCAATTTTTAAAAAACTCATTAACCCGCTTGATGTTCCACCTCCGCTTAATTTTTCACCTTCTCCACGAATGCTTGAAAAGTTTGTTCCTACTCCACTGCCGTATTTAAAAATTCGTGCTTCGCGAACCCATAAATCCATAATACCACCGTCGTTTACCAAATCATCTTCAACACTTAATATAAAACATGCATGGGGCTGCGGACGTTCATAAGCTGATGTTGACTTTTTCAATTGTCCATCCTTAGCATCCACGTAATAATGTCCCTGGGGTTTTCCTGTAATACCATACACTTCATGCAAACCTGTATTAAACCATTGCGGTGAATTGGGCACACAAGATTGATTTAATATTCCATATACAAGTTCTTCGTAAAAAACCTGCGCATCTTTAGCCGATGCAAAATAATTGTTACGCTCACCCCATACACGCCAGCAATGGGCCATACGATGCGCTACCTGTTTCACGGACGTTTCTTTTCCTGTTGTTCCGTCTGCCTGGGGAACACCTGCCTTTCGAAAATATTTTTGGGCTAAAATATCCGTTGCAATCTGGCTCCACTGTTTGGGTACTTCAACATTATCCATTTGAAAGACAATTTCACCTGTCGTATTTTTAATTACTGATGTACGGTAATCATATTCAAACATATCGAAAGGAGAAACATTTTCTTTTGTAAAATGGCGCAGAAAAACAAGGCCTGTGGAAGACAGATTTTTACTTGACATTGGGTTAATATTATTTGAGGTTAATAAATTTTTTTTGATGCGGGAGAACGAAAATATTTTTTCTATTGGATAAAAAATATTTTAAAATATCCACCTTCTGTGGAAAAGAAATGTTAAGCCTTACTCACATTGCTTTTAAAAATTTTTGCACATTATTTTTAATTTTTTTTGGCATTAAAAATTTTTTTCTAAATAAGATTGAGTTCAAATTTTATGTATGAGAGTAGTAATTCAAAGGGTGTCAGAAGCGTCAGTGCAAGTGGATAATTCGATCACAGGAAATATACGAAAAGGGCTGCTTGTACTGGCCAGCATTGAAGATGCTGATACCGAAGATGACCTTCAATGGCTTAGCAATAAAATAATAAATCTTCGCATTTTTGATGATGAAAATAAAATCCCGAATATCTCGGTAAAAGATACAGGCGGTGAAATTTTAGTAGTAAGTCAGTTTACTTTGCATGCGTCCACAAAAAAGGGTAACCGGCCTTCTTACCTGAAAGCAAGTAAAGCAGAAATAGCTATACCACTTTATGAAAAGTTTGTAGTTCGGCTTTCAAAAGACCTGGGCAAAATAATTCAAACGGGAAGGTTTGGAGCAGATATGAAAGTTTCTTTAGTTAACGATGGACCGGTGACAATTTGGATTGATTCAAAAAACAGGGAATAGTTATATTATTCTAATTTGAAGTTACTCCCGCCAACACATTCTTAATTCTTTCATCCAGGCTTTCAAATGGTGTGTATCCTTTTGCGACCTGGTAAAATTTTGTTTCACTCAGTTGAAGAAATACGGCCGGAAAGCCTGTTACGTTTAGTTGTTTGCATAAAGCGAATTCATAATAAGCTTCTTCCTTATATTTTTCGTCATCAAGTTTTTCATAAAAATCTCCGGCGTCAATATTATACTTTTCAAGAAGAACACGATAAGATTCATCGTCGGTTAAATCACGGCCTTCAAAATGCAATGCGTACTGCAAATCGGTTGCAAAGCTTATTTGTAAGTCGGGAAAATAATCTTTGAAAACGCATAAGGCAATCGCAGGTTTCTCTGAATTTGGGAACCAATCGCTTTGTCCCGGATACTTTATGTGCCACAAATAATCATCGCCGAATTTTGCTCCCGTGAGTTCTTCCACTCTTTTGTAAGCGCCTTCTATATATTTGGCAGTAACACTTATCGGCATAGCCTCTTCCGGTAAAATCATGCCACCTGAAAGGACTTCAAATTCAAGAGTACTCTTATATTCGGAATACATTTTTTTCATTACTTCGCTAAATCCATAACACCAGCCACAATAGGCATCGTAACAGTATATTAAAACAGGATTCATTTTTTTATTTCAACCTGGCTAATGAACAGTTTACGTAACTAACTATTCATCCCTGCCAGTTCGCGAAGATACTGATCAATATATTCACGCTTTCTTTTGAGCCGGTATTGCATAATAAATCTGGGGTGCGGCAAAGCAATAATTCTTTGGAAGAATTTATATTCATTGTTGAGTTTCGAGAAGTATTTAAAATTTTTTCCCTCGCCAAGACAAAAAGCAACTTTATTGTTAATGCCAAATGCCAGTTGCTGATTTAAACATTCAACCACAAAATTTTTTATGCTGTTTTCCAATTTTAGGTCATCATAGTAATTCAGGTTTTTATTATTTTTTGTAAAACCCAGAGGACTAATTGCAGAGATAAAAAACTTGCCGTAAAATTTATCAACACTTCCAAAAGCATTAATCATTTCATAAATAAAAACTGAGCTCAATTCCTGCCTTTTTGAAAAATCATTTTTAATATCGCAAACATTTTCCAGTCTTATCGGGTCGGTAAAAGGAATTCCTGTGATACCACCGCCAAATCTGCCGGGATTTATTCCTAATATTAAATAGCGGGAATTATTATCATTATAATATTTGTTGTAAAATTTATCACACAGGCTAAATGTAGCTATATTCTTAAATGGGTTCATTACTTCAACACCAACCGGAAGGTCAACCTGTAAATCGAGCTCTTTAAGAAATGAAAGAATCTTTTTTGAAAAGGTCATGCTTGTTCTGATTTGCCGGCAGTTTTTACAGCATTAAATTTTTCATCATAATCATTGCGAATGGTGTGCATCCAACGGTCCCACCAAAGGAAATACAAACCATAATTGCCTTTAAAGTATTGATGATGTTGGTTATGATTTACGGAAGTATTGATCCATTTGCCCAGCCAGTGTTTACTGAATCCTTTTGGATATAATTCATAACCCAGGTGCCCGTAAACATTGTATACAATCATCATAAGAAAGAAAACGGCAAGATGCAATGGATGTATCGGGATGGTAAAAAGAAAAACGACAAATATTCCAGCTTCTACAACTGCTTCCAGCGGATGAAAAGAGTAAGCGGCCCATGGTGATGGATTGGTGGAATGATGATGTACAAGATGAAACCACCTGAATAATTTCTTATGGTGCATTAACCTGTGCGTCCAGTAAAAATAAGTGTCGTGAATGATAAACATTAACGGGAAAGCAAGAAAAAAATAAAACCAACCGTATTGATGTATATCGGTGTAAAATAAAGTATGTGTCTTGATTGCGGCCACATGAAGAATAGTCAAGGGCACCAAAGCAAATATGCAGATTGTGATGATTGAGTAGCCTATCTCTCTTACATAATCCTTGTTACGGGGAAATTTTTTTTGTATCTTTTTATAACTGATTTTATTTTTTCTAAATAAATAAAAAGCCAAAAAAGCGACGCCAGCTATAATAAAGTACCTGATTCCAATTTTTTCTACGTAAAAAAAATAATTTGTCCAATGCATAATAATTCATTATTAATGCGCTTCGAGCCAATTCTCACCCACTCCAATTTCAGCATCAGCCGGTACTCCGTTGGGTAACAGCAAAGCATTTTGCATGCATTCAATGATAACGGGTTTTATTTCTTCAACTTCACTTTTATGTGCATCAAAAACCAGTTCATCATGCACCTGCATAATCATCTTCGATTTGTAGTTGCGCTTTTTAAATTCATTGTGGATTTTTATCATTGCCAGTTTTATCATATCGGCAGCAGTTCCCTGTATCGGTGAATTGATGGCATTGCGTTCCGCATAACCACGTACAGTAAAATTAGATGAGTTAATATCTTTCAGCCAGCGCTTGCGGCCCATCAGCGTTTCAACGTAACCATTAGTTTTACAAAACTGTATGGTTTCATCCATATATTTTTGAATATTGGCAAATTGCTTTTTATAATTATCAATAATTTCCTTCGCCTCGCTGCGTGCAATACCTAAGTTTTCTGCAAGCCCGAAGGCGCCCTGTCCATAAATAATTCCGAAGTTTACGCTCTTTGCTTTGTAACGCATTTCTTTTGTTACCTCATCTTCATCTACATTAAAAACTTTCGCCGCTGTAGCAGTATGAATGTCTTTTCTTTTTTTAAATGCTTCAGACATGGCGGCATCTCCGCTTATTGCCGCCACAATCCGCAATTCAATTTGAGAATAGTCTGCAGAAACAATTACATGATCAGTATCACGGGGTATAAAGGCTTTTCTAATTTCACGGCCTCTTTCAGTTCTTATTGGAATATTCTGGAGATTGGGATTATTGCTGCTAAGCCTGCCGGTGACTGCAATAGCCTGTCCGTAACAGGTATGTACACGCTGGCTTCTCTTGTTTACCAATTGGGGTAACGCATCTACATAGGTCGATTTTAATTTAGTGAGTTCCCTGAAATTTAAGATGTCCTCAACAATAGGATTTTCTTTAGCAAGCTTCAAAAGGACATCTTCGCTGGTAGAATGTTGTCCGCCTTTTGTTTTCTTTCCTTTATCCAGTTGCAATTTTCCAAATAGTACTTCCGCCAGTTGTTTTGGTGAAGCAAGATTAAATTTTATACCTGCCTGCTCAAAAACACTTTGCTCGCACCTTGCCGCTTCCGCTTCCAGTTCTTTCGAATAAACATTCAGAAAGTTCATATCCACTTTCACTCCTTCATATTCCATATCGGCTAATACTTTTACCAAAGGAATTTCAACTTCATTAAAGACTTTTTCAACATGCTTTTCCTTCAACAGAGAGGTAAAAACATTTTTTATTTGCCGTGTGATATCGGCATCTTCAACCGCATACTCTTTTGCTTTTTCAACCTCCACATCACGCATAGTGCCCCGCGATTTCCCTTTTTTGCCAATCATCTCATCAATAGATATAGGCACGTATCCAAGATATTGAGCACTCAGCAAATCCATGTTACGCCTGCCATCGCTCTCTATAACATAATGGGCAAGCATCGTGTCAAAAACTTTTCCCTTCAACTCAAAGCCATACAATTTCAACAACAGCATATCATATTTAATATTTTGACCTATCCATAATATAGATTCATCAGCAAATAAATTTTTAAAATGATTTAATATATGAATCACCTGCTCTTCATCTTCCGGGCAGGGAACATAATACCCTTCGCCATCCTGGTATGAAAAACTTAAACCCACCAACTCAGCCTCAGTTGCATCTACATGTGTTGTTTCTGTATCAAAAGAAATTTCTTTTTGTATTGATAGTTTTTTTACCAATTCCTTGATGGCGTCATCACCTTCAACCAAAACATAATTATGAAGTGTGTTATTTATATTCTTTTCCGCGGCAAGTCCGGGTTTTTCTTCTTTAATAATTTTCTCTTCCTCAGGTTTTGGCAACGGAACTTCCATTGCATTGCCAAACAAATCAGTTTGTATTACCTGCTTTTCTACAACAAAAACATTGTATTCATCACCTAAAATTCTTTTACCTAAAGTCTTGAATTCGAACTCGGCAAAAAGATCTTTTAAAACTTCCGTGTTGTACGCTTTCACCCGGAAATCTTCTTCATGGAATTTGCAGGGAACATCGGTAACTATCGTTGCCAGTTTTTTACTCAATACTGCATTTTCTTTCCCGGCCCTTATCTTTTCACCCAAAGCACCTTTGATATTATCTGCATCTGCAATTATATTTTCAATCGTTTCATATTGCGCCAGTAATTTAGCAGCAGTTTTTTCGCCAATGCCTACAATGCCGGGAATGTTGTCCACGGCATCGCCCATCAATGCAAGGATATCAATAACCTGGTCAACACTTTTAATTCCCCATTTTTCGCAAACCTGTTTTACACCCATAATCTCTACCTTACCGCCCTGGTAACCGGGCTTGTAAATTTTTATTTTTTCAGTAACTAATTGTCCGAAGTCCTTATCGGGGGTTACCATAAAAACTTCATACCCTTCTTTTTCAGCCTGCTGTGCAAGCCCGCCGATTATATCATCAGCTTCGTAACCGTCGCATTCAACAACGGGTAAATTAAAACCTTCGATAATTTTTTTTATATCGGGAATGGATACAAGTAAATCTTCCGGCACTTCCTGCCTGTTGGCTTTGTACGCTTCAAAATCACTATGCCTTTCCGTAGGCGCCCATGTATCAAAAGCCACCGCAAGATGGGTGGGTTTTTCTCTTGATAAAAGGTCATAAAGGGTATTGGTAAAACCTAATTGAGCATTGGTATTTTTTCCTTTGGAAGTAACTATCGGGCTGCGGATAAGCGCATAATAGGCACGATAAATGAGTGCCATCGCATCTAATAAAAATAACTTTTTCTCCATTGATCAAATTTAAAGCAAACAAAGGTCGTTGCAAAAGGCATCGAAAGTATTAAGGATTTATTTATAATTTGATTTGCCAATCACTCCATGCAACTTTTGTAACTTTAATATATGGAAGATATGGAAATAAAAGAGCCTGATCATGCTTATCAAGAAAGGTTTTACTCCATCCGGGAATACCTGGAAATGGAAAATGCCGCAGTAGAAAAGCATGAGTATTATAAAGGTGAAATCTTTGCTATGTCCGGTGCAGGCCCCAGGCATAATATCATTTCAATTAACATTATTTTATCTCTGGGCAATTCACTGAAAGGTAGAAGCTGCCAACCCTACGGTAGTGATATGAGAATTCATATTCCGGAGAATACTTTATTTACTTATCCGGATATTTCAGTTATTTGCGGTGATATAATTAACCCGAATGAAGACGAAAATTCAGCGACAAACCCAACGGTAATTTTTGAAATACTTTCTCCTTCGACGAAGAACTACGATCGCGGTGTAAAATTTATGTTGTACCGTGCTATTCCCACATTAAAGGAATATATACTCATTGAAGCCGAATCAATGCACATAGAACAGTTCGCTATTAATAAAGAAGGGCTTTGGCAATTGAAAGAATATTCAAACCCTGAAGATCAAATAACTTCAGAATCGCTTGATGTAAAATTATTGCTGAAAGATGTTTATGACAGGTGTAAATTATAACCTTTAAAAAAGTCCCTCATTAACATCATTTATGAATTTTATTACGCCATCCATAAAAATTTTCTGATCATCCCACATACACAAGTGGCTTCCATTCGGGCAATACAAGTAACGGCCACGTTGTACCATTTTACTTTGCGCTTCCATAGCTGCAGGATCCATGGTATCATATTTTGCACCAACCATCAAAGCAGGAATTCTTATTTCTTTCAACCTGTCTTTGATATCCCAGTTAGCCAGCCTGCCTGCAATACCGAATTCTGACGGGCCTTGCATTAATGTATATATTTCACTATTCAGATGCCTGAAACTTCTTACCACCGGATCGGGCCACACAGCCAAACGACAAATATGCTGTTGATAAAAATCAGGCATCAGTAATTCTTCATAACGCGGATTTTGAAAATCTTTCTTTGCTTCAATAGCACGAATTTCGGCAAGTACTTGCGGATTCATTGTTTTTGATAAAACTTCATCGGCATATCGGCCATAATCAGGGCAACTCGCTACCATATCAGCAACAATTAACGCCTTCATATTTTGCTGATATTTTAATGCATACTCCATTCCCAGAATTCCTCCCCACGAATTACCCAGCACATAAAAATTAGTTGAATCTGCACCAATAGCTTTTCGCACCTGCTCCACTTCATCCACATAACGGTCAACAGTCCAAAGACTGCTATCCTTCGGCTGATCACTGTAGGAAGCGCCCAACTGATCGTATTCATAAAACTCGAAACCTTCCTGCGGGAAAAAGCTTTCAAAGCATTCCATATATTCATGGCCTGCAGCCGGGCCGCCATGTAATAGCAAAACTTTTATTTTAGGATTGTTGCCAAAGCGCTTCGTCCAAACGTTGAATTCACCAACAGGTGTTTTTATAGGAATCATTTTTATTCCGGCAACTCTTACTCCCGTGTCTCCATAATTGAAATAATCTGATACGGATATTTTTTTATCAGTGCTATCCGTTTTTGTGACAGAAGTATTACATGAAAAAAGCAATACAATGGCAAGGAAGCGAATGATATTTCTCATAAAAGTTTTATTGAGATGATTCAATCAAAATCTCGATTCAATATAATACGGCAGCATTGCACGCCATGTCGGCCAGTCGTGTGTCATATCTTCGCCCCAGATATCAAGCTCATAGTTGATCCCCTTATCATATAAAATCCTTGCAAATTTTCCTGATGAACCAGGATCTTCATAAGCTCCACTTCCCGAAAGGATATGGATATGGTTGCTGTTCCGGATATTGCTGAGATACCACTCGTCTTCGAGGCCCGGCATATAATTCATAGGTGAATTAAAATACACCTGGTCATCATTAAATCCTTTAGTGTATTCGTGCAAGTCATACACGCCACTCATAGCAATAACCCCGTTAATAATATCAGGCCGTTTTAAAAAAAGATTCATGCTGTGCAGTGCGCCAAAACTTGCTCCTGAAATAATGATGGGTGTTTCCCACGATGTACTGTTTTTTATAAAAGGAATTACCTCATCAAACACATACTTATTAAACTGGTTATGCCGTATGCCTTTATGCTCGCCCAACATTTCATTATTAAGCCAGCTCTCATTGTTAATACTATTTATTGAGAACACTTTTATTTTACCTGAATCAATATGTGGCGCCAAACTATCTATCATTTGAAAACGCTCATATTCAAGATAGTCAGCCGCCGCCGTTGGTACCAGCAAAACTGCAAAGCCGTAATCACCGTAAACAGCCACCGGCATTTCTTTATTTAATGACGGACTATACCACCCGGTTAGTTCTCTTTTCATAAAAGATTATTGATTAAGTGCACACAAAATAAAGAATAAATTGGAAAGCACTTCAGGTGACGGGCTTATACTATTTTAATCCTAGCCTCTCGAGCAATACTTCTTTTCTTGCCTTTGAGACCATTAGCTTTTCACTGGTATTCATTACCACATAGCCGCCATCTGTTCTTATGTACTGGGTAACAGAATTAATATTGACGATTGTGGAATGGTGAATGCGGACAAAAATTTCCGGCGGAAGCATCTCTTCAATATCTCCCAATGTTTTAGACACGAGAAATTTTTTTCCATCTGAAAAATAGATGTTGGTATAGGCTCCCTCTGCGTGACAATATTGTATTCTTTCTGCAGGAATGAATTCATAGCCTTCCCGTTTTGGAAAGGCAATTTTTTGTTGCTGGGCAGGCTGTTTGATGTTATGCAGTAAGTTCTCGATGTTTACTGCCCCTTCAGACGCGAGAATTTTTTCCTCTGCTTTTTTTACAGCAATTTGAAGATCGTTTGAATCTACAGGCTTTAATAAATAATCTACGGCGCTTATACGAAAAGCTTTCGCTGCAAACTTATCGTAAGCCGTTGTGAAGATGATGCAAAAATCAATGTGGTCAATCATTTCAAGCAATTCAAAACCATTTATCCAGGGCATTTCCACATCAAGAAAAACAAGGCGGGGCTTTAATTTTTTTATAGCAAGAATACCCTCTTTTGCGGAAGTTAGTGCGGCACAGACTTCTACGTTATCGCAATATTTTGCAAGATCTGCTTTAAGGGCATCTACACAATGCTGCTCATCATCTATAATGATTGCTTTTATCATTCCTGTCTATGTGATATTTCAAATGAATCCTAAAAGTTGCCATTTTAAAATTAATCTCTTTGCCCACCAATTCATAACTCTAAATGATAAATGGCGGATTTGATTTGATAATTACTACCACCTGTTTAATACCATAAGATGTATGTTATTAAATAAATTAAATGTGAAATATTATACCATTCATTTGAGTCTAATATTCCGTTAGTTGAATTATTACTTTAGTTCCTGTTGATTTATCGTAAGCATCTTTTTTATCAATTATCTCAACTCTTGCTTTTCGTTCATTTAATAGATTATCAAGATCAAGCCTGCTTTGTGTTAGTTTAACCCCTTTGGATTCATGAGTAGAAGTACCTGTTTTGGATCTATTTTGATTTGATAACTCTCTTCCAATTCCATTATCATCAATGATACAGTTTATTACACTGCCTGTTTTATGCACCTCAACATTTAGTGAACCTGACTCTTCCTTAGGCATTATTCCATGCCAGATAGCATTTTCAATAAAGGGTTGTATAATTAATGCAGGAACCTGGATGGATTTTAAATCAAGATTTTCATCTACATTGAAATGATAAGTAAATTTATTTCCAAACCGCATACTTTCCAGTTGGGTATATAGGCGGCAAGTTTCCAGTTCATCGAATAAAGTAATTTCTCTTTTATCCGAATTTTGAAAAATAGTGCGGATAAGTTTTGAGAAAGTTGTTAGATAATTAATAGCCGATTCATGTTTATCTTTTTGTATGAGCGATTTAATAGAATTCATACAGTTAAAAATGAAATGAGGATTCATTTGTGCACGAAGCGCTTTTGCTTCCAATTCTAATAATTGTTTTTTATATGTGACATTTAATTTCTCCTGTCGGCGAACTGATCTTACACGCCAGATTATGAACAAATAGGCAACAATACATGAAACGAGAATAGTGAATATTTTAAACCACGTTGTTTGCCACCATGTGGGGAGGATATTGATATGTAGGTTTCTTTTGCTGTCGTTCCATCTTCCATCTGTATTTTGAATAGACGTATATAAATTATATTCACCATGCTTGAGGTCGTTATACGAAATCGTTCTATTTAAATAGTCGATGTATACCCAATCATTATCTACTCCTGCCAATCTGTAGCGATATATTAATTGTTCCGATTGCTCAAATTCCGTACTGGAAAATGTAAGTTCAACAAAATTCTTATCATGCGGTAACTGCAAGGAATGCATATACTCTGGCAATGTATCAGTATAATAAGGTTGATTGAAAAGATGTATTTCTGATAAATAGCATCTTCTTTCAACATTTTTTCCTGTTATTGAACTTAATTTTAAATATTGCATCGCATTGAGTTCTGCGCCCACAAATAAGATATTGTTTACACAGGCTATGCCGGAATTAAAAAGAGTTATCAATCCATCTGATAGTGATAAATTATATTCTTTACTGTTCCTGTAATCATAAAGAATTACTCCGTTGGAATATAACAGGCACATTATACCCAATCCTTCAGCATTGTATAATTAAAAACATTGCGTAACTTCATCTTGGCCTATTTATTTTTATCAGTTTTATCTCATCGGTAGCAATAATTTTTATCCCATCGCTTGATGTTATCCAGAGATTGCCTGCATCATCCAAAACGTACCAAAACATATTAAAGTAGTATCCGTTATCTCTAAGAGTTACCCTTGTAATCTTTTTGCCCTTTTTTGTGGCGAGATCTATCTGTAATATAGAGTTGCCTATGCCTACATAAGCGTATTTGCCTGGTTTGTCAATCACTGCTACTTCCTGATACTTCCTTTCATTCCATGAATTCTCATACCCGGCTGGGATTATGTCGTATGGTATAGGAATCGAATCATAATCAAATGATGTCAGATTTATTCGGTAAATCGCTTTGTACGATGGATTAGATGGTTGCAAATCCAAATAACCATTTCTATAGATAGTGTTTTGATATCGTTGATTATTAAATGCCAGTTTAATATATAACTTGTTTGCCGGCACCATTCTGCGTGTGACGCTATCGTATACAATTACAGATGTGCCACATCCCCATAGACGACCTTTGCTATCTAAAGAAATATCGTAAGTGTTAGTTTCAGAAAATTGATTAACTGTTTTTTTATGTATTTCTATTGGAATCGACCTGACGATATTCATACTGGTATCCAAAACAAAAATCGAATTACTATTATCAAAAGCTGCATAAAAACATTTTCTTGTTTAATCCCATATAACTGTCTTAAAAATATTGCCAGATCGATTTCCATTATCAAAATCACCGAGCGGTATGGTCGAAAATTTATTTTTATTAACGCTGGCGTAAAATAATTGCCGCAAATATTAGACACCACAAATTGCCCTAATCATCTGCAACGAAATGAATTATTCTTACGCGGATAATTGTTTAAAGGCTTTGCTATTGAAAATATACTTATGGGTTTCTTTATGAAATACACCATCTCATTTTCATGGATCGTTACAAAAATCCTCTAAACTTTTAGACTGCAAGAAATTGAGGTGGAATATCAGCTTTGTTACCGGAAACGATTTTCATTGCAAGGTTAAATAATATAGAATCCTTTTTTAACATTATAGAAACCTAAACCTCTTTTACCTGCAAAGTAGATATTATCCTTACCATCCAATAAATTTTTGGCATTAATCCAGTATGACTGAACTGAATCCTGTCGATTGCTGCAATTAAAATTTCGTTGCAAGCGTTGTAATTTTTTATCGAACATATATATTCCATCATCTGTAGCCAACCATAATACATCGTAATTTTTGGCGTCACTTTGAATATTTCTCACAGCCAGCGGTTCCTTATTTGAAGTCGAATATAAAGGATAGTATGTCGCTTCCTTTGTAAGTAAATTGAAATGAAAAAAGCCATCGACTCTTCCACACCATATTGATTCATCTGGATGTATATAAATATCATGTCATTCTTTGTAATAAAAGACTGCCCAGGTTTGAGGGCTATGTTAAGATATTGATCTGTGCTGTTTTAGATTAAGTAAATGCCCTGGCTTTAGTTAGTATATTCCGCTTTTAGGTATATACATTTTACGGAGACTCCATTATTGTTTTAGAAGCGTTGGATGTTGTTCCCATCATAACACGCAATACCCCTATTCGTTCCTAACCACAATTTATTGTTATTGTCAATAATCATACTACGAACATCGCACTGTTGTAAACTATAATTATTCACTGGTTGAAAAACCAATGAATCATGTTGTGCGAATAAAACAGTCAAATTACAGCAGGTAAAGATAAGAAAAGATATAGTTTTATAATACTTTCAAAGCTGCTTGTCTTTCTGAAGGTCTCTTTCCCTAGCCATTTAATAATTTATTTTTTCAATATCCATTAAACCAGATTGAAAATTACAAACTTGTTCCTTCAAATATTAACCCGGTTTACAGTAATAATACTTCTTTTGACAATTGACCGGATAATTCTGACACCAGGTAATTTCTGCCTCTTCGGGCTCAAAAAAAATTTTTTAAATCCGCTTATAAAGTCTCCGCAGATAACTATCAACTCAGAGTACTCAAGTACATACTAACGGTTGATATATTTTATAAACAGGTATAGTTTAGAATATTGAAATGAGATTTCCGGTGTTTAGTAAAAAGTAATAAATGTTAATTTTTTATTAGTGATTCTTAAGATCTGGCTTTGGGTCTGTATTGGATTTAGTAATTACTGCTGTTCAATATTCATTAAAAAATCTTTGTTTCCAAAAATCCATAAACCAAAAGGATGCCTTGCATTTATCAATTTGGGCAAGGCACAGCGGTGATAGTATTTTACAACCAGTAAAAAATAAATAAGAAATTTTCCTCCGTCTCTATAACGAAGCTTCCATACCGGTTACCCTCTTCAACACACATTCTAAAAAAAATGTTTTCGATTTAATAAACTAAAAAGGAGGTTAAAAATGAAAAAGTTATTACAACTCGGATCAAAAAATCTACCGATTGCAACTAAGAGGTTTCTTTTTATTGCAATGGCGTTGGCAACAGTTGTTACAGGTTGCAAAAAAGACTCTCCCTTGCCTTGTCGTGATGCAGACAATACAAATGGGAAAGGCGATGCAATAATTGTGCATAATGGCGGTTCTATACAGGCGGCCATTGATGCCGCTGCTCCCGGCTCGGTGATCCTTATTGAGCCCGGCACTTACAGCGGAGAAATAAAAATCCGAAAGGCAGGCATTCAATTAATCGGAAAAACGTGTTTCGCTTTTGAAAAAGTTATTATTCAAAATCCCGGAGATGAAGATTGCGGTATTATGGTTTACGAAGGCGGCGATGGATTTGTGCTGAAAAATGTTACCGTAGAAGGCTTTTCGGAAAACGGGGTCTACCTCGAGTATGTAAGTGACTTCTTACTCTCCAACGTTACCGCCATTAACTGTAAAGAATACGGCCTTTATCCCGTCCATTGCAACCACGGCATTATTGAATACTGCTCCGCCACAGGAAGTGCCGACACTGGTATTTATGTGGGGCAATCAGAAAATATAGCCGTGCAATATAATGTTGCTTATGGTAATGTGAATGGTATCGAAATTGAAAACTGCTCAAATATCGCTGCCTTTAAAAACCATTCTTACGATAATGTTTCAGGCATCCTGATTGTTTTATTACCGGGCCTCACTGTTAAAGCTTCTGCGAATATTGAGATAAACAACAACAATATTGAAAACAACAATCATGTAAATTTTGCAGAACCAGGAGCAGGATTCGAAGGATTAGTTCCCAGTGGTTCGGGCATTCTTTTAGTGGGAGTTGACAATGTAACCATTGAAAAAAATAGCATCAGCAATAATAATTTCACCGGTATCGCCACCGTCAGTACAGTTATTTTGGGAGCACTGGGAGGCCTTCCACCTGAAGCCTTTGGCGACATTGAACCCAACCCCGACGGAGCAAAAATAATTAATAATACTCTTGTAAATAATGGCTCTGCTCCGCCTGCCGGGCTACCATTACCAGGCGTAGACCTTTTATGGGACGGAAGCGGAACAAATAATTGCTGGAAGAACAATACACATACCAGCGAATATCCTTCACCGTTGCCCGTATGTAATTAAATAAACGAAATAGAAACGATGACTTGTTCATCGTTTCTATTTTCAAAGCAGAACAGCGTAGATATAGAATATAGATTCGATAATTAAATTTTAAAGGGAATGAAACAGAGTATAAAACTCTTAGGCATTTTAATAGTAATTCTGGCCTATGGGTCATGTAAAAAGAAAACTTCAGATACCCAACCTCACCTCGTAAGTGACTACCTGAAATTTTCTACTACAGGTCTGCAGTATATCAAGCCGCCTGTAAATAGTTATTTCATTTATAGAGACTCTGCGAGTGGGCTGTTAGATTCTGTTGTTGTAACAGAAAGCTCGATCGAAAAAAAGCTTCACCCGGAACACCTGGATACATTGCCGGGCTGGGTTAGTTCTGTTGTTACTATCCCTGATCATTATTATGAAGAGTTGCATTTAAAGTTTACAAAAGTTATTGGTAGTATTTCTGAAAACTGGCTGACCTTGGGTGCTTCCAACATCGGCTCTGAAGGATCGTTGTTTGGTACTCCTGACTCTTCCATATTATTAAGCAGATGGGATAAAGCATATACTAACTCCGATGGACTTGTTTGTTTCTATTATCCTTTTCTTTCATCTATTTCGACAACCATATCTTCAATAACCATCCAGGGAAAAATATATAATAATGTAGAGAAGTTTAGCTATGAAAGGCCCTCCGTTGCTACAGATAGTACTATACGGTTTAATTATTATTGGGTCAAAGGAATCGGCCTTATCAAAAGGGAAGAAGTAACGACTAACACCAATCATTCCTGGAGCCTGATTCGAAACGGATAAAGTCAACAAGTAATTTTTTCTCAAACAAAAGCAATTAGCATGAACTCTACAAAATATTCGGCGTATTGCAGGTTACATTAACGGTGCTGATATATTTTACCCTGGGTAAATTTTCTTTACTGTTTTTTTTATTACAAAATGTAGTCGCCATTTCACTGCTGCATATTATAGATTACCTGCAACATTATGGATTGATACGAAGTAAAAATCAACATGGGAAATATGAAAAATTGGGTGCCCTCCATGCCTGGAATACAGGTCGGTTTAATCCGGCACTCAATCTCTTTCAACTGGAAAGCCATTCAGATCACCACATGCATCCCGGCCGTCCATTCGATAAACTTTCAATTTATGATGAGTCACCTGCACATCCTGCCGGCTATTCTTTTATGGTATTGCTTTCCCTTGTGCCGCCTTTGTGGTTCAAAATAATGCATAAAAGAATTTCCCGGGGGTCACCTACTTAAAGGAAAACAAACATCTCTATTATGAAGAAAATTGTCTTATTAATTACGCTGATTCTTTCGGTGCGGATCCTGGAAATAAAGGATTGGCAACTATACTGGAAATAAAAGCAGCAGGTACGCTCGGAAGTATTTTTTTCTTTACCAGCTCTGCAAAAAAATAAAAGATTGGCTGCAACAGTAAGCTTTAATACAAAAAGGAATTTTATTGATACAACAAAATAATTGCTTATAAAAGTCAGGCAGCAATTACATTGAAAGTAACTTTTAATATTTATTTATATGAAACACTCAATATTTTTTTTAGCTGCGACACTACTTTTTTTGTTTTGTTCATGCAAAAAAAATACCAATGAACCTAAAGAGGAACCGGATCATTTTAGCTTTGTTTATAATGGTGCTACCTATAATTATAGTATCTGACTAACGTTTTTATAAGGCGATGAGTTGCAGCCCTAATTCATCAGTCTTTATATCAAACTTATGGATTAGTTTTTTCATTTCCTGTACTTTTCTTTTTCGTTTTTGGTCAAGAAATTCGTAGTCCGTTGCTGGTTTATAGGGAATACTTTTTACAATCATATTCCAGATGATTACGGCCAACTTCCTTGCGGTGGCAGAGATGGCTGCCGGTCTTCCTTTTCTAAATGCAATGCGTTTAAAGAAATTAGATAGAGCAGTATCTTTTAAATTTCCAATGGCATTGGCGGCATTTCTTAAAGCAATTTTTAAGCGATTACTGCCTTTTGGGATTCTGTTGCTAAGCATTTTGCCACCGCTTACTCTATTATTGGGTGCCAGCCTCAGCCAGCTTGCAAATTGCTTGGCGGTTTCAAATTTATGAATGCCATTTCCTACTTCGCTCATCAGGGCAAGTGCAGTAGCATGGCTTACACCTTCAATGGCCAACAGATCTACACCACCAAAATATTGGTAAGACAGCAAGTTAATGTCTAAATTTTTGGGTGTGTTTTTATTTATCTTTTTGTAAACCTTTTTATCAATAAAGTGTTCCCTTTTTTCATTATCACTGTTGATTTGTTCATTCAACAATTTTTCTATTTCCACATCACACTCTTTCATCTTTTCCTGGAAGTTTACATACAACTCGTATTCCTGTTTTAATCCAAAGAGATAATCTTTTCTCCCATTGCTTTGAAGGGCTTTGGCAATCTCTCCCTCACTCTTTTTGCAATTGCTATGTCTTAGAGCTGCTAAATTTTCAGGGCTTTTTTCACCTTTGCAAATAGCATCAATAATAGTAAGGCCGGTGAGCCCTGCTACATCTTTCACTACCACGTCTAAACGCAGATTAAGAAGCCGTAAGTATTTTTGCATTTTTCGGATAGTATCGGCAGATTGTTGTAACAGATTGGTTCTATGCCTGCAATAGGTGCGTAATTGTTCGGTGGCTTCATCGGGCAAAAAACTTCCGGTTAACAGCCCGATGGTATGAAGTTTTTGAATCCATTGTGCATCTTTTACATCCGTCTTTTTACCCTTGATATTTTTGGTAAATTTTCCATTGCATAAAATAACCCGGAAGCCTGCAGCCTGTAAAGTGATATACAGGTGTTGCCAATAAGTACCGGTACTTTCCATAGCTACTGTTTTAATTTCATTGTCTGAAAACCATTTAGTGAGTTGTTGCAAGTCTTCATTATAAACACCAAATTCCTTGATGTCACCAGAGCCCTGGCCGATTGCGGCGAAGTGAGAGCGACTGCCTACGTCGATGCCTGCTGCATTGGGATTGACAACTTCCATTTTTACATTTCTTTTTTGCATGATATTCTTTTTTAAAAGTGAATAAGAATGCTCTTTGAGAATGTATCTTTGACATGAAAATATTCTGAACGGGATTCCCGGGTAAAACCGGAATCACCACTGAAGTGATCACAAAGCTTTTTTGTTCTGAGCAAAAAAGCTTTTTACATTCCAACCAGAATGACGCCCGTGCTATTACGCAACAATGCTAACATCGGCCTTGCAAAGAGCCTCTTAAAAATAATGTGTTTCGTCAAAAAGAAGTGGTATCTCTAAACGTTAGCTAAGGAAGTGATTTTTGGTTTCAAAAAAAGGGGAATAACGAATAACGCCAGCAGCGGAGGTGTATTACAAAATGCTGATAACACCCTGGGGATATTTATCGACATGCCTGCTGTGTTTGGCGGCAGGATAACATTTTCTCATCCCACCTGTGCTTACATGGAGCCACTTGATACGGCAATTTATGATGATGGCAGTTGCCATCTTTCCATTAAAAATTCCTTTGGAGATCCCGTGCCGGTGGATTCGACCGACATTTTTATTTATAAGTCAGGCTCATTAAATATATCATTCTCTAACTGCGTAATAAAAACAGAAAGAAATCCGATAACCGGGGAGACCAATCAATTCCAGGAATGTATAGCTTCAGGTACGTTTGACCTCACGTTGGTAAACAGAAACAACGAGATTATTAAAATAACAAATGGCATTGTTAGTTTTCACGTGATCAGATAAAAAGTAGCCTTGCCATATCAAAGTGAATCTCCAGGCAATAATCAAATGCTTATTTAGTTAATTTTTTCTTCAAAGCCTTCTTCACATCACCAAACCACTCTTCTTTTAAGATACTTAAAACAATGCTATCTCTTCTTTTTCCTTCTTCACGTGTCGGCATATTGCTGCGAAGAATACCATCTACTTTACACCCTATAGATTTCATTGCCGCTATACTCCTTTCATTATTATTGTCGGCCCTTAATTCAAATCTTTCGAAGCCGATGCGCTCAAATGCGAATGACAAAAGAAGAAATTTACAATGTTTATTCAAACCTGTTCCCTGGAATTTTTTTCCATACCATGTATATCCCAACTGAACCGTTTGCAATTCATTCTGTATATCATAAAATCTCGTACTGCCGGCATATTCATTTGCCTTTTTATCGAAAATAATAAAGGGATACTCTTTTCCTTCTTCTCTCGCTTGAAAAGTAATATTCATATAATTTTGTAATCCTTCCTCACCCTCGGCGCCCACAAGCGAATACTTCCACAGGTAAGGTTCATTTAATGAAAAAGGAAGAAGATATTTTTTATCTTCCTGCTGTAACGGGCGAAGTAACACACGGTCATCCTCCAGGAGGTAATTTTTGGTACAGTCAAATTTTTCCAGCATCTATGTTATTTTTTTATTGAAAACTAAAGATACATGTGTCCTCATAATTTTTTTAATTTTAGAAATTCAATAAAATCTTATACGATAAACTAATGGACAAGCCTTCTTCTTACTGTGAAGCGGTAACTACAATGGATAAAAATAATGTACATCGTATTTATCATGATACCGCCTATGGATTTCCGATTGACAATGATGATGAATTATTCGAACGGCTTGTTTTGGAAATAAACCAGGCAGGTTTAAGCTGGTCAACTATACTCAACAAACAGGAAAATTTTAGAAAAGCATATAAAAATTTCAACATTAAGAAAGTTGCTGCCTTTAAAGAAAAAGATTTTGAAAGATTAATGAATGATGCCGGAATAATCCGCAACCGTTTAAAAATAAATGCAGCGATTGAAAATGCCAAAACCCTTTTAAAAATTCAGAAAGAATACGGATCATTTAAAAAATGGATTGATCACCACCATCCAAAAACGAAAGATGAATGGGTAAAGCTTTTTAAAAATACTTTCAGGTTTACAGGAGGCGAAATTGTAAATGAATTTTTGATGAGTACGGGATATCTGGACGGAGCGCATATTGAAAGTTGTCCTGTGCATAAAAAGGTGATAAAAGCAAAACCCGCATTTTTAAGAAAGTAAACTCAATTTTTTTCTTTTCTGGTTCTTCTGAATTCACTGCATTTTGTCATGCAACTCCGTTGCTTAACGCATTACACTTTCGACAAATAGTGAATAAGTTATTTAATCTTTATTAAGTATTATTAAATGTGGGATATACGGGTTTATTAGCCGAACTTTAAGAGAATAGTCCAGATAAATTAGTATGATAAAAATTCTCATAACCTTTTTATTCTTCATAGTGGCTCTTTTTCCGCAGGCGCAAAATGCTCCTGACGCAATACTTGGCACATGGATTACTGCCGCCGGAAACTGTAAGATCGAAGTGTATAAACAAAGTGATGAATATAAAGCTAAAATTGTCTGGCTTAAAGAAGATGAGAACGGAAAGAATGATTATAAAGATGGAAAAAATCCTGACCACACTTTACGCGGGAGACAACTTGTAGGAACAGACGTCGTAAACGGTCTTCATTACGACTCTGAAGAAAATAAATATATAGATGGGATTATTTATGATGCAAGGAACGGAAAAAAATGGGATTCAATAGTTTGGCTGACTAATGATAATCTTCTGAAAATAAAAGGATATTGGTTGTTCAAATTCCTATGTCAAACCAGCACTTTTAAAAGGGAATAAAATAATCCCGGTTATCCTCTTACATATCCCGGTTATCCTCTTACATATCCGCTACTAACAGCTAATATTTCTCTGGTAACATAACTTATTGGACATGGGTTTTATCAACCCGCTTTCATCTCTTCCAACTCCTTCTGCATCCTGAACATTTCGTCACGCAATTTAGCGGCTTCCATAAAATCAAGGTCACGTGCGGCTTTTTCCATTTGCCGTTTCACATTAGCAACAGCCTTTTCCATTTGCGGAATGGTCTTATATTCTACCTGCTCTTCTGCTGCAAAATTTATTATTTCGTCAACAGCATAAGGAGATTTTTCATCGTAGCCCTTAATATCCAAAACAGAAGTCTGGCCCATTATTTCACCGATTGATTTTTTAATGGTGGTAGGAGTAATATTATGCTCAATATTATAGGCAACCTGTTTTTCTCTTCGCCTTGTAGTTTCATCCATCGCTTTTTGCATACTTTCAGTTACAGTATCTGCGTAAAAAATAACCAGGCCCTCCACATTACGGGCAGCCCTACCCGCAGTTTGTGTCAGTGATCTTTCATTACGTAAAAAACCTTCTTTGTCGGCATCCAAAATCGCTACCAATGAAACTTCCGGAAGATCGAGGCCTTCACGCAAAAGGTTCACTCCCACCAATACATCTATTTCACCCAGCCTTAGCTGGCGAAGGATTTCAACCCTATCCAGGGTATCTACCTCGCTATGTATGTATTTTGATTTTATATTGATGCGATGTAAATATTTATCCATCTCTTCTGCCATACGCTTGGTGAGTGTTGTTACCAGCACCCGATCTCCTTTGGTAACTCTTTTATCAATTTCATCAAGTAAGTCATCAATCTGGTTCACGGAAGGACGTATTTCAATAGGAGGATCTAACAATCCTGTTGGCCTTACTACCTGTTCTACCACTATCCCTCCTGTTTTCTCTAATTCAAAATCCCCCGGCGTGGCGCTTACATAAATAGTCTGGTTGAGCATACTTTCAAATTCGTTAAAGTTCAGCGGGCGGTTATCTAACGCTGAGGGTAAACGAAAACCATAATCAACCAATATTAACTTTCTTGAACGGTCGCCACCGTACATACCGCTTACCTGCGGAATAGTCTGGTGACTTTCATCTATCACACATAAAAAATCGGGCGGAAAGTAATCCAGCAAACAGAAAGGCCTTGTGCCCGGTTCTCTCCTGTCAAAAAATCTTGAATAATTTTCAACACCATTACAATAACCAAGCTCACGAATCATTTCAATATCATAATTCACTCTTTCAGATATTCGTTGCGCTTCGATATATTTTCCAATACTTTTAAAATACTCTGTTTGTCTTGCGGCTTCATCCTGTATCTCCGCAAGTATTTGTTGTAATTTATTTTTCGGGGCTATATATAAATTAGCAGGAAAGATGGCCGCATCATCCACCTTTTTTATTCTCTTTCCAGTGCTGAGTTCCAGTGATTCAATACTTTCTATTTCATCGCCAAAAAAAGTAATGCGATATCCGTTATCCATATAGGGAAGGTTGATATCAACTGTATCTCCTTTCACCCTGAATGTTCCTCTTGCAAAATCGCCTTGTGTTCTTGAATACAAACTGTTTACCAATGAATGTAAAAATCCCTGGCGGCTGATGGTTTGTCCTTCCTTGATTCTTACAACACCTTCTGCAAAATCTTTGGGATTGCCAATGCCATAAATACAGCTTACACTTGCCACCACAATTATGTCTCTTCTGCCGGTTAATAATTGCGACGTAGCTGCCAGTCTCAATTTATCCAATTCTTCATTTATACTTAGGTCTTTTTCTATGTAAACATCACTGACGGGCATATAGGCTTCCGGCTGGTAATAATCATAATAGGACACAAAATAGCCCACAGAATTATCGGGAAAAAATTGCCGGAACTCGCCGTATAACTGTGCCACTAATGTTTTATTATGTGTGAGTACGAGTGTGGGCTTTTGTACATTCTGAATTACATTAGCCATGGTAAACGTTTTACCACTACCTGTAACACCCAGCAAGGTCTGGTACTTCTCGCCCTCCAAAAGACCCTGAGTTAATTGTTCAATTGCCTGTGGTTGATCACCGGCAGGCTGGTATGATGAATTAAGTTGAAAAGGCATAGATATGCAATTTACAACCGAAAGATAATTCCATTATTTCTCCACAAAAAAGTTATGAAAAACTTTAAGAGATAGCGCGGTTAAGCTGAGAAGAAATTTTTCGCTAATCTATAAAGAGTTTTTACCTTGGGGGCAATCAAAAAATTTTAATATGAAAAAATTATCTTTTTTAGCATATGCAGGCATGCTCTGCATATTTGCTTCGTGCAACAATCCTGATACAGGAACTACCGCTGCCGCAGATAGCAATAATAAAGCCATGGAAGAAAAAAATCTTGCAGCTTCCGATGCTGTAAGTAAAGCTTTTGAAACGGGCGACGCCAGCGCCATCGACAGCGTAGTAGCCGATGATTTTATCGACCATACTGACCGGGGAGATGTGAAAGGCAAAGACAGCCTTAAAGCAATGATAAATATGATACATACGAGCTTTAAGGATATGAAAATGGATAAAGTACGGGATGTGGCTGATGGCGATTATGTATACAGCTGGATGACTTACAGCGGCACCAGTGATGGCAGTATGGGAATGCCAAAAGGTCCATATAAAATGGGAGCCATCGAACTTACAAAATTCAAAGACGGTAAGGCTGTAGAACATTGGAGCTTTATGGATTCGCAGGATATGGCCAAAATGATGCCTCAGCCGGAAATGAATACCAGTGAAGCGAAGTAGCGATAGAAATTTGAAATTGATAGGCCGGGTCCATAGCCCGGCTTTTTTATTAACGCGATAAATGTCTGCACTACTTTTAATGTTTTCATGAAAAAAATAAACGTTTTGTATTTTATCATTCAGATAGTCCAGGTTATTTTGGCAATTATCGGTGGTCCTCATTCATGTGAATGGGGCAATGCGGCCTATTTCTATACGGGATTGGCCTGCATGGGTTCTTCTCTCATATTACCTTTTTTTAGAAAACAATGGATTATAAAAAGAAAGATTGGATACAGCTTTCTTTTTATCCTAATTTCCGTAGTAGTGTGGTGTGCTGGCTTCATGTTATTCGGATTCAGAATAGTTTGCAGGTTATTTTAGTTTAATAACTATGGGCACGATAAAACCCTGTCGGTAGCTTAGAGCAACTTCTCATCATTTCATTTTACCCACCCGCTTATACATGGTTTGTTTCCACTTATAAAAACAAATTTAAAATCCCCGATACATGAATTATTTTTGTATCTCAACTTCACAGGATTTTTCCATTCAACTTCGACTTTTATTAAATAATTGAATCGGCATAAGGCCAATTCAGCTCAATTATTTATTGCCCGTTAAACTATCACAATGAAAAAGTTGCACTTGTTTTATTTACTCACATGTTTGTCCGTTTTTGCTTGTATGCATCGTGATGGCAACACTGATATTACGTACAGTGAGAACGATCAATATTATTCTATGAATGCTTACTTCAGCAGAAGCCAGACAAGAAATGTGGAAAAATATATGGATAGAAAAATCGGCAGAAGAAGCAATATGTCTTTTGTGAATTCACGAATAGATGGTACCATTGGTCTCGATGATCATACCACGTTTTACATAAAAAAATATCCCGGCGTTCTTGAAATAAAACTCGATAAAGATAAAAATTCTTATGAGAGCTATGAGGAAATCAAATCAATGTGTATTGGAATAAAAAAAGTATTAGCTAAATAACATCACATGAAAAGAACAACAATTTATCTGGCTGCCTGCATAATTTTATTTTTAATTCCGTCTTCCAAAATAAATGCGCAGACAGACGGGGAAGTAATAGCTACCATTTTACACCTCGACAGCGCATTCTGGAATGCTTATAACAATTGCGATACCGGTGCCTTCAAAAATTTTGTTGCAGATGATGTAGAGTTCTACCACGATAAAGGTGGCATTACTTTAGGCGCAAAGGCTCTTATTGAATCGCTCAACAAAAATATTTGTGGCAATACTAACCAACGGATAAGAAGAGAAGCCGTTGCAGGCACTGTAAAAGTATACCCGATGCACGATGGAAATAAAATATATGGGACTATTATTAGTGGTGAACATCTGTTTTATCTAACTGCTAATGGCAAGCCTGAATACCTTGATGGGCAGGCGAACTTTAATCAACTGTGGCTAATGCAAAACGGAAATTGGAAGATGAAGCAGATACTAAGTTATAATCATCACGCTCCCGGGTATATCAATAAGCGAAAGGAAATTGAGTTACCGGTAGCTAAACTCGACCAGCTATGTGGCACATACAAAAGCTCCCAATCCGGTAGCATGAATGTTACCAGGGAAGATAACACCCTGGTATTAAAAGGTGGAAATAACAGCTATACACTTTACCCGCAAAGTGATGTTATGTTTTTTATGAAAGAACGTGATCTCACTTTTGAATTTGAAAAAAATGCATCCGGCAAGCCAGTTAAAATGATTGTGAATGAGCATGGCGCCAAAGCAGATGAATTGATGTTTGAAAAATAGATTACTTAGCAACCTTAAGTAACATCAATGGCGAAAATAAAGGTCAGGTAAAAAAACCAGGAACAGGCGGAACAATTAAATAATAAAAAAATTTAAGCAAAGATCCCAGCTAAGCAATACAAAAAAAACCAGAAAAAAAAAGGGTGTATCGATAACAAATCTCAGTATACTTTTAGTTTCCAAAAAGTTTCTGTGCGCCAGCCGGACAAACACGCGGAGCGGATTGGGTTGTCCTTGATTTTTTGTTTCTTTTGTATCAAGACAAAAGAAAAGAAAACTAATGAAGAGGTAACAATAAAATAAACTCATGCCAGAACAACGGCTACGCAAAAACAAAAGGCCAGAAAAAACGGGCGCACCGCGATAACGAATCTCAGTATACTTTTAATTGCCGAAAAGCTGCCGTGCGCTGGCGGGACAAGCAAGCAAAGCGGATTGAGTTGTCCTTGATTTTTTGTTTCTTTTGTATCAAGGACAAAAGAAAAGCAAGAACACTGGCCAAACGAAGAAAGTACAAAAGCAAACTCCGGTACATTCCCTTCATTCACGGTTTTAGCAATTCTTTTACTAAAAAACTGTCTATATTGAATATCTCATTTTTCCTGTAAAAACTTAAACGAATCGAATTAAGTATGGCTTAAAATCTACACCACAAACCTGCACTGTCCTGCCGGAATGTTTTGGTGAATGATTTTAATAACCACTAAAAATTAATTCGATGAAAACTGCATTAAAAGTTACCCAACCTGTATTGATTGTATTTTGTTTCGCAACGCTAAGTGTTCCTGCCCAGTTGAAGATGTCAAAGATTGAATTAGGTGCCGACCTCGCCACATTTATCTACCAGGGCGATCTTACCCCATCAAAAATTGGTTCTTTTAAAACGATGAAATCAGGCGCAGGCATTTATGGCAATTATAAATTGAATAAAACCTTTTCTCTCAAGACCAACCTTATGTTTGGCAGTCTAAAAGGAGATGAATCCAAATATTCAAAACCGGCATACAGGCAACAACGGGCTTTCAAATTCACGACACCCGTTACTGAAATTTCTGAAAATATTGTATGGAACATTCTGCCACCGGCAAATGAAGGAGGGAGAAGGCTAAGCCCGTATATTTCTGCCGGGATAGGTTATGCTTTTTTACATATAAAAAGAGATTACAGCCATTTTAACCTTGATTACTTTGGCCAGGAATCACCTGTTACAGCCGGCCTCATAGAAGATACCGCCCACAGTCTTCCACGCGGATTGTTGGTGCTACCGGTGAGCGCAGGGCTGCGGTATGCGATCAGCAACAAGCTTTCACTAAACCTGGCTACTACTTACAGGTTTAATTCCAGCGATTACCTTGATGGATTCAGCGAGTCCGCTAACCCGGATATAAAAGATCACTTCTTTACAAATGCTATCGGTCTCGTCTATACCTTTGGAAAGAAGGGTATGCTTGACTGCCCGAAGATGAAGTATTGATGTACAATAAGACGACAGATCTATTATTAGCTCAGTGCTTTTCATCAACCCTTATTCTTATAACGACTCCACCGCCGGAAGGCAAATCAAATGAAAGCTTAGCAGATGAATTCACCTCCTTTGTTTCTTTGACTATAACGTTCGGATTATTTACTGCGTCCGGGCCATCCTTAAATATTTCCGCCTGGTAGTCACCCCCCGGCAGAAAATCAAACGGAATGGTAACTGTTCTTGCAGTGCCGTTATTAATAGCTCCCACATACCAGTTGGTTCCCTTTCGCCTTGCTATGGATACCCATTCTCCAACTAATGCACCCGGCACAATAGTTTCGTCCCAAACGGTAGGCATTTCACAGAGAAGATTAAAACCATCCTGCCCTTCATATGCCTCGGGCTCATCACATACCATTGACATATGATTTTCCAAAACGATATACATTGCCAGCATATGGCAGCGGGTACCCAGCACATGCGGCCGCAAAGTGGTTACTTTAAAATTATCTTTCGGCGCTGCCCTGAAGCCCCCGAGATGATAATCGGTGCAACCCGCAAGGCCACGTGTAAAAGGAATATTGATATCATCATCCGGGGTAATAAGATTGCCCCATTTATCATTTTCATAATTTAATGTGCCCTCACGTGTTGATTCATTGGGATAGGTGCGGCTTAGACCCGTAGGCTTATAGGCTCCGTGAAATTGTATCTCCAAATGATGCGCTGCCGCTTTCTGCAATATCTCTTCCTGGATCTTCACCATCTCCTGGTCGTCACGATCCATGAAGTCTACCATCATTCCTTCAATACCCCATTTCTCGTATAAGGCAAAAGCACTGTCGAGCTTTGGATAAAGTGCCTGCCAGTGCACCCAGAAACGCAGCCGCACTCCTTTACTTCCTGCGTAATCGCTTAATGCCTGTATATCCAGTCCCGGCCTCGGTTTAGTTACATCTGTATGTGGACCCGGCGCATATTGCTCACCATCATTCTTATACCAGGCCACCTGCCGGTAACCAATTACGGTATGATATTCAATCTTATTTCTTGCGCAGAAATCAATATAATATTTCTCAAAATCAAAATTTTCTCCCGGTTCCCAGGTAGTGTCCGGCGATATATCACCATTCCACCAGTGGAAAGTTGCCTTACCCGGTTTTATCCATGATACATCCTGTATTTTGCAAGGCTCGCTCAAACTGGTTAGAATGTTTGATTCAATGAGCGTACCAATGCGATCACTTATCATCATTACCCGCCATGGCGTATGATGTGGAAGCAGCGCCTTTACCTTTACTTCCTGCTGACCCGGCAGGGGACTTAGCTGGCTTGATAAGATCCCGTTATGTTTTATAAGAGACATACCGGCATAATCTATAAGATTCGCTTCTGTAATAGCCATATAAATTTTTCCCGGAAATTCAAAAAGCGCAGGTGTTTCAATCAGGGTATCATTAATGATATCTTTTAATGGCATTACATTATAAAGATGCTCATGAGAAGTGGTAAAGTTTTCGAGGAAAGCTACTCTTGCTGTTGGATCTCCGCTCAGATTAAAACCGGTATTTTCATCCGTAAGTACATAATCAGGCCAACTCTTTTGTTCCGGGAATTCATATCTAAAACCAATCCCATCATTGAATACTCTCACACGCAAAATGATCAACCGCTTCTTACCACCACGTTCCTGCATAGGAATAGCCGCTTCTTTATATCTATCATGTACCTTACTTGTTTTTCCCAGCGGTAATGCATAATCTGCAACGCCATCAGACAGGGTGATGTGACCCGTTTCAATATCGTTACCAAAAAAATCATTACCTGCAAAAGTTAATCCTAGTGTACTATGTTCCACCAGCTTTTTATTTTTGTAGAAAACGGAATACTCCGGGCGCCCCTTTTGCAATGAAAATGTAAAAGTGAGACTCTTATCCGGCGATAAAACATTCGTTTTCTTTTGGCCAAAGAGAGCGCTGCACCAGGCAAATAACAAAAGAACGAAGGATATTTTCTTCACCATTATCGCAATCTGATTTTATGACAATGTTACATTAAAAACATGTTATCCTGTAACATTTATAGTTTAAGTGAGTTATGAATGTCGCACCTTTATACCGGTGGTACCATTATGGCGGGCAAAATATTTTGTGGCTAAGAATTGAACCATCCGAAATAAAAAACCCTGCTATTTGCAGGGCCTTTTTTTTTGACAATAATTTAAATTCCAGGGGTAACCTTTTTCAACAGGATAAATTGGATATTAATGCGGGTTCTTCTCTTTGGATTTTTAGCTTTGATACAATATTGGAAAAAAACAGAAGTTGACTGATATCAGATTTAATAATTTTTCTACAGGTAGTTGGATAAGGTTCTTTTCTAAGGATTTGGATATTTTGATTAATGTTTCTTGACCATCAATCAACTTCTGGTACAAAGATACAGATGCGTCAATTGTACACAATAGCATTATTGCTTAATTATGGGGTTATTGAATTTACCGGAAACGCAGTATAAGTACGAATGTCAAAATCCAAAAACTACGAGTAACCGCCCTGCAATTCTACGTTTATTAGCTATAATATCGCATTCACTAAGACTGAATAAAGGCCAAAAGGTCCGCATTTATGGTTGCAGCCTCTGTTGCCGGCATACCATGAGGAAAACCCGGGTATGAAATAAGGTTTCCATTTTTTAAGAGCTTCACAGCTTTTGCCCCGGTAAGGGCAAATGGAACTATCTGGTCATCTTCACCATGCATAACAAGAACAGGCACATCCACGCTCTTAAGGTCTTCAGTAAAATCTGTTTCCGAAAAAGCCTTAATACAATCGTAATGTGCTTTTATGCCTCCCATCATTCCCTGGCGCCACCAGTTATCTCTTATGCCTTGCGATATTTTTGCACCCTCGCGATTAAATCCATAAAAAGGAATGGTAAAATCCTGGAAATATTGTTGCCGTTTTGTTGCGGTCCCTTCCCGTATTTCATCAAATACAGACATAGGAATACCGTCCGGGTTATTTTCGGTTTGTACCATTATAGGAGTAACCGCACTTATAAGTACCGCTTTTGCTACGCGGCCCTGTCCATGTTTTGCAACATACCGGATAACTTCACCGCCGCCGGTTGAGTGGCCAATGTGTACGGCATTTTTTAAATCGAGCGCTTTTGTAAGCTCTGCAACATCTGCGGCATATGTATCCATATCATGTCCGTTTGGAGTTTGCGTAGATCGTCCATGTCCCCGGCGGTCATGCGCAATAACTCTAAATCCCCTGTTGAGGAAAAACATCATCTGTGCATCCCAATCATCGCCGGATAGAGGCCAGCCATGATGAAAAAAAAGTGGTTGCCCGGTACCCCAATCTTTGTAATAAATTTCAGTTCCGTCTTTTACTGTAATCGTATTCATGTTTTTTTTGGTTTTAATTATTATCGGTAATCAATTTTTATAGAGATAAACTTACTTATATATACCTAAAATTGACGGGTAAAAAATAGAAATCCTTTTATTACACTAAGGTAATTCATACCGAAACAAACCAATTTAAAAAATTGTTATGTGTTCCGGATGATTGCATTTATATCCATACGGGTCTTTCATCACAATGCAAAGGTGGCATGCCCATAGACTCTCAAAAAAAATCGCGACGGACGAACAAATCAAGCGGCCGTTTTGTTCTAAGGGTTGAGATATATTTCATGCTGATGTTAATCCGGAAATTCCCGTCAGAATCGGTGAAAAGAGGTTACCAGGAAACTAAAAAAACCCTAACTTTAAGAAGTAATACATTGTTTATGCCAATACCCTTTACAATAAAAATTGACCGCCATATCCTGAAATTAAGCAAAGAGTGTGGTACTCAAAATGACACAGGCACAATCGGAAACACTTGTGCAATAGCGCTTGCCTTAAAAGACATTTTTCCTGAGGTTTTTATATCAGACTATAATATTTATCCTTTTGGCAGAGATGAAAATAATAAAACAGATAACCTGGCAATGCCTTTGCCCAAAATAGCCAGGGATTTTGTGAGAGTTTTTGATTCACTGTCCGGAGTTCATAATCTCAGGCTACTGCTTCCCGAATTTGAATTTACAATCGATGTGCCTGACGCAGTTATTTCTGAAATTAATATTGATGAAATAAAAGCTATTACTCACCATGAACATTCATGCTACATACATTCGGGCAACAAGAGGATGTCGCTAAGTTCGTGCAATGCGTAAAACTCATTCTTTTCAACTTATGTTATAGTATCAATAAAAAAACCGGACGGGAGCCCGGTTTAAAAAACTCAATCTATGAAAGTTTATCACCTATACGCCACTTAACGAAAAAAACTCTCCTCTTATTATCATAAATTTAAACATCGTTTTAATTTTGATTTGCAGTCGTTGAGATCAACCAAGAAATCATCCCATAGGTCAGGTTTTATTGCTTTAAGATAATTTTCATCACCAGGTCTGTTGAAGCCGGGCAAAGATCGTTACAAATACAATATGTCCTGGCTTGTCTATTCCGTCATGACCACACGGCGCTATCTATGAAGACCTATGCACGGTAAAACCTAACAAATAAGCGTAGAACACTTTTCAAAAAGTACACAATAGTAAGCCTTGTGGGTTATAGTAAAAAAAATATGACAGTGTTTTCCTGTTCACCAGTCCTTATTTTTCACAATTTTATTTACCTTACAGTCCTTTCTATAATCTTTACCCCTCCAAACTTATTTGCCTTTCCTGTGTCACCCCTTTCTTATTATTAATTTAAAACAACAATTATGAAAAAAGTTTTTGTCCTCGGTTTCGTGACATTTCTTGCTGCGTGCAATTCTAATGAATCTTCTAAAAGTGATGCAATGGAACCGCCAAAAGATTCGGTGATGGCGCCAATCAATTCTCCTTATACCATAGGATATTCTTCCGAATTCGCTATGGGCGATCCAAAAAATGCTGAAACACTTTTGAAACTCTGGAAGGCTTGGGACAATGGAGATTTGTCAGCCGCTAAAGATATGTTTGCCGATAGCGTAGAATTGCATTTTTCTGATGGTTCCATATTACATTCAACCAGGGATAGTGTTATAGCAGCAGGGCAGCGTGTCAGAAGCTCTGTCGGAAGTGCTGTGAGCAGCGTAGATGCAATAATGCCGGCAAAAAGCGTAGATAAAAAAGAGAATTGGGCACTCATCTGGGGAAAGGAAGTTGACACCGATAGTAAAGGAAAAGTAGATTCCTTTTATTTGCAGGAAACATGGAGATTTAATGCAGACGGTAAGGCTGATCTGATGTTCCAATACAGGGCAGGCACTCCTCCAAAACATTGATCTTTTAAATAAAAGCCCCTTCACCGGGGCTTTATTCTGCAACTATCCGGTTATCAGAATTACTTTGTCCAGGAACGAAGGGCAGGCGCCTTACGTTGATAATGAGCCCGTTTTACGTTCAAGCCTGTGAACTGGTATGAGGAAGAATCCAGCAACTCGATTTTTCAATTTTTATTGTACGTGGATATATAAATTTCAATCTTTTTTAAAAAATACAAAATATTTCAAAATTTATTGCCGCTATTTTGAATATTATCAATTAGTCATCATGTGACAAAATAGATGCGTTTTAAATAAAGCGCCCTTTTTTTCGAAAATTTCCCCGGAAAGAAATACGGTAATTTTACGGTCTTGCATTTTAAGAAAATGTACTCTATGTTTGTCCCCGAATCAGAAATGTGTGTTACCTCTCACTTTCTTTTTCACTAACACTCCCCAATTTCTTGTAGAATTACTTATCGTTTCCATTCTTTTTGAAATTCCTTAACCGTATTAAGCAGCTCAACCCTGTTCAATACAATTTAAGAAACCTCAAAACCCAAGAAAATGAACAAAAATTCTACATTAGTAGGTAAGTGTATAGCAATACTTACCATCTTCACTCTCCTTTTAAGTTTTTCGGCCAATGCCGGAATTCCCAAAGCAAAAGCACCGAAGTTTAAATTTGTCAACCCTAAGTTAGTAGCGGGTATTGATGGCAAAATTGGAGCCAGGTACTTTTTCAAAAATGTTTATAACAATAAAGACGCCTATGTTACGATAATAAATATCGTAGGCGGTGCTGTACTTAAAGATATGGATAACACTTCTACAGGTTATCAAGAGGCATGGCAGCCAACTGTTGGAGGCCCGGGCACTTTTGGTATTTCTTATATTAAGTGGGATGTTGAGTTTGACAGCGCAAATGTTCCTTATGTATTTCCCCTGGTAGATTTATCTGCAGTAGACGTTGACGGAGATAACGTAAGAGTAAGGGAATTAAGCGGTATTGTTGGAAGCAATTTTAATTACAGTCTTCCCGATAGTACGATACCCAGCTTGCTAACGCTTTACAGTCAGAAGAATACTGACAACCTGTTAGGAACTGATGATGATGACTCTGTTTTTATGGCTTTAGGCCCTGTGGCCAATCGTGCCGGTATTGATACTTTGGCATTGGATGTAAGAATTGATTACACTTTTGCTAACCGCTCAAGCTTTCAGATTTATACCGGTGCCCAGGTAGATAATAATGGCAACAACGGGGCTATCGCAACCGATCGTTTTCACAGTATTTACTTCGGAGATCTCTATGCCCGTCTCTCCGTTCTGCCGGTTACTTATCAAAGCTTTAATGCAGTAGTGAATAATAACGCAGTTACTTTAAACTGGACAACGAACGCGGAAGTCGGTAATGATCATTTTGAGGTGGAAAGGAGCTTTGATGAGGCGAATTTTTCAGCTATTGCATTTGTTTTAGGAGCTCAGTCAGAGAACAAAGGCGCAAATCAATATAATTTTACAGATAAGGATAGCAAAATTGCCGGTCACAACATTATATACTACAGGTTAAAGCAGGTAGATGTTGATGGCAACTTTAGCTACAGCGTTGTAAAAACGGTTCGTGTCAGCAATATAGTGGATCAAAAGATTTCGGTTCAGGTTATGCCCAACCCCTATATGGATAAACTGAATGTAAATTTTACCAGCAACAATAGCGGAAAAGCAGAAATAAGAATGGTCAGCCTATCCGGAGCGGTAGTTAAAAAAACAGAATCAACTATTAATAAAGGTTCCAACACTATTCAGTTAGAGGATTTATCTTCCCAGCTTCCGGGAATGTATGTCGTAAACATCCTCGTAAACGGTCAATCAATTGCCAGTCAAAAAATCATTAAAAACTAATTAAACTGGTTTTCTTTGGGGGTATTAATTTTACAAAAGGGACCAGGTAAGGTCCTTTTTGTTTTTGTTTAAAGTAAGAACCTGCTATTCTAAAAAGGGACAGTGGTTTTCAAACCGAAAAGAGTGGAAGTTCCTTCATCCGTTGGTCTCCGTAGGGAGCTCCTGGACACGGAAGTTAATATTTTGAAATTCGTTCTATGAAAACAGGCCGGGATACAAAAATCTGCTTCCCGGATAATCAGCAATTTGGAAGATGTTGGTAACGGGTAATAATAATGCCCGGGTATCTCACGAATGAAATTTCCAGGACGAGGCAGGCAAAACAGGCTTACATAGAAATCGCCACAATAGGTGTATGGCTGGCGAGGGCAAGTTTCCTTGTATAGATTTTAAAAAGCTGGTTGACAAAGCCCTCCTTTTTAGGAAGAGTAATTATAAGATCAACTTCTTCTGCTTCCGCAAAATTGACGATGCTTTCTAAAAAATCATAAGCCCTTAAAAAAGAGAATTGCGGGTTGTACTCCTTAAGTTTAAATTCCATCTCTTCTTTTTCGATCTGGTATGCTTCTGAAAGCTCAACATAATGTTCACTGTCTACATTCAGGATATTAAGTTTTGGGCCGTTGAAGAAATCCAATACTTTTTTAAGAGAATCAAAAGGCGTTTTACGTGCCACATCTTTAAAATCCGAGGCAAAAACTACATTTTTTATCCCTTTGAACTTTACATCAGGAGGAATGATCATAATCGGCGTGTTGATATTACTGATCATGTGAAGCGTATTGTGCCCAATATTAACATTCGCCATTCTTGTACTGGCATTGATACCCATAATCACCATATCTACATGATTGCTTAAAACGTACCTGGAAATATTATCAATAAAAGAACCTTCCTCCGATTCAATAGTAACGTTCTGGTTAGGACTATTTTTAAGGAAGTCCTTTACAATTTCCAGGTCAGCATCCGTTGCCGCTTTCATGGATCCTTTGTCACTATCTTTTGTTGTAGAAAAAAAATGGTGTTTGTACGCATGGTACAGTATTATTTCAGTTCCGGGAATATCTTTTGTCATTTCAATTGCATATTCTGCGGCGCTTTCTGATGGTAAAGAAAAATCCACGGGGATAAGAAATTTTTTCATAAATAAATTTTTTACTAAGGTAAATAAAAATAAAGGCAAAAAAATCCACTAAAATCCGTAAGTGAAAACCGGTAGGTTTTTAGCAGCTAATTTTACACGATGGCAGATGCCTGCCAATTAATAAGCCCCCTTTTCTATCAGTAATAGCATGTCATGGGGTACTTGCCGGGTGCGGCATCGGGGTGAGCAAATTGAGTAATTATCTAAAGAAGCACCTGTAGAAAATTAATCATTTAAATTCCCAGGGACTGTTCAATTAAATTCAGAAATGATTTGTCGCCGTTCTAACCAATGAGTGATGTGGATTTAAAATGACAGGATTATTCGCGGAGGCTAAAAATAAATTATCCCTTTAAATTATAAAAAAAATTCCTCAGGGGGTGAGCATCCTTTTTCAGATAAATAAGGGTACGAATTCCATATGAATTAGTTGGTTCAATTTGCATTCGGCGGCTTGTCGTGGTAAGAATGGTGGCGGCAGATGAAATATCAATTTCAAATCCGACAACAATATAGGAGACGCCTTTTATAAATACTTTCTCAGTTCTCGCAATGGTATGTGAGGGCACAATTCCTGATATAACAGACATGTCTGCTGTTTCTAAAAGTAGGTTTCCTGAGCCACTCTCCTGGAAAATATACCTGGTACCATTGTCATTATTATCTTGCATATCGTAAAGTTTTTTCAGCTGAGATTCCATTGGTCTTATTCAAACTATTATACTCCCGGGCATTCAATACGGGGTTTATAAATAGAGTGCAGGTGGAACCGATTGGTTTTTGTTCCTCCTGGAGCAGGGGAGTTAACAGGATATCAGCTCACTGTTTTGTTAACTACCCGGAGATCTGTCGCGGTGCCGGTTATTACCAACAAAAGATCACTCCCCTTTTATGGAAGCCCGCATGGCATTCAGCGCTGCCAGCCTGTTTTGCTTTTTATCCAACTCGGTAGTCAGCTTGCTTATCTTTTTATTTTGGTCATCCAGGTTATTGGCCTTCTTCCTGGCATCTTTTGCATCCTTCACCGATCTCCTTGCTGCTCTCTTTGCTTTCCTCGCATCCTTCACACTTCCGTTGGTAGCGTTCGATGCTTTATCGGTGGTTTCCATAGCAGTACTTTGCGCATCAGAAGTAGCATCATCCGCTTTTTCCTGATAGCCGGCCAAATCACTTTGCGCCTTGCTGAGGCTCGCTGTAAGAGCTGTAATATCATTGTTTACACTTGCATACTCTTTATTAAGAGCAGCCGTATCGTCTATTGTTTTATACGTTTGAGAAAAGGCAGACGAACAGGCCATCACAGCCAGCACCGCCGGCAGAAGAAACATAATCTTTTTCATTTTGATTTTTATTTTTAAATATTTATTGCTGTTTTAGCTAAGGGGTGAAAGTATTTCGGCGGACATAAGTAGTATAGCAATTTATGATCCGCATTCAATATTGGGAGTATCAATGGCCAAAACAGGTTATTTATTGCTAACATTGGCGTATCATTCACAGGAAGCTGCCACATTAGGGACAGGTCTGCCGGGTAGAGGCAGGCTAATCACACCAGGAAATTTAGGCTGGCACATCGTACGCAAGCGCAGGCTAACTTTATTTCATGGCGGATGCCTGCCGGTAGCCTGGAACATATACGGCGCTACCTGGCAAACTATTTTGCTAATAAAGCCATAAAAGAAGCTGATAATATTTGGGACAAGAAAGGATACAATAACCAAACTATGGAGCAGTGGCTAAAGGAAGATGACAAGCCATATAAAAAAGATGATACTAATTAATTGATGAAAGTTGTACTTGATACAAACGTTTTAGTTTCGGCTCTTTCTTCAAGATCAATTTATCACTCACTTTGTTTCAAAATATTGAAATCTTTATCGTTTGTAATAAGGTAATCCACATTTGGCTGTTTTTGGCATGGGCACAAAAACTGAAAATATTTTGTTGTACCAAAAACAAGAACAGAATGGTGGCTGAATAAAATAAACGGCAACATTGCCAATGATGCACAGGATGAATTAATATTTTAATTTCTCCGGGTCTTGTTTATTGTGCCAGAAGGTTAACAATATTACCTCCTTCTTTACAGAGTAATACCTGTAATATAAAACGATGTATTTATTTATTGCAGCTTTCCTTATTTTGGTATTTTTTCTTGATGCAGGATACATCGCGGGTTGGGCCGCTATTCTTAATATTACATAATTTGTTTGTTTTACAAAATTCTTAATTTCTCTTTCCGTCCATTCTTCTAACAGGTAATTGATATTTTGATCGAAGGTCTGCTTAGCTTCATTTGTCCATTTAATTACGATAGCCATTTCTTATATTTTTTCATGGCTTCTTTATGTGATGTAACCCTTCCTGCCCCGGCATCCTTTAAACCTCTTTCTATCGAGGCCTTCGCTTCATCACTTACATCATCCCACCAGTCTTTTTGTGCATCTACCTCAAGCATAGCATATACCATTTTTACTACTTTTTCATCAGCGGTATCTAAATACTTTTTTGCCTGTTTTTTCATTAATGCTATTTCTTTCATGATATTTATTTTACTACCCGTAAAGTTATTATTAAAAACCTTTAAGGGTAATTTAAAGTTAAGAATTTTTATACCCGCTACCTTTATAGCATGGCAGATGTGCATACCAAAGAAATACGCAGTAAAAACATGGCTGCCATTAAAGGCAAGAATACAATGCCAGAAATGCCGGTGCGTACTTTTTGCACGCCAAAAGATTTCGTTACAGGATCCACGATCATAATAATAGTTATTTAACACTTGTTATTTGTTAACTACTTCGAATAGGAGGTATGCCATGCAGAAAGCTGCGGTGGCGTTGGCCGGACAAACACGCGGAGCGATTGGGTTGTCCTTGATTTTTTGTTTCTTTTGTATCAAGACAAAAGAAAAGGATAAAAATGATTGAACTGATAGTAGTTTTTACATGCTAATGGATTTCGTTACAAGCTCCACGATAAAGCCTCCCCGGCCCCGACGGCCAGACGAGGTTTTACCGAAATACAAAACAGTAATATTTGTGCATGGTTGTTTTTGGCATGGGCATAAAAACTGCAAATTCTTTGTGGTTCCAAAAACAAGAACCGATTGGTGGCTGAATAAAATAAACGGCAACATTGCCAATGACAAAAAAGCGATCAAAGCTTTAAAGAAAGAAGGCTAAAGATTTAATTTATGGGGGCACGATCTCAAATTGCGTATCTTCCTTCGTCAAAAACTGCCGGCTTAATCAGTTTCCGGCATAATGCCACCCGTTTTGAAAATCGAACTATTTTTCTTTCACTTAAATTAATTATGTATGAAAAAAATGCTTTTTTGTTTCCTTTGCGGAACAATTTTATTGTCGTGCGGCGACAACAAATCAGAACCCGCTGCTGCCGATGCAAATGCCGCGGAAAGTACCGCAAAATCAACCGTTGATTTACCTTACACCGCTTCCTATTCCAGCGACTTCACCACCGATGTGTCTGATGCCGACCTGAAAACAGTACTGGTAAGCTACAAAGACTGGGCTGATGGTAATATGGCCAACGTGGCCAAAGGCTATACCGATACCCTGGCATGGCGAAGGTCAACCGGGGATAACTATACCCTGCCTAATGCGGACATCATGAAGATGTGGACTACCTACAGGGATAGCCTGAGTTCCATAACCATTGATATGCAGGGCTGGGAAAAGTTCCATTCAGTGGATAAAAACGAGGACTGGATTGGCACCTGGTACAAAGAAATTGACACCTATAAATCAGGCAAAGTAGATTCGGCATACTACCACGATCTTAACCTCCTGAAAGATGGAAAGATCGCCATGCTCGAGCAATACAGGAGAGCAGCGAAATAATAGTATACGCTAAATTGTAAAGAGCTTCCTGCAATACTGCGGGAGGCTTTTTTATTTTACATGGGCATAAGCGGCGAACATTGGTTCATGTAGCTGTTTACTTAATGTTCGCGGTATTTATAATTCCATTGCCGTTTTAGCTTCCTTACCATTAAAAGCATGCGTTTGTTGCCGGTATAAAATATTTATCTTCTTTAATTTTATGCAATGGCCGATGTACACACTAAAGAGATACGCAGCTACAACATGAGCCGCATTAAAGGCAAGAATACAAAGCCTGTCCAAAGGACTCCCGTGGAGAAATGCTGGTGCGCCGTTTTTTACATGCCAACGGATTTCGTTACAAGCTCCACGATAAAAGCCTCCCCGGCAAACCTGATATTGTTTTACCAAAATACAAAACAGTAATATTTGTGCGTGGCTGTTTTTGGCATGGACATAAAAACTGCAACTATTTGTAGTACCCAAAACAAGAACTCAATAATGGCTTAATAAAAATTAATTAAAATATGCCAACGATGTTCCCGATTTGGTAACATTAGCTATATTTGTTAACCTTGAGAATAATTGCAAAAAGCGCTTTGAGAAAATTCTGGGAAAATCACCCTGATGCAGAGCAACCTTTAAAAGCCTGGCATGATGAAGCAAAGAAAGCTAAATGGAATAATTTTCAGGATATTAAGAATCAATTTAGATCAGCAAGTATTGTGGGCAACGATAGAATCGTGTTTAATATAAAAGGAAACGATTACCGGTTGATTGTTCTCATATTATTCCGTAAAGGAAAGATCTTTATTCGTTTCATAGGTACTCACAAAGAATATGATAAGATTAATGCAAAAAATATTTAACCATGGATATTAAGCCTGTTAAAACTAAAAAAGATTATAAAGCTACGCTTAAGCGGGTTGAAGAACTTTGGGGAGCAAAAGATAATACCCCTGAAGGTGATGAATTCGAAATTCTTTTTACGTTAATTGAAGCCTACGAGGAAAAACATTACCCCATTCCGCCGCCACATCCTTTAGAGTCTATAAAATTCAGGATGGAACAAGGGCAGGTAGATGATAAGGAGCTAACAAAAATACTTGGGGGCCGCAGCCGTAAATCAGAAATACTTAGTGGCAGGCGCAAACTCTCACTTAATATGATAAGAGAGTTACATGAAAAATTAAAAATCCCCGCAGAAATACTAATTGCAGCGTACTAACTTATCTGTTCTGCGCCTTATACCTTTGCCTTGTGGCAGATGTACACACCAAAGAAATAAGAAGTAAAAACATGGCAGCCATTAAGGGCAAGAATACAAAGCCCGAAATGCTGGTGCGTAGATTTTTACATGCCAACGGATTTCGTTACAAGCTCCACGATAAAAGCCTCCCCGGCAAACCTGGTATGGTTTTACCAAAATATAAAAAGGTAATATTTGTCCACGCCTGCCTGCGGTATGGCAAAAGACTGCAAATACTTTGTTGTACCCAAAACAAGAACCGAATGGTGGCTGAATAAAATAAATGGCAACATTGCCAACGATGTAAAAGCCGCTAAAGCATTAAAGAAAGAAGGCTGGAAAATTATTAATTTATGGGAATGTAATCTTAAACCTCTTAAAGTAAAAAGAACATTAACCGGGTTATTAAAGAATATTAATTGATTATCTGTTTTGCATTTTAAGTGAATTACTAATTCTTTCCAGTTCATTCCTGAAAGAAGGCAATTCATTTTTTATAACATTCCATACAAGCTGCAGGTCTGTACCAAAATATTCATGTATAAGACGGTTTCTCATTCCTTTAATGAGTTGCCAGGGAATTTGTTTTTCATTTTCTTTAATCTCATCAGGAATTTTTGAAACCGCTTCACCGATTACCTGGATATTATAAAGACATGCTTCCGTAACCATAAAGTTGTCTGAAAATTCAGTAAACGTAAGATTGCCTGTATACAATTGTATATGGTCAATACAATTTAAAATGTCTTTAATAATAAGAGAAGGCTTTCTTTCAGACATATACAATATCTTTTTCTACAAAGGGCAGGTATTCAGGCTTAATAGAACGGCTGGGCACTACATCTGTTTTTGTACCAAAGAGCGCTTCTATTTCATCGGCCATGGCAACAAAATTTAATCCCATCGGGCCGGTAATATCTACAGCGATGTCTATATCACTTTTTTCAGTGGCTTCGCCGCGTGCATACGAGCCAAAAACGCCAAACCTTGCAACAGGATATTTGCGTTGAAGTTCAGGTTTATGTTTGCGTAATGTATATAATATGTCTTGCAAAGTTTGCATAACGCAAAGTAAATATAATTTCTAAGAACTTTACCTCCGCGGCAACCCTGATGTTGCCTGCCGGCCGGTAGGCACGGCTGCTTTTGGCATGGACATAAAACCTGTCGGGCGCTACAACAGTATTCCTTTCTCTTTCCAGTAATCTTTTGTGAAGCGATACCTGCGTAAGGCCTTATCGAAGCTGAGCCATTCCATAAAAATATCTTCCTCACGATCAAGATCTATAAGCCCGAATGAAGAATACTTAAGGCAGCGACATTCCAAATGGAACGTCATCTCATTCATGAAACCCAGCATAGAGCGGCTATCCGTTTTGCTGACAACATAACCCTCCTGCACCAGTTTCATTTCCCGGGCAGTGAAATCCGGGTTAAAACCCCACCGTTGCATTAAAAGTGACAGCCGTTCATAAAACTGCGGTAATGTGGTTTTAATACTTTTCCCCCGGGTAAGCACTGCCAGCAGAGAAGGCTCGTGAACGTACATCACCATCAGCTTGCCCGCAAATCCCGAAGGAACCAGCTTTGCATACCATGAATGCAGTTGCTGCCCTTCCGATGGTTCTGACACATACAAAACGGCCTTCAATCCTGAAGTGTTCAAAAGCTTTTGTACTGCATGAAGAATAATCATCCTGTAAAATTAAGCCCGGAAAATTGCATTTCATGATGATGATGGATTGGGCTGTGGTGGTACCTTTGTGAACAATGGCAGATGTACATGATACCGCAACCCGTAGTTATAACATGAGCCGTATTAAAAGCAGGAATACAAAGCCTGAAATGCTGGTGCGCCGATTTTTACATGCCAACGGATTTCGTTACAAGCTCCACGATAAAAGCCTCCCCGGCAAACCTGATATTGTGTTTACCAAAATACAAAACGGTAATATTTGTGCATGGCTGTTTTTGGCATGGGCATAAAAACTGCAAATACTTTGTTGTACCCAAAACAAGAACCGAATGGTGGCTGAATAAAATAAACGGCAACATTGCCAATGATAAAAAAGCTATTAAAGCTTTAAAGAAAGAAGGCTGGAAGATTATTAATTTATGGGAATGTGATCTTAAGCCTTTAAAGATTAAAAAGACATTCTCAAAACTTATTAAACATTTTATGATGTAACAGGAACATTGCTAACACAAAATTAAATTGGTAAATTTGATTATGCTTACAAAAGTTATCAATATTGATGCTGAGATTTTAGGCGGCACTCCTGTTTTTAACGGTACAAGAGTTCCCATCAAAAACCTTTTTGATTACCTTGAAACGGGAGAAAGTATCGACACTTTCCTGCAGGACTTTGATACTGTTTCGCGTGAACAGGTTCTTAAAGTGCTGGAACTTTCCGAAAAATTAATTCAATCTTCAAGCGAAATACTTCATGAAAATATTGCTTGATGAATGTGTAACCAAACATTTAAAATCCTATCTACCTGGTCACGAAGTTTCAACAGTAGCACAACAAGGATGGAGTGGCATTAAAAATGGTCAGTTAATGACTGTTGCTGCCACAGACGGGTTTGAAGTATTACTCACAATTGATAAAAATTTTCAACACCAGCAAAATATTGGTAAGTATAATTTGATTGTTGTTGTTTTAGACTCACCTCCGGCAAACTGGAAATATTAATTCAATACCTTCCTGCATTTGAACAACAGCTTTTATCTTTTGCAAAAGGAAACGCTTACATTGTAAGCCTGTAAATTCCGCAGCACCCTTCTCAAAAAACTTTCCTGATAATTTTTATTGTTATTCTATCTGACTTAAACACTTAAATGTTTTAGATAAAAAACTATTGTTCACAAATTAACAATGTGTCCTAAAACATACCGCTTTTTAGGACACATAAAAATATGTTCGCACATGGACTTAAAAGAAAAAATCGGTGCAAGAATTACCGAATTACGTAAGGCCAAAAAATTATCCCAACAAAAGTTTGCTTACGAAGCTGATCTGGAAAGAAGCTTTCTATCACACATCGAAAAAGGCAGAAAAAATATTTCTGTTGATACACTGCAAAGGATACTTGATGGGCTTGACATTCCGATAAAAGATTTTTTTGATTCGGAAATTTTTAAAAACGGAAAAAGGAAGGGAAAATAAAATGGACCTAGCTGAACCAAGATTACTTAGTACGAAATTATATGAGGTAGCTGATAAGATTTATAAGGTGGCATTATTTGGACCTGATAATTATAAATCGGCAGTGATAAGCCACTACCTAAGGTCAAGAAAAAGAAGTCTCAAAAAATCTGCGATAGAATTTTCTAAGGATTTACTTAAAGAATATTTGGACGAAGATGTAACCAGCAAAGTAGCCGAAGAAGCCTTACAAATATTATTGGGATTTCAGGATGATATCCCATTTCCAAAACCTGCTTATCCAAAATTTACTTTCATCGATTTGTTTGCGGGAATTGGGGGTTTTAGAATTGCAATGCAGGCACATCAGGGTGAATGTGTTTTTACATCTGAGTGGGACAAATATGCTCAAAGAACTTATTACGCAAACTTCGGAGAAATCCCCTTTGGTGATATTACCAAAGAAGAAACAAAAAAATGGATACCAGGCAAGTTTGATATTTTATGCGGAGGGTTTCCATGTCAACCTTTTTCAATAGCCGGAGTTTCAAAAAAAATTAGTCTGGGAAGAAGTCATGGCTTTGCAGATGAAAAGCAGGGTAATCTTTTTTTTCATATTGCTGATATAATTGAAAAGCACAGACCGAAAGTTTTTTTTCTTGAGAACGTAAAAAATCTGGTAACGCACGATAAGCATAAAACTTTTAAAATAATTAAAGACACGTTAGAAGGATTGGAATATTCATTTCATCATAAAATAATGAATGGAAAATATTTTGTCCCTCAAAACCGCGAGAGAACTTTCATGGTCGGATTTGATAAAAATATTTATCATGATAAAGAAGATTTTCAATTTCCCAGGATTACTGATAGCAAAAGAAAATTTAAAGACATTTTAGAAAACAAAGTTGACCCTAAATATACCCTGACAGATCATTTATGGAAGTACTTACAGGACTATGCTGTTAAGCATAAACAAAAAGGAAATGGCTTTGGTTTTGGATTAACAGATTTAAATGGAATTGCGAGAACTATGAGCGCCCGGTATTATAAAGATGGCTCTGAAATTCTTATTCCGCAGAAAAATAAAAATCCGAGAAGACTAACACAAAGGGAAGGGGCAAGACTCCAGGGCTATCCCGATCATTATATTGTTGACGCTGTTTCAATGAATCAATCTTATAAACAATTTGGTAATTCGGTCGTTGTGCCCTTAATAGAAGCAATTGGTGAGAATGTGGTTGAAACGATGCAAAGAAAATAACAGTTTTCATGAATACCATTTTACAAATAGCTATTCAATCGGTTCAAAGTTCTAATATTTCATTTTCGAAATACATAACTGCTAACGATACCGGTTCTACTGGTGGACATCAGGCAGGCTATCATATTCATAAAAACTCGTGGAACCTTTTTTTTCAAAAGCCGGGGGAGAAAGGCACAAATAAGGACAAATACGTTACCATTAAATGGCAGGATAGCTTTGAAACCTCAAGCCGTTTTATCTATTATGGCACAGGCACAAGAAATGAATATCGTTTGACAAGATTTGGAAAGCGTTTCCCTTTTCTTAATGATGAAAATATTGGCGACCTTTTAATTATATGCAGAAAGAGCAATGATTATTACGAAGCATTTGTTTTAAATGCAGATGAAGACATCGATGATTTTTTTGCTGAGTTGAATATTTCATCAACCGATACAAATGGTATTATCCCAAAGCAATTTGAAAAAACTGCCGAAGAAAATTTATATGAATGTTTTTTAAAATTTCTTAGCTCACTCAAAATCGAATTCCCGACTACTCTTGAGCTGGCGACTCAGGCCCGTGATTGTTATAACCATGCCTTTTCAATAACTGAAAATATTATTAAAACAGATCCGGATAAAAGGTTATTAAATTGGCTTGATTCCGAATTTCAGTTATTTAAGACAATTGAAAATGACAGATATCTAAAACGAATTCAAACTCCTTTCAAAACTGTAGAAGAACTTATTATAACTGCTAATACAATTCTTAATAGAAGAAAAAGCAGGGCCGGCAAATCACTTGAGCATCATTTATCGGAGATATTTAAAACTTTTGGAATTTCATTTGCATCTCAGGCAGTAGTAGAAGACAACAAAAGACCTGACTTTTTATTTCCAAACTTAGAGGCGTATTTGAATCCAAAATTTGATAATAGTAAACTCTTTATTCTTGCAGCAAAGACAACCTGCAAAGATCGTTGGCGTCAAATATTAAACGAGGCGGATAGAATAAAAACCAAACACCTTTTTACATTACAGCAAGGCATATCTAAAAATCAACTTGAAGAAATGTATAAGTACAACGTTTGTCTAATTGTGCCAAAAACATATTTAAAGAGTTTTCCTGAAGAATTTAGAAATAAAATTTTAACTCTTGATAAATTCATAAATGAAGTATCATGATCGAATGGCGCTTTAAACCAAATTCCCGCGACGATATGGATGTAGATCCAATCCAGGGAGAGTTCTTTACCACAAGAGATATAGATAATATTTCAACTGCAGTAGTTAGAGAAGGTATTCAAAATGCATTAGATGAGAGAAATCGAGGCGAGCAAATAGAACCAGTCAGGGTGAGAATATTTCTTTCCGGTGATAAATATGCATTATTAAATAATGATTATTTACCAATGCTTGAAACCTTGCAGCCGCATTTAAGATCAAAAGGTTCAGGCCTTCCTTTACTTCCCGATTTTAATTTGCCAATGAAGTTTCTTGTATTTGAAGATTTCAATACAAAAGGTCTTGAAGGTAGTCCTGAAGAATTTTATGTCGAAAATAACAAGGATGACGTACCTCATAATTTTTATTATTTCTGGCGTAATGTTGGACGTTCTGGTAAAACAGATGATAAGCTTGGTAGATGGGGATTGGGCAAAACAGTTTTCCCTGCCTCTTCAAGAATTAATACTTTCTGGGGACTCACTGTAAGAAAAAGCGATCAGCGAAAAATGCTGATGGGACAATGCATACTACGCATCCACAACCGTGAAGATGACAAAAAGCAAGAGTCAGGCTACAAACCGTATGGTATGTTTGGAAATTATAAAAGTGAAGATTGCTTTGCTGTTCCAATTGAAGATGAAGAAAAGATTTTAAGGTTTGAAACATTATTTAAGCTTGGCCGAAAACAGGATCCCGGGCTTTCATTAGTAATTCCTTTCTGCTCTGAAGAGATAACAATTGATCATCTCGCTTATTCAGTTATTGAACAATATTTTTATCCGATACTGGAAGGCAGGCTCGAAGTAGAAATTGGTGAAGAAGATAATACTATCATTCTTTCAAAAGATTCAATCGAAGAATCAATCGATAAGATCAATTTTCAAAATCTTGCGAACGGCGATGATAAAAAGGTAAGGACTAAAGAAATCCTTATTCGTCTTTTTGATTTTGCGAAATGGACTTTTCAATTGCAGAAAGAAGACTTTTTTAGATTAAAAGAACTTGACCTTGATAAAAAACCACGTTGGAATAAAAGCATGTTCGCCGATGAAGAAGGCATGAACATGATGCGGGATAAATTTGAACGAAATGAAAGAGTGGCTTTCAGGGTGCCATTAAAATATCATCCGGTAAATGAAAAACAAAAAACTTGTTGGTACAATGCATTTCTTGAAAAAGATACAACTCTTACAAAGCCAGAAAATCTATTTGTTAGAGATGGTATAACTATTTCAGGAATTAACTCTCTTGACAAAGGGCTTGTGCGTGGAGTCGTGATTATACATGACACTGATCTTGCAAGAATGCTGGGGGATTCTGAAAATCCTGCGCATACTGAATGGCAGTCAGATTCAAGGAATTTTAAGGGTAAGTACGTAGATGGCAAAGAAGTTTTAGTTTTTGTAAAAAACACACTAAAAGCTTTGTATGAAAAATTGCAAAGACCAATTGAAGGAATTCAAAAGGATCTATTGATTGATTTTTTTTCTATTCCTATAGAAACTGCGGAAGAGAAAAGGCAAAAAGATTTACCTGAGCATGATAATAAGGGAGAAGATGAAGTGAATGAACCTGATATTCCACTTTTGAAAGGAAGGAAAAGATCAGTGCTTATTGAAAAGATTAATTCAGGCTTAAAAATTATAAGAAATCCGGCTGCTGAAGATTTACCTGAAAGTATAAGACTAAAATTGGGATATGATGTTCCGAGAGGGAATCCAATTAAAAGTTATCAGGAACTTGATTTTGATGTTTCAAAACTGCCAATATCAATCGAATCCTCCGGTGTTTACTTTACAAAAAAAGAGAAAAACGAGCTGGAATTTGATATTGAGAATTACGCTCACTTTGAAATAAGCCTTACAGGCTTTGATGAAAAAAGAGATTTGTTTTTAAAACTACAGTAATGATTCGCCGATTCAACTATACCAACAGGATTAAAATTCCCAGGAGCAGAGTGGATATCTCGTTGTTTAAAGACAATGACGGAAAGTATTTTAAAGCCAATATAAATCTTGAGGGATTGAATCTTCCGGCAGAAGCAAAAATTTATATTGAGCCTAACTACAAGGGAGTTTATCAACGATTCAGTTTTGGAACTGTAGCTCAATTTAAAGAACCGAAAAACACAAGGCTTGACGAATTACCGGAAACTGAACTTGCGTACTTTGATGTATCAGTAGTAGATGAAACAAATGAACTTGGACTTCTTTTGGGTAAAGCAAAAGGGATTGCGGTGAGCACCGATGGATTACCCAATGACCGCCTCCCTCTGTTATATGTAAACCCCACAGATTTAAAAAATCAATTCTGGAAATTAACATTTGACTCAAGTGATGATGGAAGACCAACTCTGGAGATAAATAAAAATATCCCTGAAATATATGAGATGGCAAAGAATGATATAAAATTTATCAGCCTTGTATATCCGTCGGCATTCAGAGGTGTTCTTGTAAAAATTTTTGAGGAGGGAGACTTTGATGCTGGCGAAGATTCTTGGGTGGCACAATGGCTAAAATTTCTGAGCACTGCTCTTGGAATAAAAACATTACCGGAAACTGACTATGAAAATGGAATACTTTCTCCGGAACAGGAAGCATGGATTGATGAAGCAGTAAATGAATATTGTAAAAAATTCCAGTTATTTGAAAAATTCACTGCGCAATGAATAACCTTTTTTCCATCAGAACATTTAATGAAGCAGGCCTAAACGAATTTGAACATATAATAAGTGAGATCAGAAATAATAACCTTAATACTATTCCTGAGGATTTACTGATCAATGAAAATTATTCATCTGTGTATGAACCAATAATTAATATTGAGAAGGTTGAATACAAAAACAAGAATGAACTGGTACCATACGTTGTTAATCATTTGAATTTACAGACGAATAAACATATGTACTTTGATAAGGGGCTATGGACATGGTTGTCAGCTTTTTATTTTGACAATATATGTCCCGTTGAAGGAAACGGAAAAAGAAAGGTAAAGGAAACCGCCTTTTACATATTGCGGGACCCAAAAAATTATACGAAGTTTTATCGTCATCTGTTGGCTTATCCGGCCAGAATATTTTCTGAGCTTGACAAATCTTCGAGAATATTTCTAATTGGTAATTTTACGAAAAGAGGAGAAATAACTGAGCAGTTTGGCGCATATCAGGAAATTGCATTAAATAAAGGAATTCTTGATGCAGCAAACATTTTGTATTGGGATGAAAATACAGAGAAACTAAAAAAGGGTGCAGCCGGCAAGGGTGCAGGTTCTGCAAGAAGGCTGGTTAGAATTATAAGACAGTATCAGCTTACTTACGATTTAAATTCTATGGGAGGCAATGAAATTGTTACTATGCTACCGAATGAATTTTCAAAATGGTCTAACAATTAATTAGCTCCCAAGCTCAAATATTAACTTGGCTTCTATGGAAGAAAATGAAATTTATAGCTACAAACTAATCAAAGGCAATCGGACATATTTCTTTGATATTAAAAAAAGTGCGCAAGGTGACTTATATTTCAAAGTTTCAGAAAGCAAGAAAACAGAAAATGGTTTTGAACGCCATGGAATAGTAGTATTTGAAGAGAACATCAAGGATTTCGTTGAAGGTTTTATCAAATTGCTCACAAAACTCACAGAACTTAAGGAACCAAAACCAATAGACGGAAAAGCATATTCAGTGGAAAAGATTAGAAAATTTAATAAAAAAGCATACTACCCTTGGACAATCGAAGACGATCAGAAGCTCGAGTTGCTTTTTACTGAAGGCAAGAAAGTGAAAGAACTTGCCCAAATTTTTGAACGAAATGCTGGGGCTATCTCATCACGTATTAAAAAGCTTGGACTTAAATAAAAACACATTAATGAACTATTCCTGAATAGGTGTCACAGATTCTTATTTCTCGCCATAAGTATTATCTTACTTCCATGTGGCTATCAAGAATAATCATCCTCTTATTAATCTCTGTATCTGCGCATGCTCAAACCGTTTATAAAACACCAAGCGGCGCAAAGTATCATACTGCCCAATGTCACATGGTAAAAAATACTTCTACTGCCATAACACTTGAAGAGGCAAATAAACTTGGTTTGCAGCCTTGCAAGATTTGCCATCCGGAGGTAAGAGCAGAGCAGCAATTATATTCAGGGCACAATGCAGGTACCGGTCAATCCGTTCAATGTCACGGCCTCACTAAAGCGGGCACACGATGTAAGCACATGACCAGGATTGCGAACGGCTATTGCTTCCAACATCAGCCAAAATAGTTTTTGAAATTCCCCGAAAAGAATTTTTTTATTATTTCCTTTCTCCCGGTTACAGCCGGGTCTCCCGAAGGGGAGTCGGCGTAGGAAGAACCTAACACCTTCTTTTACTTAAATCAATATCCCTAACCGGGGTACTTGTCGGTATGAACATGAAAAAAGGGAGTGAGTATAACTTTTCTCTCTTTTATGCATATGGTATACTTCTCTCTTATTCCGCATATTTATTTAATTAGTATATGCAGACTATTATTCGTTAAAAAAGAATTTTCATATGGGTTGCTGCTTAAACGAAAAAAGCAATGCTTACGAATTCTAGTTTGCGTGAAATGCCGGTTTCTTTACCTCACTATCCACTGCTAATTCAGGCATTGGGCCCGGCGGCGGATTCTTCAGGTCCATACCATGGATTTCTTTCACTTCTTTCACAAACCACTTTGTAAATTCATCATTCCCGGATGCAAAATTCTTAAATGCATTTTCCGGATCTTTCCCTTCTAAGGTTACAATTACCAAATCCCCGTTGGGTGTTTTTTGAAAAAAAGATCTTTCATGAACATTTAATTTTTTTCTTGAGGCAACATAATCGTTATGCCATTTTCCGTTCAGTTCATTAATGAACTTCCTCCATTGTTCTGTTTTTCCCGGCAGAATAGGTGCTGCCATTGCGAATAACTTTTCCATAATAAATAATTTTTAAACTTGGAATGTAAAATAATTTTTATTTAAAAAGAAGTTAAAACACAAAATGCTCATAACGGTCTTTGCAAAAAAGTTGTTCACAAATTCGTTTGATACAATTTTTTACTCTGCCATTACATTTATTCCCTAGCCTGTGTCTCAGCGGGGTTTTCCGTGCACAGGCTTCAGATTTAAAGCAATCTTTCCGGAAACCCCGATGCCGAATACTTCTTCCGATTTTGAAAAGCCACTTCGTCCTGTGTCGTGAATCTTTTCATCGTCGGGGTTTCACACATGGCTCTTACTAACTTATAGTTTATACTGTGAAAACCCCGCCGGGGCAACAGCTTTTTTTGAGACCGCTACAGTGGCTTTTTTGTTAGGGTGTGTCTCAGCGGGGTTTTCCGTGCACAAGCTTCAGATTTAAAGCAATCCTGCCGGAAACCCCGATGCTGAATACTTCTTCCAATTTTGATAAGCCACTCCGTCCTGTGTCGTGAATCTTTTCATCGTCGGGGTTTCACACATGGCTCTTACTAACTTATAGTTTACACTGTGAAAACCCCGCCGGGGCAACAGCTTTTTTTGAGACCGCTACAGTGGTCTTTTTTGTTAGGGTGTGTGTCTCAGCGGGGTTTTCCGTGCACAAGCTTCAGATTTAAAGCAATCCTGCCGGAAACCCCGATGCTGAATACTTCTTCCAATTTTGATAAGCCACTCCGTCCTGTGTCGTGAATCTTTTCATCGTCGGGGTTTCACACATGGCTCTTACTAACTTATAGTTTATACTGTGAAAACCCCGCCGGGGCAACAGCTTTTTTTGAGACCGCTACCGTGGTCTTTTTTGTTAGGGTGTGTCTCAGCGGGGTTTTCCGTGCACAAGCTTCAGATTTAAAGCAATCCTGCCGGAAACCCCGATGCCGAATACTTCTTCCAATTTTGATAAGCCACTCCGTCCTGTGTCGTGAATCTTTTCATCGTCGGGGTTTCACACATGGCTCTTACTAACTTATAGTTTATACTGTGAAAACCCCGCCGGGGCAACAGCTTTTTTTGAGACTGTACAGTGGTCTTTTTGTGTCTCAGCGGGGTTTTCCGTGCACAGGCTTCAGATTTAAAGTAATCTTGCCGGAAACCCCGATGCTGAATACTTCTTCCAATTTTGAAAAGCCACTTCGTCCTGTGTCGTGAATCTTTTCATCGTCGGGGTTTCACACATGGCTCTTACTAACTTATAGTTTATACTGTGAAAACCCCGCCGGGGCAACAGCTTTTTTTGAGACCGCTACAGTGGCTTTTTTGTTAGGGTGTGTCTCAGCGGGGTTTTCCGTGCACAGGCTTCAGATTTAAAGTAATCTTGCCGGAAACCCCGATGCCGAATACTTCTTCCAATTTTGAAAAGCCACTTCGTCCTGTGTCGTGAATCTTTTCATCGTCGGGGTTTCACACATGGCTCTTACTAACTTATAGTTTGCACTGTGAAAACCCCGCCGGGGCAACAGCTTTTTTTGAGACCGCTACGGTGGCTTTTTTGTTAGGGTGTGTCTCAGCGGGGTTTTCCGTGCACAGGCTTCAGATTTAAAGCAATCCTGCCGGAAACCCCGATGCCGAATACTTCTCCCAATTTTGATAAGCCACTCCGTCCTGTGTCGTGAATCTTTTCATCGTCGGGGTTTCACACATGGCTCTTACTAACTTATAGTTTATACTGTGAAAACCCCGCCGGGGCAACAGCTTTTTTTGAGACCGCTACAGTGGCTTTTTTGTTAGGGTGTGTCTCAGCGGGGTTTTCCGTGCACAGGCTTCAGATTTAAAGCAATCCTGCCGGAAACCCCGATGCCGAATACACCTCCCAATTTTGATAAGCCACTCCGTCCTGTGTCGTGAATCTTTTCATCGTCGGGGTTTCACACATGGCTCTTACTAACTTATAGTTTATACTGTGAAAACCCCGCCGGGGCAACAGCTGAGACAATGAATAACCAGAGTACATTTAGTGAATGAGGCGTATAAACGTTCTCGTTTTCCTGCAGCAATCATCCTCACTAAGTAGTATTGTATTTCCTGCACTTGCATCTTTTAAATCGTCGCCGCAAAAAGATAGTTGTAAGGTTTTTCGTCCACAGTCCAAAGTAATACCGCATCCTGTATTATTAATAATAGTACCCACATCTTCTACCTCCCATTTTTCACATTTAGGTGAACTTTCTTTAGAACACGCAGAAAAAGCCAGGAGAAATATTGCGGCCAATATGACCTCTGCTATTGTTATTGTGTTTGTTAATAAAGTTTTCATTTTATGCTTTTGTCTTTAAGGTTTGAAAGTATTTGGTTTAAAAAAAGTGAGTTGCTAAAAACATTTTTCATGATCGTATTTGCTACGGGCATGGGTTATAAATTTTAATAGGTTAAAGTTCTTACACTTTTTGGCTGTTTACTAATTGATATGAACTGAGATTCTATTTATTTTTTGCAGATTCTATAAAAGCGGGTTAATTCTTCTTATGCATTTTGCAATTTTTAATAACTGCATTTAATAATTCCTTTCTCCCCTGCTTCTCATGTTCTCCGCGGTGGAGCATCTAAAAATTACGAACTATTCTTTTAAATCCGTCCTTTAAAAGCGGCAGTTTGCCCTCTCGCCAATTAAAATTGAAGATGGCAAAGAAACAAATGATCAACAGGGTATTTTTGAAATAGAAAAGATAGATACCGTTGGGTGGTTGCAAAAAAGGATGGTCGTTACACAAAGAGACTAACCTTACCATTTATTTCTTTAAAAGTTTGCGTTTGTCCCTATCAAAGTGGATGGAAGATTACGATAAGTTTATGCTGGACAAGCATCGGCAGGAGTACAAAGAATCTTCACTTCGTATGTAGAAATAATCACTATCTTTCATCGGGAACTTTTCAAAAAAGTGTACTGCAAAAAATAATGAGGAAATTTCCGCTTATTAAGATTCCCTTTTGTGATAAAATCCAGGTGCTGATTATTTTTTCTTGTTGCATGTTAGGTTCGTGCGGTCAAAGAACTGCAGCCAGCCAGCAGGCGCTGGCACCCGGGGATGAGCCAATTAAGGAAATAATAATAACGGAGCCACCGGATTCACTAAAGCTCGATTCGTTTTATAAAAAATATGCGGACGCAAGTGGTATTCCGGTCGTTTCGTCTGACCAGGTGCCGGATTCAGCGATTTTTGTAGCACGAGATCTCGTTACCTATATGTTGATGAAACGGGATGACATCCGTAAGGAATTAATTAATATTCATTCCAAAGTAATGATTATAGGCGAACATGAAATGGAAACAGATTTGCCTGAACATCGTGATTGGGAAATACCTCTTAAAGATGATATAAGTTTAACACCGGATGAGCGTGAAAACTATGATAAGCCCGGGGGTATTGCAAGTATGACCGGTCGGCAATATTGGAACGAACGGGCAAGAGGAATGGGTGGTGACGGAACATCTTGTGCAGAGGAAAATTTGCTGGCGTATAAAGGTGACCGTTATTATGGTGAAAATATATTGATACATGAGTTTAGCCATACTATTATGGCAGCTATCGAAACGGTCGACGCGGCTCTTTATTCAGAGATTAAAGCTGCATACGCCAATGCTCTTGATAACGGACTTTATAAAGGTCAATATGCAATAAACAATGCAAATGAATATTGGGCGGAAGGTACTCAATGGTGGTTTTGGTCAAACATTGAATTTTACGATGGAGATACCCGCATCCAGTCCCCGGATGATCTGAAAGCTTACGATCCCGTTCTGTATGATATTTTCGACCGGGTTTATGCCGGTCATCATATGCCGGCAGATCATTATTATTCACTGAACCTTCGGCCGGCACGTTGATACAATTTAATTGAGGATATTAAACAAATAAATACAATAAATAATGAACAGAACAATTATTATCGCAGCACTTCTCGTAACCTTTTCTGAAATAACTATAGCGCAAACAAAAACCGGGGCAGACCGTGACAAACATGGATGTATACCTTCCGCAGGCTTTACTTATTCTCAAATTAAGAAAGAATGTATCCAGGTATTTAACGAAGATATCCGGCTAACAGAAGTTAAACCGAAGAAATCTTATACCAGCATGGCAGCTGTAATTTTTAGTAATGATCATAAAAAAGCTGAAGTCTTCCTTCCTGATTTTTCTACCGGGCAGATTTTTTTGAGGAGTGGTACAAAAAATAATTATTTATGGAAAAAAGACAGTTATGTTTTAAGTAACAGCAAAGGATATGAAATAAGGAAAAATAAAAAATTGATTTATAGCAGTAATATCAAATAAGGCAAACTCTTTAATTCGGTATCAATAATTATTTATTAATAAAAAAATCAGCATATGAAAATTTCCCTTTTGCTATTGTTTTTCGGGTACTTCATTGTTTTCAATTCTCCAACAAAAGCGCAGTCGGCTGATTCGGTAGATGTCATTTATGAGGATGTTCCTGATATCAACCAGGATGACGTAGATTCAACTATGGCCTGGATCAAAAATAAAGTCACAGGCATATTGCTACCCTATTGCTGGCGTCAAAGCTACGGCAGGGGAGCGGGCGTTGTTAGAAGCGTGTGCGATTTTGGCCTGGAAAAAGACGGGCAGCTTTGCTATACTGCATGCGAAGCCGGGTATAGTGGTGCAGGTCCGGTGTGTTGGCAGAATTGTCCTACGGGCTCCGGCTTTAGAGATGACGGCGCATATTGCGCAAAGCCAAGCTCCTATGGACGGGGCTCCGGGTATGCCGCGTGGGATAAAGACCTATGCAACAAAGAACATCCTGATGTTGGATGTGAGCAAAATGGTCTTATGTGGTATCCTAAATGCAAAACAAATTTTCATAGCGTAGGTTGTTGTGTGTGTTCACCAGATTGCCCGCCGGGATTCACCGATATAGGGGTTTCATGCCAAAAGAAGTCATACGGAAGAGGTGCCGGGACGGTGCTGCAATGTCCTGAAGGAACTATCGCTGATGAAACCGGGGGGCCGGTAGGGCTTTGTTACACTGCCTGCAATAATACGGACTTTCATGGTATAGGGCCTGTGTGCTGGCAAAACTGTGCCACCGATTGGGTGGAGTGTGGTGCAGGCTGTGCAGGCAAACAAATGGAATGTGTAACAACGACAGTCAACCAGGTGCTGCAGCCGATCCTGCTTGCTTATAGTGTTGCCACTTTTATATTTGGGCCGGAAGTATCAAAAGTCCCTTCAGTAGTTGCGGAGGGCATCGAAGAAAGTTTAAAAGAAGGAAAAAACGCTGCAACAGCAACAACTAAAATTTCCAAGGTTGGCGCAGCAGCAAAGAAAGTTTGGGAACAGCTATCGAAAACCCCGGAAGGTGAACAAGCTTTGACACTTGCGGAAACGAAGAATCTTGTAGCAATTGGTAAAAACAAGGCGGTTTTTGCAATTAAGGACGCAGAGGGGGTAAGCGAAACATTGAAAGCGGCATGGACCGGCTTGAAAGACATGAGTACACCTTTGCTCGACTCCAGGCCTGTTGTAATTATCAAGCGCATTAACGGCAGCGCAGAGGGAAAACTAATAAAGGCAGGGAGATCGACCATCATGCAGACTTATGATCTTGTCAAAAGCTATTATAACCAATATTCTGACGACTTTGCTGAGCAGACCAGCCATGAGGTTGATAGTATAATAAACGCTCATTTTACCAGGCCGGGTTATGCCGACTATATAAAACAATATTGGGGTAATATACAACTTAAGGAAATGGCATCAGCCAATGGCTATCAGATTGCTGATGAGGTAATGAGCGCAGCCTCTATTGCGGCAATAGCGGACCCAACAGGTATAGTGGGCGGCATCATAGGCACGGTACAGGCCTTTGCACATCCTGTATGCGGGGATAACATTCCTTTTCCAACCTTTTCCCAATCATATAATGTAGCCACGCAAACCAGACAAAATCCTAATAATTTGGGCAGTGATAAATGAAATACATCCTGTTTTTTCTTTTTGAATTAATGTCGTTGCAAATTAATGCGCGCCGGCCTTTCAATGCGGGAGACACTGCTGTTGGATATAAAATAGAGGTTACCCTTAAACCCTGTAAAAACCAGGTCGTCAGCCTTGGCCATTATTATAATAAAAATGTCGTTTGGGATAAAACCATAAATTTAGATAGTAATTGCCGGGGTGTATTTTCAGATTCTGTAAAATTACCCGGCGGAGTGTATGTGATTTATCTGAATAACCAGGCTCAAAGCATCAACCTGCTTATAAGCGAACAGCAACATTTTTCGATTATCGACAACCTGGATCCAGGTGCCGGCCATATTCCTGTTTTTGAGCAATCCCCCGAAAATACCCTTTTTTACCAGCACCAGGTTTTTATGACAGGCATCGGTAAAAAAATGCTGGCTTTAAAGGAAGAAACTGCCCACCAGGCAAAAGGTGCTGACTCTTCAACATATTTAGGAAGGTTTAATGAACTTCAATCGGAGGCTGCGCATTTTGAGGATAGTATCATTCAACTTAATCCCGATTTTTTTTTTAGCACGATGATCTTAGCCAGCAGGCAGCCGGGAATTCCCGCTACGTATGGATTGCAACCGGATTACCATGATTCAGCAACCAGGGCCTATGCCAAAGCTCATTTTTGGGATCACGTTAAATTCTCAGACGGACGACTGGTATATACACCTTTTTTTGAAGACAAGCTAGACCGGTATTTTAATGAAATCCTGGATGATAAGCCTGATTCTGTTATAAAAGTGGTGGACCGGATGTTATTATATGCCAGGTCTGATTCTGTTATGTATTCATTCCTGCTTCCTAAGATCTTATATGCCAGTCTGAATCATACATACGGATGGCACGACTCTGTTTTCATTTTCATATTTGAAAAATATATTGCAAACAATTCCTACGACTGGCTGGCGGCTGATCAAAAAACACAAATGGCAGAAAAAGCTTATTACCTGATGGGGCATATGATTGGCTCGGTTTCCCCGGAAATAATTTTGCCTGACTTGTCAGGTGTAAAAAAATCGCTTCACCATGTTGTATCAAAATATTTAGCCGTTTGTTTTTGGGATCCTACCTGCCATCACTGTATAGAAACGCTGCCACGGCTGGACAGTATTTACAGAGCAAAATGGAAGGCAGCCGGAATTAGAGTTGTAACCGTAGCGGTTGAATCAGGGAGCAAAGTGGAAGACTGGAAACAATATATACATGCTAACCATTTAGAAGATTGGATCAATCTTTATTATTCCGCAGAGGAAGACAGCAGCCGAATGGTGTCAGGTAAAAAAGGCTATACAGAAGAATATGATGTATGGTACTATCCATCATTTTTTATGGTGGATAAAGACAAAAAATTTATGGCGAAAAAATTTAATTTTCAACAACTGGTTGATTTTGTTTCAACAGTCCTACCCAAAAAACTACCAGTAAAAAAACAGAGTCCTATTCCGGGGGGTAACAAATAATCCTTTGGTTCCATTTGCCTTATTGAAGATTAAAGAATATCGGCAAACAAAGGTAAGACTACAGCGGGCAAGGATACATTATTGTGAATTAGTTTGTCCGGCCATCACCACCAAAGCCTATTTTAATCAATTAAATCATGTCCCATTTTTTACAGCAAGTATATTGAATAAAGATAACTACCAGCTTTTGTAATAAGTTTTCACACCCTCTGCCCGAAATCATTTCTCTCATTTCTTTGATAAAATAAAATGTTGGTGTAATCGCTTGCTCTTTCTGAAGCGGACCTATTACTACTCGCTGTATGTTCTGTATAGGATTTTGGAAACGGGATTGCGATAGATCAAAAGGAGAAGATATTCGAAAAATTTTACAAGGTTAACAACACCAATGCAGTGAGCCATGCAGGTTTAGGGCCAGGACTGTATATCGCTATTGAAATTATAAAACAGCATCATGGCCAGATGTGGGTTATGAGTGAACCTTGTTTAGGCAGCACATTTTACTTTAGTTTGCCGGTAAGTACACCCTCAACCTAAGGGTTACACTAAATTCAGGCAATGTGGCGTGTTACCTTTCCTTCACAAGGCATCGTCGTGTCCACAATTTATACGATGTACTATCACTTAAAACAGCACCGCTGTATTTGTAACAAAATATAAGTACTTCTAATTAAAATAAAAATGCTCTGCAAACAATCGGCAAGAAAAAATATTGTATGAAAGGGTAGGGAAAAAGCGCTTAAGCGGGTCTGTTACGTATCCTTTCTTTATTTTCCGTAACTTAATCTTTCAATAAATACACATGCAAAACAGGGTCGATCCTTGCGGCAATATTATCAATACCGCCGCCCGTGGTTCCTGGCTCGGTAACCGTGGCCAATTGCATGATGATACAAAATTTATCCAAAGGCCTTTTAAGCTAAAGGCATGGCTTACCTGTGTGCTGCAGTTTAAAGAAAGGCGGAGAACTGTTATGTCACCGGGATTATATACCGAGCTGTTTTTTGCTGATGAGGCCACCGCTTTTGCTGCGGGCCACCGTCCCTGCTGTGAATGCCGCCGGCACGACCATTACCGCTTTAAAATGTACTGGCTTAAGGGAAATCCCGATTATAAGTTTACAGAAAAAACTTCCATACAGCAAATTGATGCCATCCTGCACACCGAAAGAATTAACCATGCTGGCAATAAAGTGACCTATTTGGATAATATTGATAACCTGCCCGGCGGCACCTTTATTTTCATGAATGAACAACCGTATCTTATTGCAGGCAACCTGTTGCATCACTGGACTCCTTTAGGGTATGACACCAGTTTACCTTTGCCCAAAAATCAAATAGTTACGGTTCTTACTCCGCGGTCTGTTGTAAATACATTCAGCGCCGGGTATATACCTCAAATGGGCATTGATGCCATATAACGGCATAGAGTAAATGCTTTTTTGCTCCCACGGATTTTTTCATAAAATAAACTTTACACCCTACTGTGTCCTCTGACGCTTGTGTCTCAGCGGGGTTTTCCGTACACAAGCTTCAGATTTAAAGCAATCCTGCCGGAAACCCCGATGCCGAATACACCTCCCAATTTTGAAAAGCCACTTCGTCCTGTGTCGTGAATCTTTTCATCGTCGGGGTTTCACACATGGCTCTTACTAACTTATAGTTTATACTGTGAAAATGTGTCTCAGCGGGGTTTTCCGTGCACAGGGTTCGGATTTAAAGTAATCTTTCCGGAAACCCCGATGCTGAATACTTCTTCCAATTGTGTCTCAGCGGGTTTTCTGTACACAAGCTTCAGATTTAAAGTAATCCTTCCGGAAACCCCGATGCCGAATACTTCTTCCAATTTTGATAAGCCACTCCATCCTGTGTCGTGAATCTTTTCATCGTCGGGGTTTCACACATGGCTCTTACTAACTTATAGTTTACACTGTGAAAACCCCGCCGGGGCAACGGCTTTTTTTGAGACCGCTACGGTGCGTTTTTTTTGTTTGTGTCTCAGCGGGGTTTTCCGTACACAAGCTTCAGATTTAAAGCAATCCTACCGGAAACCCCGATGCCGAATACTTCTTCCAATTTTGATAAGCCACTCCATCCTGTGTCGTGAATCTTTTCATCGTCGGGGTTTCACACATGGCTCTTACTACTTATAGTTTATACTGTGAAAACCCCGCCGGGCAACGGCTTTTTTTGAGACCGCTACGGTGCGTTTTTTTGTTTAGGGTGTGTCTCAGCGGGGTTTTCCGGGCACAGGGTTCAGATTTAAAGTAATCTTTCCGGAAACCCCGATGCTGAATACTTCTTCCAATTTTGATAAGCGACTGTTCCGGTGTTGTAAACTTTACAAATCCATATAATGCGCCGGTCTGAAATGTCTTACTAACCGCATTTCATAAAAGGATGCGCTGCTGTGTTCATATTCAACAAAATTTTTAGCAAGCATCCATTTTCCCGTTACAGGATTGTAATGGATATAATTAAGTTTTTGAATCAAAAACTTATAGGAGAAAACAGGCTTCGCATCAAATGAATCTTTAAATACTTTATGCAGTTGTCCCTTCTTCTTTTCTCTTAAGGTTACAAGACTTTCCAAATGAAAAAGTAATTCTTTATTTCCGGCAACTTCCAAACGATTTATTATTTCATATGCAATAAATCTTTTCCCATTGGCAATAATGGTATTCAAATTAAATCCAGTTGCAGGAAAATGTACAATTGCATGGAGATGATTTGGCATGATTACAAAAGCAATCACATCAGCATCGTTTTCTCTTTTTAAAACATCGAACCAATTATATGCTAAACCATATGCTTTTGCAACTTCAAATAAAGATATCCATTCAATGCAGGTAAAAGTGATAAACCAGGTGGAGTAATTATCACCATGTTTTAGCTTTATGGCCATTTTGTGAAGATAATAGTTTGCAAGTATGGCTGCAAAACGGTGGAGGCTTCTTTTCGTCGTCGGGGTTTCACACCTGGTCCTCACTAACTTATAGTTTATACTGTCAAAACCCTGCCGGGATAAACAGATCGGCCGCACAACACAATTGTCCTTTAAACTCAAATCATTCAAACGGCGTATTTAAAGTAGTATGTACCACCTTGATGTCTTCACCCGATATAGCTTCTAAATATAAGTTGTAATACTCGGGCTGCGCTGGTACAGGCAATTCAAGGTAAAGCCCTTTTCCCACCCGGTCTATGAACATAGTGTTTCCATATTGGTCCAATCTTACGAGATACCATTCAAATTGTATTTTCTCCTCATCTTCATTGAATAGCTGCCAACGGCTGCCTTTCTGGTATACCGGTTGATAGACCAATGTTCTGTTGAAAACTGTAACGTCTGCCGGCTTTAAGATTCTTATTTCCGGCACCGGGGATGGATCTGCCGGCCTGTTTCCCCATACTTTCAGGACCTCGCGAAACCACTGCTTTTTACGACCTTCGAGATCAAGCAGGCCGTTCAGCTTCACGTAATCGGTAGTTTCAATATCCTGCCATGCGGGTATAGTACCCGCTTGCCCGATAGAGGGAATGAAATGCCATAGTTCCACGGGTACTTGTCCCCAGGCCATCCCTTCTTCCAATGGTTCCTTTAAGGCCGCAGTGTCTTTAGCATCTGCCTCCAGCATATAAGTATTTACCTCGGGTACATGCTTTTTATAATAACCGAATCGTTTGCGCCCGTTTACATCCCAATGCAAATCCATAATGATGGGTCTTGCGGAATCGAGCTTACGTATTTCCCGGCACACATCTGACAGCCAGGCAACATATTTTTGTTTATAATAAAAGTAATCCGGTTTATACATTTGACTATAGAGATCGTATAATACGTCTTCCCCCAGGTTCCACGCGACAATATATTTTTTATCAAGATTATCTTTAATTACCCGCAATATCTTTTCTTTTTGGTTTTCCATTTGCCGGTCATCTGCGATTGCCCGGGGTGTGGCCGGAAACCAGAACCTCGGAATTAGATTCATCTTATATGATATGAGTGTTTTTTCTATACTGTTATCATATATTCCGGGCATTGTTCTTTCAATCGTATTTATCCCAATTTCTTTCATTGCCGCAACATCTTCTTCAATTATTCTCAGTCCAAGCGTATGCCTGTTTCTAAACCAGTGATATCCCTTATCATACACAATACTTTTAAAAGGAGGAAGGCTACGCAATTGGGCTTCGCCAAAAGTTTTTTTCGAAACCGTTTTAGTCGCATCTATCGGTATACTTGCACCAGGCGATTTTGCTAACATGGGATAATCAGCGGAATTCACCACTACTGACTTTATTTCCAGGAATGTGGAGTCCACCGTTTGCCACGTTTTATCCCACCACTGTAATGAATTTGCAGAGGGCGCCACTATGTTTGTTAACATGACCGGCAAACCCGATTTAAAAAGCTGCAATGAATGGTAGGGGCGATAAAGAGAATCAAAACCATAGATACCTGTTGCCAACCTGTTCGGGTTTGTATCTGCAACGCTGACGCCAAGCCAGTCTACGTAGTTATTCCCCGGAAAATAATCTGCCGCTGTCGGTGCATCCGGCGGATTCCATATCCATATAACTTTGTCGGCCCCTGCCTCATCAAATTTGCGATGTACATACTGCCACACAGCTTTAAAATCTTCCGGTTTATAACCGTCATAATTAAACCATGAGGAGATGGCTTCCGCTTTTTCATTCGTCAGGCGTAGATAAACAGACCTATCCAAAGCTGCGATCTGAAGGGCAAATGATGATAAAGTGCTATCATACTTTCCCGACAGAATATGCTGAATTGCCGCTGTATCTTTTACCAAATTTTCGTTATTCTCCCCGAATGGATCCCAGGCAATTAAAGGTATCGCACGATGCTTATATACCAGCCCCATGTAGCCGGTATCCAATTCGTTGCTTTTACCGGGTTTCCATGGAACTCCGGATGCAAGAATAGCCACATCACCAGCTTTATCCGCAGCAGAAAAAATTGAAGCGTCTTTTGCCTTACTCAAATCGTTGGGATGGTAGATGCCACGATAAAAAATATGCAACCCAGCCAAAGGCTTTGGCAAAAACCGAGGCAACTGCTGCTTTTCCCAATAGGCGAACGAAAATAAAATAATAAGTAAAAATGAAAGCGGTACTGAATATCTTCTTAAGAACCCATGTGTTTTCGTAATCAGCCAGGTATTTTGCCTCAGTTTTTTTGCAAAATCATTTAGTCTGCCTCTTTTGCTGTGATAACCTGAAATTGCAAGGTTGAAAAGCATAAAGATTATTTGCATACCGGCCAGCACTATCATAAAAACGGTGTACGGATTAAGGTCTTCAAAAAGGCCATATAAGATAGCTACCAAAGATATTAGTCCGACAAGTATATTCGGCAGACTTAATATAAAAGGCAAAGAGGCGTGGTCATTTTTTGGTGTAGGGATATACGGTACTTTTTTGCGAAGAATGGTATAAATAAAGCCGACGGAATGTACCCACCAGGCCCCGATTTGCAGGATGCCACCCACAACATGAAAACCTCTCTCCTTTTCCTCGGCCACCCACTTTTGAACATAGTGCCTGATGAGTGTGCTCATAGCAAATAGTGGAAAGGCCGCAAGGATAAAATTGAACACATCCATCTCCAAAGGAATATAGCCGGTAAAAAGAGAAACAACCGGGATCAAAAAATTGATAAAAAAAATGATGCCGCATAGATAATGGAAAGGCAGTGTGAAATAGTGTAACTTTTGCCTCCACGAAAATTTGGGAAAAAGTTTCGGATATGCGCTCACTAAAAGTTCCCATGTTCCACGGCTCCATTTTAATTGTTGTTTGTAATAGGACGACATAGTTGCCGGCACCAATCCGCGTGTTAAAATTGCCGGAACATATACCGATCTCCAACGGGCTGCATGAAGCTTCATGGCTGTATGCATATCTTCTGCCAGCCCGCTTGCATGGCCACCTATAGAATCAAGAGCTTTCCTGCGAAATGTACAATTGGCGCCAATAGCCTGCACTGTACCATATTGGTGCATCGTCATCATCATTGGCCCGTAAAACTGGTAGGTTTGTTGTGCTGCGCCTTTTGCTACTAACGATTCACCCCGGTTGTAATAAGCCTGCACTACTTGTACGAAACCAATGGAAGGATCATCAAAATATGCCACGATTTCATTTAAAAATTCGGGGGCGGGAATATGATCAGGATCGAGTATAACGCAAAGCTCACCACTGGCAAACTGCAGTGCGTTATTTATATTACCTGCTTTAGCATCTCTCTTGTCGGCCCTCGTAACATGCCTGACACCCAGCTTTACACATAACTGTTTTACTTCGGGATCATCCGCCTCATCGCAACACCAGGCAGTATGGGGATATTTAATTTTTTGGATTGCGGCGAGTGTATTTTCCAGCATATCAAACGGCTCCCCTGCGCAATAGGTCGTGAAAATATCAACGGTGTACGCTTTATTTCCAACAGGTTTTTCAGGCGATGATATCGAAAAGTAATGATACCATTCATGCAGAAATTTTAAGCAATAATATATCATTGTTATCATCAGCAATACATAAAGCGGGAAGTAGCTAATGACATCTTTTTTAAAAACATTATATAAAAAAAATCCCATAGACATAAGGCCAATCAAAATCATTAGCCGAAGTGCGTTCTTTTCTTTGGCAGAAGGAGGTTGTATGGGATTAATTCTAAAGTTCATTATTTGACCACGTAAATTGGAATATTTGCAGTAGCACAATAACCCTTAGAATTATAAACAGTAACAAATACTCTGTATGGCCCTTCCTTTGAAGGCGCTGTAAAACCGGGATTTTGCCTGGCGCTATCTGTAAATAGTCCGTTTACAGCAGGTGGTAATTTTGCATACCAGTCTTTGAAAATTTGCCATGAATATTGCAGGCTATCCCGGTGCGTCGTTGGCTCTATTGCTAATACGACGTTGTGCGTGGAGGCTGCAGTGATCATAATGTTATCTCTTGCCGCCATACTGTCTATTAGCATATACCCTATTTTAGGTGAAGCATGGACCGTAGTGGTATGTTTCCAGCAATCGTTAAGAGCTTCCGTTATTTCTGTGGCATTGCCGTTTTCATCAAAAATGCTGAACCAGCTTTTGGTAGACTCGTGCCTGCTACCCCAGTAAAAAGCAACAGAACCCAGGAACCTTGGATCGTTTAAAGGCATATATTTAGTAAAGAAATTAAAAAATAAATCAGCTTTCTTAGTGCTTGTATTTTCTATAGGCGACTTCCAGGTAGTCAATGGAGCCTCCCAGCTGCCCACCGGCGCCCATTCCCCTATCAGGTAAGGACCCTTCCAAACCCAGTTAATAAGATCAAGCTTCTGTTGTAAACTTCTGATGCTATTATAAATATTGAGGCAGTAAAAATCAAGGGAAGGTATTCTCCATTTCATCATTATAATACTTCTTCTCGAAACATTTACAATAGAAGTGCAAACCGGGTGATTCGGATCAATGTTGTGAATGCTATCAAGAAGTTTATTATAAGCTTTATAAAAAGGCGTTGGAAAAAATGAAATCGGAAAAATCAATTCGTTGCCGAGGCACCAGGCAAGCAATGAAGGATTGTCTTTGTACCTTTTTACAAGGGTGATATAGGCATTATACAAGTCTGCAACATTTTTATCATTATTATAAAAGGTCATGTCTTCCGCAGGTATATCTAATCCTATTATAACTGCCAGGTTATTTCGTGCTGCTTCTCTAAGCGTATTATCCAAGCGAGCCGTATCCCAGCACGTTATTGTATTACCCCCGCATTCCGCCAGTTCTCTAATGTGTGTGTCGCCCGCAGCTCCCTGGGCGAGGAAAAGCCTGCCATCCTTGTAAAAGTTGTACCGGCCATTTTTTTCTTCCACAGTTACTCTCCTGGGTCCTGCATATTTACTAGTATTTTTTGGTCCCCGGTTAACATAGAAGATTATTACTACACAGGCCATCATTAAACCAAAAGCCACTATTATTCCGGTTAGCCACTTTTTTATTTTTCCTGGAGGTATAGCGCTTTTAGTCAAGGTTACATTTAATTAACAAGTGGTTGTGCAGAGTAGTACCGACACTAATTTAGTGTTGTCAAAATCCACGAAAATATGGTAGAATCATGAAATAGCAAAGCTGTCAACCAGCACAATTATAGATAAACAAGATAATGTTTATTAGAGCACTCCTTTTCAAACGGGTGAGCTACCCTTTTACTTTTTCTTCAAAAATACTTTCGGAATATATTTTATATATGTGTGTCAGTGGGTTTTCTGTGCATGGCTTTGAATTTTCTGTGTTGCCAATTGTGTAAATTTGAATGGCTGCTGCATCTTCATTAATTGCTGGTGAACTGCAACGGGGTTGAGATAGTACAAAGACAATAGTTATAATTTTTCAGCTACAAAATGATATTGAGAAAATGAAATTATCAATGTTGTTATACCTCTTTACGTCATCAACTGTTTTAATTACATGCATCACGCAAAACAAGGAAGATCAAAGATTGGATATATTCTCAAAATATTTCCAGGCGCTGTCTAAGGGCGATGGTTCACATTGGCAATATTTGACTGATACGGTCAGGTTTTGGTTTGATGAAAAAAAGGGAGCCCCTCAGTTAAATATCAAAAACGCTCCGAAAGGAAAATGGAGCGAATGGGACAAAGAAATGCATGCAGGAGCTACCTACGATTCTCTCTGGTACGATAAGACACTGCATGCTGTAAAAGGTTTTTTTTATGAAAATAATGATTTCTACCGCCTGATCGGTAAGCCTCCAACAAAAACCTTACGAACTTATACTTTCAACGATAAAAATAAAATTTCCGAAATGATCATTTATTGGATCCCGGAAGAAAATAAGGAAACAGGTTATTACCTGAACCCGGTTTATGATTGGGCTAAAAAATATCATCCGTCTGAAATTGAGGCTCTATACCCAAATAAAGAAATCGTTCCTTCGGCAGAGAATGCAGCAAAATGGAAAATTTTGCTTAAGCAATACAATCAATTTTCTGATTCGGTTAAAAGAAAATAATTTTTATCTCCGCGGTTCGCTCTTGTGTCTCAGCGGGGTTTTCCGGGCACAGGCTTCAGATTTAAAGTATGAAATTTTTATCACTTCGTTATCTAACGAGAAAAAAAATTCCGTCTTATTATCTTTAAATTCTAAATCTAATTTGCGAAGGTTTTTATAATTAGTTTCGCCAGTGCAGGAGCGGCATGTGCGTTTAAAATGATGACCTGTAAAGCATATGGAATTATTTACAAACGAACGATCACTTAATAGACAATAAAAAATTTAATAAATGAAACTACGTGTAGTTGTCCTTGGTGCGGGGTTTGGGGGTCTTGAACTCAGTACGATACTTTCCGAAAAATTAGGCGATAACCTTGACCTTACTTTAATAGATAAAAACGATTCATTTTTTTTCGGGTTCTCAAAGTTCGATGTGATGTTTGGCCTCAAGACATCCGGAGAGGTAAGACTTTATTATAAAAACATCGTAAAGCCGGGGATAAAATTTGTCCGTGATACCATTACATCTATTGACCCGGTTGCAAAAATTGTTACCACACAGGGTGGCCGTTATGAGGCCGATGTATTGGTAATTGCCTTGGGAGCAGATTACCATATTGCTGCAACACCCGGGCTTGCAGAAGGTGGAAATGAATTTTATTCTTTTGCCGGTGCAGAACGTTTACGTGATGTGCTGCCAAGATTTTCAAAAGGCAAAGTAATCGTTGGTGTTTGTTCGGCGCCATTCAAATGTCCGCCTGCCCCAAGTGAAGCGGCTTTATTGATGCATGATTACCTTATTAAACGTGGTATCCGTAACGATTGTGAAATAAGCATTGTTATGCCTTTTGGGCTTCCGGTTCCGCCCTCCCCCGATACTTCCAAAGCATTGCTTGCCGCGTTTGCTAAGTGGAATATCAATTTCATTGCAAAGCACGTAGTAAAGGCTATCGACTTATCACATCGTACGGCGGTACTTGATGATGGAACCGAAATGCCTTTTGATTTATTCCTCGGTATCCCGAAACACCGTGTTCCGGAAGTGGTGGAGAAAAGCGGGATGACAGAAAACGGATGGATCCCTGTTGACAAAACAAATCTTGCCACTCAATACCCGGGCGTATATGCAATAGGTGATGTTACCAGTGTAGGCACGCCAAAAGCCGGCGTATTTGCTGAAGGCGCTGCAAAAGTTGCAGCGGCATCCATCATAGCAGCCTTTGAAAATGGTGAACAACCCTCACCGTATAATGGAAATGGCATTTGTTATGTTGAGTTCGGCAATGGCCTTGTTGGAAAAGTAAATGTGGACTTCTTCTCAGGCCCATCGCCTTTCGGAACCTATACCGAAGCTTCTGCTGAACTCGCCGCTGACAAAGAATATTTTGGCTCAAGCCGGGCAGCCCGTTGGTTTGGGCGGACGCCGGTAAGTGAACAGGTATAGAAATATATAGTAAAGAAATAGCGAAAAAATTAATAATCACTCGCCGTCTTAAAATCCTTTTTCAGCAGCCAGCCTTTAATGGTTTTCCCGGTATCGTCGGTAAAAATCGCATATCGGAATTCGCCGGTTTCATCCAGCAAAGTAAGCGTAGCATCTCCGGCAGTTAAGTAAATATCACCTCTTTTGGTTTTATCGGGAGCATCATAAAACCAGGCATTACGCAGAATGGTATACTCGTTACCAGGGCGAAAGTCATCCTTGCCGGACTTTACAGCGGGAGCAGGCATTAATTTTTTCGCAGGCTTATGATTGGTCGTTACCAATGGTGTGTTCGTTTTCTTCGTTGGTTTGCCCTTTATTTTTTTTACGGGTGTATTAATAGCCGTAGTGGTTGAATCGGGAGCATCTGGCAATTTCTTATCCTTTTGCACAGCGGTAGTTGCCGGGATATTCTCAGGCGGCGTAAAAAATTTATCATAGGCGGCAAAACCCGCCAGGCCAAGTGCCACAATAAACACCAGGAAGAAGAGGAATTTTGATACCCCTTTACGTCTCGTTGCATTATAGCGCTGTGCTTCTATTAGCTCCCGGTCGCGGGTGTTTACAAGATATTCAAGGTCTTTAACCTGTTCTTCCTTCTTTGCGAGGCATGTTTGCAGTGTAAGTATTTCTTTCCTTAATGCGGATTCATCTACCTGCGGCTTTGGTGTTGTGGTTGCTGAATTATTAATGCCTTTTTTTCTTTCTTCCCGAATGGTTCCCAACTGGATAAATTCCTGTAATTCGCTGCCGTTCTTAAATCGTTTCGCCGGATCTTTTTCGAGGCATTTATAGATCATACTTTGCAGCCATACCGGGATCTCCATTTCTCTTTGCTGTTTGTCATAGCTCCATGAGCCGGGCAGTGCATTGCGACGGAGTGTGATCACATCCGGCGGTGATGTTTCCATATGGGCCAGCATCACCGCATTGCGTGCCATTTCACCCTTGTTCATCAATGGAAACGGAACTGTGCCTGTCAGTAACTCAAACAATACAATTCCGAAACTGTATACATCTGTTTCCGTGAGCGTTTGCCCGGTGCTTTGTTCCGGGGCCATAAATTCTATGGCGCCTGCGTAGCGGATGCTGGTACGTCTTTGTTCATCCGACATTACGGATAGGCCGAAATCGAGCAGGATATAATTACCGGTGTGCCGGTTAAACTTTACGTTGTTACTTTTTATATCTCCATGCTTTATGTTGGCCCGGTGGCAGTGCGCCAGCGCATTTGCTAACTGGTCTGCTACCTTAATAATTTCTTTTACGGAAAAAACAGGATCATAGGGAGGTTTCAATAATTCACCGAGGTCAGGGCCTTCAATATATTCCATTTCTATATAAGGAAGGTTGCCGGAACTTGTTATACCCGAGGCAATAATACTTACTACATTCGGGTTGGGAATTTCGTTTACCTTCTTTAATTTCTGCACTTCGTTTTGGAAGGAAATAAAATGCCTGTCATCTTCGCTTTCACTGGCGATGGGGGTGGGCAGGATCTTGATAGCGGTTATAATCTCTCCGGTTTTTCTCGCTTTGTAAACGGACCCTTGTCCTCCCGATTTTAATGCTCCGAGGTTTTCCAATCCTTCTGTTATTGTAAAAATCTTTGCCATAGTTAATCGTCTGTTGAATAAGTAAATTCGAGTACGGCCATGTCGCCTAAAATAATCTGGTCTCCTTCCTGCAGGCGGTGGCCTACCTCAATTGCCTGCATTTTTATCAAAACACCTTCGGATGTGCGAACTTTCATTTTATTATTGGGAGGTATCCCTCCCTCGTCAGCAAAAACTAAAAATGAATTACTGTCCGGCTCCCATTCAATGTGCGCATGCTGCCTGCTTATGGAACGATTCCGTTCATTGGGCTTAAAGGCGATGGCATTTTTTCTCACATAATTTCCCGTAGCCTGTACCCTCGCTTCCCTTCCGATATTGATCCTTCCGCCAGCGAAATCAATTAAATAGGTTTCCTTCTCTGCTTCTCCGTTCAATACTTTTATGAAGGCCCGGTTTTTATTATTGGTGAGCCCCGATCTTTTTGTGGATATAAAAATTGCCGCGTCGATGTCTTTTATTAAATCAGCCTGCGGCGGAAATTTATCGGTAAAGGCAACGTCAAGTTTGAAAGAAGGCGATAAAATAATTGCATAGTCGTCTGCAATTTTTTGAACTTCCTCCACTTTAAATTTTCCGGGGACATTTGCAAATACTGCTGCCTCATATAAATGCTTTTCTGCCTCGCTGCAATTAATAAAAAGATAAACCCCCATTATATTGGCACCCTCTCCGCCCTGGGCTCTTTGCAATCTTTCTTTAATAGATTGCAATAAAATATTGCGAATGCTTTTTACGTCACGCGGACGTTCTTTAAATAAATTAAACATATCAATAGTACTTTATCATAATAATTTAATGGTCATCCTCCCGGGATTGACGCATCGTTAATTCATTCTTAACCATTATTGTGGCTGGCTTCTTCAAAGGATCAAAGCTTTTTATAATATTGCGTTCCAGTAACAATGGTATGATTCGGCCGCCTGCCAGCGCCACCGCATCGCTGGAACCCCTTGTTCCTTCAATTCGTATACAAACTACCACGTGCCCCGGCCCGGTAGCCTTAGGAGCAAAGAAAACATACCAGCCATCATTGATACTCTCTCCTTTTACAATCCTCTCGGGCGTACCTGTTTTACCTGCAACCAAAATTCCCAACCTGGCTTTTTTTGGAGCACTTTGTTCTTTCATATAGGTTGAGAGATATTGTGCGTAAAGCGAATCCCCGGCGATGGCAATGCCTCTTTTACTCTTCGTCGCATTTCCATTAATATCCAGTACATACCTGGCAGGAATCATGACACCATTATTAGCGATGCCCGAGGCGACCCGTGCAACGGCGGCAGGCGTTGCTACCAGTTCGCCCTGCCCCCATGCCATACCCGAAACACCAAGCGCTCTTGTGCGGCGTATATTATCCGGATCGTAGCGGCGAAGGCTTTTGAATTCCGTTTCTCTCCAAAGCGTTCTCCACTTTTCCTGTTGTGATGTATTGCCGGTATCATTTTCAAAATAATAACCCCCAACGCCACGCAGAAACATACCCGATTGCATATATAAGGTTACCATTTGTTCCTGCAGTTGTTCCTCGTTGGCAAGGCGTATAAAGAATGAGTTATTCGATTTTACTATGGCCTTCTCAATGGTAATTAACCCGGGTTCGTCCGGTTCGGGACCGGTAACCCTGATAAGATCTTTTGGATACACTCTGATTGTTTTTTTTACAGCCGCTGCTCCCAGTTTATTAAAGGCTGCCATTGCTGTAACCAGCTTTGCTGTTGAGCCCGGCTGGGTAGCATGGGTGAATCCAATATCTGTATTTACATTCCATCCCGGTAGTTTATTAATTTCATTTTCAGGCAGGGTTAGCCGTTCCCAATCATTCACAGGGGGTAGCGGCCAGCATGCAGATGCCAGCACATCCCCGGTATTATCTTCCATTACCACTACAGAAACCCTCTTTTGGTTTACACTATCATCCTGCTGTAAGGCCAGTTCTATCTTCGTTTGTAATGCAGCATCTATGGTGAGTGTAATATCCCGGTTGCGTTTTTTAAATTCAGCAACTTCATCGCTGTTGATACCAGCGGTCAACAGGTCTGAAAGTGCGCTGTAATCTCTTTTGGTTACCGTCATCTCTGTTCCTCCAACCGGCAAAAATTTTTCTTCGCGGAAACGGTCGGCGCTTACCTGGTATTTAACAACTGGCGCAGGAAATCCCCTGAGCTCAGCAGCATGGGCATACTCGGCAAAATATCCATTGTTCCCCCCGGAAAAAATTCCGGTGTTTGCATCACCTGTCCAGAAAAACATGTATTCGCCAAAAGGGTAATAACGTTCCTGTCTTTTATAAGAAAGTGATTGTATATTCTCACCAGGTATTCCAAGGGCAACCAGCGAATCTTTTTGTTGCTGCACCAGTTTTGGATCACTTGATGCCAGCAACCTCCCATTCCTGTCAAACACATTACCGGCCTGCAGCCTGTTCATTAAAATGCTTATCCTCGGATTGTAGCTATACATCCGGGTGCCGCTGCGGTCAGCCACCAGCGCAGGTTCTACGATCCACTTTTTTTTATTGAATGTATAGCCGGATACATTTACTATTAGCAGGAAGATGGCTGCACAAGCTGCGAGCAAAGCAGGCACCAGGTTTTTATCTTGTCGTTGGGCAATATATTTCATCTGTGCCTGCGATCCGTTCAATCGTGATACGCCCAGTAAAAAACCGGCGGCTATCATACTGCATAGCAATGACGTACCACCATAGCTAATAAATGGTAATGCCACCCCTGACAAAGGAAGTGCTCCCGTGGAACCGCCGGCGATTAGCAAAAACTGCACAAAGATGCCGATGCCTGCACCGGCGCATACATAAAATAAAAACGGCGCCCCGGCCTGCCTGCCTATAATGATGGAGCGATGCAGGAAAACAAGGAATAAAATAAAAATACAGGTAATACCGGCCCATCCGAATTCTTCGCCGATGGCGGGAAGTATCATATCCGTATGGGCTTCAGGAATGGTTCTGCCAAAGCCTTCCCCTGCGCCCTGCCCGGTAATGCCACCGGTGGAAATTGCCCAGATGCCATTGGCTACCTGGTCCCCGCCGTATACCTGGTTGTTCCATGCATCCGACCAAATGGCCTTACGGTCTACCAGTCTTTGTATAGGCCCGGGTATTACTTTGGCAAGAACCGGAATTTGGTCCAGTAATAAAAATCCGCTTACAACCACCAGCGCCATCACCGCCGATTCGCTTAGTTTCTTTTTTGCAACAAGCATGTACAAAGCAAGAGCTGCTATTGTAATACCGGTCGCAATCCAAACATTCTTAAAGATCCAGGTGGCAATGGCATATAAAATCATAGCTGCCACGACCTGCACAAAATCGCCGCGGGAAAAAGAAAACAGTATAATGAATGTAAAGCAGCATATGATTGCCGGACCAAGATCACCCATTACGAGGAATAGCAAAATTGTTGCGACGATAGCGATTATCGCAAATACAAAAAACGACAACCGTTTATTAAAGGTGGGATATTCAGAAATGAACTTTTCGTTAATCGCGAAGAAACCGCCCAGGAAAAGTATGACCATGTATTTCACGATCTCACTGGGCTGGAATCCAAAAAGATTTACTTTAACCCCGCTTCCCTCCGGGCCGGTACCAAATAAGATAGTTAGGCACAGCAACCCCATTGCTGCCAGTGCCCACGGCCAGCCGTTCGCCGCTTTCCTGTTGTTCTTAAAAATAAATAGCCGGAACAGGCCGGAATCAGGGGTAAACTTTTTCAGGTTGACAAACTGGAAGGCTAATATTGCAGCCATCCCAATGCAGAAATAAATAAAGGTGCTTTTCACAAGGAAGCGATCCCGTAAAGGATCCTGCAGACTGAACAATGCTATGAAAGACAAACCTGTCAATATCATAATAACCGGCAGGAGCAATTGGTCGGGACCGGGCGAACGGATCGAAAAAATAAGGTGCAGCAAAAGGAAAGATGCAAAAAATGTTATTATAATGATGCGGAACCATTCGGTTACTTCGCCCGGTGTTCTTACTATGAGTGCTTTTTCTTTTTTAAGCGTATTAAAATCATTTGCAGAAAAAAGCTTCATCATGTGTGGCGACTCAACAAAATTAAATGTTGCATTACCCTGCAGTTTTTCGATACCCTTAGAACGTCCAAACTCGTAACCCGGATGAAGCGGAAGTATTTCATACGACTTGTTTGCAGGTAAACCAGAAAAGCCAAATTTGCCTGAAGCATCGGTACGGGCATAGGCATTAAAAGAAAGCAACTGCAGGTTTTTAGCTGAGTCACGAATGAATATTTTTCTAACCCCATTTTTAAATTGTATGATATTACTTTCATCCTCATCGGTGGCAGTAGTACTATCCTGCGGTACGAGCAGTCTCAGCCTTAGCAACACACCGGCAGCAGGCTGGCCATCCTGTTTTTTTACAATACCGGAAATATCACCTGCTCCTAAATCCACATTCGTTTGAGCAGGGACATGTAAAGGATGCTTTCTTTCTTTTTCAAATGATGTGGAATCGGTCTTGGAAAATCCCAACAGATCTCTAGATAATTCCACCCGTCTCTTAAACGATTTTCCTCCTTTTAAGAAAGCTTCATCGGCATTAACGAAATATGCTTTCTTATTTAAAGTACCTATATTATCTATAACTGAGCCATCGCCTTTTGCGGCGGCAACCGTCGCGGCAATGAAGGCAATGTCTTTGGGATCTTCGAAATACATCCCCTTTTCCAACAATTCTGCCATGGCTGCAGCAGGTTTACCGGCATTCAGGTTTATCATGGTTCCATTGTCAATACGGGTATCTACTTCAGCAAAATCACGTTGCAATACAGAGAACAATTTCCAGAAAAGTAAAGCCATGACGATTCCGATCAGAAGCAGGCAAATGCGTTCCGTCTTTCTGTTCGTAAACCATGTACCGGAATTTGACATACGTTATTTGAGTTTTGACTGCGTGATAAATATGGAATCTTTAAATCTTCCGGATATAACCGAATCAGGAAATGATACCGAATACTGTACAGGTACACGGCAATTGATAAAGCGTACATGCCTGAACGTTATATTATTCTTTTGAACAATAATACCCACATCGAAATTTTCAAATACTATACTGTCTAACACGATATTTTTAGCGGTAGCGTTGATAATGAAAGCAGGTCCCTTATATAAACTATCACCCGAAAGAACGGCTCCGTTACCTGAAAGGTGAAAATTATCTTTCGTAATGACTATCGGGTCGACTAATTCAAGATTCGTGTTCCCGGGAGGCAACGCATAATTTTTAGACGAATCATTCACATGTGAGATCAATTGCAGTAGTTGTTTATCTTTTTTCTTTTCTGTTTTTAAGGGGATAATATCGGTCCTCCTTGATTTATTATTTTTTTGAAAACCTACAGTAATAAAAACTGCAGCCAGCACAACGAGAAGTACCACTAAAAATGCAATGGTACTTTGCCTGTTTTTCTTTGGGGGGTTACGATCTTCAATTGGGATAGATTTATTTGTCTCAAAGGGTGTTTCAATTTTACTTTTTTTCCTTTCAACAGATACGGGCTCCGGTTTTTGTTTTGGCCAGTTATTATTTTCAACCAGCACTGCAGTTATATTGTCATTTCCACCGGCGTCATTCGCGGCGTTAACCAATGCCTTTGCTTTTGAAGTAAGGCTTTTTTTAGAACTTAATACCTGCATGATCGAGCCTGAGCTAATCATATCAGTAAGGCCGTCACTGCATAAAAGAAGGAGGTCTCCGGGAAGAAAAGGTGATTCGCCGGTCTCAATAAAATCTTCGGGTGTACTGATATCTTCTTCGAATCCCAGCGCCTTATTAATCTCGTTGCGTCTTGGATGGCGCATGGCTTCCTCTTCTGACAACCGTCCCGATTCTTCCAAAAAGCCCACGTCAGAATGATCTTTAGATATCTTCACAAGGGAATGATCCCTCAGCAGGTAAACCCTGGTATCGCCTACATGAGCATACCAGCATTTGTTGTTTTTTATGTCGGCCACTACGCAGGTTAACACACAGGCCATTCGTTCATTTATGCCTGCTTCTTTTTTTTCCTGGTTTATTTTATCATTGGCAGCGATAATTGCGTGTCGCAGAGATTCAATGACATTTTCGGGAATTGTCTCCAGGTTTTTCATGATAACAGAACGGGCGATTTCTGCAGCAATGTCTCCGCCCTCGTAGCCTCCTACACCGTCTATCACACCGGCTACAAGAAATCCTTTATTGGTAACTTCGCGGGCAAAAAAAGTATCCTCATTTTTTTCCCGGCGTTTACCCTTATCTGTTATTCCATAGAAATACTCAGCCATTTTTGTGGGTTTGCTTAATGTCAGAAAAATGTGCAACCAGTAATACAATGCTGATCACCAGTAATCCTATCGCTAATAGTTTATCCATGCTATATCTTGAAGATGTTGATAGATACAATTCCATTCAATACGATCTTCGAGTTCATAGGAAGATCTGTCCAAAGGGGTGAATCCTTATAGCTGTTTTTAACTTCGTTTTCATTCACGATGGTCTTCTCGCCAAAAGAGGCGAGAAAGAATTTGTCTGTAGCCTTATCATAGCGCACCGAAAGATGGGGACTGGATACCCATTCGGATGGAATACGGAAAACGCCCGGTTGGTTTGGCTTTTCATCAATTCCGGAAACAACAAGGGCTTCATCTTTGATAAGATATTCAACCTTTTTGCCGGCGTATTCTTTTTCCGGCAGGGTAGCTTCGAGGCGTGCAAAATATTTTGGTTTGCCGGCATCACTTATATCACCCAATACGAGGCTGTCCTGCCAGGGAATCTCGTAGTAGCCATCACTGTAATAAGTAAAGTCCTTTAATATTTCATCAGCAATATCGAATGTTTGGGCAATCCCTGTTTGACGCGGAATGAAAGTAACCCGGAGATTTTCTTCCTTCTTTAATACGTTACCCGGCAACAACTTTCCGATAAAACTCTTATCTCCCTTTTCATAGTCAGGGTGGGACACAAAACGAAACACCCATTTGTTAGCAGAAGCCGTAACCTTTTTTCCTTTTTGCCGGTATTCCTGTAAGATGGTATAGAATGCTTTTACAGATTCTTTTATAATCAGGGAGAATATGCCCCTGTTATTATCCATGAATTTATTGTAATCGGGGGGGCTGAAGCAGATAATATATTCGTGATAAAATATTATCCGGTCTGCGAATGAAAGCTCTGCAATGGACTCCCGGAATTTTTCTATGATATATTTATATACAAGGTCCGGGGTCATGGCCGCTGTTTCGGTGAAACCGGTTTCTTTTTTAAGAAACCAGCTCTGTACGCCGGTACGTTGCCAGAACGAGGGTTTAGTAGTTGCCTGCATGGGTTAATCTTTAGTTTTATTGGTGGTAGATAGTTCGTTTGACAAAAAAAAATGCATACCTCTACTTACATCGTACACAATATTTCCTTAAATTTTTCTGTAGTAAAGTTTCGGGCCCGGGCGCTGTAGTTTAAAGTAAAAACTGTCTCTTATAGGCAGAAAGCGGGTTTTGATTATTAGTGCACGATAATGGTGTATTGAAATACCATCTCCTTATTGAAGCAATGAAATTAACAGAAGATTTCTTAAAGCATTGCCAAAGTAGGTGATTAATTTAGTGAAGGAAAACTTAAAAAATCTTAACGGTCTATTAATTTGTAAAATTTATACTATCTGAAGCGATGTCCCCGATGGCAAAAAAAAATGCCATCTTTCTTCCTTAAAAAAGATGGCAGCATTAATATTGATTTATTTAACTTTTGGGAAAGTTGGGGTTTGCCTTTACTTCTTCAATTTGTTTAATATGACGCTCGGTATGGGCAGAAATAAATAATAAGACCTGGTATGCATCAATTGTACCAAAGGGTAATTGCTGGTAACGGTTTCTTAAATCAGCATCTGTTGATTCAACAAATTTAATATGCTCGTTTCTTTTATCCAGGAATGCTGTTAGGGTGGCCTCCTGCGAACCAAATTTTCCGGTTGGTTCAAATGGCTTCTGCGTTTTTACTTTATTAGTCCGGTCTTCCAGCATGTTAATTACCTGCTCGTCCGTCATTTTTACATCTGTTCTTTTGGAAGGATCTGCATCCGTTTGTAAAACACCTTGTATCATTCCGTCAAAATTGATTTCAGATAAAGCAATGTGCTCCGTGCATTCAGCAATTGACCAGGACTCCGGGCTGCTTTTGAAATTCAATTGCGATGTACTTAAACCTTTAACAGCCGCTTGCAAGTCGTTAGCTGATGTTGAAAAAAGATTTGAAGCAAATTCTCTTTCGGCTTTTGTGAGGGGGGTATCAGTTACTGTAAAGCCCACCATGGCGAGCATCAGGATTGGTATTAATATTTTTTTCATAATTTTTTTGTTTTAAGATTTACATTTCATTTCCATTGATAAGTTGTTTTTTCTTTTGTTGATTTTTGAATAATATTAAATTATTTGATTTATACCGGAATGACGAATGACGTTTTGATATTTGGACATGGGTTGAAAAATAATTTTCACAAAGTATGATTGGGTAAAAATTACAATTCATCGTTTTAATAATAACGAATATCGCAATTAGAGTCTTGGTATTTTTATTTCATGTGTCTCCTGTAAGTTTCATATTGCAGTTATATGTTTGAGCGTGTACTCTGGAAGAGTGGACTGAGCAGAATAAATAAAACAATGATTTTTCGTATTTGCATTTTTAAATGTAAAAAAGGGGAACATTTGTTAAGTTAAAATTTCAGCGATGAATATTATTTGTTTTACAACTGTCTATCACCGGGTCCCCGCGATGGCGTAACTATGCGGCTAGTGATGCAAGGCTGCGTTCCATACTTTATAATAGTGTTCTAAATTTTAATAAATATTTTTTTCTTATACATCCAGTATAAAATCAGCCATATAAATAATAAGGTAAGCCCGCCGCTGATCAATGTGGAATATGGAGAACCAAATATTTTGTCATAATGCTGGCCAAGGTGAATATAAAGAGACTGGTGAATAAACGACCTTAGCCCGCCATCGGATATTACATAAGCAGCAATGGAATTGACGCCGATAATCTTTAGAAAAAATGACCATTTCTTTTTACCAGCCATATCTATTATCCCATAAAAAAAAGCCAGCATCAAAAAGCAAATACCCCCGCTGAAGATCGTCCATGCAGGTGTCCAGATACGTTTTACTATAGGGTTGATGCCGGTTACATGCAACAGTATTCCAAAGGCCAATAAGCTTAGGCCCATGATTATAAAAAATTTTATTTTCTCCCGTTGACTCTTCGAAGATTTTAAGGCATTGCCGGCAAATAAGCCGAGGATCATAGTACCTAAAGTAGGTATGAAACTAAGCGTTGCATAACCGCCTTCGTTAAAAAGAAAAGGACTTTTGCGGGGGAACAGATTTAAAAACCATCGGTCGAATGCCCAGGCGAGATTGGTATTTTTATTCCAGTGCGCCGCGAAACCATGCAAATTATGCTCCCAATTAGCAGGAACTCCCGCAGATGCATAATCGAAGTTGCTGCCGGGCAAAGGGTATAATGCAAAGGCCAGCCAATAGCCTGCTAAAATAATAATCAATGCTACCACCTGTACCCTCTTTGAACTAAATCCCAACAGCACAAGGAAAGTATAGCCCAATCCAATTTGGGTAAGTGTATCTTCAAAAGTAAAATACGTTTGATCGGCATCAAGCGAGCGCAGAAATATTCCAAGGAATATTAAAATAAGAGAACGTTTAATGGTATGCTGCAATATGCTCCCGGTTGTGGCTCCCCTGTTTTTTCGGCCTGCAATAGAGAAAGGCAATACTACGCCAACGAGGAAAGTAAAAGAAGGTTGAATCATATCGTGCAGTCCCAGCCACACCCATGGCACATGGCTTTGATTGAAAGATAAGATTTGCCAGAAAGTACTGTCAGGCAAAGCTTCTGAGACCCTCGAAAGAGAAAGGACTTCCGCCATCATAAGTAACATTACAAATCCACGGTAGACATCAACAGAAGCAACTCTTTGTTGTGGCAACGCGGGGTTCACAATTGATCCTGTAGCTTCAGGATGTACGGTGGGTAAAGTTGAATTTTTCATTTAATAAATATTGACTCTTTAATACCATTTTTTGAATGATTCGTATTTACAATCCAGGGAAGGTGTTTTTGAAATGTTGCCGGTAAATTTTATCGGGTAATTTCACGATGAGATTTTAATCATTACATTGTTAGTTCTAAAAGTAGGTAGATTTCTGCTTCATAAATTTTAAATAAAAAAAATCTTTTTTATATGGCCTGTTTAGACAGACTTGTTATTCTCAACTATTGCTGTTGTGATCTTTTTTCGTGCTTAATAACATTCTTTATAAATAAGAAGTCAATAATTATTCCCGCCCCCGTTCATATGTTTTAAAATGAGAATCAGTATACAATAATCGTTTTAAAGCGGCAGGCTCAGACTTCCCGGGTGTTCTCTTTCTTAACTATTCTAACAACTTGTGTCTCCTGAGAAAATCATCAGTAATATTCAGGATGTCTTCATCATAATAGCGTGCGTATTTCGGATTGTCACCTCCCAAATAATGTTTTCTCCCTTCAAACATGTGTTGTTCAAATTCATTACCCTCCTTTTTCATCGCAGTTTCGAAAAATTGTACAGTCCATTTTGGGACCTGCTCATCATCTGTACCATGAAACTCGATCATAGGCGGTAACCCTTTCCGGACATGATGAAAAGGAGAAATACTCCATATTTTGGACCGGCGTTCTGCCAATAAATAGTCGCACCATCCCTCAACTGTATTCACGCAGGCTGAAAACAGCAAAATTGCATTGGGGCTGCTGCTTACCGAAAGATCGTCAGTCTTTTCATTATATTCATCAATCATAGCTGTTGATAATGCCAGTTGGCCGCCGGCAGATTGGCCTGCCACAACTATTTTATTTTTGTCAAGATGAAACTTCGCGGCATTTTCTCTCACCCATCGCATTGCAGACCTGGCATCCATTACCGATTCGATAGGACTGATCGTTTTACTGGGGGTAACGCCATTATCAATTGACAAACGATAGTCCACCGAAAAGGTCACTATTCCCATTTCAGCATATCGTTCGCAGGTAGTGAAAAACTCATCCGGGGTTCCGAACGCCCAGCCTCCGCCATGAAAAAATACGATAGCGGTATTGTTATCGTGCTCATAGGATTGGTTTGTATGAAACACGTCTATCGTTAATTTAAACGAATCAATTACTTTATATACTTCCCGGGTATGAATAACTTTTTCGCCTGCTTTTGCAGGGTTAGATCCGAAGGATAGAAAAAACAAAAGCCAGCCAAAATAAAAGGACTTTACATTCATGATTTTAGGTTTATAGATCAATGCTAAATTTATGAATAGTATTTATGTATCCGAAACGCTTTTTTCGGTAGCCTTTAAGGTTGGTGTTGTGCCGGGATGGGTCAAATGACAAAAGTGCCTGGACACCCAAACGCACTGACCCGACAATGGCACTCTCCTAAGGGGAAACCCACAACGGCGACGGGTGGGTGTATTAGGTGTGGAGTTTTTGAAACACCGGCGAGGGAGAAATAATTAAGGAGAATTTTCACCCTTAACCAGGAGTGTGTCAATCAGCTTTTTGTAATAGGCATATGTTTCTTCATTTCTGGAGCCAAAACGCATTTCTGCGATGTTACCCTTCTGGTCAATTACAACGTTGTAAGGCCATGTGCTGAAGAGCCTGAATATATCCCACCTGACTGTATCATTGTTTGCTACAATTTTAAATTTAAATGAGTGTTTTTGAAGAAACTCTTTTACCTTATCTGAATCCTCATAGGTGAAAGAAATGAATTCGACTTTTTTCCCTTTATAAAGACTTACTAATTTATTAAAGCCAGGCATTTCCGCGATGCACGGCTCACACCGGGTAAACCAAAAATTTAAAACTACAACCCGGCCTTTTAATTTTGAAGATTCAATTTTTTCTTTATTCATTGTTGTGGCCTCAAAGTTTGGCGCTTTAGCACCGGTCAAGCAACTATCTTTTTTACTTGCTAACACGAAGTATATAGAATCGACGGTAGTCAAATTTTTTAAAGGCTGAGAGCAAGCTTCATATTGCTGTTCATAGGTTTGAGCTTTTACGTCCAGGAGCGGACTAAGCAGAATAAATAAAAAAATGATTTTTTGTATTTGCATTTTTAAATGTAGCAAAGGCAGAACATTTGTTAAGTTAAAATTTCGTCGATGAATAATATTTGTTTTACTACTGTCTATCACTGAGTCCCAGAAATGTGCAAAGTGCCTGGATGGGTTTGCAACTGACATTTAATTCAACCAATCCTTTGATCCCGCAGAAATCCCAAGCACTGCTGTACTTCTAAACGTCTTCTTTTGTTACAAAGCCACCTGCACCGCACGCTAATTTGTATGTTTATGCTCAGCACAAGTATGGCTAACACACGAGGCTATTCTACAAAACTTGCGCTAACGAACTTTCTATATACTTGGACGAAAGAGGGGAGGACAAGACACTCTTCGTATGCTTATGCTCAGCACAAGCATAGCTAACACACAAGGCCATGCTACTAAGCTTGCGCTAAAAACTTTCTATATACTTGGACGAAAGGGGGGTAGTCCCATTGATTCTGAAATTGCCTTTCGTATTTCTACTTCAGGCAAATCAGTAGAAAATTTTAGGGTTGTCCTTCTAAGTATTGACTGCTGTTGGCTCATCATTTTTGGAAGATATTCTTCAACAAAAATTTTTCTCTCCTTGGGGGGAAGCGATGCTAAAAAATCTTCTAAGGTTTCGTACATAGATGCAAACTAAAAAATTGATGGTGATTTACAAACAAATGTCCGCAGGCTGCCGGATAGAAGTGAAAAGCCCGGTGAAGGTTTTGTGTGTTGGCATCTGCGCCGGACTTGTAGCGGATAGCCGGAACGACCAATGTACCTATCCCTCACAACCCAATATTTCTCAACCCCCATTTAACGCAAACGATTGCTCTGCCCACCCAACCCATAATACCTATATTTTTGAAAGAGTGAACCAAAATAATTTCTGAATTACGTAGCAGGCTTCTTCATTCAAATCCTTTCCTTCTTATAAGAATCTTTTTCAATAAGGACTTGAATATACCCGGTGGCTTATGAGGTGTTTTTATTTCCGGCTTTATAAAACGTGTGGTAAATCTTTTTAATAAACAATAATGCGCAAATATTTTATTGCATTCTTTTTACTGCTGTCGGTGCTGGGCCTTGTACAATGCAAACATGGTTTGCCTGCCGGTGATCCCGGTAATGGCGGCCTTATGCTGCCGGGTGGCTTTGAGGCGGTTGTGGTGGTTGACAGCATTGGCGGGGCAAGGCATATTGCCGTAAATGACAATGGCGATATTTATGTAAAGCTTCGCAACAGCTACCCCGATGGAAGTAATGTGGCTATGCGTGATGAAGATGGTGATGGTAAAGCGGATATCATAAAAAAGTTTGGGGTGTATCCCGACCCTTCCAATTATGGAACCGCCATGCGCATCAATAATGGCTATTTATATTACAGTTCCACCGGCAGCGTTTATCGTTGCAGGTTAGTGCCCGGGCAGTTGTTGCCGGATACTGCCGTCGAAACGATTCTCACCGATGATTTTTTTCACGATCCGCATGGTTACAACCACAATGCAAAAGCAATAGCTTTTGATGATAAAGGAATGATGTATGTTGGTTTCGGCTCGCCTTCTGATGTGTGCCAGGTATTTGACAGGATTCCTGAATCGCCGGGACAGGACCCATGCCCTCAATTGGGTGAGCATGCAGGCCTCTGGAAGTTTGATCCCAACAAACAAAACCAAACCATAAAAGACGGGAAACGGTTTGCAACCGGCATAAGAAGTATTGTAGCCATTAACTGGAATACGCAGGATAAGCATATGTACATTGTTCAGCATGGAAGAGATGAAATGCACCGGACATGGCCCGATAAATATACCCGATGGGAAAGTGTCTTGTTGCCGTCAGAAGAATTTTTAAAACTCGAGGAAGGTAGCGATGCCGGCTGGCCCTATTATTATTACGACCAGGTAAAGGGGAAAAAATTATTGAATCCTGAATATGGAGGCGATGGAAAGAAAGAAGGGAATGGCGCCAAATATTTACAACCGACTCATTGGCTTCCCCGGCCACTTTGCGCCAAACGATTTATTATTTTATACCGGCGACCAGTTTCCTGCGAGGTATAAGAATGGCGCCTTCATTGCCTTTCACGGATCAACGATTCGTTCTCCGTATTCACAAGCCGGATATTTTGTAGCTTTCGTACCTTTTAAAAATGGTGCACCTTCCGGGCCATGGGAAGTTTTTGCAGATGGCTTTGCCGGAAAGGATACGATTGTAAATACGACTGACGCAGAAGGCCGGCCGATGGGATTGGCGCAAGGGCCGGATGGTTCTTTGTACATTACCGAATCAGTAAAAGGAAAAGTGTGGCGGGTAATGTATAAAGGCGATAAAGAAAAATTCAGTGATGCCGATCTTACTGCTATGGCTAAACGAAAAACAACAAGCGCTCATATAAAAGACCCTGATGAATTTGCTGATAATCTCGAAAAAGGAAAAGCTGTTGGCGGCGAGCAGGTATATAATATTTATTGTATCGCCTGCCACCAGGGAAATGGCAAAGGCGATGGCAGCAGGTTTCCGCCGCTCGATAGTTCCGAATGGGTAAACGGCGATAAAAAAAGATTGATAGGCGTATTACTGAACGGACTGGAAAAGCCGATCACGATTAATGGGAAACCATTTAATAACCTGATGCCATCGCATGCCTTTTTAACGGATGACCAGCTCGCATCGGTAATAACATACATCAGGCAAAATTTCAATAACAAATCGAGCGAAGTAACGGCGGACGAAGTGGCGAAGGAACGTAAAGCGACTATTGCAAATAATCCTTAAATACATTTTGCAAATGAAAATTTTATCAGCCATCATTTTAATAACTGCTCTTTCCTGCAACACCGCTACGCAGCCGCAAAATAATACCGTGGATGTGGAGGCGCATTTAAAAGAGCTCGGGATTACATTAATAAAGCCGGCAGCTCCCGTTGCAAATTATGTAAACGCCGTTCGTGTGGGAAATATGCTTTACCTGTCTGGCCATGGTCCTGACAAACCGGGCGGCGGACTCGTAACCGGCAAAGTGGGCGTTGACCTGACGCTGGAGCAGGCGAAGGATGCAGCACGAATGGCTGGCATTTCATTACTCTCAAGCATCAAAGCAGAGATAGGGAACTTAAATAAAGTAAAACGCATTGTAAAAGTATTGGGCATGGTAAATGCCATACCGACATTTGATAAGCAGCCGCAGGTAATCAACGGATTCTCCGACCTGATGGTAGAAGTTTTCGGAGAAAACGGGAGACATGCCAGGTCCGCCGTGGGAGTGGGTTCGTTGCCTTCCAATAGCCCGGTGGAAATTGAGATGATTGTGGAGTTGAAAGAGTAGGGAAAGAGTTGAGAGTTGAGAATTGAGAGTTCATAGTTGTAGCTGAGTCTCTCGAAGAGGACTCAGCGGTTGTATTTATTGACGCCGAGACCCTTTCAGGAGACCCGGCTCGGACCAAAATGAATGAAATGATTTAAAATACTTTAAATAAATTCTTATGAAACGGAGAAATATTATTAAAGGACTTACGATGCTTCCATTTGCAGGAACACTCTTCCCTTTTAAATCACTTATTGCGGCCCCTTCGGGCGATCCTGGTCCGGCAAAACTGTTTGGAGATACAGGTGAACTGGAGATAGGGCCTAACATCTTCCAGTCAATCGGTGTTGAACCTATCATCAATTGCCGCGGTACTTTCACCATCATTGGTGGTTCCATTGAAAAGCCAATGGTACGTGCTGCCATGGAAGCAGCTTCAAAAGATTTCGTGCAATACGATGAGCTTGCAGATGGAATCGGCAAACGCCTTGCAGAAATCACAGGTGCAGAATGGGGAATGGTTTCATCAGGCTGTGCAGGAGGTATGAAACATGTTACTGCGGCATGTGTTACGGGAGGGAATCCCGAGAAACTTATTCGTATTCCTGACCTTACAGGCTTCGATAAAACAGAAGTGATCATTCCATCATCTTCAAGGAATGTTTATGACCATGCGATACGGAATATCGGCGTTAAAATTATTGAAGTAACCACGCCTGGAGAATTGGAAAATGCATTGAACACACATACTGCTATGATATATGTAATGGCATTTGATGAATCCCAGCCGGGACAGCCGTTATCGTTAGAAACCATTGTGAATATTGCGAAGCCCCATAAAGTTCCTGTACTGGTGGATGCAGCGGCAGAAGTGCTCACGATACCTAACGTTCATCTCCAAAGAGGCGCAGACGTAGTGGTATATAGCGGTGGCAAAGCGATATGTGGCCCCCAGTGTGCAGGACTTGTTTTGGGAAGAAAAGATATCCTGATGTCTGCATGGCAGGCCAGTTCTCCACATCATGGGCCGGGGCGTGATAATAAAGTAGGCCGTGAAGAAATGATTGGTATGTTGGCGGCGGTGGAAACATGGGTAAAAAGAAATCATGAGCAGGAATGGAAAACATGGCTATCGTATCTTAATATTATTGCGAAAAAAGTTTCAACTCTTGAAGGTGTAACTACATCGATTTTTGAACCGACAGAACTTTCCAACAGGTCGCCGGTGCTTAATATTTTTTGGGATCCCAAAGTGTTTAACATTACGGGGGACGAGATGGCGGAAGAACTCGGAAGGAATAAACCACGGGTTGCCATTGGCTCAGGAACCAAAGACGATAAGACTTCTATAGATATTACATCGGGGCAGATGCAACCGGGTAATGATAAAGTGGTGGCTTCCAGAATTCATGAGGTGTTGTCACGCAAACGCGATCCAAAGTCCGATACTTTGGAAGCGCCTGCAGGCAATATTTCCGGGCGATGGGATGCGGATATTGAATTTTTCAGCAGCAACAGTAAACACACTTTGTACATGGAGCAGGATGGTAACTGGATAACGGGTTCGCATAAGGGAGAGTATTCAACGAGAGATATGCGGGGAACGATAGAAGGGAATACCATTAAGCTCAGGAGTGTTGACCGGCACCCGGGAGATTCCATTACATTTATTTTTTCCGGAGAATTATCAGGTGATGAAATAAAAGGCTCTATCTATATGGGTGAATACCGGACGGCCAATTTTGTGGCGAAGCGGAATGATACTAAAAGTCCGCACCAAAAAATTGTTGTGCCGGGCGGGCCGCCATTAGCAACGTAGATAAAAAATTTTTCGTTGATTCTCTTTTTAAAAAATAATTGAATGCTACATAAATTAATTCATCGTTCTTCAATTAAGGTTACTCTTATAATAATATTGTTCCTGAATCTTTTTGCTGCTTATAACTTACGTGCGCAGCAAATTGATATTTTATTAAAAGGCGGACATGTTATTGATCCAAAAAACAATATTGACGGGCAAATGGATGTCGCCATTACCAATGGAAAGATTTCTAACCGTTGCAAAAGATATTTCTATACAGGATGCTAAAAAAGTGATTGATGTAAATGGATATTATGTTACTCCCGGCATTATTGATATGCATGTGCATGTTTTCAACGGAACAGATGTAGATGCATATATCGCCAATGGATTAACCAGTCTTCCTCCTGATGGTTTTACATTCAGGGCGGGCGTTACAACTGTTGTAGACGCAGGTTCATCAGGTTGGAGAAATTTTCCGCAATTCAAAAAACAAACTATCGACAAAGCACAAACGAGAGTACTGGCACTTTTAAATATTGTGGGTAACGGAATGGTAAGCCGTTTTATGGAACAGGATGTAAATGATATGAATCCGCAACAAACAGCTTACATGATTCACAAAGTTATATCCTGATATTTTGGTGGGTATTAAGTCTGCTCATTTCTGGGGCGACTTTACGCAGGTTGATAAAGCCGTGGAAGCCGGGAAGCTGGCGAACGTTCCTGTGATGGTTGATTTTGGTGAACATCATCCGCCAAATTCTATTGAAGAGTCTGTTTATGAAACACCTGCGGCCGGGAGATATTTTCACTCATACTTTTGCTTATGGACCGAAAGACAGGGAAGTCGTGGTAGATGAAAACGGCAAAGTAAAACCTTTTGTCTTCGAAGCACAAAAGAGAGGAATCATTTTCGATGTCGGGCATGGTGGTGGGGCATTCTCATGGCGGCAGGCAGTGCCTTCTTTTCAGCAAGGATTCTATCCAAATGTTATCAGCACTGACCTTCATGCGGAAAGCATGAATGGCGGCATGAAAGATATGAGCAATGTAATGTCGAAGTTTCTTGCAATGGGGATGAGCATACAAGATGTTATTCTTCGCTCTACCTGGAATCCCGCCAATGTTATTCACAGGACAGATCTTGGAAACCTGGACGTTGGCTCAGACGCGGATGTTGCAGTATTCAATTTAAGAAAAGGAGATTTCGGTTTCCTTGATGTGAGAAATACAAAATTAAAAGGCTCACAAAAACTGGAAACCGAGTTAACGATCCGTGCAGGTAAAATCGTTTGGAACCTGAATGGTCTTGGTGCAATAAGCTGGGAAGAAGAATTACAAAAAAATAAATGATTGCTGTTTCAACATATTCCTATTTTTTCATAAAGCTAACTGGCAGGGTAACCCGAAGCTTAATGCTTTCCATTTGCGCTTTTTTATTTTTTGGGAATAGCTATGTGTTTGCGCAGAAGGAATACGATCTTTTAATTAAAAATGGACACGTCATTGATCCAAAGAATCACATCGATTCAAAAATGGATGTTGCCATAGCTGATGGAAAAATTGCAAAAGTGGCAAAGAACATTGATTCTGCTCAATCCAAAAAAACTATTGATGCAACAGGATTGTATGTAGTACCCGGCCTGATAGATATTCACACGCACGTATTTGTTGGCAGCAAGCCGGATGTGTTTGCCGACGGTATTTACAGCGTTTCTCCTGATGATTTTACTTTTAAATCCGGCGTTACAACAGTGGTTGATGCAGGTACTTCCGGCTGGAGGAATTTTCCTTTATTCAAAACACAGGTGATTGATAAATCACAGACACGTATTCTCTCCTTTGTCAATATTGCCGCGGATGGCATGAATGGAAAACCATTCCAGGAAAATATTGCTGAGATGAATGTTGATTCTGCTGTCGCGGTAATCAAAAAGTATAAAGACATCATTGTCGGAGTAAAGATTGGCCATTACGAGGGCAATGACTGGACTCCTTTTGAAAGGGCATTGCAGGCAGGAGAGCAAGCGGATGTACCCCTGTTTGTTGAATGTCATCTTCCTGAATTCAGTTTGGAAGACCAGTTAAAAAAGATGCGGCCGGGTGATATCATCACGCATTCATATGAGCAGATTTCTGAAAGAATGCCGGTGATTGATGATCAAAATAAATTGCGGCCCTTTGTTATTGCTGCCCAAAAAAAAGGAATCTTGTTCGATGTTGGTCACGGAGGTGCAGGCTTCTGGTTTAGCCAGGCTATCCCTGCGTTTCACCAGGGATTAGTGCCTAATTCATTTGGTACCGACCTGCATCGTTTCAGTATGAATGCAGGCATGAAAAGCATGTTGAATGTCATGTCAAAATATATGGCGATCGGAATGAAGCTGAACGAGGTTGTTGCTCATGCCACATGGAACCCTGCTTTGTCAATTAAGAGGGAAGATTTGGGAAATCTTTCAGCCGGTTCTGTGGCAGATGTTTCTTTACTTAAGTTATTGAATGGCAAATTCGGCTTTGTTGATGCCGCGGGCAACAGGCTTGATGGCAATCAAAAGCTGGAAGCTGAGCTTACGATCCGTGCCGGGAAAATAGTTTGGGATCTTAACGGTTTGTCAGCAAAGCCATGGAAACCTTAGAGAGATTTTTATAAAAATAGAGAGTAATCCAAATTGCCGGTTGATGCGGACACCTACCGGGGGCGTTCAGGCGGGGCGGTGTCTCCACCGCCCACAATCAGGGATTTATAAAATAAAGAACAACCTTGTTGAGATATGATGTTTAGAAGGAAAACAGTAAAACAAAATTTTCACACATTTTTTTTATTGTTCATTGCAATAAGTGCAATAAAATGTAATACCGGAAATCAATTACCAAAAGGCGACCCCGATAATGGAGGACTTTTTCTTCCGGGCAATTTCGAGGCGGTTGTTGTAGCAGACAGTATTGGCCCGGCCCGTCATTTGGCAGTGAATGATAATGGTGACATCTATGTGAAGTTGCGTTATTCAAAAAAAGGCGAGGGTGGAAATGTTGCCTTAAGAGATATTGATAATGATGGTAAAGCAGACTCAATAGTTCGCTTTGGAGATTATGATAACAGTGGTGGCCTTGCCAATTGTATGCGCATTCATAATAGTTATTTATATTATGCTTCGGAACTTGTAGTGTATAGAAACAAATTAACTCCCGGTAAACTAATTCCTGAAAGCCCGACAGAAGTAGTACTTACAGAAGAAGATTCCCGGGGCTCGCACTGGCATATTACCAAGCCCGTCTCATTCGATAATATGGGACATATGTATGTCCCGTTCGGTGCACCATCCAATGCCTGCCAGGATTTGATAAGAACTCCGGGCGGCACGCCGGGATTTGCAGGACTTGATCCATGTCCTGAATTGGAAAACTATGCAGGCATCTGGCAGTTTGATGCAAATAAAATTGGCCTTACTCAAAAAGACGGAAAAAAGTTTGCGACTGGTATTAGAAGTGTTGTGGCGATGGACTGGAACAAGGATGATAAAAATTTATACGTCGTAATGCATGGCAGGGATGACCTGCATATGTTGTGGCCCGATAAGTTTACCCAGTGGCAAAGTGCAGTGCTGCCGGCAGAAGAATTTCTTCGGGTGAATGATGGAAATAATTTCGGCTGGCCCTATAGTTATTACGACCAGATTCAAAAGAAAAATGTTTTGGCCCCTGAATATGGTGGTGATGGAAAAATACCTGCAAGAGACAGTTCAGTCCAATTGCCGGTTATGGGCTTCCCTGCACACTGGGCCCCGAATGATTTGTTGTTCTATGAAGGTGACCAGTTTCCGGAACATTATAAACATGGAGCATTCATAGCCTTTCATGGTTCTACTAACAGGGCACCTTACCCGCAGGCTGGTTATTTTGTTTGTTTTGTTCCGTTTAAGAACGGCCGGCCTTCCGGAGACTGGGAAGTATTTGCTGATGGCTTTGCCGGTGTGGATCCTGTTGAAAGTACAAGTGATGCCAGGTACAGGCCTATGGGTTTGGCAATGGGCCCCGATGGCTCTTTGTATATAAGTGATTCGCGAAAAGGAAAAATATGGAGGATCATGTATAAAGGTGACAGAAGCAAATTTGGCGACGCCGAATTAACAGCGATGGAAAAAAGAAAAGCAAATTCAAATATTCGTACGCCCGATGAATTGAACGATAATCTTTATAAAGAAAAAGGTTTGCCGGGCATGCAGGTGTATCGTACTTATTGCATATCCTGTCACCAGTATAATGGTAAAGGCGATGGCAGTCGCTTTCCTCCGGTTGAAAATTCTGATTGGGTAAATGGCGATAAGACAAAACTAATAACTGTAGTGTTGAATGGTTTGGATAAGCCTATTGAAGTGAATGGTAAATCATATAGCAGCCTGATGCCGCAACATAGTTTTTTAAAGGATGAAGAAATTGCGCAGGTATTAACCTACATCAGGAAACATTTCAATAATAATCCGGATAGTGTAACAAGCAAAGAGGTCTCAGCCATGCGAAAAAAATAGCGTAGGGGTTGATGGTTTTAAGTTTACTTCTTTAATAAAAGTGTATTTAATTTTTTTAGTTTCAAATAAATCAGAAAAACAACATTATGAAAAAAGTCCGGTATTCGCTTTTGCTATTATTCATTTTTTGCAGCATTATTGTTTCTGCACAGACCTATGACATTGTGATTAAAGGCGGGCATGTTATAGACCCGAAAAATAATATTGATGCACTAATGGATGTTGCTATCAGCAATGGGAAAATTGCGCAGGTGGCAAAAAATATTGATACTAAACAGGCAACACAGGTCGTGAATGCAAAAGGCCTGTATGTTACACCCGGCCTTATTGATTTGCATACCCACGTTTTTTTTGGCACAGAGCCTGATCATTACCTTAGCAACGGTTTAGTGGCGTTGCCGCCTGATGGTTTCACATTTCGTGCGGGGGTAACTACAGTTGCCGATGCAGGAGGTGCAGGCTGGAAATCTTTTCCTCTATTCAAAAAAAATGTAATTGATAACTCTCAAACAAGAGTGCTTTCATTTCTTAATATTGTTGGTGAAGGAATGCGTGGGGGCGCCTGGGAACAGGACATGGATGATATGGATCCAAAGCTAAGCGCTATGGTGGCAAAGGAATACAAGGATTACATCATTGGTTTTAAAGTGGCCCATTTTGAAGGGCACGACTGGACTCCTGTCGATCGTGCAGTGGAAGCAGGAAAGCAGGCAGGCGTTCCCGTTATGGTTGACTTTGGCGGAGCACATCCACCCCTGTCTATAGAGGAACTCTATATGAAACATCTAAGGCCGGGAGATATTTATACACATACATACGCTTTGCTCGATGGCAATATAAGAGAAACAGTTGTTGATGAAGCAACACATAAAGTGAAACCCTTCATTTGGGATGCGAGAAAAAAAGGGGTCATCTTTGACGTGGGCTATGGCGGCGCAAGCTTTAATTTTTCACAGGCAATTCCGGCAATCAAGGAAGGGTTTTATCCCAACACCATTAGTACCGATCTGCACACCGGAAGCATGAATGCCTCCATGAAAAACGAACTGGATATCATGTCGAAATTTTTGCTGATGGGTATGCCGTTGAATGATGTAATCAAGGCAAGCACGTGGACTCCTGCACAGGTTATCCATCGCGAAGAGTTGGGCAATATTTCTGTTGGTGCCATTGCGGATGTCGCATTGCTGGACTTGAAGCGAGGTGATTTCGGATTCTACGATAAAACCGGTTATAAGGTAGAAGGCAAACAAAAGTTTGAATGCGGGATGACGATTAAAGGAGGAAAGATTGTTTATGATCTAAATGGAATTGCAGACCCCATTTATGTAAAACCTCAAAACTAATTTGATACAAAACGATAAAAAAAATTTCATGAAAAAATTATTTCCTCTCCCCGGATTTTTGATCATAACAATATTGATCGCCTGTAATTCTACAAAAGATGAAAAGCCTCCGGTTGAATTATACCAGTCATCAGACTTCACCGCAGTGAATAGCTTTACTTCCGGGGCCGAGGGGCCTGCGGTAGATAATGATGGAAATGTTTATGCGGTTAATTATTCCAAAGAAGGTACTGTTGGAAAAATAACGCCGGCAGGAGTAGGAAGCATTTTTATAGAGTTGCCCGATAGCAGCATAGGCAATGGCATTCGCTTCAATAGTAAAGGCGAAATGATGATTGCCGATTACACCAATCACAATATTTTGAAAGTGGAGATGGGAACTAAACAAATCACTGAATATGCACACAATTCAACAATGAACCAACCCAATGATATTGCGATTGATACCGGGGACAGATTGTATGCAAGTGATCCAAACTGGAAAGACAGCACCGGCAGAATATGGCGGATAGATACGAATGGTACAATGACTATTCTCGAAGATAGCATGGGCACGACCAATGGCATTGAAGTAAGTCCTGACGGCAAAAATTTGTATGTGAATGAATCAGTGCAAAGAAAAGTGTGGGCCTATGATCTTTCAGACAGCGGCACCATCAGCAACAAGCGACTGCTCATTGAATTTCCGGATTATGGCATGGATGGAATGCGCACTGATGTTGACGGCAACCTTTACATCGCAAGACACGGAAAAGGAACCGTTGCGAAGGTTTCACCCGGGGGAAAATTATTGGAAGAAATAAAATTAACCGGGAAAAAACCAAGTAATGTAGCGTTTGGCGGACCTGATGGACAAACTGTTTATATTACGTTACAGGATCGGGGAAATATAGAAATGTTTCAGGTTGATAAACCTGGAAGAGAATGGAAGAAAAAGTAACGATGAATTATGATGAGTGAGTGCAGTTTATACCTGTAAAAAATGAATGTGCATTGCTGGCTAAAAAATTCTATTAAAATGAATAAGCTATAATGAAGTATTCTGCAAAGATTGGCTTATTGCTATACAGCTTTTGTTGGCCAGCTTCACTATTGCATGCACAGAGCGCCGCCGGTACTAACAATTTAATCGTGAAACACACCAATGATTTTACAATAACAGGTGATGGGAGCGCCACTGAGTGGAACACTACCACCTGGAACCCAATAACCCAACGTGATAAGGCAACCCTTGAAGAGAATGGATGGCAAATTCCGCAAGGCACCTTAGGGAACTCCCGGTATACAACAACCTTTAAAATATTATATTCTGACAAAGGCCTTTATTGCCTGTATAAATGCGAAGACAGCGCTATCACCGCTACCATAAAGGAAGATTATGGCGCTTTATATAATGAAGATGTGGTGGAACTATTTCTGAGGCCGGACACTACCTTGCCGGCTTATTTTGAATACGAGCTGTCACCGCTGAACTATGAACTGCCCATAATGATACTAAATAACAAAGGCAATGCGATGGGGTGGAAGCCGTGGCATTACGACGGCAGACGCAAAACTATTCACGAAGTCAATATTAATAAGCCCGCCAGTTCAGGTGAAAGGTTCACGTGGACCGCAGAATTTTTTATTCCTTATGCACTACTGGCACCAACGGTAAGTGTGCCGCCGGTGAAAGGAACCCTGTGGCGGGCAAATTTTTACCGGATAGACTATGATCGAAGCCCGGCATATTCCAGTTGGCGGCTTACAAGGGAAAATTTTCACGATTATGAAAGATTCGGAATAATAGAGTTTGATTAAAAATTCCAGCGAAGTGATTTTCTATGACTCCTTACCAACACTGTAATTCATTTTCTCCTCAGCAAAACGATCAGGCAACATCAACCACAATACTACATTAAGCATCACAGGATATACACATAAAGTACAATTAAAGACATGCTGAGATCGCGATTTTGGTGGGAAAAGCCGGGCTAAAACCAGCCTAAAAATTTTCACTTCGTAAGTCGCGGGCTAAAACCAGGTTGTGGCTGTATTGCCGGCAAGTCTGGTTTCCCGATCGTGCGCTCTTCAAAAATCTTTCGGAGAAATTTCCTGATATCCTTCTTATTCTCATCAAGCGCAGCAAGCATTCGCGATTTTGGCACGGCTGAAAAAAAAAGCTCCATTCCAAAATCCTTCTGTAAGTTGGCGGGATAGTACGGGCTTACATCTATATTGTACATGTAAATATGATGGTAACCTTCTACAGCGATAGAGCCGCTTCCGGGCATTTCAATCTTAGTGAATTTGGGAATTAAAAAAAGCAGGAATTTTTTTTCATTCGCATTAAGACCGCTTCCTGTTACAGAGATATCTTCAGGAAACCCGTTAGGACCCAGCTTAAATTCAATGTCAGCATCAATGTCTTTGCTTTTATAATCAAACCTGCCAATGGCACCATATAATGACCGGAGCATAAGCAGATAAGCAGAATCAAAGTTTTTATTTTTTACCCTTATTTCAGTTGGTTCATGATTAACAAGGTAATTAATAAGGGCCCGGTCTGCAAGTGAATCCCCGTTTCTCCTGAAGTAATTATTATAAGCAATATTTTCCATTGTTTCAAACCTGCCGGGCGTGAAATTAAATTCAAAAGGCTCCAGTGGCCTGGTTCCTTTTGAAATATTATATATACTTTTTTTTAGGTGTCCTTCTTTATCGTAAGATTCTGTAAAATTAAACATGGTAGATCCGTCGGGCTGTTCAAACTGCCATTTACCTGATCGCCTGCCATTATTAAATGAGCCTTTTACTTCAAAAATTATTCCGCGGTCAAATACGTTTACAGGCCAGGTAAAATCTCCGGTTCCATTTTCCATAAGGCTCTGCCCATCCTGATTTTTAAAGCTTACAAATTTAAAATCCTGGGTATCGGGGTTAAAATAAATTTGCGCCTTTTCATTTCCGTTGGTATAATACCAATACCAGGTGCCAGAAATCAGTCCGTCTTTAAAATTTCCTGTCGCCATTAATTTTCCCCCGGGATAGTAAAATTTAAACAGGCCGTTTTTTACGCTATCAGCATATTCTCCTTCCATCAAAAGCTGGTTGCCGATAGTATAGTCTTTTACCTTGCCGGTAAAATACCATATTGAATTCATTACTGCGAGTGTGCCTGCCCGATAGTAACTTGCAATGGGCTCTTCGCATATTTTCCAGGTCTGGTCATAATATATAGTGTCAGTGATTTTATTTTGTGCCGAAGCCTTTTGTACGCCTCCTGTAAAAAAGATAACAAGGAAATATACACAAGGGAACGCTGGTCTTATCTTCATAATAAGTGGTTAGTTTGTCCCGGTAAATTAAAGAAATACTTATGATTAATTATAAACGGAAGGATAATAATAGCTATTGTTATGGTTTTGATTTTCTGTTCTCCTTAACAACAAAAAAAAAGTAAGAAGAGTTTCCGCAGACCGGCACTGAAACTAAGGCCATAAAAAAGTTATCATTATCTAATTTTGAAATGTCGTAAAATGAATAAAATACTTTTATATGGGATAAAGAATATCCGGAATATGCTACACATCATGCAAAAGGGGTTTACCAATGTGCACTCTGTAAAAGTATATTAACAGGATCGTGGGAAACAGAAAAAAATAACTTAATTGAAATTAAAAAAACGCTAAAGACTAATTTATTAAAAGAAGTTTACTCTTCGCATAAACAACAAAACTTTGCTGGTATGATAGATGTGCAACGATACCTTAAAAGGATACATTATACCGGTTCTGCCGATATAACTTTCTCAGTGCTTGCACAACTTCAGCTGGCTCACCTCATGCATGTGCCTTTCGAAAATCTCGACATTCAGCATCACATAACAATCGACCTCGGCAATTTATTCAACAAAATTGTGATCAGAAAGCGAGGAGGTTTTTGCTATGAATTAAATGGATTGTTTTATCAATTGCTAAAAGAAATTGGATTTAAGGCTACTATGATATCAGCAAGAGTATATAATACTAAAACCATGACCTATAGCCCGGAATACGATCACATGGCTGTAATGGTATCATTAGAAGATGGGCATTATCTTGTAGATGTAGGGTTTGGAGAGTTTGCCCTCTCACCAATTAAAATTGAAGATGGCAAAGAAACAAATGATCGACGGGGTATCTTTAAAATAGAAATGACTGATACCCATTACTTCGTAGTTACAAAAAAGGATGACAAGGAACACTATATACCTGAATACAAATTCTTAGAACAAGAAAGAACTCTGGAAGAATTTTACCCAAGATGCCTGTATCATCAAACGAGCCCCGAATCTCATTTCATGCAAAAAATAATCTGCTCGCTGCCAACGCAACATGGAAGAATAATGTTGACGGGTAATACACTTAAGATAACTGACAGGGAGGCAATAACAGAAAGGACATTACATACTAAACAGGAAGTTCAGCAGGTGCTGCAGGAATATTTTTTTCAATTCTTATGACCTATCAAAATGATGGCTATGCGCTGATAATTGTTTGAAAAACCGCCGGTACACATACAGGTCCCCGCTATTTTTAGTACGGATATTCTCCTGAAAAATTCCCCGGGGGATTATAATTGGCAACCACGATTACTCCGCCACCGGGGCACGCTGCCACGCCCATACCCATCTCCGTAGTAGTCTTCCAGATCATTTGCGTATAGTGGGCTGTTTTATCCCAATTGCCCTCACCCATCTTTGAATAGCTATAATTTTTTATTTCGCTGTACCATGCCATAGATGCATCAATTGGCTTAAACATTTCAGCGGAACTGCCGCCAAATAAATTCTCGCCATAGCCTTTTGGATTTTGTTCCTCGTTTTGCCGATGCGCAATATTGCAATTATTATTTTTAGCCAGGTGATCTGCCCAGGCTTGTGCATACGCTGCAATTTCGGGTTTCCAGGTGAGCGGTGGTATTCCCAGGTCGGCTCTTGCCTTGTTATGATAGTCTAAAGCCGCCTGGGCATCTGCAGGTGAAATGTTACTGCCCGTTGAATCAATGGACGACTGGCTGAAAGCAAGCGCCGGGAAAGTCAACATAGCAAGTAGAAATATTTTAATCATTTATTATTGTTTAATAGAGATCCATGGTTGCCGGCAGAACCTTTTTTCTGCCAAACTAAATATAGGGTATTTCTCTACAGACAGGTTTACCTACTGCTTTAATAAACTCAAAGAAATTGTTATTTTTAGTTTATGACACTTAAAAGAAATACGATACTTAAAAGAAAGATATTACTTCTTTTACCACTTGCTGTAATCGCATCTTTTATAATTTATACCTGGTGCGTTATTATGTCAGGAAATATTATTGCCACATGGCGTCATTATATTGGGTTAGTACTTTTGATCGTCGTAATATATATACTGGCAAGAAGCTTTACAACAGGCGTAGTCGCTACCGGAGTCTATTTAATTATTGGGCTGCTAAATTTACTAACTATAACTCCTGATGTTATAACCGCTTTTTTTATCAGGATTGGCTCTTTAGAAATACATACTCCGCTGTTTCAGCCGAAATTGTTTCTTATTTTTCTCCTTTACTTTTTCCTGAACTTTGATACATTGGTAGACATTCAACTTGATTATAAAGAAGCAAAGGAATTAAAAAAGAAACAATAGTTTTCGTATGGCAAGTATTATTCAACATCCGATAAACACAAATTTCCCAAACATTATTTTTCGCACGGCATACCCGACAACTTAAAAAATGTTATGTGCACGGGGATATGTGCATTATTATCGACAAACCCCTGCAAGGCAAATAACCCTATGTATCGCGGCTTAATGGATATATCTTTTGAAAAAGCTTCCTTGAACGCGAAATTTTCCACGGGGCTTGATGAATATAAAAAGCGGAAATGATTGTTGTTCTTTTCAATTCTTAACGCAGAATATGCCAGGTTTTTTTCAACCAGATTTTCCTGGGTTGAATCCGGCGTGAAGATCGGGATGTGGGCAATTTCCTCTGGCCTTGTAAAATCTTTGCCGCCTGAAGTTATGCCCTGTATAATAATTTCTTTAGACCTGCTGAATCCACCAAAAAAATCATTGTAAGCAATGGACAACCGAACCGTCTTACTCGCCAGGGCCGTATCTTCCATCAATAATATTCCCGCCTGTTGCCAGTTTGCTTTGGGAATGAAATGCGCCATGTGAATTTCGGCGGTAAAACAATCGGAAGAAATTTTGCGCAGCAAGAGGTTTTTAATAGCAGGAGCATTTGCAGAATCGGGCCAGTTGTCTCCACGCAAAGTAAACAATATAAGGCCGCGGGGATTTTCACGGCGGCGGTTCCACCAGGCAGTGTCTTTTAATTGTACAAACCATCCATTATTTTTTAATGAATCATTATTCAATGAATTAAAATAATCTGTAAACGATTCCTCTTTTTTTGGAGACAATAATTTGCAGAGTAAGAAGATGATTACTGCCATGGCGACAATTAAAATAAAACCCCAGCGGCTTCTATTTTTTGGCTGAACATCTTTCTTCCCCCGAACAGCAAAGCTATTTTTATACCGGTACCAATAAGGATAATGACCTTCTTTATCTTTTCTTTGAACTTCGTCAGTATAAGGCGCCTCAAGAACATATCTCGCCATGGTATCCAATGTAGCGACAGAAGGATTCTGTTTTGATCCATCGCTGCTGATGATATCAGCTGCATAATTTTTTAAGCTTTTCGCTCCTATTACCAGCCCTGTTTCTTCATATATTTTGTTGCTGAAATGTTTGCACTCAGTTTCAGATAAAGAACTGGCTAATTCAAATCCAAAGCATTTAAGATGGGCTTGTTTGAATAACCTTATAAAGGCAGGACTGTTTGTATCGGTCATTTAGTGTTTCTTATCATTTCATAAGATTTCCGCATAATTCTGAAGATTTCCATGTCATTTCCGCCAATATCACATTCGCATACACATTTTTGTTCAGGAAAGTTTACTACACTAAATTATAAACTTTAAAAGACATGAAATTTTTTCTGACGGTTGTTCTCGGCATATTCTGCTACGCTTCATTTTCACAAACGCTTCAATTGCATTATGACGCAAGACATACTCTTGACCCCAGGCACAATACTACCAACTATCCTACTCTCTATTTTGAATATTTTAAAGCACAGGATTCCGGTAAATCATTTATCAAGCCCGGCTCCTTTTTGCTAAAGATGCAGGCTGATTTTTCGGGAGTCAATCATAATATGGGAAAATTTTATATGCAGGTTTCCCAATCTTTCCGTTTCTGGAAACCAAAGATTTTCCTAAGCCTGCAATACAGCGGTGGCCTTGGAATAACCGAGCCAAAAGAATACAGCTATTATATTACCAACACTTTTTCTGGGGGAATAGATATTCCTTTCAGGTGGGGAAAAGCTTACATGAGCAGTGTATTGGATTACAAATACATTCCTTACAAAAAGCCAAGCAACGATTTTCTTTATACTCTGTATTGGTGGAGAGGATTATGGAATTATAAAGGAGAATTCTCCGGGAATTTTTCATTATGGACAGAAAACAAAAATCACGGTGACGCATACATGAATTTAAAAGGAAAACGATTTTATTTTTTTGCTGAGCCACAATTCTGGCATGTTATATATAAAAATCTTTCTGCGGGCACTAAAGTGAATATGTATTACCATGTGCTGACTAATGAAAATTTGCTTCAGGTATACCCGACCATAGCAATACGGTGTAAAATTTAATTGCACCATCTTTTTTAAGAAAACATGCCTTATCCCAGTCTTTTTTCTACTGTTGCCTTTCTCTTTTGCCATTTACCAATTGGCTCGGGATTATACGTTTTATTTCCTTTCTTATCAGTAAAGCCAAACGCCTTATTTAATTTTGCGCTCAGCTCATTTATGGTTTTTGAATGCTTGGGCTGCAATTTGCGATAGTATGTTTCATAAGCCTTAATGCCCTTGTTAATTATTGCCAGTTCTTTTTTATAGTCCTTGCCTTGCCGGTACAACTTCATGAGCCGGTCATACGCCTGGATATAAAGATTATCCCGCTGCAATATTTCTTTATATAATTTAATGGCATCTGCATTGTCTTTATTTTTTTCAGCTTCAGTTGCTGCTGCAAGAATATCCTTAATAGATGCTTTTGTATTTTCCATCATATTTAAATAAGTATTGAATCTGGTTTACAGTATAGTCCTTATTAATGTAGCCTTATCCTGCAGCATCACCCAATGCTTCGCGAACAGCAGGTGCTACTACGTTTCCAAATAATTCTATGGCATGCATCATTTGCTTATGTGGTAATGTGCCCACACTAAACTGAACCAAAAAACGTGTATTGGCAAACAACTCATACTCGTATAAGATTTTATCAATTACCTCCTGTGGGCTGCCCACAAGTAATGCACCCCCGGGGCTTTTCATAAATTCAAACTGATCGCGTGTGGTTGGCGGCCAGCCACGTTCACGGCCTATTCGGGTCATTACTGCAGCATACACGGGGAAAAATTCATTGGCGGCCTGCCGGCTGTCATCGGCTATGTATGCATGTGAGTTGATGCAGAGTTGCAGAGTACTTATATTATGACCTGCTTTTACAAATTCATCACGGTAATATTTTGTGTGAGGTACAAATTGATCCGGTGTGCCACCTATAATGGCGATCGTTAAGGGCAACCCTAAAGTGGCCGCACGCAATACTGATGAAGGTGTACCGCCTATGGCGACCCATATGGGTAGTTTTTTCTGTAACGGCCTGGGGTAAATACCGAGGTCGGAAATAGCCGCCCGATGCCTGCCGTTCCATGTTACTTTTTCCTTTTCATTAATAGCCAGCAGCAGCTTCAGTTTTTCGTCAAATAGGCTGTCATAATCGTTTAAGTCGTGCCCAAAAAGAGGAAACGACTCAATGAAAGATCCGCGGCCAGCCATAATCTCGGCCCTGCCGCCAGAGAGCAAATCAACCATTGCAAACTGCTGAAAGACCCGTACGGGGTCATCTGAGCTAAGGACACTAACGGCACTGGATAGCCGTATATTTTTTGTCCTTACTGCAGCTGCTGCGAGCAACGTCGCCGGTGATGAGACGAGAAAATCAGGTCGGTGATGCTCGCCAATGGCAAAAACATCAAGCCCCAGTTGGTCTGCGAGTTCCACTTCTTCGATAAGGTTTTGAATGCGTTGATATGGGCTGATTGTTTTGCCTGTTACAGGATCGGGGGTTAATTCCACAAATGTGCTTATGCCTAATTCCATCTTGCAAAAATAAGGGAATGAACAAGGGAAGATAATTTGATGGTAATGGACTTTCCTGTCCTTTCCTGGTAAAGAATAATTTTTTACAAAAAAGCCAGGGCAGGTTAACTTTACCAATTATGCGAAAACTCCCTGCAATTTTTTTATTTACACTTCTCCATTTTGCTGCACCTGCGCAGCATCATTATGAACCGAACTGGAATTCTTTAAATCAAAGAAAAATACCCGGATGGTTTCACAACGATAAGTTTGGAATTTTTATTCATTGGGGCGTTTATGCCGTGCCATCTTATGCGCCGGTAATCCCAAACAGTGGCTACAGTTATGCCGAGTGGTACTGGTACAGGTTAATTGAAAAGCAAAAAGATTTTATCGCATTTCATGATAAAAATTATGGAAGTGATTTTTTGTATCCGCAGTTTGAACCTATGTTTAAAGCAGAGATGTTTGATCCTGTTCAATGGGCGGAGGTGTTTAAAAGAGCCGGAGCAAAATATGTTGTACTTACCTCAAAGCACCATGAAGGATATTGTCTTTGGAATAGTACAGAAGCTGACCGTGACTGGGCCCGACCATGGAACGCGGTGACTGGAACGCCTAAACGCGATTTGCTTGGCGACTTAACCAATGCTGTTCGGGCGGAAGGACTTAAAATGGGTTATTATTATTCTTTATACGAATGGTTCAATCCACTCTGGCAGACCGATAAGAAAAGGTTTGTTGTTGAACACATGATTCCCCAGTTCCAAGACCTTGTAACAAAATACAAACCCTCTGTAATTTTTTCGGATGGAGAATGGGAACTGCCGGATACTGCATGGCATAGTCCGGAATTACTTGCATGGCTTTTTAATGAATCACCCGTGGCTGATGAAGTGGTGGTTAACGATCGCTGGGGCAGCAATACCCGCGGTACTCATACAGGGTGTACTTATGCAACGTCAGAATATGGAAGCGGTATGGATCCCGGTATTATCTGGGAAGAAAACCAGGGAATTGGTCATTCTTACGGATACAACCGCAATGAAAAATTGAGCGATTATAAAAGTAGCCATGACCTTATCTTAATGTTATGCGATATCGTTTCAAGAGGCGGAAATTTATTGCTGGATATTGGCCCCACCGCGGATGGAAGGATCCCCGTAATTATGCAGCAACGCCTTATTGACATGGGTGACTGGTTAAAAACAAATGGCGAAGCGATCTATGAAACGGAAGCATGGAACAGCCCGGCGCAATGGAGTGACGGCATAAGAATAGCTAAAAATGATAAGAGTTTTATGGCTGGTTATAGTGTTGCGGAGATGGTAATTCCCAAAAAAGATACGGCACATATCGAATGTTTTTTTACCCAAAAGAATAAAGATATTTATTGCATTATTCCTTCTTATACTAAAAGACTGACCGTGAAAAATATCAAGCCACTGGCTACTGCCAAAGCGATATTATTAGGAACGTCAAAATCTGTTTCATGGAAACAAAAAGACAAAAATATAGTTGTCGATCTATCTACGATGAGTCCCGGCGATATATCAACCTCCGGAATATTTGTAATTAAGATTGCTAATGCAATTGAGTGAACCTTCTGCTTTGATGATAAAGGAGGAATATAAGGTTAAGAATATAGTGAGAGTGATTACTGATCTTCAATGTTACCCTGGCAATTATCTACCTTCATATTGCTAATATCCTTTACACCGGTTTTTGGAACCACTTCCTGCATTTCCAAACGAACACGGGTAATGCTGGATTTCATGGAGCAGGAAATATAGGATGATTGTCCGCTTTCAACGTCGACATCCACTTCAGTTTCTTTTTTCATAATGCCAACCCCGCCACGCTTTGCGCTTACTACGTGGGCACCTGGCTTCACAGGCACTTTAAAATATTTGCCATTACTTATCTTGCAAAGCTTAATATCATCTACAAAAATGGTAAAGTTAGTAAGTGCCCCAGTAAATTGCCCGCCACGATAAATAAAAATGAATGATGAATCGGCATCGGAAACCCGTTTATCGGCCACTGCTGTATTAGTCCTGGCCATAGTTGCGGCGCCAAATATTAAACAGGTAATTGAAATAATTTTTTTCATTATACTGATTTATCAACTAAGGTAATTTTCATTTGCAATAACAACAAAATTTTTATGATATGTCTGTAACTTGCGGGCAACATAATTACTCCGCCTGCGAAAAAGTAATAGGCTGCCCAACTCTTTGCTGGACCGTACGGTTATATCTTATTGCGGGTATCCATTTCGGCGATTTCCTAAAAATAGCAATTGCGATATCGTCGAATGCCTTATTAAAAGGAACTTCCACAAAGGGATCTGTTACATTGCCATCTTCGTCTATGGTTGCCGTTACCACCACCGTCACTGCATCCGCATTTACAAGCCTGTATTGATCAGGAAAATAAATATGTTTCAATATAAATTTTTTCCATCCTGCCTGGCCTCCGGGAAACCGCGCCTCCCTGTTCTTACTGGTAGTATCGGCTTCTTCTATCCCATTTTCATCATAGTATTTGCGGCTTAACAGTTTGCCATTGTCAAATACTTCCGTTGCAGCAAGCTGCCCATTCTTATGAAAAAATTGCCAGGCACCATTATTTTTTTCAAGCATCTTGCGCCCTGCGCTTGCGGGCACCCCATTATCAAACCAATTCACTTCTACTGAAGATCCGTCTTTGTTATAGACAACAGAATCTGATGGGTAGCCATTTTGATGCCAGCCAATTGAAGTGCCTGCAGGTGTTCCGTTTTCATATACAGTAGAATCCCGCAATGAACCGTCGCGATAAAAATTCAGCCACAGGCCCTCTTTTTTGTTATGTACATTTTTACCGGTGCTTTCTGTCATTCCGTTGGAGTAATAAAAGTAAGATACACCATTAGCGCTACGGGTAGCACTGTCCTCGTACAGGCCTGACATTTGCAATTTTTTTGTTCCTAAAAAATAATCCAGCCGAAGCCAGCCACTATCGGTTTTTGTTATAAGCGATGCAAACCTTGCCTCAGCGGGTGGACATTCCTTCCATTGGTAATTGTAGTATTTTTCAATTTTTTGAGCATCTGAAGTGATGCTGATTATTAGCAGGGTAAAAGGTAAAAATATTTTCATGTTGCAAACATATATCGGGAGGAAATAGCAAACAATAGGGAAGCCCATTGGCGATCCTCACCAATTTATACACCTGCATTGGCTGGACAGTAATATTTATAGGTGTACTTGTGATAAAACTTTTGCATTAAATTGCAGTAGTTTCCGTGGTTGGTTCGTTTGATGGCTTATAACACAAAACTTTTCCTTATATGGAAAAATTATTGATTGCTATTTCTTCAATTCTTACCATTTCAATTATGGCATTTTCTTATAACAGATACGGAAATTCACATACACCGGGAGTACCTGTAGTACAAATTGATGGACCCTATGTTCAATACACTCATGAGCAGGTTTTGGTGAATTACATTGTTGAAAAAAATGAGAAAAGACGGGTAAGAACAGAACATGTGCGGATGGAAGCAAAAGAAAGCATTCGGCTAAAAGTGATGACCGATATTCCTGATAAATTTTTCTATGTAAAACTAAGTAAAAAGCTCACAACTGAAAAAAGCGAATATCCTGATGTAAACAAGCTGCTGGCGCTCTCTGATATCGAGGGCAATTTTAGTGCGCTTCGAAAACTTTTACAGGCAAACAATGTAATAGATGAGGATTTCAATTGGAAATTTGGTGACGGGCATCTCGTATTAGTGGGTGATTTTTTCGATCGCGGGGAGCAGGTTACTGAAGTCCTGTGGTTTATTTATTATCTTGAAGAAGAGGCAAAAGCTGCGGGTGGCTATGTTCATTTTATTTTGGGCAACCACGAAATAATGAATCTTAACGGTGACTTTAGATATACTCCTCAAAAATACCTCGACAATGCAAAGCTCTTAATGGAGGATTACCAGTCGCTTTATGATGAAACATCGGAATTAGGAAGGTGGCTTCGCACAAAAAACGTGGTTGAAAAGATAGGAGACATTTTGTTTCTTCATGGTGGTATATCGTCTGCCATCAACAGTATGAATATATCTGTGGATAGCATAAATTCATTAGCACGACCTTATTATGCTGTTGATACTTTTGACTCCACCGATGAAAGGGCGGGCATTATTCTTAGAGACCTGGGACCGTTATGGTACCGGGGCTATTATATGAATCCCGATCCTGGCGTTGTTTCAAAAATTGATAGTACGCTTTCTCAATTTGGCGTTAACCATATCGTGACCGGTCATACAATAGTTTCAGATACTATCAGTTTATGGTATAATAGTAAACTGCTTGATTTAGATGTTCATCATGCTTCCGGAAAGTCAGAAGCTTTACTCATTGAGAATAATAAATATTACAGGGTAAACCAGGAAGGGAAAAAGGTGCTGTTGCTGGACCCAAACAATTAAAAAGAATGAACTGCGTCTGTAACATCTTTAAGATTAAAAAATATTTTAGCAGAAGTTTCGCCGCAATTTAAATCCCTTCGTGCTTTTGATGTAGCAAAAAGTCCCTCTTGTAAAATTTAACCTTTTCGTGTAACAACAATTATTATTTTGGGCAGATGAACAAGACCTGCCTGCTTATATTCTTTTTATTTTTTTTATTTGCTGCTGCTAAGACCAGGGCTCAGGATTCAGTAATTACAAAAAACTATTTTACCACCCGGTTAACTGAAACTGTTACCCTCGATGGCATACCTTCAGAAGAGGCGTGGAATGCTGTTAAATGGGGTGGCGGATTTATCCAGTCACAACCGAATGAAGGAAAGCCACCCTCACAACAAACAGAATTTAAAATTCTCTATGATGACCGGTTTTTATATATCGCTTATAATTGTACAGATAGTTCACCCGATTCTATCGTAAAACGAATGGGCCGACGCGACGAATTTCCAGGCGATTGGGTTGAGATAAATATTGATAGTTACCACGACAAGCGAACAGCATTTTCTTTTACACTATCGGTATCGGGTGTACGCAGTGACGAATTTATATCCGGTAATGGCAACAACTGGGATACCAATTGGAACCCGATTTGGTTTGCAAAAACTCATGTGAATAAAAGCGGATGGACAGGTGAAGTTAAAATTCCCCTCAGCCAGTTGAGGTACAATAATGAGCCGGATAAAGTATGGGGATTTCAAATAACGAGGCGTCTGTTTCGAAAGGAGGAGCGCTCAACATGGCAGTTCATTCCGCAAAAATCAGGCGTATGGGTGAGCAGGTTTGGCGAACTGCATGGATTAAAAAACATACCTATGCACAGCCAGGTAGAAATAGCACCGTATGTAACCACCCAGGCTGATACTTACAAAAAAGAACCTGGCAACCCATTTGCAAAGGGCTTTGATACTAAACTGACTGCAGGCGTAGATGGTAAGGTGGCGATAACCAATGATCTTATCCTTGATTTTACCGTAAATCCAGATTTCGGGCAGGTAGAAGCAGATCCCTCACAAGTGCGGCTGGATGGTTACCAGAATTTTTTTGAAGAGAAGAGACCTTTCTTTATAGAGAGCAGTAATATTTTCAATTACCAGTTGACCGGCTCGGAAGCGGGTGGTGACTATGACGCCGATCTTTTATTTTATTCGCGGCGAATAGGAAGTTCGCCACATGGATATGTAAATGCAGATAGCGGTGAATATGTAAAATTTCCGCAGAATACTTCTATTCTCGGCGCAGCAAAATTTAGTGGAAAAACAAAAAATGGATGGAGTATAGGGCTGCTTGAAAGTGTAACCCAAAGAGAAGTAGCAACTATTGATTACAATGGGCAAAAAAGAACTGAGTTGGTCGAGCCCGCTACTAACTTTTTTGTAGGACGGCTTCAAAAAGACAGTAAATCCGGCAACACGATTATTGGTGGCATCATAACGGGAGTCAACCGGGAAAAAGGATTAGACAATATCTTAAATCGTGACGCTTATTCCGGAGGTATTGATTTTTTACATTACTGGAATAAAAAAACCTGGTACATAAGAGGTAATCTTATTTTCAGTCATGTCCACGGAACTAAAGAAGCCATATTAAATACACAAACTGCTTTCGAACATTTATTTCAGCGGCCCGATGCGAGAGAGCTCTCGTTGAATGGCAATCGGACCTCCCTCACGGGCACCGGTGGAACATTCAGATTTGGAAAGATTGGGGGCAAGTCGGGGAAACATGGGGAGGTATTCAAATTTGAAACAGGTGTAACGTTACGTTCACCAGAGTTGGAATTGAATGATATTGGTTTTATGCTTACCGCTAACGAGATCAATCACTTCATGTGGATGGGACTTCATTTTCAACAACCATTTTCTATTTTCCGAAATGCCCGCCTTAATTATAACCACTGGTCAAGATGGGATTACAGCGGTAAATTCCTATACCAGGCTTTTAATTTCAACTCCCATGCTACATTTAAAAATAACTGGCAATCGGGAACAGGTGTTACGTGGAATCCTTATGAAATTACCAACAATGCATTAAGAGGCGCTTCTTCGCTTCGCCACCCAGGCGGCATTGGCCATAACTTTTATATACAAAGCGATTACAGGAAAAAATTTTATGCAAATTTCAGGATGTTCAATGCATGGGGTTTTGAGCATACCGTCCGGAATGATGATTTCAGCGTTGAGCTTAATTTTCAACCGCTAAATGCGTTAGCGGTAAGCCTGAGTGGCGAGTATACCTACTACTATCGCAGACAGGACCAGTTTGTAAATAATATAGATTATAATAATTCTACAAGAAGTATAGTGAGTGAAGTAAAACAAAAAACACTTCGGTTTACCGGGAGATTTAGCTATAATGTAACCCCTGACCTGACAGTTCAATATTATGGACAGCCTTTTATTACACGACCACTCTATAGCAACTACGGTTATGTATCTAACCCGTTGGCAAAAAATTATAACGATCGATTTCACGTTTTTAATCGCAACGAGATAAGCTACAGTAATAATAGGTACATGGTAGATGAAAATGGCGATGGAATTGTAGATTATACATTCAGTAAGCCTGATTTTAATTTTGTACAATTCCGTTCAAATCTTGTAGTTCGATGGGAGTACCGTGCCGGTTCGGAGCTATACCTCGTCTGGTCACAAGGCAATTCACCGGATGCTTCTAACGACCTCGACACACCGCTGCCCCGAAGTTTATTTACTAATATTTTTGCACAGCAAGGCCGGAATATATTTTTAATTAAATGTACCTACCGGTTTTTGAGGTAAGAGAAGTTTAAGATTAAAAATAATTTTTAGCGCATAAACTTAAGCGAAAATTTTAATAATTATTCAAGCCACGCGACACAGAAGCGTGTCCCTTATTCATTCAAAAAAAGTTTATCTTCATTCCGGTTATCACTTACTTCACATTTGTCATTCTTTATTCTAAAAACTAAAACTGTATGAAGTTTTTTCAAAAAAAGATATTATGGTTAGCAGCTCTATTGGCGCTAATTATTACTGCATATACTTTTAAACCAAGTATACCCCGGCCTCCTGTAATTCCTGTGGAAGATTTTGTTAGAAATCCTGACAAATTTGGCTGGCGCATTTCACCGGATGGTGGATATATTTCTTACCTGGCGCCACATAATGGACACACTAATGTTTTTGTAAGAAAAATTGACGATAGCATTGCCATTCCCGTTACCAATGATACGGTAAGGAATGTGTATAATTATGAATGGAAAGGGAACCGGATATTATATCTGCAGGATGTAGGAGGTGATGAAAATTTTCAGTTGTTTTCTGTTTCACTGGATGGGAAGGATCTGAAAGCCTTAACTCCGTTTCCTAAGGTAAGAACCCAAATCCTGGATAGCTGGAGATATATACCTGGCAAGGAAAAAGAAATAATGATTGGGTTGAATAAAAGAAACCCACAGTATTTCGATCCTTATAGTATCAATATTGAAACCGGTGAAATGAAAGTTTTATTTCAAAATGATGAAAATTATGGTAACTGGGTTACTGATCATACGGGGGTAATAAGAATGGCTACAAAAACCGATGGCATCAATACAACTTACTACCAGCGTGCAAAAGAAACAGACTCATTTGATTCCATTCTTACCACAACTTATAAAGATTTTTTTGATGTTCAGTTTTTTACTTTCGACAATAAGAATATTTATGTTTCCAGCAATATGAACAGAGATAAATCGGAAATTATTGAATACGATCTTAACGCCAAAAAAGAAATAAAGAAAATTTACAGCAACCCGGAATATGATGTGGATGGATTAAGCTACTCTCACAAAAGAAAGGTATTAACCATGGCTAATTATACTTCCTGGAAAGGCGAGCATTATTTTTTAGATAAAGAAACGGCTAATGAGTATAAAAAAATGCGGGAAAAATTCAAAGGTTATGAAGTAGGTATTTATGGCAGTAACAATGCTGAAGATAAATTTATTGTATGGACAGGCAATGATAAATTAGCAGCCAAATATTATTTCTATGATAAAAAGACCGGGGAAACAAAATTTCTCGCCAATGCTATGCCATGGTTAAACGAAGATGAAATGGCAACCATGAAACCAATAGAATATAAATCGAGGGATGGGCTTACTATTCATGGCTATCTAACTCTTCCAAAAGGTATTGAAGCAAAAAATATCCCTGTCGTTGTTAACCCGCATGGCGGCCCGTGGTCCCGTGACAACTGGGGTTTTAACCCGGAAGCGCAGATGTTGGCAAATCGCGGATACGGGGTTTTGCAAATGAATTATCGCGGCTCTACGGGCTATGGTAAAGATTTCTTTTTAAAGAGCAGTAAGCAATGGGGAAGAGCCATGCAGGATGATATAACTGATGGTGTGCAATGGCTTATCAAAGAGGGAATAGCCGATCCGAAACGCATAGCAATCTATGGGGGAAGTTATGGGGGATATGCTACATTAGCCGGTGTTACTTTTACTCCTGACCTGTATGCCTGTGCAGTTGATTATGTGGGCGTTTCCAACATGTTTACCTTTATGAAAACCTTTCCTCCTTACTGGAAGCCATACATCGCTATGTGGCACGAACTGGTTGGCGATCCGGCAAAAGACAGTGTGCTGCTGGCAGAAACTTCTCCCGCATTGCATGTTGATAAAATAAAAACACCATTATTTGTGGCACAGGGCGCCAATGATCCCAGGGTGAATAAGGCTGAAAGCGATCAGATGGTGGAAGCCTTAAAAAAGAGAGGAATAAATGTGGAATACATGGTAAAAAATGATGAAGGTCATGGATTTGCCAATGAAAATAACCGGATAGATTTTTATAAAGCAATGGATGCATTTTTTGCTAAATATCTTTCGGGGAAACCTTAGAGATGCTACAAATTATCGTTAAAGGTAACGATGCCGGAAACGAATGTTCAGTGCGGGCCTGCATGTTTTGCTTTTCCTTTCTTCCCTTTTATAACTGCAACAACCAGGTAAACAATAGTAGCAAAAACATAGCACCACGGCAATCCTTTTTTACCTTTATGAAAATATTCCGCGGCTACAACCGCATAGATGATTGCTTCAATTACAAAGAATACGCCATCAACATATGGAAAGTATTTTGCAATTCGGTGGTGCATAATTGCAACGCACAAAAATGTAAGACCGGCAACAGCAAAGAAAATATAGGAAGACTCATTCAGGTCATATTTTTCATAAGCGTGTATAAGTATAATGAAAGCCGCCAGCATGTGACCCAGCTTTTCTTTTTTTTCTTTGTTACCTTTTAGCAATGACATGTTAAAAAGATGATGATTCAGACCTCAATATAATGCCGCACCAGATTATGCTATTTTTTAGCCAGCCTGATTATCTAAGTATATAAGCGATGGAATAGGATTAATTAAAAATTGAAAAAGAAAACAATAAATGAGTTTATTGTGCCAATAACTTATCCACTTCAATTTTTGCGGTAGTCCTGATGGCTTCTGCAATATGATTTGCGTCTATTCCTACCTCGTTATACAGTTCTTTTGGAGTGCCATGTTCAATAATCTTATCAGGTATTCCAAGCATTTTAACATGTGCGTTATAATTATGTTGTGCCATAAATTCAAGGATAGCAGAGCCAAAACCTCCTACTATTGTTCCATCTTCAACTGTAATAATTTTAGAATAATTTTTGAAAACTTCATGGAGCATTTCTTCATCGAGGGGCTTTACAAAACGCATATCATAATGAGCCGGATTTATTCCATCGGGCTTAACATCTCTTATCGCTGCAGCCGCAAAATTTCCCGGATGGCCTAACGAAAGGATGGCTATTTCTTCACCGGCTTTCAATTTTCTTCCTGTACCGATCTTAATTTCTTTCATTTTCGTTTTCCATTCTGCCTTTACAGCTTCTCCGCGTGGGTAGCGAATTACAAATGGGTTTTTAATTTTTTCCAACTGCGAAGTGTACATCAAATCCCTCAATTCACTTTCATTCATTGGTGCACTCACTATCATGTTAGGAATACACCGCATGTATGCAATATCATAAGCACCATGGTGCGTCGGGCCATCTTCGCCCACAAGCCCTGCCCTATCCAAACAAAATACAACAGGTAAATTTTGGATAGCAACATCGTGTATTACCTGGTCATAGGCACGCTGCATAAACGAAGAATAAATATTGCAGAAAACCTTCATTCCCTGGGTCGCCAAACCTGCACTCAATGTAACAGCATGTTGCTCACAAATGCCTACATCAAATGCGCGGTGCGGCATTTTTTCCATCATATATTTTAATGAGCAGCCACTCGGCATCGCAGGAGTAACTCCCATAATTTTCTCATTCTCTTCTGCCAGTTCAATAATGGTATGGCCAAATATATCCTGGTATTTCGGCGGCTGCGGTAGATCAAATTTTTTCTTATAAATCTCCCCGGTTATTTTATCAAACAATCCCGGAGCATGCCATTTCGTTTGGTCTTTTTCTGCAAGATCATAGCCCTTGCCTTTTACTGTTTTAATATGTAGCAACTTTGGCCCCGGAATATCTTTCAGGTCTTTTAAAATGTCCACGAGCTTGGTAATGTTGTGTCCATCAATCGGGCCAAAATACCGAAGATTCAGTGCTTCAAAAAGATTACTGCTGTCGCTAAGGATACCTTTTAAGCTGGCTTCTATTTTAGAAGCCATACTGCGGGAAAACTTTTTACCGGGAAGTTTGCCTAATGCCTTCCAGAAATCATCCCTGATTTTATTATACGTTTGAGAAGTAGTAATATCAGTAAGATATTCCTTTAATGCACCAACATTTGGATCAATGCTCATGCAGTTATCATTCAAAATAATAAGAATATTACTTTTTTCGATCCCTGCATGATTCAAGGCTTCGAAGGCAATGCCAGCCGTCATTGCACCATCTCCAATAATGGCCACATGCTGCCTTTTATCTTCACCTTTATAATGAGATGCCATAGCCATTCCCAATGCCGCTGAGATAGAAGTAGATGAATGCCCCACACCAAAAGTGTCATACTCACTTTCGGTTCGCTTAGGAAAACCACTCAGGCCTTTATATTTTCTATTGGTGATAAAATTGTCCCTGCGCCCTGTGAGTATTTTGTGACCGTATGCCTGGTGGCCTACATCCCAAACAAGCTGATCGTATGGCGTATCGAACAAATAATGAAGTGCAACGGTAAGTTCTACCACGCCGAGGCTTGCCCCAAAATGACCACCATAAACGCTCACGACATCCACGATATAATGCCGCAATTCATCACACAATTCATGCAGTTGAATGCGGGTTAATTTTTTAAGATCAGATGGAGAATTAATGGTTTTTAGTAATGGTCCGGGATTAATATCCATACTTCAAAAATTAATAGGTAAAAATACATTTTTTTCCTCAGGGAAATTTGTATAACATATACGAATTAGAAGGAAAAAAGTTCAATAAATCACTTCTGTATAGTTATAACGGAGATTTTGCCAATTTCATATATCTCATCGTATAAACTGTTGCATATTTAATATAAGATCAGGATCAGGTGAATTTGCCAGGTATTGTTTTTGTTCACTTAGTTTACACACCCCGGGGTAATCACCTCTATATGGACCAATATCGTTTATAACCTGGAAATGCAGGTGTGGCGGCCAATGCCCATTTTCTTTATAGTTTCCAAAATGAGCAAATTGTTGTCCCTTGTGTATTTTATCGCCTTCATTGCGGTTTTTTATATCGGCCAAGCTTAAATGACCGTATAATGTAAAGAACGAAATATTTTCCAGTTCATGTTTCAAAATTATAGTAGCGCCATAGTCACCAAAATTATCATTGAAGGCAAGACTGTGGATTATTGCATTAAGCGGCGCAAATATTTCAGTGCCTTCATTGCCCCAAATATCAATTCCAATATGCAGCCTTCTGGGTTCTTCCTTTGCAGGATTTCCTAAGAGATTGTCATTGAAAATTTTACTCCGGGTGTATAAAGGTCTTAATTCGTCGTAGCCGCCAAATCCAAATTTGGCATTTGCATTTTGCAATAAGTCATTTATGTAATTGCAGAATTTCCGGGTATCATCAATATTTACTTTTTGTAACTGAAAATTTTTTTCGGTAAAATCAAAACCGATTATTTTTTCGTTAGCTGAATCGAATGGTACTACCGGATGAAAGTGAAGTCGGTTATCTTTTAATTTTTGAATTAGCATCACAGGAACGGAATGAAACAGTTGACAAAGTTTACACAGAATTATACAACTACGTTTACCATTTTATTTTTTACAAAAATTATTTTTTTGGGTGTTTTACCTTCTATCCATTTCTGAATTACTTCATTTCCCAAAGCGATTTTTTCCACTTCATCCTGCGAAGCGTCCAGAGAAATGTTAATGGTTGTACGCATTTTACCGTTGATCGCAACAGGATATTCTTTTTCGGTTTCAATTAAATACTTTGTTTCAAGCTTTGGATAAGCGGCGTCTATGACTGTTGTATCATTTCCCAATGCTTTATACAATTCTTCCGCTATATGTGGCGCATACGGGGCCAATAAAATTAATAACGGCTCCAATATTTCTTTCTTATGACATTTTAAATCGGTAAGCTCATTTACACAAACCATAAAAGCACTCACAGCTGTATTAAAGGAAAAACGTTCTGTGTCCTCTTCTATTTTTTTTATGGTTTTGTGCAGAATTTTTAATTCTGCATCAGTAACCTCACCCCCCGCCCTCTCCGAAGGGGAGGGAGCCAAAGAAGTCCAGATTGGTCCTTTAGCTTCATCATAAAACAATCGCCATAATTTTTTTAAGAAACGATGAACCCCTTCAATGCCTTTGGTATCCCAGGGTTTGCTTTGCTCAACAGGGCCAAGAAACATTTCATACATACGGAAGGTATCGGCGCCGTATTTATCAATTAAATCATTAGGATTATCCGTGTTGAATTTTGACTTGGACATTTTTTCAACCTCTACTTGCCGTAAAATTTTTCGGGTTAGAAGTTAACCCTCATCTATCAACCAATCACCAGGGAAAATACTTTATCTTCCTCAAAATAAAAATTGCATTCTCATATTCGGGTTTTGACTTTCTAAAGGCAGCAATGTTAATTCTATTCCATCGCGAGGTTAACTTCAACGTGAAGTTGTATTATATTGAAACGTTTGAATAATTAAAATCTTGATCGGGATATATTTGTCTCATTGTATCTATTAGATCGGCGTGAATATTATTATTAACTTCTTTATCATTTAAATTAATAGAATCGATAATATTTTTTGATAAAAAAACTATTGGTAAGAGACTCTTTGTTCAAACTTTTTCATTGAATCTTATCCAATCCAAGATATTCTATAAACAAATCTCCTACTTCCCTGTATCATTCCCTGATTCACCAATTTTTTAAACGGCTCATCAAAACTTATTAATCCTAAATCACATAAAACTTTTGTCCACATACGGCTATACAATAAATGACCAACGGCATGTTCTGTTCCACCAACGTATACATCCACCTGGTTCCAGTAATCTGTAATTTTTCTATCGGCAAATTCTTTATCATTATGTGGATCCATATAACGGAGAAAGTACCACGAAGAACCTGCATAGCCGGGCATGGTGTTAGTTTCACGTTTGAGGACTGCACTCCCCTCCTTTAGAGAGGGGACGGGGCTGAGGTCTGATTGCAAATGGACTTCGCCTGCATCAACATTCACCCAATCAGTAAGATTTGCCAGCGGGCCTTCACCTTCCGGGCCGGGTTTATAATTTTCAATATGAGGTAATTCTACAGGCAATTCATCTTCATCAAGTGCATAGGCAATTCCATCTTTATAAACAATCGGAAATGGCTCGCCCCAATAACGCTGGCGGCTAAAACCTGCATCACGCATCTTATAATTTATTTTCCTTTGGCCTATTCCTTCTTCTTCAATTTTTTTTAAAACAATATCAATTGCATCTTTCATTCGTATTCCATTTAAAAAGCCTGAATTAGTAAGTATGGCTTCTTTCGTAGGGTTGGCTTCTTCACCGTTAAAATAGTCGCCAATTATATTTGTAATCGGAATATTAAAATGCCTGGCGAAATCAAAATCACGCTGGTCGCCGCAAGGCACTGCCATGATAGCGCCTGTACCATAGCCTGCCAAAACATATTCAGCAATCCAAACAGGAATCTTTCTTCCATCAAAGGGATTGATAGCATAAGCTCCGGTAAAAGCCCCGGTGACCTGTTTCACTTCTGCAAGACGTTCTCTTTCACTCCTGCTTTTTACGTAGGTGAGATATTCGTCTATGGCTTGACGTTGCCCCTGTGTGGTTATTGCATTTACTAATTCATGTTCAGGTGCAAGCACCATAAAGTCAACACCAAAGATTGTATCGGGGCGGGTAGTGTACACTTTTAGTTTTTCCTCAACGCTTTCAATTTCAAATTCCATCTCTGCTCCTTCGCTTTTACCGATCCAGTTCCGCTGCATCTCTTTCATAGCGTCCGAGAAGTTCACAGTTTCTAATCCATCTAATAATCTTTCGGCATAATCAGTGATACGTAAATACCATTGTCTCATTTTTCTTTTTATAACCGGGTGCCCGCCACGCTCACTCACTCCATTAATAACTTCATCATTGGCCAATACGGTTCCCAGGGCTTCACACCAGTTAACCTCCCCATAAGCCAAGTAAGCAAGACGATAGTCCATCAGCAATTCCCGTTTTTCTTCATCGGTGTAATTATTCCATTCATCAGCAGAAAATTTTTTCTGCGTTTGCAGTTGACCGTCATCTGTTACATTTCCCTGCCGCTCAAAAATTTTTATAAGCTCTTCAATCCTTCTCGCCTTGTTTTGTTTCTTATCAAACCAACTGTTGAATATTTGGAGAAAAATCCATTGTGTCCATTTATAATAGCCGGGATCGCTTGTGCGCACTTCCCTGCTCCAGTCAAAAGAAAAACCTATACTATCCAGCTGTTGTTTATAGGTTTCAATATTTTTTTCAGAAGTTACTGCTGGATGCTGGCCTGTTTCCAATGCATATTGTTCGGCTGGTAATCCAAAACTGTCAAAGCCCATCGGATGCAGCACATTGAATCCCTTTAGTCTTTTATATCTTGCATAAATATCGCTGGCAATATAGCCCAACGGATGTCCAACATGCAGCCCGGCCCCACTTGGATAGGGGAACATATCCAGTACATAAAACTTTGGTTTACCTGATGTGTTGCTTACATGATAGACACCGGTTTCTTTCCAGTTTTTTTGCCATTTCTTTTCAATCTCTCTGAAGTTATATTCCATTTTATTATATCGCAGGTAAAATTTTAAAGTTATAATTGCAAAATAGCACACAGTTTCGTGAACAAGCTATTTTCTGGGAAAAAAGACATCTACAAAAGAGCGGTGACAGAAATGCCTGCATTATTATTTGTGAAAGAAATGTTATTCATTAAGTGCGTATTACCTTTCAACGATTGATGTAAATTACATTAGCAGTTATTAAATGAAATGCAAAAATACTAAACCTGTTTAAAAACAATTATTTTTGCGAACTGCTTTATTCTTAAATTAAACTTATCATTTACAAATATGGCCCAGGTTGGCAAAGCATCGGCTAAAAAAGGAAAACCATCTTACGTGTATGCGATTATTGGTGTGTCCCTGGTATTATTTCTATTTGGAATAGTGGGGTGGATTTTTCTCAACATTAAGAAAACCGGCGACTATTTTAAAGAGAACATACAGTTGCATGCTTACTTGTTCCGCACCGCAAATGCAAATCAGATTGATTCAGTAAAAAGTTATATTGAATCTTTGCCTTACGCCGTGAACGTAGAATACATCACCCGGGAAAAAGCAATCGAAAAATATAACGAGGATAATGATACTCTTTGGAAAAAGCTGGCGATAAATAATCCGCTGCCGGAGAGTATTGATTTTTACGTGAAAGCAAATTATGTAGATAAAGACAGCCTGGCAAATATTGAAAATAACCTGCTCGGCAATTACCCTACAATTGTTTCCGAGTTTCAAACGCCCAAAGCGACTGTTGCAAGTGTAAGCCAGTTTGTGAAAACAACCACGCTTGTATTGCTGGTAGTTGCCATAATTTTATCATTGCTTGTAATAATTTCAATTGATAATACAATCAGGCTTGCCATGTATAGCAATAGGTTTTTAATTAAAACAATGCAAATGGTGGGCGCAACAAGATGGTTTATTTCCAGGCCTCTCGATGGCCGGGCGTTGTTAAATGGGCTTATCGCATCGGGCATTGCTATTGGATTAATGCTGGGCTTTATAACACTCTCGGAAAAATTTATTCCGTACCTGAAAGTACTTCATGACACACAAAATATACTCCTGATTTTTTCAGGTATCATTATCCTGGGGTTGTTTATCACTCTTTTCAGCACCCATAGGTCCGTTGTGAAATATTTGAAAATGAAACTTGATGATTTATATTAATCAAAAATTATTTGCTCTAAATTGTAATATCGCATTAATTTAAAAATGAAAGCACAACAATCAAAAAAAGTAACGCCTGTCACAAAGAAAACTACTGCGCAGGCCTCCTCGGCAGGTAATATTCTTTTTACAAAAGAAAATTATAAATGGATGGTGATAGGATTGGTGATAATGGCACTGGGATTTTTTTTAATGGCTGGTGGCAAAAGCAATAACCCAAATGTTTTTAATGATAAAGATGTATATAGCCCAATGCGCATCACAATTGCGCCTATCCTAATAGTCGCCGGACTATTGGTAGAAATTTTTGCCATTATGAAAAAGCCGAAATAATTTAACCAGGATTAATACCGGGCGGTGATTATCACCGCCTTTTTTGTTTATTTGCTTTTCAGAACTTCTTAATTATACAAATGACCGCATTTCAATCAATCATTATTGCTATTGTAGAGGGTATTACAGAGTTTATTCCTATTTCATCAACAGGCCACATGATTATAGCAGAAAAACTATTAAGACTCAATGATGACCCTTTCAATACGGTGTTTACTGTTGCTATACAGTTAGGGGCCATATTATCGGTCGTAGTTTTATACTGGAAAAAGTTTTTCGATTTTTCAAGATGGCAGTTTTATGTAAAGCTGGCAGTGGCCGTGGTTCCTGCGTTAATATTAGGATTATTATTTTCTTCTAAAATTGACGAATTACTGGAAAGTTCTCTTACTGTTGCCATTAGTATGTTGGCGGGTGGTTTTATTTTATTGGTTATTGATAATGTTTTCAAAAATCCTGAAATACATAATGAGAGAGAAGTATCTTATACAAAAGGGTTCGTTATAGGCATCTGGCAGTGCATCGCAATGATACCGGGCGTGAGCCGGAGTGCAGCATCAATCATTGGCGGAATGCAACAAAAACTTACCCGTAGCGCTGCTGCAGAGTTTTCATTTTTTTTAGCTGTACCCACTATGTTGGCTGCTACTGTTTATAAAATTTATAAATACATAAAAGAAAATGGATCCTTTACCTCACACCAGATAAAAATACTTACCATTGGAAATATTGTTGCTTTTTTTGTTGCGTTGCTTGCTATAAAATTTTTCATAACAATGCTTAAAAAATATGGTTTCAGAATGTGGGGTATTTACAGGATAGTTGTTGGTATTTCACTGCTGATTATGCTTTATGCAGGATTTTTGAAATCATAAAAGAGTTGATTTTTATTTATAGATATTGATTGAGGTTTTTTGCAAACAAATTTTACTATTTTGAGTAAATAACTTTAAACATGCAAACTGCTTCTAAGAAAGTTGTAAACAGGTGGGCTATGTATGACTGGGCCAATTCTGTTTACAACCTTGTAATTACATCAACCATTTTTCCTGCCTATTATGAAAGTGTCACTTCAAACAATACAAATAATGATGTCCTGTTTTTAGGCAGGCATTTTGTTAACACCGCTTTGTATAATTATGCGTTGGCGGTAGCATTTCTTATCGTAGCCTTTATGTCGCCGGTGCTTTCCTCCATTGCGGATTATAAAGGAAATAAAAAAAGCTTTCTTCGTTTTTTTTGTTTTCTTGGTAGCCTTTCTTGCAGTTTGCTCTTCTTTTTTAAGGGAAGTGATACCCTGTGGATTGCCCTGTTATGTAGCGTGGTTGCCTGTATTGGTTTCTGGAGCAGTCTTGTTTTTTACAATTCGTATTTACCGGAAATAGCTGCGCCGCAGGATAGGGATAAAGTAAGTGCAAAAGGCTTTGCAATGGGTTATATCGGCAGTGTACTTTTACAACTCATCTGTTTTGTTTTTGTTTTTAAACCTGAATGGTTTGGCATGCAAAATGATGCTACTTTGCCTGCACGATTTTCTTTTCTGTTGGTAGGTTTGTGGTGGTTTGGCTTTGCGCAACTTACTCTTAATGCAATGCCCAAAGGCATTCCTGCGGCCTTTCGCCCCGAAAAAAATGTTTTTGCAAATGGGTTTATTGAATTAAAAAAAGTTTTTAAACAACTAAAGACATTGTTAATTCTAAAAAGATTTTTACTCGCCTTTTTCTTTTATAATATGGGTGTTCAAACGATCATGTTAGTTGCTACTTTATTTGGAAGCAAACAATTAAAACTCCCCACATCCAAACTTATTATAACCATTCTTATTATTCAGATAGTGGCGATTGCAGGAGCCTACATTATGGCCAGGTTCTCAGAAAAATTTGGAAATTTTCAAACACTATTATCAGTAGTTGTAATCTGGATATTGGTTTGTTTAGGCGCATATGAGATTGCAACGATAAGCGATAAAGGAGTTAATGCTGAAATGTATTTTTATATACTTGCCGTTGTAGTCGGTCTCGTAATGGGCGGTATTCAATCACTGAGCAGGTCAACCTATTCAAAGCTAATGCCTGTTACAAAAGACACAACGTCATTTTTTAGTTTTTATGATGTGACAGAAAAAATCGCAATCGTAATTGGTATGTTTAGCTTTGGCCTGATAGAAGAACTTACCGGAAGCATGAAAAATTCAGTGCTGGTAATCATGTGTTTTTTTATTATTGGCTTTATAATTCTATATTTTGCGTTGACGAAGCAAAAACAACTAGCCATGCAGGATGGGCTTGGGTGAATTAAAGAACTATTTAATGAAATTATATTCCATAAATGCCGGATATTTTAAATTAGATGGGGGCGCCATGTTTGGTGTGGTACCAAAGAGCATATGGAAGAACCTAAATCCCCCTGATGAAAATAATATGTGCAACTGGGCTATGCGTTGCATGCTTATTGAAGATGATAACAAATTAATTCTTATCGACAACGGGATGGGTTATAAGCAGAGTGAAAAATTTTTTAGTTATTATTTCTTAAACGGAAACGATACGCTCGAAAAATCTTTAGCAAAATATGGTTTTGATAAAAATGATATTTCAGATGTATTCTTAACCCATCTTCATTTTGATCATTGTGGCGGCTCCATTGAAAGAGCAGGCGATAAATTGGCTCCGGCATTTAAAAACGCAACGTACTGGAGTAATGAAAAGCATTGGGAATGGGCAACCCACCCCAATGACAGAGAAAAAGCCAGTTTCTTAAAAGAAAATATTTTACCAATAAAAGAAAGCGGGCAATTAAAATTTATTGATACTAAAGAAGGAATAGAATTTTCTAATAATTTTAAAATCCGTTTTGTAAATGGACATACTGAATCAATGATGTTGCCTCAAATATACCATAAAGAAAAAACGATTGTTTATATGGCAGATTTATTACCGTCTGTGGCACATATTCCTGTTCCATATATTATGGCTTATGATACCCGGCCACTTGAGACCCTCAAGGAAAAAAAATCTTTTCTTAAAGAGGCTCAGCAAAAAGATTATATTCTTTTTTTTGAACACGATCCAAAAATAGAATGTTGTAGTCTGCAGCTAACAGAAAGGGGTGTACGCAGAAACGAAACATTTCTGCTTGCTGATATATAATTATCTGAAATTCATTAATGAAGTGAGCGGATAGCGAAGATTGCGATAGCCCATCATATCCACTTTTATTGTGCCCACAGAAATAGGGCTTTCTGCACGTAACAACAAATGGTTTGCATCATCACTTACCCACACGTTCATCTTTTCACCGCCTTCGAAAATTGTTCCTTTAATAAGGAGAGGTTTGAATTTTATTGCGTGAAATTTTCCATACTTCGTCTTAATAGTTTCTTTGCCTTCGTATCTTAAATAGAGGTGATAAGTTTCGTTGTCGAGAAACATATCAAATGGAATTTTATCGCCAGGTTTATATTTATCGAAGTTTATATTTCTTGCATAGTAAGTTGCACTTATCACATCCTGAATGCAAGAGCCTATTTTATAAACCCCTTTTGTACTTATTGCAGTTCCTGCCGAATGATTAAAGGTTACGTTGTCATAAAATTTAGTTCCACCTTCATCTACATTCCGAATGAATTTTACCGGAAGCATGGTGGACGTGTCTATATAGGTTTCGTACCTGTCACGTACCCTGTAAAAGTTATCAAAAAAAGAGTAAGAAGATCCTGTTCCCACGCAATGGTACACAGTTTTGCCATTAAATTTTTCAAGGCTTGTAGAGAATATCGCTTCGCCTGCACCTACATACATTCCCAATGTTGTATAATATACTTTCATAGTTATTACTTCACCTGCATTAAATGCAGTATTAGTTATACCACAAAATTCATCACCCGCTTTGGTAGTACATGCAAAAAATAAAATTAGAATTGTCTTTATTGTTTTCAATCTTTAGCTATTTGTCTTTAAAAATTTTTATGCTTAAAATCAACAGGCTGCCTAAAAGGGCAGGAATAAATAAATTAATGAACCAAATACCAAAAGTAGTGCCTATAATACCAAGAATATTCGAGCTGTAAAAACTTAGCAACTCTGTGCTGAATTTTCCTCTTATCCCCAGGTCTGCTATGGCAAATGATGGTACAATTGCCAGAACTAAAAAAAGGATACTTATGATCCAGAAGCCATTTATCCATAAAATTTCCACATGTAAAACCTGTAGCAGTAATATATACTGAATGACGAAAACAAGATAACGAAAGAAGGATAGCGACAGTAACCTTAACAATAATTTGGGAGTAAATTGTTCCAGTACATTTATATACTCAACGTACCTGGCTACCGCGGGAATTTTTTCTATAAGTTTAATAAGCCATGACAACCTGAAATAAAACAGGAGAAGAAATATTGCAAAGCAAGCTGACAAAAACAATAAAGTCTTTAGCCAAAAAACCGGGAGACCCATAACGAGTACATGGCTATCCCCTTTTGAAATAATGTAAATCAATCCGCCGCATCCCATTATTAAAGTTATAAGGAGTTGGCTTATACTGCCGGCAATTGACAATGATATAGCCTTTATACGGTTGCCTTCCTTCACATATAAAATTCTTCCTCCATACTCACCTATACGGTTAGGTGTATTTAACGAAAGCGTAACGCCACTTAAGACAGATTTATAGGCCGTAAAAAAACTAACATGCTGAATAGTCTTTAAAAGTACCTGCCATTTTTTTGCTTCGAAGCCCCAGTTTACAAAGACGAAGAAAATCACAATCCAGAATTTCCATGCCTGTGCACCAAACGGCGCCTGCTTAATAAGATTAATTGACTGTTGGAGGTTTGGCTGTCCTTGTATTTGCTTGTATAAAGAATAAAAAAGCCATACACCTAACAATGGCGCAATAATATATTTGAATATTATTTTGATATTTTTAGTAGCACGGATCATGTAGCTTTGTACAATATAAAATTTACTTTCTTTAATGCAGCGACAATATCGTTGTTTGAGCCAAAAATAACCTTCAATTGCATAAAAATTCAAAAATCATTTTAGGTATTGATCCCGGCACTATTATTATGGGCTTCGGTGTAATTGAAGTTTCTTCAACAGGAGTAACGCTGATAACTATGGACATACTGAAATTATCCTCACATAAAGATGCATATGAACGACTGCAGATAATACATCAAAAAGTATGTGAGCTTTTAAACAACCATATGCCACATGAACTGGCTATTGAAGCCCCTTTTTTTGGAAAAAATGTACAGAGTATGCTAAAGCTGGGGAGGGCACAGGGGGTGGCGATTGCTGCAGCAATGCAGGCAGGCGTGCCTGTTACAGAATACACTCCCCGAAAAATAAAACAATCCATTACAGGAAATGGAAATGCTGATAAATTACAGGTGTTAAAAATGCTTCAACGCATACTTCTCTTTAATGAAAATCCACAATATCTTGATGCCGCAGATGCTCTTGCGGTAGCTGTGTGCCACCATTTTCAAGGTGATACCCGAGTTGATCAATCATCAAAAAAATTAAATGGATGGAAAGAATTTTTGGTGAGAAATCCGGGCAGAGTGAAATAACCTTAAAACAGCAAAGTGGGAAAAGTGAATTTTTTTACGCGGCAATCTGGAGGGTTATTTTATTTATTTTACTTGTTAGTTTAAAAATGAAATCCAATTGTTCATATAATTGGTTACCAGTTCTCTGAAGATCTTCAGCTTCGTCCCTAAATTGCACTGTGGGCTTATAATTTTTATCAAGATTTTGTAACGCATTTTCGAGTGAAAATACTGAGCGTTTAATCTGTTGTATAATTTCATTAGAATTTAGTGACAGGTTTACTGAAATTTCTGTTGCAAAACTGGCGACGTTAGCAGACAAAATATTGTTTAAAACGACAAATTCATAAATTTCTTTGCTGTTGCGTCTTTTACTTTTAGGCTCCGACAGCATCCGGTGGAAAGCCGCTGAAAGGTTAGCTGTGGTAACAAATACGTTCTTGCGGGTAAGATTGTAATCCAGCGAATTTTTTTTACCATAAAGAATATCTTCCAATTTTTCCAGATAGTTAATATTTGCTTTTAAAACCCCCGTCATATAATTTTCAAGCTGGCTCGACTCCCAATGCGGGAACAAAAAATAGCTGGCAATAAATGCTAACAATGAAGCGATACCGGTATCAAGTAAACGCTCTTCGGCGATGTCTATAAATCCCATGCCGAGAAAATTGAAGAGTATGAGTATATAAGGAGTTATAAATATCACCATTATGATGTAATTAAGGCGCTGGAAAGTGTATGTGCCAATCATAAAAAAAATGATAAGAATAAATAAAACCGAACGGTCACGAATAAACGAAAGAATTAATAACCCGATAAGCCCGCCTGCAATAGTTCCTGCAAACCTGTCAAAATTTCTTTGTCTTGTAAGGCTAAAGCCAGGTTTTAAAATAATGATTATGGTTAATAATATCCAATAGCTATGATGGCCATAAGGCAATTGCCGGCCGATTAAATATCCGGCAACACAGGTAATCATCATGCGCAATGAGTGACGGAACACTGAAGAACTAAGAGTAAGATTATTTAGGAATACGGTGCCATCAATTTTCTGATGAGAAACAAATTTTGAGTAATCATGCACGCTTCGCATTTTGCGCTTCGATGGGGCATTCTCAAAATAGCCGGCAATCTCATTAGTTTGCTCCGCAATTTTTTGAATGTTAACCCATATTTTTTTGAGAATCAGCTTACTCTTGCTTCCGTCACTTATATTATCAATTTTTGTTTTTAACTCTTCAAGTTCAGCTATTAAGTTCAGATTTTTTCTGTGCGATCTGTTTGACTGGATAGCACGACCAATATTATCAAGTTCGTCTGCAATATCTTTTAATAACAAAGAAATTTCATCCAATATTCCGGTATAAGCAAACTGCTCATGCAATGTATCATAATCATACCAGGTAGCTATCACCCGTTCATACAAATCAACCAGGCTAACAAAAGTCAATACCAGTAATCTTCCGGTATGAGTTGGCTCTTTGAGCAACTCCCTGTTCTTAAATAAGAGCTCCCGGGTCGCATCTTGTTTTTCATTTACGACTACCTGTTGTGTGACAAGCTTTTTGTACTCATCGTCGTGATTGGTTCTGGTATCATATAAATCGGATTTTATACGCAGGAATTTTGCTGTTTCATGAATGCAGTCGCCTAAAGATCTCTGCGCCGGCCGATATGGAGTTAACTTATAAAGCAACATCGCCGCAAGCATATACCATATGCCTCCGCATAGAATCAAGAAACTTTGTACGACTAACTCGACAGGCTCGTCTATTTTTGACATCCGAAGGATCATAATAAGCAAAGCTGCTGTGCCTATTGATGCAGCCCGGTTTCCGTACACAGTAAACATAGTAAGGAAAAATGAAGAGAATAAAATTAAGAGCCCGAGCAAGACTGAGTTGCTGTTCACCAGGCCAGTGAGAAAAGCCATAAGGAAAATAAAAATGTTACAATATAACATTCCATTGCGCTTGTGTTTTAGGGGGCCAGGTGCATCACTTATGCTTACACAAAGCGCACCTAAAGAAATAATAATGCCTGCATCCAATCTGCCATAGAAACTACATATTATTGCCGGTAAAATGATTTCCAGGGTAATACGAATGCCATCAGCAAGATATTGGCTGAAAAGAAAATATTGTAAATTCCGGGTCTTTTCGTTTATCTGGAAATTCATATTATGCCTGCAAAGAAAGAAACTAATTGTTATACTTCTTTTTTGACAATTGAAAATACAGCCTTGCTATTCATAAATTTGAGTTTCCCGTATTTGATTAATTATTATCTTGAAAGCAGGGTTAAATGAGAATTCACAAAAAAGAAGAATTTGGCAAAAAGAAGCAGCATCTTGCAATGCTCTCTAAAGCTATTTCCCATCCGGCGAGAATTTCAATTTTAAAAATTCTTTCTAAAAATGGCAGTTCTAATTGTAATGATGTCGTGAAACAACTTCCTTTGTCTCAATCCACCGTATCACAACATTTAAAGGAATTAAAAAATTGCGGGCTGATAACAGGAGCTATCCAGGGGCCAAGCAATATTTACTCTCTTAATAGAACCGTTTTGAAGAAATTTGAAAAGGAGTTCAAAAAAATGATGAAGTCGGTAATTTCAAAAAATTAATTCTATACGATGTTGTGAATGTTAAGATTTTTGTTTGCAAAAAACAATTAACGAATTTTGAATGCAAACTTTTAAATTTGCAGTCAGATAGTTATCGGATCTATAAAAATAATGGAAACTAAAGAAGAGGTTTTAAATGACGTTGTAATAAAATTTGCAGGCGACAGCGGTGATGGGATGCAACTTACAGGAACACAGTTTACGAACAACACTGCTTTACTGGGGATCGATCTTTCCACCTTCCCCGATTTTCCCGCAGAAATCAGGGCTCCCCAGGGCACTTTGCCGGGTGTCAGCGGTTTTCAATTAAGATTTTCCAGCGATAGGATATTCACCCCCGGCGATGCATGTGATGTGCTCGTCGCAATGAATGCCGCAGCCCTTAAAACCAATTTAAGCCTTTTAAAAAAGGGAGGGAAAATTATAGCGAATGTCGATGGGTTTGATAGTAAAAATCTTCGACTGGCAAATTATCCTGATGGCGTGAACCCATTGGAAAATGGCAGCCTGGATAGTTATGAAGTGATAAAGATTGATGTCACCAAAATTACCCGGGAATCGTTGAAGGAATTTGAGATGAGCACCAAAGAAAAAGACAGGGCCAAAAATATGTTTGTGCTTGGCTTTTTATATTGGATGTACAACAGGAATATGGATAACACCATCAACTTCATAAAAGAAAAATTCTCTAAAAAGCCTGACATTATTAACAGCAATATTAAAGTACTGCAGGCAGGATATAATTATGGCGATACCACAGAAACATTTACCAGCAGGTATTTTGTTGAAAAAGCCAAAATGCCCACCGGAAATTACAGGAGTATAATGGGCAACCAGGCATTAGCTTATGGATTAATTGCTGCTTCACAAAAAAGTGGTCTGGGATTATTTTTAGGATCTTATCCGATTACTCCGGCAAGCGATATTTTGCATGAGCTAAGCAGGCACAAAAATTTTGGTGTGAAAACTTTCCAGGCCGAGGATGAAATAGCCGCTATTACTTCAGCTATTGGTGCATCATATGGTGGTAACCTTGGTGTTACTGCGACAAGTGGACCAGGTATGGCTTTAAAAGCAGAAGCTATGGGCCTTGCGGTAATGCTGGAAATTCCGCTGATAATTTGCGACATACAAAGAGGAGGCCCGTCAACGGGGTTACCTACAAAGACCGAGCAAAGTGATTTACTACAGGCATATTACGGTCGAAACGGAGAATGTCCCATGCCAATAATTTCAGCCTCAACGCCGGCCGATTGTTTCGAGGCCATATATGAATCAGTTCGCATTTCGGTACAGCATATGACACCGGTTATTTTTTTAAGTGATGGCTATATTGCTAACGGTGCGGAACCATGGAAATATCCCGAAAGTAAAGATTTGCCGGCGATCAAGGTAAAATTCAAAACTGAACTTGGGCACAACGAAGAGACCTTTCAACCTTATTTAAGAGATGAAAAGCTGGTAAGGCCTTGGGCGATTCCTGGCTATGCTGGCTTAGAGCACCGCGTAGGCGGCCTTGAAAAGGAAAACATTACTGGTAATGTCAGCTATGAACCCGAGAATCACCATTTAATGGTAAAGCTACGCCAGGAGAAAATTGATAAAATAGCTGAATATATTCCTGAGCAAAAAATTGACAATGGTCCCGAAAAAGGAAAAGTGTTGGTGCTTGGGTGGGGAAGCACCTACGGTGCCATAAAGTCGGCGGTTTCAGAAATGTTGAGAGAGGGTCACGCTGTTTCGCATGTGCATCTGCGTTATATTCGGCCTTTCCCCAAAAATCTTGGCGCACTTCTTAAAAATTTTGAGCATGTGTTAATTCCTGAGCTCAACAACGGCCAATTAATCAAAATTATCAGGGACCAGTATTTGACAGATGCCAAAGGATATCATAAAATTATGGGCATTCCTTTTACAAAGCACGAATTAATTGATGAAATAAGGAAATTCGTCTGATACTTTTATTAATATCTCCTGTCTCTTCCCAGGGTTAAACCAAGCTTTACGCTAAAAGTAATATAGCTATCATTATTGGTAGGCCTGCCACGGATCCCGTCGGGGTGTGCGGTTACCGCACCGGGTTTGTGCCTGTCGTTTAATAATATTGCCTGGGTAAGTTGTGTATTTGATAAATAATTAGCGAAAACGGAGGGTTCAATATATTTGCCACTTACATCATCAAGATAATCGGTTGTTAAAATTCTTGTGACAATTTCGGCTCTCAAATTAAGAATTGCCGAAAGATCATAACGGGCGCCGATTCCAACCGGGAAATTGATTTGATTGAGACTATATGTTTTTACGTTGGGATATTCTGAAAAGCCTTCGCCTTCTGTGCTCAAAGGATGCAGGTCAACATAATTTCCGTTAAGTTTTGCCTGGGGATTAAAATGAAAGTATCCAACACCTGCCAATACGTAGGGTGATACGGCGGGCGGATAACGGTCATCGTTGTAGTTGCCAAAAATATAAAATGGATGAAACTCAGCCACCAACGCTATTTCTGTAATAGAACTTCTAAAACTAAGGTTTCTTTCATAGCGGCCGGCAGTAGTCGGTGCCACACTTTTTAGAATACTATCGTAAGCATGTATTTGACCAAATGTGCCCTCTAATCGTACTGCTATCTCATTTCTGTAAACTGCACTGAAGAAAATGCCACCGCAGAACTGGGTATTTTTGAAATTAAAGTCTTTGACAAATTTTTTCCCGATGCCCTTTCTACCGCCGAGATCAGTGAAAGCATTCATGGCTCCCATTGAGCCGCCAAATTCAAATACTATATCATTGTTATAGTATTTTCCATCATAAAAATAATATTGAGCCCTTAATTGATTTCCTCCTAACAGAATGAGGCAAAAAATCATAATTCTAAGTTTCATAAAGACGATCAGTTTTTGTTTTGATAAGGTTGTAATTGACTTCTAAATACCAAAATAAAGATAATTTTTCAATAATTTGTTTTAGCGTGGTCATTATAATATCTACAAACGGATTTTAATCCACAGATATTACATTTTGGGCTACGTGCAACGCAAATATAACGCCCATGCAATATAAGCCAGTGATGTGCGGTATGAATGAGATTCTCCGGAAAATTCTTAACCAGCTGTTTTTCGGCTGCCAGGGGAGTCGTTGCATTGGTAGTTAGTCCAATACGCGACGCGACCCTGAAGACATGGGTATCTACGGCCATATTTGGTTGATTGTCAATAACGGATGTTATCACGTTAGCAGTTTTGCGCCCCACACCCGGTAATGAAATAAGTTGTTCAACAGTCATTGGGATTTGTCCGTTAAAATCCTTTATAACACTTTTCGCCATCGCAATCAGGTGTTTAGTTTTATTATTTGGGTATGAAATACTTTTTATTAAAGAAAATAGCTCCCCTGGCGAGGCATTGCTTAACGATAATATATCAGGATACTTTTGAAAAATTGCAGGTGTAGTAGCATTTACTCTCTTATCGGTACATTGTGCGGAAAGTATAACGGATACGAGTAACTGATAAGGGTTAATATATACTAGTTCAGTTTTAGCTTCGGGGGAATGCGATAAAAAATAGTCAGTTACAAACTGATAGCGTTGCTTTTTGGTCATAAAAAAATCCCGCCTTTTAAGGCGGGACGAAAATACTTTTTTTAAATATATTAATGAGGATATAGCTGACCAGCCTTTCTACTGGTATACTTTAAAATAGCATTAATGGTTGCCTCTCTCGGGGAAAGTGCAATCTTTTCGAGCTTCTTGAAAGCAGAATAAATTTGATCGAACGACTCACGCAGTTGCCAATCATTTTCTAATGCAATCCTTATAGCTGCAGTCTTTCTCTCTGAAGTTTCATGATACAGGTATTGTACCAGGTCTTCCTGTGTGATCTTATTCATAAAAAAAATTGTGGCTTTATTAATAAAAAATATCTATCCTAAGATTAAGAACGCCCTTACTTCAGAAATATTGTACAATTAGTATTCTATCTTGTTGAAGATGAATCAGAAGTGATGATAAAAATATCTTCATTTTCTTTTTTCATCATATACTTTTCTCTTGCATATTTTTCAAGGGTTTGAGGATTGGTCTTTAATAAATCCAACTCCCTTTTAGTATCTGCAATTTGGTTGCTCATAAGCTTCTCACTTTCCTGCAGTTTATTGAGCTCCTGAATTCTTCTAAGTTGTAGAGTTATATCATTTCTGTCAAAGAACATCATCCATACAGCAAAAGCTATGCCCGTTATCAGGTATTTGTTGGAGATAATGGATTTCAGGATGTGCATTTATTATTATTTACAGGATGTGTTATTTGTAATTATTTTACCTCCAATACCTTACTCTAATCTTACCCATTCAAAATCTTTTTTTAAATTATTTACCAAATTTAATTTTTCCTTTTGGGAAAACTGCATTTTCACCCAAAATTTCTTCTATACGCAGCAATTGGTTGTATTTTGCAATACGATCCGTTCTGCTGGCGGATCCGGTTTTAATTTGCCCGCAGTTTAAGGCTACAGCAAGATCTGCAATAGTAGTGTCTTCAGTTTCACCACTTCTATGGCTCATGATCGTATTGTAGCCATTATTTTGTGCCAATGAAACTGCGTTTATAGTTTCTGTTAAAGTTCCAATCTGGTTTACTTTAACCAGGAGTCCATTTGCTATGTTTTCGTCAATTCCCTTTTGCAGCCTTTTCACGTTTGTAACAAAAAGGTCATCCCCTACGAGCTGGATTTTTTTGCCGAGTTTATCGGTCATTAATTTCCACCCCTTCCAGTCATCTTCGGCCATTCCATCTTCAATTGATATAATAGGATATTGCTTAACCCAGCCTTCCCAAAAATCAACCATTTTTTCACTGGTTAGCTTTTTGCCATCGCTTTTATGAAAATGGTAGACCTTTTTTGCAGCATCATACATCTCGCTTACGGCGGGGTCCATTGCTATCGAAACCTGGGTACCGGCTTTAAAACCGGCCTTTTCTATTGCGGTAAGAACCGTTTCAATTGCTTCTTCATTACTTTGAATATTGGGGGCAAAACCACCCTCATCTCCAACGTTAGTGCTATATCCTTTCTTTTTTAAGACCGTTTTTAAAGTATGAAAAATTTCTACTCCCCATTGTAAAGCTTCGCTAAAAGAGGATGCGCCTACGGGCATGGCCATAAATTCCTGGAAATCGATTTTGTTATCGGCATGCGAGCCGCCATTTAAGATGTTCATCATCGGTATGGGAAGAATCTTTGCGTTAGTACCTCCTACATACCTGTAAAGGGGAAGATTTGCTTCCAATGCGGCAGCCTTGGCTACTGCCAGGCTTACCGCCAGGATCGCATTGGCACCAATTTTACTTTTATTTTCTGTTCCATCAAGTGCCAGCATTGCATTATCAATTCCTGCCTGGTCCGCAACATCCCAACCAGTAAGTCTTTCGGCAAGTAAAACATTTACATTTTTTACTGCCTTTAAAACACCCTTGCCATTATATGCTTTTTTATCACCATCCCGCAGTTCTACTGCTTCGTGAACTCCTGTGCTTGCTCCCGACGGTACGGCCGCTCTTCCCATAAATTCGTTTTCTGTAAGAATATCTACTTCAATTGTAGGATTTCCACGACTATCCAATATTTGCCGGGCATGTATGTTTGCGATGTAACTCATGTTTTTTTTATTAATTGTTTTGAATATTACCTGTTAAGTTTCTAAATACATCTTCAAGACTTTTACTTTCACTTTGCAAGGATAGAATATTTAAATTTTTTTCGAGGCTAAGTGTCAGCAATTGTTTTTTCACATTTTCAGGATTATTGGTTTGTAATTTATACAGAAATGTTTTTTCTTCTTCAGCTTTTTGCACATCATCAATAACCGAAAAAATATTTACGTCAACTCTTTCTGAAAATTGAACGATAACTACATGATGTGTTTTATTTGACATTTGGAGGTTGGATAAGGTATCGTCGGCCACTATTTTTCCCTTGCTAATAATAATTATTCTGTTGCACACACTTTCTACTTCCTGGAGAATGTGTGATGAGAACAGTACCGTTTTATTTTGACCAAGTCTTTTTATTAGCTGCCTTATTTCAATAATCTGATTGGGATCCAGTCCACTGGTAGGTTCATCGAGAATAAGCACTTCGGGATCATGAATTAATGCGGCTGCAAGCCCCACCCTTTGTTTGTATCCTTTACTAAGCTGACCGGTTTTTTTATTACTTTCAAGAGTGAGACCGGTTAAATTAATTACCTCTTCAATTCTTTTTTTTACGCCGCTTAGTTTATGTATTGCCGCTACAAAACTGAGATATTCACGCACATACATTTCATAATACAACGGGTTGCCTTCAGGAAGATAGCCAATTTGTTTTTTTGCTTCGAGAGCATTTGTTTGCACATCTATTCCATTTACATCCACGTTCCCGGAATCGGCTTCGAGGTAACCGGTAACAATTTTCATCGTTGTAGATTTACCGGCTCCGTTTGGTCCTAAAAAACCCACTATCTCATTGTTTGACGCATTAAAAGAAATGCTGTCAATCGCTTTTTGTGTTCCGTAAGTCTTTGTGAGATTAGATATTGTAATTGACATGCCTTAAAATATAAAGCGAAAGAAATTAACCAGCGGGCATAAAAGTAATAACTATTGATTTTTTATCCATCATTTTTTCTTGGGCCACGATTTTTTTTATTGTCTCCCCTGTTATTATTTTGTTTGTTATGTTGGATATTTTGCCTTTGTTGGTTGGCATGCTTTTTATTTTTACCCCGGTTATTATCCCTTCGTTTGCGTGTATTTTTATCAAGCGATCTTAAACTTATCTGCCCCACCACGTCTACGAATTCAGGTTCAACTTCTTTCGGCTTTCCGCTAATAATTTCAACCGTTTCAAGTGCTTCCGGTTTAATTCCCCGTTTGTTTTGCTCTTGAATTTTCTTCACATTTTCAATAGACAAGGGATAGTGTTTAGTACTATCAGGTAAAGTGTACCACATTAGATTGCGGAAAATATCTTTCTTAATTAAAAAAGCCCGGCCTTTTGCTACTTCTATTATCTCTGCGTCGTCTGGAAAATGTTGTAATGCATCAAGGTAAGTATCCAACTCATAATTAAGGCAGCACTTTAATCTGCCGCACTGACCACTAAGTTTTGTCTGATTAATGCTTAAATTCTGATAACGTGCTGCGTTGGTATTTACACTTTTAAAATCAGTAAGCCATGTGCTGCAACATAATTCTCTTCCACAACTGCCTATCCCACCTACTTTACCAGCTTCCTGGCGAGCACCTATTTGCTTCATTTCCACTTTCACTTTAAACTCAGATGCATACACCTTAATGAGCTCACGAAAATCGACCCGGTCATCAGCAATATAAAAAAATGTTGCTTTCCTGCTGTCAGCCTGTATTTCAACCTCCGCCATTTTAAGATCAACCTTCATTTGCCTTGCAATTGCACGGCTTCTTATTAAAACCTCATGCTCACGTGCCTTGGTTTCTTTCCATTTAACGATATCACTATCGGTAGCCCTTCTTAATACTCTTTTAAAATCAGGATTGTCTTCCTTTAAACTATGTTTTTTTAACTGAAGGCGAACTAATTCTCCTGTAATACTTACAGTTCCCACGTCAAATCCGCTCACGCCTTCAACCGAAATAATATCGCCTTTATCAAATATGTGTAATGTATTATTCCGGTAAAAATCTTTGCGGCTTCCCTGGTTAAAGGAAACCTCTATTATACGGCAATTGCTTTCGGGATCACTAAAAGGAAGATTAGCCAGCCAATCATGTACATTCATCCGGTTACAACCTCCTGTACTGCAGCCACCGTTACTTTTACATCCTCCGGGTTTTCCTGTACTACAACTTGTGCAACTCATACTATCGTCTCAAAAATTAGGTCAATAAATAATTAAGTAAGGTATGTGCAGATGAGTTTACAACTATTCCGGTATTAACTCTCGTGGATAATTTTACTTGAATAACTCTTTATTTTTTGTAAAACTAACTATAGAAGACCTGCTAACAGGTGAATAATAAACGAAATCTATATTGCCAAAGTTGGTTCGAAATTTTCATCACATCTGCTTCATTTTCCTCAACTTACCAAAATTAACGAATTATCCTTAATAATATGATACAGCCTGATAGACAAAGCATGAAATAACAATTTTGCATGTGCATTGCGTTCAATATAGAAAATCGCTTTGTCAAGTTCATTTATTATCGCTTCCTGTGCCTCTATATTGCATAATTTATTCAATCGCATCCCAAAATCTTTTTCATTTTCAGGAATGTGCAGGTCAACCTCCGCCATTATTTTGTCACCGATATATCTTACTCTTAAAGCCTGGCTCAGTAAATGAATAAAATATCTTATAAATTGCTTTTGCTTTTCCCGCCCCAGGCGACTTATTTCTTCAATCCATTTTAGCTGTGCCGACGTATTACTTTTTAGCGTTACATTAAGCCATTCTCTTATAAGCCCTTGCCAGTCCTGCTCGTCGTTTTGTAACAATAGAAGGGCTTCCCGATAATTCCCTTCGCTCAAACCCGCTATTTGCGAAGCCTTTTCTTCGGTAATATTTCCTGTATTACTGAGTGCCGTTTCAATTTCATTATTAAGAAGCCGGGGGATTTTAATTAACTGTGTCCTTGATAATATTGTTGGTAAAATAGAATTCTCATCTTCGGCCACAAAAATAAACAGAGTATCGGGTGGTGGCTCCTCAATAAGTTTTAAGAGTTTATTACCTTCTTTACCCAAAAATTCCGGCATCCACATAACTAAAATTTTATACCGGCTTTCAAACGACTTAAGACTTAGTTTGTGATTTATCTGGTTACACTCTTCGGCAGTTATATTTCCCTGTTTATTAGCAGCTCCTAAGAACTGTAACCAGTCATAAACGTTTCCATAAGGATATAAAGTAATAAATTGTCGCCACTCAGTTATATAATCGTCGCTTACCGGCGGCGTACCGGATTTTTTAGGAATGACAGGAAATGAAAAATGTATATCAGGATGGATGTATTGTTGTGCTTTTATACATGATGAGCATCGATTGCAGGAATCAAGTGCGTCGGGATTTTTTAGAGGAGCAGCATTCACTTCTCCAAATAATGTTGGTTGTCCATCTGCATCATCTTTAGCCTTACAAACAATATATTGGGCAAAAGCCAATGCCAATGCCAGACCCCCGTTTCCTTCTTTTCCCAGGAATAATAAAGCATGGCTCAACCTGTTTTGTAGTACCATGTCAACCAAATGCTTTTTTGTTGCCTCCTGGCCTAAAACATCGTTGAACTGCATATAATCTTGTGTTAGAAACAAAAATTTGTTAGCAATGAAAGGACTGGCCTGTGTTGATTCCGATAACCGGCTGACCAAACAGTATCTTAAAAAAAAATTAAATGATTATTGCAAATATTTCACAATTTCGCTGCTCATAGGGGAAACATTGCTATCAAATTTGGCAATTAAATTACCATCCTCATCTAATAAAAATTTTGTGAAGTTCCATTTAATCTCTGCGTCCATTACGCCATTTTCTGACTTATTCGTAAGCCACTTAAAAATTGGCGCAATATCATCACCCTTTACAGAAACCTTTGCCGCCATCGGGAAAGTTACGCCATAGTTTTTGGTACAAAATGCTTTTATTTCATCATTGCTTCCAGGCTCCTGGCCACCAAAATTATTTGCAGGAAATCCAACTACTACAAGTTTGTCTTTGTATTTTTCATATAGCTTTTCCAGATATTCATACTGAGGGGTATAGCCACACTTAGATGCAGTATTCACCACCAATATTTTTTTGCCTTTAAATTGCGAAAAATCAATAGTGCCGCCGGTAAGGCCTTCAACTTTAAAATCATAAATGGACGTTTTCAAAAACGATGCTTGCCCGGTGGGTGCAACAAATGATGCTAATACCAGAGAAGCAAAAATTATAAATAAATTTTTCATTTCATTATTTTTTTACAAAGATACATATTCATAAGAGAGGGCTGTCTGGAATTATTGGTTTTATAAACTCTTCATCTTTCGTAACAGCCCAGATCAGGAGCTATTCCATTCACACGTGAATTATCATCAAGATCGAGAGGAAACGTTGTTAAAACACCATTATCTATTGCTGACGAGGATGGATTGTTGATAAAGTGAAAATCATAAAAGTTTTTGGAAACATTGATGCTGTCAAATCCCGGGTCAATGTTTTTTATGCATGAAGCATCAAAGACGGCATTGGTAACATCATCTTTAGCTTTGTAAAGAACATGATCAAACATCACGGAAAATACCTGGCCTTTTTTGTCTACGAGAATTTCATCATCAACATTTCCATCGGCGCCCCAAAAAATACAATTCTGAAAAAAAGCTGCAAGTGGTTTTGTTGTTGTAACTCCTCCCTGCGTCGCCGCATCAGAAACCTGCAAAACAGGATTCTTATGAGTTATGAAAAAATTATTGTAAGATACGACCGTACAATGAACAAAATTGTAGTCACCGCCTAACCCCAATAAAATATTGCTACCACAGTTACTCACCAGGCAATTATCTGCATTAATATCGGTATTAATACCCAGTATACCGGCATCATAGATATTATCAATAACGCATTGGGATAAAGTGATTTTAGGGTTAGCAGTTGTCGTCCGATCTTCTGCAATTATTCCCTGGTATCCATTTTTTATAATTGTATGTTTAAAAAAATTATCCTTACTGCTTCCGCTAAAAAAGATACCCGGCCAGCCGGCAGGCAAATCGCGATAATCAGGATCAAGCCTGTCTCCATTAAAAATTATGCTGTCCTGTTTTGTGCCGTTTACAACTAATGTTCCATCCACTAAAAAGGGAGCATTGGCATGTAAATATATTCGTGCACCACTTTCAATTGTAAGCGTTGCATTTGAATCAACCAAAATGCCTCCAAGAATTACATAAGGCAATGTTTTATCCCAGGTTACGTCTCCTGTAAGTTTTATCCTATCCAGAAAAATTGCATTTTGCCCATAAGCTTGTAGCTGAATAAACTTTTCATTGCCATTATAGCTTATTAAAATACTGTCTTGCAAAATGAAAGGGAGATTAAAGGTGGTGGGATTTACGTTAACCTGCACAAAAACATAAATGCTGTCATTTGCATTTATTTCGATGTCATCAATTTCAGTTGACGACGTACCGTCAACATTTATTTTAAAAGAAGAAGAAGCACCTCCTGATAATTTCACTTTTGAAAGCCGGAGTTTTTGATTATTGCTATTAAATATTTTGAATGATTGTGTAACCGAGCCTACAGAAGTAAAAACTGTGTCGAAAGATAAAGTATCAGCGCTTGTGGATAAATTGGCTTGGGGACTTGTAATAAAAGAATCTTTTTTACAGGAAAATGTTACTATTGACAGCACAATAACAAAGGATACAAATTTCTGACAAGACATTTATCAAATATATTAATTGTTCAATAGTTACCGGGACTATTTGCAGATTAGCTATGCATGTTTATTTGCCCAGCCAGGCTTATTTTGTAGCGACCGCCAGTGACGCAATACTTAACTGAACTCCTTCAACTTTTAAAATCGCAGATCCGCATGCTTCAATAGTTGCGCCGGTCGTAATAACGTCGTCAACTAATAAAATATGTTTTCCTTTTAACATATCCGGGTCAAGAACAGAAAAGCTTTTTTCGACATTTTCCCATCGTTCAATGCGCCCTTTTTTCGTTTGCGTGTCTGTATGTAAGATTCTTACAACGTTCTTCGAAGTGATCGGGATATTCATTATTTCACTAATTCCTTCACAAAGGACGTGCGACTGGTTGTAACCTCGTTTATATTCTTTTTGCGAAAACAAGGGTAATGGTACCAACGTATTAATACCAGAAAACCTGTTGGTGGTTAATAAGCTTCTCCCAATCATGTTGCCAAGGTACAAGCCAACTTTTCGGTTTCCCTTATATTTAAATTCATGAATAAGATTTTGAATAATGGAATCTTTAGAAAAATAAAATTCACTCGTTCCGGCAACGATCGGAATCCTTCCCCAAAAAGTTTTCTCTACCGGGTTATTCGCATGCAGTGCAAAGTCCGTATGAGGTAAATCATTAACACAATCGAGACACAAAAAATTTTCCTTTTCAATAATATCGCTTCCGCAACCGAGGCAATTGTGCGGATAAAAAAAATGAACCAGGGAAGATGCTATTGACGATTGCAGATTCAAATAATATGTATTGCGGTTAAAATAGATATTGATATAATTCTTCCACTTTGGCTAAAGGAACCACTTCAATTTTAAATTTTGTTTTGCCCAACCCTTTAGTATTGTATTTGCTGACAATTATTTTTTCGAAACCGAGTTTTTCAGATTCAGCAATACGTTGTTCTATCCGGTTAACCGCTCTTATTTCACCACTTAACCCCACTTCTCCCGCAAAACAAATATGCTGAGGTAATGCGACATCTTCATATGAAGACAACAGTGCGCTGAGAACTGCAAGATCAATGGAAGGATCTTCAACTTTTAGTCCGCCGGCGATATTTATAAAAACGTCTTTCACGCCAAAATGAAACCCGCCTCGTTTTTCTAATACTGCCAATAGTAGCTGTAACCTTCTTAAATCAAAACCAGTATTGGTTCTCTGCGGTGTGCCATAAACACTTTGTGTAACCAATGCCTGCACTTCAATAAGCAATGGCCTCATACCTTCCATTGTGGCTGCAATAGCAACTCCACTTAATTGCTCTTCTTTTTGGGTAATAAGTATTTCTGAAGGATTACTTACCTGTCTCATTCCTTCACCAGTCATTTCATAAATCCCCAACTCTGATGATGAACCAAAACGATTTTTAAGCGTACGTAAAATGCGGTAAGCATAATTGCGGTCACCCTCAAATTGCAAAACGGTATCCACCATGTGCTCCAGTATTTTAGGCCCTGCGATGCTTCCATCCTTCGTAATATGCCCTATTAAAAAAACAGGTGTATTAGTTTCCTTCGCAAAGCGTTGAAATTCGGCTGCACTTTCCCTTATTTGTGAAACACTACCGGGCGCAGATTCAACGTACGGCGACTGTAAGGTTTGAACCGAATCAACAATTACAAGATGAGGCTTTAACTTTTTTATCTCCTGGAAAATAATTTGTGTATTTGTTTCAGTAAGCAGGAAAAAATTTTCATTTCGAATTTGAATACGGTTAGCACGCATCTTAATTTGCTGCTCGCTTTCTTCTCCGCTAATATACAGTGTAAGTGTATTTTGCATTTGCAATGCAGCCTGCAAAAACAAGGTTGATTTTCCGATACCAGGTTCGCCAGCTATCAATACAATACTGCCTGTTACAATACCGCCACCTAATACGCGATTTAGCTCTGTATCGGCTGTTACTATTCTTTTTTCTTCTCCACTTGTTATATCGTCAAGAGAAATTGTCTTAATGACTCCGCTTAATCCGGAAAAATCTTTCCATTCATTTTGCTTTTTATCGGTGCCTCTCACAATTACTTCTTCTACAAAAGTATTCCACTGTTCACACGAAGGACACTTGCCTAACCATTTAGCACTTTCCTGTCCACAATTGCTGCAAAAAAAAGCTGTTTTAGTTTTACTCATCTGTAAAATTGGGTGGAATGAAATTAAACAATCCTTATGATAGGATAGAATGAAAGAAAAGTTTCGATATAAATTTTATAGCAACCATGATAGGTTTTCGATTCAGAAAAGTAAAAGGGCCGGTATTACTACCAGCCCTTTGTACTTACTAACCCATTAAATTCTATTGCTAAATTACAAATTGCAGACACAAAAACAAATTAATTTTAAATGATGTTAATAAATTCATCTCAGCTTTTCAAAAGAACCCGATATTTATAATATTGAGTTAATTAATTGAAAATCAATTGTTTGAAAAATAGTATTCTGTAGGCCCTATACAATTTGAAAAAAAATTACTTTAAATTATTTGGTTTATAATTTAAACTAATTTATTATTGTGACAAATTTACAAAAATGAAATGGCTTCTTGTTTTGAGTTTTTTCTTCACGGCTGCGAATATTAATGCACAAACAAAAATTTCAGGAAAAATTACAGATAATCGCAATAACGTATTACCCGGTGTAAGCATAAGCCTTAAGGATTCATATGATGGTTCTACCTCCGATTCACTTGGCAATTTTTCATTTACTACCACGGAAAAAGGTGAGCATGTTTTGGAGGCAAGTGCTTCGGGTTATAAACCTTTTGACCAAAAAATAAATATTGGAACAGCACCCCAAACTGTAAATATTTTACTTAAGGAACAAATTACAGAATTGAAAGCAGTTGTAATAAGCGCCGGAACTTTTGAGGCCAGTGATCAAAAAAGAGCAAGCGCATTAAATCCTATTGATATTGTAACAACAGCAAGTGCCAATGGCGATATTACATCAGCAATAAAAACTTTACCAGGAACGCAACAGGTGGGAGAGAGTGAAGGGCTCTTCGTGAGAGGTGGCACAGCAAGTGAAAGCAAAATTTTTATTGACGGAACGCTGGTTAATAATTTTTTCTATTCAAGCGAACCGGGCCAGGCCACAAGAGGAAGATTCAACCCATTTTTATTTAAGGGAACCATTTTTAGCTCAGGAGGATATTCGGCTCTATACGGCCAGGCACTGTCATCAGTTCTTTTACTGGAATCTATTGACTTGCCGGAAAGAACTTCTGCGGACTTTGGGATTTCTTACCTGGCAGCAAATGGCGGCATTCAAAAGCTTTCAAAGAATAAAAAGTCCTCATGGGGTATTACTTATTCTTATGTAAATCTGGCGCTGGTGTACAACCTTCTCAAACAAAAGTTTGATTATTTTAAAGTACCTGTGTTACATGAGGGCGATGCAAATTTCCGGATCAAGACATCAGGCACGGGGATGTTGAAATATTTTGGTTATTTCAGTACTACTGATATAGGCTTCCGAAACCAGGACGTAGATTCATTGAATATGAAAGATGCTTTCAAACTGAAGAATTTTAATATGTATCACAATTTATCGTGGAAAGAAAAGATAGGTGATGGGTGGAGATTAAACATAGGTGCTTCCTATAGCACGAACCGCGATAATATTGATAATGAATTACAGGATAGTGAAAATAGAAAGCAACAGCTTACCGATCCCTTATACGCTTATAAAAATTTCAGTATTTTAAATAAAGGACAATATGCCAATGCGAAAATAGTGTTTGAGAAAAAACTCAAGGCATTGAGCGCAATACGATTTGGAAGTGAATATAATCACAGTGATGAAAAATCTACTTATACCCAATATGATGAAACTAAATTTTCTCAACGAATAAAGGAAAATATAATTTCAGGATTTGCTGAAACGGATATTTATCTTACCAATAATCTTGCTGCCAAAATAGGTGCAAGAGCTGAACACTCAAAACTAATTAACGAGTGGAATCTAGCACCGAGAGTTTCTTTAGCTTACAAATTTCCCGATAATAGCCAGGCTTCATTTGCATATGGAATTTTTTACCAGGACCCGGAAAATAAATATTTACCTTCTTCAAACACATTACATTTTGCCCAGGCGACTCATTATATACTTCAGTATCAAAAAATAACCAATCAACGTACTTTTCGTACCGAGCTATTTTATAAGAAATATGATGACCTCTTTAAAACAAGTGGGGACAACGAACGGTTTACTGCAATAAATAATGATGGTTTTGGAGATGCAAAAGGAATTGAAATTTTTTGGAGAGATAAAAAAACAATAAAAAACTTCGACTACTGGTTTTCTTATTCTTACCTTGATACCAGGAGGGATTTTCTAAATTATCCATTTGCAATAGAACCCTCATTTGCCGCAAAACATACTGCCTCATTAGTGCTGAAAAAATTTGTTACCAGTCTTAAAACACAATTCAATGCCTCGTATACTTATGCAACAGGCCGACCCTACTATTATATAAATTATGATGACAATTCAGGCAGCTATAAACTTTTTGACCATGGACGAACGAAAGATTACAATAGTCTCAGCCTGAGTGTGAACTATCTGCCTTCTATTGGTAAGACCAATGCAAAAAGTTTTACTGTAATTGTTTTATCCCTTACCAATGTTCTTGGTGCCAATAATGTATACACGTATAACTATTCAGCAAACGGCCAAAATAAGGTAGCTGTTACTCCCCCTTCGAAAAGATTTTTCTACTTGGGATGTTTTATAAGTCTTGGAATCGATAGAACCCAGGATGCAATCGACAATCATTTATAAGATATACCTGATAAAAAATTAATTAAACAATCAATAATAAATTACAAAAACTAAAAACAATCAAAATGAAAAAACTTGTTCTACTTGCTACGATAATTTGTTTAGCAACCATGTCTTTTGCCCAGAGTGACAAATACACAACTGCAATGAAAGGGAATATTGCATTACTTGATTCAATGATGGTAAAAGGAAATTACATCGAACTGGCCAATAATTTCGAACGAATCGGAGATGCCGAAAAAACACAATGGCTGCCTTATTATTATGCAGCTTTTTGCACAGTGACGCAGGCGTATAATGAAAAGGACAATTCAAAAAAAGATGCAATTGCCGATAAAGCAACAGAATTAATTAATAAATCAGAAACAATTTTGGGCAAAGAAAATTCTGAGACAGACGTGGTTAAAAGCATGATTGCTACAGCCCATATGATGGTGGACCCGCAAAGCAGGTATATGACATATGGCCCCGAATCAGCAGGCCTTATAGAAAAATCAAAATCACTTGACTCTACCAATCCACGCCCCGTTTTATTGCAGGCAGAAAATACATTTTACACACCCGAGCAGTTTGGCGGTGGTAAGGATGCTGCCAAGCCCTTATTTGATGAAGCAATGAGATTAGATACTGCTTTTAAACCGGAGACAGAAATTTCACCAAATTGGGGAAAATTAAGTTTGGAATATTTTCTTTCCCAATACAAATAAATTATCATGAGTGAAGAAACACAAATGACAGAGAGGGAAAGTATGGAATTGATCACTTCAATGATCAATAAAGCCAAAAATAATTTTGGCGAAAGAGGGCTATTATATATCATTTGGGGCTGGGTAATCCTGTTTTGTTGTATCGTAAACTTTGGAGGAGTGTATTTTTTTAATTACCCCAAAGCTTACCTGGTGTGGATAGTCGTTTATTTGGTACTTATTTTTCAAGTCATTTATTTGAGAAAAATAAAAAAATCCAGGAGAGCAAGAACCTATACTGATGAAATAAACTCATTTGTTTGGATCGTATTTTTCATTTGCATGATATTGGCGATTTTCATGTGCACTGCTTTTGAAAAATATGAAATGATTAACCCCATGGTATTGGTACTATATGGAATGCCCACCTTTTTATCAGGCATAATCATGAAATTTAGACCACTGATAATTGGCGCAATTTGTTGTTGGGTTCTTGCAATAATATCACCCTTTGTCAATCTGGAATACCAGATTTTGTTAATCGCAGTTGCAATTATTGCCGCGTGGTTGATCCCGGGCTATTTGCTTCAATCTAAATTTAAAAAAGAAAGGTAATATGGAAGAAAAATCACTTTCGGAACAGGAAAGCCTCCAATTAATTACAAAGATGATTGGCGAGGCCAGAAATCATTATTATGAAAGCGGGCTGGGTGCATTACTTTGGGGCTTTACTAACCTAATATGTTTTGTACTTGCTTACGGTGATGCTGTTGGATGGATTAACATGCCCTTCAATCCTTTTTATCTTATGCTCATCACTTTTGTATTGCAGTTTTATTTTGACCGGAGAGAAAAAAAATACAAACGGACAGTTACCTTTAAAGATGAAGCGCATCAATATATATGGCTGGCCTTTGGAATAAGTGTTTTAGTTTTAACCATAGCCGGCGCTTTTGCAGATATTGGATATATAACGTTACCACTGCTCCTCCTTTTATTTGCAATTCCCACTTTTATTTCTGGTTGCATTAATAAATTTTCTCCGTTCATTATTGGCGGCATCATCTGCTGGATTTTATGTATTATAGCCCTATTCTATCAAAGTTATACCACGTACCTGCTTGTGGCGCTTGGAGCAGGACTTGCATGGATTATTCCTGGCTTTATCTTAAGAGCAAAGTTTTATAAGAACATTGCAAAACGCAAAGATGGATTTTAAAGAACTCGATCCCATATTACATTCGCAGTTACGCCTTGCCGTTATGTCACTCCTTATCAGTGTGAAGGAGGCAGAGTTTACGTTTCTAAAGGAGAAAACAAATGCCACAGCAGGTAACCTAAGTGTTCAGGTCAATAAGTTAAAAGATGCAGGCTACATTGATATTATTAAGCAGTTTAATAATAATTATCCGCAAACTATTTGCAAAATCAACAGCGCAGGAGTTACTGCTTTTGAAAATTATGTAAAGGCTTTGCAAAGCTATATGAAACTGTAATTCATTTAAACTTCGGAAGGATAAGTACTGGAATTAAGAACTTCTAATGAATTATTTTAAATAAGAAAGGCTGCTCATCTGGAGCAGCCCGCGAAGGTGAGTAGTCAAAAGGAATTATTGCTTAATGATTTTTTGAGTAAATCTTTGTGTATCCGAAACAAATTGTAGAACATAACTTCCGGCAGGCAACGTCGATAAGTCATTTATTGAAATATAATTAAGCCCTTTATTTACCTGGATATTTTTTGACATTATTTCCTTGCCCTGGATATTAATAATCCTGAGGGCAATGACCTCACGGCTATTCCATTCCATATTTATATTCAAATACCTGGCAAAAGGATTAGGAGAAATATTAACGTGGCCATTTACATTTTTTACTTTTAACGAAATAATTTTTGAATAAGAACCTTTGCCATCAAAATCAATTTGCTTTATCCTATAATAAACAATTGGTCCTGCGGCTAAATCAACATCATCGATAACTGAATAGGAATGAAATAGAGACGTAGTTCCGTTACCGGGGACATTGGCAACTTCCGAAAAAATATTCCCGTCAAAGCTTCTTTCAATTTTATATGTACTGCAATTTATTTCCATTGAAGTGCTCCAGTCAAGTTTAACTTTATAGCTCTGCACTAACTTACCGGTAAATGAAACCATTGTAACTGGCAAGGGTCCGAAATCAGGATTGATTATAGCAGTTCCGTCGTCAACGAAATCTATATTGGCATCTGACCGGGCTTTTATCCTGGCAATGTTCATTATTGAAGGAACATGTTTGCCAAAGCCCGGATCATTCACCCGTACCTGGAATTGAACCTCATAAGTTTCATCTGAGCTTAAAGTACCCCCATTTATAGGGGTAGCGCCTACTCCCAACTTAAATTGCACGGTCTTAACTAATCCGTTGTCTATATATTCACCAATGTCATCTCCCGCTTCGTCAGTTTGAATTCCGCAGATAACACCAGGGCAGCTGATAACATTTAAGGAGTTAGGCACATAAGTTACCGTTGAAGGTAAAGTATCGATTAACTCAATTGAATTTGCATTACCTGCCCCGCTGTTTTTACCTTTAAGCGTATAAGTAAGTATCTCGTTGGCTTCTCCGAGGTGATTATTATTTGCATCTTTAACTGTTTTATCAAGTGTAATTGTCGGGTCTTTCATTTTAATGCTGAACGTAAAAAGACCCGGAAAATATTGATCCGCTTCAGTACCAAATTCTAATGTAACTGAATTTGCATTTGGTGAAATACCATAGCCCGTGCCCACATCGAACTGGTCAATATCAATTCCCATTTGATTCGTGTAATTGGGATTTTTTGACGTAACATGTACCCCATTATTGGTTATTGTTCCGTTCCATGGGTTGTCGGGTTGGTTGGTAACATTTGAAAATAAATTGGAATTAATTTTTAAATAATCTTTATTCAAATTTGCATCGCCTTCCCACGCAAGCACACCCATTTGCGCATCGCCTGGCGCCAATTCTCCTGATGGTACATTTAAACCCGTTAACGCTACTGTTGACGATAGTGGATCCCCGTTATTATACACCTGTTTAAATCCATCATAAATACGAATGCTGTTATAGCTCATTGCGCTATTTTCATAAACAACTACTATGCACCATCCCCCATGATTACCACCGTTTCCTATGTGCCCGGTACTTAACGGTGCATTCCCAACTTCATATGTGCCGGCACCATTATTTTTTACCAGTGCAGTTATATCTGCATATGCCTGGTATTGGGTATAGCCCGTGCTTATGGTAAATTTATCTATTCCTGACGCGGTAACATTTGAATAAGGGTTTGTGGTACCTTTTCGTATTTTGATAATTTTATTGGAATCAATTGTGAGATCAAAATCTGAAGTTTTAACTCTTCCGCCCCAATATAGTCGTGCAAGTTTGATTGTATTAGTACCGGCCGGCAGAATAAGGTCAGACGAAGACGAGTTCCTCGTGACACTTCCGTTTCCTGCGTCTCCATCAATATCTATATTTAACATGTTTTCATTGTCATTACCATATATACTGTTTCCGTTGGCGCTATTATCATTCATTTTCCTGAAATTGATTTCGCCTCCATCCACAATATGCAAGAGTGTATTTCCAAACATTGCTGTTCCACCTTTTATATTATCAGAATAAACAAGACTGTATACTCTAACCTGGGCTATTGGAATCTGCGAGATAACCAAAAAGGCCAGGATAAAAATCAAAGACCACCCTACCTGATTTTTACAAGAAAATTTATGAATCCAAATTCTCATACCAGAAATTTTTCTGCGATAAAAAATAAAATTTCGGGATTCATACAGAAATGGAAAGTTTCACCGGTTTAAAAGAATATCGGGGAAAGCAGTAAACCACCGGCCTTACCCAGAAAGGTTCGCTAGCTGTAAAAAAAATTTGATGAAAATTTTAGGAGATGGAATGGTGTAAGTCAACCATTATAAACGCAACGATTTGTAAGCATTTGAGTTTCGGAAGATATTGTTAAAGAGAGTGAGGGGCTTGCGGAGTAATTCTTAAGAGTTGGAAGTGCAAAGTTAAAAACGATTTTGACAAATCAAAGCATTTTTGAAAATTGTTTGTCTATAGTCTAATCCTGTTGCCTTATTACGATGATCTTGTTGTTAAGGAAAGCCGGAGAGAAAAGCAAACGATAAAACTCTTAATAAATGAGCTTTGTGGCGCATAAAATTTGATGTACGTTCGCACGTAAATTATATGAAGCATGGAAATTAAGGAACTTAAGGATATAGCGGCGCAGATACGAAGAGACTGCCTCCGCATGGTATTTAATGCTCAAAGCGGTCATCCTGGTGGCTCATTAGGTTGCGCCGATTTTTTTACGGCCCTTTATTATGAGATAATGGAACGCAAAGAAGGTTTCGACATGGATGGAAAAGGAGAAGATTTATTCTTTTTATCGAACGGTCACATTTCGCCAGTTTGGTACAGCACACTTGCAAGAGCAGGATATTTCCCCTTGAAGGAATTGGATACTTATCGCAAAATAGATTCACGTCTGCAGGGGCATCCCGCTACAGCAGAGCATTTACCCGGAATCAGGGTAGCATCCGGCTCACTTGGCCAGGGCATGAGTGTAGCAATTGGTGCTGCCACCGCAAAAAAATTGAATAAAGATGAACATGTCGTTTACTCTCTTCACGGGGATGGAGAACTGGATGAGGGACAAAACTGGGAAGCCATAATGTATGCTGCCATGCATAATGTAGATAATTTAATTTCAACCGTAGATCGCAACGGCCAGCAAATCGACGGTACTACCGAACATGTGATGAAGTTAACCAGCGTTAAAGAAAAATTTCTCGCATTTAATTGGCAGGTCCTGGAAATGGACGGAAATAATATGGAAGAAGTTATAGCAACTCTGCGAAAGGCAAAAACTTTAACAGGTAAAGGGAAGCCGGTTGCTATTATCATGAAAACCGTTATGGGTAAGGGAGTTGATTTTATGGAAAATAATCACGAATGGCACGGTACTGCCCCTAATGAAGAGCAGTATAAAAAAGCCATAGCACAACTTCCTGCAACTTTAGGCGACTATTAGCAAAGGTGCCTGGTATATGATGGTATCTTGCTGATTAAAAACATTGCGTTTGCATTGTCCATCTTATTAGCTATGCCTTTAAATTAAATACCTGGTCCGATGCTTTTTTAGCGGGAAACCATGAAGCAATAAATGCAATTATAAGTGCCGTTACCGCAACCAATATGAAATCCGTGATCACGAGTTTTACCGGGAAGTAATCTATTAAAAAAGAATTTCCCACAAGTTTTATTATTTTAAATTTCAATTGGAGAAAACAGATGATTAAAGCAAGCACTATTCCTGTGGCTGCACCGGTCAAGGCAAGTAAAAGTCCTTCGCTTAAGAATATTTTTTTTATGAAACTTTTATCAGCGCCAAGCGATTGCAAAACACTAATATCTTTTCTTTTTTCAAGTACAAGCATGGTTAATGCTCCAATCATGTTGAACGCTGCTATAATAAGTATCAGCGTCAGCACCGCATAGATAACCCATTTTTCAAGCCTCATCGAATTGTACAAACTTATATTTTGCTGATACTTTGTAACAACTCTATATTTATCTCCAAGCTTTTTTTGCAAGTTCTCAGTAAACTCGTCTGACCTTTCGGGTTGTATTAAGGAAATTTCAAGGGCACTATATTCGTCAGGTGCATAGTTCATTTGCTGCTTTACAAACGCAAGATTTGTAATCACATATTTATTATCGAAGTCCTGTTGAATAGCGAAGCTTCCCGAGGTATTTGCATTGCCTTCACTTAATGCAGAAAGAGGATTCGAATTTGAACTGTTTGTTTTTTTAGGAAGAAACACAGTAACCGGAAAAAGATTTTTATCTGATTCAACACCAACTGCATTCTCTATACCAGAACCAAGAACAAGTTTTGGAGCATCAGTAGTTCCCACGTCAAAAATACCATGTAACATTTTGTTTGGCACACCCGAAACCCTGGAATAATTAGCATCCACTCCTTTCAATAAAACAACTGTTTGTTGCTCCCCGTTTTGTAACAAGGCTTTTTCTTCAGCTATTAATGAAACACCCTTTACTCCTGCCAGGTTTCGAATTTCATTAACCTGGGCTGGTGAAAGTGTTATCGTTTTCCCTTTTGAAGGAACCACTTTTACATCAGAATAAAAATTAGAATAAAGAGATTGAACCAATCCTTCAAAACCGTTAAAAACACTCAACACAAGGACCTGGCACATGGTTGAAAATGCAATAACGGCCGCAGTAACCCATGAAATAATATTAATTGCGTTAGTACTTTTTTTTGCCTTAAAATATCGCCACGCAAATTTTAAATACAAGGTTTATGATTAATTTATTTAACTGGTCAATGAATATTCTTTAAAATTGATACGACTCAATGTCGATGACAAACATTGCCAATCGTCGTTACCTTTTGTTTTTATCTTCCTTCTTAATATTATCCAGCAATTCTTCAATTTTAAAAACATAGTCAAGTGTGTCATCAATATAAAATGTAAGCTGGGGAATACTTCTTAGCTGATGCCGCATACGCTTGCCGAGTTCGCCTCGTATTTCGCTGCTGCGCTCTTTAAATTTTTGCAAAACTTCATCAGGATTTTTTACTTTAAATAAGCTTAAATAAATCCTGGCCTCATAAAGATCCGGGGTAATTTTTACTGATGAAATAGAAATCATACCACCATTTTGCATATTCAATCCCATCTTTAAAAATATGTCATTCAATTCTTTTGACACTTCTATTGCCACCTGCTTTTGCCTTTTACTTTCTGTCATTGTATATACCTATTGATCTCTGTAAAATTAGTTACTTTGCCTCTATTACCATATTATAGTAATTTTCAACACATTTGATGAAGAGTTTACGTGTTATTTTCCGATATGTATCAAAATATCCAAAATTAATTTTTGCTTACTTCAGTTTCAATGTACTTTCTAACTTATTCTCCGTAATCTCCCTGGGCCTTTTGAGTCCATTTCTCTTACTTATTTTTAAAAAGAATGATGCACTTTCTTCTATTAGTGGCAGCGGCACTGGTTTTTTTTCAAAACTAAATCCTGTCAATTTTTTGAAAATTTGGCTATCGGATTTGATTAAAACACCGGGCGGTGATATTAAAGGTCTTGGGATTATTTGCCTTTTGGTTTTAGCTGCTATTATTCTAAAAAATATATTTCTGTTCCTGTCAATTTATTTCATTACGCCCATAAGAAATGCCGTTATTAATGATATGCGCAGCAGGATGTTCAAAAAAATCCTCGTATTGCCTATTGGTTATTTTAATGATCAGAAGAAAGGTGATATTATGAGCCGTATGACCAATGATCTGGTTGACGTGGAAACTTCGGTTATGAATTTATTGGAAACGCTTTTCAGGGAACCTGTGACTATTCTTTTCTTTTTTCTTTACATGATTATTTTGAGTCCCCAGCTTACACTTTTCCTGTTGCTTTTTCTGCCGGTTTCGGGGTTCATAATTGGAAGAATTGGGCGTTCTTTAAAAAAACAAAGTACAGGCGTCCAGGAAAAACTAGGTGCCATCCTTTCAACTATTGATGAAACACTCGGTGGCATTCGTATCATAAAAGCGTTTAATGCTGAAAAAAAGCAGTACAGTAAGTTGCGAACCCAAAATGAAGAATTATTTATCATTAAAAACAAAGCTAATGTTAAGCGGGACTCTGCCTCGCCGGTGAGTGAAGTACTTGGAGTGTTTGCAATTGTTTGTGTCCTTTGGTTTGGAGGGCAATTAGTTCTGGGAAATTCATTTTTAAACCCGGGAGATTTCATCACTTATATCATTATTTTTTCACAGCTTATACAACCATTAAAAAATCTGTCTTCGGCGTCCTACAATATTAGGAAGGGCTCCGCAAGTATTGAACGCATCGAAAATCTTATTGCGGAAAATGTCGGCATACGGGAAGTCGCAAATCCCATAAAAATGGAGGAATTTAAGAGCAATATTGAATTTAAAAATGTATCGTTTTATTATGAAGACAAAGTGGTGTTGGAAGATATCAACCTTACTATAGAAAAAGGCAAAAGTGTAGCAATCGTAGGCTCCTCGGGGGCAGGTAAAAGCACATTGGCTGATCTCGTTCCTCGTTTTCATGATGTAACAAAAGGTGAGGTATTGATTGACGGAATCAATATTAAAAATTACTCAATAGAATCTATCCGCAATCATATGGGAATTGTAACGCAGGAGGCTATCCTGTTTAATGATACTATTGCTAACAATATAGCATTGGGAACGGATAAATTCACGGTAGCACAGATTGAACATGCGGCTAAAATTGCCAACGCTAATAATTTTATTCTGCAAAAAGAAAATGCTTATGAAACAAATATTGGTGAAAGGGGAAACAAGTTAAGCGGAGGTGAGAAGCAAAGAACAACTATTGCAAGAGCCGTTTTAAAAAATCCACCAATATTAATTCTTGATGAAGCCACATCATCATTGGATACCGAAAGCGAAAGGCTTGTACAGGATGCTATCAACAATCTGATGAGCAATCGTACCAGTATAGTTATTGCACACAGGTTAAGTACTATTCGCCACGCAGATGAAATAATTGTTTTACAAAAAGGTAAAATCGTTGAGAGAGGAAACCATATGAACCTTATGGCTATCGATGGATTCTATAAAAGACTTGTAGATATGCAGGAGGTGAAATGACTTTTAACTTTAAAAAATATGAAACAAAAAATTGTGCATATTGCCCTAATTGTTGATGATTATGACAAAGCGATAGAATTTTATACTAAAAAATTACATTTTACACTCATTGAAGATACCCGGTTGTCTGAATTGAAGCGATGGGTATTAATAGCACCATCGGGTTCGGCAGGTTGTGATTTACTATTGGCAAGGGCGGCAAATGATAAACAGCGAACCAGGATAGGCAATCAAACAGGAGGCAGAGTATTTTTGTTTTTATACACTGATAATTTTCAAAGAGATTATCAAAATCTGCTGGACAACAATATAAAAATTATACGGGAGCCGGCCTATGAAGCATGGGGCAGGGTTGCTGTTTTCTCTGACTTGTATGGAAACCTATGGGACCTGGTTGAACCTTCGAACTCTACAACTTAAAAAATTTTCGATTACACACGTTATGAAATTGTTTCATAACTGAATATCATCTACAGGACAAATTATGGTTCGTAATTCTCTAAACATTTTGCATTGAATAAAAAAAGAGAACGCTTATGGGCCATTCTCTTTTAAGATATTTTGAAAATATTTTTATCGTGCTATTCCCATTTTAGCTTCAATAGATAATGTAGCATGAGGAACGGCTCTTAAGCGGGCTTTATCTATCAGTTTGCCGGTAACCCTGCAAATTCCATACGTCTTATTTTCAATCCGCATCATTGCTTTTTCAAGGTGATCAATAAAAGTTATTTGCCGGCTGGCCATCTGGCTCAATTGTTCTCTTTCCATGCTTAAACTTCCGTCTTCCATTGTCATATAACGATTATCTGTATCATCGCCACCCATTTCATCTTTACGTGTAATTAGTCCCTGCAAATAGCCGAGCTCTTTTTTTGCTGTTTCTAATTTTCTTGAAATGAGCTCTTTAAATTCATTAAGTTCGTTATCGCTGTAACGCATTGTCGGACCATTATCTTCTTCGGGCGCCTGGTCAAGGACAGATTTAATAAATTGAGGTTCGTACTTGCGTGATTTTTCGGTATTTGTTTTTGGCATTACAAACGGCTTTTCCGTCTTTTTACCTGCTCCCTTAATCTTTTTTGCTTCAGTCAAGGCTTTTTTCAACTCTTTTTTGTGTTCGCTCATATTTACTACAGGTGTTTTCGACGAGGTTTGTTTTGTTTCACTGGGCTTTGTCTTTTTTACAGGTGCTGCCTTTTTTGAAGTAACAACAGATTTTTTACTCTGAACGGCAGATTTTTTTGCTATCGCTTTTTTATTTGAATTAGCCAATTTCTTAGGTGCTGCTTTTTTTACTCCCGGCTTAGCAGATTTTTTAGCCGGTGAAGATTTAGAAATAGGGTTAGCTGATTTTTTCGAAGAAGTTACAACTTTTGATGGCTGTTTTTTATTTCCAACTGCCTTTTTTGCAAGCGACGAATTCTTTGCAGAGGCAGGTTTTTTTGCCTTTTTTGTATTTTTATTTGTATTGTCTCTTTTAGCTGAAGAAACTTTCTTTGCTATCGCTTTTTTTGCAATTTGGGTTGCCTTTTTTTTCTGAGTAGCCATCTTATTTTCCTTTTTTCGTTACATTAACTGTTAAAGAGTGATTGTTGACATCAATTGTAATGCCACCGGGTAATTTTGGAACGAATTCAAGCTCATCTGCCAAAATTTCGGCGCAAATATAGTTATTAAATTCAGTAATTGGAACGCTTGCGACTTCATCATTTACAACATTTACAATAATTTTGTCAGTTAGCTCAAAATTTTTCTCCTTTCGCAAATTTTGAATGCGATTTACGAATTCACGGGCAAAACCCTCATTTTTAAGATGGTCGGTTAGAACAATATCAAGTGCCACTGTCAAATTGCCCTTTACTGCCACTTCAAAGCCCACAATTTCATCGGTCGAGATTTCAATATCATCCGCCGAGAGCAAAATAGGAGTTTCCCCGTTGTCTTTATAGCCAGGATTTAATAAGTAATTTCCAGATTGTATCCGGTCAATTTCCTTATCTTCAATCTGTTGTATCTTTTCTGCAGCCCATTTCATTTTATTGCCAAGTTTTTTACCCAGTGTTTTAAAATTCGCTTTGGCTTTTCTCCTGATAAACCCATTATTTGCAGGCAAAAGCTCCACTTCTTTGATATTTGTTTCAGATTTTATGATATCCTCTACCATTTTGATTTGACGGGCAAAAGAATTGTCGATTGCAGGTATGATCACCTTTTGCAGCGGCTGCCTTACTTTAATGTTCACCTTTTTGCGAAGCGATAAAATTAAAGATGAAATATCCTGGGCCAACTGCATTCGTTCTTCTAAAGTTTTATCAATTAGGCTATCATTGGCTTTCGGAAAATCGATATGATGAACAGATTTTTCGGGAAATTTTTTGGTTACCTCATTAAGATTTAAAAAAAGCCAATCAGAAAAAAATGGAGCTATGGGTGCAATTAACCTGCTTAACACCTGCAAACATTCATAAAGAGTTTGATAAGCGCAAATTTTGTCGTGCTCATATTCTCCTTTCCAAAACCTCCGACGCGACAGCCTTACATACCAGTTGCTTAAATGCTCATCCACAAAATTTTCAATGGCACGTCCGGCAGGTGTTGGTTCAAAATCGTCCAAATTCTTAGTAACCGACTCTACAAGTGAGTTTAGAGATGAAATGATCCATTGGTCAATTTCAGGGCGTTCCTTTATCGGGATATGGTTTTCGTCAAAAACAAATTCATCTACATTGGCATACAATGCAAAGAATTGGTAAGTGTTATATAATGTCCCAAAAAATTTTCGTTGGACTTCCCTTATTCCTTCAATATCAAATTTTAAACTATCCCATGGTGATGCGTTGGTAATTAGATACCATCTTGTAGCATCTGGTCCAAAAATATCAAGTGTTTCAAACGGGTCGACAACATTGCCTACCCGCTTACTCATTTTATTACCATTTTTATCGAGCACCAATCCATTACTTACTACGGTTTTGTAAGCAACGCTGTCAAATAATAAAGCTCCCAATGCGTGCAAAGTATAGAACCAGCCTCTTGTTTGATCTACACCTTCAGCGATAAAATCTGCAGGAAAATTTTGTTCAAACACCTCCTTATTCTCAAAAGGGAAATGCCATTGTGCATAAGGCATGGCACCACTATCAAACCATACATCAATTAAATCCGGAACACGAAACATAGGTTTACCTGTTTTTGAAACCAGAATTATATCATCAACGTAAGGTTTATGCAAATCAAGAATACCTTCATGCAGGTAGTGGGTATTAGTATCTCCACCCAAAACCTCTGCCGCTTTTCTTATTTCACTATTTAATTCCGCTATTGAGCCTATACATTTTTCCCCGGACGCATCCTCTGTTCGCCAAATGGGTAACGGTGTGCCCCAAAACCTGCTCCTGCTTAAATTCCAGTCAACCATATTCTCCAGCCAGTTACCAAACCTCCCGGTGCCCGTGGAAGCAGGTTTCCAGTTAATGGTATTATTCAATTCAATCATCCGCTGCTTTACAGCCGTTGTCTTGATAAACCATGCATCAAGAGGGTAATAAATTATAGGTTTATCGGTGCGCCAGCAATGCGGATAATTATGTTCATATTTTTCAATCTTAAATGCCTGGTGTTCCTTTTTTAGCTTGACCGAAATATCTACGTTTACATCTATATAATGAGGGTCATCTTTGTAATTTTTTACAAACCTGCCACTGAACTCTCCCATTCCATTCACAAATTTTCCTTCTTTATCAACAAGGGTTAAAATACCGAGGTTATTCTTTTTACCTGCTTTAAAATCGTCAGCACCAAAAGCAGGAGCAGTATGAACAATTCCGGTTCCATCTTCTGTGGTAACAAAATCTCCGGTTATCACTTTAAAAGGCTCGGCCTGCGGAGTTACTTCCTGAATTTTTTCTAAAGTATTTGCTTCTGACGGAAGAAGTTGTTCGTATTCCAGACCTTCAATTTGTGATCCTTTAACTTGGAGAAGTATTTTGTATGGAAGCTGTTTCTTTTTTATAAGATTATCAAATTCACTTTTTAAAACAGTTGAATTTTCTTCTATGATGCTTTCATCCGATCCCTTATCCATCCAGTTTATTATTGCTTCGTATAATTCCGTATTGTTGGCTTCTGTCCATTCATCAAGATGTTCCGGGAAATATTTATGCAAAAGATTTTTTGCAAGAATCACCGCACAAGGTTTGCCGCTATACGGATTAAAAGTTCGTACAAGAACATAATCAATGTTTGCTCCAACTGTTAATCCGAGATTAGAAGGCAACGTCCATGGAGTAGTGGTCCACGCAAGAAAAAAAAGTTGATCACTTTTAGCCGCCTCAAATAAAAATGCCGATCTCTTATTTTTCACTGCCTTAAACATGGCAACAACACTCGTGTCTTTCACATCTTTATAAGTGCCCGGCTGGTTAAGCTCATGCGAACTTAACCCGGTACCAGCTGCAGGAGAATAAGGCTGAATACTAACACTCTCATAAAGAAATCCTTTTTTATATAGTTCCTTGAGACACCACCATAACGTTTCAATATAATCATTTTCGAACGTGATGTAGGGGTTTTTAAGATCAACCCAATAACCCATTTTCTTTGTTAGCTCATCCCATTTATCCTTAAATTTTAAAACTTCTCTGCGACAAGTTGCATTATATTCTTCAACTGATATTTTTTTTCCGATATCTTCCTTTGTAATACCTAATAATTTTTCGACGCCAAGCTCAACTGGTAAGCCATGTGTATCCCATCCTCCTTTTCTTTTTACCTGGAACCCTTTCATGGTTTTATAGCGGCAAACAAGATCTTTCAAAGTTCTGGAAATTACGTGGTGAATGCCCGGCATTCCATTGGCACTTGGAGGCCCCTCATAAAACACAAATGGGGGCGCTGCCTCACGAATGGTGATACTTTTTTCAAACGTTTTTTCATCTTCCCAACGTTCAAGTATTTCCTCTGCGATCTTAGTTAAATCTAATTGCCTGAGCTCAGGATATTTTAACTTCATTTTACTAACCTTTCAATACTATAAAAAGGATGCAAAGGTAATAATTAACAAGTCATCAGGCAGAACAAATGAGATATCCAGGAATTTTCTTTTTAATTGTTGGGTTTGTGTAGAATTATACACAAAAATGTAAACAAAATTTTCGGGCTTTGAGGAACCAGATTGATAAATAATTAATTACAAAAATTTGCTTTTTAAAAGGCTGATAGTGCTTAAAAAGTTAAAATATAAAAATCGAATAAAATTTGTATTGACACCGGTGCTTTGGCATAATATTAGAACCTAAAGGGTACACATTTGGTCGTTGGGCAATGTGGCCGTTGCTAACGGAAAAACCCTGATAATTTCTCATAGCTTAAGATTTAACCATAAGACTTTTGCTGATTTAGGTTTTATTAGGGCAGGAGCGAAGGACACCCTTCGCTCTTTTTATACCTTGTTTTTCAATGAAAATCAAAAATGAAAATCATTTAATGCCGCAATAGTCTTATTTATATCGTCTGCATTTAGAGCATTGCTTAAAAACCAGCTTTCATACGCGGACGGCGGAAGGTAAATTCCACTCTTAAGCATGTGGTGAAATAATTTGTTGAATAAAGAAATATCGGCTCCAGAGGCTGTTTCAAAATCAATAACATCACTATCACAAAAATGTAGGCTTATCATACTGCCCATGGTATTAATGCGATGAGGAATTTTTTTATGTTCCAAAACTTCATGAATTCCTTTTTTCAACTGTTCACTTTTTTCTTCAAGTTCAGAATAAATAGCAGGATTATTTTTTAATTCTGAAAGCATGGTGTAGCCTGCAATCATTGCTATTGGATTTCCACTTAGAGTACCGGCCTGGTAAACATTTCCCAATGGAGCAATATGTTGCATAATTTCTTTTTTTCCACCAAACGCTCCGACAGGTAACCCTCCACCAATAACTTTTCCATAGGTGACCAAATCGGCATCGATGTTCAATCTTTCCTGGGCGCCACCTTTTGCCAAACGAAAACCCGTCATTACCTCATCAAAAATATACACGATATTTTCTTCGTCGCACAGCTTTCTCAATCCTTCTAAAAAGCCGGCTTGCGGTAAAATACATCCCATATTTCCGCAAACCGGTTCGATTATAATTGCCGCAACTTCTCTTCTGTTTTCTTCGATTAATTTTTCAACTGCAGGTAAATTATTATAGGGAGCTATTAATGTGTCATTAGCAACGCCTGCGGTAACTCCGGGGACGGTTTGAATATTTAATGTTGCGATACCGCTTCCTGCTTTTACTAAAAAACAGTCGGCATGGCCATGATAACAACCGTCAAACTTTATAATTTTATTTCTTCCTGTATAACCTCTTGCAAGCCTAACGGCACTCATACACGCTTCTGTTCCGCTGCTTACCATTCTTATAAGGTCGACATTTGGGACCATACTTTTTATAAGTTCCGCCATTTGCGTTTCTAATTCTGTTGGCGCCCCGAACGAAGTAGAATCCAAAACCTTTTCCTGGATGGCTTTCACAACGGGCGCATATGCATGACCCAAAATCATTGGTCCCCACGAATTAATATAATCAATGTATTTATTCCCGTCTTCATCAAACAGGTAAGTACCTTTTGCAGATTGTATAAATACAGGTGTTCCACCCACACTTTTAAATGCTCTTACCGGGGAGTTAACGCCGCCGGGAATTGATTGTTGTGCCTCGTAAAATAGTTGTTTACTGCGATTACTGGTGTACGTCATAATTTTTTAAAAAGTGTGAATGTGAAAAGTGTGATTGCGAAAGTTAGAATCAAAACCCTAATGCTACTAACCACAGGGATTATCGAGACAGTAACTTCACTGCATCTTTTGCAAAGTAGGTTGCAATTAAATCTGCACCGGCTCTTTTAATAGAAGTAAGACATTCGATAATTGCCCGATCTTCATCTACCCAACCCATTTGTGCAGAAGCTTTTATCATAGCATATTCGCCACTGACATGATAGGCACTAACGGGAAGGGTTACACTTTCTTTTACTTCACGGATTATATCGAGATATGCCAGAGCAGGTTTTACCATTATGATATCAGCACCTTCTTCTTCATCCATAATAGCTTCTTTTATGGCCTCTATCCTGTTGGCACTATCCATTTGATAAGTTTTCTTATCGCCAAACCCTGGTGCGGAATCCAGTGCATCACGGAATGGGCCATAAAAACAGGAAGCATATTTTGCACTGTACGCCATAATGCCGGTTTTCGTGAAATTATTTTTCTCCAATGCTTCACGTATGGCGCCAATCCGACCATCCATCATATCGCTTGGAGCCACAAAGTCTGCCCCTGCTTTTGCATGACTAAGGCTCATTTTTACCAGCGCTTCAACAGTTTCATCATTTACTATTTCCCCGTCTTTTACAATACCATCATGCCCGTAAGATGAATAAGGATCTAAAGCTACGTCGGTCATGACAACTACTTCCGGAACCGCATCTTTAATTGCCCTAATACTTCTTTGCATCAGGCCATTATCATTCCACGCCTCTTTACCGGTATTGTCTTTTAATTCATCGGGAGCTTTAATAAATAGCAAAACACTTTTAATACCCAGGCTCCATAATTCTTTTACCTCTTTTATTGTGCCATCAATCGAGTAACGAAAATATTCCGGCATCGATGGAATTTGAAAGGCTACATTTTCACCTTCATCAATAAATAACGGAGCAATAAAATCATTAGGTGTTAAAGTAGTTTCTGCAACCAATCTTCTTATTGAAGTTGATTGGCGCAGTATCCTGTTTCTTCTTTGTAAATACATATCTCTAATTAAAACATGAAATAATCAGGTATTGATCCAATCAACCGGCTGCAAACATACCTGTAAAACCTTGTCTTCTTCACTTCCGGGAGCAGGATTAAAATCATATTCAAATCTAACAGTTGGCGGTAAGCTCATTAAGATACTTTCGGTTCTGCCATTTGTCTTCAATCCAAATAGAGTTCCACGATCATGTACAAGATTAAATTCTGTATATCTACCCCGTTTTATTTCCTGCCAATACTTATGACTTTTATTAAAAGATATTCCTTTTCTTTTTTCAACGATCGGCAGATAAGCGGGTAAAAATGCATCCCCGCAAGCCCTGCTAAAGGCCATCCAAAAATTTACATCCTGGTTTTCGGAAGGCCTTTGATAGTCATAGAAAATTCCGCCGACTCCCCTTCGTTCATTGTTCCGGTGCCAGTTCACAAAATAGTTGTCACAATCTTTTTTAAATTTTGGATAGAGGGATACATCGAATTGATCACAAACCTTTTTATAAGTTTGATGAAAATGAATAGCATCTTCTTCAAACAGGTAGTAAGGAGTGAGATCCGTTCCCCCGCCAAACCAGCGATCAATTACCTCATCATTTTCATTATACAATTCAAACATCCGGTAGTTGCAATGAACCGTCGGAACAAAAGGATTTAAAGGATGCAACACCAAACTCAAGCCGCATGCAAACCACCCAGTTCCTGCTATTTTTAGTTGAGTTTTCATTGTTTCTGTTACGTCTCCAAAAACAACTGAAGTATTTACACCACCTTTTTCAAATATACTTCCACCTGAAATCACCCTTGTTTTACCACCACCACCTTCTTTTCTCTCCCACTTATCTTCGATAAAATTTCCTTTCCCATCAGTTTTTTCCAATGCGATACAAATGCGGTTTTGAAGATCTTCAATATATTCTCTCCAATTTTCTTTGACTGACATTTTTAAAATTTTTTTTGACATGCCCGGGCTGGTCCTCTTTTGCGCCTAGATAATACTATATTCTTTCACTGCATCAACAAATGCTTTAGCATTTTCAACAGGAATATCCGGCGTAATGCCATGGCCTAAATTTGCGATATAACTTTCCACACCAAATTCCTCAATCATTTTTTTAACGTCTTTTTTAATTTCATTTACCGGCATTAGCAATTTCGCAGGATCAAAATTTCCTTGTAAAGTAATTTTGTTTTCAGTTAAATCTCTTGCCATTTTTGGCGATATACACCAATCCAGCCCAAGGCCTGAAGCGGAGCTTTTGCTTAAATCCTTTAAGGCATACCAGCTTCCTTTTGGAAATAAAATAACCGGGACTTCTTTTGCAAGTGCATCTGCAATTTGTATTAAATAAGGCTGAGCAAAAACCTTGAAATCTGCGGGGCCCAGGCAGCCGCTCCAGCTATCAAAAACCTGCAATACATCAGCACCAGCTTTTGCCTGGGCTTTTAAATAAATAATTGTTGAATCTGTTATTTTTTGTAATAGCTGCTTTGCAAGACCGGGTTGGGTATAACAAAACTGTTTTGCTTTTTCCCATGTTTTACTTCCTTTACCTTCGATCATATAACAAAGAATGGTCCATGGAGCACCGGCAAACCCAATTAATGGCACCCGTCCGTTTAATTCTTTCCTCGTTAATGATAGGGCTTTTGTGACATAACTTAACTCTTCTTCAATATTATTTAAAGTTAGTCCATCAATATCTTTCTGTGTTTTAATAACACGCGGAAGAGAAGGGCCCTTTCCCTCTTCCATCAAAACCTCTACACCCATTGCCTGTGGGATCACCAATATATCAGAAAAAATTATTGCAGCGTCTACCCCTATTTGATCTACCGGTTGTAATGTTATTTCTGTTGCGAGTTCAGGAGTTCGAATTCTTGTAAAAAAATCATACTTGTCACGCAATTTCATATAGGATGGTAAATATCTTCCTGCCTGTCTCATCATCCAGACAGGAGGTCTCCCAACCTTTTCTTTTCTTAAAGCCCTTAAAAGCAGATCGTTCTTTAATTGCATTAGACGATTTTTTCTTTGCTAAAATAATCTATGGCAAGATTCAGCAGATTTTCTTTTCCGGGCTTTTCAGCAACAATAACAGGTTGCGAAATAAAAGATTGTAAGGCAGTAGCCGTTGTGGAGCCTATTGCAAAACAACGAGTGCTTGTATTTACGGAATTTTTTGAAAAAAAACTTTTTACTGCACTCGGGCTAAAAAATAAAATTCCATCATATGCAATAGAGATACTTTTTGGCGTTTCAATTGTTTTATAGACAACTATTTCTTCAACCTCTATATTATTTCTTTTAAGCTTATCGGGTAATTCATCTCTTCGTTGATCACCGCAAAAAAATATAGTACTTTTTACTGATGGATCCGATATGATTTTTTCTCCTAATTCATCTGCACTATCTGCAGTCCCTGCAATATTTTCTTCACCAAATATTTTCTTCACCAATTTTTTGGTTGTATTGCCTACGCAAAAAATTTTCCACGAAGTTTGGGGATGCATAAATTTTCCAACCGCGTTAGCTGCGTTCATGCTGGTAAAAATTGCTATAATTTCATGAGATAATAAATTTTTTATTCTTGCTGCTGTTTTGTTATCGATTATTTCCTGTGTTTTAATAAAAGAAAATTCATCTAAAACGATATTACTTAAGGCCGCTTTTGTGACGAACCTATCTCCAACCGTTACTGTACTTAATATGTGAATTTTACGAGGCATTTCTAATCGAGAAAATTATTTTTTGAGCGTCCGCATTTTCAAGCAATTCACCAGCTGCAAGAATTCCCAGGCCATTACTATTTTGAATAAGTTGTTTTTTTTCTATTTCTATTTTATGCTTCCCATCCTGTGTGCAAATATTTCCTTTAAAGATAACGGTGTCATTTTCAACCCGGGCCAAAGCACTTATAGGCGTCGCACATCCGCCTAATAAAGTCTTTAAAAAATCACGTTCAAGCTTTGTGCATAAAGCTGTATTGTTATCATTTAGTCCGTTGCAAAGTTCATAAATTGATGTATCACTCTTTCTGCAGACTATAGTGATGGCGCCTTGTGCAGGCGAAGGCAACATCCAATCAAGATCAATAGAATTTTCCGGACGAAGATTAATTCTTTCCAATCCCGCAGCTGCAAAAATCGCTCCGTTCCAGTTATGCTCAGTTACTTTTCGCAGCCTCGTATTAACATTGCCACGCAAATTTTCAAAAGAATGTTTTGGATAGCGATGTAGCCATTGTGCTTTCCGGCGCAAACTGCTGGTTGCAATTAGAGCCTTGCTATCTTTATCCGCCAAAAAACCACAATTATCTTTAAAAACAAAAATATCTTTAAAAGAAGCTCTTTTCAATACGGCGGCTTGTTGAATACCCTGAGCCAATTTTACCGGCACATCTTTTAAAGAATGTACGGCTATATCGATTCGGTTATTTAATAACGCTGCGTCTAATGATCTTGTAAAAATGCCCTGCACGCCTAATTCATACAAAGGTGTGATAGTATCTAAGTCTCCTTCACTTTTTATAAAAATGAGTTCAGACTCGGTTCCTTTTTCCTTTAAAAGTTGTTGCACAAGAGTAGCTTGCCATACAGCCAACTGACTTTCACGTGTTCCTATCTTAATTGAGTATTTCAATTCATGTGAAGGTAAGTGCTTAATGCAGTAATGCACTGGCAACCTTTGTTATTTTGATTGTGCAATTGTATTGCGAGCGAAGATACCGCTTTGTGAATTTTTTCTTCGCTGAATTCATTTGTAAAATGAATTTCGCTGAGTTCATACAACTGATTTTTTACCTTTTGCAATAAAGGATTATTGCATTGCTTGTTATACCATCCCATTAATTTTTCAATAGTTATATATATAATGGAAACGGCCTTGGGAATTTCAGCCTGGCGAAGCGAAATTGTTTTATCAAGTATAACGGATATTTCGTCAACGTTTAAAAGAGAAATTCCATTTATATTTTCCACAGCCGGGTCTACATTTTGCGGAACGGAAAGATCAAGTATCAACCGGGATCTATTGGCCGCAAAAAATGATGGGTGAATCGTATAATTTTCGGCAGTGGAGCTAACAATTATGATGTCAGCATCATCGGCTTGTATAGATAAATTTTGATACGGAACAAACGTTGCATTGCATTCCTTTGCCAAATTCAGAGCTTTTTCATCTGTACGATTCGTGAAGAATAGTGATGCACCAGGTAGATAATTTTTAAGATTGCGGCCAATATGCGCACCGAATTTACCAGTACCGACTAACAATATTTTTTTATTACTCACATCCTGAATCCTTTCTTTAATTATCTCAATAGATGCATAAGATACCGATACCGTTCCGGAACTTAATTTGGTGGTTGTTTTTATTTCTTTGGACGCCTGCAATGCGTAATTGATAACACGCTCCATAAAACTGTTAAGACATTTATTTTCTTTTGAAATCTTTGTTGCCTGTTTCAACTGAGATAAAATCTCATAATCTCCAATTATCTGGGAATCCAGGCCTGCAGCCACTTTAAATAAATGGTTAACAGCCGAAAGCCCTTTATATTGATACCCATGGTCGATAAACTCCTTCATGTTTCCGTGAGTATGAATACAAAGCATCTCTATGAGTTCGTGAGGGTGATCGCACATACCATAAATCTCAGTTCTGTTGCAGGTAGATAAGACTAAACAGCCGGGGAATTTTTTTTCTATTGCCTGTTTCAAAACTAACAGGGCATGCTCGGGCAAAATCGAAAATTTACCACGAATACTGATATCGCTTTTACGGTAATTAATACCTGCAACGCAGAAATTATTAAGTGAATTATTTGATGGTTCTATCCAAATCATGAATGGTTACAAAAATATTTTTATGTAATCCCTGAAAAGTCACGAAAAAGTCATAAAGTATAATATGAGACTCGTCCGGATAAACAAGCTTTTATTTTTTGCCAAAGAAACTTAAAACTAAAATTATTTTTAATGAGGTTTATCATACTAATGTATGATTAGAATCATTCTCTGCGTACGAGTTGACATATTGAAAGCGTCAACCGTACATCCCCTATATAAACGGCTAAAAATATAAGCAGTTGCTTTATCATAAGGGGCTTAAATTTGCGCATATTTTTATTAAATGATAGCTAAAAGAGGAATTTTGCTGATGAACCTCGGTTCCCCGGCTACCACATCTGTTAAAGATTTGAGAAAGTATCTGCACCAGTTTCTAATGGATAAGAGGGTGATAGATAAAGCCTGGCTTACACGGGCATTGCTTGTTAAAGGGATAATAGTTCCTTTTCGTGCCCCTAAATCCGCTGAAGCCTATAGAACCATTTGGACCGAAAAAGGTTCGCCCTTAATTGAAATCACCAGGCAGCTGAAAGCCGAACTTGCAAAAGAAATTGATTTACCGGTGGAAATTGCAATGCGGTATGGAAGTCCAAATCCACAGGAAGGCTTTGATGCCTTATTAAGAAGAAACCCTGCACTTGAAGAAGTAATAGCCGTGCCTTTGTATCCGCATTATGCAATGTCCAGTTATGAAACCGCAGTTGAATATGCAAAAGAAATTTATAACCGGAAAAAATATTCATTCAGGCTTTCATTTGTAAAACCATTTTATAGTGATGCTGAATACATACAGGCACTGGCTGAAAAAATAAGACCTTTTTTGAACCAGGCTTATGACCAGATCTTATTTAGTTATCATGGTATACCAGAGAGGCATATACGAAAATCTGATATTACCGGTTGCCATTGCCTGCAGGTAGAAAATTGCTGCGAAGCCCCATCGGTCGCTCATGCTCACTGCTATCGGCACCAGGTTCTTACTACCACCAGGCTGGTTACCGAAAAGCTAAACATTCCGCCAAATAAGTATGCTGTTTCTTTCCAATCAAGACTAGGCAAGGGATGGCTGACACCGTTTACTGATATTAGATTACAGGAACTGCCTGCGGAAGGAATAAAAGAGTTGTTAATTCTATGCCCCGCATTTGTAAGCGATTGCCTGGAAACACTGGAAGAAATTGCGATTAGAGGAAAAGATATATTTATAGAGGCAGGTGGAAAATCTTTTACAATGATCCCCTGCCTTAACGTTGATCCTTTATGGGTGAATGCGTTAGCTCGCTATGTAGCCGCATGACTTTGAGATTAACATCGGCGGGTTAGGTATCATTTAAATGTATTGATAAAGATGTACTTCTACATAAAAGCCTTACATATCATTTTTGTGGTCACCTGGTTCAGCGGCTTATTTTATATAGTGCGGCTGTTTGTGTATAGTGCCGAGTCGAATGCGAAACATGAGCCGGAGCGCAGTATTCTTCTAAAACAATTTAGCGTGATGCAAAAGCGATTATGGTATGGAATCACGTGGCCTTCCGCAATTCTTACTTTGATCTTTGGAATATGGATTGGAATTTTATATGGCAGCTTACCAACATGGCTTTTAATAAAACTTTTTTTTGTGCTTGCTTTATTTATTTACCACCTGAGCCTGCATTCAATCTTTCTGCAACAACAACGAGGGAATTTTAAATGGTCATCGCAAAAGTTGAGGATATGGAATGAAGTAGCCACGCTATTTTTAATTGCCATTGTAATGCTCGCTGTCGCAAAACAATTGCTCAGTGTGGTTTGGGGAGTTGCGGGATTAGTCTCCCTCGCAATTATTCTTATGGCGGCAATAAGAATTTACAAGAAATATAGAAAAGCGTAAGCCGTTATCACGGCTTTACAAGAAAAAAAATATGGAAGATTAATGGAAAAGTAATTCGCAAGGCTTTAACCCGGTATGCTTTTTAAAGGCAGTTGAAAAATGCGATATAGAGGAGTAACCCAGCATTCCTGAAACGTCAGTCACGCTCAGACCTTTCTCATATAAAAGATACTTGGCATGCTCCATTCGTTGACTCTGGAAAAAATCGAAGATTGTTGTGCCGTACAATTCTTTAAAACCTTTCTTCAGATAACATTCATTAATCGCTGCTTTGCGGCTGAGTTCCTTAATAGTTAACGGTTCACTTATATGTTCCAATAATATTTCACGGGCCAACGCTATTTTTTCACGGTCTGCTTCATTAGCCAGGAACTTGCAGGAAAAGGAATCTTCGCCTTCACCGGCTATGCATTCCATACTATATAAAAGCAACATTTGGGTTTGCGCATTTATAAAAATATTTTCCAAACTTTCGGAATAAGAATGGTTTAACAATGCATCCAATACCATCCTGGTTTTGCTGCATAGAGGTAACGTTTTTGAAAATGAAGAAGTGTGGCTAAAGTTTAAAATGTCTTCAGAAAATGAAGTGGTTTTAACATCCTTTACAAATTGAGAAAGATGATCTGAATTAAAGCGAAAAGCGGCCACATCAACTGTTTCAACTACTTCCTGGCACAAGTGCGACTGGGAGTGCCTGCAAAAATTACATTCCGACTCTTTTTGCCGGCAATAACGATTTCCGGTAACGCAAAATACCAATTCAAGATTACTGTTTTTATTATCTTCCGTTTTATAATTATAAACCATCATCCCCGTATCTTCAAATGTAGCATTTGGAACTTTTTTATACCGGTTAATCACGTATTGAACAGTTCCGGGAATCATTTGTTTTTTATGATGCACCAATTCCATTTCTTCAACCATTACAGGGTGATTTAAGGCCACTGATAAAATGTTTTGAGCTGATTGCATTTAAAAAAATATCTGCAAAGATAAGCAACTTTAAGGTTTACATTTTAGTACCGGAAACGATGATTTAAGATTTTCTGAAAGCCTTTAATTTCATGCTTCGAACTCAATAATTTTTACCAATAATTTTTTCTTTAAAACTTGTGCAGAAAACTGCTTCAAATTCAGAACCTTTTTAGGTGTTTGAGCTTATTATTTGTAACTTCGCATCACTAAATTTTTTACAAACGTTACCACGTTTTTATCCCTTAATATGACAGCAGAAACAGCAGAAGTAATGATCCCCAAATTAGATGGTTATGGCGCAGACAGTATCCAGGTTCTGGAAGGCCTGGAAGCAGTAAGAAAGCGCCCCGCTATGTACATCGGAGATGTTGGCAATAAAGGCCTCCATCATCTGGTGTATGAAGTAGTTGATAACTCAATTGATGAAGCTCTTGCCGGGTTTTGCAAGAATATAGTTGTCACTATCAATGAAGATAATTCCATAACGGTAAAGGATGATGGCCGCGGCATTCCGACCGGTATAATGAAAAAGGAAAAAAAGAGCGCATTGGAAGTGGTAATGACTGTGTTACATGCCGGCGGTAAATTCGATAAAAATACTTACAAAGTAAGTGGCGGTTTACACGGGGTCGGTGTAAGTTGTGTAAATGCATTAAGCACAAAATTTCACGTCATGGTTAACCGTGACGGGAAAGTATTTGAACAGGAATATGCAAAAGGAATTCCTCAATATTCCGTACGTGAGATTGGAGAAAGCAATATTACCGGCACTGAAATTACTTTTTGGCCGGACACTTCTATTTTTATTGTATCAGATTATAACAGGGAAATTCTTGAAGGAAGATTGCGTGAATTATCTTTTCTCAATAAAAGAATAAGAATTGTTCTGAATGATCTTCGCGAAAAAGATGACGAAGGAAAGACTTATGCCAAAACCTTTTACAGTGACGGCGGTATTGTTGAATTTGTTGAGCTGATTGATAAAAACGGGAGCCGCCAGCCGCTGCTTCCCACAGTGATTTATTGTGATGGACATGATGAAGCAAGTAATGTAGCTGTTGAAGTTGCGATGATATATAATACCGGATACCAGGAACATTTATTCAGTTATGTAAATAACATTAATACGATTGAAGGTGGAACTCATGTGTCAGGTTTCAGACGTTCGATCACGAGAGTTTTTAAAAGTTACGGCGAAAAAGAAGGGATGTTTGAAAAGGCAAAAGTGGAAATTGAGGGTGATGACTTTCGGGAAGGCCTAAGCGCAGTTATTTCGGTAAAAGTTCCCGAGCCGCAATTTGAAGGACAAACAAAAACAAAGCTTGGCAATAACGAGGTAATGGGGGTTGTTGATTCAACGCTAAGCCGTGTATTGGTTGCTTATCTTGAAGAAAATCCAAGAGATGCCAAGACAATAATTCAAAAAGTAATACTGGCCGCACAGGCAAGAGCTGCAGCAAAAAAGGCCCGGGAAATGGTGCAACGTAAAAGCGTACTAACGGGAGGTGGATTACCGGGGAAGCTTGCAGATTGCAGTGATAAAGATCCATTCCGGTGTGAAATATTTTTAGTGGAAGGAGATTCTGCCGGTGGAACAGCAAAGCAGGGACGTGACAGAAGTTACCAGGCAATACTTCCATTGAGAGGAAAAATTTTAAATGTGGAGAAAGCAATGGAACATCGTATTTACGATAATGAAGAAATACGAAATATGTTTACAGCACTTGGTGTAAAGGTTGGCACACCGGATGATCCAAAAGCTTTAGACATAACAAAGCTTCGCTACCATAAACTCATTATCATGACCGATGCCGATGTTGACGGAAGCCACATTGCCACATTGATACTAACGTTTGTGTTCCGCTACATGAAAGAATTGGTTGAGCAAGGTTATGTATATATTGCCCAGCCACCTTTGTATTTACTAAAAAAAGGTAAAGAACAAACTTATGCATGGAATGATGAGGAACGTAAAGCGTGGGTCGCCCAAGTTGCCGGGGGAAAAGAAGATGCTGTTCATGTACAACGTTATAAAGGTCTTGGAGAAATGAACTCTGAGCAGCTTTGGGAAACAACCATGAATCCTGCAACACGTACTTTAAAATTAGTAACCATTGATAGCGCTGCAGAAGCAGATCGTGTATTTAGCATGCTTATGGGCGATGAAGTGCCCCCCCGCAGAGAGTTTATTGAGACTCATGCAAAATATGCAAGGTTAGATGTGTAATATTGCATCCTGAAAAATTTCCAGGCTAATGTTGTATTCTAAAAAATTCTTTTCAGGATTATTATTTACTATATTTCTTGTTTTGGATTTTTTAACTGCAACAGCCCAGGTTGACTACCCGGTATTTAAAAATAAAACCTATATCAATTCTAATGACAGCGAAAAGCTGTCACTCAATATTTATAATCTGAGCTATATTTATAATACGGAGTATTTCGGAAATATTCCGCTAAGCGGAACTTTATTTGGTTACCAGCTTATACCAGAAATTCAATATCAACCCACTTCAAAATTCATAATAAAGGGAGGAATTTATCTACAAAAAGAATTTGGAAGAAACGGGTATACAACAATAGCTCCCACTTTTTCTGTAAAATATAAAGCGAAACATTCTTCTTTCATTCTTGGTACTTTGGAAGGAAATACCAATCATGGTTTTATTGAACCGATTTATGATTATAAACTGCTCATCAATGAACGGCTTGAAAATGGTTTCCAGTTCTTTGTGGATACCAAACTATATGAGCATGATTTTTTTATTAACTGGCGAAGAGCTATTCATTTGGGTGATCCATTCAAAGAGGAATTTGACATAGGCTATCTTCCAAAATTTAATATTATAACCAATGATAAATTTGAATTTAAAATTCCATTGCAGTTGTTATACACGCACAAAGGCGGGCAGATTGATAGTAACTCAACACCATTGACTTCAATTGTAGATGCCGCTGCGGGTTTTTCTTTACGATTTAACTTAGGAGATCGTTTCTTGAAAAAAATTATTACAGACAACTATTATGTAAATTATAAAGATATTTCAGGAGATAAGAGGCAACCATTTAATGAAGGGAATGGATACCTGTCGCACCTTTTATTTAAGTTTAAATATTTTGATATCGACCTGAGATATTGGAACAGTGATGGCTTCATCAACCCGAGAGGAAATTCTTTGTTTAGTTCCGTTTCAGAAAAATATATTGGCCTTACAGAAAAGCACCGTCACTTATTGTTGGCAAGCTTTATTTATGACACGAAGATTTTTAATCATGGGAATTTCGATTTCAGGATAAGTCCATACAAAGATTTCGTTGAAAAAAAGATTGAATATTCTTATGAAATGTATTTTTCATATCAACTAAATGTGATAATTGCAAAAATTAAAAATTCTCTTAAAAATTAATACCAACATTCTGTGGGGAAATAATATAGCGATAAATAGGTATAAATTCCTAAATTTGACCATCACTGTCAACAGATTTTGGCACAATCAAATTTAGTAAACAATAAACCCAAATAAAATGTCAAAAATGATAACAGCCTATTGCATGAAAACGAAAGAAAAAAATGTACCAATGCAGGATGCCGTAATAACAAAAACTTCAAGAGGTGGTTATATGGCCCAGGGGCATGATGGTAAAGGAAACAAAATGACTACAATGTTAAGCGAGGCCAATGCAGAGCAGGCAGTAAAGGACGGAGTTGCAAAAAAAGCATGGTAAAATTCTATAACAAAATTTTTAAAGCGATATGGTGACACTATATCGCTTTTTTATTATAGCTCATAACCGATTCCTCTAAAACCGATGCCCTATGCATTTTCTTTAAAAATTCATATAATTCACTCATACTGAAAATATCTTTTACTATTAAAATTCCATTGCGACCCACCTGCTTTAGTCTTGCTTTATTAGTTTTAGTTTGAATAAAATTCAGGATTTTCTGAAATGTCTCACTACTAAAATAAGGTGATTCGGGGTTAGCCACGAAAAAACATTTCAGGTTATTGTCCTTCAGTATTATTTTTTCAAAGCCAAGATCAACTGCTATCTTACGGCATCTTACTGTTATAAAAAGATCCTCAACCTGTGGCGGAATTGGCCCAAACCTGTCGACCAATTCAGAATGAAAATCAATAAGATCTTTTTCATTGTTACAATTATCCAATCTCGAATAAAGACTTAGCCGTTCGGTGATGCTTTCTACATATTCATCGGGAATCAAAATTTCAAGGTCAGTATCAATTGTACAATCTGAAACAAAATCATCCTGTTTTTGAATTTCTTCTTTAAATAATTCTTTAAACTCTTTACGCTTTAATTCACGAATAGCTTCATCCAGTATTTTCTGGTACATTTCAAAGCCTATCTCTGCAATAAAACCACTTTGCTCGCCTCCTAAAAGATTTCCGGCACCTCTTATATCAAGGTCACGCATGGCAATCTGGAAACCACTTCCAAGGTCACTATATTGCTCAAGAGTCGTTAAGCGTTTACGGCTATCTGCCGGAAGCGTACTCATTGGTGGCGCCAATAAATAACAAAATGCTTTTTTATTACTTCTTCCCACACGGCCCCTTAGCTGGTGCAAATCACTCAAGCCAAACTGGTGGGCATTATTTACAATTATTGTATTTACGTTAGGAATATCCACTCCACTCTCTATAATATTGGTACATACAAGCACGTCATATTTTCGATCCATAAAATCAAGAATAGTTTCTTCAAGCCTGTCCCCTTCCATCTGCCCGTGAGCATATGCGATACTCAGGTCAGGGCAAAGTCCTTGCAGCAGACCTCTCATTTCTCCAAGCCCGTGTACCCGGTTGTGAATAAAGAAAACCTGTCCACCTCTTTCGGTTTCATAGTAAATAGCATCTCTTATAAAATCCTGGTTAAAAACATGCACTTCTGTTTGAATAGGTTGCCTGTTAGGCGGCGGAGTATTTATTATGCTTAAATCTCTTGCGCCCATGAGGCTGAACTGTAATGTTCTTGGGATAGGCGTTGCGGTTAGCGTAAGGGAATCGACGGTAGTACGAATCTGCTTTAATTTTTCTTTTGATGCAACGCCAAATTTTTGCTCTTCATCTATTATCATAATCCCGAGGTCCTTAAACTTTACATCTTTACCCAGGAGAGCATGTGTTCCGATAATAATATCAATTTTACCGGCGTGCAGATTTTGCAATGTCTCCTTTTTTTCTTTAGAAGTTTTAAAGCGGTTTATGTAATCTACTGTTACCGGAAGGTCTTTTAAGCGCTCACTGAAAGTTTTAAAATGCTGGTAAGCCAATATGGTGGTAGGAACCAGCACAGCAGCCTGTTTACCATCAAGACAAGTTTTAAAAGAAGCTCTTATGGCAACCTCTGTTTTCCCAAAACCAACATCGCCACACACCAGCCTGTCCATAGGTGACGGCCTTTCCATGTCATTTTTTACATCTGTCACCGCCTTATTTTGATCAGGAGTATCCTCATATACAAAAGAAGCTTCCAACTCAGTCTGCATATAATTATCCGGTGAATGAGCAAATCCTTTTAAGCTTTTTCTTTGTGCGTATAATTTAATAAGGTCGGTAGCAATATCTTTTACCTGTTTCTTGGTCTTTTCTTTGAGTTTGTTCCACACATCGCTTCCCAGTTTATTCATTTTCGGAATGGTTCCTTCTTTGCCACTGTACTTACTTATTTTATGAAGAGAAGAAATATTTACGTATAAAAGATCTTTGTCTTTATATACAATGCGAACTGCTTCCTGCAACCTGCCATTGGCTTCAATTTTTTCCAGTCCGCTATAAACACCTACGCCATGATCAATATGAGTTACATAATCGCCTGGTTGCAATTCACGAAGTGTTTTTAGAGTAAGCGCTTTATTTTTACTGAAAGCTTGCTTTATCCGGTATTTATGATAGCGCTGAAATATCTCGTGATCAGTATAACAAACAATTTTTAAATCATGATCAATAAAACCTTCGTGTATTGAGGCAGGAATGGGAACAAAATTTATTTCGGCATTAAGATCTCTGAAAATTGTGTGTAACCTCTCTAATTGTTTCGGATTATCTGCGAAAATAAATATGCCGTATTTTTTTGCCTCGAAATTTTTAAGATTATCTATCAATAGTGCAAACTGCCTGTTGAAAGAAGGCTGGGGTGATACTTGAAAATGAATAACCACATTTTCCGATTGAATAATCTTGTGGAAATAGGACTTAGTTCCAAACTCAACGATATGACGCTGCTTAACCTGTTCTTCCAAAACTGAGGCTTGCACAAAATCATCAAATGAAAAATTCTTTTTCTGATTTAAATCATCCTCTTCAACATCAACAGCATTTGATGCCAACGGGCTTTTATTTTCAAGCACCAATTGCACATCCGTTTCCTGTTGCTCAATTTTTTCTTTAATAAATTCCCAATCTTCAGTCCAGGCAATTGTGTTTTCAGGTAGAAAATTTAAAAGTGAAACTTTCTCGCCAGTTGAAAATTGCGTTTCAGAATTAGGGATAATATTTACCTGCAATAATTTACGTTCACTCAACTGCGTTTCGGGGTCAAAAATGCGTATGCTGTCGATATCATTCCCAAATAATTCAATACGGTAGGGCTTTTCGTTACCAAAAGAATAAATATCGAGAATACCGCCACGGACGGCAAATTGTCCGGGCTCGTAGACGAAATCGCTTCTGACAAAACCCTGCTTAATAAAACGTGAGAGTAGCGCATCGACATCAATAGCTTCTCCCTGTTTAAAAGAAATAATATTGTCAACAAGCATTTTTGATAGAACCACTTTTTCAAAAATGGCCTCCGGATATGTAACAACAATTTTCCTGTTGCCCGCCGTACTAAGTCGTGTAAGCGCTTCAGTTCTCAGCATTACATGACTGCTATTCAGCAATGTATAATTTTTTTTACTTTTAAATGAGGATGGAAAATAAAAAACATCAAGCGCTTTTGTAATATTTTCAATTGTATTGTGAAAATAGGCGGCTTCCTCAGCATCTCTTAAGACTACAAGATGGTTCAGATGAGACGTTATGGAATGATTAAAAACAGTGGCCACTACAAATTGCGACAAGCTTCCACTAAGGCCCGAGAGGTGGATATGCTGTGGTTTTGATAATACTATCCTGTCCGCAATTGAAAAAATGCGGGCATCATTCTTATACATATCCATCAACACTTCAAGATTCATTCAACGTCTGTTGTAAGCATTGCAAAGTTAAATTGCATACATGTTGATACCTAAAATAATTTAATGTTGAGTTGCTTTAAATAATAGGCAAATAGCAAAATCAAAATATTTTACCAATATCTATAAATTATTTTATTACTATAAAAATTCCTACGACAATTATCATTATTTTATCAGTCTTTGATTTGTTCAATTATAAATTAAGTTTGTATATTATTTTAAATTTATTTGCATGGCATTAGAACCCTGGCGCACGGGAACGGTTATACGAATTGAAAACGCAACATATAATACAAAGCGATTTTTTATTAAGGTTAGCGAACTTGAAACATTCAATTTTAAGGCAGGTCAGTTTGTAACCCTTGACCTTCCCATTCATGAACAAAAAAATAAAAGATGGCGAAGTTATTCCATAGCAAGTTGGCCTGACGGTACTAACGTATATGAATTGTTGATTGTATTACTGGAAGACGGCGCTGGAACCACCTATTTATTTAACGAAGTGAATGTAGGTAGCGAACTCACTTTTCGCGGCGCCCAGGGAGTATTTACTTTGCCGGAAAATATTGAAAAAGATTTGTTCTTTATTTGCACAGGAACTGGAATTGCACCTTTCAGAAGCATGCTTAATTTTATCCGCATTCATAATATTCCTCACAAAAATTTGTATCTTATTTTCGGATGCCGCACCCAAAAAGATCTTTTATATTATGAAGAAATGCTGGAGCTGGAAAAAAAAATAGACAATTTTTATTATATGCCTACGTTAAGCCGTGAAGGATGGGAAGGCCGAAAAGGTTACGTGCATAGCCTGTATGAAGAAATTTGCAGAAAAAATAATGAAGCTTGCGAAGATTTAAAAGATTTAAAACCAGCTTCTTTTTATTTGTGTGGATGGAAAGCAATGATTGACGATGCAAGGAAAAAAATTGGTGACATGGGCTATGATAGAAAAGCAGTGCACCTCGAATTATATGGGTGAATTAAAAATTTATGAGCGCTAAAACTCAGATCAAGGCAATGGTTATTTCATTTTTGATAATCGTTGCTTCATTCCTAAATTTTATAAGAGTAACAGGAAGTGCAAATGTAAGTGGCTCCCAGGTTATAATGCTGTTAATCTGCGGTATTGCCATCGGCGTATTTGTTACCAGTCTTTTTTCTGTTCTTCGCAATTGGAAACCTTAAATATCCTGTGCTTCATTTTCGTTGGGAATGATTTTTGAAGTAATTTAAGAAACCTTCGTGATGGAAAATATAAATATGGATGCAACCTACAATCGCCCAGAAGGCGACAGGCGAATTGATTCTCCGGTTTTATTAACAGATCTTCCTTCGTTTATTGACCAAATTAAAAATGAAAACGCCTGGGAAAAGAATGACCGGAATTCTATCACTCTTTTTAAATCTGATAAAATTAGAATAGTGCTTGTGGCGCTGCACAGAAAAGCTGAAATGCAAACAGAACACCCGGACCATGTAATGAACATACATTTATTGAAGGGAAAAATAAGTTTAATAGCTAACGTGTCACAAACTGAAGTAAATAAAGACCAAATGGTCACCCTTCACGAAAAAGTTCCTTATAAGATTAAAGCTTTAAAAAAATCGATGTTTGTATTAACGCTTGTAGAATAACGGATGCAAATCTATTCTAATTCATTTTCTGCATAATTAATTGGCTCACTTCAGCCAATAAAATTCTTTCCTGTAACATCGTATCCCTATCCCGGATCGTAACAGTGTTGTCTTCTTTTGTTTGATGATCGATGGTGACACAAAAAGGAGTTCCTATAGCATCCATGCGCCTGTAACGCTTGCCAATGCTGTCTTTTTCCTCATAAAACGTGTGAAAGCTTTGTTTGCATTCATTCATTAATTGACGCGAAATTTCGGGTAGCCCGTCCTTCTTCACAAGCGGGAGGATGGCCAATTTATATGGAGCAATCTTTGGCGGAATTCTAAGCACAACTCGGCTATCTTCTGTTCCATCATCTTTTTTCCATTTTTCATCAGCGTATGCGTTGCTTATAACGGTGAGGAATAGTCGATCCAGACCGACAGAAGTTTCAACGACGTACGGGATATAATTTCCAACCGGCTTTCCATCTTCTTTCAAATCATTATCGAAATATTGTAGTTTCTTCTTACTTAATTCCTGGTGTTGTTTCAAATCAAAATCTGTTCTTGAATGAATACCTTCCAGTTCTTTAAAACCAAAAGGAAATTCATATTCTATATCTACGGCCGCGTTTGCGTAATGTGCCAGTTTTACATGATCGTGGTAACGTAGTTTTTCAGACGGTATGCCAAGGCTTTCATGCCATTTTAGTCTTTCTGCTTTCCAGTAGTTGTACCATTCCATTTCAGTTCCCGGCTTCACAAAAAATTGCATTTCCATCTGTTCAAACTCACGCATGCGAAAAATAAACTGGCGTGCGACAATTTCATTACGAAAAGCCTTACCTGTTTGTGCAATGCCGAAAGGAATTTTCATTCTCCCTGTTTTTTGCACGTTTAAAAAATTTACGAAAATCCCCTGAGCAGTTTCGGGTCTTAAATAAATAGTATTGGCTTCGTCTGTAACACTACCCAACTCGGTCGCGAACATTAAATTAAACTGGCGTATATCCGTCCAGTTGCTGGTTTCACTTACGGGACATTTAATTTTATTATCTTCTATCAAATTTTTCAAACCGTCAAAATCATCCTTCGCCAGTAACTCTTCCATTTTTTTCATCAATGCAAATTCCTCTTCCTTCTTTCCTTCCAGCGCCAGTATCTCTGCATGAGATTCTATTAAATGATCTACACGATACCGCTTTTTGCTATCCTTATTGTCAATCATAGGGTCGCTGAAATTATCGACATGGCCGCTCGCTTTCCACGTGAGGGGATGCATAAATATTGCGGCATCAATTCCTACAATATTTTCATGAAGCTGGGTCATGCTCTTCCACCAGTAATCACGAATGTTCTTTTTTAACTGTGCACCATTCTGACCGTAATCATATACAGCGCTTAGTCCATCATAAATTTCACTGGAGGGAAAAATGTATCCGTATTCTTTGCAGTGTGCAATTATCTCGCTAAAATTATTTTGTTCATTTGCCATAAGGCGGCAAAGATAAATTTAAAAGAGAAAAAGGCCGGAATACCTATTTCAACTTATCATTCTTTTTATGTCTTTCCTGGTCTCTTAAACTTTTCTTTTTAAAATTTTTTTCTAATGCATCTGTAAGGTTAACACCTGTTTGATTGGCAAGGCAAATTAAAACCCATAAAACATCGGCCATTTCATCGCTAAGCTTTTTATTTTTTTCATTTTCCTTAAAAGACTGCTCTCCATAAATTCTCACTATTAATCTGGAGAGCTCACCAACTTCTTCCATTAAAATTCCAAGATTGGTTAACTCGCTAAAGTATTTTATGCCAACAGTTTTTATCCATTGATCAATTTTTGCCTGGGCTTCTTTGATTGTAATATCCATTTAATATTAGGAGTTTGTTGCCCAAATTAAATGAATTATAAAGACAATTAAAATCATCGGCGAATTATCTGTAAATATTATTTTGTGAATCTCCTGCAGGTATGTCTCACCGTGAAATGATAGTTTTCGATTGAAGATAATGCAGTTACAAATACAAGGCTTCTTATTAAAAATTTTATGCCTTGAGACTATAAAATAACCCGGTAAAAAGGTTGAAGGGACGGATACTACAATTTTATTTTTTTCACTTTGGATTGAACATAAAGGATTATGTGAGAAGCGAGTAGAAGTTCAAAAACAATTTCTTTAACGATCATAGGTTTGGAATTTTTAGGGTGTTTTACTATTTCTTAAACGTATCAATTTTAGGTTTATTACATACTTTTTTGAATTTGCTTTGTATTTACAACAGTATATCGTGCGAACAAACCTTGTAAGAAGTTTAAAAGGCAGCCTGGGAAAGAAACAGGATCGCTATTGAAGACAAAAAGTAGCTGTAAAATAAAAAACCTGCAGAAAATATCTCCTGCAGGTGCTTTTTAATATTTTAAAACTTAAAGGCTAAAACCAGCTTCCTGCCCACCTCTCATTTGTATTTTTATCAATCTTTCTTCTCCTTCTTGCTGCTTCCCTCCTATGAATAAACATGGTAACAAGCATCAATAGCATAAAAATAAATGTAAAGGGGGGAATGCCTAACATTGAAATCCATTTACCTCCATATTGCCTGCGCATAGGACGTTTTAATCTTTCTGCAATGAGATACATGCTGGGCACAATTACCAATGTCATGAAGAATGCAAATGCTAAACCGAATATAATTGTCCATGAAAGTGGCTTCCAGAAACGGGCGCTATCACCTCCAAAAAATATGTGAGGATTGAGGCTACTGAATAAGGTTACAAAATTTATATTGAAACCAATGGCCAGGCGGAATCAATGCAAGTATTGCGGCGAGTGCAGTAAGCATTACAGGAATGATTCTCGTTTTGCCAGCCTGGATCACAGCCGCTCTCGTTTTCAGGCCACGGCTTCGTAATTCATCGGCAAACTCAATTACCAGGATACCATTCTTAACAACTATACCGGCAAGACCTACTATTCCTAAACCTGTCATAACAACCGAAACTTCCATGCCGGTAAGCGAAAACCCAAGAAGCACACCTATTACACTAAAGACTATTTCTGTTAATATAATTATAGATTTACTTACTGAATTAAATTGAACAACCAGGATGAAAAGTATGATCATCAGCGCCATCACTAACGCCTTCAAAAGAAAAGCAAAAGTTTCTGCCTGCTGAGCGCCTTCGCCGGTTTGGGTTATCGTAACTCCCGGCTGCAATTGAGGAAAATTATCAATGGCCGTTTTTATTTTTTCATTTACTTCGGTAGGGGTATAACCGCTAAGCACATTCGAAAAAAGTGTGATTACTCTCTTTACGTTTTTTCGTTTAATACTTCCATAAGTGCTGGTATAATCAACATCTACAAGTGAACCTAATGGAATCTCTTTTACAGCACCGCCGCTGGCCTGGTCACGAAACACAATCTTCATATTTAATAATTCTGAAAGACTTTTCCGCTGCGATTCAAGATTGCGTAATTGTATTTTATATTCATCTTCCCCATTTTTTATTTTCGAAACTTCTCTTCCAAACAAAGCTGTACGCAATTGCATGCCTATCTGAGACGTTGAAACTCCTTCTATTTGCGCACGCCCACGGTTAACCGTAAGTGTAATTTCCGGGTTAGTGAGGTCAACATCCATTTTCAATTCTTCAATGCCGGGAATTTGCAAACTATCAAGATATCTTTTTAAAGCTTTTGCGGTTGATGTGAGTTTGTCAAAGTCCTCGCTGGAAACCTCAATATTAATTGGCGGTTCTGTTGGCGGGCCACTATTTTCCTGTGCAACCGCAATTTCTGCCCCGGGTATATCTTTAACTACACGCCTTATCGAATCCAGGTAAGGTTCTGTGGATCTTCCATTTCGTTTTTCATACTCAACAAATGAAACCTGCACCCTGCCAAGATTTGGCTGCGTACTTCGGTCGCCACTGCTTGGATCAGATGCACCCACAGCAACATTTGAAATCACACTCTCCACAATCGGATTCGGTTTTCCTGCAGGCCCTTCAAGCACTTTTATCACCTTATTTTCTATATTCCTGGTTACAGAATCGGTATAATCAACACTGGTTCCAACCGGCATTTTCAAGTACACATAAATAAAGTTGGGATCTCCTTTTGGAAAGAATACTACGGGCGGTTGTATTACTCCAAATAAGATGATAGAAAATATAAAGACACCAAATGTTCCCAAAAGCATCCAAAGAGGCCTCCACCCGTTAAGCGCCCATTTTAATAATCTTTCATACCGAAACATAATTGCCGGCAAAATTCTGTTTTGAAAAGAACGTATAAGACCGGTAAATACATAGGTATTTAATACAACAATTAATGAAAAAAATATTAGGATATTACCTAAAAAGGTAACTCCGGCAAGATCAAATAATATGCCTGCTCCCAGTGGGATCCAAAAAGCGGGTCGTCTAAAAATGGCAGATTTTTTTCTTACCCCTTCTTCTTCAGGATGATTCATAAAATCAACAGCGAATACCGGGTTCATAATAAACGCAACGATTAAAGAAGCCGTCAATGTAAAAATGAGCATAGTAGGCAGGTAGATCATGAACTTACCTATGATACCCGGCCAGAAAAGCAATGGGAAAAATGGTGCAAGTGTGGTAAGTGTTCCCGAAAGTACCGGAATAAAAACCTCTCCCGCAGCAATTTTAGCCGATTCCATCGCCGTAAGCTTCCCCTTATTCTGCACAAAAATCCGGTGCGTATTCTCAATAACAACAATAGCGTCATCCACAATAATACCCAACCCGAACAGGAGCGCAAAAAGCACCATGAAGTTTAACGTAACATCAGAGCCCGTTATTAATGCAGCAGCAGGTAAAAATAAAAATGCAACGAACATGCTCAACGGTACAGATAATGCCACGAAGAAGGCATTTGTAACCCCCATAAAAAACATTAGTATAAGCAATACAAGGATAAACCCGATGACAATTGAGTTCACCAAATCATTAAATGAAGTGCGGGTTGCCCTGCTTTGATCTCCGGTAATTACTACATTCAAATTTGCAGGCAAGATATTGCCTCTCATTTCTTCGACAGCTTTTTTTACGTCATCAGATGTTTGAATTAAATTCTCTCCTTCTCTTTTGATAATATTTAGCGTAACCACATTTTTACCGTTAAGCCGTGCATAGCTTTCACTGTTCTTTACGGTGTCTTTTATAGTGGCAATATCTTTTAAATAGATAGGAGCGCCACCGGTATTGCGCACAATTATTTCTCTTATATCAAAAACATCTTTAAACTGCCCTTTTAACTGAAGTGTGCGTTTCATATTTCCCACATCCAGCAACCCTCCCGATATATCGACATTTTCTCGTGCAACCGCATTGGCGACATCATCAAAGGTTACATTGGCGCTTTGCATTTTATAGTTGTCCATGTCTATCTGGAATTCCCTTTCCGGGGCGCCTACTATATCTACACGGGAAATTTCACTGAGATCTTCCAATTTATCCTGGGCATCATCTGCAAACTTTTTAAGGCTGATCATATTATAATCGCCACTCAGGTTCACAAACATTATTGGGAATTCGCTAAAGCTTACCTCCTGTACGTTTGGGTCTTCTGTAAGATCAGTAGGCAAATCTTTCTTCGCCTTGTCCACAGCATCCTTCGTTTTTTGCAGCGCAATTTCTTTTTTTACATCGGTCTCATATTCCACTATAATTGCTGAGAAATCTTGTAAGGATGTACTCGTTATCTTATTTATTTTAGCCCCTGTAATTCCCTTTAATTGCTTTTCGATGGGCTTGGTTACCAGGTTTTCAATATCACGGGGAGAGTTACCGACGTAAGGAGTCTGTATATAAATTGTTGGAATTACAATATCAGGAAATTGTTCCTTAGGCAAGGTTGCGAACTGGTAAATGCCGATGAGCGATACAAAAACGATGACGAGGTAAATAGATGTCTTATTTCTTATTGACCAGGTTGTGGGCTTAAAATTTTTTATTTTTTCTTTTAGATTTTGCTGTACACTCATAAAATTAGTATTGTCTGTTATCAAAAATCCCTCTCAACTGTTAAGCAGCCTTTGTAGTCAACGTTTGGCCATCAAATACTGACTGATAGCCTTCCGTAATCAACTGATCTCCTTCTTTTAAACCCTGCTTTACTTCTATCTGGTCGCCATTTAATTCGCCTACAACCACTTTTCTTTTCCTGGCAATTAATTTATCTCCTTCTTTTGAAGCAACCAATACGTATTTTCCTTCTTCGTCATTCTGCAATGTGTTTACATTTATTACAGTTGTTTTGGGTACTTCATAGTCAAGAATTTTGACGAGCGCTACCTGGTTGGGGCGAAGTGAAATACCGCCAGGTACTTTTGCTTCTGCAGTTAATCCACGGGAATTTGTTCCGACGGACTGGCTTATAAAAGAAAGTTTGGTGCTGAAACTTTTATTAATATCAGGCATCTGCACTTCTACCGGAGAGCCCTTACTCACTTTGCCGGCATAATTTTCAGGGATGTTAACTGTTATTTTAAGATCAGATTTGTTTACAATTTTTATATAACCGCCTGCAGCAGGGTTACCGCTAAATGTTTCTCCCACGTGAGCGGTTATTTCATCTACAACTCCGTTTACATCACTGGTCACGTTGGCTTGATTAGCTGTTTCCTGCGCTGTGCTCACTTGCGCCTGAATAGCTTTCAGCTGCCCTTCAAGAGATTCTACATTTGTTTTATCCTGAAGCAATTGCACTTCTGTACCAATATGCTGATCCCATAGATTTTTTTGTCTCTCGTACACTGATTTTGCAAGCTCAAGCTGTGCCTCTATACTACTCATTTGTTGTTTAACCGCAGCTACATTTTGCCGGGCAACCGCGTTATCAAGCCTTAAAATCAACTGGCCTTTATGAATATGGTCACCCTGCTTTACATAAATGGCTTTTATCTGGCCCGGTTGTCCTGCGGGTGTGATATATGAAATACTCTGTGGATCAACTTTTCCCTGCAGTTCCAGATAATGCTTAAAGTCCTGCAATTTAACAGGAGTTATTGCAACGAGTTTGGGCTTTTCCTGCAACGATGCCGAAGTATCTATTTTTGCAATTTCCTGTTCGAGAGTAGTTATTTTCTCGTCCAGCTTAGCCTTATCTGTTTTTAATTTTTCCAAATCAGCCTTCTTGTCATTCAAGGCTCCTTCTCTTTCTTTTTTACTCGTATTGCCACACGATGTTGCTGTTGCAAGAAATATTACGAACAAGCTTAGTCTTATTATTTTGTGCATGGTCATTTATTATTGATTATTGATAATTTATTTTTATAGTTTGCCTGCGGCTGTCAGGTAATCAATCTTGGCAATTATTGCATCATATAGCGAACTGTAATAACTGTTTTGAGCAGTAACAAGGTCGGCCTGTGCCTGGCTTATTTCCTGGTTGCTGCCCAGCCCCTGCTCATATTTTAATTTTGTACTGTTATACACCTGTTGGGCCAGCTCAATATTTTTCTTTTGGCTATCCATTGTTAATATTGCCGATCTCATATTTAATCTCGACTGTTTTACATCATTTTCGATGGATGCTTTTAGCTGCTCAAGATTATTATTCGTTTTAAGCACATCAAGCCTTGCAGATGCTATTCTTGCATTTCTTGCGCCACCATCAAAAATGGGAACATTCAATCTTAGTGCGATAAATGAAGAAGTAAAATAAGGCCCTTTAAAAAAATCAAACTGTTGCCGTTGAGCGCTCTTACTATAATTACCTGCCAACGTAAGTGTGGGTATTTTACTTAACTGGTACCTTTTTACATTATATTGATTGAGCTTTACAAGGGTTTCTAATTGCTGGTATTCTTTCCTGTCCTCATATCTAAAATCTTCCTGGAGAATACCGGATTTTAATTCTTCATCAGACAAAGTATCGGTTAAGATCAGACTGTCTTTTTGAGGCATATTCATAAGAAACTTAAGACCCGCAACACCTGCGTCAATTTGGTTTTCTGCCTTTAGTTTTTGAGTCTGCAAATTGTTGAGTTGCACCTGTACTTTGTCAACATCAAGCTTTTCAGCAAAACCATTTTTATAAATTTCCCGGGTATCATTGAGCAGCTTTTCGTAGTTGCCGATATTTGCATCGATAGTTCCTATTTGCCGTTTGCCGACCACGAGCTGGTAATATATTTTATAAACATTTGTTTTGATTTGTTCTTTGGTAACGTCTGCAGCGAGTTCAGCATTTTTTATGGTTGTTCTTCGTGCCTGTAAGCCAACGAAGACCTGCCCGTCAAATAAAATTTGGTTAAGGTCTATACCGGCACTTACTGCATATTTTGACCCAAATGCCGCGTTGATAACTCCAAAATCTGAAGGGGTAACAATGGGCTCACCATTCCCCTTTTTTACATTATTTTCCACTAATACTCCATAAGTACCTTGCGCTATAAAGTTGGGAAAGGTTTGTACTGACACATTCGGATTATAGTTCAAACTTCCGCTTCCTGTTATTTGTGGAAATGCAGCCGCTGTTACTTCCTTATTGGTTTGCCTTTGCTGCTCGATATCCAACAAAGCGTTTTTTACCTGTACGGCATTTTTTAAAGCGTACTCCACTGCATCTTTTGCACTGAAAGCAAAAGTCTGTATTGTATCATTTCGTTGGGCTGCTCCTAAAAAAGGGACGCTTAGAAAAGCGCCTAAAATAATTCCAACAGTTCTGTTTGTTTTCATTGTACTGCAATTTTGTTCAATCTTTCTTTTTGATACTTTGTAATTAACTTGTAGCCTTTAAGGCTCGCTATCCCAAACAGGAAATATTCAATCAGTTGCTGGTGAAGCATAACCATCGGGAATTTTGTCCTGGGAAACAGTTCTTCATTAAAAGGAAACATCATCGTCTCTAACCTAACTTTTGCCACTATATCGGGGTTGATTTCGTTACGGTACAATTCTTCTTTTATGCCTCTATTAACATTGTCTTTAACAATATGAAACAGATATCCATATTTAAACTCTCTAAATTTTTCATAAGTGAGCGGGTGGTTACGCTGGATGTCGTACAGGAGAGAAGGATTCATATTATTGAATATCACCTGCACCATTTCCATAGCCAGAAACACCTCGTGAATGGCATTTTGGGCTCTTGACCTGTAATCTTCGCAGCAATTCCTGTTAAACTTCAACATATCCATAATCACTTCATCCACCAATTCATTTTTATCAGAAAAAGAATGATATATTGTTTTTTTAGAAACACCCAATTGTGAAGCGATCTCGTCCATTGTTACCGATTTAATACTATACCGGCGGTATAGTTCATCGGCTTTTTGTTTTATTCTGTCTTTTATATCCATCGGCCGGCAAAACTATGGAAACTTTTTACGTTACCAAAGTTTCCAATGATAATTTTTTATTAAGAGTTATATTTTCAGGATGAGCGGTACAAAACTTACCTTTAGTTTTAATTTTATTCTCTTATGCAGAAGTCTGTACGTTACCAGAAAATAATTCAATATTTTTTACAGGGTTTATTAATTCTCGGTCCCGTCTCTATCACTATTTATTTCATTTATGTGATTTTTGACCGGATCGACAACATTCTGCGGCCTATAATTAATATACCAGGGATAGGATTTATTATCATCATCGCTTTTATTATTCTTACGGGTTATTTGAGCTCCTTTTTTGTAATGAGCAGGATTTTATCTGTTATGGACAAATACCTGGAAAGAACCCCCGGGATAAAACTTTTTTATTCATTCATAAGAGATTTTTTTGAAGCGTTTGCCGGAAACAAAAAAAAATTTACCAAAAGCGTTTTAGCCAATATTGATGATACAGATATCTGGCGGGTGGGATTTATCACCCAGGAAGATATGAGCAGTTTCGGTATGGAAAATTATGTAGCTGTTTATCTACCGATGGCATATTCAGTGGCAGGAAATGTATATATTGTTCCCAGGAACCGGGTAAAGCCAATAACTAATATAAGTGCCACGCAATCTATGAAGTTTGCGGTAAGTGGCGGCGTAACAGAAACGATGAATGAATTTCCAATAGATCCGTTAGCTGATTCTATTACCGAGTAATATCTTATTTTTTGCTTAAAAAAATTTTTTTCTTTAGCTGTTTACTTTTTTTAACTTCTGAATGTTATTGCTGGGGATTTTTTGCCCATAAGAAAATAAATTACTACGCCGTTTTTTTATTGCCACCAGAGATGCTCGTCTTATACAAGCCTAATATTGAATTTATAAGTGAGCATGCAACAGACCCGGATAAAAGAAGATACGCTGTAGCGGCCGAAGGCCCGCGACATTATATAGATATTGACTATTATGGAAAATATCCTTATACCGAATTACCTCACAACTGGAAAGATGCAGTCGAAAAATTTGGAGAAGATACTTTAATGGCTAATGGAATTGTGCCCTGGCATGTACAGGTTATGCTTAACAGGTTGACGGATGCATTCAGAGAAAAAAATTTTTCGTCAATCATGAAAAACAGCGCCGAGATAGGACATTATATTGCAGATGCTCATGTGCCTTTACATGCAAGCAGTAATCACAACGGACAACTTACAAATCAACGCGGAATCCACGCATTCTGGGAAAGCCGGGTGCCGGAATTGCTTGCTGATAAGCAATTTGATTTTTTTATTGGTAAGGCTGAATACATTAAGAATCCGGGTGCATTTATTTGGGCAAGAGTTTTGGAAAGCGGTAAGGCTGCAGACTCAGTTTTAGCGTTTGAGAAGGAATTATCACGCGAGTTTCCAGGCGATAAAAAGTATGCATTTGAGAAAAGAAACAATATTGTTATTCGCCAGTATGCGTCTGACTATACTATTGCATTCGATAGAAAACTTAACGGAATGGTAGAGCGGAGGATGAGGCAGTCTATATTCGCGGTGGCGTCTTTCTGGTACACAGCATGGATAAATGCGGGCCAGCCCGATCTTAAGGACCTGACAAGGCAATCTTTTTCAGAAGAGGATCTCAAAGCTTTTGTAGAGCTAAATGAAAAATGGCAAGGTGGAAAAATTAAAGGAAGGGAGGAGTGATGGTTTCATTAATTGTAATCAGTTCAGGGGGTAATATTAACTCAATGGTTAAAGCGTATTAATGATTTACTTATAACTATATTTAAATTACGTGTAGCCCTAATCGTTTGTTGAAAAGCCTGATATAACAGCATTCCTCCATCAACAAAAATAGTTGTACCGTTTATGTAATCCGCATCATCACTTGCCAGCCAAGGGGGCAACCTTTGCCAATATCTGCAGGCTGTCCGAGACGTCCGTAAGGTATAATTCTCTTTGCTTACGTCTGCTTTTATTTCAAATGCATTTCCATCATTGTTCTTTATCTGCTTTACAATTTCGTCCTCAATTTCAGGCTGGACAACATAATTCACAACTGCATTGGCTCTGTCATTGCAAGTGCGTTTGCAACAGCAAGACCAATTCCGCTGGTAGCACCCGTTACTAATACACTTTGCCCTTAAGTTTTGGATAAGAGTTCATGTTGAGTTCTTATTTGTTTTTCTAACTGCTGTCTGCAGAAATATTTTGCAACAATTGCTTATCAATATTAAAATAAATAATTTGAATAATAATTAATGCACCGCAATAGTCACTTTTATGTTAATAAATAGGCCAAAATCCTCTCCAATTTTTCGCTGATTTCTGCGTTATATACACTGCCCACCCCCCCTAACAATAGATTTTTTAACGAAACCGCTTCATATGAAAAATTTATTATTGCTTGCATTTAGTACTCTTTTCCTCGTTAATAGTAATGCACAGGTTACTACAATAATGCCCCCGGATGCAAATACTTTTTATAATAACTCTATGCCGTTGTTAAGGCCGGCTGTAAAAAATATTGTTTTACAAACAGCAAAGTCAATGAAGAATCGCAGGGCCAACTCTGACAGTCTTTCGAAAACTCTGCGGGTTAACTCAATTTTAAAGGGCATGAGAAGTAATGATATCGAGGGTATTGTTGTGTTGATAATGGTTCAGGCATCCAAAGATGCGGATGCAGATTTAAAAAATATGGTGATGGGCATCAGCCGCCAGAATGAACAAAAGAGCGAAAACCGGCCTTTTGCGCAGCCTGTTTCTGATGATATGGATGATAAAGCCGGCTCAAAAAACAATGAACAGGAAATGCAAAATTTAAGACTTCAAATGATTATGGATCGCAAAAGCAAAATGGCGGAAGAAGTGAGTTATGTAATGAAAAAAATATCAGGAACTCAACAAAATATTATCAATAATTTGAAATAATTCTACCCCAAACAGCTAATTGCACAAATTCCATTATTTTACTTTGTAGTTTATTTATTTATTATCCTCCTGCAAAATAACATGCCATCCATTGGATTTTCTTTCAAGGTAAATATAACGACTGAGGGCACTTTCATTATTAGTATTGGTTAAAGCTGTAGCACCAATAACAATCGTATTTTGTCGGGGTGGAATATCCTGAAGATTAAATTTGTAATAACTGTTTCCGGCATCTATAATCTCCGTTATGTTTTGAGGAAAACTTTTATCTATTTCCGAAACATTACCAAAATCATAAATTACGTACCGGTTAATCCTGCTGTCAGCACTGTCTTGTCTTATGTACAAATCAACAGAATAGCTATAAATACTCACCTTAGAACTGTCGTACAAAAGTGTTGGCCTTGGAGGTTTTACCGTGTCAATCCATTCCATGGGCGGGACAATTGCAGGATATTTATAGTAATTGTTTCGTAAACTATCACTCCATCCGTTGGGGTTACTGTTAAATGATTTACTGCTAAAAAAAATACTTCCCTGCACCTGAGGATATTCCCTGAGTTTTTTTATTTGGTTTGGAAGTTCATTTTTATTTTTCCATGCATAAGATTTCAGTTCCATAGCCCTGTATATACCCTGGCCGATATATAGTTGTCGTCCATAGACATGCCTTGCCCACCAATCAATAAGTATTTCATACCCTACCTGCTTTTGGCCAAATTCCCAATACAATTGTGGAGCGACATAATCAATCCATTTCATCCTGAGCCATAATAGAATATCGGCATACAGATCATCGTAATTTGTTTGACCAGCCTTTGTGTTGCTTCCTTCGGGATCTTTATCAATATTTCGCCATACTCCGAAAGGGCTAATTCCGAATTTACAAAACGGGTTCTCCTCTTTGATGGTTTTGCTCAGTAAAAGAATAATAGAATCCACATTGCTCCTGCGCCAGCTTTCCCTATCCATACCATTGGCATATTTTCTGAAATTGGCGGTATCGCCAAATTCTTTTCCTGGAATACGATACGGATAAAAATAATCATCAAAGTGAATTGCATCAATATCATAACGGCTTACTACATCTCTTACCACCTCTGCTACAAATTTTTGAGCTTCTTTATTACCCGGATCAAAATACCTCTTTCCGCCATAATCTAAAAACCATTCAGGATGAAGCCTGGTGATGTGTGTTGGTGAAACAGATGATTTACTAATATTGAATACTGCACGATAAGGGTTCATCCATGCGTGAAATTCCATTCCGCGTTTGTGGGTTTCCGTTATCATAAATTCCAACGGATCATAATATGGTGAAGGTGGTTTTCCCTGGGTCCCGGTTAGCCATTCACTCCACGGCTCATACTGTGATGGATAAAATGCATCCGCTGCCGGCCTTATCTGAACAACCACTGCATTCATTCCATTCCTTTTATGCATGTCAAGCAGATTCATAAACTCTGCCCTTTGACCTTCACTGCTTAAGTACTTTATAGAAGGGAAATCAATATTATCAACCGTTGCCACCCATACAGCCCGAAACTCATATTTAGGTTGCGCTGCTAATTTTTTAAAAGAAGTTGCGACAGAAAATATCAAAACGTAGCATAGGTATTTCTTCATAATGGTAATTGAAAGGAGCTAATTTACGGAAACCATTTTTTAAACAGGAAGTATATGAGTTTAATTAAATAACCCGTAAAACTTTATGAAATCAATAAGAAGATTTTTTAAAACCCATTTGAGGCAAATAGAACCTTATTCCTCTTTTTCGTGATGCAATGGACTTATAGGTTTATTATTAAATTCATTTCGATATATACGTATCAAAACTATAAAATAGCTTATTAGCAGGGGGCCAAATACCAATCCAAGAAAGCCAAACATACTCAGCCCGACGATGACTCCAAAAATGGTAATAATTGGATGAACATTTCCGATTTTACGAAGCAGGGTGATGCGTGCAACATAGTCAATATTGCTTATGATTACCAATGAATATATAGCAAGTCCAACGCCTTGCCATATATGATTTATTGCAAAAAGATATATAGTAAGTGGTATCCAAATTATAGCAGTGCCTACGATTGGTATTAAAGAAGCGACACCCGTTAGAAACCCCCAAAGACCAAATTCCCTTACTCCAAAAATACCATAACCTAACGTTGCAACAAGACCCTGTATAACAGCGAGTAATGGAATTCCTATGGCATTGGCTCTTATCATTATATCGGTTTCCTCGCTCAGCATTGCCCGGTTGGTAGCCTTCAAAGGGATAAAGTCATTTGCATAATTTTCTATTTCCGGGCCATGCACCAGCATATAATACAGCACAAAAAACATAAGTATTAGATTGGTAAGCAAATTTGCTGTGCCTGTGAGTAATAACGGAAATTTATTTGCAAGTTGTTGCGTGGCATTTTTGATACTTTCACTGCTGAAGAGTTCAGCTCCGGTAATTTCCTGTACTTTATGAGAAAAGCCTTTAACGGCTATCATAAGTTGAACAGGATTGTTGAAAAGGGCAACAAGCTTTGGCGTTACAAGCACAACGGCTAAATACACAGGCAGGCAGATTATAATAGTATAGCCTAGAATATAAAGGAACGCGGTCCAGCCTGGTCGCCATTTCTTTTTTTCAATCAGGTATAGATAGGTCTTACGGCTTAGAATATACAATGTTATAGCTCCTAAAACGCCGGGTAAAAAAATGTAAAAATGCTGCAGCATTAATATACCGATAAGTATAACAACGCCTAATAAAATTACCTGGCGTAAACGGTTATTGAAGCCTGTATCCATTAAATAAAACTAAGGATTATATAGTATTGAAATTTTTAAGGACATGAACTCAATCCTTCCACACAGAAACACCTTCGCTGCAATTGGAACATATATCAATATTCCGCCGGCTTGTCATGAGTTCCTTTCTAAACTGTTTGTAATTTTCATTACGCCATATTTCTCTAAAGGATTGCATTTTAAGATTCCCCAATTGATGAGCAGCATCTTTATCAAAACAACATGGAACTACCAGCCCGTCCCAGGTGATGACATTTGCCTGCCATAGCTTCCAGCAATGGTTGGCAAGCCTATTTTTGGCAATGTACTTTCCTTCCTTATTTTTTTTATAACGACTAAATTTTTCGTTGAGAGGAATAAGCTGGTTCGGATCATTTTCATAGTCATACACCTGTGCAGTTTTGAACCGCACTTCGTCCACTCCCACTTCTTTAGCAAGTTCTTTTATTTTTTCCACCTGGTGTTCATTGGGTTTTACTACCAGGAACTGGAAAAATACAAATGGAGTTTTGCTATTCAGCTCTTTCTTCCATTTCACAAGATTTTTTGCGCCCTCAATTACTTTATTGATATTACCTCCCACGCGGTATTGTTTATAAACCTCCTGGGTAGTTCCGTCAATTGAGATGATAAGTCTGTCGAGGCCACTTTCAACTGTTTTTCGTGCAACCTCATCTGTTAGATAATGCGCATTAGTAGATGTGGCAGTATACAATCCTTTTGCTGAAGCATATTTGACCATTTCCAAAAAGTCCTTATTAAGGTAAGGCTCTCCCTGGAAATAAAAGATGAGATAAAGAATATCTTTATAAATTTCGTCAATTGTTTGTCGGAAAAAATCTTTCTTCAACATTCCGGTAGGTCGTGTAAATGCACGAAGGCCACTCGGGCACTCGGGGCATCGAAGATTACAGGAAGTAGTAGGCTCAAATGAAATTGATATCGGAAGGCCCCATTGAACTGGTTTACCAAGAAGCCGGCTGACGTAAAAACTTGAGAATACCATGCCGGCATTCCATATTCTTCTCACGGTAAGCTTTTGCAGGAAATTTATGCTGTCATTGTAATTGATCTTTGGCATATGAATTACAAATGTACTGCAAGTAGGTCAAGCCAATTATATTAAAGAGCAGCCGTAGACAGTGAATCTGTTTTTATTGTTGAGTCCTGGGCCGCAACTTGTATCAGCGGCGGTTCACTAAAGTCCAGCTCATTATTAAGAAATTTCTCATAATTAGCAGCAATCACGTTAAAAGCTATAAAGTTCATTACAAACCTCCTGGTTTCTGCCGGAACATATTTCTTTATATCCCAGTAGCTGGCATCGGCTTTTCCGCTTTTTTTAATGGAAGAACGTACCCGCCCCGGGCCACAATTATAAGCAGCGACACATAATAAAAGGTCGTCATCAAAATAATCGAGTTGATTACGAAAAAATTTTGCCGCAGCAGCGGTTGATTTTGAAAAATTTTTGCGCTCATCATATTTGCCATCTATATGAAGTCCATACTCCTTTGCAGGGATTGCCATAAACTGCCAATATCCAACCGCTCCGGCAGGCGAAACAGCATTCGCGTTAAATTCTGATTCCAGCACGGGAATCATCTGTAACTCAGATGGAACATCGTATTTATCAAGAATCTGGATAGCTTTTGGGAAAAACTTTTTACCCTTCGAGAAAATATGAATTATATAATCGCGTTCTTTTTTACTAAAGGTTTTAATGTACTCCTTTGTCTGTTTCCTGTAATCCTGCAAACTAACGGGATAAATTACAGAAAGTGGATTTATTTCGACCGGCAGATCAGTTTCATCGCCGGCGGGAGCAACGCCGGGAAAGCCAAGCAGTGATTTCGCAGACGTGCTGAAGCCAATTATAAAAAAAGTTATAATTAGCGTTACCAGAATTTTTGACTGTATAGACTTCATCATTAGTATTTATTTTAAATGTGCAGGTTTCCCTGTAATTCTTAATAATTTGTTTGATATACTATATTGAATCAATCAATAAAAAATTCTGATATCAGCCACATCAAATATTTAATATTGACAGAATAAACTTTTTGTTAAATGATTACCAAATAATCATCTAATTTTTAAATCAACTAAAGGGATAGGAAATTGTTTATCGGTCTTAATGAATAAACGTTAATTTCTCGGTTGGAAGTGCAAATTTAATACCGAAAACGTTTAGATGCAAGAGTTGAGGTTAAAAGACCGTTAAAGAAATTATTATGAAACGGATTTTATTGACGATAATAACATTAATATCAATCGGTTATGCCCAGGATAGGAGCGAATATTTTAACTCAATAAATAGTATTGCACTCGCGGAAGGTAAAGCAAATTCAAGGCTTATTTCTTATGAAAACGCTAGTTCAGCCTCTTCAAATTTTGATGTCACTTATTATAGATGCGAATGGCAGGTTGACCCGTCGATTCGATTTATAAACGGAAAAATTACTTCGTACTTTAAAATAACCTCTCTTACCGATTACATTTCATTTGACTTAATGGATTCTCTTGTAGTGGATAGTGTAAGACAAAAAGATGTAATACTTTCCTTTGACCATACTGGCAATACACTGAAAATTAATTTTGAATCGTCAAAAGCTACAGGAACATTTGATTCAGTAACGATCTACTACCAGGGCATACCTCCAAATACCGGTTTAGGATCTTTTGTAACTGCTTTACATTCAGGAGTTCCTGTACTCTGGACATTAAGTGAACCATTCGGAAGCCGCGACTGGTGGCCTTGTAAAAATGGATTGGATGACAAAGCAGATTCAATAGATGTTATAATAACAAATCCGTCACAATTTTCAGCGGCATCCAATGGTTTGAGGCAAAGCGAAACGATTTCAGGCTCGAATAAAATTACGCATTGGAAACACCGGTATCCTATAGCCACGTATCTCATTTGCATGGCGGTGACGAATTATGCAGAGTTAAAAGACAGTGTATTAATAGAAAATACCACTCTCCCAATGCAAACTCTATGTTACCCGGAAAGCATTAATGCCTTTAAAGCAAATACTCCGCTTATTTTAGCAACAATGCAATATTATAGCGATGTTTTTGGTGCCTATCCATTCATTAGAGAAAAATATGGGCATGTTCAGTTTAGCTGGAACGGTGGGCAGGAACACCAAACTTCAACGTTTATTGTATCACCCAAAGAAACGCTTATGGCTCATGAATTGGCGCACCAGTGGTTTGGAAATAAAATAACCTGTGCCAGTTGGAGGGATATTTGGCTTAACGAAGGGTTTGCTACCTATCTGTCGATAATGGACTATGAAAGAAAACATCCCGAAATGGCTGACACCAACCGCCAACACGAAAATAATCTTATCACTTCGTTGCCGGGTGGGTCTGTATGGGTAGATGACACTACGAGTGTAAGCAGGATATTTGATTCAAGACTTAGTTATTTTAAAGGCTCTCATTTATTAGTTATGCTTCGTTGGAAACTTGGTGACAGTGTTTTTTTTGAAGGCATCCGCAGGTATTTAAATGATTCTTTACTACGCTTTAGTTTTGCAAAAACCGAAGATTTAAAAAGAAATCTTGAAGCGGCAAGCGGCGTTTACTTGAAAGAATTTTTTGATGATTGGTTTTATGGTCAGGGATATCCTTCTTATAATGTGCAATGGACACAATTTGGCAACGATTACGTAAAAATAAATATGAGCCAAACCACGTCACATCCTTCGGTCAGTTTTTTCCCGTTACCAGTTGCTTTGAAATTTAAGAATGCCACCCAGGAAAAAACAATCGTTGTTGATAACAAATATAATGGCGAGATATTCTTTGAAAATATTGGCTTTATTGCTGATACTGTATTAATAGATCCACACATATGGCTAACCACGAAAAATAATATTTCACAAAAAATAAATGATAATATCGCAGGCGAAAATGTAGTGCAGGTATTTCCGAATCCATTTATTAATAGTTTCTATATATATCTAAGGAATTTTATTTCGCAAAATGCAACGATTAAAATTTTTAATAGCCTTGGACAAATGTTATTTCAAAAGAGTATAACAATTAATGGTTCCCTGTTTACAGAAATAAACCCACATATAATTACACGTGGTGTCTATCTAATGAAAATAGAGGCAGGCAATAAATTTAAGTTTGTGAAAAAGATTTTGAAACAATAATTTCGGAAGCCTATCATTGCATCTGAAATTATTTAAAACCCTGTGGCAAGAAAAAAGAAACGCTCTTCTAAATATCTTTTCAAAATATTTTTTTGGCTTTTGATATCGTGTACAGTTGTTTATTATGCTGTTAATTTTTTTATTACACCATCCGATATTTTCTATCCCGGCTTTCAAATTACAATGCCACCTGGTTTTGAAATACATGGCATTGACGTAAGCCGCTATCAAAGAACAGTAAACTGGGAAGAAGTAAAAAATATGAAGGATGGAAATGTTAAGATTGGTTTTGCATTTATCAAAGCAACAGAAGGTGTTGGTAATGTTGACGAGCAGTTCAGGCGCAATTGGCTTAAGGCTGAGGAACAAAACATTTGTAAGGGAGCCTATCATTTTTTTATTGCAGGTAAAAGCGGAAAAAAGCAGGCAAGTAATTTCATAGAAATAGTTAACTTAAAAAAAGGGGATTTGCCACCTGTTCTTGATATTGAACAGTCGTACGGCAGAAACGCCAATGAAATAAAAAAAGGAGTGAAAGAGTGGGTATCTATTATAGAAAAACAATATTCGATACAACCCATAATTTATACCAACATTGATTTTTATAAAAACTACCTTCAACCTGATTTTGACAGTTATCCGATATGGATCGCTCATTACCTGCAACCGCAGAAACCCAGAATTGAACGGCAATGGATCTTCTGGCAGCATAATGAAAACGGAAGAGTTAACGGCATTAAAACACCTGTTGACTTTAATGTTTTTTACGGTGACAGCCTTGATTTTAGAAACCTTCTTATAAAGTAAATAGCTATAAATACCTATTTAAAAATCAGTCGTAGAAATGAGTGAAATGGAGCCTGACATTAAAAGTTATTTATCAAGGATATTATCGTCCATCTCAATGACGATTTTGTGGTTACTGATAAACAGCACGGTTGGTATCGGGTTGAACTATGCGTTTTTTGAAAATAAACCTTCACTGGCAAACTTTATTTTTTACGCCTGGTTTCTATTGAGCCTTTTTCTGCTGGTGTTATACCTTCGAAAAAAATGGAAATTTTAATCAAACTCTTAACTTGTGTGATCTGCTATAATAAACCAGTGCCCCTCAATCTTTCTGAATAATAAAGTGAAGTGACCTTCAAGATTTCCAACCGATCGTTCCAAATGCCATTTACCAACAACAAAATAATAAACCGGAGAAAGGGCTTTAAACCCGAGTAAAGTGAATGAAAGCTTGCCCATTGATGCTGTGTCCGGGTAAGTTTTTTTATACCTATTCAGTGTTTTTTCCCAGCCATAAGTAATTCCGGATTTTCCAATAAACATCAATGAATCATTGTGCCAATAGCCTTTCATAAAATCATCAATATTACCCTCATTCCATGCAGTTTCCTGTATGTTTAAAATACTGCGAATAGCCGTTTCATCAGCTTGCTGAGCGACAGATAATTTGAAAGAAAACACGATAAGTATTGCGAAATAAAGCCCTTTCATGCTAATATTTTTGTTTCGACAAAGTACAGAATATTGGCTAATTAGCAGCGGTTTTATAGGCCTGAGATTGCGTGCAATATCGAAAATTTAAAAAGTGGGCATACAAAATCAGGCAAACTGCAGGCGCAAGAAAAAGAAATTCATGTTTATAAAAGAATTGTTTGAGAATTAAGAATATAAAGCCTGTCGTGAAAATGACTAAGGGTTTTAAGTTTTTGTGATGGCGCTGATAGCCGTGGGCCAGGGCGTAACACCCTACAATAAATGCTACGCCGATCATCATCCATTCAAACGGAGAATTATTTATAATATTTATACCGAATACAGGAAGTGAAGTAATAACCAAAGGGAGAATTGCACAGTGAATAGCACAGGCTACAGAAGTTAGCATTCCCATAAAATCCCAGTTTATCTTCCTTACAAATTGAAACATATTTGCAAATGTAATAATTTTGCAACAATGATGCAATTATTTAAAAATCCTTTCTTTTCTAAAAAGTAATTTTGCATTTTATTAGAATATTCATATAGTCGAAAATTGTTAACTTATGATATGAAAAAGAAATTATTATGGTTCGGCGGTTTTTTTGTTTTACTTATAACCGCTTTTTATTTTTTGCTTTTTGCAGGTACCGATTATTATAAAGTAAAACTTCCTGTGTTAAATTACGTGCAGGATTTCTCATTGACTGATCAAAACAATAGAGAAGTAAGCCGTCGAAATGTAGATGGTAAAGTTTATGTGGCAGAATATTTTTTTACTACATGCAAAGGCATTTGCCCGAAGATGAATGCTAATATGAAAACTATTTTTGATAAATTCAGAGATGAAAGCGGCTTTGCAATTATTTCTCACACGTCTTTACCGGAAACAGATTCTGTTCCGCTGATGAAAGCTTATGAAGAAAAAATGATTGGAAAGAATCCTGGTTTTGCCGCAAAGTGGTATTTTGTTACGGGTAGCAAGGATTCATTATATAAAATGGCGCAGAGTTATCTTCTCGACAATGTAAAAAACAATAGCATAAATATAAAAGATCATTTTATTCATACACAGTTTTTTTCATTAGTTGATAAGCAAGGAAGAGTGAGAGGGATTTATGATGGCTTAAAACCTGATGAATTGGAACGCCTTGAAACAGACATTACAAAATTATTGAAAGAACCAATCGACAAAGGCAGCTTTAATCATTCACCGTTTAGTAATAACCCAGCCTGATCATATGACAGATGAAGCGAAAAACATATTAAAGCAAAATCGATTAAGCATAACCGATAGTCGGCTAAAAATACTTGAATTTTTTATTGAGAACGATAATGCACTCTCACACTCGGATTTGGAAAAAAATTTTGGAGAGTCATTCGATAGGGTTACGGTATATCGCACTCTACAAACATTTGTAGAAAAAGGTATCATACATCTTATCCCTACAACTGATAACTCGATTAAATACGCTTTATGTAAAAGTGATTGCGGCCCTGGCCATCATCATGATAACCACGTACATTTTATATGTGATGAATGTTGTAAAACCATCTGCCTCGATGATGTAAATATTCCAACAGTAAAACTTCCCAAAGGATTTATACCCCAACATGCTGAAATGGTGGTGACGGGAGTTTGTGGGGAGTGCAAATAACCAGGAATAAATTTAGTTGCCAACAAAATTTACGATGTCGTTCACCAGCTGTCGGTTTAGTGGCAACGACGGGTCAGTATAGGTTTTATGATTTTCATCGTTGCAACCCTCACCGGCATTTTTTAGGGTGTGTGTCATTAGAGGAATAATATCCAATTTGCTTTTTTTATTAGCATTATGCAAGTTTTCCGCATCTTTGATTTTTACCTGTGTATCGCAACTGCCTTGTAATATTAAGACAGGGCAATCCAGTTTTTTGATCTCTGTTACCGGATCATATCTTAGCCATGAAATTATATAGGGTTGAACTGATTTCCTAAAAAGAGCATTCAGTACTACTGGTACGTCATCTACTTTTCTACCTTCTTTCAATTCATTAAAAATGAATGTGATTTTTTCTTTTAAAGAATCGGGAAATGATTGATTATTTAACTGTTCATTTATAACTACATCCAAAGGTCTTCCTGCCCCTGCAATAGAAATAAAGCCCTTTACTTTTTCTTGCTGCGATGCCATTATGCCGGTGAGCGAGCCTTCGCTATGGCCTGCAAAATAAATATCTTTAAAACCCAGTGTATCGTGGATGTAGTCGAATATTTTTTCAGCATCTTTTATATAATCATCAAATAACAAATTTTCTTCTTTAAAACCGGCGGGAATGCTCTGCGCTACTCCCCTCTTATCGAATCTAAAAGTTGCTATGTTTTGTGAGTCCAAAGCATGGGACAGCATTTCGTAGGAATTCGCTTCATCGCCCATCGGGTTGTTGCCGTCCCTGTCAGTTGGTCCGGACCCAGCTATTATTATTACAAGCTTTTGATGGATGCTTTTTGAAAGTAGTGTTCCATAAAGTTTTCCATTGGCGGCAGAAAAAACTGAAACTTCTTTTTCACCCGGATATAATATCGTTGTTGATGTATCAACGAATTTTTTTAGATTTAGAATTGATTGTCCGTTCCCCTGGTACCATGTGCCTGCAATTGAATCAGCAGTTATGAATTTTCCACTGTAATGGCCCGAAATAATCTGTAGCCCAATCATAATACTGTCGCCATTGACATCAATCTCACCGCATGGAAGATTTTTGGCATTTTGTGAGGGGCTCTCCCATTTGCCCTCTATTTGCTTCGCACTGTCTTTATAAAAATGAAATACAATAGGAATTTGGCTGTTGTTTACTTTAATATTTCCCTTCCAGTCTCCCATGAGATCCTGGCAATAAGAAAATAAAGGATTGAAAACCACTACAGCGATTGATAAAAATAATTTCATCTTTTTGTAAAAATACATTTTACAATTTACCGATTACATTATCTATTATCGGAGGGCACAAATATGACTGGCAATTCTGTAGCCGCATTTGATTTGAACGAATGTGCGAAAAGATTATTTTGCCCCAAAAACTGTTTTTAGAATATCGGTAACTCTTGCAGCCGGATTTTTCCTGATGCCAATTTCTTCCTGGGCCACATAATAAAATATTCCATCCAGTGCCTTAGTAGTTACATAGCTATTAATATCAGTATCAACAGGATTAGACGTGAATTTATTGTAGGTGCTAAATACATCATTCCAGTATTTGGTTGCATCTACTTTCTTAAGAGATTCTTCAATAATAGGGCGGAAGGCGCTAATCAATTCCGGGGAAGTTGTTTTTCTTAAGTAACCGGTAGCGGCAGTATCGCTACCTCTCAATATATTAAGTGCATCTGTAACCGTCATTTTTTTTATAGCCGACAAAAAAATTGGCGCCGCAGTTTTGGAAGCATCTTCTGCAGCCCGGTTCAGGCTTAATTCGGCATTATCAACTGTTTTCCCAAGGCCAAGCATCCTTAATTTATTTTCTACATTACGTACCTGTTCCGGTAATAATATTTTTACTGCGGCATCTTTAAAGAAACCATCCGTCGCTGATAATCTGTCACCGCTTTTTTGTGCGCCAATTGAAAGAGCTTCCTTTAAGCCTTCAACGATTTGACCCGTGGATAAATTTGAAGAAGATGTACCGGAAGAAGATTTTTTTCCTAATAATGAGCCGGCCTTTTTAAACATTCCATTTAAGCTTCCGGACGAATCATTTTGTGCCGATAACGTGATGCAGGTTAGTAAAAACGAAAAGGAGGTAATAATTTTTTTCATAGAATCGATTTATGGTGAGCCCAAATTTAATGACTAAAAACAGAAGTAATTGTGAAAATTAGTTAACAGATTTGACCTGGCTTTAGTATTGTAAAAGTATTGAGGAAATATCAGGCCTGAAACTTATATCCAACACCTTTAACGGTAGTTATGTAATCACCACCCAGCTTTTGCCTTATTTTTCTTATGTGAACATCAATAGTGCGATCGCCAACTATTACATCTGTTCCCCACACTTTGTGAAGTATTTCATTTCGTAAAAAAACTTTTGAAGGTTTTGAAGTAAGTAAAGCCAGCAATTCAAACTCCTTTCGTGCCAAAACGATCTCTTCATTGTGAGAAGTAACAATATATTTTTCACGGTCAATGGTAAGGTCACCAATTTGCAATACGCTGCCGGTTTGTTTTATTATTCTCCTGAAAAGAGCGTTAACCCTGCTTGTTAAAACTTTTGGACTTATCGGCTTTGTAATATAATCATCGCCACCAGTTTCAAGTCCTTTAATTTCGGTTGTATCATCGTTTAGGGCCGTCAGAAACATGATGATCGTATTTTCAAATGCCGGAAGCTTTCTAAGTAACTGGCATACTTCAAATCCTGTTTTACCCGGCATCATTACATCCAGGATTATTAAATCAGGGTTGTTTTTTTTTGCAAGTTCGACAGCCTCAATTCCGTTTTTAGCTGTAATAATTTCATATCCTTCAGATTGCAAATTGAAGCTTACAATTTCGAGAATATCAGGCTCGTCGTCAGCAATTAAAATAGTTCGGGTCTTTGTTTCCTGTGCCATCATGCGCAAACCTATATCAAAAAATTATCCTGATTGGTTTGTTTACAATTTTTTAATATTCGTTCAACTTCACACAAGTATAATCTGGAATATGATCTTCACAAAAAAAGGTTAATAGAATTAATAATATCCGGTTCTGCCTTGGCAAATTTTCCGGCGGACTTCGACAATACTGTAAATTTGCAACCATTGGTCGTATTTTTGCTTCTATGATGCATATAAAATTATGAGGCTTATTTTTTACATCTTTATACTGGCATTTTGTATTCCTGTTTTTTCGTTTGCCAATGGCGATACAACTACTATTCCTTTAAACAGGCAGGTATTTCATGATAAAATTAAAGCTGAACAAAAAAGAGCCGATAAGGCGGATGGTCGTATAGATGGACTTATAAAGGTGTCTACTAATCCTGAAATAAACCTACAGGTAACCGATGCAATTTTTAGAAAGGTAAATATTTTGAGAAATGATATCGAAAGTGACAATCAACTGGCCACTAATAATGACAAAGTAAGGTACCTCCGCTTTGTGGAATATTTAATCAGGGACTTTACAAATGATTGGCGTTCACATAAAATTTCTCCTGCTCTTGCTCCATTGCTGGTTGATAATTTCAGCGAAATTATGGTGGCCAATCTTAAAAATGAAAACATGACACCCCTTATAGAAAAGGTTCCGTACGAGGTGGGAATGATTAATGCCGGAATATTTGATGAGAACCCTGGGTATAAGGAAAGTCAGAAAATTTTATTTCTAAAATTTTGTAAACTTTATCCAGATAAGATTCTCGCTAACCTTGGACCTTTTGTTGACGAGCCCTTTGCACCACAATTGGTCATTGATGCCTTTAATAATAATCCCAGCCAGCTATACTCCTATGCACAAAGCTCCAGCAGCCGCCAGGGGAGACTCCTGAGAAGAATAGATGATCCGCGAATTCAAACCGTAGTGAAGCTGAGTAATCAGAATCGTGCCCTTTTCTATTTTCCATTTCTAGACGATCTCATCAGCGGGAAACAAACCATTGAAAATATTTCCAGGTATGTGGGCACATCTGATAAAAATTATGATAGTGTAGGTTACTACAAGTTACTGGTTCAAACTGAAGTACAGTATTATGGGAGATTGATAAAAGCTGACACTCCTGTAGCGATGCTTGGTTCAAATGGTTTGGTGGATATGCTCCAGGCAAAGGCAATACAGCATTTTATTAATCCCATAAATAATTTGCACGAAAATCCCAATAATGCTATACGCTTCAGGGCGATTGAGCCCTTAAATGCGCAGGATCTTTATTACATGATGGTATTTGGAGAAAATGATATCTATACATCGAGTTATAAATATTCATTTGATCGTATGCTCCAGAAGATGGGGGCAACTCCTCGTGGCGATTCGCTCCTGATGTCGGTAAGTTTTGATCATTTTAAAAAGTTCATCAAGATGGCCGCTGGCTATAATAAACTAGATGTCTTTTTAAAAACAATGCCTGAAAGGTCAGAGACTTTAATGCAGGCTTTTGTAGCAAACCTTGAAACGACAGGTACATTGGAAGATGCCGTAGACGTTGCTGACTCTTATGGAAGTATCAGCAATCCTGACCTGCAAAAATCTATGTTACGGAATGTGGAAGCGAATGAGCAAAGATGCATAAAAGAGAGCAATGAGCATGGCCGAAAAATCTATCAGCTTTTAAAAATGATTTTTCTTTCTGCCGATGACAAAAACGGAATTGATCTTTCAAAAGAAATAGGGATTCCGCCGGTGTACACAGTAAATTATAACTACCTGGCAGATGACTCCGGCCGTATAATTGAGCAGGTATTTTTTTACGGAGATAAAGACGGGAAGGAATCTTATAGCAGCTTTCTTACTTCTTTTCCGCGTAGCGAATGGCAGATAACTGAAAAAAGAGAATGGATAGAAATTAAATCTATAAAGGCCAAGCCTGTGTGGATATTTGCCAATCGACCGTTAGACAATGAAACGGATAAAGATGCAGATGCTCAAAAAGATCTTATAGATTACCTGGATGGGCTTGGCTTAAAGCCTTCTATTATTATACATCGGGGCCATAGCTACCACCTGCCGTATACAATTAAACAACTTCCTGAAAATGCAAAAATTATAATGTTAGGTTCCTGCGGTGGGTATAAAAATTTGAAAACGATATTAAATTACGCCCCGGAAGCTCATATTATCTCAACAAAACAAACCGGCGCAAAAAATGTGAATAAGCCCATTATTGATGCGCTTGATAATACTTTGCGTAGCGGCAACAATATTGACTGGCGGCAAATGTGGGGAAATCTTACCAATTACTTTAATAAATCTTCTAAAGACTTAAGAGAAACATTTGAAGACTATATTCCCCCTCAAAAAAATCTCGGAGCATTATTTATAAAAGCGTATAGCCGTGGCGGTGAAGTTGTACAATAAGTGACCGGGAGCTATTTTTAGAATGCGCTTCCTCTTGTCACAATATCTCGCTGTCAATTTTAGTTTTCATTTAAATTTGCGTGATGCCCGAACAAAAAAAGCGTAAAAAGCTACTTGACTTTAGTGTATTAAAAAGGGTTTTTTCATTTACTGCTCCCTATAAAAAGAAACTTTACATTTCTATATTTCTTTCAATTGCACTTGCGGTAATTTCTCCGTTGCGACCGTTCCTTATTCAATACACCGTAAATGTTTTTATTAAGGACCGGGATACTTATTGGCTTATCCTCATCACAATTATTCAAATAGGAATGTTATTGCTGGAAACGGGGCTGCGCTTCTGGTTTGGATTCCTTACCTCCTGGCTTGGGCAAACAGTTGTAAGAGATATGCGTGTCACAACTTATAAAAAGATCCTTAGCTATAATCTTTCTCAATATGATAAAACACCCATCGGTACTTTAACTACACGAACTATTAATGACATTGAATCAGTAAATGATATTTTTTCTGATGGTCTCATTCCAATTATATCTGATCTCCTGTCTATCATTTCTATTTTATTGTTTATGTTTTTTGTGGATTGGAGGCTAACATTAATAAGCCTTGCTCCCTTCCCGATTTTGATTATTGCCACATACTTTTTCAAAGAAAGTGTAAATAAATCATTCATTAAAGTGCGTAACGCTGTTGCCGCACTGAATGCCTTTGTGCAGGAGCATATTACAGGAATGAGTGTTGTACAGGCGTTTGCCGTGGAAGATAAAGAGTTCAGAAAATTTAAAGAAATAAATAAACAACATCGAAATGCCAACATAAAAGCAATTTTAGCTTACTCAGTATTTTTTCCGATAGTAGAAATAATATTAGCATTTTCGACAGGATTGCTTGTTTGGTGGGGAGCTAACAATGCTTTTAACGCAGGAGTTATCATAGCGTTTATTATGTATCTCAATTTACTATTCAGGCCGCTTCGTGTAATAGCCGATAAGTTCAATGTATTACAGATGGGAATGGTAGCGAGCGAAAGAGTTTTTAAAGTCTTAGATAATAAAGATGTTACCCCGGAAATTCACAATGGTATTAGTAGTGGCCAAATAAAGGGTGATGTTGAATTCAAAAATGTATGGTTTGCCTATAACGACGAAGACTATGTTCTAAAAAATATTTCCTTTGATATTGAAGCAGGCGAAACTCTTGCAATTGTGGGTCATACTGGCAGCGGTAAAACTTCTATCATAAGTCTCTTAAACAGGTTGTATCACATCAATAAGGGAGAAATAAAAATCGATGATAAAAATATCGAAGCCTACGATATAAGTTATATCAGAAGCAGGATTGCGGTTGTTCTGCAAGACGTTTTCCTGTTCAGCGGTTCTGTTTACGATAACGTTACATTGCGTAATACTTCGATTGAAAAAGGGCAGGTAGTCGAAGCTGCAAAAATGATAGGCGTGCATGATTTTATTATGCAATTACCAGGAGGCTATGATTTTAATGTTATGGAAAGAGGCGCTACCCTTTCATTGGGACAACGCCAGCTATTATCTTTCATTAGAGCATTACTTTACAATCCTGCGATATTAATTCTTGATGAAGCTACGTCATCTATCGATAGTGAAAGTGAAATATTGATTCAGCATGCTATTGATAAATTGATTAAAGGACGCACCTCCATCGTGATTGCTCATCGCTTATCCACCATACGCAAAGCCAATAAAATTATCGTTCTTGACAGGGGAGAGATCAAAGAAATAGGAACTCACCAGGAGTTAATAAAGCACCAGGGCCATTATTACAAATTACATAAAATGCAATTTGAAGTACAGGAAAAAGTGGTTTAAAATTGCCTTAATAACAATCAAATACAAGGGCTTGTAAACTGTGAATTTTAAAGCGATTTTTTTAGGCTAAATGATGCTTTTTCAATTTCATGTTTTCTTACAAGCCACGAAATAGTAAACGTTGGTATAAAATCAAGGCCGGGAGAAATTTCTTCCAGAAAAGAAAACACACCACCAAATAAGCCCATTTTTTTACCAAACATTAAATAATAAATAATTCCTGAAAGAGGTGCCCATACAATGTCTTCAGCCTCACCAATAAACGGGAGCAGGTAACTCACGCAACCGATCATGTCGAGTATAATACACAAAGACAAATTGGGTAAGCGACTTTTTTTCATTTGACTGTTTAATTTTATAGTTAGAGAGTTCCTAATGCAAAATATAGTTGCATTAATTGACCCCACAATTTTACTGTTAAGTTTCTGTTTTATACTTGCCCTCTACTCGTTTTAACGTACCTTTGCACACTTAAAAAATCAGGGCGTATCTTTTAAATCAGTTGCTGCCGGAAAAAATCAAGAACATGGAAATAAGAAACATCGCTATAATTGCTCACGTTGATCATGGTAAAACTACCCTTGTCGACAAGATATTACATAGTACAAATATTTTCAGGGAAAACCAGGAAACGGGTGATCTCATAATGGATAGCAATGATCTCGAGAGGGAGCGGGGCATAACTATTTTCAGTAAAAATGTGTCAGTTACTTATAAAGATGTAAAAATAAACGTAATCGATACTCCCGGCCATAGTGATTTTGGCGGCGAAGTGGAACGTGTTTTGAAAATGGCTGATGGTGTTCTTTTGTTGGTAGATGCATTCGAAGGCCCTATGCCTCAAACCCGTTTTGTTTTACAAAAAGCTTTACAATTAGGTTTACATCCAATTGTTGTTATTAATAAAGTCGATAAGCCGAACTGCCGCCCTGATGAAGTACATGACGCGGTTTTTGAACTATTTTTTAATCTTGATGCTACAGAAGAGCAATTAGATTTTCCAACAATTTACGGCTCGAGCAAACAGGGATGGATGAATACTTCTCTTGAGCCTACTGACAATATATTCCCTTTATTGGATATTATACTTGAAAAGGTTCCACCGCCCGCAACAGGTGAAGGCACATTGCAAATGCAAATCACTTCCCTTGATTATTCCTCTTTTTTGGGAAGGATTGCCGTTGGCAAAGTAGCAAGAGGTGTTATTAAGGAAAGTCAGCCACTGTCTTTGATGAAACTTGATGGAACTGTTCAAAAAAGCAGGGTGAAAGAATTATATGTATTTGAAGGGTTAGGTAAAAAGAAAGTGAGCGAAGTAAAAGCCGGTGATATCTGCGCTGTTGTAGGTATTGAAGGGTTCAATATCGGTGAAACATTGGCGGATTTTGAAAATCCGGAAGCATTAGCCGTGATAAATGTGGATGAGCCCACCATGAATATGCAGTTCAGTATTAATAATTCTCCTTTTTATGGAAGAGACGGAAAATTCGTAACATCCCGCCATCTCAAAGACCGGCTGGAAAAAGAATTGGAAAAAAACCTGGCGCTTCGTGTAGGGCCAACTGATAGTGCCGAAAGCTTTATGGTGTACGGACGTGGCATTTTACATTTAAGTATTCTTGTGGAAACCATGCGTCGGGAAGGTTATGAAATGACTGTGGGGCAGCCACAGGTTATTACAAAAGAAATTAATGGAGTGAAATGTGAGCCATATGAAAATCTTGTGGTTGATGTGCCTTCTGAATACAGTGGCCGTGTAATTGATTTGGTGACACAGCGTAAAGGTGAGTTACTTATAATGGAAAGCAAAGGCGAAATGCAGCATCTTGAATTTGAAATTCCTTCCAGGGGTTTAATTGGATTACGCTCCAATATGCTTACGAATACCGCGGGTGAAGCCGTGATGGCCCACCGGTTCCTGGAATATAAACCATGGAAAGGATTTATTCCCGGCAGAAATAATGGCGTGTTGATTTCTAAAAACCAGGAAAAAACAACAGGATACTCTATTGATAAATTACAAGACCGTGGTACTTTTTTTGTTGATCCGGGAGAAGAAGTGTACATAGGTCAAATTATTGCAGAACATATTAAGCCCGGGGATTTGGTAGTGAATGCCACTGAGCCTAAAAAATTAACCAATCATCGTGCAAGCGGCAGTGATGATGCTTCACGTATTGCACCTAAAATAAAGATGAGCCTTGAGGAATGTATGGAATATATTCAGCAGGATGAATGTATTGAAGTAACGCCTAAAGTAATTCGCATGCGCAAAGTAATTCTCGACGAGGATGAAAGGAAGAAAACACAAAAGGCGCAAAAAGCAGAGGTCATCTAGTTTTTTGCCGCCTTGATTTCCGGCTTGAGGTTTAGAGTTTTGGTTATACCTTTGCAGAAGTAATGAAAAGATTTATTCTGATATTATGTTTCACAACCTGTTTTAGTGCTGGTTATGAAACCGTTGACGCACAATGTTCGATTTGTGCAAAATCTGTTCAGCAAATGGGTGAAAAGCCAGCCCGGGGATTTAATTCAGGAATCATTTATTTGATGCTGGCGCCTTATGCAGCTATTGGTTTTATCGGTTATAAATGGTGGAAAAGCAATCGCTGATTAGCAAAATTATTTCCCCAGGTATTTTTCAACAAATGTATAGGCATTGAAGTTGACTTGCTTAGCAGCGATGGCCAATTCTTTTTTCAATTCTTCCCTGTTTATCTCCTTCATTTTTTTATTTTGGATAATCAGCCAGGTTTTTTCTACTAATAATTCTATTTTTTTTGAGGATTCAAAATCAAAATTCCAATTTGAAATTATTGTATACAACTCATCAACACCCTCCTTTTGTGACGCAATTGCCTTTACAATGGGAATTGCTTTTGCAGATCTGAAAAAGACGGGCGCAAGCATTTGCTGTAAACTATTGTAATAGCTTTCTGCGTCAGGTCTGTCATATTTATTGATTACGAAAATATCTGCTACTTCCATCACACCGGCTTTCATTGTTTGAATAATATCGCCTCCTTCAGGCACAAGCATTACGATAGTTATATCGGCAAGTGACGCAATATCTACCTCACTCTGTCCTACACCAACTGTTTCTATAATTATGTAATCGAAATTTGCTCCCTTCATTACATCGGTAATCTCAACAATTTTTGGATTTAAGCCGCCAAGAGATCCCTTAGTTGCGAGCGAACGAATGAATACACCAGGGTGATTGTACCACTCGCGCATTCTTATCCGGTCTCCGAGCAATGCACCCCCATTAAAGGGTGAAGAAGGATCAACGCAAAGTACCCCGACTTTCTTTTTATCTTTTATCATTTCTCCAATTAAAGCGTCTGTCAACGAGCTTTTACCGGAACCAGGCGCACCTGTAATACCAATGATTTGCCCATGAGATGTACAGACATTTTTTAGGATATCTTCATAATTATCTGCCTCATTTTCTACTAAAGAGATAACGCGGGAAATTGTTTTGAAATCACCTCGTTCAAGCAATTTTATTTGTTCTTTCAAATTCATTTCAAAAAATTTTTAACTCCGGCTTTTTATGAAGATACTCGAAGAAATTTGTTTCTCATTTGAATAACATGATCAAACACCAATGCTAAACAAACTAACTTATTTTTGTAAGCCCTAAAATTAATATGTCAATTATTTATGATTAGTATTATTACATCTGTTCATAATCAGCTTGACATGAATAAATTGTTTTACGAGTCTTTAAAAAAAAATACTTCGCTTCCTTTTGAACTTATTGTAATCGATAACAATTCAAGTGATGGAAGCCGCGAATTTTTTAAAGAGAACGCAGACTTGTTAATTGCCAATAATGAAAATTACTCTTACCCCCATTGCCAAAACCAGGGAATTGCCGTAGCAAAGTTTGAGTACCTGGCCTTTTTTAATAATGACATCATAGTATCAGAAAATTGGGATAAAAAAATTCTTAAAATAATGGAAGATAAAAAAGTTGAGGTTATTTCATTTGCTACAAATGATCACCTGGAAAGTAAAAAAGCTCAACAAAGGATTCATAAAAAATGGAAGAGAATTAAATATTTTATACGAGCAATCTCGGGTACAAGTGTGAAAGCATTGAAACAAATGGTAAAATTGATGTATAAGGATTTTGATGAATTTTGTAATCAGCGCTACGAAAATTTTAAAGACTCATTGATTGAAGGGTTTAGCGGCTCCTGCATACTTATTAAAAAACCGGCACTAGAAAAAATCGGTAACTGGGATGAACGTATGCAGGTTGCTGATTTTGATCTTTTCTTTCGCGTAAAAGAGCGGTCAATTAATTATGGTGATATAAAGCCTGTGCAACTGGCCCTGGGCGTTTATATTCATCACTTTCAAAGATTAACGCTTCGGTCAAAAAATGTTCCGGCGTTTGCAGATCAGAAAAATATTATTTCGTTGGAAGAGAAATGGGGTGGCAAAGTTCAAAGTTTATATAAAGACGTTACCGGGTAGATGGCTTTGGATTTATTAATTGATAATTTTTAAATCCTGCAATTTGTCTCCCTCCTAAAATATTCTTTTCAATATAACTTAGCATCCTGTATCTTACTTTATCGTGCTTGTGTTTTTTCATTTTCATATTTTGCGGATAAAGGCGGTGTTGCCAGTTAAATTTTTTTATAAAATCTTTCATTACTGACGGGTGAGCTTCGTTAAACACCTGTAGTTTGCTGAGGTCTCCGTAATCAAATTCTTCCGGTTCGTTTTTAAAAAGTGACGATGCTTTTTTATTTCCCTGCATGTCTTTTTCAAACGAGACTCTTTTTTTTTGCATAAGGTGGGGTGGCCTCACCCAGCCGTAATGATATACATATGCATCCACTTCAGCCACTTTAAGCAGGAAGGTATTTTCTTTTTGAAAATAATTGCGACCGTCAAAACCGGGAATGCGCCTGAAAGATTGTGCGTCACGCCATGAGTGAATTTCAGGATTGTTACGGATTATTCTTATTTCTTTAGGATACCATGCATGAGAAATTATGTAATGAGAATAATCGCCCCAAAAATGCCGGTAGTTGAATAACAAACCTTCCACCTCTTTATTATTAAAAAGTTCTGCGCATCTTTTTTTGATTGTATTTAAAAATTTTTCATGAACAACTTCATCACTTTGCAAATAAAAGAGCCAGTCGCCTTTGCAATGTTCCTTGGCTATATCGGTCTGGTGCGCATATTCACTACCTCCGGAATATTCTTCAATGTTCCATTTAGTATGAATAATTTTAATTTTACCGGATTTAATTTTATTAATTTCTTCAAGTGTGTGATCATCCGCATCACAGTTACCCAGGGCAACTACAAATTCATCTACAAGAGGTAAAATTGATTCGATAGAAGCCTTTACAGGGTAGTATAATTTAGTGGCATTTCTTACCATACTAAATCCACTAATCAACATGCGTTTCTAATTTGATGTTCTTATTCAAAAGTAAAGATTAAAAAACTATTGAGTATACGCCGGAAAACACATTTTATTTTCTCTTTATTGACACATTTGTAAATTTGTACTTTTTAAAATTATAGAATGACCAACTTCGTCCCTATATTTCCTTTATCGATAGTAGTGTACCCCGGCGAGGATTTAAACCTGCATATTTTTGAGCCAAAATATAAACAACTTATTAAAGAATGTTTCGATCAAAAAAAGCCTTTTGGAATGCCGGTTGTAATCAACAACAAAGTGAATGAATTGGGAACTCTCGTTGATATTATTGAAATTTCAAAAATGTACGAATCAGGTGAGATGGATATTAAAACCCGTGGCCAGAAAGTTTTCAGGGTATTGGAAATAATAAATGATGTGCCCGACAAATTATACAGCGGTGCAATTGTTAGTTATCCTTCCAATATTGAGCACGGTAAAAAATTATTGATGACAAAAGTTGTGGCGGCAATAAAAGAACTGCACCGGCTTTTAAATGTTACCCGGCCATTTCAGAAAGATGACGAGTTGTTAACCACTTATGATGTAGCACACCATGCAGGACTTACTTTAGAGGAAGAATACGAATTTCTATCGCTTACCAATGAACTCCAGAGACAGGAATATTTAAAAAGGCATTTAGCCAGGGTATTACCTGTAGTTGCTGAAATGGAATCATTAAAAGAAAAAATAAAATTAAACGGGCATTTTAAAAACATAAGTGGTTTTAATATTTCTTAAAAGGTTCCTTTCCTTTCTTCAATTACGAAATTATTATTTTGAATACAAGTCTCTGTTTTGATTTTGGTAATACCCGTCTTAAATATGGTGTATTTAAAAATGATCAATTAGTTGAAGTGTCATCCCTGGAAAATATCAAAGATGAAACTATTGAGGAACTCGTAAAACTTTACAAACCTGACAAAACCATTCTTTCATCCGTCATTAATCACAATCCCGGAATTGAAAATATTCTTGATAAAAATTCTTTCTTTCATAAATTGAGTTCACAAAGCATTCTACCCTTTAGCACACCCGTAGGTAAGCCTGAAACTATTGGTGCAGACAGGCTTGCTTTGGCAGCCGCTGCTGTCCATTTTTATCCTGCGAAAAATAACCTGGTAATTGCGCTTGGCTCTTGCATAACTTATAACTTCATAAACAAATTCCATAGTTTTCTTGGAGGAAGCATATCACCAGGAATGGAAATGCGATTTAAATCAATGAACGATTATACAGCTAAGCTCCCATTGATCAAACCAGAGCCCAAATTACTTGGATGGAATTTTCCTTTAATAGGCTATGACACACGCACCAATATCTTAAGCGGTGTTTTAATAGGCCTTGTGGCCGAAATAGACGGCGTTATTGATATGTACGAAGAAAAGTTCGGGAACTTTAACGTGCTTTTAACCGGCGGAAATTCACTCTATTTTGCCCGTCATATTAAAAATAAGATATTTGCCGACCCCAACCTGATTTTTAAGGGACTCTATGCAATTAGCGAAATCAATCATGATACCAAAACATAAATTAATTTTTTTATTGCTCGCTGCCATTCCGATGTTTTGTCTTGCACAGGAAAATTCTCCTTATTCGAGATACGGTGTTGGAAACCTCATTCCTTCAGGAAATATACAAAACCGTGCTATGGGGGGCATTTCAGCAGGTTTTACAGATCCAGCCACCATCAATTCTGTTAATCCGGCTACTTACGGTAATCTTATTTTGACAACTCTTGATGTAGGCGTGGAGTATGATGGGAGAATTATTAAAAGCCAAAACCCCGTAGGTACATTTCAATCCAATAACGGTGTTATTTCTTATTTGCAAGTTGCGTTTCCGTTATTGAATGGTAACAAAAAAGCCGTTAAAAATCATACAGGATGGGCGCTTGCTTTTGGCTTAAAACCTCTAAGCAGGATCAGCTATAAAATAGGCAGCTTAAATAGTAATTCTATTGATAGCTTGTCGACGATTTATGAAGGAAGCGGTGGAGTAAACGAGGCTTTTATTGGAACTGCTTTGCGAATAAAAGATTTTACTATCGGAGTGAATTCAGGGTATCTTTTTGGTTCAAAAGATTATACAACCACCCGATCGGTTTCAAATGATTCATTGGATTATTTTTATACGGCAAACTATGAAACCAAAACACGTTTTGGCGGAATATTTTTAAATGCAGGTATTCAATATGGCATTAAAATAAAAAATGGAATATTAAGGCTCGGGGTTTATGGCAATCTTCAAAAACAATATGATGCTACCAGGGATGATACAAGGCAAACGGTTACTTATGATGCCGATGGAAATGTATCTAAGATCGACAGCATTTATGAAAACGATGGCCAGAAAGGAAAAGTACAATTGCCCTCAACAATTGGAGCCGGATTTACAATAGAGAAAGAACATGTTTTATTTGGAGCAGATTTTGAGACGACCAATTGGGACACCTATCGCTTTTTCGGACAGAAAGATCTGGTGCAAAACAGCTGGCTGGGCAAATTCGGAATTCAATACTTCCCTTCTCCTAATGGTTCTCCCAAATATTTTAATAACGTGCGATATAGAGTAGGTGTAGCTTTTGGAAGTGATTATATTGCCGTGGATAATAAATTACCGGTATATACAATCACCGCAGGAGGGACATTTCCCTTAAAATTGAGGCACAGTTTTTACGATAACCAGTATAGTTTCCTTAATCTTTCTTTTGAGTATGGAAACCGTGGCAACAACAGCAATAATATTAAAGAAAATACCTTTAAAGTTGGGGTAGGCTTTTCACTGAGCGATGTGTGGTTTCGCAGGCAGAAATATCAATAAGTGCATTGCATGAAATGAATTATACCATTCACGATAATTTTTTATTCCAGGCAGCTATCACAGGCTGCTTTTTTCTTGTTTCGTGCGAAAATTCCTTAAAAGACATAGAAAATATAACATCAAGAAGAATAGGAGTGGAAGAGGCTAAACAGGTTAACATCATATACAGCCTGGGAAGCAAAACGAAAGCGAAACTTACGGCTCCGTATATGCTCCGTCACCAGGATACAGTTCCCTATATCGAATTTACAAAAACCGTTCACAGTGATTTTTATGATGACAGCTTGCAGATAGAAAGCAGGCTGGATGCACACTACGGAAGATACATGGAAACGGAAAGCAAAGTCTTCCTCCGGGACAGCGTCGTGGTTTTTAATATTAAAGGTGATACACTTTACTGTAATGAATTATATTGGGACAGGTCCAGGCCGGGACGTGAATTTTATACTGACAAACCTGTAAGGATACGCACTCCCTCGCAGATAATTGATGGCGACGGGCTTGATGCACCACAGGATTTTAAAAGCTGGCATATTATCAATGGAAGGGGATTAGTCAGAGTGTCCTCGTCTGAGTTCCCGGAATAATTTTTTTGGGCAGGGTTAAACCATCACATTAATAATCTGTTTATTACTTTAAAAAATGACTATTAGTTAAAACGCAGGCAAACATCTGGAATAACATAATTTAGCCCGAATAAAAAACAACAATACAATTAACCATTAATCAAAAAAAGAATTATGAGCAAGTACGCAAACGCCGAATGGCATGGAACCGGTAAAGAAGGAAAAGGTACCTTATCCACCGAAACCAAATTTCTGAACAATACACCGTTTACCTCTGCATCAAGATTTGGTGATGCAAAAGACGGTACGAACCCGGAAGAGCTGATAGCAGCAGCACATGCGGGCTGTTTCTCTATGAAACTTAGTTATGTTTTGAATGCAGCAGGTTTTACAGCTGAAACAATTGAAACAAAATGTGATATTACTTTAGGAGATGGGGCAATAGCCAAATCGCATCTTACGGTAACTGCAAAAATCCCTGGAATCAGTAAAGAGAAGTTTGATGAGTGCGCAAAAGAAGCAAAAGAAAATTGCCCTATTTCAAAATCATTAAATACTAATATTTCGATTACAATGGATGCAACATTGAGCTGATAGATTGAGAATATATTTACACCTCATCAGTGCTACATATTTTACTTATTGCTTGTTACATTCTTAACACATAGGACTACTTTTCCAAATTTAAGAGTCATTAAACCTCACAGGTTTCAAGATCCTGCGAGGTTTTTTAAGCCAGGTTTCCCCGCCCTATATTATTTTTTTATTAAATTAATTAAACGTTTGTTTAATTTCAAACAACTGTTTAACTTTGTGCTCTTATCTTAAAAATGGATAAAAGAGAAATAATATTAAACACCGCTATGAAACTCTTTGGACAAAAGGGTTTTGAGGGCACGTCTGTAAGAGAAATAGCAAAAGATGCCAGCGTAAACATCGCTATGATCAGCTATTATTTTGGTTCCAAAGAAAAATTATTTCAAAGCCTGGTAGAATATAAGGCATCCTTTTTGAAAGGTGTTTTTGCAGAACTGGTTACCAATAGTTCCATTTCGCAAATTGAAAAAATATATATAGTAATAGACAACTACATCGAAAAGATATTTGTTAGTCCGCAATTTCACCATCTGCTTCACAGGGAGCTTTCACTGGAGAGACGACCTGGATTAAAGAATGCCATCAGTGAAATTCTTTTAAAGAATTTTAATTCAGTAAAAGCGATAATTCAGGATGGAATGGATAGTGGAGAGTTTAATGAAGTTGATGTCGAGCTTACTATAACGAGTGTCCTGGGATCTATTAATCACCTGCTTTCATCTGAAACAATGTGCCGAAAGATCCTGCAGAAGAATAAAGACTTTAATCCATTTCAAAGTAAAAAATTAAAAGAAAGATTAAGCAAGCACTTAAAGCAGTTAATGGGTGGCCACTTACTGAAAAAAAATAAAGCATAAAAAATAATCAGAATTTCAAAAACCATTTTGTGAAACGTTTAAAAATATTTTTAGCAATCATAACATTGAGCCCTGTGTTTTGTTTTGCGCAGGATTCCAAAGAACTTTCTTTACAGGAAGCTATAGATTTAAGCATTAAAAACAGTAAGCAATTAAAAGCGTCGTCAGCCCGTAAAGAGCAGTCTGATGCGGCATTGGATGAAGCAAAAGACAACCGGCTGCCGGGCGCAACCATCACCGGCTCTTATTTGAGATTAACAAGTCCCAATATATCGGTCAAAACAAAATCATTTGGCAGCGGCGATAGTACTGGCGGTAGCACTCCCTCCGTGAGCCAGGCAATTTATGGAATCGCAAATATTTCATTCCCTATTTATGCCGGAGGAAGAATACGTTATGGGATTGAATCGGCAAAGTACCTGCAACAGGCGGCAATTCTTGATGTGGAAAACGATAAAGAAGCAGTCGTTTTAAACACTATTAATGCGTATACCAATCTTTATAAAGCATCGGTCACAGTAAAAGTGGTTGAAGAAAACCTTGAACAATCGCAACATCGTGATTCGGTTTTTGCCAGGCTCGAGCAAAATGGCCTGCTTGCACGAAATGATTTATTGAAATCGCAGTTGCAAACTTCTAATATAGAGCTTTCCGTTTTAGATGCAGAAAATAACCGGAAGATTGCCAATGTAAATATGAATTTGATGCTTGGTCTACCCGAGCAAACGAACCTGGTTATTGATTCATCATCTTTTGAAAAAAATATCGGTATAAAACCCCTGGAAGAGTATGAGCAGCTTGCTTTGCAGAACAGGAAAGATATTCTTGCACTGGCATTCCGTAAAAAGGCAGCAACTGCAGGCATTTCAGCCGCTAAAGCTGAAATGTATCCATCCATTGCATTAACCGGTGGTTATGTTGCTGCCGACATTCCCCATCTTATTACAATAATCAATGCGGTAACTGTTGGAGTTGGCATAAAATATAACCTGAGCTCTTTATGGAAAAGCAAAGCGACTATTGTTCAGGCACAGGCGCGTGAAAAAGAAATTATGGCAAATCAACAACAATTGGATGATGCGGTACGCCTTCACGTAAACCAGGATTATGAAAGCTTATTACTTAGCAGGAAAAAAATTGATGTTTATCAAAAGGCAGTATTACAGGCAACAGAAAATTACAGGATCACCAAAAATAAATATGATAACAACCTTGTAAATACTACAGAACTGCTGGATGCAAATGTTGCACTCCTGCAATCAAAAATAAACCTGGCTGTAGCAAAAGCTGATGTCTTGCTGGCCTATAACAAATTACTTGAAACGGCAGGAATAATATCTGCTAAATAAAAAATCAAAGCGAATAAATCAATTTTTATGGAATCGAAAGCAACTGAAAAAAAATCTGTAGAAGGCACGGAGGAATCTAATAGCAAATCAACTCCCCCAAAGAAACGCAGTAAAGTTTTTCTTATCATTCTTATAATAATGGTAATTGCAGGTGGATGGTTTGGCATTTCTAAATATACCTATTCACAGCATCATGAAGATACAGATGACGCACAGGTACAAGCCAACATCAGCCCTGTTATTCCAAGAGTTTCGGGCTATGTAAAAGAAATAAGAATAAAAGACAACCAGGCAGTTCACAAAGGCGACACGCTTATAGTGCTTGACAATCGTGATTATAAATTAAAAGTAGAGCAGGCGGAGGCTGCATTGGGTACAGCTAAAAGTAATGTACAGGCTGCCCGAGCCAATACAAATGCGGCTCGTTCGGGTATTGCCAGCTCACAGGCAGGCGTATCTACTGTTGATGCGCAAATAGAAGCGGCAAAAATAAATGTGCGCAGAACAACACAGGATTATAACCGGTATGCTAACCTTATAAAAGATCATTCCATAACACAACAACAATACGAACAGGCTGAAGCCGCAAAAGAAACTGCGGAGAAACAATTAGAAATTTTGGAACAACAAAAAAAACAAGCTTCAACACAAACAAGCGTAGTGTCTTCTCAAAGTAATGCAACCGCACAGTCTATTGATGTTGCAGAAGCAATGGTAAAACAGCGGGAAGTGGATGTGGAAGATGCAAAGCTTAACCTGTCGTACACAGTTATTACTGCGCCGGAAGATGGAAAAGTTTCGAAGGTTAATGTGCAGGAAGGACAGTTTTTACAGGCTGGTCAATCCACATTTAGTATTGTTCACAATGGCAACATTTGGGTTGTTGCCAACTTTAAAGAAACTCAATACAAAAAAATGCGGGTAGGGCAAAAGGTAGTTGTGCATGCCGATGCCTTTCCAGGACATGATTTTGAAGCAACGCTTTCATCATTTTCACCTGCCACAGGCGCTGAATTTGCATTGTTGCCACCTGATAATGCGAGCGGCAATTTTGTAAAAGTGGTGCAAAGGCTTCCTGTGAAGATTGAATTTGTAAATAACAATGATTCTTTACTAAACAGGTTACGGCCTGGAATGAACGTAGATGTTGATGTTCATCTTAACCAGCAGTAAAAGCACAGGGAAGATTTTTTAGAAAGAATAATTTTTATGCAACCGCAACCTCACCTCGCAAATTCTTTAGTAGAGTATGGCTCACGCAGAGTGATAGTAACCATCACCGCAATCTTATGTGCATTACTTGAAATTGTAGACACGACGATTGTAAATGTTGCTATTACTGATATGCGTGGTAATCTCGGAGCAACATTGACCGAGATTGGATGGGTGATTACCGCTTATGCAATAGGCAACGTAATTATTGTTCCTATGACGAGCTGGCTCTCCCAACAATTTGGGCGACGCAATTATTTTGCTGCTTCCATTATGATCTTCACAGTGTTTTCTTTTTTATGCGGAAATGCAACCGGCATATGGGAACTTGTAGCCTTCCGATTTTTGCAGGGTGTCGGCGGCGGAGCATTGTTGGTAACGTCTCAAACAATAATTACCGAAAGTTATCCAATTGAAAAACGAGGGATGGCTCAGGCTATCTATGGCCTGGGCGTAATAATTGGGCCAACGCTTGGCCCACCATTAGGTGGTTATATAATTGACCATTATAGCTGGCCTTATATTTTTTATATAAATATACCCATAGGCATTGCAGCCACATTGCTCACCTTACAATTTGTAAGAAGCCCCAAATTTTCAGAAAAAACTTTGCGCAGCCACATTGATTTTCTTGGCATCGCGTTGCTTGCAATTGCCGTTGGCTCTCTTCAATACGTTTTGGAAAAGGGACATGATGATGACTGGTTTAATGACACAACTATCATAACACTTTCAGTAATTGCAGGTCTTGGCCTGTTCTTTTTTATCTGGCGCGAGTTAACTTATGAAAACCCAATCGTTGAATTGAGAGTATTAAAAAATGGAAATCTCAGGGTAGGCACAATTATGTCATTTCTTTTGGGATTTGGATTGTATGGTTCCACATTTATTATTCCATTATATACTCAGTCAACTCTTGGCTGGACAGCTCAGCAGGCCGGCATGTTACTTATTCCTTCAGGAATTGCTACGGCTTTTATGATGCCTGTGATAGGCCAGCTATTGCAGCGTGGGGTAAAACAGCAATATCTCGTGGCGGGAGGTCTCATTACCTTTTTTCTTTACAGTTTTTGGGCCTATAAAATACTTACGCCTGATACAAGCGCCGATAATTTTTGGTGGTTACTCATCGTAAGAGGAGCCGGTCTCGGACTTTTATTTATACCTATTACTACCCTGGCTCTTTCCACATTACATGGAAAAGAAATAGGACAGGGAGCGGCTTTTACAGGCATGATGCGACAGCTCGGTGGCTCATTTGGTATAGCCATTATTACCACCTTTATTTCAACTCAAAATATGGTGCACAGGGTTGATTTAGTAAGTAAGCTTGATGTAAACGACCCGGTGGTACAACAGCGGGTTGCCAACATGCAGAGAGTTTTTATGAGTAAGGGAAAAACGCCTGACGTTGCTTTGCAAAGTGCCTATAAAGCACTTGATTATGCTGTTTTCAAACAAGCCTCAGTATTATCTTACATGGATGTATTCCTTTATCTTGGTGTACTGTTTCTTGTGTGTGTTCCATTTGTTTTATTAGTGAAAGGAAACAGGAAAAAGAAAGCAAATGTTGCCGAAGCAATGCATTAACGAGCCTTGGAATATTAGTCTTTTTGATCATATTCGTTTTTTATGTTTGAAATGTATAAAATGAATTGCCATTCATTGGCATGTCGTTGATTGCTCGCCGCTTCATATTATATTTGCAATCCAAATCATTCACTTACAATTGAGCAGTACAACTTCAGAAAGAAAAGCATTTTTTAAAAAGATCAGGGGCACACAAACTCCCGATTCAGAAATGAGCTTTCTTGACCATCTTGAAGTGTTAAGATGGCACCTGGTTCGTTCTGCCATAGTTTTAGTAGTAGTCGCTATCGTAGTTTTTATTTATATTGATTGGGTTTTTGACAATATTATTTATGCGCCTGCCCGCAGAGATTTTATCACGTATAGGGGCCTTTGCAATTTTGGCCATTTCCTTCACATAGGTGACTCACTATGCATGCCGCCTATTGATATCACATTGTTGGGAAGTACCGTTAGCGGGCCTTTCATGTCTGCTATTTCTATTTCATTTATGAGTGCAATTATAATTGCATTTCCATACTTATTCTGGGAATTATGGCGCTTCGTTAAGCCCGCTCTATCGCCAAAGGAATTAAAATATGCGAGAGGAAGCATATGGTGGGTTTCATTATGCTTTTTTACGGGTGCAGCTTTTGGATATTATTTATTAGCTCCTTTCACTTTTAATTTTCTCGCAAATTTTCAATTGGGTACGATCGGAGTTTACAAATATTTACCTACCCTCGATGATTTCATTGAAACACTCACCGATATTATTTTGGGTTGCGGTATAGCGTTTGAGCTCCCTGTTTTGGCATATGTTCTTTCCAAGCTTGGAATTATTACACCTAAATTTTTAAAGTCATACCGGAAGTATGCTTACGTGGTGATACTGATAGTTGCTGCTGTTATCACTCCTTCTCCAGACTGGACCAGCCAGGCCATCGTATCAATACCATTAATTTTATTGTATGAAATAAGTATTTTCATCAGTAAAAAAGTAGACAATCAAAGAGTAAAAGCCGAAGCTGAATGGGATTGATACGAACTCTGAAGGGAGCTGTATAAAAAAAGTTAAATCAATAATTTTCCTGTAAAATAATTTTGCAACGCATGACGTTTGAAATAAATTGCAGTAAGCTTTCCGTAAGATGAATAACCGTACTTCCTACATACTACCAGTTTTATTTATTGCACTACTTTTTTGCTCTTTCGTTCCTTCAAGGAAACACGATAAACTTTCTGATAATACATATTTAAAAAGATCTTTTAAAACAACTCCTACCGACAATCCCTATTCAATAATAATTTCTAAAAGAGATTATGAGCTAAAAGTGTATGATGACCAGGGTTGGTATGCAACCTATCCATGTGTTTTTGGAAGCAGTGATCTGCGTGATAAATACATGGAAGGAGATAAAAGAACGCCTGAAGGAAAGTTTAAAGTACTGCTTAAAAAAATTCATCCAAAATGGGGATATGAGCTTTTACTGGATTACCCCAATGAAGAGAGCATTCATAAATTTAAAGAAAGGGTTGCGGAAGGGCTAGTTCCAAGGAATGCCAGGATCGGCGGTGGTATTGCTATCCATGCGACACGGCCCCAGGAAGAGTGGACTGTTGACTACTATCAAAACTGGACAGATGGATGTATATCTCTAAAATATACCGAAGCCAAAGATTTGTATAGTTATATTCCTGTAGGTACTCCTGTTACAATTGTGGAGTAGTTCATCTTTCTTTATCATTTCTTTCATTAAAAATCAGGCATCCATCTCCATAACTCAGAAACCTGAAATTATTTTGAAGGGCATACTCATAAATGATTTTCCATTTTTCCCCAACCATCGCTGCAACCAACAATAACAAAGTAGATTTAGGCTGATGAAAATTGGTAATCATCCCGTCTGCAATTTTGAATTGATAACCCGGAGCAATCATTATTTGTGTTCTTGTAAAAATTCTTTCCAAATTTTTCCTCCTGAGAAAGTTTAATAAAGATGTTAAAGCCTCTCTTGCATTCAAAGAAGTGTTGGTAAAATTATTTTCATAAACTTCCCATTGTTTTATTTCAAGATCGTCAACCGTACAACCGGGGTTATTCATCGTCTTAACTCCCATCCAGTAAAGGCTTTCAACAGTTCTTAAAGAAGTAGTGCCAACACAAAAAATTTTGCTGGAAATATTTTGAATGAACTGTTCAATAAAACCTCTTGCCACATCAATCCATTCAGCATGCATTTCATGTTCACTCACAATTCCGCTTTTTACCGGCTTAAAAGTCCCTGCTCCTACATGAAGAGTAACGAATGCCGTCTCAATATTTTTTTCATGCAATGATGAAAATATGTCGTTCGTAAAGTGTAGTCCTGCGGTAGGAGCTGCAACAGAACCTTCGTACTTTGAGTAGATAGTCTGGTATCGTTCAGCATCAGCTTCTATGGCGTTTCTTTTTATGTACGGCGGCAAAGGTGTGTTACCGGCATGTTCAATTATTTCTGCAAATGAGTAGTCGTTGGGATTCCAGCTTAATTCAACAACGTAAGCGTCGCTTAATCTTTCGACCAGTTTGGCGGTAAGGGTTACTTCATTATCATCAATTAAAAATTTTTTTTCAAGATTTTTTTGTTTCCACTTTCCCGCGCCTCCTATCATGCATTTCCATCTCACCGAGTTTTTTTTGTGAAATACAAAGGCGTAATCATTCACCGCTTCATAAGGTTCAAGACAAAAAATTTCTATTACCGCACCGGTTGATTTTGTAAATAAAATCCTCGCCTTAATTACTTTGGAATCATTAAAAACAAGAAAAGATCTTTCAGGTAAATAAGCAGAAATATTTTTATAAATGTCTTCTGTAATTAGTCCATTCTTATAAACCAACAGTTTCGATTGATCTCGTTCTTGCAAAGGAAAAGCTGCAATTTTTTCCTCGGGCAACGGATAATCGAAATCGGTTATGGACAAATGTTTGGGATGCATCTTTAGATTAGCTGTTAAGAAAAGCAGAAACACTTGACAACCATTTCAGGTATTCCTTTTCGCACAGAAATTCATGACCGCTGTTATTATAAATTACCAGTTGCTTTTGCTGGTGAAGATTTTCAAATATTTCTTTACGTTCCCCAGGGGTCACTCTCGTATCATTTAGCCCAACTTGCATCAACACCGGGCAATGTATTTTTTTTACATATTGAGCGGGCTTCATATTAAAAGCCCAGAAACCATTTTCTGTTCCTCCCCAAAAAGTCAACAGCGTTGCCAAAGGCTGCGCTGGAAGATGCATAATTCTTAAACGGGCTTTTACAGCATCTTCAATTTTTGCATATGGCATTTCCAAAATTACTTTTGAAGGCCGTAAATTATATTCCTGAATAGCATGGGTAAGAGCCGCAGCTCCCATTGAAATTCCCCACAGAACAATGTTTTTTTCACCCCTATCTTTTAAAAAATTATAAGCAAGCTTTACGTCTTCTGCTTCGCGATAGCCAATAGTACATGTATTTCCTCCGCTACTTCCGTGTGCCCTGAAATCCAAAAGCAAGACATTATAACCCATACTTAAAAATGCATTCGCTTCCTTAAGTACATCCGATTTATTTCCACCATGACCGTGAAATAATGCAACAGAACCACTTGCATTGCTTGTTGAGCTATACCAACCTTCTAACTTTATTTTATCCTTTGTAGTAAATATTACTTTTGAAAAAGAAGCGGGTATAGGAATATTTTTTTTCTTTATAAAATTTATTCCAAAAAATACTTCTTTAGTACGATCCCAAAAATTTTTTTGATTCTCCGTTTTTATAGCAACGTCTCCTGGATTGTAGTAATGTGTAAACTTGTAAGCATTGGTGGCACTTACAAAATTTAGCAGGATAAACAAAACAAGAGTAGTCCATAGAACTATTTTAATAAATCTTTTCATAAAAGATTCAGACCTTTTCATTTTTTATTTCATCAACTACTGCCGGATCAAGCAATGTGCTGGTATCGCCAAGATTTTCTGTTTCCCCTTCTGCAATTTTTCGAAGAATGCGGCGCATAATCTTTCCGCTTCTTGTTTTAGGAAGGCCTTTTACAAATTGAATTTTATCTGGTTTAGCAATAGGCCCTATTATTCTTGCCACGGTTTCAATAATATCATTTTTTGCACGATCCTCTTCATGTGTATTCTTTTCTGTAATAACAAAAGCATAAATCCCCTGTCCTTTAATGTTATGAGGATAACCGACAACGGCACTTTCAACAACGTTTGTATGCATGTTAATGGCATTCTCAACTTCAGCCGTTCCAATACGATGCCCGCTTACATTCAATACATCATCTACTCTTCCTGTGATTCTGTAGTTGCCATCTTTATCTTTTAAGGCTCCATCTCCTGTAAAATATAGGTTTTCATAAGAAGCAAAATAGTTAGAACGACAGCGCTCATGATCACCATACGTAGTTCTTATGATTCCCGGCCATGGCGCTTTAATACAAAGATTCCCTTTTAACAAACCCTGTTCATCGGGCTTTGTTATTTCTTTTCCACGTTCATCTACTAAAACGGGTTGCACCCCCGGCATAGGTAATGTAGCCCAGCTTGGTTTTGAAGGAGTAACCCCTGCAAGGTTGGATATTAAAATTCCCCCTGTTTCTGTTTGCCACCATGTATCTACAACCGGGCAACTGTTCTTTCCTATGTTGTCATCATACCAATGCCATGCTTCTTCATTGATCGGCTCGCCAACGGTGCCCAGCACCTTTAGTGATGACATATTTTTTCCCTTTAGAGGATCCGTTCCATAACTCATTAAACTCCGTATAGCCGTGGGAGCGGTATATAAAATATTTACTTTGTACTTATCAACGATATCCCAAAAACGACCTGCATCGGGCCATGTTGGGACACCTTCAAACATTACACTTGTTGCACCTGCGCTCAACGGACCGTAAACAATATAACTATGCCCCGTTATCCAGCCGATATCTGCTGTGCAAAAGTGCACATCGCCTGGTTTATATTGAAAAACATTTACAAAAGTATAAGTTGTCCAAACCATGTAACCTGCGCATGTATGCACAACGCCTTTGGGTTTACCTGTAGACCCCGATGTATATAAAATAAAAAGTGGATCTTCTGCATCCATCTCGGCGGCGGGCATGGTGATAACATTATTCTTTTCTATTTGTGATAGCGCATGCTCCATTTCATCTTCCCACCATACATCCCTTCCTTTAATCATTGAAACAGGGGTTCTTGTTCTTGTATAAACAATTACCTTTTTTACTGTTTTATTGCCAATTAATGCATCATCAATAATACCTTTCAGGGGAATATCTTTACCTCCGCGGTAGGCTCCATCACATGTAACTATAAATTCGGCTTTCGCATCTTCCAGGCGATCTGCGATGCTTTGAGCCGAAAATCCTCCAAAAATTACGCTATGAATTGCGCCAATTCTTGCACAGCCCAAAACTGCATAAGCAAGTTCCGGCACCATTCCCATATAGATGCATACACAGTCTCCTTTTTTAACGCCATTGTTTAGCAGTACTTGTGCAAACTGGCAAACTCTTTTATGTAATCTTGAATAGGTGACAACTCGTGTTCGTTCTTCAGGGTTATTTGGTTCCCATATTATGGCAGGCTTCTCTCCCATGGTTTCAAGATGCCTGTCAATGCAGTTTTCTGTGATGTTCAGCTTAGCACCTTTGAACCATTCAATTTTCGGTTCTTTAAAATTCCATTCAAGCACTTTATCCCACTTTTTACGCCAGTGAAAATTTTCAGCAACGCCGCCCCAAAAGGATTCCGGGTTGTCTATGCTTTTTTGATATTCTTCTTTATACTGCTCGGCAGAAGTTATTTGAAAAGGATAATCCATCGTAGAAAAGTTTTATTAATTATGCAATCGTTTTTCTTTTTCAAAAAACATGTAGCAAAATTAAAACATTCTGCTACTGTTCCATCGCATTATATATAGCATCCTGTATTTTTCCACGGATGTTCATGTGAAGCAACTTCAAATTATCACCTCCGTAGGGATTTACACGGTTGCTAAGGAATACAAATACAATATTGTATTTTGGATCGGCCCAAACGCACGTACCTGTATACCCTGTATGACCAATAGCCAATGGTGAAACCAATTTTGAGGGATAAGGGTCTTTTCTTGTGGCATTATCCTTTTCGGGTTTATCAAAACCAAGACCCCGCCGGCTTATCGTACTGTTATACGCAGAAAAAAGCTTTATCGTTTTTTCTTTTATATAACGCTTACCCTTAAACGTGCCTCCATTCAACAACATTTGCATAATAGCGGCAAGATCATCAACATCGCTAAACAAACCTGCATGCCCGGCTACTTCCCCAAACATAGCGGAACCGGGATCATGAACATCGGCGTGAAGATGCTGCATACGAAATTGCTTTTCGTATTCTGTTGGCGCCACCCTGTTGGTATCAAATCTTTGGCGTGGCAAAAATCCCGTTGAGGTAAGCTTCATCGGTTTGTAAAAATATTTGTTCGCATATTTATCCAATGTCATTCCGGAAATGGCTTCTACAATTTTTCCAAGGAAAATAAAATCGTTATCACTATATACATATTTATTTGCCGCTCCTAATTTGCTGGTAAGAATTTTTTTATACATCGTATCGCGATAATCATTGCGCAGGTATAAATCCTGTGCAACTCTTATATTAAAAGAATCATTTTTTACATGTGAAAAAACTCTTGGCAATGGCTCACCTGTAACCGGATCTATAACCTCTTTATAAAACGGGATGTAAGCAACAAGACCTGCCTGGTGCAATAAGATACTTCTGATTTTAAGGTGAGCTTTATTACTTCCCCTTACCCAGGGAAGATAATCGCCTAAAGTTTTGTCAAGCTTGACTTTACCTTCGTCGTACAATTTCATAATTGAAAGTGTGGTAGCGCAAACTTTAGTAACCGAAGCCATATCATAAATTGAGCTAAGGGTTACGGGCTCCGGTGTGTCATAATTATATTTTCCATACGCCTTTTCAAAAGCTATTTTTCCATCTTTGGCCACCAAAACCACGCAGCCGGGATAAGCGCCCTCAGCAATTCCATTATTTGCAATACTATCAATTAAGGAAAGCTTAGCAGTATTCAATCCTACATCTTCGGGTGTGGTAACCGGCATAAGAACGTTCCCGGTAATTATTCCATCGCCATAAGAATAATTATCGCAAACGGTTACAGGCAACTCGCCTTTTGCATTTATTTTTCCTTCCAATAAGTCGGCTGCAACATGTTGTGTTGTGGAATCATCTTCATAACATGCAACAAGGTTGTCCGCATCACAAAAATTTTTAAGTGCGTACGGATTACCAAAATCAAAAATGATTGTCTTATTATTTTGCTGTATCTGTCTTATAAGATCGAGTGCGTACGAGCTTATTCCAAAATTATTCGCCGGGTATCGTGCATAATTGTGAACTCCTATCACCACCGATTTGTAACGTGTCTTAATTAATTCAACTGTCGATAAAATTCTTGTGGCATCTTCCATGTAATTGAAATAAAATGCATCCGCATTATAATCTGTTTTTAACCGTTGGGAAAAAACATTATCGCTATCAATACCGATTCCTACATACACAATATTTTTATCGGTGTTGAAGGTTTCCATCGGGAAAAAACTTTTGTCCTTATCACTTAATACAGTAATTGCATTTTCGGCAACCAGTCTTTTCATATCAATTACACCTGCATTTAAATCGTTCGTAAGATTTTCTGTATTTACAGGTTTTACAGCTGCTACCCCATATAGGTATTTATATTCTAAAACTTTTTTACACTTCGCATATACATCATTCCACGTAAGCTTATTACTATCAATGGCTTCCCTGATTTTAGCAATGGAGTTAGCAACATCCTCAGGAAGGCAAAGCATATCATTCCCTGCAATTAAAGATTGCGCAGCAATTTCACCTCCGGGAAAAAATTTAGCAACACCTTTCATTCCCAATGCATCGGTGAAAGTTAATCCCTGGTAGTGGAGTTGGTCACGCAATAGGCCGGTTACATTTTTTTTTGACAAGGAAGTGGCGGTATTGGAAGTTGTATCAATAGCGGGTATGTAAAGATGTGCGATCATAACACTTCCTACACCGGAATCAAACATCTCTTTAAATGGATACAATTCCAGTGAGTCGAGTTGTTCCATGCTTTTATTTATAACCGGAAGATCAAGATGAGAATCAACTGCCACATCGCCATGGCCGGGGAAATGCTTGGCACATGCAAGAATTCCTTCACTTTGCAATGCCTTCATATAAGTAATTCCATATTGGGCAACTTTATATTTATCTTCCCCAAAAGAACGATCATTGATCACAGGATTATCAGGATTATTATTGATATCCACCACAGGAGCAAAATTTACCTGGATGCCCTCTCTTTTGCATTGGTGCCCAACCAATTTTCCATAAGCTGAAATAATAGAAGTGTCCTGCACTGCGCCCAACATCATTTGATGATTGAGCGGGATAACGCTATCCTGCCGCATGCCTAGCCCCCATTCTGCATCAATGCAAACCATTAAAGGAGTTTTAGCGATGCTTTGGAAATAGTTTATAAAGTTTGCCTGCCTTACCGGGTTTCCCTGGAACAGGACAATACCGCCAATATTGTATTTTATTATAGCATCACTAATTAATGAATCATAGAACACAGGTCCATCTTTAGTATAGCTGCTTTCGCGTAAAACCATTAGTTGAGCGATTCTCTGGTCATCTGTCAAAGAATTAAAAACACTGTCGGCCCAATGTTGAGCTTTGGAATTTTGTTGAACTTGTGAAAATGTTTCTAAGGAAATTGTTGAAAAAAGAAAAATTGCCAGCAGTAATTTACTCATCAGGATAAAAAATATTTTAAGTGCGGCACAAGTTAACAAATAATGATTTGCCGGAAAGAATGACAATAACCATTTTATATTATTTAAATTCTGAAAGATATTTTCAAAAATACATTGCACGTATCTTAATCAACAGACTACCCGTTAATAATCGTTAATTTTACCAATTAAAAAAGAGTAAGACAATTGTCGGATATAATCAATTTATTGCCTGAGAATATTGCAAACCAGATAGCTGCCGGTGAAGTAATTCAGCGGCCGGCGAGTGCGGTTAAGGAATTACTTGAAAATTCAATTGATGCAGGCGCAACGGAAATTAAGCTCTACATAAACGACGCCGGCAAAGCGCTCATACAGGTAATTGACAATGGCCAGGGAATGAGTGAAACCGATGCCAGGATGAGTTTTGAGCGACATGCCACTTCCAAAATTAAAAATATTGATGATCTTTTTCATATCAAAACGATGGGCTTTAGGGGCGAAGCGCTTGCAAGCATCGCCGGCGTTTCGCAGGTTGAATTGAAGACAAAAAGACAAGGTGAATCCATCGGTACTTGCATTGAAATTGAGAACAGCACAGTGATTTCGCAGGAGCCGGTAGCGACAAATGAAGGCACGAATATTTCCATGAAAAATTTATTTTTTAATGTTCCTGCACGCAGGAATTTTTTGAAAAGTAATGCATCTGAACTCAGGCATATCGTTGATGAATTTATTCGTATCTCCATGGCGTTTCCAAATATCTTCTTTTCGCTTACTTCTAACGGGCAGGAAGTATTTCATTTGGGAAAAGGTTCTTTAAAGCAGAGGATCATACAAATTCTCGGCAACAACTATACTGCGAGACTTGTGAGTGTAAAAGAAGAAACGGATTACTTAAATATTTATGGTTTTGTAGGTAAGCCTGACACTGCAAAAAAAACAAGAGGTGAACAGTATTTTTTTGTGAACAACCGTTTTATTAAAAGCGCCTACCTAAACCACGCTGTTATGAATGCTTTCAGTGATATGATTGCAAAAGACAGTTTTCCTATGTATGCCTTGTTTATTGACCTCGACCCATCCAGGCTTGATATTAACGTGCACCCCACGAAACAGGAAATAAAATTTGAAGACGAAAAAATTGTTTACGCATTTGTTCAATCCGCAGTGAAACATGCGCTCGCCCAGTACAGCATAACGCCTGCACTTGATTTTGAACTGGATGCGTCTATCCAACACAGTGAGGCAGTGAGTCAGCCATTCACCCGGGATAAACAAAATTCCGCAACTGGTTCATCATTGTATAAAACATTTACGCAGAAAAACCAGGCACACTTTATTAATAGCAAAAGTGATTTGGAACACTGGGATGCTCCCAAAAATGTAGAACAAATATTAACAAAGGAACATGGTTTCCCCCCGGTTACATCTTTCGAAAAGAACAAATCGGCCGATACACTTCCTGTTTCCGTACATTCCGAACCGGTAAAACATAATAAAAAACCTTCTTCAGAGGAATACGTACAGGTTCACAAAACTTTTATTATTGTGGAAAATGAAAATGGCTTTATTGTTATCCACCAGCAAAATGCACATGAGCGTATTTTGTATGAACGCTTTACCAATGCCATAAAAGGCAAACCGATCTCAATCCAACGGAGCCTGTTCCCTGCAACGCTTGACGTAACTCCTGGAGATGCTGTTTTGATAAATGATTTGATCCATGACCTATATTTATTAGGTTACCAGGTAGAGCCTTTTGGGAAAAACACTTTTGTAATACAAGGCTCGCCTGCTGATGTTCCGTACGGAAATGAAAAGGCTTCACTTGAAAGGATGCTGGAGCAGTATAAGCACTTTAGCATGGACGTTAGTTTCACCAAAAGAGAGAAATTATTGCGATCTATGGCATGGCAACAATCTGTAAAAGCCGGAACGGTTTTAGCAGCTAAAGAAGTTGCCTCACTTGTTGAAGATCTTTTTGCATGTGAAATTTGCAATACAACCCCTAACGGTAAGCCCGTTTTTCTGGAGTTCAAGAAAGATGAACTGGATAAGATGTTCGGGAGATAGGGCCTCACCTGAAGGCGAATGAATCAACTCGTAACTGATTTTGACGAACCTTCCTACCTCGTTTCGTTAGCAAAAGTTTTATCAGTTACTTCTTTCCTAAAATCAAATATTTTTTCCAATTGCGATTTTATAATTACCGAGTTGGCAATATCACCTAGAAACCAGAAAGGAATTTTATAGTGAACAATATCTGTCATTTCAACACCTTCACCGGTTTCTTTGAAGTGATGCTGGTGATGCCAGAATGAATAAGGGCCGTAGCGCTGCTCATCTATAAAATATTTTAATGGCTCTATGTGAGTGATTTCGGTCATCCAATACAAGGGGATACCCAATATAGGCTTTACGGTATACTCTATCAACTCACCCGCATACATGCTGTCATCATATTTTTCTGACAAAATCCGGAAGCCAAGATGCGGCGGTGTAATGGTTTTAAGATTTTCAGGGGAAGAAAAAAATTCCCACACTTTTTCAATAGATGCCGGGACAACCTGTACTCTTTTTAACTGGTAAACTTTACTCATGTTATTTATTGCAGAATAACAAAGAAAAGTTGATTTTAGTTGAGAGTAAATAAAAACCGCGGATTGTTAGGTGCAAATTATCTGTCTACCCTTTCGCTAAGATGAACACTAACAGTATCTCCTGCTTCTTTTGAATCGCCTTGCGCAGTTCTGCTTTAACCGGCAATTTATGCCTGCCATCGCCCAATGCCATAAATGCGCTTGAAAACGCATGCCCGTCAATGGTACCGCGAACTTTAACAAGGCCTCTCGTTTTAAAAAAATCCACGGAATTAGGCCATACCATATACGTCCATCCTGCATTGCCGCTACTCTTTTGCAGCTCCGCGGTAAAATGTTTATTGAGTTTGCTCATGTGGAGTATTTTAAAAAATTTATATACTATGTTATTATTGTAATTTTCTTTTGCCTACCACAAAATTAGATTGGTTGACAAAACAATATCCCGCGCAAAAGCGACAACTTGCGGGACGTTGGCGACATTGCAAAAAAAAACAACATAAACCAAAATTGTCTTAATGCGATACTCCTGAAACAGCGTCAGCCCCGAGCATTTCTTTTTTGATGATTAGTTTACTTTTTCGTAGTAAAAATTGTCAATAACATTTGCGATTATTTAGCTTAGTAGTGGTGCCTGATAATTTATCTTTGCACATGCCTTCCAAACAGTACCAATTAGAAAGATTCAATAAAGAATATGATCAATTAAATGAGCAGCAAAAGAAAGCTGTTGATACTATTGAAGGGCCAGTTATGGTTATTGCCGGACCGGGCACGGGGAAGACACAAATCCTTTCTGCACGCATTGGAAAAATATTACTGGATACCGATACGCAGCCGCAAAATATTCTTTGCCTTACCTATACAGATGCAGGCGTTATTGCCATGCGCAAGCGCATTCTGGAATTCATCGGCGCTGATGCATACAAAGTAAATATTTACACCTTTCATGCTTTTTGCAATGACGTGATACAGGATAATTTGGGCTTGTTTGAAAGGACGGCACTTGATCCCATTTCCGATCTGCAGCGCATCGATCTTTTTAAACAACTCATTGATTCTTTTCCAAAAAATCATCCATTGAAGCGATATCGCGGCGATGTGTATTACGAGATAAATAACCTGCAGTCTTTATTCAGCAATATGAAGCGTGAAGGCTGGACACCGAAGTTTATTAATGATCGCATCGATGCATACATCCAATCTTTACCGGAGCGGAGCGAATATGTTGCCAAACGGGCAACAATGAATTTCAATAAGGGAGATATCAGAACAGATAAGATTGAAGAAGAAACAGAGCGGATGGAAAAATTACGTGCCGCTGTAAACGAGTTTGACAATTTTCAGCAACTCATGCGCAGGAACAACTTGTACGATTTCGATGACATGATTAACTGGGTGATAAAAGCATTTGAAGAGACCCCGAATCTTCTGTTACGTTACCAGGAACAGTTCTTATACATTATGGTGGACGAATACCAGGATACCAGCGGAACGCAAAACCGCTTGGTTGAACTGCTCATTAACTACTGGGATAAACCTAATGTATTTGTAGTGGGCGATGATGACCAGAGCATTTATCGTTTCCAGGGGGCTAACATTGAGAACATGCTGAACTTTGCCAACACTTATAAGAACGACTTACTAACGGTGGTGCTTACGAATAATTATCGTTCAGTTCAATCTATCCTCGATGTTTCCAAAACCATCATCGATAAAAATGACGAACGACTGGTAAATCAAATGGGAGGTCTAAGCAAAGAGCTTTTATCATCCAATATAAAAATAAGCCGGCTCACACACAAGCCAATCATTTACCAGTACGAGACACACCGGCAGGAAATGATTGGCATTACACAACAAATCGAAAGGATTTTAGCTCAGGGTGTTGAGGCTAAGAAAATTGGAATTATTTATAAAGAAAACAAATATGGCGAAGAACTGGCTCTTTATTTTAAACTGCTTAAAATTCCATACTACAGCAAGAGAAGTTTAAATATTCTTCATATTCCCTTTGCAAAAAAAATCATTACTCTGTTAAGATATCTTTCATGTGAGCATGATATTCCCTACAGTGGCGATGAATTGTTGTTTGAGATTCTACATTATGACTGGTTCAGGATACCGCCGATAGAAATTGCAAAGGTAAGCGTTGAAGCTTCAGACAAGCATTTTACCAAGGATAAAACTTCGATAAGGAAATTATTGTATGAGCGAAGTAAACAACCGGTTCGGGACCTGTTTAGTCAAAGTATGAACGAGGGTTTGAAAAAAGCAAGTGAAGCGATGGAAATACTTATTTCGAAGGTGCCAAATCTTACGCTGCAAAGCCTGTTTGAATATGTTATTCGCGAAGCCGGTGTGTTAAGTTACATTATGAAGAGCGACGAAAAGATATGGTTGCTGCAGGTGCTCACCGGTTTGTTTGATTTTATTAAAGTCGAAACGCATCGAAATCCCAATCTCGATTTGAAACAGCTCATCCGGCTATTTGACCTGATGCAAGGTGAAAAGCTTTCTTTGCCCCTGATTGAAATTAGCGGCAGCGAAAAAGGTGTGAACCTGTTGACAGCTCATGGCTCAAAAGGCCTCGAATTTGAGTATGTTTTCTTTGCGGGCAGCAATGCAGGTTTGTGGGAAAAAAAGAAAAATCCCAACCGGGGTTATAAATTTCCCGACAACATTTTTACTGCTTCCGTCGCAGATGACAGCGCCGCAGACGAAGAAATAAGACGCTTATTTTACGTTGTACTTACACGCGCCGAACAAAATCTTTTTATATCATATTGTAATTTCAGGAATGATGGAAAAGCACTGGAGCCATCGATGTTCATTGCTGAAATTTTAGACGATCATGCATTACAGGTAGAAAAAGTTTTCATTGATAGTACTACTGAAGCGGAGTTCGAGGTATTACAACTACAAAATGATCAGCGGCCGGAGATTGAAAAAATTGAAAAAGAATACATCACCAGTTTGCTGGATAGATTTGTAATGAATGTAACTGCGTTGAATAATTATTTAAATTGCCCGCTTGAGTTTTATTTCAAAAACCTGATTCGTATTCCTTCACCAAAAAATGAAGCAATCGAATTTGGTTCGTCTGTGCATTTTGCATTGGAGCAGTTGTTCAAAAAAATGCAGGATAATAAAAATGTTTTTCCGGCTAAAGAAGAATTTATAAAAGACTTCAACTGGTACATGTATCGTCATCGTGAAAGCTTTACCAAAGAACAATATGACAGAAGACTTGAATATGGTGAAGAAGTTTTATCCAACTATTATGAAAAATATATTTATAGCTGGAACAAGATTGTTGCGCTGGAGCGAAATATAAAAAACGTTGTGGTAAATGGAGTGCCATTAAAAGGCAAACTGGATAAGCTTGAATTTTCGGGAAAACAAGTAAATGTAGTGGATTATAAAACCGGCAGCGTAGACGGTGCCAGAGACAAATTAAAACCGCCCCAGGAAAAAATCCCCAATGGCGGCGATTACTGGCGCCAGGCTGTGTTCTATAAAATATTACTCGACAATCATAACCGCGATTGGATTGCAGTAAGCAGTGAATTTGATTTTATTGAGCCGGATAGAAAGAAGAATTACCGCAAGGAAAAAATTTACATTCAACCGGAAGATATCACCACAGTTAAGGAACAAATAAAAATGGTATGGGATAAAATTCAGCAACACGATTTTTATACGGGCTGTGGTAAACCAGATTGTCACTGGTGCGAATTTGTAAAAACAAATAACATGGCGATTGCACTGCATGAATTAACTGAGGAACCGGAGGAACAGATTTAGAATTAATTTAGGAGGCTGAAAAGACTTAATCACCTGAAAGCAATTATGTTTGCTTTTTTTCACAAATGAATATAAGGAATGTAATACTTTTTTTGGTGGCCTGTGGTTTTATCTACACCTTTTCAATCATAACAAGCAGCTGCGCCCAAATTGTTGCGCCTACGGGCGGACCAAGAGATTCGTTGCCTCCGGTATTATTAAATTCAGACCCGCCAAATGGCGCTGTAAATTTTAAGGGAAATCGAATCACTTTAAGTTTCGATGAATATGTTCACCTTGATAAATTACAGGAAAACCTGTTGATTGCGCCAACGCCTAAGATAATCCCGAATATTGATTACAAATTAAAGACGGTTACTATTAAAATTCGTGACACGCTGGAACCCAATACCACCTATCGTTTTGATATGGGCAATTCTATCCAGGATATAAATGAAAATAATCCTGTAAAGAATTTTTCATATGTATTTTCTACCGGACCGTATATAGACTCCCTGGAATTTTCAGGAAATGTTCAGTTAGCCGAAACAGGAAAAGTTGATACGACTTTACTGGTATTACTTTACAATGACCTGGATGATTCCGCCGTATTAAACCATAAGCCGAGATATATTACGAGACTGAATACGACTGGTGATTTTATGTTTCAGAATCTTGCTAAGGGCATCTATAATGTTTTTGCTTTAAAAGATGAAAGTGGTCAGAAAGTATACAACAATAAAGATGAATTATTTGCCTTTACTGACAGCACAGTTGCCATTGGTGACAGTGTGAGGCCTGTTAAGCTTTTTGCGTATGCGGAGGAAAAATCAAAGCCAAAAAGTACAACGACACCTGCTGTCTCAAAAGACAAGAGCTTAAAATATTCCACATCGATTTCAGCGGGACAGCAGGATTTACTTACCTCATTAACGATAGCGTTTAACAATAAACTGAAGGATTTTGACAGCATGAAGATCGAACTAACGGATACGCTTTTAAATCCTATAAAACCCGTCTCCATAAGTCTTGATTCGGCACAAAAAAAAATTATTATAAAAAATCAGTGGCTTGACAATTCAGATTACAGGCTGGTTATCTTAAAGGATTTTGCTACAGATACACTGGGAACGACTTTAGTAAAATCAGATACCATATCTTTCAAAACAAAAAAAGAAAGTGATTACGGAAGCATTAAAATAAATTTTAAGAACCTGGAAAGATTTAAGAACCCTGTTTTACAATTTGTAGCAAATAATGAAGTATCCAATTCTTATCCGCTCACTTCTTCACAGTGGAGTGTAAAACTTTTTAATCCCGGAGATTATGAGTTAAGAATCCTGGAGGATACTAATCAAAATGGTATTTGGGACCCCGGCAATTATGAATTAAAATTACAGCCCGAAAAAGCTTATTCGATTCCTCAAAAAATAAATATCCGGGGGAATTGGGAAAATGAAAGAGATATCGTTTTGTAAATCAATAAAAGCCGACCAGCCAGTTGAATTATTTACCAAATATCATTAGGTCATTCGGCCAATGAGTCCTTATTAACTCCTGACAGACTAATGTTAAATTCTTAATTTTACTGATGATTTTTTCTTCTACTCTTTTGGAAAACGCAGTTAATGAGTTTGCAAAATTACCGGGCATCGGTAAAAAAACTGCTCTTCGACTTGTTCTTCACTTGCTTAAAAAGGAAGTACCTGATGTAAAAATTTTTAGTGACGCGGTTTTCAAAATGCGTGAAGAAATTAATTTTTGCAGCCGTTGTCATAATATTGCTGATAAGCAACTTTGTAATATTTGTGCAGACAGGGCTCGCAGGCAGTACATGGTATGCGTAGTTGAAAGTATAAGAGATGTAATTGCTATTGAAAGCACCCAGCAGTATAATGGGCTGTATCATGTACTAGGTGGAATTATTTCTCCGCTTGATGGTATTGGCCCTGACCAACTGCAGATTAATTCCCTTTTAAGGCGGGTTGAAGAGGAAAAAACAGAAGAACTGATTTTTGCATTAAGTCCCAACATCCAGGGAGATACCACAATTTTTTATATCAGTAAAAAGCTCAAAAATGTGCCGGTGAAAATTACAACCATAGCCCGGGGAATTGCCTTTGGAGGTGAACTGGAGTATGCCGATGAAATGACACTGGCCAGAAGTATTTCTAATCGCATTCCGGTTGAAAATTATGTAGGGAATAAAATTTAGCAGAAAAAGATTTCCCGATGCTAACTTTTCACTTTACCAGGTCATTAGATAAATCTACCAGGAGTATTGGGAGCAACGCTATATTTAACTATATTGCATGACTACATTTTAATCTATTAGCTTGAGTAACAATTCGCCAGAAAACAAACCTGTGATCGGATTCACCTGTGGAGATCTTAACGGGATAGGAATAGAACTAATCCTAAAAACACTTTCAGATAATCGTTTTCTCGATTTTTGTACACCGGTGGTTTTCGCAAGCAACAAGGCAATCAATTTTTACAGGAAAAGTGTTGCAGATGTAAACTTTAGTTTTACAAGTGTTCGCGATTTTCATAAACTCAACCCTCGCCAGGTGAATATATTTAATTGCTGGGACGAGGAAGTGGCCATTAATCCCGGAACGCTGACCGAAATTGCGGGTAGATATGCAGTAAAAAGTTTGCAATCCGCTACGTATGCTCTGAGGGATGGTAAAATTGAAGCAATAGTCACTGCTCCCATTCATAAAAAAAATGTACAAAGCACTGACTTTTCGTATACTGGGCATACTCCTTTTTTTAAAGATTTCTTTGAAGTAAGCGACGTGTTGATGCTCATGAGTGCAGAGAACTTTAAAGTAGGCCTTGTAACCGAACATATTCCAATAAAAGACATTGCCCAAAACATCTCCAAAGAAAATATCGTAAGTAAGTTATCAATACTTCATGCTTCGCTTAAAAAGGATTTTAATGTTGACAGACCGAAGATTGCAGTACTGGCGCTAAACCCTCATGCAGGTGATGAAGGTATTATTGGAAACGAAGAAGAAGAGATTATTAAACCTGCAATTAAAGAAGCAAAGCAACGGAATATGCTGGTTACGGGACCTTTTAGTGCGGATGCCTTTTTTGCAAGAGGGCAACACAATAAGTTTGATGCTGTACTTGCAATGTATCACGACCAGGGATTGATTCCGTTTAAATCACTGGCAATAGGAGAAGGCGTAAATTTTACAGCCGGATTACCCGGTGTACGCACAAGTCCGGATCATGGAACCGCTTTTGACATTGCAGGAAAAGACAAAGCAGACGCGTCATCTTTCAGGGCGGCTATATTTTGTTGTATCGATGTTCTCAATAATCAAAGAACCTATGACGGAAACCGAAAGAATCCAATTAGTAAGTTGAGTGCCAGTGTGGTTGCGGGCGCTGTTGATGAAAACATAAGTGAATAGATTGCTAATTTATAATTATCTTAATGTAATAAGTTGAAGGTAAACAGCGTTATGTAATACCGAACGACGTGGAGAAGGAAGTACGCCGAAGAGAAAATTTAATTTTTTTACACAAATCTGTTACTTAAAATTAAGTATGTAAATCTGGCGTAATGTATGGTTTTACTACAAACTTAATTATACTTTTGCAACAGAAACTGACTATCTAAAATTGAGGCATGGCTAATATTTTACTAAGTGGGGGATTGGCTTTTTTAATTACCTTTTTTTCGATACCCGTAATAATCGAAGTAGCGAAGGATAAGAAACTCTTCGATGAACCTGATGAAAGAAAAGTACATAAGGCTGTAACGCCTACATTAGGCGGTCTTGGTATTTTTGCCGGTTTTATTTTTGCTTCTCTAATGGGTGTACCCCCTTCAATGTCATCGGTGCTTCAGTATTTTATGGCATCTATCATGGTGATATTTTTCCTTGGCATAAAAGACGACATTCTCATACTTTCTGCAACAAAAAAATTCATTGGCCAGCTCATTGCAGCCGGTATCATCATTAAGTTCTGCGGGGTGCAAATTAATAATATGCATGGCTTTTTGGGATTGTACGAAATTCCACATACCGCCAGCATCCTGCTTACGCTTTTTACGATTGTGGTAATTACAAATTCTTTTAATCTTATTGATGGAGTTGACGGACTGGCAGGTTGTTTAGGATTGCTGACTTCTTCAATTTTTGGAGCTTACTTCATAGCTACGTCACAATTAATGTATGCTGTTATGGCTTTTTCATTGGCAGGAAGCTTAATTGCTTTCCTGATTTACAATTTTTCACCTGCGAAAATATTTATGGGAGATACGGGCTCTTTACTTATCGGCCTTTTGAATTCAGTTTTTGTGATAAAATTTATAGCGGTTGCTTCAGATTCTTCCATGGCTTTCCCGCTGCAAGCCGCTCCTGCTCTGGGTTTTGCAATATTAATTGTACCTCTCTTTGATACTTTACGTGTGGTTAGTATACGAATCATTAGCCGTCGTTCACCCTTTAGTCCTGATAGAAATCATATTCATCATTTTTTACTTGATCTTGGTTTTACGCATAAAATGATTGCATTAACCTGTATAGCAACCAACATAGCTTTCATTGGCCTTGCGTATTTTCTTCGATTCACTGGTACTACTGCCGTTATACTTGCTTTGGCCAGTGTTTCGTTATTAGCTGTAAGCGTTGTCTATTACAGGCGGCCCAGGCCAAAATCAAAAACTGTTTCTTTACCTGGCTTTGCTACTAAAGAAACTATCATCAAATCGCACAAAATACTTTCTCTTGCGGGCGAGCCGATAGAACAGAATTAAACCGTATTAACTTTTTTATCAATCTGATTTTATTAATTTTGCTCACTTTTAGGCGAACTTATTGCCTGAAATTTTTTTTGTTATAAATCTATAATACAATGGCAGACGATTTAGCAGCTATATTGGATGAGAGTACGACCTCTATGAAAAAAGCCATAGACCATTTTGAAACTGAGCTTACTAAGATACGGGCCGGGAAAGCAAGCCCTAATATGGTTGATGGCATTGTAGTCGATTACTATGGCAATCCAACGCCTATAAGCCAGGTCGGCAACATAAATGTAATGGACGCACGAACGATTACTATTCAGCCTTGGGAAAAAAATATGCTGCAGCCTATTGAAAGATCAATTATCGCTGCCAATATTGGGATTAATCCCCAGAATGACGGGAACATAATTCGTTTATTTTTACCTCCTCTTACGGAAGAGAGAAGAAGAGAGTTGGTAAAAAGAAGCAATGCAGAAGGAGAGCATGCTAAAATAGCCGTCCGCAATATTAGGCGTGATGCAATTGAGCAAATAAAAAAATTACAAAAAGATGGCTTAAGCGAAGACGCTGCAAAAGATGGAGAAACCGATATCCAGGAAATTACCAATTCTTATATTTCACTTGTCGAAAAGCATTTAGAAGCAAAGGAAAAAGAAATACTGGCAGTATAATTTCTTTATAAACCCGATTTTGAAAGAGCAGCTACTAATATTAATATCAACCCCATTGTATCTCGTAGTAATAGGGCTTGAAATGATTTTGAGTCATGTTCACCTGAATAAATATTACTCCCTAAAAGATACGTTTATTAATATTTATTTATGTGCACTCAATGGCGGTATCGATTTAATTTTTCGTGCCGTTTACATAGTCATTCTTGTCTCCATCTTCAGGTTTCATTTTATTGATTTTTCATTTAGCCCGGTTCTTTATTGGTTTCTGCTCTTCATTTTTGAAGACCTTGCGTTTTATATTGAGCACAGAGTTGATCATTATTGTCGTTTTTTTTGGGCTGTCCATGTAACTCATCATTCCTCAGAAGAATTTAATTTAACCACCGGTTTTCGCTCTTCAGTGTTACAACCCATTTATCGGTTTATCTATTTTTTACCACTTGTTTTATTGGGTTTCAAGCCTATCGACATAGTGTTTATGTATTCGCTAACGCAGATATATGGTATCCTGGTTCATACACGATATGTGAACAAAATGCCGCGATGGTTCGAGGCTGTGTTTGTGAGCCCGTCTCATCACAGGGTGCATCATGCAAGCAACATCCGGTATCTTGACAGGAATATGGGAATGGTTTTAATAATCTGGGACAGGTTATTCGGAACTTTTCAGCCGGAAGTAGAGGAAGATCCTGTAAAATATGGGCTTACCAAACAATTAGAAAATCCGCATCACCTTACGAAAATAATTTTTCACGAGTGGCGAAATATTTATGTCGATTTGAGAAAAAAACTTCCCCTTTCTGTTAAGCTCAAATATTTGATAAAGCCCCCGGGGTGGAGCCATGACGGAACGACAAAAACTGCAAGGGAATTAAGAAAAGAGCTAGGGCTTTAGCTATTACCCATTCCGCATATCTTCTATTGTATCACGTCTTACCTAATAAATCGTTTGTAAAATGTGAGGAGACTCTTTGCGATAGAAAATGTTTTCCTGTACAAATATGTATATTTAATTTCCAGTAACTTATTCACCAAATGCTTCTGTTGGCTTTTTAGCTCAATCTTTTAAACAACAATACATGGCCCAAACAAATCTTAAAGAAATAAGTACAAGAGCACCAAAAGAATTTGATAAGCAGGAAACAAAAAGTAAAACGGAAAAAATACTTGAAGAGTTAAACGACCTACAAAATCTGTTGTTTGCCGAAAACAAAAATTCAATATTGGTTGTAATACAAGGGATGGATGCAAGCGGAAAGGATGGGGTAATAAGAAATGTTTTTACTGCGATGAATCCACAGGGTGTAATGGTTAAAAGTTATAAAGCGCCAACGCCGGAAGAATTAAGTCATGATTTTTTATGGAGAATTCACCCTCATGCTCCGGCCAAAGGGGTAATACAGATTTTCAACCGTAGTCACTATGAAGATATTTTGATTACGAGAGTTCACAAGTGGTGTGATGATGCTACAGCCAAAAAAAGAATGCAGGCAATCAACGATTGGGAGCAACTGCTCCATCGACATAACCGAACGAGTATTCTCAAATTTTACCTGCATGTATCTCCCGGAGAGCAACAAGAAAGACTTAATGAGAGAATAAAGGATCCTTCAAAAATGTGGAAATATAATGAGAATGATTTTGAGGAAGCTAAACTTTGGGATATTTACATGCAGATGTATGAAGAATGCTTTAACAATTGCAATGTGATACCATGGATAATTGTTCCAAGTGACCAGAACTGGTATAAAGAATATATTATCGCTTCAACTCTTAGGGATACCCTTGTAAATTTGAAAATGCAATATCCTGGTTTAAAAAAATAAAATAAATTTTCTTAATCATTAAAAATAAATTTTATGGGATTCATTAAAGAATTTAAAGATTTCGCAGTAAAAGGTAACGTTGTTGACCTGGCGGTTGCTGTAGTTATTGGTGCTGCATTTGGGGCAATTGTGTCATCACTTGTGGATGATGTGATAACGCCACTCATACTTACACCCGCATTAGACGCTGTTGGTGCATCCAATATTGCCGAGCTGAAATGGGGGGCGGTAAAATATGGGAATTTTTTATCTGCCGTTATTAAATTCATTGTAATTGCCCTGGTACTTTTTACTATAATTAAGGGAATCAATTCTACGAAGAAAAAAGAAGAAGCAGCCCCATCCGCACCGCCTGAACCATCTTCGACTGATAAACTTTTAATGGAAATAAGGGACCAGCTACGAAACAGGGGTTAAGCAAACATTATTGAGAAGTGAGAAATATTGACACACGATTAATGAGGTGCGGGCCTCCCCTTAATGCAACGCGGTTCAACGATTTCCTTCAACATTTTTTTGGGAAAAAAAGCTATTTTCGCTACAGTCAAAAAAGAATACTAATCATCTGCGGCAGCATATAAAGTTGTTAAACTAATACCAGGACTAATGAAAAAATTTTGGGTTTTTTTTCTCCTTATAGCTTTTTGGATTAGCGGATTTACCCAAAATAAATCTAATAATAAAAAAAGGGGCAATACTTCCGCCAAAGTTACCTGGAAAAGAGGTGGCAGATTTTCTTTATTTGCGGGCCAGGCTGGTAGTAAAAACTGGGCTTCGGGCAGCGACGTTTTTTCAGTGTCTGCCAATGCCTTTTTAAATGTATATGCTAATCGCAGTAAAGGAAATTGGTTTTTTAATAATTCATTAATAGCTTCCTATGGCCTTGTAAATACCGACGAATATTCAACCATAAAAGATGATGATAAAATAGACTTTCTTTCAACATTAGGAGTAAATTTTAAGAAGAAACCGAAGTTAGGCTTGGCTGCTGCATTTAATTTTCGTTCGCAATTTTCAAATGGATATGACAGAGACTATCTTAACCAGGGAATTAAGAGGAGAACATCAGGATTTTTTGCACCTGCTTATATTACTATCGCTCCAATTGGATTAACGTACAACAACAAGGGACTTGATCTATATTTAACAGCCGTGGGAGTCAGGGGTGTTTTTGTTTCGAATGCACCCTATAGTTATATTTTCCAGGGGGGTATCATTCCGGCAAATATGATTAATGAAAAGAATCCCTCTAACAGGGAGCGATCAGTTGCTGAATTATATGGCGTAGATCCGGACAAAACTGTTCAATTCCAGGTAGGGCCGTATATTTCCGCGTCCTATAACAAAGAGGTGTGTAAAAATGTTACGTATTTCGGTCGCATTGATATGCTTTCAGATTTGACGCATAGCACACCCGGAAATATAGATATTTTTTGGACCAATACATTCTATCTAAAAGTGAATAATTGGCTGAGTGCAGTTTATAGCCTGGACCTTGCTTACGATGATGATATAAAAAAATTTGGCTACTTTAAAAATCATGCCGCTCTTCAATCAAAATCAATTTTGGGGTTAGGTATGAGCGCTCGTTTCGATAATGAGAAAAAAATGTATAAAAAAAGACACGGCATGCATAAGTAATTATGATGTAATAAACTTTTCATGAACACAGAAATATACCAGATAAAGCTTCCCCAGTTTGAAGGCCCGTTTGATCTGCTTCTCTTTTTCATTGAACGGGATGAACTGGATATTTACAATATTCCGATTACAAAAATTACCAATGAGTTCCTTGATTTTATCCATAAAAGCAAGTCTCTTAATATAGAATTAAGCAGCGATTTTATTTTATTCATTAGCACGCTAATGCGCATAAAAGCAAAAATGCTTTTGCCAAGAAAGGAACTCGACCAGGAAGGCAATGAAATAGATCCCCGCCAGGAATTGGTTGACAAAATTCTTGAATACAAAAGATTTAAGGAAGCAGCAGTTAAAATGAGCGAAATGGAAGCCATGCGAATGCTTATGGTTAAGCGGGGCAATATACAGGATGAGCTTTCCAAAATTGGAGAAGAAGCTGGTGAAGGCACAGAAATACAGGCCGTATCATTATTCAAATTAATGAAGGCATTTGAAAGAGTTGCCCGCCGTTTACATGAAAAAAGACATCAGCCGGTACATACCGTAGTCCAGTATAATTATACGATGGAAGGAAGCAGGAAATATGTGCTCGATCTGGTAAAAAAAGAACGATCACTTTCATTTGAAAAAATATTTGATATCTCCGAAAATCGTATTCATGCCATTTTTCTTTTCCTGAATATGCTTGAGCTAATTCAGCAAAAATATTTTTTTATAATCATGGGGCAGGGAATCAATAATTTTATAATTGAGTACAATGATAATCGTGCCAATGATGTGGTGGTGGCAGAACAACCAGTTGCTGATCCGTCTTTAAATTAAAAAGCACATTTACTTTTTTAGTCTTATTACAATTGTTAGGTTCCTCTGGTAATCACTCTACTAATTTGCTATTCCCAATAAATTTAATTTATCGTAATGGATACTAATTGTAAGTCTGCTCTATTCATAATTTCCTGCAATCGGTTTTATTGTTTCCGCTATTAGCAACTAAGGGGAATTGTAGAATGAAACCATTAATTTTGCCCTCCTGAATTTATATAAACGAGCAGGTTTACTCATAGATATTTCAAGGGGGCCCGGTAGTTCAATGGATAGAATAGGAGTTTCCTAAACTCTAGATACAAGTTCGATTCTTGTCCGGGCTACAAATAATAAAGTATTTAAGATCGATATCTTTTTCGCAATAGCCCTACAGGTATATCGAACTTCAAAGTAAATGCTGTTTTTTTAAAAAGATAAAAAGGTGCTCACAGATTTTGATTGAGCATGTCATTTACAGATTACATTATCGTAATTATTTATTGATCGCGAAACTCTCTAACAGTCCTTTATTCTGACTAGCAATATAAATCTTCTTCCTCTTTTCATTTTTCAATTATACCAATCCCCTTGCATCACCAGGAATATAAATTCCGCTTTGCTCTACGGTTAAGGCTGTAAAATTTCCCTTGCCATCATTTTTTAAAACCAAACGGTTTAATGCGTCAAGCCGCCCGTTTGGAACTTCGGCAGCGTAATCATTTCCGCAGACTAAAATAATTCTATGAATTTTATTATGGCTCTGGCAACCCCGTCATTGTTATTGGTATCGGTTACGTAGTTTGCTGCCGCCTTTACTTCGTCAGGAGCATTCCCCATCGCAATACCAGTACCGACGAATTCTATCATCTCCTTATCATTAAAATTGTCGCCGATCGCAATTGTTTCCTTCCTGCTAATATTATAGTGATCCATTATCATTTGGACCGCATTTGTTTTGGAAGCTTGTCTGTTCATTATTTCCAGGTATGTTGGCTTGGATGTATAAATATTTAGACAAGAGTTAAATTTCTGCACCAGCTTGTCCTGAACGATACTTACCAAGCTCTCTTCTGCAATAAAAAGTATTTTATTAGGCCCGGTATTTTTGTCTCGCCAAAATTGTAACGTATTATCAAAAGGCTGTATAATAAGTGGTATAGAGGTAATCTTCTGTTCATGATTCGTATTATAATCCTGGCTTTCAGCATACCATAATTCCTGCTGGTAGTAAATAACGGTTCTCATATATTTCAGCAACTGAGCATGTGCGTTGGAGCAAGAATTCCCATCAATAATTGAATTAAAAATTATTTTTCCACAATCAACAATGTATGCGCCATTAAGACTGGCTATTGGCCCTTCAGCTAAATTGACTTTTTCAGCAATCGGCATTATGCCAGAAAGTGGCCTGGCGGAAATTAATACAACCAGTATATTTTTTTCTTTTAATTTTTGGATTACATCGAAGGTTGCCGGACTGACACTATGATCGTCCCTGATTAATGTTCCGTCAACGTCAATGAATACTGCTTTGTACAAAATGATGGATATTTCTGAATGAAAAAATTTAAAGATCCGGCTTTAAAAAAATCAACGTGTTGTTGTTACGGGCTAAAATCAATATGCTTTTTTCGTTTACAGATTTAATCCACTTCGCATCTCTGAATTCTCCGGTTTCAGATACGAGTTCTGACACTTCGCTAAAACTCCGTTCCTTGTTATTGTAGTTAAAAATGGTTGGGTTCATTGCATCGTACCGGCCTTCATAGGGAAACACTCCATAAAAATTTCCGGCAGCAAAGTAGGCTGGGTTGCCCGTGAAAGGAAATGCGACAAAAGAAAAAATGGGAGCCAACTGCAGATCTTCCGGCAAATCCTTCCTGGTAAAATTTCCCTTACCATCATTTAAAAAGTAAGATGAACTTAATGTTTCAGCTTTCAGTTTATTGTTCTCACTAAGTAAATCTCCAAAAAGAAATTTGACATCTTGTCCCGCGACTTCACTGTAAGTAAGGTGCTGTTGCTTCAACGCCGGCAGCTCATATTCTAACTGGTCTTTGCCAAGAAAAGAATATTCTTTACCCTTAATGGTATAGGTAACAATATCATCAACCGTTCTATTATAGTCAAAGTCATTTACAATCATTTTTAAGGGCCCGTCCTTTCCTGCATATAATTTTGAATTATGTCCCCAATTGCCCGCGAGGATATCCGGGTAACCGTCGCCGTTAATATCAGTAGAATATAAGGTTTGCCAGAGGCCGCTCGACGCATTAATATCAGAAGCTTTAAAAATCCCTTTATTGTTGATAAAAATTTTCAGAGGCATCCATTCACCTGCGATGGCAAGATCCATCCAACCGTCTTTGTTTAAATCTGCAAAAGAACAGGAAGTCGCCATGCCAATCTCTTTAAGTGGAATCACTGATTCATCGGCAAGTTTAAAATTGCCTTTGCCATCATTTAATAATAAATAGGAAGATTGTGGATATCCGAATTTTTTTACTTCCGCAAGCCCTCCAACAAATATATCGTTGCTCCCATCCTTGTTTATATCTGCTACCGCAACGCACGATTTATTGACTAAGATTGCAGGTAACGCGTTTTGGGTCTCCTTAAAATGACCGCTTTTATCATTTAGATATAAATGATCAGCGAGTGCCGCATTGCCATTTTCGTATTCATTGCCTCCACTTGCGACGTAGAGATCGGGATATCCATCATTATTGGCGTCAAAAAAAATAGCATCGACGCCTTCGCTTGCTGAATTCTTGTTAAAGACAGCCGTATCCGATTTAATGAATTTTTTATCATTTGCTTGCAGCATCATGCAGCCTGGCTGGCCCTTCGCACCACACACAAAAATATCATCGAGGCCATCTTTATTCACATCTCCAACTGCAAGTTTTGGGCCACGGGTTGATTCCATATGGGGAATAAGATATTGCGAATTAAAATCAATATAGTTGTCTTCTTCATGCTTCCAGCAGCATCCTGTTTGAGCTGAGATATCACTTAACAAATCCTTTTTCTTTGGGAAGAACATTTCATATGTAAAATCCCCTGATGCTTCATTTTGCTTTAGTAATAATTGTTGATTCACCTGCACGTTTTTCAACAATTGATATTTTTGATTTGACCAAACCACCAAAAGGCTATCGACTACGGAAGTACTGTCTAATCCAAAATGCAGCCTTGCGTCAGACGATGACATGAAACCTCGGGTGAGCATCAATTCCTGGTACTGAAGAATATTACTACCGGATTTATCTTTTGAAAAAAGATACACTTTGGTCCCGATGCCGGATGCATTCATTCCATCTCCTTTAAAACTCACCGTGAGGTAATTCTTCTTCGGGCTATTATTTTTTAAGATCACCGCGGGTGCATTGAGACAATTTATCACTATATCAAGATTACCATCATTATCCAGGTCCGCATAGGCCGCTCCGTTATAAAATCCTTTCATGGCACCCGTTCCCCAACTATCACTTACATCTTTAAAAATTATATCTCCATCTCCTTTAAATAAAAACGGATGCGATTTGCCATCGGGCATTTTTTCTAAGAGTGCTTTGTGAACTTCTTCAGGGCTTCCTAATTCGGCGGGATTTCTTATGTTGGAAAAAAACTTTATAAAATCAAGGTCCAGTGGGCGTTTAACGATGCCGCTTGAAATGAAAAGATCTTTTTTGCCATCGTTATCATAATCAGCAAACAGTGGACTCCAACTCCAGTCCGTTGCTGACACTCCACTTATCAGCCCAATATCACTAAAACTTATGCCATCTCCGTTATTTTTTTGCAGACAGTTTTTTGAATACTGATCCTGGTATCCATTCTTCGTAATTTTCTGGTTATATACATCAAGATGCTCGCCGTTTCCATAAGTTTTTAAAGTTTTTTCATCGCCCGGCAACATGTCGGCAGTTATAATATCCAATTGTCCGTCATTGTTGAAATCGGCAATATCATTACCCATACTATACCGGCTGTAATGCCTGAAATGTTTTGCTCCGCTTTCTGTAAAGGTGCCGTTGCCATTGTTTATATAGTAATAATCATTTTCATGAAAATCATTTCCAATGTATATATCATCCCAGCCATCGTTATTTAAATCGGCTACTCCAATACCCAATCCATACCCCAATGTGCTTTGATAAATGCCAGCCTGCGCAGAAACGTCTGTGAATTTTCTTTCGCCATTAATTAAGTCATTTCTGTATAATCGATCTCCAGTGTTGGGATCAAATTTCCGGCGGCTACTGGTATCAGTTATATTCTGATTGGGATGTTCCGATTGGTTTAAAACATAGCAATCGAGGTCGCCATCATGATCATAATCAAAGAAAGTTGCTTGGGTGGAATAGCCCGAAAAGTTCAATCCATATTTTGCAGCACTTTCAGTGAATATTCCATTTCCATTATTTATGAACAGTTCATTATTGCCTTTAAAATTATGAGAATTGGCAACTGCACATACATATATGTCCAGCAATCCGTCGCCATTTACGTCAGCCATCGTTACTCCGGTACACCAGTCCGAAGTGCCTGCTACGCCTGCCTTAACAGTAATGTCCTCAAATTGAAAATTTCCTTTGTTGAGGTATAATTTGTTATGTCCCTTGCTGTTTGCAGTAAAATAAATGTCGGGCAATCCGTCATTATTTATGTCACCTATTGCTACACCCGCACCATTGTAATAGTAGATGTAATTAAGAATTCCAAGGTTTGGATTTTCCTCCAGGTCATTTCTAAAATCAACATGTGTTTGCGAAGAAGATAGGCTCTCAAACATTTTATCATTCTTATTGCATGAACTTGCCAACAACAGAATAATAATAAAAACAAAGTAATTTTTTTGTAAGGACATTTAAATATTTGAAATATTAGCCTTTGGAAATTACAAAATTCGCATCGATTTATTTGGTGTAACTAAAGTTGATAAAATTACTGCTAAACTATATTTTTCAGTTTTAAACTATCGTTTTCCATTAATGTCCCGTCATATCTGTGTTACTGATGAATGCAATCTTTTTACTATCAGGCGACCACGAAGGTGTATTAATTGATCCCTGGCCTCCATATATATAAGCGAGTACTTTAGGCGTGCCTTTGCCATCGATGGGCAGCATACGTATGTAAACATGTTTATAAGGCGGATGAATATTTGCCGGTGTTTCTTCAGGAAGAAACGACAGGTAAACGAATGATTTTCCATCCGGTGAAATGTGGGCAAACCAGTTATTCAGGCTATCATTTGTAACCTGCTCCTGCCCGGTTCCATCAGGATTCATCCGCCATATCTGCATGGGGCCAGAGCGCACAGAATTGAAATAAATATACTTGCCATCCGGTGTATATTCAGGTCCATCATCAAGTCCTTTTACATCCGTTAGTTTCAATTCCTTTCCACCCGAAGATGAAATTCTATACACATCAAATTCTCCATTGCGCTCACCACAGAACACCAAATACTTTCCATCGGGAGACCATCCATGCAAATAAGAGGGGCCTTTCGGCGTAATTTGTTTTGGTGTGCCACCGCCAATTGGCACCGTGTAAATTATAGAGCCACCCAGTTCTTTCACATAGCTGCTGAGGCCTAATTGATTTCCATCAAAGGATATAACGTGATCATTATTGTTAGCAGTTATATTGCCTGTATTGATTTGCGCAGGTGTTTTTGCGCTGAGATCAAAATTATACATCAGCCCTTTATAGTCATTGAAAATAAGACTCTTTCCATCAGTAGTCCAGTTGGGCGCCTGGATAGAATAGGGAACTGAATAAATAATATCCCTTCTTCCGGAAGCAACTTCAAGCAACTCCAGGTTGCTTCCCAGGGTCATTTGTGTTTGCTGATTTGATTCTCCCTTAAGCGGAACCGTCATGCGAACATTGCTAAATACACCTGTTTCCAATACATCAGCATTATGTGAGCCTACAAAAAGTCCGACATACACTTCATCACCCAAATTGATATCATTAATGGTATCGGTTTCAAACATCTCACCATAGATCGCAGCACGCATGATATATTGATTGCCTTTTCGTTCCAATTGCAAAATATTAGCATGAGTCATTTTTAGTTTATGCTCTTCTGTTTGGGCTCCCGTAGTCCTGCGAAATTGCAGCGATGTAAGACCATCGCCGTGTTCAACAGCATTTACATGCGCAGAATTACCATCAAGACTTTGACGTACCATCCATCCAACTTTGCGATGATAGTTTACCCAGTTTCCCAAAAACTCAGCCCTGGTATAAAGAATAAAATCACCCTTCATTTTCTTCCATACATATTGGAATTCATCATGATCTCCCCAGACATTATATCCTGCTCCTGAAATTACATATTGGCCGGCTGAGGGGATGAATGTTGCAGACCCAGGCTTCACGTTGGTACCTACATCGCCGTGGCCATCAAAAATGCCAATGTTTTGAGAAAACGCAAACTGTGAAATCAAAATAATTGAGATAACAGCAAGCAAACGAAAGACGAAATTGGTTTTCATTTTACAAAGATTTAATTTATAAAGCTGATTATTATAGTAAAGTAATCGTTACGCATTTTTCTTAATGGCGTTAACCAGCCTGAATATAGATTCAGGGTTGTCTTCATAATCCAATAATTTTTTTTCCGGCGAGTATAAAAACATAGATGGATATTTTACCGGGTTGAATTTTATGATGAACCGTTGAAGTTTATCCTGCAATATGGTGACATTTTTTCTCCCTTTTAATTTGCTCCCATAAGTATCCATGAAATGATTTATTTTATTCTGATCAAACATGGAGACGATAAAAATTGCCGTTTTTTGAAATGACGGGTATTGTTCACCGATAGTTTTCATAGCATGCTGACAATGATCACAATCGGGATCCACAAACATAAAAAATATAAGTTTGCCTGAGGGCAAATCTTTATTTGTAAGGGTCGTATTATCAAACCTGAAGAATTTAAAATCAGGGATTGTTTGAGCAGGAGGTTTTCCGGAAATCTGCGCCTGCAGGCTACAGGAAGCAACTAAAAGAAGTGCGAGAAGACCAAGTTTATTTCTCATAGTTCAAAAGGTGTTTTATCATATTTAGTTTCCTGCATTTGCTTCATTCTTTACTTTAGAAAGATCCCAGATTTTTACATTTTCAATTACAGACTTTCCTCCAGTGGCAAAAGCGGATACGATATTTGCCTCGTCTGAGGGATAAATATATGTTGACAAGACCTGTTCCCCATTGTTTACAAAAATTTCCAGCGAGGATTTGTCAAATAGAATTTCCAGTTTCACTTTTCCCGCGTTCCGTATTAAATCTATAGTTTGTTTCATTTTATCTTGTTTTACGGACGCTTCGCCGGAGCGGGTCTTGTCAACATAGACCTGGTTTTTCGCGGCATCATAACCGATTTCAGTCTCTTCAACAATATTATTACCCCCCTTCTTTTGAGCAATTTTAAATCCGGACGTTGTGCCCTGGTCAACATCTAATTCAGCTTCGAGCCAGTAAGAGTTACTTTTAACCGCTTGCTGATTAGATAACTCAACCTCCTGGTTGTTCAAATCCAGTTTTTCTATCGTGGATACTTTATTACCTGATAATTTTGCAAGATTATTTTTGATGATGAAAGCCGGCCGTTGCACAAGGCGTAATCCTTCTTTTGTCTTCGTTAAACCAAGCTCCCTGGGGATTGACATTTGTCCTTTCCATGGAGAGGTCTGCGTCTGCCCGGGTACCATCCAGCCAATAAAAGTTTTTTGATCATCCGGTAAATTGTTCCAGGGAATGGCGGCATAAAAACTGTCACCAAAGTCAAGAGCCAGGTCTGTACCAGGTGGATTATTGTTTGTAAATTTCATACCATCAAAATCTCCTGTAAAATATTGCATATAGATTCCTCTTTCCCGGCCGGCAGCCGATACTGCCAATACCCATTTCTGATCATCCTTTTTATTATCTACAGGTAATTGAATTAAAAAGGGACATTCCCAGTTGGCTTTCGTATAGCCTTCGGGACCAAAATCGCTCAGCATATTCCAGTTCTTCAAATCAGTTGATCCGTAAAACCTGACTTTATGTTGCGAGGGTAAAGCGACTGCCATAATCCATTGTTTTGTTTTATCAAACCAAAATACATTTGGGTCGCGAAAGTCTCTGAGTTGAAGATCGATTACAGGGTTGTTTACATAGTTTGTAAAGGTCATGCCACCGTCATTACTATACGAAATGAATTGCGATTCTTTTTTCAGATTGGGCTGATCGGCAGTATAGATAGCAACTATACAATTTTTTACTTTGCAAAATCCGCTCGTATTATTTTTATCTAAAACGGCAGAGCCTGAAAATCTCCAGGTAGTATCCTTATCAATCGTCTCAGGTATTGCTATGGGAAGATGCTTCCAATGTACCAGGTCTGTGCTGGTTGCATGGCCCCAACTCATGTGGCCCCATTTATTTTCAAAAGGATTTTGTTGGTTGTATAAATGATAAACTCCGTTGATGTAAACAAGACCATTAGGGTCATTTGTCCAGTTCTTTACAGGTGTAAAATGGTAAACGGGCCTCCATTGGAGCGTAGGTGTTACAGCCTGTTGCGCAAATAGAGAGGCGGAATACACCCAAATAAAAAAATATAATAAGATTTTCTTTTGCATAATTATAAGATTTAAATGAGCACATATCTCTCTGGTATGAGATTAATTTCCGATTATTTTAAAACTTATATTCGACCGGAACTTAATCCCAGATACTACTAAATTGTATATACTCAATTTTTTCAAACAAGAGTTTTTGGGGTGTCTGTATCCGTATTTGATCATAGGGCTTCTGCGGAAAGAAAATTTCTGTCATAACTGATAATCCGCCATCAGCAAACAGCTCTATAGAGCTTTCATCTATTATCAGTGAAAGATCCATATTGCCGCTTTTTGAAAATCGTGGTGCAAAATGTTTTTCCGCAAATTCTTTATTGAAATCCGCTTTCCCGGCCATTGTCCGGTTAATAAAATATTGGTTCATTTTTTTATCGTAGCCTACTATTAATTTCTCACCTGCATCATTCGATAAGTCTATTGAAAAATCTTTAATTTTTGTAATGTCCAGATTTAGCCGGCATGGAAGGGTGAATTGCTTTGTAAGGTCAGAAAGATCAGAAACCTTTTTTATTTTATAATTTTCTCTGGAGACAGGCGTAGCTTGTATCTTGCTAAGTTCGTCCACCGGGGTAGAGGTAACATACATATTGTTTCCTGTTTCTACAATTTTCAGATCTCTCGGGATGGTCATTGCGTTTCTCCACTTCACGGAAGGAACCTGGTTTGCATACATCCAGTTACTCATCCATCCCAGGAAAATTTTTCTATCGCCGGTATTGCTCCAGGTAATTCCGGCGTATTCATCAGGGCCATAGTCCAGCCACTTTGTATCTGTCCCTGATGGAGTGAAAACACTTCCATTAAAATCCCCCAGGAAATATTGGGTTGCCGATCCTTTGTTGGGGCCTCCGGGATTTAGATTCACAATTAATACCCATATCTTTTTTCCATTGTGATCCAGGGCAAAAAGGTCGGGACATTCCCATACACCTCCATGTGCACCTGCATCTTTTCCAAATTCACTTTCCTTTTTCCAATTCTTTAAATCCGGTGCAGAATAAAAAGTTATCCTGTCTTTAGCGGCAAGCGTCATAATCCACTTTTTGCCAGGCTCATACCACATAACTTTAGGGTCGCGGAAATCAGTAATTCCGGGATTGGGCAACACCGGGTTTCCTGCAAATTTTTCCCAGGTTCTTCCACTATCCAGGCTATAGGCTAAACTTTGAGTTTCATAATCGTTCTTGCCGGCTCTTTGCCCAACCGGATCGTGACTTGTATATATCGCAACCAGTGGTAGTTTGCCACTTGCGCCTATCCCTGAGGTGTTATTTTTATCAACTACCGCACTTCCCGAAAAAATATACCCCAACTTGTCGGGGTATATTGCTATGGGCTGTTCTGCCCAATGAACTAAATCTGTACTGGTTGCATGGCCCCAATGCATCGGCCCCCACGTGGTACCATTGGGATAGTACTGAAAAAACAAATGATAAACGCCTTCATAATAAACCATACCATTCGGATCGTTAACCCACTTTTCTTTTGGAGAGAAGTGAATTTGAGGGCGGTACATTTCATGATATAATTGCTGCGCATGTAAGTTGGTTGCAAATACAATTTGAAAGCTTATAGTAATCAACAGGAAATATCTTATCATCTTCATGCGACGGTTTTTTAATTTTAAAAACGATGGAAAAACAGGAAGATGTTTTTCCATCGCCAACTACATTAATTATTAAAAAAGCTATTCAATCAATACCCAATGTTTTGTGTATAGAGGCCATTGGTAAACACAATCTGGTCCTGCGGAATAGGAAAGTATTCGTGTTGATTTTTTGTAAAATGAGCGTCCTTAAGATAAGCGTGCCTTAGCTTTTCTTTATCCAAAAAGTCATTAAGTGTTTCGGCCGCTATCCCCCAACGAACCAAATCGAAAAATCTTGGGCTCTCCATTGCAAATTCAAGCCTTCGCTCCCATTGCAATGCTTTAAAGGCTGTTGCCTTATCCCACACCGGAATGTTCACACCCGGTTGATAGGTTTCTATTTTGTAATTAGAAGGATCTGTTCCATCTGCTCTTTTTACCAGTCCGGTGCTATTTGCGGCCCTTGTTCTTATTTGATTAATCAGTGGCAAGGCGGCCGCAGGATTTCCCACCTGAATTTGCGCTTCCGCATTCATCAAAAGAACATCTGCAAAACGAATAATATCCATATTCACTGAAGCACCATAGAAAGGTCCCAACTTCTTAAAGCAGGCGCAAGAGGCCAATTGCAGTTCTTTCATTGTTCCAAAACCTCCATAAACACCTGCCAACCTTTCCCAGCTATGATCATAAGGAATATTAGGATTGTATTTAAAAGGATGTCCCTGGATTCCTATAGTATGATCAATCCGGGGATCAACCGTTACGCCTCCCGGAGTAAGATCGGCGTCTTTTAAAACCACGTCATTAAAGGTATTGAATTTGGGCAGCCCATTGGCATCGGTACTGAAGGCATTCACCAGGTTTTGGCTTGGGATATGAAATGCGCAACAACCATACTGTGGAGCGCCCGCAAAATAATTTAAGCTGGTTGACATGCCAAGCCTTCCACCTATTACTGTTCCATCATTTATAGAATATTGTATTGCAAATACTGACTCAGGGCTGTTGTCATGCCCATCTAAAAAATTAAAAGCAAAATCAGGATTAAGTGCATACTGGCCTGAATTGATAACGTCATCGGTGAGAGTTATCACCTCCTGCATCTTCGCCATATCTACGCCGGTTACATTGTAACTATCATCCTGGGTGTAAGCCTGGTACAACCTCGTTTTGGCGAGATACGCCTTTGCAGAAAGTTGGTTAGCTCTGCCTGGTTCACCAGGTTGGGTCACGGGAAGATCATTTATTGCTTCCTGGAAGTCGCCCGCGATTTTATCCCATAATTGATCATTGGGCATTTTGTTATCCACTTTTAGAATTTCATCATTAGTAAGCGTTTCATCAAACCAGGGTATGTTACGGAACATAACCTTCAGCAGAAAATACATGTGTCCCCTCAAAAAATGCATTTCTCCTATACGTACCGTTCTCTTGGGAAACTCGGCATCAGTTAAATTACTTAATGACCTTAAGGCTACATTAATTCTGGAAATTGCCGCATAAGCCCTGATCCATGTTCCGGGAAAACCAAAATTACCCGCTCCGTTGTTTGAAGCATTCAGCAGGTAAAATTGCTCGTACTTATCCATTTGCTGCTGATCGCCAATATCACCGCCGCCTTTATAGGCATCATCGGAGCGAACACTTCCATATTCCCACATGCTGGTAATGGGGGCATCCCACCAATCATTGGCTATGCCGGCGTAAGCGGCAGTGGACAATCCCTCTACTGCTGCGGGTGAAGAGAGATTGCTTGCTGCCAGAGCCCCCTGCGGCTGATAATCCAAATATTTCTTACAGCCAATTGAAAATAGAATCGCTGTTGCTAAAAGAATTTTCATGATATTATTTTTCATAATCTTTTTTTTTAAATTTAAAAGGTTGCATTCAATCCAAATGTTACAGACGTTGGCACCGGCCATCTACCAAATGCGGTAGCCCTTTCAGGGTCTTTGGCCGTGAATTCCTTGGATTTAATTGCGAATAAATTTTGACCTGAAACATAAATCCTCAGACCCTGCAACCTAACCTTTTCAGAAAGATTCGCCGGCAAATTATATCCCAGTGTAACATTGCGGAGCTTAAAATATGAGGAATTGACGTAGTAGAAATCAGAAGGCCTGTCTTCACCGTTGGTATTTACAACAGTAAGGGCCGGGATTTTTGAACCCGTGTTTTGAGGAGTCCATGCATCTAAAGTGCCGGGGCCAAAATTATTTCTAACTGCTATAAATGAATTAAAAAATTTGGTTGGGTCGAAGCTTGTTTTGCCGGCAACACCCGATCCAAAAACTGACAGGTCAAAGTTTTTATAATTCAGGTCGAATCTTAAGCCAAATTCAAGCTTTGGCAAAGTAGTGCCAAGCCAGGTTTGGTCGTTAGCATCAATTTTGCCATCTCCATTCACATCAACGTACCTGATGCGTCCCGGACCAGCGCCCGGTTGTGTAGCATGCTTATCGACCTCTGCCTGGCTTTTAAAAATGCCATCGGTTTTATACCCAAAAATTGAAAATTGTGTGTGGCCAATAATTGAGTGGTTCACATCACCGGGATAAGCAGCACGAACATTTTCGGGCAACTCCGTAATTACATCCTTCCAATGTGCGGTATTTACAGTTACATTATAGCCTAAGCCACCTGACGTTCTGTTTTTGTAACCAATGACAAACTCCCACCCCTTATTATCCTTACTTGCACCATTAAGAAACTGCTGCTGCCCCTCACCAAGTGCAGCGGCAACTGGAGGCTGAATCAGGATATCGCTTGTCTTCCGGCTAAAATAATCAAATGAGCCGGTGATTTTTTCATTGAGAAAACCAAAGTCCAGTCCCACATTGGTCTCTGTAGTAGATTCCCATTTCAGATTAGGATTACCCCTTTGTACCTGCACAAATCCGGACGGCAGTGAGCCTGTGTTTACTCCCAAAAGATCGTAGGCAGTACCTGTATTAAGCCATTGTGGAAATGCAGGATCACTGGTACCGTAATTTGGCCGAAACAGGGTAAATGCAGAGAGATTACCAATTTCCTGGTTACCCACTTTTCCAACACCAGCCCTTAGTTTAAGATTAGAAACATTTTTTACATTTTGAAAGAATTTTTCATTGTTGATTCTCCAGCCAATTGTAGCAGCCGGGAAAATACCGTAGGGATTATTTGTCCCAAATCTTGAGGATCCATCCCGCCTCATAGTTACTGAGGCCAGGTACCTGTTAGAATAACCATAAAAGACTTTTCCAAATTGGGATAATAGCCTGTACCCGGTAGCTGATCCGTTATTGGTCTGGGCTCCGGTGCCGGCACCTAGCTGAAAATAATCCTCCTCCTGCAGGGCAAAGTTGGTTGTTGCTGCACCAAAAGTCTGGAAATCATTACGAACAGCTTCAGTACCGGCCAAAAGGTTTATCCTGTTTTCGCCAAGTACCAGGTTATAGTTCAACGTGTTTGTCCATGTAAAAGTTAATTCTTTAGATTCCTGTAACGAGAGACTATTGAAAGATCTTATAGGCCCTTCGGTACCAATAAGCGCGGCTCTTTTTGCGATAGCATCAGAATAATCGAAGCCAAGGCTTGTGTGATATACAAGATTTTTTATTACCTCCAGGTCCAGATATACATTACCAACCGCAAGAAATTGATTGGTCGTGTTCCACCTGTTCAGGTATTGCATATCCACAGGATTATTCCTGTCAGTGTAGCCTGCACCTATTGGCCCGCCATAAGTGCCGTCAGTTTTATATAACGGGATCGTTGGAGACAAGGTTAAAGCAAGTTCGGGAGTAGGAGCACCTCCTACATCTGTGGTTGAGTTAACCTGTGATGTTCTGCTCAACTGGAGGTTCTCACCGAATTTTAATCTTCCGTTAAATGCTTCGGTATGAGAATTTATACGGGCATTATATCTCTGGAATTTCGTAAATACAATTAACCCATTATTATTATAGTATCCCAAATCAACCAGGAATCCGCTTTTGCCGGAGCCCGCGGAAATTGAGAGATCATTGGAAGTAATAGTTGCAGTTTTAAATAATTCATCTTGCCAATTTGTGTTTCCAACGGGCTCGGTAGGGTCGCCACCTACAAATGGAGCGATGTTTACTTTGTTGAGAACCGGGTTTACGTAGTCGCCATTCCAGTCGAAAGTATATATCTGAGATACAAGATTATTAGGATCAGTACCATCATTCACGGCAGCCCGCCATAGCGCTCTCCCTCTTTGTTCTGAATTTAAAACATCCTCCTGCCACGGCTTTTCAGTTTGAAATGCCAGGCTGGAATTTAGCTGAATTCTTACCTTATCGGAACCCGATCCATTTTTTGTCGTTACAATTATAACGCCGTTTGATGCTCTTGAACCATAAATTGATGCCGCGGATGCATCTTTCAAGACCTGCATCGAGGCTATGGAATTCACATTCAAATTGGCAAAGTCCTCATATCTCGTGGTAGGAACACCGTCAATAATGTAAAGCGGACTAGTGTTGCCAAGCGTATTTACGCCGCGTATCAATATAGTTGGCGGGCCACCGTTTCCTCCTGTAGGCGAACCATCGGTCTGAATGAACAACCCGGGCACCTGCCCCTGCAATGCAAGCATCGGGCTGCTGGTTGGACTATTTTTGATCTTGTCAACGTCCACGACTGAAACAGCCCCGGTGAGGTCAACTTTTTTCTCGGATTTGTAACCCGTAACAACCACAGTCTCTAATTGGCCTACATCCTGTTCCATCTCAACATCTACATTTTGGGTGCTACCCGTAGCCTTAACTGATTTTGCTTTCATGCCAACAAACGTAAACGTAAGGTTATCTCCAACGTCTGCTTCAATAGAAAACTTTCCGTCGTTGTCAGTTAACACTGTCTTATTTTTTGTTTGCACAGTAACTCCAGCTATTGGATTTTTATCTTTACCGGTGACGGTACCAGTAATAGTTTTTTGCTGGGCAAAACTGAAAAATGCTATTAATAACATGGGCAATAAGATTTGTAATTTTTTCATATACAAGTTTTAAATGATTGAATTTTTAGGTTTATAATTAAAATCTCTTCTTTATTGATTAATCCCTTCTTCAATAAGGTCATAAATTTTTTCAACACGATACTCCGGGCAAGCTCCTTTTTGAGTTGCAATAAAAGCTCCCAACCCGCTTGCAAAATCAAGGGCAACAACAGGAGAAGCACTATCCAACAACTGAGAGATCAATCCCGCTAAAAATGCATCGCCACTTCCAACCGTATCGGTTACATTTATTTTATAGCCACTGTGCAGGTATTCCTGACCGTCATAATATAAGACGGCGCCATCACCGCCTTTTGTAACCACCATGTTTTGTATTTCAAACTTATCCCTGATTGAATTGACCCTGTCTCCTATGGCAGTATATTTGGAAAACCAACCCGTTATCAATTCAAGCTCTGCAATATTTAATTTGAGGAAATCTGTTTTCCCCAATAATTCTTCTACGATTCTTCTGTTGAAGTGAGGTGGTCTCAGATTAATGTCGAGCACTTTCGTATTTGCAGCATCCAGCAATCTTATAAGCGTTTCTTTTGATTCCCGGTTCCTGGCTGCCAGGCTTCCGAAAACGAAAAAAGGAGCATTGGCAACCAAAGCTTCGTGGCCATCTTCCCATTTAATATAGTCCCAGGCCACGGGTTTCACAATATCATAAACCACTTCATTGTGGTCGTTAGGTTCTGCATACACTTTGCCGGTTTCGTGCTCATAATCCACCTGGAAATAGTCGGTGCAAACGCCATAATCCGAAAAAATTTTAATAAGCTCTTCTCCCTTATCATCGGTTCCTATGCTGGTGATTACAGCCGGATTTTTTTGTTGTTTATGAAGATGATATGCAACATTTATAGGTGCGCCACCTGGAACTGCCCCGGACGGGAGAATATCCCAAAGCACCTCCCCAAAACAAACCACCTTATGATCATTGACATTTTCTTCCATACTTACTTTTATTTTTAAAACCCTTTTTACAGTCCGGCAAGTGGAACTTTTTCTACTTCAGGTATTCTAATTTTAATAAGCTTAGCTTCTAATTCCTCAAGAGGCACTCCCTTCGTCTCGGGCATTTTAAAAATCACCCACAGTAATTGTAAAACCATCATAAAAGCAAAAAACAAGAATAAAGGGGCGGCACCGAATCTTGCCGCCATTATTGGAAACACTGTGGTGATGATGGCCGCTAATACCCAATGGGCGGTACATCCAAGCGATTGACCATAAGCCCTTACACTATTTGGAAATATTTCTGAAATAAATACCCAGATCACGGCACCCTGGCCAATCGCATGAGAAGCAATAAATACGAAAAGCAACAAGGGAACCACCATACCTCCCGCATGCCCGGAATAAAATGCATATGCCACGGAAGCTAATGAAACAATATATCCCATCGAGCCTATCAACATGAGCTTCTTTCTGCCGAGCCTGTCTATGAGGTATAAGCCCAGCATAGTGAAAACAAGGTTCACGAGTCCGACGCCCGCACTTTGAAGAAAAGCAGCCTGTTTACCAATTCCTGCCAGTTCAAAAACCCGGGGAGCAAAATAGATCACGGCATTGATCCCGGACATCTGGTTGAAGAATGCGATAAAAAAAGCCAGGAAAATAGGTACACTGAATCTTTTGGTAAAAAAAGCCGAAAGGCTCTCTTTCTGGTGTTCTTCCTCAATGGATTTATGAAGGGCAAGTATTGCTTCATCTACACCCTCCGGGTCGCTTATCTCGAGCGTTTTGCGTGCAGTGTCATAATCTTGCCTGTGAACCATTAGCCACCTTGGGCTTTCAGGAACAAAGAAAACAAGAATAGAATAAATCAATGCAGGAATGGCTACAACACCCAGCATCAGCCGCCAGCTATCATCTCCTCCAACGCCCTGCAACAGGTAATTAGAAAAGTAAGCAATAAGAATTCCAAAAACTATGTTGAACTGAAAAGTAGCCACCAGTTTACCCCGGTTTTTAGCAGGGGCGATTTCCGTAATGTACATTGGAGCGACTACAGAGGATGCGCCAATAGCCAAACCTCCGAGTACCCGGAAAGCCATGAATGAATAAACTCCGGGAGCCATCGCTGAACCGATGGCCGAAATCAAATAAAAAATGCCTATCCATAGAAGGGTTTTCTTTCTCCCATATTTTGTTGCGGGAATACCGCCAACGAGAGCGCCGATTACAGTGCCGTAAAGAGCAATGGCAATCGCCACCCCATGAAGTACATCACTTAATCCCCAAATTCTTTTTATGTCTTGTTCAGCACCTGAAATTACCGCGGTATCAAAACCGAATAAGAAGCCACCAAGAGCAACTACAATGCTCCATAAAAGCAATTTTCTGTTCATATACCAGGCAATTTTGAAAGCCCAATATAGTTTTGAACACTTTCTTTTATTGTTCAAAATCAGAATTAATCCTTTTAAATATGTATCATTCTAAATGCAAAATTAAACCGTTGATATACAGAGACCTATTTGACAAATTGTTTTCGAGTTAAAATATCTTTTTCAAAATCGTATCATTAATTTTCAATATTATTGCATCACTTTAACAAAAATTTTTGTCTAAATCATACGGCGCTTTTACGACTGCTTATAATGCCCCCATTTAATACCATATTAATTTATAGATTATCCCTATTAGTGATATTAACAGGATTCCTGAATTTCTCGTGCACCAGGAAACTAAAGGAGAAACATTTTGTAATAGGTTTTTCCCAATGTACCACTAAAGATGTCTGGAGAAAGTACATGCAAAAAGAAATGGAAAGGGAATTGGCATTCCATCCTGAAATAAAACTAATTGTGAAAGATGCCGGACTAAGTTCTGAAAAGCAGATTAAGCAAATACAGGAGTTAATAAATGAAAAAGTTGATTTACTGATAGCCACTCCTGCAGAGGCAAAACCAATTACACCCATTATAGAGCACGCCTACTCCAAAGGTATTCCTGTGATTATGGTGGACAGAAATATAATATCCAGCAATTATTCAGCTTATATCGGAGCCAGCAATTATAAGGTCGGTTTAGATGCAGGAACTTACGCCAGTTCAATTCTAAAAGGCAAAGGAAATGTAATGGAAATAGGAGGAATAGATGTTGGATCCTCGGCGGATATCGGGCGACATAATGGTTTTAAAGATTATCTTAAACAATTTCCCGGGGTAAAATATGTTGCAAGGCTTTCCCAAGACTGGGACAGCCACCCTGCAGAGGCAGAAAAAGAACTCACAAATGAATTAGTAAAAAATAATGACATACAATTAATCTTTGCTCAAAATGACCGCATAGCGCTTGGGTGTCTTAACGTGTGCCAAAAACTGAGTATTGATAAAAGAATAATTGTAATCGGGGTGGATGGGCTTCCTGGTAAAGATGGAGGCATTGACCTCGTTGACAGAGGTCTGCTCAAAGCAACCATCCTTTATCCGACCGGTGGAAAAGAAGCCATCCAGGCGGCGGTTAATATTCTTGAGAAGAAGCCCTTTCAAAAAGAAACTCAATTGTTCACAACTATAATTGATTCTTCTAACGTAAGGATGATCAAAATGCAAAGTCAAAAAATATTATCTCAGCAAAATGACATCGAAAGGCAACAAACAATTTTAAATGAACAAGTAAGAATTTATAATAACCAGCGCACGTTTAATAATATACTGATAAGCGCTTTGTTACTTGTGCTTCTTTTAGGTGCAGCTGTTTTCATTTCATGGAGAAAAAACAAAAGAATTACAAAAAAACTGCAATTACAAAACGAGGAGATTTCCAGGCAAAGCGCACAGCTTATTGAGGTGTCAGCAAAAGCAGAAGAAGCACACCAGGCGAAACTCAATTTTTTCACTAACATATCGCACGAGTTCCGCACACCGCTTACACTCATTTTTGGTCCACTGGGAGAGTTGATTGCCAATACAAGAATGCAGCCGGACACCAGGCAGGCTTTGCAATTGATTCAGAGAAATGTAATGCGTTTATACAGGCTCGTTAACCAGTTAATGGACTTTAGAAAAATAGAATTTAAAAAAATGAAGCCGCACGTTTCTGAGACCGACCTTGTTGGTTTCACAAAAGAAATCGTGGATTCATTTAAAGTACTGGCAAAAAATAAAAATATTGACCTCGAATTTTTTACCAGTGAGCGAAGCCTGTTTGTGTGGATTGATATAACGATGATGGATAAGGTAATTTTTAATGTACTTTCAAACGCCTTCAAATTTACAAATGATCACGGCCTGGTTCACGTAACCATGTCAAAGCACAATGCTAATGCTGTCATAAAAATAGAAGACGATGGAATAGGCATGACAAAAGAAATTATAGAACACGCGTTTGAGCCTTTTTTCCAGGGAGAATATGAAAATTATAGAGGCAGCGGGCTCGGCCTTGCATTATCCAAAGAATTAATGGAATTACATCATGGGTCTATCGGAGTAAAAAGTGAGAGAAGGAAAGGCTCCATGTTTGAGATTACTTTGCCGCTCGGGAATGCTCATTTTGAAAAAAGCGAATTTGAAACCAACGAGAATAAGGAAACCGTGATACATGAAGACGCTGATATTTATACAACAGACCTATATGATATCAACAATATTCCTGAAAAAAGTTTTGGAGCTGTACTTCCAAAATACCTGACGCTGCTAATAATTGAGGATAATAATGAGATGAGGGATTACCTTGTTTCCAGGCTTGGAACAGAGTATAATATAGTTGAGGCGGCAGATGGCAACTCAGCTTTACAATCTGCCTTTGATGTTGTACCGGATCTTATACTTATGGACATAGTTATCCCGGGTAAGAATGGGCTTGAGCTCACGCAGATTTTCAAAAATGATGTTCGTACTTCACACATTCCGGTAGTTTTATTAACGGCCAAAGACCAGGAAAATCAAAAGATTGAAGGAATGGAAACCCAGGCAGATGCGTACATAACCAAACCATTTAATTTATTGTTCTTACAAAAAACCATCAAAAGCTTACTTAAGAACCGTGAAAAAATAAAAGATCATTATTCCGGTGAAATTTTTTTTGAAGAAAAAACACATGTATCAAAAAAAGAAGACCGGAAATTTATGATTGAGTTCACCGCAATTGTTGAAAATAATATCGGCAATGATAAGTTTGGGGTTAATGATATCTGCAGTGAATTGGGAATTTCAAGAGTACAACTTTATCGAAAGGTGAAAACCGTATTAAATTGTAATGTGAATGATTATATCATAACTACCCGCCTGCAAAAAGCAAAGAATTATATGCTCCATGAAAACTTAAGCATCTCTGAAGTTGCTTTTAAATCCGGGTTTTCTTCGGCAGCTTATTTTTCTACAGTTTTTAAATCGAAGTTTGGGGTAACACCATCTGCGTTTAAAGACAATTGAGATTAGAAAATATACGCTACAGAAAAAGAAATTTCAAAACACAAAACCTAAGCTATCTCTATCGAATTCTTTGCAGCTCAGAAAATTCAAATAACTAATTTTGCCTAACTCTGTAAATTCTAAATAAAAGAGTTCGATATTTGTTCGATAGGGCTACTTTGTTATGGCAAGCTATTACAGACACAGTTTGATTTCAATTGTAAATTGAAAAAAAATATTTTTCCTCATCGAACAGGAATTCTCTGGACATTGAAAAAATAAGTTTATGAAATTTCTAAATATTATTATTAAATATCGTTTGCTGTTAGGTGTTTTCTTTTTATTACTTGCTATTGTGGTAAACATCGAAACAAGTTTTTGGCCATCTTTTATTTTGTATTTGATTGCAGCTATATTGATTGTCGGGCATTTCCTTTTTGGTCCCATGAGACTGATACAAGGTTATATGGAAAGTGGTGATATGGAAGGAGCCCAAAAAGTAATTAACTCTATTTGGTTTCCGGGACTGCTTATTAAGCCGGTTCGTTCTGTTTATTTTACCCTAAAGGGAAATCTTGCAATGGTAAATGAAGATTATGAAAATGCTGAAGCGCACATGAAAAAAAGTTTAAGCCTTGGAATGCCAATGAAGGAAGCAGAGGGCGCTAACAAATTGCAATTGGGAATGCTGGCTATGCAAAAAGGAAATATTCGCGAGGCTGAAAGCTATATACGACAAGCTATACGCTCCGGTCTTCCTGATAAAGAAAATGAGGCAGCTGCTTACCTTCAATTATCTTCAATAATGATTAATAAAAGGGAATTCCGTGCCGCCAAAGAATATTTCAGAAAAGTAAAAGCTCTCAAACCTACTACTCCGCAAATAGTTGACCAGGTAAAGCAAATGGAAAAATATATTACAAGAATGCCAGGTTAAGCTTTGGCATTTTTTTACTAAAATTGTGGTTAAAGAAAAGTATAATCGGCTATCAATTATTTTTCTCCTTTAAAAAACCCAAGGTCACTTAATATTCCTTTAGTTATATTCATTCGCACCTTTTGCATATCAATATTCCTGTCTTTGGATTTTATCATCGTTACAAAAAAATACACGTGTTGGTTTTCTTCTATCCACCCCGTTATCCAGCCTATAGAATTATTTTTCTCATCAAAGCCCCAACCGGTTTTGTAGCTTAACTTATATAGAGTATTATTTTCACGCAACATCACATTGCGCACAATTTCCTGGCTACGCTTTGTAAAAGGAAGCTGATCAAAATACAATTTTTTTACAAGCCCCAGTTGTTCATCAGGAGAAATCTTTAATGTATTATTTAACCAGAATGAGTCTATCGGCCCACTTATATTCATATTCCCATAGTGCAGCGTATCAATCCATAATTTCATTGTATCTCTCCCAATCCGCCGTGCAACTTCCTGGTAATATGGAACTGCAGACACTTTGAAAGCTTCTTCCATAGTAAGGTCTTTATTCCAGTCATTATTCCACCTTTTTATCCCATCCCATTTTATCACCATCTTTTCATCGGTAATTTTTCCCGTTTCCAGGCCTATAAGCGAGTTTACAATTTTAAAAGTAGAGGCAGGTAAAACTCTCTGAGTGTCGAGTTTCATATTATATAATGTGATTCGTCCTGTAGAATTATTTAATAATGCAAAGCATCCGTCAACATTTGCTGAATCAAAATATTTTTTTAAATCATTATCAATAGAGGCCTTGTTAACAGAACAGGATGATATCAGCAAAGCATATATAAAGTATAGCCAAACAAATTTTTTCATAAACGAAGTTGAAATTTTCCTGGAACAGGTTATTCCGCTGACTGGTGTTTTGCTGTTGCACATAAAGCGTCATAAAAATCTTTTCCATATTTTCTTAGAAGAGCGTCTTTAAGAAAAACGTAAACCGGTACTTTCAATTTTTTACCGAGGCTGCATGCCGGTTTGCAGAGGCCTTCACGGGGTTCATAATTTACGAGATCGGTTTTACCTTTCTTGCTTTTCTCTATTTTGATTGGGAACAAATGACAGCTGATTGGTTTTCTCCAACTTATTTTTCCGTCATTGAATGCCTGCTCTATACCACATTTTATAATTCCCCTCGCATCCTCGATTCCGTAGGCACACATTCCGGAGCTCACCATCGGGGTTACCCATCCGAACTCCTTATCATAAATATATTTGCCTTCCCTTTTCAGAACTTCCCGGGACTCTTGTGAGAGATAAGGTAATACTGATGTGAAAGCGTCACTGAGCTCTTTTAGTTCTTTGTTTTCAAGTGGCGCTCCTGCATCGCCTTCAACACAACAACCACCCTTACACTTAATAAGATCACAAACAAAATGTTCTTCAATTACTTCATCACTTATTAAAACATCACCTATACTAATCATGATGCAAAGATAGTTGAGGCACGTGTAAATAAATTAATTGGACTGAGGTTAATCGTTATCAACAAGCTGTAGTTAGAAATTTTTACTTCACTTCCATCGAAGTGTATTTATAAGATGGTTCATATCCTCCTTTAAGAAATTATTTACCGGGCGAAGAGAATCTTCATTGGGTGTTGCATCAAAATATAGGGCGCCTCTTAAAAAATTATGCACTGTATCAGAAATAAAAAATTGATTGGCAGTAGCAACGCTGCCTGAAAGATGGAAAAAAATGCCGGTTATATTATTAGGTGTATGCATAACACTGTCTTCAATGGAGTTAGCTTTAATATCATTTTTATAGGTAAGATTATAGGCATCATTTACCATATTCTGAAAAGTATTTTTGCCAATGGAATCTTTATATCCCCCACTTTCATTTTTCACTTTGTAAACAGACGTACCTCCAATAATTTTATAGCTCATATAAATTTTTCCGTTGAAGGCAGGAAATTCTACATTTATCCAATAGGGATTTCCGGCGGTGCTGTCAAAGTAAGAAGAATCTCTTGTAATCGTGGCATAAGCGGGGTATTCAAAAGAATAGGGAAAACCGGCTTTATCAAATTTTACATATTCTCTTTTAGGAAAATCTATTTTATAATATCCTTTCTTCCTGGACGTGTAAACAGAATTGCAAGATGGCATGAAAATCAGAAGTATTAAAAGAGCGGCTAAAGTCCGTAGGAAATTTTTATTCATTTTGGTCATCAGGTTTTGTCAAAGTAACCTTTACCTTTTCAATCCGGTTTTTATTTATATACAGGGGTATAAATGTAAAATCGCCGGCAACAATAGATTCGTTTACCTGTGGAAATTCTCCTGCAATTTCAAGAATAAGACCAGCAAGAGAATCACTGTCACCACGAATTTTATCAAAAGTATCCACGGGAATATGAAGGGCTTTGCACACATCATTAATCATTGTTTTACCTTCAAATATGTAATTGAAATCATCCAGTTTTTTATTAACGCTTTGCTCATCATCAAATTCATCCTGAATATCCCCAATAATTTCTTCCATAATATCTTCAAGAGTTACAATACCGGATGTTCCCCCAAATTCATCAACCACTACAGCAAAATGAATACGTTTATTCCGGAAATCCTGGAGAAGATCTTCAATAAGCTTTTGTTCGTGAACATAAAATACTGCCCGCATCAGTGGCCGCCAGTCAAAAATTTCATCGTTCAAATGCGGGAGTAAATCCTTGGTATGGAGGATGCCTACAATTTCATCAAGATTATTTCTATACACCGGCACCCGTGAGTAATGCATTTCTTCTATTTTCTTTCTCACATCCTGGAAAGAAGTATTAACTTCAATTCCACTAACGTCTAAGCGTGTACGCATAGTTTGCTTTACTGTGGTATTACCAAATTTCCTGATACCTTTAAGAATTTGCTTTTCTTCGCTCGTGGCTTCGTGCTCGGGTAAAAGATCAATTGCATAATCAAGCTGTGTATCATCCATAGCTAATGAACTGGTATGCAATTTTTTTTCAATGCTGTCACTCAGGTTTACCAGCCTTCTGCTAAGCCTGAAGAAAATGCCGTTGAAAATCTCTATCATCAGTGAAGACATTGATGCAAACCAGATCTTATGGTGAGTAGCCCATACTTTAGGCAATACCTCACCAAACATAACAAGCAGGGTTGTAACTACTATCACTTTAATTATGAATTCAAGAATACCCTGGAGATGGAGATTTTCAACCCAGCTGTTCATCAATGTATTTGAGATGAGAATAATACCAATGTTTACCAGGCTATTCGCAATCAACATTGAGGCAAGTAAAGTTTTAGGATTCTCAAGCAGCGTAACTATTCTTTTGTAAGAGGGCTGCTGCCTTGTCTTTAACATGTTAATGTCCTTCACTGTTAAAGAAAAAAAAGCGACCTCCGAGCCCGGCTACCAGGAACGACACTAAAAAAAGAATGATAACAGTGAAAAGAAGTATTGTTGTTGCCGCAGGAGTTATTGCCAGGAAAGTAAGCAGTCGAGTAGCCGAAAAATAATCCAAAGCAAAGAATTTTAATTAGAGATGCGATTGGTTGCCAGAAACACCAATCGTTTTTTTGTTTTCAAAAGGGTAGCTTTTCCGATCCTTCGTCAATCGGTGGTATTTCGCTGCCGGGAATGCTTTCGCTGCCGGGTTCAGCGCCCGTATGCGCATCTGAACGCTTATCGAGCATTATAAGATTGTCGGCCACAATTTCTGTGGCTACTTTTTTATTATGATCCCTGTCTTCCCAATACCTTGTTTTTAGCCGCCCTTCAATGTATACAAGGCTGCTCTTATGCAGGTACTTTTGAGCCAGTTCTGCAAGACCACGCCATAAAACAACATTATGCCATTCTGTTTGTGAAATTAATTTCCCCGTTTTGTCTTTATAGGTTTCGGTAGTAGCCAACGGAAATTTTGCCACAGGAATGTTACCTTCCAGGTATTGAATTTCGGGGTCTTTTCCCAGGTTTCCAATCAGTACAACTCTGTTTACGCCTCTCATAAAATGCTTATTTCTTCAGTTACCAGATTATAAACAACAAAATTAAAGATACATTTTAATCTTTCAAATATGAGCGGATAAATTTAGGAAAAGGCAGCAGGCTAAGTTCTTTCACAGGAATGAGCTGGTATTTTTCTAACGGACGCTTTCCATTCTTTATTGTAATGTGGAAAAACCTGCCGGTAATTGTTTGATGGGTAAGTTTCTGGCTCAGAATTCCGGAAACCTTAGTAACCTTACAATCATTTGCATAAAATAATGAGGTAACCGCTTTCGTAGCTAAAAACTCTTGTTCAGGCAGAAGATTTTCAGTCTCTATTAAAATGAATTCAAACAGGTTTTGCCAAATATCTTTACCGGTTCTCCGGTTTGTAAATATCTTATCGTTTTGTTCTACTACGAGATAATTAAAAAAGCGGTTTCGTTTTTTTATGCTTTTTTCTTTTATTGGTAAAGTATTTACTAAGTTTTTTTGGTAAGCAATACATTTTTTTTGTAAAAGACATATATCACATAACGGTAGAGCTGGCTTGCAGACAACCGCACCAAAATCCATAATGGCCTGGTTGTATAACGCGGGATATGTTGCATCAAGTAAATCATGAGCTAGTGAATCAAATATTTTTTTTCCAGATATGGAGTCAACAGGAGTGTGAATACCAAAGAACCGGGCCAGAACCCTGAAAACATTGCCATCTACAACGGCAAAAGGTTGGTTAAAAGCAAAAGAAGCAATTGCAGAAGCAGTATATTGGCCAATTCCTTTTAGAGATAAAATGTCCTTGTAAGTTTGCGGAAACTGAGCATTGAAGTTATTATTAATAAATTTTGCGGATTCTATCAGGTTTCTGCACCTGCTGTAATAGCCAAGCCCCTCCCAAAGTTTATAGACCTGTTGTTCCGGTGCCCTGGCGAGGCTTTTAATGTCAGGCCAGGCTGTAATAAAACGATGGTAATAATTTAATCCCTGCTGTACACGGGTCTGTTGCAATATGATTTCACTCACCCAAACCTTATAAGGATCTGTTTCCCCCTTCCATGGCATTTTTCTTTTATTATCAAATTGGTTCCACTTTAGTAGAGATTCAGAAAAAAATTTCTTATTTTTCATTACCGTACAATCTTGTCTGTAAAATTTTGATGAATAAACGTACGAACTTGCAACATAAATTATTCAGAATGAATTTAAAAGAAAGATTATAAATTTGTATCAGCCTGGTCAAACATTTTATTTGGAATATAATTTTATCAACTCAATTTCAATGTTATAAAATGAGAAAAGCAGATCTTATCAATCAAATTTCAGAAAAAACCGGTATCCCTAAAGTAGATGTCCTGGTAACTCTTGAAACATTATTCAAAGAAGTGAAAGAATCGCTTGCGGGGGGTGAAAACATCTATATCAGGGGATTCGGTAGTTTTATTACGAAAAAAAGAGCTGCTAAAATCGGCAGAAATATTAAGAAAAATGTTGCTGTTGAAATTCCGGAACATTATATACCTGCTTTCAAGCCCGCAAAAGAATTTGTGCAGGATATAAAGGAAAAGAACAATCACCGTAAGACTGAATAGTATTACCTTTGCGCAGGATTTTAAAAAAACTTCCTTCTATCTAAATTTGATTAAAAGAATTCTTCTTGCTGCCGGAGGGCTCCTGCTATTATTTGCACTTTTATTATTTGGGAAGACTACGACAACTAAGGGAAATTTAACCTATGCCCAACAGTCAACTCCTGCTTTCAACATAGAAGCAACAATTAACAAAGAAAAGCAGAGCCTAAGCCCTGAACGGCTTATGTATGTATCCAATCTTGAGAATAAAATCAGCCGGGGCGATGTAAAAAAGCAATCTGAAAATCAATTTGAGCAACTTGCTACATTCTGGAAAGATTCTGTTGGCAAATTCGTTCCTTATGCATATTATCTAAGTGAATCTGCCAAATTGGATAATTCGGAAAAAAAACTCACCTTTGCTGCCCGTTTGATTTTAGAGAATATGAGGAGAGAAGATCAAGTTCCTCTAAAAGCCTGGGAAGCTGAAACTGCAGCATCTTTATTTGAAAGAGCGCTAAAACTTGATCCGGATAATGATGATTTGAAGGTGGGGATGGGAAGTTGTTATGTATATGGCCCGGGTATGATCGGCGATCCGCAACAAACAATGAAAGGGATTCAGCAGTTATTGGAAGTTGTTCGAAAAGATTCTAATAATATGCAGGCGCAGATGGTGTTGGGAATAGGAGCTGTAATTTCCCGCCAGTTCGATAAAGCAGTCGAAAGGCTTAATAAAGTTGTGGCTTTTGACCCACATAATCTTGAAGCAATTTCTTGGCTTGCAGATGCCTACGCAGGTTCCGGTGATAAGAAAAATGCTATAAAATGGTATGAGCAAAGTAAGCATCTTGTCAACAACCCGGTTTTTAGCAAAGAGGTAGACGAAAGAATAAAAGCATTAAATACCGGGCCTTAATAGAAGGCTTATAGAGCTTACAACTGATTAGTTAAGGGCAGTTTCTTTAATTAATCTTTATTATAATTTATTTAAAAAAAATTCATTTATGCCTTGTGGTAAAAAGAGAAAACGCCATAAAATTGCTACTCATAAGCGGAAAAAGCGTTTAAGAAAAAATCGCCATAAAAAGAAGTAAAATCTTACTTTTACTTCCCTTACTTTATATCCGTATTTTTACTATTATTCCTTTCTGTGTAATTAAGAAATTGATTAAAAGTCTTTGAGTTGAATAAGGAACTTATTATAAATGCTGCGCCACAAGCAGTAGAAATAGCCTTGCTTGAGGATAAAAAGCTCGTTGAATTGCATAATGAAAATGCAAATACGGGCTTTGCAGTAGGAGATTTGTATTTAGGTAAAGTAAAAAAATTAATTCCGGGATTAAACGCTGCTTTTGTAGATGTTGGGTTTGAAAAGGATGCTTTTCTTCATTATACCGACTTGAGCCCCTATGTACGCTCGATTCTTAAATTTACACGTATCGCCATCAACGATAAATCGGATGAAGGATTTGATTTTCCTTCTTTAGGGGTTGAACCCGAAATAATAAAAACGGGTAAGATTGCAGAAGTGCTCAATGGCAAACCAAATATTCTCGTACAGATATTAAAGGAACCAATAGCTGCAAAAGGGCCACGATTAAGTTGTGAACTTTCTCTACCAGGGAGATTTGTAGTACTTACTCCTTTCAATGATATTATAGCTGTGTCCAGGAAAATTCATTCCTCGGAAGAAAGAAAGCGTCTTCATAAAATTATAGAAGCGATAAAGCCAAAGAACTTCGGAGTTATTGTACGTACAGCCGCGGAAGGCAAACATACGACCGAATTGCATGAAGATTTATTATCTCTTATCAATACCTGGAAAAATATCCAAAAAAATTTAAATGGTGCCATAGCTCCCTGTAAGATCATGAGTGAAGAAGGAAAAACCAATAGTATTCTGCGGGATTTGCTCAATGAGGATTTTAATAAAATCGTTGTGAATGATAAGAATATTTTTAATGATACAAGGACTTATTTGCAAAGAATAGCTCCCGATAAAACTGAAATTCTTTCTTTCCACAATAATGGCTCCCCTATTTTTGATAGTTATGGAATTACCAGGCAGGTAAAAGCTTCGTTTGGAAAAACAGTTAACCTGCCAAGCGGCGCTTATCTCATTATAGAACATACTGAGGCTTTGCATGTAATAGATGTAAATAGCGGTTATAAAAGCGTAAGTAATAACCAGGAACAAAATGCCTTTGAAACGAATCTGGAAGCTGCAGCTGAAATTGCACGCCAGCTCAGACTTAGAGATATTGGTGGTATTATCGTCGTTGACTTCATTGATATGAAGCTGATGGAAAATAAGAAAAAGCTTGCCGAGCAAATGGACAACTTTATGCGGACAGACAGGGCAAAGCATGCGGTATTACCCATCAGCAAATTCGGTCTTATGCAAATTACCCGGCAACGCATGAAGCCGGAAATGACCATCAACACTTCAGAGGTATGCCCAAGTTGCGATGGGACCGGAAAGATTGCATCAACGCTTGTACTGGAGGATGAAATTGAAAAAAATCTTAGCTACCTGATAATGCAAAAACATACCGGACTCACTGTAGAAGTGCATCCTATTTTACATGCATATCTCACCAAAGGATTTCCTTCAAAGCGAATGAGGTGGAGACTAAAGTATAAACAAAAAATTTCTATTAAGCCGAATAGTAATTACCATCTCACGGAATTTCATTTTTATGATAAAAGTGATGAAGAAATAAAGCTGTAGTATTAATCAGCTTTGCCTCAAAATCCCTTTGTATTTCTCAGCCCAACATTCTACAATATTGAATTTAAGTAGACCCACGAATAATTAATGCAGCTTCCATTTTGACTTGCTTGATTTCTTTTTCTTCATCAATATTTTCCAGGAGAATTTTTGTGGCCATTTGTCCCATTTCCTGTATGGGTTGCCGGAGATAAGTAAGGGGCGCATAAAATAAATCGGATGCGTCTGTTTCATCAAACGTCACAAGGGACAGGTCGTCCGGAACTTTAATCCCTTTTGCGTAAATATACTTTAAACCATATAATGCGAGTGTATTTGAAGTAAATAATATTGAGTCCACAGGTTCGGGAAGAGAAAGAAGATCGTTAATGGCTTTCTCAACCAACGATTTAATATCATCTGTAAAAAAGATTTCTTTGATCCAACTTTTTTTGAAATCAATCTTATTTTCTTTCAACGCATTTTCATAACCTTCTTTTCTTTCCTGGAGATTATGAAGACTGGTATTGTAGGTAATCAATCCCGGCCTTTTATTTTTTTTATTTATAAGGTGTTGAACTGCCGCAAATGCGGCATTATAATTATCAAGTGAAACCCAATTCGTTTTAAGTTGAGGAAAATAGCGGTCGATTAATACAAAAGGGATATCATGCGCTTTCAGATACTTTACATTCGATTCTGCATTTTCTGCAGGTGCAATTATAAACCCGTCCACCTGCCTGTCGAGAAGCGCATTTATTAATTTAAAAGACTTGCCGGCATTTTCATCTGCACTTCCAAAAATTACAGTATAATTTTTTTTATCCGCCTCATCCTCAATAATTCTTGCCAGGGCTGAGAAGAACGGATTTGAAATATCCGCTACTATTAACCCGATCGTAAAAGTCTTTTTTATTTTAAGACTTTTTGCAATTTGATTGGGGCGATAGTTTAGTTGGCTGGCAGCTTCCTTTATTTTCTGTGCAACATCTTTCCTTATTCTTCCCGTTTTTTTGTTATTAAGCACGTAAGAAACCAATGCGGTGGAGACGCCAACCTTTGTGGCAATGTCCTTTAAAGACACCTTTTTTCTCATGACAATAATTCCGATTTAGAAAACCAAGTCATATTTTAAATTTAGATAATAAATAGATTAATGTGCAGATTATCAATATGTTACAACTTAATAAATGGTGGGCTAAAGTAGTTTGGCACTATAATGGCATAACTGTTTAATCGATTAAACAAAAATATGTAATTTTGTTTTAATTAGCGTTAGCTATAAAAATTTAAAAAATAAAAAAATGGAAACAAATATAAATATTGGTCTTATTGATTGTAGTAAAAGAACAGAGATATCCCGTGCCGCTTTAAACGGTAATCTGAATGGATATAATGTAAGAAAAATTTTAACCGTTATTAAAAACGTGCCTGAAAATACTGTTTTAAAAGAATTTCCTGAAGCCCAGTTGGTGGACGATGTAAAATCAATTATTAATGACTCATCAATTGATCTAATCCTCGTATCAAAACCTACCCAAGCAGATATTGATATGGTTGGAGAGGCAATACAGGCTGGAAAAAATGTGAGAATCATCTAACAAAAAAAATTAAAACTTAAATTACTGCTGAAGTAATAAAATCCGGGATCGTAAATAAAATACCCGGATAAATAATATTGTACGATTGCCTGCTGTAGTACAGCGGGCAATCTTTTTAATAAGGAGAATCAAAATTCAAAAAACCATGGTGAATTCAGATACGGATATTTTGAGGCAAGCCGCAGTTATGCCAGGTTATAAAAATTCTTTAATAAGGCCGTCTTACTTAAATAAAGGACCCCTGGTACGCATTTATCGTATAGCAACCAGCGTTTTTTTCTTTATCGCGGGGCTTACTTTTGCAACCTGGGCAAGCCGGATACCCGATATCCAAAATAAACTGCAGCTAAGTGATGCCGGTCTCGGTGCTGTGTTATTTGCATTGCCCGTTGGATTAATGACAAGCCTGCCTTTATCAGGCTGGCTGGTAGCCCGGTTTGGAAGCAGGCAATTAGTTATTGCCGGAGCCTTATTATATCCACTAACACTCGTTGTTTTAGGTCTTGCAAATTCAACTTTGCAGCTTACACTTGCTTTATTTTTATTTGGCTTGTTTGCAAACCTTATCAATATCGCAATGAATACGCAGGCCGTGGGTGTAGAAAAGTTATATGGAAAATCAATAATGGCTTCTTTTCACGGTCTATGGAGCCTTGCGGGATTTACCGGGGCGGTTATAGGTACCTTCTTTGTCTCCGCAGGCTTTTCCCCCATTGTTCATTTTGCTTTCGTTTGCGGATTAGCCGGGATACTTGTTTTGCTATCTTTTAAATATACAATGCCTCACGATGGTGTGGGCACCAGGTCGAAATCAGTATTTGTAAGACCGGGTAAACACATTTTGCTTTTAGGAGCTATAGCTTTTTGCTGCCTTCTATGTGAAGGAGCTATGGCAGATTGGAGTGGTGTTTACTTTAAAAAAGTAGTTCAGGCGCCTGCGTCATATATTACGTTAGGATATGTAGCATTTACAAGCACCATGGCTTTAGGACGATTTCTTGGCGATTGGCTGGTAATGAAATTTGGAATTAAAAAAATGCTGCAAATGAGCGGAGCTACCATAACGTCAGGATTATTAATTGCGGTAACATTTCCTTTTTTGTCCACGGCAACAATTGGCTTTTTTCTTGTCGGCTTTGGTGTTTCTTCCGTGATTCCCATCGTATATGGGTTAGCCGGAAAATCTACTGATATGCCCGCAAGCACAGCTTTGGCCGCTGTTTCAACAATTGGGTTTCTTGGGTTTTTAATAGGCCCGCCTGTAATAGGCTTCGTTGCACAGCTAATTAGTTTAAGATGGGCCTTCACTACTATCGCCTTGCTGGGCTTTGGCACTACAATATTGGCCCGAAGAGTGAAAACTAAATAATTAAACAATAACAAAATTTTTATGAACCATAATATTGAAAAAAACAATTCTTTAAAAAAAAGATTGCATCCGAAAAATATTTTTGGATTATATCTCTCCATTTTTAAGAGAAAGAATATAAATGAGCCTGAAAAACGATTAAAAGACGGAGGCTATATAGCCTGGCCTGAATCTACAGTTCATCAGGAAAAAATTGAAAAAGAAGTAAAAGTAGGTCGCACTAAAGACGGAGGTTATATAGCATATCCAAATTCCTGAAATTTTAAAGAACAAGTGTGTTGCAATATTTTTTAAAAATAATTACCACAACTATAAAAATTTGCAGTGCATAATTATTTTATCAGGCATACTATTCTCTGGATAAGAGTAGCAAGCTTACTATTGCAATCAAATAATTTTTCAGCTTTCTGTGCAAGAATTCTGAATATTAAGCCGTTGACAGGAAGCATAGAAATACCAAATGTAATTTCTTCAATTCGTGACAAAAAGCCTTTGCTAACAGAAGAAATCTCTTGCATATCAGCAGCATCATTTACAAATAATAGTGTAGACTGATGTGTGTAGCCTTCTAACTGGCCAAGAGCAAGGAGATCTCGTTTTGTCGGTTCAAGCAAAACATTTTCCTTTACGACCAGTCTGTTATTGAGATAAACGTTTGTAATATTTTTAAACTTTGTAAATGTGAATTCTTCACCGGCCAGTTTTCTTCCACAAGTAATTATTTCGCTCCAGACAAGGTTGTGATTTTTATTTAGGTAAATATTATTAAGAGAAGAAAAGTTGGAGGCTTTATGGGGTACACTAGGATGAGGCAAAAAACAAAACGAGCCATTATTTTTAATATGGACATTTAAAACCTGGTTGGCTTTGCCGGTCATGGTAAACAACCGCTGATAACCCTGCGTGGTTAGATGAACTTTTGTAATCTCCCCTACTTCTATTTCTATTTCGTAACAGTCGTTACTTAAAATGCCGGGGGATGAAGTTGTAAGCATTAGACGCAACAGATCACCAGTTTTGTCCTCCGTGATATTTACCACTTTAAATGGCTGTTTATAATAACAATGTTTGAGGTAGGATCTATCGTTTTTACATCCGGCGGTAATATGCACGTGATTTAGCGACATAATTCAGGTTCTTCAACTTCTTCCATTAATGCAAATTTTTTTATCCATCCTGTTACGCAATCAAGTCCGCATCCATCCATAAGATTAGTAAAGACAAACGGGCTGCCTTTCCGCATTCTTGTTGCATCACGATGCATTACATCAAGATCGGCATTTACATATGGAGCCAAATCAATTTTATTAATAACAAGCAAATCGCTCCTGGTAATACCGGGCCCGCCTTTACGTGGAATTTTATCACCTTCGGCAACATCAATTATAAAGATGGTAACATCTGCAAGATCAGGACTGAATGTTGCCGAGAGATTATCCCCACCACTTTCAATAAAAATTATTTGCACGCCGGGAATGCGTTGTACTATTTCTTCCACTGCTTCCAGGTTCATGCTGGCATCTTCGCGAATAGCAGTATGAGGACATCCGCCTGTTTCAACACCTATGATGCGTTCCGCAGGAAGCAAACTATTTTTTGTAAGAAATTCCGCATCTTCTTTTGTGTAAATATCATTGGTAATTACAGCAATACTGTAATCATTGCACATTGCCCGTGAAAGCCTTTCTATCAGTGCGGTTTTACCAGAACCTACAGGACCTGCAATACCAATTTTTATGTAAGACCTTGCCGCAATCCTGTTCTTCGGAATCGAGGAGACCTGATTTACAATAATTTTATTTTGTTTTATTTCTTCATCCATTGATGGCTAAAATTTTTTAGGACATATACAATCTTGAATATAATTGCTCATGCTGCATAGATCTTATATCGAAACCGGCACAACAAATGCCTATCAGCTCTTTATCAGGCAATAAGCTTTTCTGAACAAGATCTTCTATTAGAGGGAATAATGACATCAGCATTTCCTGCCCGTCCTGCTGGCCCAAAGGAATAAGCTTTACAGCATTGGTGATAAAGCCACTCGCCGTATTATAATAAAAACCTGAAAGTGTTTTTTCTTTATCAATATCCATCTCTTGTGCCAGCAAACCAAATGCGATACAATAATGACCAAAAACTTTTTCTTCAGATATGCTTGCCTTATACTTATTGGACAAAATAAACGCAGCATTATTTTCAAATATTTTTAGAAGGCGTACCCCTAATTTATTACTTGCCATTCTTAGTTCCCTGGGCAACTTCACCGCAGTACCTAGCTCATCCAGTTCAATAATTGTTTTAAAATCTTCATTACATGCAGCATCGTAAGTGAATGAGAGCAATGCAGCATCTGTGTAAAAAATATTTTGAGAAAGTTGCTGAACGACAAAATCCTTTGCCGAATCTTTATCGGCAATTATTCCTTCCTGCACATACGTTTCAAGGCCTGCGGAATGTGAAAATCCTCCAATTGGTAGTGCAGGGTCGCACAAATGCAGCAGTTGCAAAAGTTTCATTGAATGCATTAACAGGAAGTTGTAAGCTGATTAATTTTATTAAACAAACCCCCGGCGTCGCCTACCTGCAAATGTGGTAACACCGAAGTTTGAAAAGAATTATGCAATACTCGTTGCTCTTTTTTTATACTATAACCTGATGCGTTTAATAAATTATATAACGGAGCATCATATGGAACCATTAATTCATCTCCTGAATAAAAAAGCGGCAAATGCCGGTTACCAACTTCATAGCAAACTGATGAAGTGGTTAGAAAATCCACTGGCGTGATTATGATACATTCGCATGGATTCATTTCAACAACAATCAACGTTTTTTCATCCTGCCATAAAATATCACCGTCTTTAAGATTGGGATTTTCATTTAGAAATTTTATAGCAACTTCTTTGCCTTGCTTAGTTTTTTTGTGTAAGATTCTTTTTTTTGTTTCATGCCATTCAATCACGATTGCATCAACATATCGGCTACGATTATAGGCAGTATGTATGTTTCCCAGTTTTTCTTCTATGATAATCACTTCGTTCAATTTAAAACAAAAAATATCGCTGTGCCAACGCAACTTCCGATAATGGTTCGCAGGTAATATGTTCACCATCCACTTTTACTTCGTACGTTTCAGGATTCACATCAATCCGGGGTGTTTTATCATTATGTATCAAATCTTTTTTACTGATATTCCTGCAATTTTTTACCGGCAATATTTTTTTCTGCAAATAATAAGATGGAACTGTTCCATTATCGATAGAAACCTGCGAAACAAAAGTAAAACTGGTTTGCTGTAAAGCTTTACCAAACGCACCAAACATATATCGATAAATAACCGGCTGTGGTGTGGGAATGGAAGCATTAGGGTCTCCCATTTTACTTGCAACGATCATCCCGCCTTTAATAATCATTTCAGGTTTGGCTCCAAACATAGCAGGTTTCCATAAAACAATATCCGCAAATTTGCCTGGTTCTATTGACCCAACGTATTGTGAAATACCATGAGTAATGGCCGGGTTGATAGTGTATTTTGCAACGTATCGTTTTACCCTGAAATTATCGTTATTATTTTTTTCATCCTCGGGCAAAAAGCCTCTTTGTTTTTTCATTTTATCTGCTGTTTGCCATGTACGGGTTATTACTTCGGCTACGCGCCCCATTGCCTGGCTATCGGAACTCATCATACTAAAAACACCCATGTCATGCAAAATATCTTCAGCCGCAATTGTTTCGGGCCGTATGCGGCTATCAGCAAAAGCCACATCTTCCGGAACCGATTCATCGAGATGGTGACAAACCATAAGCATATCCAAATGTTCATCAATGGTATTGACTGTATATGGCCGGGTTGGATTGGTACTGGACGGCAAAATATTTTGATACATTGCTGCTTTAATGATATCAGGCGCATGACCACCACCCGCACCCTCCGTATGGTAGGTATGTATTGTTCTGCCATTGATAGCATTGATCGTATCTTCCAAAAAGCCTGCTTCATTCAATGTGTCCGTATGAATGGCAACCTGAACATCAAGTGCATCTGCAACCTGTAATGATGCATCAATCACTGCAGGCGTTGATCCCCAGTCTTCATGAATCTTTAAACCAATTGCTCCCGCTTCAACCTGTTCAATAAGTGGCGCTGTTGTTCCGCAATTTCCCTTTCCCTAAAAAACCAAGATTCATTGGAAATCCATCTGCACTTTCCAGCATTTTTTGAATGTTCCATGCGCCCGGTGTAACCGTTGTGGCACTTGTGCCATCTGCCGGACCCGTTCCCCCGCCTAACATAGTAGTAATACCGCTGAACAATGCATGGTCAATCAATTGGGGACAAATAAAATGTATATGAGAATCTATTCCACCTGCCGTAGCAATGAGTCCTGCACCACCGTGAACTTCCGTTGATGCCCCTATGATCATGTTTTCGTCTACGCCGTCCATAATATCAGGATTACCAGCCTTGCCAATGCCAACTATTTTTCCATCTTTAATACCAATATCTGCTTTTACTATTCCCCAATGATCTATTATTAGTGCACTTGTAATTAAAAAATCAAGAACACCTTCGTCTCTTTTTGCCGTGGATGATTGCGCCATTCCATCGCGGATGGTTTTGCCTCCGCCGAATTTACTTTCTTCACCATAAACAGAATGGTCTTTTTCAACTTCAATAATCAAATCAGTATCACCCAGTCTCACTTTATCACCAACAGTCGGTCCATACATGTTGGCATATTTTGTCCGGTTAATGTAAAGACTCATGCTGATTTATTTTTGAAATGTAATGATGCTGATTTCTTTAAAGCTTCTTCTTCTGCTGCTTCATTTAAAATATTTCCATTTACAAGATTATTAAGACTGAATATATTTTTATTCCCGGCTATCTTAACCAGTTCTACGTCTTTTTCTTCACCCGGTTCAAAACGGACTGCAGTGCCGGCTGCAATATTGAGTCTCATCCCAAATGCTTCCCGTCGGTCAAATTCCATCTGGCGGTTTACTTCAAAAAAATGAAAATGTGAGCCAACCTGTATGGGCCTGTCACCTGTGTTTACAACAGCAATAGAGACAATTGCACGCCCAGCATTACATTCAATATCTTTTGCCGCTACAAAGTATTCTCCCGGTATCATTATTTTTAATTTTAAATTTTTAATTACCTGATAGGGTCATGCACGGTTACCAATTTCGTCCCATCAGGAAAGGTAGCTTCTATTTGTACTTCATGAATCATTTCCGGAATTCCTTCCATCACATCTTCCCGTGATAAAATAGTTGCCCCATACTGCATTAAGTCAGCAACAGTTCTCCCATCCCTTGCAGCTTCCTGCAGCCTGCTGCTGATAAGTGCTATTGATTCAGGATAGTTTAGTTTTAGCCCCCGGGCTTTACGTTTCTCTGCCAATTCGCCGGCAAGAAATAATAAAAGCTTTTCAGATTCTCTTGGTGTTAAGTGCATACTAATTTTCTGTTGTTTAAAACAACAAGCAATCGCAGGAGTTAAATGTAAAAAGAATAATTAAGAATAAAACAAGAAAAATAAATTGAATGAAGATATGCGTATTGCTTTCTTTTAAATTTTATTCTTCTAATTTATTACCTTGTATTTAGAAGATTGCATAATTACTCCATACAAAATACATCATGAAAATCCTAATCCTTGTTTCTCTCTTTTTCTTTAGTATTATTTGTTTTGGCCAAAATTCATCAATAGGAATTTTTGACAGAAGTGTCGACATAGGCAATCCCAAAAATGTGGGTTCTGCCCGTTATGATGAGGCCACACAGACATATTACCTCAAAGGCTCTGGCTACAATATATGGTTCAACAGGGATGAGTTCCGGTATCTCTATAAAAAAATAAACGGCGATTTTATTCTTACGGCAAACTTTGCGTTTACGGGAAAGGAAGGGAATGAACATCGAAAAATCGGGTGGATGATCAGGGAGTCTTTGGATGAAGCTTCAGCAAGCTATAATGCGGTAACACATGGTGACGGGCTTACAGTGTTACAATGGCGACCATTACGTGGCGCTTATATGAGAGATCCTGAAGAGGAAATATTTTTTCCCAAGAAAATTGTTTTTCAAACCATACAATTGGAACGCAGTGGTAGGTTAATAACCATGCGGGTGGCGAATTACGGAGAGCCTTTGCAGGAGGTCGGTTCTACAGAAATGTATAGCATGAAAGATTCCGTATTCGTTGGCTTGTATATTTCTGCTCATGATTCTGATAAAGTTGAAGAGGCAAAAATGTGGAATGTACGGATTGATAAGCCAGTTAATAATAAATATTATCCGAACCCAAATATTAAAGTGACTTCATTTCAAGGGACTTTAGGTTGCCGAATGGAAACTATGAATGTATTTGATGGAGTAAGAAAAGTAATACATGAATCTGAAGGAAAATTTGAGGCACCCAACTGGATGCCTGGTGGCAAAAAACTTTTATACAATGAGAATGGTTCTATTTATACAATTCCGGTCGATGGAGGAACTCCTGAGAAAATAAATACCGGCGCAGCTAATGAAATAAATAATGATCATGGTATTTCTTTCAATGGAAAGATGCTTGCAATCAGTAACCGAAGTCCCGATTTACCAGGTGGACAATCAGCAGTATATGTACTTCCTCTCACAGGTGGCACACCTAAATTGATTACACAGCAAACACCTTCTTACTGGCACGGATGGGCACCAAATGGGAAAGACGTGACTATTGTTGCACAGCGAAACGGAAGTAAAATATATAATTTATACAAAGTTTCAATCGATAACGGAACTGAAATCGCTTTGACAACTAATAAGGAAGGTCATGTAGATGGACCGGAATATTCTCCTGATGGCAAGTATGTTTATTATAATGCAAATCCTACAGGCACTATGCAAATCTGGCGAATGAAGCCTGACGGTTCTGCAAGAGAACAACTCACATTTGATGAGCGTCATAACTGGTTTCCGCATATTTCTCCTGATGGAAAATGGATCGTCTATATTTCTTTCCCGGTGGATATTGAGCCTAACGGACATCCATCTTACAAAAAAGTTACCTTAAATCTAATGCCGGCGTCAGGAGGTGCGCCAAGGGTTATAGCTTATCTATACGGCGGCCAGGGAACGCTAAATGTAAATTCGTGGGACTCCCGATAGTAAACACATTGCTTTCGTAAGCAATTCAGAAAATTATCATTGAGTATTATACGAATTGTTGTGGCAAAAAATTTTGAGTTATTGAAGAAGAGTTTTATTTATGAAATTACAACTACAAAAAATATACAGATGAGACAAATGAGTAGGTTTTTCTTAATTGTAATATATCTTTCCTTTAGCTTCTTTATTCCAAAAAAATCCTTTTCAGCAGATCATAAAACGTTAGCAATTGGCAGTTCTGCGCCCGATTTTAAATTGCCAGGTATTGATGGAAAAACATATTCACTTTCCTCTTTTAAGGATGCAAAAATCCTGGTAATTGTTTTCACGTGTAATCATTGCCCGACAGCACAAGCATACGAGGCCAGGTTAATTCAGCTCACGAATGATTACAAATCACGTGGCGTGGATGTTGTTGCCATAATGCCCAACGACCCAAAATCTGTTCAGCTAAATGAGTTAGGTTATGCGGACGTGGGTGATTCATTTGAAGAGATGAAATTACACGCAAAAAGAAGAGGTTTTAATTTCCCTTATTTGTTTGATGGCGAAACTGAAACTGTAGCGAAAGCTTATGGTCCTGTTGCAACTCCGCATGTTTTTATTTTTGATAAAGATAGAAAATTAAGATACCAGGGGCGGATTGATGATGTAGAAAAGCCTACCGGCACTCCTCATAATAAAGATACTCAAAACGCCATTGAAGCTTTGCTTGCGGATAAAGAAGTTGAAACAAAGACAACAAAGGTTTTTGGCTGTTCCATTAAATGGGCCGAAAAAGAAGACCTTGTGGCAAAGTCTGACAGCGAATGGGCTACGCAACCTGTAAGCCTTGATACTATTGACATTGCCGGGATCAAAGATTTGATAAAAAATAAAACCGACAAGCTTCGCTTAATAAATGTTTGGGCTACTTGGTGCGGACCATGTGTAAACGAGTTACCCTCTTTTGTAACTATTAACAGGATGTACAGGCGCAGAGATTTTGAATTTATTACTATCAGTGCAGATAATCCCGAAAAAAAAGATAAGGTACTGCAATTTTTAAAAAAACTGCATGCAGCCAATACAAATTATTTATATAACGAGGATGACAAATATAAGTTAATAGAAGCGGTAGATCCTGACTGGAATGGCGCATTACCTTACACAATATTGGTTGAGCCGGGTGGTAAAATTGTTTATTCAAAACAGGGAACTATTGATCCCATGGAAATGAAAACCACCATTGTTGAAAATAAATTCATAGGAAGATTTTATTAGATAATAAAATCTGTGGCGAGATGAAGTATCTTAGTGACGTTATATTGATAAAAAATATTCAAAATTTCTGTATCTGATTTATCCTTCGCCATATTGAAAAATGTATTAAAATGAACAGACGTTCAACTATAAAAAGTTTGGTAATAATTTCAGCAGGTGCCGCTTTATTGCCTTCCTGTTTGCAAGACGAAAAAAAATCATCACTTGCTTTAAAAAACATTAAAGCAAATGGAGATGATGAAGAAATTCTTTCTGAATTAGGTGAAACTATCATTCCAAAAACAAATACCCCGGGAGCCAAAGATGTTTCTGCCCACCTGTTTGCATTGATGATGGTTGATGATTGTTATGCTCCTGATAAACAGGAAAAGTTTGTAAAGGGTTTAAAGGGATTTAAAGATTTGACTAAAAAGAAATTTGATAAATCATTTGCACAGTGCACTCCTGCAGAAAGAGCCGCGGTTATAAATTCTGTAGAAAGTAAAAAAGATATTCCCGAAGAGATTGATTTTTTCTATAACACAATGAAGAGATTGACTGTACAGGCATTTACAACATCGCAATATTATTTAACTAAAGTACACGTATATCAACTCGTTCCTGGTAAGTTTTATGGTTGTGTACCGGTAAAAAAAGCAAGCTAAAAAATGGGAGATACTAGACAGGCAAGAACTTTTGATGCCATTGTAATTGGCTCGGGCATGAGCGGTGGATGGGCTGCCAAGGAATTTTGCGAAAAAGGTTTTAAGACGTTAGTATTAGAAAGAGGAAGAGACGTAAAGCATCTTAAAGATTACCCTACCACCAATATGATGCCGTGGGAATTTAAACATCGGGGACAGGTGCCTTATGATATTCAAAAAGATAATCCTGTCGTTAGCCGGTGTTATGCATTTCGGGAAGATGCTATGCATTTTTTTGTAAAAGATACCGAGCATCCTTACGTGCAGGATAAACCTTTTGACTGGATACGCGGTTACCAGGTTGGTGGGAAATCAATTATGTGGGCGAGACAAACACAACGCTGGAGCGATTTTGATTTTGAAGGTCCTGCAAGGGATGGATTTGCAGTTGATTGGCCAATACGATATAAAGACATAGCGCCATGGTATAGTTATGTTGAGAAATTTGCAGGTATATCCGGAAATAAAGATGGCCTCCCCAATCTTCCGGACGGAGAATTTTTACCACCATTGGAATTGACTTGTGTTGAAAATTATTTTAAAGATTTTGTTTCAAAAAATTATAAAGATCGAAATGTCATCTATGGCCGGTGTGCGCATTTAACTGAGCCAAAGCAAATTCACTTTGACCAGGGGAGGGCCCAATGCCAGAACAGGAGTCTTTGTCAACGTGGATGTCCGTTTGGCGGATACTTTAATTCTAATGCTACAACAATTCCATGGGCATTAAAGACGGGTAACATGACGTTGCGTCCTTTCTCTGTAGTGCATTCCATTATTTATGACGATGAAAAAGGAAAAGCAACAGGCGTACAAGTGGTTGATGCCAATTCCAAAGAATCAGTCGAATATTACGCCCCGGTTATTTTTGCAAATGCGGGCGCAATAAACACCAATCTTATTTTACTAAATTCTGTATCCAAACGTTTTCCTCATGGGCTTGGAAATGAAAATGGATTGTTAGGAAAATATTTTGCATTTCATAATTACAGGGCTCGTATTTCTGCTCAATATGATGGCTTCCAGGACTCAAAGTCTGACGGAGGCCGCCGTCCCACCAGCGCTTATATTCCCAGGTTTAGAAACTTGCACAAGCAGGAAACAGATTTTCTCAGGGGATATGCCGCAACTTTTTCTTCCGGCAGAAGGTCCATGCCGCGAATGAATGGAACAGGGGAAGAATTGAAAAATAATTTAATGGCTGATCCTGAATTTGGCTCATGGTATGTAAGCTCACAAATGATGGGAGAAACCATACCACGGGAAATCAACCAGGTGAGCCTTGATCCAAATAAAAAAGATGATTGGGGAATCCCATTAATTAAACTATCAGTTGATTACACTGATAATGAAGAAAAAATGATCAAAGATTTTTTTGAGCAAATGACGGATATGTATAGTAAAGCAGGTTTTACAGATATTAGACCCTCGGATTCCAAACAGGCGCCCGGCCTTGATATCCATGAGATGGGCGGGGTTCGTATGGGTAACGATCCTAAAACTTCATTACTCAATAAATGGCACCAGTTTCATAATTGCACGAATGTATTTGTGACCGACGGAGCCTGCATGACTTCTACGTCCACTCAAAATCCATCTTTAACTTATATGGCAATGACTGCCAGGGCAGCTGACTATGCAATAGCACAGTTAAAAAAGGGAGAGATATAAAATTTCTGGATACGCTATTCTCAAAATTTTCTTGAAGCCATCATTCTAAGATTGGGACTCTATTCGTATGAGGAATCGTTCAATTAGTAATAATTTTTTTCTAAGAAAAAAATTAAAAGAACGCTGAGAACTAAAGAAAAATTTTGTATAATTGGGTTATTAATGTCCTCATGAATACCCAAAAAAAGTAAAATAGTAAGCTTTACACCCACTAAATAATTTTAAAATTCCGATAATCCTTGTTACTAACTGCTGTTCAATACTCCTCTAAAAAATTTCCATTGATGCTACCTGGTACCTGGAAGTTTAGCGGATCTGACATGTGACTTTTACTTTCTTACAGAACTATGTCGCAAAAATCAGAGTATCCTTATTAATAGAGCATCCTTACTAATCATTTAAACACATTAGTGCCCTATGGTTTTTGCCAGCCTTATTTTTCTGTTTATTTTTTTACCGTTGAATTTATTTTTCTACTACAGTACCAAAAAAGCTTTATGGCGTAACTGGATACTCATCATTTTTTCATTGGCATTTTATGGTTGGGGCGAGCCCGTATGGATTTCTTTATTAATTATGTCGTCAGTAGTGGATTATTTTAATGCCCTTTTTATTGAAAAATATAAAGGCACGAAATGGGCAAAACTCGGTATTGTATCCACGCTTTTTTTCAATCTTGGGTTACTTTGTACTTTTAAATATGATGTATTTATTGTTGATAATATAAATGCATTGATGGGCACACATTTTAGTGTCCCCGGGTTTGGCTTACCTATCGGTATTTCCTTCTATACTTTTCAAACCATTTCTTATGTGGTGGATGTGTACCGGAGTGATGTTAAAGCCCAACATTCATTTCCAAAATTTCTAATGTTTGTGTCTTTATATCACCAGTTGGTAGCCGGCCCTATCGTCCGCTATGCACATATTGCGCACGAAATAGATAATCGAAAAGAAAATTTAAATGATATAAGCAAGGGCATCACAAGATTTTGTATCGGCCTGTTTAAAAAGGTAGCTATTGCAAATGTGAGCGCCGAATTGGTAGTTAAATATATGGGCGATCAAAATAATCCGATTTCGCTGGCAGACCTGTCAAACATGACTACCCTAGGTGCATGGCTGGGTTTGGTAATGTTTGCTCTTCAAATTTATTTCGATTTTTCAGGATATTCAGATATGGCTATCGGCCTCGGATGGATGTTTGGCTTTCATTATCATGAAAACTTCAGGTATCCTTACATGGCTACTTCAGCTACTGATTTCTGGCGACGATGGCATATTTCATTGGGTACATTTTTTAAAGACTATTTATATATTCCACTAGGAGGAAACAGAAAAAGAGTTTATCTAAATTTATTTATAGTTTGGTTTCTTACGGGTATGTGGCATGGAGCCAGCTGGAATTTCATTTTCTGGGGGCTATATTTTTTTATCTTCATCGCAATAGAAAAAGCTTTTCTGCTAAATCTCTTAAAAAAATTACCAAAATTATTTTCGCATTTTTATGCGCTGATGATTATTATTCCCGGATGGGTCATATTTTATTTTACTGACACGCATTTGCTTGTGACATATTTCGCTAAACTTTTTTCGTTTGCAAAAGGTAGTTTATGGTCACCAGAAGTTATCAATGATATTACAGAAAGAATTTTCTGGCTTATTATTGCGGTTTTACTTTGCATGCCTGTTTATCATAAAGTAAATGCCTGGTTTGATAAAAGACCTAAATGGCATTTCGCTTTTGCAGGTATTTCCATTGCATTAAATGTTGTATTTATTTTTATTTCTGTGGCGGAATTAGTCGGTAAAAGTTATAACCCCTTCATATATTTTAGATTTTAATAATGAAGAAAAATGGATGATATAAATCGGACAGCAAAAAAGATACATTGGATAAACATTTTATTATGCGTAAGCCTGCTCACCACCGGAGGTATTCTTTCTTTCTCATCCAAAAAAGAAATGATATCTGAAACGGAAAACAGGCAACTTGCCGGCTTCCCCGCTTTTTCAGATAGTTCTTTCTGGGCTGGAAATTATTTCAAAAATTTAGATGATTACTATTCTGATAACTTTCCGTTCCGGGAAAACTGGATGATTGTTTCGGATCGATTTCGTGATGAACTTGGATTTCGGAGCAGTCAAATAAAAATATATGAACCGGTTAAAAATAAAATAGCAAAGAAATCTGACACCTTAGTAATCGCGACAGTCAGCGATGACCCACTGCCCGATGACATGACTACCGGAGAAATAAAAAATAGATTATTTGTATTTAAAAACCGTGCTTTCGAACTGTTTAGAGGAGAGCCTGCAATGGGTAAATATTATGCTACCGTAATTAATTCGTATAGCAGATTGCTAAGCCCGGGTATCCGGATATACAATCTTATTATACCGGTAGCATTGGAATTTGAAATAACCCAGAAATATGCAAACTATCAAAAACCCAACGGCACTGCCATTGAGAATATTTATAATAATGAAGACTCTGCAATTAACAAAGTGCGTATTATTGATGAGCTTAGAGCACATCGCAACGAATATATTTATTTTGGCACCGATCACCATTGGACGAGCCTCGGCGCTTACTATGCTTACAGGGAATTTTGTGCTTCAGCCGGTTTAACACCCGTCTCGTTAGATACTGTTGACTCAAAAGTAAAGCCTGCTTTTTTGGGATCATTGTACAGAATTACCAGGGATGCGGATTTGAAAAATCATCCTGACTCTGTGAGGTATTATCTCTTTAAAGATTCAATGAAATTTTCTATTGGCGACACTGCAACGGGACGTTGGTATAAATCCAATATGTATCGTCAAAGTGCCAGCGGTGGAGAAAGCTATTCTGTTTTTTTACGCGGCGATTTGCCCATTGTAAAAATGGAAACACAGCATAAAAATGGACGAAAAATTGCTGTGGTAAAAGAATCTTTTGGAAATGCGTTTTCCTGTTTTCTCATCAATAATTACGAAAAGATAATTATAGTTGATCAGCGATATTATACGGGCGATTTTATAGGAATGCTTAAAAAAGAAGATATTAACGAACTACTGTTTATCAATAATATATTTGCAGCATATACTTTATTCCAAATTGAGAAAATAAAAGGATTGAAGAAAAATGGGGCAGATATAATAAACTAAAATAATCATTCTTCCCTATAATACTTTCATTGTTGCAACGGCAACATCTGTCGCACCTTTTTAAATCAGGGTCGCCCCGATAAAAATTTTATAGCAAGTCAATTTCAGAAAAAGCCTGGAAACAAAGGCTTCCAGGCTTGAGGTTAAAAATTATTCCACCACTAACTTCTGTGTTTGAATGCCGCCGTTAGTAACGAGACTCACCATATACATTCCTTTCGACAGGAATGAAATATTTACTCTTTGCTCTGCACTAATTAATTTTTGACTGATAAGCGTTCTGCCCGTCATATCTCTCACCACAACACTTGCGTCTTTGGTTCCTGTAAATTCATAATTACTAATCACAAAATAATGATGAGAAGGATTAGGATGTATGGTAATCCGTAATCCATTTGTGATAGTTATGTAACCAATTTTACTGTAGCTAAACGTGCCGTCCTTATCCACTATCTGCAAACGGTAATATACTTTGCCCGCTTTCAAGCTTGCTACATCATCCGGATAAGTATAATTGTTTTCCGCACTGCCCGCTTTAGCATTCACCCTGCCAACAGTTGTAAAGCTTACACCATCGATACTGCGTTGTATATTGAAGTAAGATGTATTTACTTCATTGGCAGTTTTCCAGTTTACCTGTGCGACAGCATTTTGTTTTGTAACTGTAAAATTGAGAAGTGTAAGTGGCAATGCAGCATTGATGTTGTTAAGAATTTGTGTGATAGACCACCGGCTTTCAATATCATCACGCACTCTTACAAATAATGTATCAGCTCCAACAGGAATTGTATTACGGGGAATATTAATTACGAATGATCCGTCTGCAGCGGGAACTGCAAATGTTACCGGTGTACAGTTGCCAAAACTCTCATCTGTTGTAAAAAAATATTCTCCATTCAGTACTTTATTATTTTCATCTTTATATACTTCCATATTTCTTCTGAAGGTAATACCCCATCTTCCAAGATTATCTATAAGTCTTCCATATAACTTATGGTACCCTTCAGATAACCCTGCTGTAGCTGCCGAAAAATTTTGAAGCACAACTAAGGAATCCGGAGTGGTTATTGTTAATGGCGTACCCATACCAAAGCCGGGGTCGGTATCTATAAAATATTCGCCTCTCACAATTGTTGTTTTGGCTTCTGATGCAAGCACTTCAATATTTCGTCTTGCTGTAAGGCTCCATTTACCATCACTGTCTTTGGTGCGGATATAGAGTTTATGATAACCCGGCGCTAGGCTACTAACGGGAACGGTTAAGGGAAAACTATTATCTGCCGAAGGGGTAAAAGTAACAAGAGTATTGTTTCCATATCCTAAATCGGTATCAATAAAATATTCGCCCTGCACCACGTTTTGCGACAGGGAGGCAATGCTTAACCCTGAACAAAACAATAGAATTAGAATTTTTTTCATGATAAATTATTTTATGGTTCTTGCACTGATGGTTACCGGCAAATTGGTTGAAGTAGCTCCCGGAGTTGTAATCTGGTAAATGACCGGAATGGCCGCCAAACCTGAAAGTGTATAACGGCTAATAGCTGCAGTGCCTCCGAATGCGCCACGATCAGTGCCATCAGAGCCAGTATTATCTGCCTGGGATGCGTCTGCAATTTGATAAGCGCCATCTGTAGAAGTTGAGGTAACAAAAAGAGTGGTGATTGCAGGCACAACAAGGTTGTTATCGGTCGTACCAAATTGCGTAGATAGTGTTCCGATATTATATGCAATTACTCCTGCAGAAGCAGCAATATTTACTTTTGCATTAGTGGGCATCAATATATTGTTTTTGAATTCGCTGGTAGAAAAAGCAAGATTGGGGTTAGCAAGGTTATCAGGACCATCAAATACATTATTGTTGCATTGCAGTATAGGCCAGAGAGTTGTTGGATTAGCAATCGGACTTCCCCATGTTAATGTTTTTTGACAAATATTATTATTGAAAACTATATCTGTGGGCGGTACGAAGGCCCCATTGCCATTTGTAGCAATAGCATTACTAACAACGGTATTGGGGAAAAAGTTTTCTAAAATATAGACATCCGAAAGAGAAGACCCAAATTCAATTCCTCCTTCAATTCTGCATCGCTTTACGGTAATTCCATTTACATTAATATAAACATAACGGTCAGCACCATTCCCCAAACTTACCACATCCATCCCTATTACCTTCGAGTTCTCGGATCCGGCGTTAAATACAATTCTGGCAATTTTAGATTCTAAAACATTGTTAGAGGTTTTGGGGTTATCAGTAAGATAATAACCGGCGCCTATTATAACCAGGTTTTTGGTTATAGTGGTTGCAGAATAAGTTATCGTTGAACCTTCTACCTGTATTGTGTCGCCGTTATTCACGATTCCAAACGCTACGGCCTGGTCCACCTGTTTAAATACTGGAAAGCCGGCAGTGCCGCCAAAATTATCACCCCATAATGTGCTGCCGTTATAATTTGATTGATTGTTTACCCTCCATATTTTGGCATTAGCCTGCAGGGTAAAACATGTAGTAGTAACGACTGTTGCAATAATGAGTAAATGTTTCTTTTTCATAAAAATGTTTTAAAATGATTAATAAAATTGAATGATGAAAAGGTTTTAACCTTCCATTTTCTTATGATTCAAAGTATTGTAGCGATGATTCTTTAGGGATATTAGAGAGAAGGAATAAAGAAATCAATAAGGAGCATTTAATTGTTGATTTCTGAAATTGATTTTAAAGCTACAGATTATTTTTTTAATTAAGAAGCCCTGGTTGAAGAAGCTTTTTATAGTTTTCATTTCAGGTTTTTGAAAAGATGTTGGCGGGATTGAAATGCTTTTGTGTGGCATTTCAAATTTACCCTTAGCTGTTATATCAGAATTTTTATAATTAAAAATAAATAAAAGAATTTGCATAGATTATCCCTGCAACGGCAACGAAAACCAGCAGCAAAGGAATCGCAATAATTTCCAATGGCCGTTTATTTTTTTGAAGTTCATAACAAAGTTTAATGATGGTGATGGCAATTTGTCATTTATTTTTTTGGAGAAAAGTTTTAGAATATTTATTATGTTTATCTATCTTTTATTCTGATTGAAAAATAAATCTGCCTCTGCTCTTACATCAGTTTAAAACTAACTTATGGCAAAGATTTTTTTTCTCATTACCAGCAGCCTCATTTTCCAATACGGATTTTCACAACAAAACAAATTGGATTCATTATTAAACGAGTTAAGGAAACATCCCCAGGAGGATACTGCAAGGCTTAGTTTACTAAATGAAACGGCCAGGCAATACATCATTATAAATCCTGATAAAGGAATTGAAACAGCGGACCAGGCAATTGCTTTGGCATTTAAATTAAAGGATAAAGTAAAGCTTGCTTTTGCATATAGCAGTAAAGCGGCAAACTATAATGCCAGGAATAACGACTCTCTTTCTCTGCAATTTTTTTCTATGGCTCTAAATATTTATCAGCAATTAAATGATAAAGTAAAAGTTGCGACGTTGTATCATAACATGGGCCTCATCTACCAAAACTCCAACTACAACATAGCATTAGAATATGAAAATAAAGCGCTGGCAGTCTTTGAACAATTGCATGATGAGGAAAGCATCGCAGAAACTTATAGAACTATCGGTATTGATCATTATTTTTTATCAGAGTATCCCGGGGCGCTAGAATACCTTCAAAAAGCTTTAAATATTTTCGAACGCTTAGGCAACAGGCCTGGAATAGCCGGCGTATTCACCGATATGGGATTAGTGTATAATCACGAGTCGCAATTTTCAAAAGCGCTGCAATATCATCAAAAAGGCTATGAGATTTATAAACAGTTGGATGATAAAAAAGGAATCGCAGATGCACTGATTAATCTCGGAAATGTTTATGATAATATGGACGACTCTGCAAAAGCTCTGCAATCGTATCAGAAGGCGCTGGATATAAGCAATGCCACCGGATATCAACGGGGTATTGCGAACAGCCTAAACAATATGGCTATTGTTTATAACTATTACGATAATTATTCCAGGGCATTGGAATATTTTTTAAAGACTGTCGATTTTTATGAAACCTCGGGCGATAAATTAAATACATCCATCACATTAAATGAGATAGCAAAACTATATGCTAACGCACCAGATTGGTTCCTGCTGCAACAGCATGTAAACCCAAAAAATCGTTACAGTAAAGCTATTCAATATTTAAAACGTGCGGTACTATTGGCCAAAGAAACGGGCAACATCCTCAACCAGGCTTTTGCCCTGGAAAGCTTAAGCAATACTTACGAGAAGCAAAAAGATTTTGCCAAAGCGCTGGATGCTTTTAAACAGGTTGTACTATTAAGAGACAGCTCTTTTAATAATAACAAAACAAAAGAAATCACCCGCCTTGAAATACAATATGACTTTGATAAAAAAGAAGCACTTGCAAAGGCAGAACAGGATAAGAAAGATATTGATGCAAAACGAATAAAAAGCCAACAATACGTTACAATTAGTGCGTTGGCTATTATTGTTTTAGCTGTTGTAATTATTGCGTTAATACAGTTTAGAAATAATAGGCATAAGCAAAAAGCAAATACATTATTGCAACACCAGAAAGAACAAATAGAGGAACAAAAAAATAAAGTAGAAAGTACATTATCAGAACTAAAATCCACGCAGGCACAGTTAATACAAAGTGAAAAAATGGCTTCGCTCGGCGAGCTCACTGCGGGTATTGCACACGAAATACAAAACCCGCTGAACTTCGTGAATAATTTTTCTGAAGTGAACAAAGAAATGATTGACGAATTGCAAAAAGAATTAAGATCTGGAAACACAGAAGAAGCAATTGCAATTTCGAATGACATAAAAGACAACGAAGAAAAAATAAATCATCACGGCAAGCGTGCAGATGCCATTGTAAAAGGAATGCTGCAACATTCAAAGCAAACAAAAGGAGTAAAAGAGCCCACAGATATTAATGCTTTATGTGATGAATATTTAAGATTGAGTTATCATGGCATGCGAGCAAAAGATAAATCATTCAATGCAGACCCGATAGCTATCGGAATTAAAACTGATTTTGATAAAAGTATTGGTAAAATAACTGTAGTGCCAAAGGATATTGGGAGAGTGTTACTCAACTTATTCAATAATGCCTTTTATGCAACAAATGAAAAGAAAAAAACTGCTGATGAAAACTATACGCCACTCCTTTCAATTCAAACAAAAAAAATAAACGATACGGTTGAAATTATTGTAAGTGATAACGGCAACGGCATTCCATCAAACATCATTGATAAAATCTTTCAGCCATTTTTCACCACCAAACCAACAGGACAAGGAACAGGTTTGGGTTTATCACTTGCTTACGATATCATCACTAAAGAACATAATGGAACAATTAAAGTGGAAAGCAAAGAAGGTGAAGGCAGTCAGTTTATTATAGAACTAAAGCTATCTTGATAAAACTTTTCGTATGAAAGCCCCTTTTATTATTATACTTCCTGTTTTACTTTTCTCCAATTATCATCCGTATTTCCGCAACAACCCGGTTTTAAAGTATACTTAAGAATTGGTATAATAAACAAACTAAAAAGATCGAATGCAAAATAACTTTGTAATAGTCTTGAAGAACGATACTTCCAAAAAAATAACGAACGAAAAAATTAATGTGCTTCTTCAAAACACCCGGAAAAGTAATTTCTCCCCCGGAAAAATAATCGTGCCGACAATAAACCGAATTGAGTTTTTGGAAATTGCCGATATTATCCGTTGTCAAAGCGAGATAAACTGCACAACAATTTACCAGCGTGATAAAAAGAAGTTAGTCGTAGCAAAAACTTTAAAAGAATTCGAAGAGATGCTTTCCGAATATAATTTTTTCAGCATTCACAATTCTTCATCTTATTTATTAAAAGTTATAATAGAGGCAAAGGTGGCTCCGTGATATTAAGCGATGGAACCGAGGTAGGAGTTTCTTCCCGTCGTAAAGAAGATTTTCTTAAAAAGTTATCATAACTATAGTGTTATCATTATTGTATCCTGTAATCACTTTATTTTTATTTAGCAACCATAAGGCAGTTCAACATTGCTTACTATCTTGTATAAATTTTTTACCAGACTAACTAAAAGGAAGATAACATTGCTTGTTATCTGGTATAAAATTTTTTAAAGAATAATGATTACAACATCCCTGTTACAGGTATTCATTTTCTTATTAATTGGTATTACGCTGATAGTAATACTTACTGCAAGATATCACATACATGCCTTTTTTGCATTACTTATTGCGTGCTTTGTTGTTGGGCTTGGAGTACAAATGCCTGCCAGCGAAATTATTACTGTTGTCAAGGATGGATTCGGAAATATCATGAAATCACTTGGGTTGATTATTGTTTTAGGAACTACTCTCGGTGTGCTGTTGGAGCATACCGGCAGCACCAAAGTGATGGCTGGGTTTATTCTTAAAAAGGTTGGAGAAAAAAATGCGGCACTTGCAATGAGTATTACAGGTTTCATAGTTGGTATGCCCATTTTTTGTGATTCGGGATTTATAGTACTAAGTGGCCTTAACAAATCTCTCGCAAACCGTACCGGCATTTCAATTGTTGTGATGAGCGTTTCACTTGCCACAGGATTATATGCCATTCATTGTTTAATTCCTCCGCATCCCGGCGCTGCATCTGCTGCAAGCCTTGTTGGTATTGATTTTGGGAAACTGATTTTGACAGGAATAATTGTAGCGCTCCCGGCGATGTTTGTAGGATATTGGTGGGCAAACTATGCAGGGAAAAAAATAATTCTTCCTTCTGTGGAAGAAGAAATAATTCCTGGCGCAGTTACAAATCCACCTTCTGTTATCAAATCGTTTCTTCCTGTAGTTGTTCCGATTTTTTTAATTGCATTAAAATCCTTTTTTGCAGTGGAAAATTCTTCAGGCACTTTGTTCAATATATTTTCTGTATTGGGCATGCCTGAAATTGCTTTAGCGATTGGTGTATTGCTGGCATTAAATTGCAGCAGGTCCTGGACAAGAAAAATAATAAGCAGCCAATTACAGGAAGGTGCTGAAAAAGCCGGTGGCATTTTAGTTATTATTGGTGCCGGTGGTGCATTCGGGGCTGTATTGGCTGCAACAAAAATCGGGGAGCACTTTAGCGAAATTCTTCCATTGGGAAGTCTTGGAATTTTATTTCCCTTTTTACTAACATTTGTCCTTAAAACGGCGCAGGGTTCTTCTACAGTTGCTATTATTACAGCGGCTTCTATTGTTCACCCTTTATTGCTTCCATTGGGGTTGGAAAGTGACAACGGGAAATTGCTTTGTGTTTTATCAATGGGTGCAGGCTCAATGATGATCTCTCATGCGAATGACGCTTATTTTTGGGTGATCGCAAAATTCTCCGGGCTTGAAATGAAAACGATGCTTAATGTTTATTCCATGGCAACATTGTTGATGGGATTGATAACATTTCTTATGGTATACCTGCTCTCTTTAACAATTTAGAAAGGCCTCTCCATGGGAGGCATTCAGGAAAGGGTTATGCATATAATTATAGCGCCAAATGCTTTCAAAAATAGTCTTGATGCTACATCAGTAGCAGAAGCTATAGGTGAAGGATTGCGAAAAAGTAAATTGAATTGCAGCCGTGAATATTTTCCCATAGGAGATGGAGGCGACGGCACAGCGGAATTAATAATAAAAAAAAATAATGGTACTGTTATTAAGGCTGAAGCACATGATCCACTGGGGAGAAAAATATCTGCAAAATATGGCCTGATAGAAAATGGAAAAACAGCGGTGATTGAACTGGCCAATGCTTCCGGAATCCGATTGTTGCAACAACACGAGTTGAATCCCTTAAAAGCAACAACATTCGGAACGGGTGAATTAGTAAAGCAGGCTTTAGATAAAGGCGTAAGCAAGATGATCATGTGTATTGGTGGAAGTGCAACGGTTGATGGCGGTGCAGGAATTTTACAAGCGTTAGGCCTTCGGTTTTTTGATAGCGAAAACAGAATTTTGGAAGGTTTGCCGGAAAGCCTAATCAATCTTCATGCTATAGATCTTTCAGGATTTGATAAAAGAATTTTTAATTGTGAACTGATTATTCTTTGCGATGTTGAAAATAAATTGCTCAGAGAAAACGGAGCGGCAAAAATATTCGGACCGCAAAAAGGAGCATCAGCAACAGGTGTACAAAAACTGGAAGCTGCTCTTACAAAATTCCGTGATGTTGTATTATATCAAACCGGATTCGATATGTCTACCATCAGGCATGGAGGGGCCGCCGGTGGTGTGGCTGCAGGACTTTCTGCGTTTTGTAATGCAAAGCCTGTAAATGGGATAGATTATTTTTTATCAATAACTTCCTTTGAAAAATCTTTACAAAAAGCTGATATAGTTATAACCGGCGAAGGAAGCATAGATGCGCAAACGCTACAGGGAAAAGGCCCTTACGGTGTTGCCGTAAAAGCGAAAGAAAAAAATATTCCTGTTATAGGAATTGGTGGTAAGGTGCCTCCTGGCGCAGATGCTCAATTGCAAAAATATTTTGACATGCTGTTTTCGATTAATAAAGAACCGTTTCAAATCGACGAGGCGATAAAAAATACAAGAGATAATTTGGTGAAAACTGCTAAAAGAATTGGTGATTTACTGGAAATTAAAAAAAGCGACCAGTATAATGATTAATCACTCAATGTAGAAAGGGAAAGATCAATCCCTGCTTCGGCCCTGGTAAATTAAAATATATTGAATAAGTAAAGCAATGGAGGCGAGGGCAGCAATTACATAGGTAAGTGCAGCCCACTTTAATGCGTCTTTAGCTTTCTCATGTTCTGAGGGGGTTGTTATATTAGAAGACTCAAGCCATTTTAAAGCTCTTGCTGAAGCATCTAATTCTACCGGCAATGTTATCACTGAAAACAAAGTAGAAGCAGCAAATAAAATTATGCCGATTAATAAAACAGTTTGATTACCGCCACCAAAACTAAAAAGTCCGAGACCTATCAAAATCACCCATTGTGCAAGATTACTACTTATTTGTACAATAGGCACCAATGCGCTTCTCAGCATGAGCATTGAATAAGCAGCTGCATGCTGAACGGCGTGGCCGCATTCATGTGCAGCAACGGCTGCGGCAGAAATATTCCTGCCTTCATAAACATCCGGGCTAAGATTCACTGTTTTTTTAGTGGGGTCATAATGATCGCTCAAAAATCCCGGAACAGAAGTAACACTTACGTCGTAAATGCCATTATCATGCAGCATCTTTTCTGCAATTTCCTTTCCGCTAAGCCCGGTGCTTGTGGGTACCTTACTATAGGTTGAGAATTTACTCTTAAGCCTGTACTGGACTATCATGCCCAATACCATAAACAAAATTGATATAAATATAATTCCTACCGGCATTCCTGTTAATTGTTGGAGACTCAAATTTACAAAATTGCAGGAAATGATTTCCGTCATTTCAATAACGTAAAGCCATCATGTCGTTATTGAATCGGAAATGAAAAAAGAAGCCGTCTCATAATTAAGAGGCGGCTTTTTTTGAATTATATATTTTTCTTTTATAATCAAATAAAAAGCTGCTGCTTGTTTCTTAAGAACAATAGGGGAAAAAGAGGTTTTTCAGGCTGCTTTTTTGCGAAGATTGTGTGCCAGGGCTAATAATCCTATTTCAATTTCAACCTTATCGATACCTCTGAGTAAAAATCTTTTAAACTGGTGATTGTTTTTGATATTGGCGAACACCGGTTCTACATCTGCCGCCGCTTTTTTCGACGGTATATCCCTTTTTCACTTTGCAGGTTTTGTTTTACCTGTTGTTTGTACTTCCTTAGTGGATGGTTAATCTCTATCACCCGGTTTCCTTTTGATTTATGACAGCTCACTCTTAGCGGACGGCCCTTACAGTTAGTAGCCTGGTAGCGGCTAATATTTTGAATAAAACCTGTTTTAGTTTTGCTTTGAACAGTTCCGATGTTTTTCATCTGCTGACCTATGGAACAGTAGTAAAAATCTTTTTTGTTCATTGTAAAACAGCGTCCCTGCTTTAAAGAAGTGTTTTTTATCTGCCTGACCGCTTGCTCTTTATCGAAGTAATTATGCTTTACATAATTTTTCAATGTTGTTTACCGGTAAGTGCTGGTAGTTTTCTTCTATGCTGAAAATTTTATAACTTTTATTCTTAAATAATTCAATTGTGGATTAAATGGTAAACCTGCTACTTATAAGAAACCATTCGTTCATCCTCTTTTTTATTGTATCATTTGTAGCAATTGCACAAAACAATGTGATTGATTCACCAGAAAGAAAAATACATTGGAAAAATCATATCATTCCGCGGGATATCTGAAAAGTTAACCAACAATTACTATTACCACAAAAAAAATTGATTAAAAATCGATAGCTATCGGATTGAATCTAACAGTAAAGGATCATGGTAGTAGCAGACCACAAAAAGCATTAGATAAACTTTTCAACCATTCTTCTTACAAAACCTACAAGGCAGGGAACCGGATTGGGTTTATCTTTAAGCTATGATATTATTAAAGCCTACGGTGGTGACATCACCGTCAATACAAAGGAGGGCGAAGGAACAGTCTTTACAATTGGCATACCAGGTAATCAATAAAAAATGAAACTAACCAAAAAACTGGAAAGGGAAATACTGGAAGTATATCATAAGTATTGGGATGCTTATTTGAAAGGCGACATGCGCATCATGTCCTCCCTGATGGATGAAAATATCAGGATGATCGGTTCGGGCCAGGGCGAAGTTTTCAACAATAAAAAAGAAACGGTCAAATATTATAAAGCTACAGCACACCAGGTGGCAGGGAAGAGTGAAATGCGAAACAGGAAAATTACACTGGCAGCTGCGGGTAATAATATTCTTGTTACCGAAGAATCTGATTTTTTCATTCTGATGGATACAACCTGGACCTTTTATGGACAAGGGCGCATATCAACATTGTTTGGTAAAACAGGCGACAAACGGCTGATCATACAACAGCATGGATCGTTGCCCGATGCCCGAACAGCAGGAGGAGAACAAATTAACACCGATAAAATAAAAGCGGAAAATATTCGCCTGAAAGATGCCGTAAAACGCCGTACAATTGAACTGGAAGAGAAAAACCGGAAGTTGGAAATTGAAGCGGCTCTGGAAAGAGTAAGAACAGTTGCCATGAGCATGGAAAAACCGGATGATATATTGAAAATTTGTGAAGCACTTTTTAAAGAACTGCAAAAATCAGGTTTTAGTGAACTCCGGAATGCGTTAATCAACACGTTCGTTGATGAAAAAAATTATTTTATTGATTATGCCTACTCAGATTTTACAGGAGGAACCATATCCCGGATTCCTTACAGTGGCCATCCGGTAATTGAAAGATTTATCAGGGAAATAAGAAAAGCGAACGATGCATTTATTGAAATAGAAATAACAGCTAAAGAATTAGATGAATGGAAAACATTTAGAAAAAGCAATAATGAAGCAGATGATTCCAGGCTCGATAATATTAAATCGCTTTTCTATTATTTCTATTCAATTGGGAAAGCCGGCATTGGTATCTCAACATACCGCTCGGTCAATAAGAGAAAACAAAATGTACTGAAACGTTTCAGAAACGTTTTTGATCTCGCTTACAAAAGATACAAGGATATTGAAAAAGCTGAAGCACAAGCCAAAGAAGCCCGCATAGAAACATCACTCGAAAGAGTAAGAGCGGTTGCGATGGCAATGAAAAAATCTAAAGAGGTGATTAATGTATGTGAAGTGATGTATAAAGAATTATTGCAACTGGGTTTTACCAATATCCGCAATGCACAGATTGCACTTAAAAATCAAACCAGAGAATCTTATCTCATCTGCGCTTATTCGGATTATGAAGTAGTAACCCTGCAGGAGGCTCCTTATAACAGCTCCCCGATTGTAAAAGATTTATTTGATGAACTGGAAAAATCAAAAGATGCTTTTTATAAAAGAGAATTCTCAGGAAAGCAATTTGAAGACTGGCGCAAATGGAGAGAAAGCTTATATCCATTATCAGACGGTCGTGAAATAACTGCGTCTTCACTGTGCTTCTATTTATATTCTATTGGCGACGGACACCTGGGCATTTCAACATATAATGCAATAACAAATGAACAGGTAGAAATCGTCAAACGATTTAAAAATGTTTTTGAACTTTCCTACCAGCGATATGCCGATGTAGCAAAAGCAGAAGCGCAGGCACGTGAGGCACAGGTAGAACTGGCTCTGGAAAGAGTGCGTGCAAGAACCATGGCCATGCAGAAGAGTGATGAATTGATGGAAACTTCTTTTGTCCTTTTTCAACAGTTTAAAGAGTTAGGTGAAACCAGTGAGCAAATTTCCATTGGAATTTTTAAAGAAGAGGAAAATATAATGGAACTGTATTCCACACTATACGGTTCAAAATGGAAAGACGCGGCAAGGGTTGACCTGGATGAACCGGTGGTGATGAAAAAAATTTATGCTGCCTGGAAGGAACGAAAAAAATCACTGGTAATAGACATTACCGGCGGTGATCTCCGGAACTATAATGTCTACCGAAGAAAGTTATCGAATCTTGACTATAGGGAAGACCGTTGGGTTATCCATATCGCCTTCTTCTCGAAAGGAGTGCTTACATTTTCTACAACTGAACCTCACCCGCCCGAAACTATTCAATTATTGGAAAGATTTGCCGGCGTATTTGATGGCACTTACACCCGTTTCCTTGATCTCAAAAAAGCGGAAGCGCAGGCAAGAGAAGCAGACATAGAAATTTCACTTGAGCGGGTACGGTCCAAAGCGATGGCTATGCAGAAAAGTGAGGACCTGGCTCCCGCAGTGGCGGTTGTGTTTCAGGAACTGGACAGGCTGAAACTTGATATCATGCGTTGTGGCATTGGTATTATTGATAAAGAAAAAATTTCGGCTGATATATGGACTACGACCAAATCAGAAAATGAAACTATTGTAGAAGTATCAGGAGATGAATCTATGACAATACATCCACTTCTGCAGGGCGCTTATGATGCATGGCTTAGCCAAAAGGAGGATTATTCCTATGAGCTTGCAGGTGAAGACCTTCTTCAGTTCTACCATGCGCTAAGCGCTACCAACTTTCAACTTCCAAATTCTCAGGATATAGGTACGGTAAATGCGGGCGCCAGGCATTATTATTATGTAACTACATTCCATTATGGCGGTTTATATGCCTTCAGAAATGTTCCTTTTAGTACTGAAGGGAAAACGGTTATGAAGCGGTTTGCAGGTGTTTTTAATCTAACATATAAGCGTTTTCTTGACCTGCAAAGAGCGGAATCACAGGCAAGAGAAGCACAGATAGAAGCTGCCTTAGAGCGGGTTAGGGCGAAGACGATGGCCATGCACAAAAGCGAGCAACTATCGGAAACGGCTAAAGTTTTCTTTGAACAATTTGATTTGCTCGGAAAAATTCCCGACCGGATGAGCATCGGGATCATCAATGAAGAGAGCCAAAAAGTGGAGCTTTGGGTCACTGATCAAAGTGGAAACGAGGTAAATCATGAATACTTCTTTTCACTTGACGAACGCACCAGCATAGCTGAAATCTATTCGGCCTGGAAGGAAAGGAAAGATATGATTATTGTTGACCTCACAGGCCAGGATCTACAAGACTGGCTCCGATTCGTGAAGGAAGAAGCCCGGCTGCCTATTGATGAGACCAAAATCAAAGGCCGAAGGGTTCAACAGGCAGCTTTTTTCTCCCGGGGCTTTCTGCTTTTTACCACGCACGAACCGGTCGCTGATGACATCATGAAGTTATTGGTAAGGTTTGCAAAAGTATTTGACCAAACCTACACCCGATTTCTCGATCTGCAGAAAGCCGAAGCGCAGGCAAGAGAAGCCCAAATTGAAGCAGCATTGGAAAGAGTAAGAGCATCAGCGATGGCCATGCATTCCTCTGAAGATCTGCTGCAGGTCACGCATGTGTTACGTGAGCAGATTGCTTTATTAGGAGAAAAGGAATTAGAATCTATCCTTATCCACATTTATGATGAGAAAAATGATGAATTTGAGGCCTGGTATTCTTATCGTCATCCTGAAGATGAAAAAGGTGTAGTTAAAAATGGTAAGCAAATTCTCGATTGGAGTAAAACAGCAAGAGCCCGGAAAGACAAAGAAAAATACCATGGAAAAGATAGCGATTATACAATAGTTGCTGATCCCACCATGCTAAAAGAATGGTATGAGTATTTGTTTGAAGTTGTACCTGTAGTAGTGGAACTCGACGATAGAGGTGAGATTTTGGTCCCGGATGTTTTGTATTATAATTATTCAAAAATTTCCGGCGGGGCGCTTTTGCTTATTACCAATAGTGAAGCATCTGACCATTCAAAGGATTTACTAAAGCGTGCGGCCAAAGTATTTAATCTCGCTTATTCCAGGTTTCTTGACTTGCAAAAAGCGGAAGCACAGGCAAGGGAAGCACAAATTGAAGCAGCATTGGAGAAAGTGCGGTCCCGTTCTTTAGGCATGCACAAAAGCGATGAGTTGCAGGATGTAGTTCGTACCGTATTTGACAGGCTGAATGAACTTGATGTCGTCATGAATGCTGCCAGTATATTTATCTTTAAGGAAGGCTCGAACGACCTGGAACAATGGGTTGCCCTGGCCGGCCTTCAATATTCAACGTGCTTCCATCTTCCTGATTTCAACCTTCCCATGTTCAGGGATTTGAAAGAGGCCAGGCAAAAAGGGAAGAACACCCTTGTGAAAAAATATTCTTATGAGGAAAAGAATGACTGGTTTCGCTTTGCATTTGAACATACGGATTACAGGCAACTTTCGGATCAGCGGAAAAAATATCTGTTAGAAAGCAACTGTGCTGTATTCGCGTATGCATTAACAAAAAATACCGGTCTTCAACTGGCGAATTATGAAGGCGCATTATTTTCCGAAACTGACATTGGCGTTCTAAAGCGATTTGCCAAAGTTTTTGAACAAGCTTATGTCCGCTTCCTCGATTTGCAAAAAGCCGAAATCCAGGCGAGGGAAGCTGTAAAACATGCTTCGGTTGACAGAATTCGGGCTGAAATAGCCTCTATGCGAACCACGTCGGATCTCCAAAGAATCACTCCATTGATCTGGAATGAACTGAAAACGCTTGGGATTCCTTTTATCCGTTGCGGCGTTTTTATTATGGATGATGAGCAACAACTCACTCATACTTTTTTGTCTACACCGGATGGAAAAGCGATTGCCGCCTTTCATATGCCGTACGATACCCCCGGAAACATCAAAAATGTTTTAAGCCATTGGAATGATCGACGGAGTTATATAGACCACTGGGATGAAAATGCTTTTGCTGAATTTGCCTATACTTTGGTTGACCGCGGAGCGCTTGCTTCGCCGGAAGAATATTTGAAAACGATTCCCCAGGGTGGGTTCTACTTACACTTTCTTCCTTTTTTGCAAGGGATGTTATATGTGGGAAATGCAACTCAATTGGACACAGAAGAATTAGAACTGGTACAATCGGTTGCAGAGGCTTTCTCAACAGCTTACGCCCGGTATGAAGATTTCAATAAGCTCGAAGCGGCGAAAATACAAGTGGACAGTACCTTGAATGAATTACAGGCCACCCAAAAGCAACTTATACAGTCAGAGAAAATGGCCTCGCTGGGAGAACTTACAGCAGGCATTGCCCATGAGATACAAAACCCATTGAACTTTGTGAACAATTTTTCTGAAGTGAACAAGGAATTAATTGCAGAATTAAAGGAAGAAGTGGAAAAAGGCAATCTCAATGAAATAAAAATTATTGCAGCAGATATTGAAACCAATGAGGAAAAAATAAATCACCATGGTAAGCGGGCAGATGCAATTGTAAAAAATATGCTGCTACATTCGAGAAGCAGTTCCTCACAAAAAGAACTAACCGACATCAACAAGCTTGCAGATGAATATATACGATTGGCATATCATGGACTAAGGGCTAAAGACAAATCTTTTAACGCGGAAATAAAAACTGATTTTGATACCAGCATTGGGAAAATAACTATTGTGCCCCAGGATATAGGCAGAGTGGTACTTAACCTGATCAATAATGCTTTTTATGCAGTAGATGAAAAAAAGAAATCAGGCATTGAAAACTATCAACCAACAATTTCAGTCAGCACAAAAAAAATAAATGACAAAGTAGCAATAACGGTAAAAGACAATGGAAATGGTATTTCTCAAAGTATAGTTGATAAAATCTTTCAGCCCTTCTTTACAACTAAGCCAACAGGGCAAGGAACCGGACTGGGTTTGAGTTTGAGCTATGATATTATAAAGGTGCATGGTGGGGAAATAAAAGTGGAGACGAAAGAAGGCGAAGGCAGTGAGTTTATTATTCAATTACCGCAATAAACATATAAGCAACATTAAAATATTTGAGAGGAAATAGTTTGGTTCTATTGAATGAATCTGGCTAGAAATGGTTTTCTTCAATTATTTCCAAATATGCCTGGCATAAAAGGCATCTCCTTTGCACGAGGAAGTTGTACCGTCTGATATTTGGATATTTAAACTGCATTACGCCGAAGCACTAATTGCCCCAACTGAAATAATATTTATTCAGATCATTTTCCAAACGAAGTTCTTTTTCATAATTAAGCGTTTAATAAATATTCATTCATGGCTCAATGATTTCATCCAAATTTATCATCCTGATTTTTACAGCAGAAGTTATCGAAGTTTTTATTGGGTAGCATTAAAGACCGGGCATCAACTGATAGTCGCTGGTTTTTATTGCGGTTTCTTTTTGTTCAAGGCTTACTGCTGTCATGGTAAAACTTTGCTTCCTTTTCTTTTTGTTTTCAAAGTTCATTTCCATCAGCAAGGCGTCTTCTTCCAGCACTTCCATGAGTGCAGGATCAAACCCTTTAGGTGTATTTTTTTTGGAATAGGCAAAGATCGCACTAAAACTTACAGGAGCATCTAAGGTAAAGTACATGGTGCCTATATAATCGGCGTTTTCTACTTCAATACCGTCGCATTCATAGCCCAATATTTCTTTGGTGCCAATTTCTTTAAAGCTCATTTTCGGGTCTTTTCCTTTTTTGGTTCCTTCTTTAGGGAGTTTACCCAACATGGCCATTTTTTGGCCTTTAGAGCTCATGAACGTTGTGGAGCTTTCAATTTTTGGATCTACAACAATGCACATAAAGTCCATTTGTTGGTATTCTTTACCAGACATTTGCATGCCAAAATAATCAGTGCCCGGATTAATGAGATAATCCATGTTCATTTCTTCATTATTTGAAGTTTTCATAATGGTTTTATATTCCCACTGAAATTGGTAGGTATCTGGTAATTTTGAATTATCAGCTTTCCCTTTGCCCATCATGGACTCCATCAATTTTTTTTTGCCCTGGGCATTTGTATTTAAGTTAAAGCAAAGGCTTAATAGAATCAGTATTGTAAATTTTGTTTTCATAATTTCTTATTTGTCGTTATTCTCCTTTTTTTTGTCATTCTTATTGTATTTCCATGGTTCCAGCCCTCTTTCCAGATTGAGCATTTTGCCAAATGGACCTGGGATCATGGATTGTTCTTCAGCATCAGGTAGTTTTACGCTTACATCCTGGTATGTGTAAACAAATTTGCCTGTAGGATGATCTTCTTTTTTGACTTCCGGGTTTATGGTGTTTATATACAATACAGATAGCCTTCCTTTATCATCAAACTGTATATAACTTCCGGGATATTGGGGATCGTTGTAGCTGAACCTGATGCAATTATCTGAATTGTTGCACCTGGTTTTGGAAGGTGTGTAATAAGAGTCATCTTCAAAATCGCCCGGTTTATAGATAAAAGCCATTTCTAATACTAAGAAATTGAGAGTTATATCTTTTTCCTGCAATTTTCCAAATGCATCTAAATAAGGTTCCGGTGGAAGTTTATAAGCCTGAGGTATCATGCCGGCAGTCATGAAACCCATCCCACTTGAAGACAACAGTTTTGATTTCTCATAGCGACCTGCATTTTCGTTATATGCATAAACAAAACCTTCTCTATCGTTAAATAAAGGTTTAGTTGTTTGGTCAGGAAATTCAGTACGCATAGCAATATTATCGGCATCAAAATATTCAGTTTGAATAACGGTGCCAGTTTCATAGTATAGTTTCATAACTACATCAGTAGTAAAGAAGTCTTTGGCTGAATTGATAACAAGTTCTTCCTCACCACTTGATGCTGTTCTATTCTTTGCATTCTCTGTAGTATCATACGACACTTCCCTGGTTACCATTCCTTTTTCCTGCGCTCTTTTTTTTAACTTTTCCAAAAGCTGTGCTTCGGCATTTAAACCCACAAAAAATACGGCAATTAATGTTAGGTTTATTTTAGTTTTCATATACCTGTTTTTAAACTTTTACAAACTCTACACGCCTGTTATTGGCTCTGCCTTTTTCGGTAGCATTATCATCCACCGGTTCCGCTTCACCTTTGCCAAGAGCCGATAGCCGGCTATCAGCAATTCCAAATTGCTGCACCAGCGCCTGGATAACTGCCTTCGCTCTTCTTTCAGATAATTGCAGGTTATAGCTATCCTCCCCCTGCGCATCCGTATGGCCTATTACCTGGATGTTTACACCCGGGTTTTCTTTTAAATAATCTGCAACAGATTTAATAATGGCATATGATTCGGGTTTTATCTCCGCTTTGTCTGTATTAAAATATATACCTGTTGTGCTGAACCGGCCTTTATCCAGCAGTTGAGAACGTAAGTCTTCTTTTGATTCTGCAATTTTGAAATTAGAGATAAGAACTGTCTGTCCTTTTTCAGGATTAATCCCATACGTTTCAAACAGCATATAACGTCCCATATTTCCCACCAGTAAAGAAGGGATATCGGTAATTTTGTCTTCTTCTATCCATATACGTAACCGGTTTTTATTTACCGTCATGGAAATATGAACCAGTGTATCCAGGTTAAATTTCCGGTTCAGTTTTGTGCCGATCCGTGGCGATCGCTCTGCACCGGTATTGCCAATAGAAAGTCCTGCGCTTTTGTGAAGGCCTATTTGAAGTTGTGCATGTCCTCCTGCACCTCCCATTGTATAGCTCTTCTTGCTAATGAAGGCAATTGTTAAAGAACTTGCGGAATTATTATTTCCAAATCCGTTAGTAGCGAGATCAAATTCAACTGTATAGTTTTCCGGTAATTCAACAGTTGACGGAAGATAGCCTGAGCGTCCGGATATTGACAGCCATTTTCCTTCATACTTTGAATTAGTAACGACCTCCCCACTGGCGTTTGTTTCCCAGTTCACGGGAAAATCTCCCAGTGCGTCTTTCTGGAAATCATCATAAAAAATTATCTTATTACCCGGTTCAAAAGTGAATTTGGTGTATACGCCAAACCCGGTAGTATCAGTTTTCGGCATATTGATATTGTCATTCGTCGGTTGTTTTGGGACTTCAATATCTTTTCCCGCCTCAGCATCTTTTCCGGACTTTTTGTCCTTCCCGCTGAAAACAGATTCTACCCCCTTATCAATTGCTTCACCTGTGGCTTGTGATGTTTTTTGTTCAACTTTCTGCTTGGCAGTTCTTTTTATTACTTTCCCAATCTTCTGACCGTAAATATTACTTATTATAAAAAATTGAAACAAAAAACCAATCCATATTATAAGTCTTTTCATAGCACAATATTTAGAATTAATAGAAACAAAAGAATATACTACAGATATTCAACAGATAGGATCGGGTATAACAGTTTTGAATAGAAATTATCCAAAATTAGAATCTGCTGCTAACGGTAAAAATCATCTTTTAGGGGGGTATTTATCGTCCGGAGTTGCAAATCAGGTATCGATTTTTTCTGAAAGTATTTTTGCAATGGCTTCTTTGCCACAGTTTACATGGAGCTTCCTGTAAATATTCCGCAAATGGGTACGGGTTGTATCATACGAGACATTGCTTTCGGCAGCTATCAGTTTCACACTATAGCCCTTTATAAGCAATTGAATTATCGCCGATTCTTTTGGCGTAAGATTATAATGAGCGCCTATTGGTTTTTTCCTCACCCGGAAAGAGTTAAGCACCTTTTTTGCAATAGAAGGAGACATAGGCGCCCCGCCACTGCATACTTCATCAATAGCATCAATGAGCTTAAACGGAGAAACCTTTTTTAAAATATATCCATCGGCTCCGGCGCACAAACTTTCAAATAATTTATCATGATCTTCAAATTGGGTATACATGATAACGGAGACATCTGGCTTTATTTCTTTTATTAATGATATCGCCTGAATTCCACTCATCCCGGGCATATTGATATCCAGTATTACTATATCAGGCATTTTCTCATTGGTAATATTAACAACATCTGATACATCGTTATAATCTCCCACGACAATATAACGGTCACTGTTGTTAATCACATTAACCAATGTCTTGCGTAATTCAATATTATCTTCAAACAAAATAAGGCTTGCTACCATTGGATGAAATTAGGTTTAATTCCCGCCTCCGAATATCCTCTTTATGTGTGATTTTCTTTTGATAGGCAGACTAATAGTTATGGAAGTGCCTTTGTTCTTTTCAGAAGTAACCTGTACCTCTCCACCCCATTTTTTTATGCGGGAGTTTATATTTTTTAATCCGTTTCTGTTTGTAAATTCATTTGTATCAAATCCTTTTCCATTATCATTTACCTCCAGTAAAATGCTTTCATTTTTCCCTTTTAAATCAATGTGTACATTGGATGCTTCTGCATGTTTTTTAATATTATTCAGAATTTCTTTGAAAGCAAGAAAAAGGTCCCTTCTTTTTTCCAGGGCTATTTTTCTAAAAGCAATTTCATTAAAAACATTCATGTCGACATCGGGCTTACCACTTTCAAATACTTCCCCTGCATAACGCCGCATCCGGGCTGCAATATCGTCCAGTTCCTCATCATGCGCATGCATATTCTGTACTATTTCATCAAGGGCTTCACTGGAGGTTAATGCTTCTTCACTTATCTTTTTTAGTTGCTTCTTCTTTTCATCGGGGGGAGTATCCTCTTTTTCTCCCAGTATAGATAATACCCTGATATAGGTTAGCCGTGAGCCAATGTCATCATGGAGGTCTGATGAAATATTATCACGTACGTTTTGAAGAGCAAGTAGCTGATTTTTGCGTACCCTGTAAATGAGAAAAACCAGCGAGCCGGCTACGATGCACAACGCTATATAGAACCATACTGTTTTATAAAACGGGGGAAGTACACTGAATTCAGCAAATGCAGTATTCACCTTGTGATCAATATTTTCTCCGGCCACCCTTATTTGCAATTTATAAAAGCCCGGAGAAAGGTTATTCAGATTCAGAGAATTTACAGAACCGATAAATTTCCAGTTTTCATCATCGGAAAGTCTGTATTCAAATTCCGGCGACTGAATAGTATGATGAAGGTCCGTAACAGCGAACCTGATTTGAATGTCATTATTTACGTGATTCAAACGAAAGGGCTGACTAAAATCCTCATATTTATTATTAGTTAAATTTTTTATTCCGCAAATGAAAACTTCCGGATTTGAGGAAGTAGCTTCAATTGAGGTAACATCAATCAGGGAAAAAGTATTGGAGAATCCAATTGCGATAGTTTGCTTAACCGTGTCAAAATACATGGCCTCTCCGGTATTTGATTCATCCGGTAGCCCATTTTTAAAAGTTAAACTAACGAGACTGTGGTCTTTCGTATCGTATACCAGGACCGAATGTCGCAGGTTCATCCACAGTTTTCTTCCTCCCGTCATCATCAGGCAATCTGTATTGTCGTCTGCCCTGTCGTTGGTAGCCACAAACCGTTTAAGCGAGTTATTCCTGATATCGTATTTCACCAAACCATAGGAATTAATAAAAAACCAGAAGCTATCATCTTCTGCTTTTGTAATGCCTGAACAATTAAACCCAATGAATCCCTTTATAGGCCATTGTTTTATTAAAGTATCAAATTTTTGTTTTTGTCTGTTCCATCGTGTCAGGCCATCCACCCAATGTACCATCCAGATATTGCCATTATTATCTTCCGCAAAGGCTCCCACGCTTCTGATCGGGCAATCCGAATCGGTTCGGCCGGGTTTATAATGTTTAATTGTTCCTCGCTGCTGATCAATTTGCCAGGCACCCCCCGTTTGACCACCACTTAGCCATAACACTCCTTTTGAATCACGGAAATATTTTTGAATAATAATGTTTGATAAATTCCGCTGTGTGCCGGGGAAAGAGAAGTCTGTTTTCTTATAATTATGAACATTTACAAAATAATCACCACTCTTGGTACCTATCAGCAAGGTATCTTTTGTCCACGGCACTATGGATACAATAAAATTCTTGTCCGCCGGTTTCTTTATAAAATCTATTCTTTTAATCAATCGAAAAGCAGTGTCCAAAACAAGTAATCCCGATTCCCTTGAATAGCCTCCGACCCAATATCTTTTATCATCAGAATACACAGAAGCGACAGGGTGATAACTATCCTTTGGCACATAAGGTTTAATGGAAATATTCCTGATACGTGGAAAGTCAGAAGTTTCCTGCAAAAAGCCGGTTTCAGTAGCCACCCAAAACCGATTTGATTGATCGCGTAAAATATATTGGGTAAAAACGTTGGACGCCTGTTCTCCGGAAATTAAAGTCAACTCAGGATCAGATGGATTATATGAAAACAAGTAATATCCCTTTCTTGCAGTTGTAATAGTTAATAAGGAGTCACTATGAAACTGAATTCTCGAATCCCAGCGTATATTATCCTTTACAGCAAAAGGAAGTTTTTGTGCAACTACCCGCTGATGTGGGATATCAACAATATATATACTATCGGTAAATGAAAGGTTGTCAATAAAAAAAAGTTGATCAAAATTATTGGTCGCATAAATATAACTAGGTTTTCTGCCATGCAGTAATTTCACGAGTTGCTGATATGCAGGTGTATTCAACGAATCGAGAGGAAGTACCTTCTTTTTCTGAGAATTATAAAAATAAAATCCGGTGCTGGCTGCAATGAGTACATCACCGTTTGAAAAGGAAGCGAGTCCCCCGACAAAATGTAAAAATCTTATTCCGACATCACTAACCTTATAATCAGAACGAACACTGTCAATCAGATTTCCTTCCCGATCGAGAATATACGCTCCAACGTAAGTACCCAAGCACAATTTCGTCTCTGCTGGTATAAGCGATATGACGAACATTATTAGCAACATTTTCCAACCCCCGAAGCGACGGTACAGTAATCAGTTTCATGATAGCCGTGCGGGTATCCATTAGAATTGCTCCATAACCCGTTGCCAGCAACAATTCATGAGTGCGTGCTTTCTTAATTTCGTAAATCTGGTTATCCTTTAGCTTACTGTTATTAGTATTATAAATAGTGAATTTGTTCCCATCAAAAAAATTCAAACCATTAGCGGTACCAATCCAAATAAAGCCACGATCGTCCTGAACAATATTATACACCCTGTTATCAGATAACCCATCCTTGACTGAATATGAAGAGTATTCACCTATAGGTTGGCCGTAACCGCTAAAACAAAGAATAACAAAAAAGATGAAACCTGAATAACGCATCTTTTTTTATAAATTTAAAAAATAATTCCCTTTCTTCCGGACGGTGAGCGCAATCGGGTTGAAAGAAAATTTTTTCCCTACCCGCTGGTGAGGCGGGCATCGGTAACATCAGCATTGTTCCAAAATATTGGTTAATCTTTATAATAAAGCATTATTAAAGCACATAGTGCAGAAATAAAAGTTCAAAGTGAAAGAGGTATAGGTGTTAAATTTATCATTGAAATTCCAATTACTTAATAAAATTTAAACAATGAATCGCTTCAAATCTATTCTCGCATTCTCCGTATTTATTTTCTTTATGAGCCCTGAAATTGCATTTTCTCAATCATCACGTTTCAGTGTTAATGCCTACTCCAATGACAAAGGAGACACATTAAAATATCGCCAACTATTTCCTGATTCGGATACCTTGCGAAAATATCCGCTGGTAATTTTTTTACATGGCTCAGGTGAACGTGGCAGCGACAATGAAGCGCAATTGAAATGGGGCGTGATGAATTTTGCGACAGACCAGAATATGATGTTGCATCCTGCTTTTGTTATTGCACCGCAGTGTCCGGAGAAAATGAGCTGGTCTAATTTTTCGCGTGAGAAAAATAGTACTGAAATGCATCTGCAGCCTTCGCCAACCAAGCCCATGGAACTTTTAATAGGGCTTGTTCGCCAGCTAATAAAAACGCTACCAATTGACAGCAACCGTATTTATATAACAGGCCTTTCTATGGGCGGTTTTGGAACGTATGATGCAATTGAACGATACCCGCATTTGTTTGCTGCCGCTGTACCAGTTTGTGGAGGAGGAGACGTCTCCATGGCTGCTTCCATAGCGCATTTGCCCATCTGGATCTTTCACGGCGCAGAAGACCCTGCCGTGAACCCGATTTATTCACTTGACATGTTACAGGCATTAACCAAAACGGGCGCCCATCCTGCCTTCACACAATACCCTGAAGTGGGACATTTTTCATGGCTTGGAGCGTACAGTGACGCATTAATGATGGAATGGCTGTTCAGGCAGCACAAATAGGTGTGCCCTTATAAAAGCCGTCATCTACTGATGATAATACAACTTAAATATCACAAACCGACAGAGTAAATTATTAGTATGAAATGGCTGTTGTTTGTTGCGTTGCTATGTGGTTTTGGTGCCAGGGCGCAGAATACCGAAATTGACAGTTTGAAAAATCTATTGGAGGCCACCACAAACGATACTACCAGGGTCTCGCTTTTGGAAGCCCTCAGTTATGCATATTTATCCTCTTATCCTGATACCGCCTTTGAATATGCATCGCAGGGCCTGCAACTGGCTAAGCAAATTAATTTTCGTAAAGGCGAAGCCATTTGCATAGACGCAATTGGCAATGCTTATTTTCATATGGGTAATAATGCCAGGGCTTTGGAAATGTACCTTGAGTATTTGCAGATAAAAGAAGAATTAAAAGATTTTGATAACATTTCAGTTGCTTATTACAATATAGCAAGTGTGTATGTGGAAGAAGAGGATTACCGGCATGCATTGTTGTATCTTCTTAAAGCAAAGCACCAGGACGAAAAGGCAAGGGACAGCTTGGCAATTCTTTATGACTTATATTCCTTAGGCAGTAGTTATCTTCGGATGGATAAAAAAGATTCTGCGCTTTATTACTTAAATCAATGTCATGGGCTTTCAAAAAAACTGGATGATAAAAATATGCGGGGCGCTATTTTGAATACGCTTGGGGAAACGTACCTGGCATTAAACGATACTGCAACGGCCACGAAATATTATAACCTTAGCATCCCATATGCTCGGTCTGTAGAGGACAATGAAGTGCTTAACGCAAATTATTTTGGCCTTGCAAAAATATTTAATCAAAGAGGCATTTTTGATTCAACTGTTCACTATGCACGAAAGGGATTATCTGTTGCGCAAAAAGCGCCTTTTCCCAAACAAGTATTGGAGATAAGCAATTTTTTAACTACCGTATTCAGCGCCAAAAAAAAATATGACAGCGCCTTTTATTACCAGCAATTAAATATAGCAACAAAAGATAGCTTATTCAATATAGAAGAAGTAAAGAAGGTACAAAATCTCAAGTTTCAGGAGCAACAACGGGAGCAAAAGGCAGAGACAGCAAAAATCAAATACCGAAACAACGTAAAAATGTTTATCGCAATTTTTGTGTCTGCTGTTATTTTAGTTTTCGCCATTATACTGTGGCGCAATAATAAACAAAGGAAAATTGCCAACATCCTATTGATGCAACAAAAGGAAAAAGTAGAAAGTACGTTACACGAACTGAAATCTGCACAGGCACAATTAATACAAAGTGAGAAAATGGCATCATTGGGAGTGCTCACGGCCGGCATTGCACATGAAATTCAAAATCCCCTAAACTTTGTAAACAATTTTTCCGAAGTGAATAAGGAATTGATTTCAGAAATGAAGAATGAGTTGATTGCAGGTAATACAAATGAAGCGATTTCAATAGCGGGTAACTTAGAAGACAACGAAGAAAAGATAAACCACCACGGAAAGCGAGCCGATGCCATCGTAAAAAATATGCTTCAACATTCACGAAGCAGTTCCTCACAAAGAGAACCAACAAACATTAATACTTTAGCAGATGAATATTTAAGATTGAGTTATCATGGTATGCGGGCAAAAGACAAAACTTTTGAAGCAAGAACGCAAACTGATTTTGACAAAAGCATTGGTAAAATAAATATCATCCCGCAGGATATTGGAAGAGTGTTATTGAATTTATACAACAATGCATTTTATGCTGTTAATAAAAAAAAGAAACAGCAAGCAGAGAACCTGCCTGCCGGGCAGGCAGATTACGAGCCAACAGTTTCAATAAAAACAAAAAAGCTTGATGGCAAAATTGAAGTCAGTGTGAAAGACAATGGTAATGGCATTCCTCAAAAAGTAGTTGATAAAATCTTTCAGCCATTCTTTACTACAAAACCAACCGGTGAAGGAACAGGATTGGGACTATCACTAAGCTATGATATTCTAAAAGCACATGGTGGAGAAATAAAGGTGGAGACAAAGGAAGGTGAAGGGAGTGAGTTCATTATTCAATTACCAATAGCATAAAATGAAAACACTCTTCTGCAAATTATGCCTCCTTAGTTTATTATTTATTTTTTGGGTTGATGTGAAAGCGCAAGGCAGCCTACCGCCTGTTTATGAAATAAAATCGGATGCCGTCTCCGAATTTCTTATTGACAGTACGTACTGGCAAATATTAGCAGACCCAGATAGTGATCTAACTTTTGAGCAAGTAAGACAACCTCCGTTATCAACCGACTTTAGCGACATTCAATCTTTAAGAAGAACTTTAAAAAAGCCAGGTGATATTTATTGGTATCGCTACCGGATAAAAAACCTGTTCCATTCAACAATAAGAATTTGTGTTGGTTCCGTTGCGCCGCGGGCAGATTTTTATTTTGTAGATAGCAGCGGAGCGTACAAACATTATCGCACCGGATGGAACTATCATTTAAAAGAAAAAGATGGTTTTAAAAAAGCAAATGTGATTTCCATAGAAATAGCGCCATACGAGGAGGTGTTTGCTTATTTCCGGCGGTATCAATTAATAAAATCAGCACCCGGTGTTACTAATATAAAAATCAGCAATGCATATCATCTGATGAAGAGCGAACTGACTGAATACGACAGGCAATACTACGCAGGCGAATTTGCCATTCAGCCATTCTTTTCTGGATTGTTTATACTGGCGGCTATTTTTAATATTTTTTTCTTTTTTGTAGTAAGAGAAAGAGTCTATCTGTATCTGTCGCTTTTTCTCTTCACGTTGAGCATCTCTTATAATTCAACCATTATGGATGTTTTATTTCCGGCAAGCTATCTTGTTTCAAGAATACTCTTGCGATTTATTTTTATTTCTTTCTTCTTTCTGTTACAGTACGTAAGGCATTATTTTAAAACTTTCGTCATTTTGCCGAAATGGGATATCGCTCTTCGCACAATGGGCGTTTTGTTGTGTATTTTTTATTTGTTTGATGTAATATGGGGCGACGACCTTCCATCGGTAACGGATGCCAGAGTTTCGTTGGGAATATTGCTTTGCATTGTTTTACTTATTACAATATTTCGTGCAAGAAAAAAACAGCCAGCTAAGATCGGAAGATTTTTTCTGCTTGCAGTAGCTCCATTTCTTTTATTCCTTGCCTTTGGCTTGATATCAGTGATTGTTATTATTCTTTTAAATAAAATGACAGGCTATGATTTTGAAGCCGTAGAAAGTAGTATTACTAAATGGGGTGATTTTATCTGGTATTGTTTACTGGCTTGGGCTGCTATAGTATTTTCGTGGGCTTTATTTGATAGATATAATGCGCAACGAAAAGAAATAGCGCAGCAGGCAATCGATAGAGAAAAAGAGATAAATGAATTAATAAAGAAACAAAAAGCGGAACTTGAAATACAAGTTGCCGAGCGTACATCAGATTTAAAAAAATCTCTTGAAGAATTAAAGTCCACCCAGGCCCAACTGATCCAATCAGAAAAAATGGCTTCACTTGGAGAGCTTACTGCAGGCATTGCTCATGAGATACAGAATCCTTTAAATTTTGTAAATAATTTTTCTGAAGTAAATACAGAATTGATTGAAGAATTAAAAAGTGAAAAGTCAAAAGTAAAAAATGAAAGAGACGAAAAGCTTGAAGGTGAAATTCTTATCGATATAGAACAAAATCTCGAAAAGATTCTTCATCATGGCAAACGTGCAGATGCCATTGTAAAAAACATGCTACAGCATTCAAGAACAAGCACAGGCGAAAAAGAACTCACGGATATTAATGCCCTGGCCGATGAATATTTACGTTTGAGTTATCATGGTATGCGGGCAAAAGACAAATCATTCAATGCAGAAATAAAAACAGATTTTGACAGTAGCATCGGTAAAATAAATATCATTCCCCAGGATATTGGACGGGTGTTGCTCAATCTTTTTAATAATGCTTTTTATGCAGTAAATGAAAAAGCAAAACAACAATCTAACGCATACCAGCCAATTGTATCTGTAAATACGAAGCGCTCCCCTCTCCCCCGTGGAGGGGCCGGAGATGAGGTTTTACTAACGGTAAGGATAACGGTAACGGTATTCCCCATAACATAGTCGATAAAATCTTTCAGCCATTTTTTACTACAAAACCAACCGGTGAAGGAACAGGATTGGGATTGAGTTTGAGTTATGACATTGTAAAAGCACATGGTGGCGAAATAGAAGTGGAAACGAAGGAAGGTGAAGGTGCAGAGTTTATACTACGGTTACCAATACAAATCAACCACTAATATTATATATTTAAGCACGAAATTTTGAAACTGCTTTTCCAGATATTATTTTTTTTCTTTTGCGCCCAATCTTCTTCTGCGCAAAATAAGCTTGATAGCATTAACCGTCTTATCAACAATGCCACATCAGATACACAAAGAATAAATTTAACGGTTGAAAAGATTCACCTTTTGGAAAACAGTGATCTTGATGCGGCAATTATTCTTGGCAACAAAACTATTGAAGAAGCAAAAACAATAGGTTATAAAAAAGGAGAGGCGGATACAAGAATGATGTTATCATTTGGCTATTGCTTTAAAGGCGACTATGCAACGGCAAAAGAAAATCTCGACGCTGCAGGGATACTCCTCTCACAGGTAAAGGATTCGGCTTCGCTTGCAAAAATGTACGACAACTATGGTATTATGTACTCCATGCAGGCTAAGTATGATACCGCTCATATCTTTTATCAAAAAGCAATTGCCATTGCTCAATTGCAACCTGATAAAGCTCTTGTCAGCACTATATGTATTAATATTGCTATTGCCTATCAGCAACAATCGAATTATCCCCAGGCATTGGCTTATTACCAAAAAGCGCTAACCGTCTCCGAACAAATAAATGATTTGGAGGGTGAAGCCTATTTACATTTAAATATGGCCATTACTTTTACGCTTTTAGATGATACTACAAGAGCTGTTCAATCTTTTTTTACAGCAGTGAATCTTGCAAAAAAATTAAATCTGAAAGTTGTAGAAGCATATGCGTATGCCAATTTGGCTGGCTTATATGGCGACATGAATAAATTTAACGAGAGTATGATTTTGGAATTAAAGCTGCCACGTTAGCAAAAGAAATCGGTGACCAGGGAATACAGGCAAGCAGTTTATCAAGAGCAGCATATGGCGCTGGCAAAACAAAATAAATTTGAAGATGCTGAAAAACTAAGCAGGGAGTCTATGAGCATTAGTGATTCCTCTAACCAGCCTATAAATATATACCAGGCTTATTCGGGCATGGGCACAATACTCAAAATGAAAAATGAATACAAAAAGGCAATTCCTTATTTTGAAAAAGCGTTCCGCAATCTTACTAATGCAGATCTCTATACAGGGGAAATCGGGAGTGCTTATTTTAATTTATCAGAATGTTATGAAAAAACCGGAGACTATAAAAAATCACTGGACGCTTACAAAATTTCTGCAAAAATTGCTGACTCGATAAGAAGTAAAGACAATGTGCGCAAGGCGACAGAGCTTACTATGAATTACGAATTCACAAAAAAGCAACAGCTTGCAAAGGCTGAACAGGAGAAAAAAGATGCAATAACACAAAGAATAAAGAATCAGCAATATTTTATTATCGCGGCGCTGGGTATTGTGATACTGGCGGTCTTAATTATTGCATTTATTCAATTTAGAAATAACAAGCAAAAACAGCGGGCCAACCTGTTGCTTGAAAAGCAAAAGGTGAAAGTAGAAAATACTTTATCAGAACTCAAATCGACACAGGCACAACTCATCCAAAGCGAGAAGATGGCTTCCCTTGGTGAGCTCACTGCAGGTATTGCACACGAAATACAAAACCCTTTAAATTTTGTAAACAATTTTTCAGAAGTAAACAAAGAATTATTGACAGAGATGAAAGAAGAAATTGATAAAGGAAATTTTAGTGAAGTGAAATCAATTGCAAACGATGTTATAAATAACCAGGAAAAAATAAATCATCATGGCAAACGTGCCGATACAATTGTGAAGGGAATGTTGCAACATTCAAGAGCAAGCAGCGGGCAAAAAGAATTGACAGATATTAATACCCTGGCAGATGAATATTTAAGACTGGCTTACCACGGTTTAAGAGCAAAGGACAAAACCTTCAATGCAACAATCCCGATAGCTATCGGAACTGATTTTGATGAAAGCATTGGAAAAATAAATATCATTCCGCAGGATATTGGCAGAGTTTTACTCAATTTATATAATAATGCCTTTTACGCTTTAAGCGAAAAGCAAAAGCAAAATATTTTGAGATACGAGCCAACTGTTTTAGTTAATACCAAAAGATTAAACGATAAACCCGATAGCTATCGGGTTGAGATTAGGGTTAAAGACAATGGCAATGGTATTCCGCAAAAAGTGCTGGATAAAATCTTTCAGCCATTCTTTACAACGAAGCCTACCGGCGAGGGAACGGGATTGGGACTATCATTGGCGTATGATATCGTGAAAGCACATGGCGGCGAAATAAAAGTGGAAACGAAGGAAGGTGAAGGGAGTGAGTTTATTATTCAATTGCCTGTTCTATGAATCACAGATTTGTTAGATTAAAAGATTACACGCACTAAGCCTCTAAGATAATCAGTGAAATCCATAAATCCGTTTAATCCGTGATTCAGACCATTTATGATATTATAAAAGCCCATGGCGGGGAAATAAAAGTTGAAACGAAAGAAGGTGAAGGAAGTGAATTTATTATTCGCCTGCCCGTAAGCTGAAGGCACACCTCTTATAAAAAGCGAATTAATATTTATATTCACGGTACGTTAACGTTGCGCCTAAGAATTTTGTCTGTCTAAATCGTGTTATAACATGCAATCAGGTTTATCCTTGTTCTTATGAATTTTAAAGTATGTAAATACGGATTGCTATTATTTTTCATCCAGCTTTTATGTTATAACCTGCACGCACAAAACAGGCAGTTGGATAGCCTCGATGAACTTATAACAAAAGCCCGGACAGATACAGACAGGATAAACCTGAATATCAAAAAAATAAATATTCTTAGCAGGAGCAATCTTGATACCGCGATATACCTAAGCAAGCTACAATTGCAGGAAGCGGAGAAAGCAAATTTTTATAGAGGCATCGTTGCACTTCATAGCCAGCTTGCCAATAATTATAGCTTTAAAGGAAATTATGATGATGCAAACGAAAATATTCAATTCCTCGAAAAATTTGTAAAGCCTTCCGATTCTGTAAACATTGCCGGGATTTATTCCGCCTATGGCATGATGTATGGAATACAGGCTAAGTATGATTCTTCTATTAAATTTTATACGAAATCAATTGCGATACACGAAAGACTCAATAATGTAAAAGAACTACCGGCCAATTATGCAAATATTGCCATCGGTTATCAGCAGTTGGCTAATTTTCCGAAAGCATTGGAGTATCAGCAAACAAGTTTAAAACTTGCAGAAGCTCAAAAGGATAAGCAACTGCAGGCGAAGACACTTTTGAATATGGGGATCACCTATGAAGAAATGGGCGATACCATTAAAGCAGAACAACATTATGTAGCCGCAAGAGACATAGCTGTTAAAAATGAATTTAAAATTGTCGAGCTATATGTTTATACCAACCTGTCTTCACTTTATGTAAACAGTGAGAGATGGGGTGACGGATACACGTATGCAATGAAGGCCGCTGAATTAAGCAGTTCGACAGGCGATATCGGTATAAAAGCAGCAAGCATTGCAAAAGCGGCAATAGCATTAGCCAATCAAAATAAATTTGAAGAAGCAACCGCGTTAAGCAAACAGGCAATACTGTTAGCTGATTCTTCCACACAACCGCCAAATATTTCACAGGCTTACGATGCAATGGCCACAACATTGTATCTGCAAAAAAGATATACCGAGGCTATACCCTATTTTGAGAAAAGCTTTACGGTCTTAAATGGTACTCCTAATTATGAGCAGGGACACGTTATTTCCTATAAGGCTTTATCTGACTGTTATGAAAAAACGGGTAACTATATAAAGGCTTTGGCAAATTATAAGATAGCTGCAGATATGCAGGATTCTATGAAACGAAAAAGTAATATCCGCCGGGCAACAGAGCTTAGTATGAATTACGACTTCGAAAAAAAACAGGAAGTTTTAGCGGCTGAAAAGAAAAGAGATGATGAACTTGCAAAAACAAAACAGGGCGCCCTGGTAATCGGGCTCATATTGATTTTCATATTGGCAATAGTTGCTTTTAGCGGTTATCGTAATAAACAAAAAGCGAATAGCCTATTACTGATGCAAAAACAACAAATAGAAGGCACTTTATCAGAATTAAAAACCACGCAATCGCAGTTAATACAATCAGAAAAAATGGCATCACTCGGTGAATTGACTGCAGGTATAGCCCATGAAATACAAAACCCATTAAATTTTGTAAATAATTTTTCAGAAATAAATTCGGAACTATTGCTTGAAATGAAAGACGAAATTGATAAAGGTAACCTGGATGAAGTGAAAACTATTGCCACGGATATTATACAAAATGAACAAAAAATAAAACATCATGGCAAACGGGCAGATGCCATTGTAAAAGGAATGTTGCAACACTCAAGAGCATCATCAGGACAAAAAGAGTTAACAGATATCAATGCATTGGCTGATGAATATTTGAGATTAAGTTACCATGGTTTAAGGGCAAAGGACAAATCTTTCAATGCCGCTGTACAGACAGATTTTGACAGTAATATTGGAAAAATAAACATTGTTCCGCAGGAGATTGGGAGGGTATTATTAAACTTATATAACAACGCATTTTATGCGGTAAATGAAAAAGCTAAAAATAATCGCGACAATTATGAACCAATTGTAACGGTCAGCACCAGGCTCTCCCCTCTCCCTGGGAGAGGGGTTGGGGGTGAGGTCGCAATAACTATAAAAGACAATGGCAATGGTATCCCGCAAAAAATAGCAGATAAAATTTTTCAGCCATTTTTTACGACAAAGCCTCCCGGTGAAGGAACGGGATTGGGTCTATCATTGAGTTATGATATTATTAAAACGCATGGAGGTGAGATAAAAGTTGAGACGAAGGAAGGAGAAGGCACAACATTTATTATTCAGTTGCCGGATTCCTGAAAATCATAATAGTCACCGCTCCCCGATAAATAATTTACCTGTTCGGACAATTTTAGAGCCTATATATCCTCAACTTATTGTTGCCATTGCTTCAGAAAGTTATTTTTATATATCTATCGTAAACTGCGATACATGGCGGTATCGGTAAGCAACTGTTCTCTAAAAATCAGTCCGTGATACTATTGTTTGTTTTTAAAGTTGATTAATATTGAATTCCGGTCGGCGTTCAGTCCCGCCTTTTTTTTACCTTACACATTAGTATCAAGACAATATTGCATCCTCGTCTTTTTTAAAGAACAGCTTTGTTATCTTATGATTGCCTAAAACCTGATTATGTGGAAATTTTTTAAAAACAATTTCCAATCGCCGGTGGACTTTGAAAATATCAAATTCCGGGCTAGACGATTTGAAAATAAAAAAACAGTTGTGCGGCTGTACTGAAAGAAAATAGATCATACATCTCTCAAAATAATATGAAAGCAAAATCAATCAAAGGAAAATCAACAGAAGAAATTAAATCGGCATTGCAGCAAAGTATGGCTGATGGCTTCAAACCAATCTTAGCATTTGTGTTTATCTCTATTAAGCAAGATATTGATGCTGTCCGTACGCTTCTCGATCAACAAAGTATTCAGATTTTTGGGGCAACAACCGGCGGAGAGTTTATTGATGAAGAAATAGGCGCCGGGACGATTGCTATTCTGCTGGTTGATTTGGACCCTTCCAACTTCATGATCTTACTCGAAGATTACAGCGATAAAGATCCTGAGTCAGTAGCAAAGAAGATGGCGGGAAAAGCAAGAGAACAATTCGAAAACCCCTCGTTTATAATTTCAAACAGCTTCGAAGTGTCGAATGTAAACATCATGGGTGAACCCATCGTCAGGGCAATTGAAGCGGTATGCGGAACGAACACCATAATATGGGGAGGTAATGCGGGTGATGATTTCATATTTAAAGAAACTGTTGTATTCACCAATCATCAATCTACAAAAAGAGGAATCCTTCTGCTTGTGTTGAATGGAGATAAAATTACAGTGAAGGGCCTGGCAGCTTCCGGGCAGAAGGCGGTTGGCACAGAAAAAATTATAACCAAAACCGAAAATGATTGGGTATATGAGATAGAAAATCAACCTGCCGCTGAAATAGTGCTAAAGTTTCTGGGACTTAATTTAACACAGGAGGAAGCTGAAACTTTTAATCCCATTGCCAACAATGTAGTGTTTAGCGTTTCCAGGGAAAAAGGGGATCCGGTGTTGCGGGGAGCAGGAGTGTTCAACTGGAAGAATAAATCCATTTTCATTCTGGGCAGCATTAAAGAAGGAGATAAGGTACGCCTCACACTTCCTCCCGATTTTGATGTAGTGGAAGAAGTAAGTAAAAATGCTGACAGGATCAATAAAGAAGAAATGCCTGATGTAGATGCGTTGCTGATGTTTTCCTGTATAGGCAGGCTGGGGCAATTTGGCCCATTGGTAGGCGATGAAATAGAAGGCGTCAGAAAAGTTTTCAATGTGCCCATGGCGGGCTTTTTCACTTATGGTGAATTTGGCAGAACTAAAAATGGGAACAACGAATTTCATAACAACACCTGCTGCTGGGTCGCATTAAAAGAAAAATAAATGAATCAACAGCTTCAAATAATATTTTACTCTATTCAACAGAATGAAAAATTATCAGCGGAAGAAAAGGATATGTTGATAGAAGCTGTTAAGAAGGCGGATAACGATCTCACTATTTCAGAATTCAAATTAGAAAGAACTGAAAAAGTAAAACGTACCACAGCCATATTACTGGAAGAAACTATTGAAGAACTCGAACAGAAAAGAAAAGCTGTTGAAGCGCAAAACCGTGAACTGGAAATTGAAGCGGCGCTGGAGAAAGTTCGCTCCCGTTCTTTGTCTATGCATAAGAGTGATGAGCTCCAGGACGTGGTGAATACCGTGTTTGAAAGCCTGAAGGTGCTGGAGATTGACATGAATGTATCAAGCATCTTCATTTTTAAAGAGGGCTCAAAAGACTGGCAACAATGGGTTGCCACATCAACTACTAATTATTCTTCCTATTTCCATATTCCATATGTTGATCTCCCCTTATTCAAAGATTTGGAAGATGCGAAAAAAAATGGACTGGATTTTTATTCTAACCGTTATTCTTTTGAGGAAAAAAATGAATGGTTCAACTATGCTTTCAATAACACCGGGTACAGTCGCATACCTGGTGACAGAAAAAAATTTTTAATTGAGAGTGAATTTTTTCTGCTATCATTCGCTTTGTCAAAAAATACAGGTATTCAGATAGCCAAATATTCAGGAAAAGAATTTTCTGAAAATGAAAATGAAATATTGAAACGTTTTGGGAGAGTTTTTGAGCAAGCCTATACACGCTTTCGCGATCTTCAAAAAGCTGAAGCACAGGCAAGAGAAGCAGAGATTGAATTAGCGCTGGAAAGAGTGCGGGCCAGAACCATGGCCATGCACCACACATCGGAATTGCAGGCGGTCATCCATACGGTGCACCAGGAATTACTCAAGTTGAACATTGCTATTCACGGAGGATCGTTTATTACCATTAATGATGAAATTGATAAAGAGCTACGTTGCTGGGGATCGGGTGGTACGGCTGATACTTCTGAGGAAGTATACATCCCCTACTATCGTAAACGTTTTTACACCAGGATACTGAAAGGAATCAAAAAAGGCCCGGGATTTTTTACGGAAGCATACACACCAAAAGAGAAAAAAGATTTTTTCACTTTTTTATTTACGCATGAACCATGGTCCAAACTGAAGGCTAAAGAGAAAAAAGAGGTACTGTCAAGTCCGGGAGGATATACACGTTCCTGTTGTGTATCTGAACATACCAGTATTTTCATCATCAACCATTTTGGGAAAAAATTTTCGGAGGAAGAAAATGATATCCTGAAGCGCTTTGGAAAAGTTTTTGAGCAAACCTATACCCGTTTTCTCGATCTGCAACGAGCAGAAGCACAGGCAAGAGAAGCACAAATTCAACTGGCATTAGAAAGAGTTCGTGCAAGAACAATGGCCATGCAAAATAGTGATGAACTTCGCGAAGCCGTGCTGGTGATTAATGAACAATTACAGCAATTAGATTTTGATTCGAAAGCCACTAACATCATTATAATTGATAAAGATACCGGCAACGCTCAGTATTGGGTATCTGGCTTTACAAAAGATATTTTTCCGGTAAGTTATCATGTGCCCCGCTTTGCTCACCCGTATTTCGATGCATTGTTGAATCCATGGAAGCGGGGAGATGTGTATGTAGTTTATGAATATACAGGAGAGGGGAAAAAAAGTTTTGATGCAATCTTCTTTACCAAAACTGATTTTAAAAATGCTCCCGAAGAAGCAAAAAATGCAATGATAAGTTTGCCTGCGGTAACGTTATCTACTGCTTACTTTACAAACGGTGCGTTGCAGGTTCTTGGCCATGAAGCGCTGTCAGAAGAAAAAGCAACCATCCTTCAACGTTTTGCAAAAGTATTTGAACAAACCTACACCCGTTTCCTCGATCTTCAAAAATCAGAAGCACAGGCAAGAGAAGCACAAATTGAAGTCTCTTTGGAAAGAGTGCGGTCAAGGGCGATGGCGATGCACAAAAGTGAAGAGTTGGGGGAAGCTGCCGAAGTGCTTTATAAAGAGCTTCAAAAACTGGGCATTACAGATTTCATCAATTGCGGGTATGTTGAAATAGATGAACAAAATAAAACCCAGTATGGTTGGATAACGAATACTGAAGGGAAATCAATGGAAAGATTTTACCTGCCTTTGGTTGGTGATGTTGTTTTAAATAACCGTTATGGAGCATGGAAGCGTAAAGACCCCGTTTTTTGTCAAACGGTTGGTGATGCTATGCTTAAAGAACACGTCCGATTTGTTAGTCCGCAGTTAGGATCAGAAGAGGCTCTTCAGAATGCAGTGAACAATTTTCCCAATCCAACTATCTTTTACTGTGGAAATTTTTCGTATGGTTATCTCTGTATTATTACCGGGACACTATTTACTGCGGAAAAAGAAACGTTACTGGTTAGATTCACCAGGGTTTTTGAAATGACCTATAAACGATTTCTGGATTTAAGAAAAGCAGAAGCACAGGCCAGAGAGGCACAGATAGAAGCTGCCTTGGAAAGGGTTAGGAGCAGGTCTTTGGCCATGCACAAAAGTGATGAGCTAGAACAGGTAGTTATAGAATTGACCAATCAATTCAGAATTCTTAGATCAGAAACAGTAACGTGCTGGATAGCCCTTGTAAATGCAGAAGCTAATACAATTGAACTCTGGAATAACGGAGGAGGCATCCTCAAATCAAACAAAACGTTTCATGGAAAGGATAATTACAGCTTTCAGGCTGACATTGATGCTTTCAAAAACGAAGAGCTTTTTCGCCAATTTTCATTTGAAAAGGAATTCGCTCAGAAACTATTAAAAGAATTGGATCTTTTCGATCTTAAGAATATTCAAGTAGAATCTACCGACTACCATTTGCTTCAATGTCGTCATCATTTTGGTTTTCTTGGCTATTCCTCCTGGAGGAAGGCTGACGAGGAAGTGTTCATATTGCTCCAAAGATTTTGTAAAGTTTTCGAACAAACTTACACCCGCTTCCTCGATCTCCAAAAAGCAGAAGCACAGGCCAGAGAAGCTGAGATTCAACTGGCTTTGGAAAGAGTCCGGGCCAGAACAATGGCCATGCATGAGAGTGAAGAACTGGCTGAGGTGGTCAATCTATTGTATAGCCAATTAATATCGCTGGACGTTTCCACGATTGGAATAGATATCGCCATTTTTCAACCGGATGCTGATGTCATCGAATACTGGCAAGCCGATTTTTGGACGACCGATCATTTGCGGAGTTATAAGGTTGCAGGTCGAAACAATCCGGTGATCCGTAAAGTGTGGAAAGCCTGGGAGCAAAAGAAGCCGGTTGTAAAAATATACCTGGAAGGAGATGAACACGATGACTACGTGAGGTTCCTGGTTGAGGAAACTGATTACAGACACGTTTCCGAAGAATTTAAGGCGCAAATGCGCATCAACTCCGATATTCATTTTACATACATATACACCAAATATGGATTCTTCCAGGCAATTGATAATGTTGAAAGCATTGAGGAAAATATCAGGTTATTACAGCGCTTCGCTCAGGTCTTCGAACAAACTTATACCCGCTTTCTCGACCTCCAAAAAGCAGAAGCACAGGCAAGAGAAGCCAGGACTGAAGCGGCCCTGGAGCGGGTGCGTTCCCGGGCAATGGCTATGCACAAAACGGGTGACTTTAATAGCGCCATTGCTGTAGTGTTTGACGAGCTGGATAAATTAGATCTTGGCGTGTTACGATGCGGTATCAGTGTTTTAAATAGAGAAAAAAGAACGGGGGATGCGTGGGTTACTTCAACCAGCGAACATGGTTCCGCTGTACAGGTTACAGGCGGTGAGCCAATCGATATTCATCCGCTGTTACAAGGCGCTTTTGAAACCTGGTTGCGACAAGAAGACTTTTATTACATGTTAGAAGGCGATGATTTAGCCGCATACTATAAAGCTGTGAAAACTGCACGGTTTCAATTACCAGAATCACAGTTCACTTCTGCTGAATCAAAAAGCAAGCGCCAGTATTGTTTTGTTGCCGTGTATCACGGCGGCGGTCTGTTTGCTTTCCAGGAAGGCGAATTTTCCGGGGAGGCAAAAAAAGTAATGAAAAGATTTGCCAATGTGTTTGATTTGACTTACAAACGTTTTCTTGATCTTCAAAAAGCAGAAGCGCAGACAAGAGAAGCACAAATTGAAGCTGCCCTGGAAAGAGTCAGGAGCAAAACCATGGCTATGCACAATAGCAACGATGTTGGTGCAACGGTGCTGTCGATGTTCGACGAACTGATCAGTATCGGTGTAGATAAAAAGACCCGTTGTGGTATTGGCATCTTAGGCGATACAGATAATATGGAGCTATGGACGGCTTCTACGGATCCTGCTGGTAAAGCTATTCTTCATATTGGTAACCTGGATATGACACTACATCCCTTGCTGAAGGGTGTTAAGAATGCATGGAGAAACAAAGAAAAAAGTTATACGTATGAGCTGACAGGAGAAGATATGGTAAATTACTTCACAGCCATTAACAATGCCCCGGATTATAACGCCACAGTAGATCTAAGATCGCTGCCGGAAAAAATCATTCATAATGATTTCACTTTTTCAGACGGGACACTTTTTGTATTTACAGAAAACCCAATACCGGATGAACTGGCAAATATTTTTAAAAGATTTACAGGCGTTTTCGGGCAAACATACAGGCGCTACATGGACCTGCTAAAGGCAGAAGCCCAGGCAAGAGAGGCAACCATTGAAGCAGCATTGGAAAAAGTTCGTGGCAAGGCAATGGCCATGCACAACAGCAATGATCTTTCTGTTACTGCCAGCATGGTGTTTACAGAGTTAAGAAAGCTTGGCATTAATCCTATTCGTTGTGGAGTTGGTCTTCTGAACAGGGAATCCCGAAAAGCGCAATTGTATTCTACCACTTCAGGTAATGATGGAGATAGTCTTTCGTTAGTAGGCCTGGTAGAGCTATCAGGTCATCCTGTATTAGAAAAAATTTATGATACATGGTTAAAAAATGAAGACTATTATCCTGAATTGAGTGGCGAACAACTAACATCTTATTATGAAGTTCTTTTAAAAGGCCTACCTGTTCCGGTTCCTGATTCGCAGGATATACGAAAACAATATGGCACTTTTTTATACTTTTCCGTTGGTGGTTTGTTTACATGGTCAGAAACCCCTTACAATGAAGCAGAGATAAAGATATTAAAGCGGTTTGCAACGATTATTGACCTTACTTTCAGACGCTATTTAGAATTACAAAAATCAGAAGCAAATGCAAGAGAAGCTGTAAAGCAGGCCGCACTCGACCGTGTTCGTGCAGAAATTGCTTCCATGCGTACCATCAGCGACCTGGACAGGATCACTCCTTTAATATGGACTGAATTGACCATACTCGGTATTCCTTTCATCCGTTGCGGTGTGTTTATTATGGATGAAGCACAACAACTGGTTCATACATTTCTTTCCACACCTGACGGAAAAGCGATAGCAGCCTTTCATCTACCCTATGATACACCCGGAAATCTCAGGAAGGTAATAGAAAACTGGCACCTGAAGGAAAAGTATATTGATCACTGGGGTGATGAAGAGTTCGCACAGTTTGCAGACATACTGGCGAAGCAGGGAGCGCTTCAATCAGCCGAACTGTACCTGAAAACAATTCCCACGGGTGGATTTAATTTACACTTTCTTCCCTTTTTGCAGGGCATGTTATATGTAGGCAATACAACCCAATTGGGTGAAGAAGAAATAAAATCGATCCAATCCTTAGCAGAAGCATTTTCTACTGCTTATGCCCGCTATGAAGATTTTAATAAACTGGAAGCGGCAAAAAAACAAGTTGACAGTACATTAAATGACCTGCAGGTTACGCAAAAACAATTGATCCAATCAGAAAAAATGGCCTCATTGGGCGAACTCACAGCCGGTATTGCGCACGAAATACAAAACCCGTTGAACTTCGTGAATAATTTTTCGGAGGTAAATAAAGAATTGCTGGCTGAAATGAACGAAGAAATTGCAAAAGGAAATTTGGATGAGGTAAAGCTGATTGCAAAAAATGTTACAGATAACGAAGAAAAAATAAATCATCATGGTAAAAGGGCCGATGCAATTGTAAAAGGCATGCTGCAACACTCACGGTTAAGCACAGGTGTAAAAGAGCCAACAGACATTAATGCATTGTGTGATGAATATTTGCGATTAAGCTATCATGGTTTAAGAGCCAGGAACAACAACTTCAATGCTGAAATAAAAACTGACTTTGATGAAAGTGTTGGTAAAATAAATATCGTTTCCCAAGACATCGGTAGAGTGTTACTCAACTTATTTAATAATGCATTTTATGCAGTAACTGAAAAAGCAAAACAACAAACTAAAGGCCTGCCTACCGGACAGGCAGGCTATGAACCTGCGATTTCAGTAAGTACAAAAAAAATCAATAACAGAGTAGAACTAACGGTGAAGGATAATGGCAATGGTATTCCACAGAAAATTTTAGATAAAATATTCCAACCATTTTTTACCACAAAGCCAACAGGGCAGGGAACAGGATTGGGATTGAGCTTGAGTTATGATATTATAAAAACACATGGCGGGGAATTGAAAGTGGAAACGAAGGAAGGAGAAGGAAGTGAGTTCATAATTCAAGTACCAGTTTAAAAAACTCTCACGACATGAAATTTTATTTGTCAGTTTTATTATCTGCAATGTCTTTTGTTTCTGCGCTATGCCAACGGGAGACTTTTAAGGATGCAGATAGTTTAATGAAACAACTTTCCCTGGCAACAGCAGATTCTGCCCGGCTTATACTCAAAAGCAAATTAGCTGAGGCATACAGGTCAAATAAACCTGATACAGCGTTGCTCCTGGCTAATGAAGCCTTATCCGGCTCACAAAAAATTAGTTTTAAAAAAGGTGAGGTTCGTTCGTTAATCGCTTTATGTGTTTTGCAAAGAGAGAAAGGAGAGCTTCCTTTTGCGCTGCAGCTTGGATTAAAAGCATTTAAAATTTCTGAAGAAGAAGGATATGCTTACGAAGAGGTATATAGTTTAATTCGCATAGCAAATGTTTATCTCAATGTCGGGAATATGCCTAAGGCAATATATTATCTTCAAAAATCTGACGAGGTATTGAAAATAAATTATGATGATTTTCAGTGGAACGTTACACAATATTTTTTTGGTGTTGCCTATGAAGAATCGGGCCAACTGGATGCTGCAGAAAGGCAGGTGAAAATGCTCCAGGCAAAGAAACTGCCGGATGCAATCTGGATAATTATCAATAACAGGCTACTGGGAGATATAGCACTCAAAAGAAATGAATTTATGCTGGCTATCAAATATTACAGCAAAAGCAATAGAGCTGCCATAGCCGACACCGCATATAGAGAAGCCGCCACCGCAATTAACGCCATTGCCCAGGTTTATAAAAAACTCAATCAGCCTGACTCAGCTATTTTCTATGCAAAAGAAGGTTTAAGACTTGGAGAATTACTGTCGTATAAAAACAGGATAGTTGCAGCAAGTAGCTTATTGGCTGAGTTATATACAGAAAAAGACCCTAAAGAAGCGGTAAAATATTATAAGATTGCATCTGCAACAAAAGACAGTTTATATGGCGTGCAAAAAGTGCAACAGCTTCAGGCTGCTACAATCGAGGAACAGGAAAGACAAACTGCACTTGAAGAGTCACGAATAGCCTATCAGAATAAGATAAGGCAATGGAGTTTGCTTACTGGCGTAGTTGTTTTTCTTGTTGTTGCCATTATTCTTTTCAGAAATAACCGCCAAAAACACAAGGCCAATATTGATTTGCAGGAGCAAAAGCAAAAAGTTGAAATCACTTTGCACGAGCTTAAATCAACACAGCAACAACTCATCCAATCAGAAAAAATGGCAAGCCTTGGAGAACTCACTGCAGGTATCGCCCATGAAATACAAAACCCTTTAAACTTTGTGAATAATTTTTCTGAGGTAAATAGAGAATTGCTATTTGAAATGAAAGATGAAATAAGTAAAGGGAATTTAGACGATGCAAATGTAATTGCGGATGACATTATAGGCAATGAAGAAAAAATAAATCATCATGGCAAACGTGCCGATGCCATTGTAAAAGGGATGCTGCAACACAGCCGCAGCAGCAGTGCAACAAAAGAACCTACAGATATTAATAAACTGGCTGATGAATATTTACGGTTGGCCTATCATGGTCTTCGTGCAAAAGACAAAGAATTTAATGCAATAGTAAAAACAGATTTTGATGACGACGTCAATACCATCAATATGGTGCCGCAAGATATAGGGAGGGTATTGTTAAACTTATATAACAATGCGTTTTATGCTGTAACTGAAAAAAAGAAGTCAGGAATTGAAAAATACGAACCAACCGTTACCATAAGTACGAAAAAAATAAATAGCAAAAATGAAGTGAGTGTGAAAGATAACGGCAACGGCATTCCACAACAAGTACTGGATAAAATATTTCAACCCTTCTTTACTACCAAACCCACCGGGCAGGGCACAGGGTTAGGATTGAGTTTAAGTTATGATATTATTAAAGCACATGGTGGTGAAATAAAAGTTTCGACAAAAGAAAACGAGGGAACGGAGTTCACTATTCTCTTACCAGCTAATGACTGAAAATGAAATTGCCAAAAAAACTGGAAACTGAAATTCTTGCATTGTACCACAAGTATTGGGATGCTTATCTGAGTGGTAAAATTCGAACTATGTCATCCCTGATGGATGAAAACATCCGGGTGATCGGCTCTGGTCAGGGCGAAGTTTTTAAAAATAAAAAAGAAACGGTTAAGTATTATAAAGCCACAGCAGACCAGGTGGCGGGAAAAAGCGAAATGAGAAACAGGAAGATATCACTGGCACCAGCAGGGGATAATATCCTTGTTACAGAAGAATCTGATTTTTTTATTCTGATGGGCAGAAGCTGGACCTTTTATGGACCGGGACGTATATCAACATTGTTTGGTAAAATGGGTAACAAATGGCTGATCATTCAGCAGCATGGTTCATTACCTGATGCAAGAACCAGCGGTGGAGAACAGGTAAACACTGATAAAATAAAAGAGGAAAACCTGCGCCTGAAGGATGCGGTAAAACGCCGCACCATAGAACTGGAAGAAAAAAACAGGGAACTGGAAATTGAAGCTGCGCTGGAAAAAGTAAGAACCAGAACCATGGCCATGTACAATAGTGAGGAATTGAAAGAAGTTGTATCTGTTTTGTATGCACAATTGGATTCACTGGGTTTAGCCGAATGGGGCTGTTCTATCATGATATTCGACGAGGCTTCTGACCGCATTGAAAATTGGGTGGCCGAATCTAAAGGCGCTAAGCTGCCGAACTGCTATTATGTTGAAGGCCAGAAACATCCCGTGTACAAAAAACTGTGGAAACTTTGGAAGCAACAGGGCCCACCGATGACGTTGCATCACAAGGATAAAGTGAAGCGGGACTTTGATAATTATTGGCTTTATGAGACGGGTTTTAATGCACTACCTGAAGAAGTAAAGTCATCTGTCTTAAAAGAAAGAGAAGTTTATTTAAGTTACGCCAGCATACGTTATGGATTAATATCCGCAGCAGGTTATAAACGTTTACCGGAGGAAGCGATTGCTATTTTGGAACGTCTTGCCAAAGTATTTGAACAAACTTATACCCGTTTTCTCGATCTGCAAAAAGCCGAAGGGCAGGCAAGAGAGGCCACAATTGAAGCAGCATTTGAAAGAGTTCGTGCAAGAACAATGGCCATGCAAAAGAGTACTGACCTCGGCGATACTTCTGCTTTATTGTTTGCACAGCTCAATGCATTAGTGCCAGAATTATGGACTTGTGGTTTTGTTTTATGTGATAGAAATAAAACTTCCGATGAATGGTGGTTAAGTGGAGGCAATGGGTTTATGCCCGATCTCATTTTACCGCATGTGGGAGATGCACTGCATACCAACATATACCAGGCATGGATGAATGGTGAATCCTATTATGAAGAAGTGATAACTGGTGAAGCATTGCAACAACACTATGAATGGCTGATGACCATTTCTTCGGCCAGAGCAGCTTTTGATGCGCAGGCAGCAGCAGGAATTAAACAACCCGTATGGCAACAATTGAGTTGTGCCTATTTTTCAAAAGGCTACCTGGTAGTGATAACAGAACAACCCTGTAACGAAAAGCAGATATTCAAACGCTTTGCCCAGGTTTTTGATCAAACCTATACCCGCTTTCTTGATCTCCAAAAAGCAGAAGCGCAGGCAAGAGAAGCAAAGATTGAAGCGGCGCTGGAACGCACCCGTACACAAAGCATGATCATGCAGCATTCGAAAGAGCTGGATGACACTTTACGTGTTTTCCACGAACAGGTTCTTTTGCTCGGTATTCACTCAGCATTTTCATTTCTATGGCTGCCTGATGAAGAAAAGGACAGGCATATTTTCTGGGCAGCATGGGCAGAAAATAATTCATTTAAAAGTAAGGCTATAAATTATCCCTTAGATAGAAATGAACCGGCAACAGTACAATGTCTTATTGATTGGAAAGGCAATGAACCCATTGTTTCCTATCATGTGCCTCCGTCTGGAGTGGAAAGTTATTTTGCTGCCTGGGAGGAGTTGATTGATGGCGTTGAACAACTGAAACCGGAACATTTCTCCGGCGGTTTGTATTATGTAGAAGCTTTCATGAAATACGGTTGCTTTGGCGTAATGGTTGTAACCGATTTAAGGGAAGATGAGAAAAAGATTCTCGGCCGCTTTGCTATTGAATTTGAAAGAACCTACACCCGCTTCCTTGATCTGCAGAAAGCCGAAGCCCAGGCAAGAGAAGGGCAAATTCAATTAGCATTGGAACGAGTTCGTGCCAGAACAATGGCGATGCAAAAAAGTGATGAACTGAAAGATGCAGCCGCCTTATTATTTCAACAGGTGAAATCGTTAGGAGTACCTGCTTATAGCTGCGGATATAATATTTGGGAAGAAGATGAAAAGGAATTCACTTCCTGGATGAGCACCCAGGATGGAAGCGACTTTAATGCAGTGATGAATATTCCCTTAACAGAAGACGCGAATTTTGTTCGGTATGTGCAATCGAAACAAAAAGGAGAGCAATTTTTTGTATTGGAGTTGGGTGGCCAAAGAATGCAGGAGCATTATGAATACCTGAAAACTATTCCTGCTTTCAAAGCATGGTTTGACTATTCGGCAAGCATGGGTTTCGAGCTGCCTAAAACACAAATACATAACATCGCTAATTTTTCACAAGGCAATTTGCTGTTTATTACATTGGAACCTTGTCCTGAATTTCACGATGTATTCAAAAGATTTGCTGCTGTCTTTGAACAAACCTATACCCGTTTTCTCGATCTCCAAAAAGCAGAAGAGCAGGCAAGGGAAGCACAAATTGAAGCTGCATTGGAAAGAGTGCGCAGCCGCAGCATGGGTATGCAAAAAAGCGAAGAGTTGAAAGAAGTAATTAGAGTTGTTTATCAGCAACTCAGGCATGTAAACATTAACCTTGATCACGCAGGTTTTGTTGTTGACTATACACCCGGAGGCGATTGGAATTTTTGGATCGCTGATGAGCAGGACATTCCTTCTAAAATTACGCATCCCTGGTTTGATTCTGTGTGGGCGAATCAATTTGATGAAGCCAAAGAAAAAGGAAAAGATTTTTTTGAAACCCATTTAAATTTTGAAGAAAAAAATAAATTTTACAATGAGCTTTTATCATATGTTCCAGGGTTACCGGAAGCATCAAAAGATTTTTATTTAAGTTGTCCCGCCCTTGCAGCTTCAACAGTGTTGTTTGATAATGTTTCCCTCTACATTGAAAACTTTTCGGGCATTCCTTATTCCGATGAAGAAAATAAAACCCTAATGCGGTTTGGAAAAGTTTTTCAACAGACCTACACCCGCTTTAATGATTTAAAACAGGCAGAAGCGCAGGCAATGGAAGCAAGAATAGAAGCGGCGTTAGAGAAGGTGCGCAGCCGTTCATTAGCCATGCATAAGAGCGATGAAATAAAAGACGTGGTTAAGACAGTAGTGGAAAAAATTACAGAGCTGAATATTGAAATGAATGGTGGTGTTTCATTAGTAACATTTTCACCCGGCTCAAAGGATTTGCTGCATTGGATATGGATACCGGAACAATTTGATGAACCGTTAAAAGCAGAGCTGCCGTATTTTGATCACATTATGTTTCGTGATTGTAATGAAGGCCGCGAGCAAGGTTGGGAGTTAGTAGCCAAGGTTTATTCAGGAGAAGAAAAGAGAATTTACTTTACGCATATTTTTAATCATTCAGGTTTCAGTGCAGCATCGGATGAATTAAAAGCCTGGGTGATGGCGCAGGAATATTTTGGTTTTTCTTTCGCCATTCAGAAACATTCCGGCATTTTTTTAAATGACTACACCGGCAAGCTTTTTTCAAAAGAAACAAATGACATTCTAATCCGCTTTTCAAAAGTTTTTGAACAATCATATATCCGCTTTCTCGATCTTCAAAAAGCAGAAGCACAGGTAAGAGAAGCTGAAATTCAATTGGCATTGGAAAGAGTGCGAGCAAGAACCATGGCGATGCAAAAAAGTGATGAACTTGCGGATGCTGCTGCATTACTTTTTAAGCAAATAAGCGATCTGGGAATTGAAACATGGACAAGTGGTTTCAATATCTGGGAAAACAATGATACTTCATTTATCGGGTATAACCCATCGCCAACAGGCGGCATCACCCCACCTTATATAATTCCTTCTTCAGAAGACGATTTCTTTTTACACATTCTAAAGGCAAGGCAAAGGGGAGAAGAATCCATCATCTTTGAATGGAGCGGCGAACAACTGGCAGCAACATACGGTTACATGAAAACGGTGCCAATAATCGGAGAAGTGCTTAAAGGCTTTGAAGCATGCGGCATTTCTTTACCAGGATTTCAGATCAATCATTGCGTTTTTTTTGCACAGGGATTCCTTTTATTTATTACGCTGACACCCTATCCCGAAGCGCATGATATTTTTAAACGTTTCGGAAAAACATTTGAACAAACCTATACCCGCTTCCTCGATCTGCAAAAAGCAGAAGCGCAGGCAAGGGAAGGGCAGATTCAATTGGCGATGGAAAGAGTACGTGCAAGAACGATGGCTATGCAAAAGAGTGATGAACTACCTGAAGCGGCTAATTTGCTTTTTCTACAGGTGCAATCACTGGGCATGCCGGCCTGGAGTTGTGGATACAATATTCTTTCAGCCGATAAAAAATCGAGCACCTGCATCATGAGTAGCGAAGGTGAATTGCAAATACCTTTCACATTACCCCTTACTGAGCATGCAAGTTTTCTGCCCTGGTATGAAGCTATTCAAAACAACGAGGAGCTTTTTGTGAACCAACAAGGCGGATCGGAACTGGCAGAGCATTACAGGTATATGAAAACGTTGCCGGAACTCAAACCTGTTTTTGAGCAATTTGATGACGCCGGGATTTCTTTACCTGTTTTTCAGGTCAATCATCTTGCAAGTTTTAAAGGGGGATTTTTGTTGTTCATTACTTATGAACCAGTACCGGAAGCTCACGAAATATTTAAACGCTTCGCTAAAGTTTTTGAACAAACCTATACCCGTTTCCTCGATCTGCAAAAAGCCGAAGCGCAAACAAGACAGGCACAGATAGAAACAGCCATGGAAAGAGTGAGAGCAAGAGCGATGGCCATGCAAAAACCCCATGAATTGACTGAAGTGGCTGAAGTACTCCGGAAAGAAATGGGTTCGCTGGGAGTGGAAGAATTAGAAACAAGTTCTATTTATATACATAATGAACAAACCGGTAAAACTGAATGCTGGTTTGCTATACAGGACCAGGAAGAAAAAAAATTAGTGGCGGACCACATGACCATGGACCTGAATAAAACATGGGTGGGCAGGGAGATGTTGGCATTTTATCGCTCAGATAAAAAACAAATATCCATTGTAATGCAAGGCACTAACCGAAAAGAATGGATCAACTATTGCGCTGAACATTCGAAGGTTTTTGGCGCAAGCGCATTTTATGGAGACAATATTCCCGACCGTACTTATCATTTATATAAATTTTCAAACGGCTACATAGGTGCGGCTTCTCCCAGGGAAATATCTAAAGAAAGCTGGGATCTGCTGCAGCGGGCCACTTCCGTTTTTTCATTGGCTTATACCCGCTTCAATGATCTGCAACTGGCCGAAGCCAGCGCTAAGCAGGCTATAAAGCAGGCAGCACTTGATCGCATCCGGGCAGACATTGCTTCCATGCGTAGTATCAGTGACCTCGACAGGATCACTCCATTAATATGGAATGAATTGACCATACTGGGTATTCCATTCATCCGCTGCGGTGTCTTTATTATGGATGAAGAAGAACAACAGGTTCATACATTTCTTTCTACCCCTGATGGAAAAGCGATAGCAGCCTTTCATCTTCCTTATGATACGCCGGGAAAACTCAGGAAGGCAATAGACAACTGGCATCATAAAGAAAAATATATTGATCATTGGGATGAGGAAGAGTTCAAAAAATTTGCAGAAATACTGGCGAAGCAGGGAGCGCTTCAGTCAGCCGAATTGTACCTGAAAACAATTCCTCACGGTGGATTTTATTTACACTTCCTTCCTTTTTTGCAGGGCATGTTATATGTAGGCAATACAACACAATTGGTTGAAGAAGAAATAAGCCTCATTCAATCCGTAGCAGATGCATTCTCTACCGCCTATGCCCGTTATGAAGATTTCAATAAACTGGAAGCGGCAAAACAACAGGTGGACAGCACATTAAATGACCTGCAGGTTACCCAAAAACAATTGATCCAATCAGAAAAGATGGCAAGCCTCGGAGAACTCACTGCCGGCATTGCACACGAAATTCAAAACCCCTTAAACTTCGTCAACAATTTCTCAGAAGTAAGCAATGAATTGCTGGATGAAATGATGGAAGAAGTGGCCAAAGGCAACTTTAAAGAAGTAAAAGAAATAATGAATGATGTAAAACAAAACCTGGAAAAAATAAATCATCATGGTAAGAGAGCAGATGGCATCGTAAAAGGAATGTTGCAGCATAGCCGCAGCAGCAGTGCAACAAAAGAACCTACAGATATTAATAAACTGGCTGATGAATATTTGAGATTAGCCTTTCATGGTTTACGTGCAAAAGATAAATCCTTTAATGCTGCAACGAAAACTGACTATGGGGACGGGTTGGAAAAGGTGAATGTGATTCCACAGGAAATGGGCAGAGCAATCCTGAATTTAATAACCAATGCCTTTTATGTGGTAAATGAGAAGAAGAACTCGGGCATTGATAACTATGAACCAACAGTTATGGTTTCAACAAAAAAATTAAACGGGATGGTGGAAGTGAGCGTTGCAGACAATGGAAACGGCGTTCCTCAAAAAGTATTGGATAAAATCTTTCAACCTTTTTTTACAACAAAACCAACCGGGCAGGGAACAGGATTGGGTTTGTCCTTAGTTTATGACATTGTAAAGGCACATGGCGGCGAAATAAAAGTGGAGACGAAAGAAGGTGAAGGAACAACGTTTACAATTGTTTTACCAAGCGCTTAAATTAATCAGGCAAATCAGATAAATCCCATAAATCATGGTTCAGACAACTTATGATATTATTAAGGCACATGGCGGCGAAATAAAAGTGGAGACGAAAGAGGGTGAAGGAAGCGAGTTTGTAATACTGTTACCAATTTAAAAATAAGCAATCATGAAACAACTGTTTGTGCTTATGTTCATACTGAATCTGTTTCAGTATTTTCCGGCGATGAGTCAAAATACCGACTCTTTGTTTGCTGTTTTAAAAAACGGAAGAGAAGATACCAACCGGGTTAATACACTCAACGCACTTGCAGTGACATTTAATTATAATATTCCCGATACCGCAATTTATTATGCCAATGAAGCGCTTACTCTTTCCGCCAGGTTAAATTTCAAAATGGGTATGGCAGATGCATACTTGTATAGAAGTTTCGCACTGCTTACTCTTAACAGGTCTGATGAGGCATTGAAAAACTGTAATGATGCCTTAAGAGAATATAACGAAATTCTTTCCCCCGATAATAGAACAGACACCATCAAAGCGCTAAGGCAAAAATCAAGAGCCTATAATAATATTGGTAATGTGTATGCAGCACTGGACAGTGTTACGGATGCATTAAAGAATTTTAGAATTGCAATAAGCATAGCTGAACAGGCCGGCTATAAGCATGGGGTGTCTCTTGCATATGGAAATATTGGAGATATATATTCGAAACGAGGCGATTACCCTGAGGCATTGAAAAACTATTTTGCCGGGCAGAAGGTCGCGGAGGAATTAGGAGATAAATTCCGCATGGCTGCCGGTCACCAAAACATTGGGCTTATTTATTGGAAGCAAAAAAATTACCCCGAGGCATTAAAAAACCACCTCACCAGTTTGAATTTAGCTAAAGAGATTGGGGCTAAGAATTTAATTAGCGCCGCTTATGCCAATATCGCAATAGTTTATGAAGAAACCGGGAAATTCCAGGACGCATTGAAAAACTATCTTGAAGCAATAAAAGTTGCGGAAGAAAATAAAGATCAATATGCCCTTTCGCTTTCCTATCTCAACCTTGGAAATGTGTATGTAGACCTTGATAATTATGGTGAGGCAATAAAAAGTTTTTTTACAGGATTAGACATCGCACAAAAAACGGGAAACAAACAAGTTTTAAACTCTGCTAATCTCAATATTGGTGAAACTTATTTCAAACTAAGAAGATTCAACAAGGCATCTGGTTATTTAAATAAAGCGTTGTCGATTTCAAAAGAAAGGGGCGATTTGGAAGAAATGCGGCAATCTTATGGTGCTTTATATCGCCTGGATAGTGCACAGGGAAATTTTAGAGAAGCATTGGACCATTATAAATTATCGAAAAGTATTACTGATAGTTTATATAACGAAGAAAACACAAGAAAAGCGGTGGAGCTGCAAATGCAATATGATTTCGACAAAAAAGAAACATTGGCAAAAGCGCGGCAAGACAAAAAAGATGCAGAAGCAAAAAGAATAAAGACGCAGCAGTATTTTATAATTGCTGCACTTGCAATAGTTGTGTTAGCAGCTGCAGTGATTGCATTTTTTCAATTCAAAATTAACAGGCATAAACAAAAAGCGTATAACCTGCTTCAACAACAAAAAAAAGAAACAGACAATCAAAGGCAAAAAGCAGAAGAAACGCTTATAGAATTAAAATCCACTCAATCCCAACTTATCCAGTCAGAAAAAATGGCCTCGCTGGGCGAACTAACGGCCGGCATTGCACATGAAATACAAAACCCGTTAAACTTCGTGAATAATTTTTCTGAAGTTAATACAGAATTGATTGATGAAGCAGAAAGCGAGGTTGATAAAGGAAATATTAAAGGAGTGAAAACGATTCTCAACGACATTAAAGAAAATGAAGAAAAAATTAATCATCATGGCAAACGTGCCGATGCGATTGTAAAAGGAATGCTGCAACATTCAAGACAAACATCAGGCATAAAAGAACCTACAGATATTAATGCTTTGTGTGATGAATACTTACGACTCTCCTATCACGGTCTTCGGGCAAAAGACAAAGATTTTAATGCAATAATGAATACCTATTTTGATGAAAGCATTGGTAACATCAATACTATTCCGCAGGATATTGGAAGAGTACTATTGAATTTATACAACAATGCATTTTACGTTGTATCAGAAAAGAAAAGACAAAATTCTGAAAATTACGAACCGACTGTTTCAGTAAGTACAAAAAACAATGACGGCAAAATTTTAATTTCTGTAAAAGACAACGGCAACGGCATCCCTCAAAAAGTTTTGGATAAAATCTTTCAACCCTTCTTTACTACCAAACCAACCGGGCAGGGCACAGGTTTGGGTTTATCATTAGCGTATGATATTGTAAAGGCACATGGTGGTGAACTAAAAGTGGAAACGAAGGAAGGAGAAGGAAGTGAGTTTATTATTTTGTTGCCAATTACCTAAATAAATTTCATGAAAATATATATAAAAATAGCGTTGCTTTTGTTGCTGCCGGTTTTTGTATTGGCACAGTCCGGGCAAAAAAAATTGGACAGCCTGCATATTGCATTGAAGAATGCCGCCAATGATACAATCCGTATGGACGTTTATTTTCAACTGGGATTATTTTATAATGAAATAAATCGGGATAGTTCTCTTTTTTACCTGGATCAAAGTATACCAATTGCTCAAAAATTAAAATTAAAATTAAATGAAGCACAAGCACTAGATAATAAGGGATATATGTTAATGCATTTAGGCAATTACCCCAGGTCGCTTGAATCATTTTTGCAAGCATTAAAAATTACAGAAGACCCAGCCAGTGAAAAAAATATATGGAACCTTCCAGAAGGCGTAACCCCGGGAAAGCAGCGCCTTGATGCGTTAGGCTATGTTCATCATAATATGGGGCATTTGTATGGTGTTACCGGCAATACCGATAAGCAAATTGCAAATTACTTTACTGCAATAAGCCTTGCTGAATCTGTTCAGGATACTGTGTTGCTTGCATTAGCAAATATGAACCTGGGAAAAGTTTATCTAGACCTTAATAAACAGGATTCAGCGCTTCTTTTTGCACAAAGAGCATTGGATCTTTTTTCCAAATTATCATTTGAAGGAAGAAAATACCAGGGCCTTACTTTAACCATCATTGGAAGCATTTACCGTGCAAAGGGAAATTTTAACCTGGCCATGGATGCCTCCCTTAAAGCAGTAAAAGCCAATACAGAGCACAATAATGTTTCCAATCTTGAAGAAAGCTATGCTTTATTAAGTTCTTTGTATGTGGTTCTAAATAAACCGGACTCCAGTCTTTTTTATGCCATGAAAGCCCTGGAAACTGCTAAAAATGTTGGGCAGCCCCGGTATATGGCAAGCGCTTACGGGTTGCTTTCATACGTTTATATCAGTCAAAAAAACCGGGACAGTACTTTAAAATATCTGCAATTATACTCTGCATTAAATGACAGCCTGCATAACGTGGATAGAAAAAACATGCTTGCCTATCAGAATGTTGGATTTGATGAACAAATACGGCTCCAAAAACTGGAGGAAGAAAAAATTCAAACGCAAACCAAAATCAGGACCTATGCAATGCTGGCAGGTTTGGTGGTGTTTCTTGCCATAGGTTTAATTCTGTATCGCAATAACCGGCAAAAACAAAAAGCCAATAAAATTTTAGAATCAACGCTTACCAATTTAAAATCCACCCAATCTCAACTCATTCAATCAGAAAAGATGGCTTCGCTTGGTGAACTCACTGCGGGCATTGCACATGAAATTCAAAACCCATTGAACTTCGTCAATAATTTTTCTGAAGTAAATAGAGAACTGGCCGATGAACTTGAGCAAGAAATAGACAAAGGAAATTATGATGATGCAAAAGCATTAGCGAAAGATATCAGGGATAATGAAGAAAAAATTAATCACCATGGCAAGCGTGCGGGTGATATTGTAAAAGGAATGTTGCAACACTCACAGTCAAGCACAGGTGTAAAAGAGCCAACCGACATCAATGCTTTGTGTGATGAATATCTGCGCCTCTCCTATCATGGTTTGCGGGCCAAAGACAAATCATTTAATGCAACGATGAAAACTGACTTTGATGAGACGATTGGTAACCTCAATATCATTCCGCAGGATATAGGCAAAGTAATACTTAACCTGATCAACAATGCATTTTATGCGGTTGATGAAAAGAAAAAGCAAATCGGCGAAGGATACGAACCCGTTGTTTCAGTAAGTACAAAAAAGATAGATGGAAAGGTGCAGATAAAAGTTGTTGATAATGGCAACGGCATCCCTCAAAAAGTATTGGATAAAATCTTTCAACCCTTCTTTACCACCAAACCCACAGGGCAAGGCACAGGGTTGGGATTGAGCTTGAGTTATGACATTGTAAAAGCACATGGTGGGGAAATAAAAGTAAAAACTGAAGAAAATGAAGAAACAGAATTTACGATTTTGTTACCAATGTAATTATAGTGAGGTCCCGATAGCTATCGGGATGAAAGTGGAATCCGTTCCGGATAAGGGTTCAGCATTTATTATAAGCATTCCGGTTTAATCAGATAAAGATGAAACAATATTTTTTACTGATTTTTTTTGCTATCGTCTCTGTACTTGTGGTTGCCCAAACCCATGCTCCGTCAGTGAGTGATTTAGATAGATTAAAACTGGAAATTGAAAATTCCCGGAACGATTCAGCCATATCATTGCTTCAAATGAACGTGGCATCCTATTACCTGCATAGAAGTGCCGACTCTGCAATTTTCTATGCAAATAAAGCCATCGCGTCAGCTGAACGGGTGAATAACCCAGGGTTGCAGATCAATTCAATGGGGATCATTATTGAGTCATTGATTTATGAAGGAAACCTGCCCAGAGCACTTGAGATTGCTTTACAAGCCATAGACCAGGCAAAAGATTTGCCTGAAGAAATATCGGGTATCGGACGGGTGTATAATGCTTTGAGCGATATCTACTTCCTGCTGGAAGATTACGAAAAGGCGGAGTATTATCTCAGGAAATTAACCCGGTTTAATAAGGATGACAAAATGGGTGTTGCATTTGGTTATTATGGGTTGGCCAGGATATATGAAAAGCAGGATCAACTGGACTCTTCGCTTATCAATCTCAACAGATGCCTGTACACATTTAAAGAAATCAATTTGTCAGGCAATCCTTACAACTATGAAACCTACCCGGCCTGGTATAACGTGAGGGCCCAGGTTTATTTTAAAAAAAATATGCCGGATTCGGCATTAGCTGATTTACGGCATACATTGGTGTTAACCCTGAATAGCGGAGAGGCTTTTCATACATCAAATACCTATATTGATCTGGCTTCCTACTTTAGCAAAATTAACATTCCCGATTCCTGCATCTATTATGCGGAAAAGGCGATGGCCCAGGCCCGTTCGATTTCTTACGTGAGGGGTATGCTGAACGCTGGCAGTTTACTGGCGAAACAATATGAAAAAAAGGACCCGGTGAAGGCGCTCTATTATTATAAGCTGGCTGCTGCAAGTCAGAATAAACTGTACAGTGCGGGAAATGTTCAGGCTATGAAAGATATGGTAGCCCAAAACGAAAAAAAACGACAGGAATTGGCGATGGCAGAAAGCGCTTACCAGAATAAGTTAAAACAATACCTGTTGCTGGGAGGCCTGGCGTCTTTACTGTTAATAGCCTTTATTTTATACAGGAATAATAAAAAAGGAAAGGCCGCCAACCTGGTATTACAAACTACACTTACTAATCTTAAGGCTACCCAATCCCAGCTCATCCAATCCGAGAAAATGGCCTCATTAGGAGAACTCACTGCAGGTATTGCCCATGAGATTCAAAACCCGTTAAACTTCGTGAATAATTTTTCTGAAGTGAATAAAGAAATGCTTGTTGAACTGAATGAAGAAATAAACCAGGGAAACTATGTTGATGCAAGAGCAATTACAAAAGATCTTATAGATAATGAAGAAAAAATAAATCATCATGGGAAAAGAGCCGATGCAATTGTAAAAGGAATGCTGCAACACTCACGGCCAAGCACAGGTGTAAAAGAACCAACCAATATCAATGCTTTAGCTGATGAATATTTACGGTTAGCTTATCATGGCCTTCGTGCAAAAGACAAAGACTTTAATGCCAGTCCCGATAGCTATCGGGATAAAAACTGATTTTGATGAATCAATTGGTAAAATCAACATCACTCCACCGGAAATTGGAAGAGTATTAATAAACCTGTATAACAATGCTTTCTACGCAGTAATTGAAAAGGCAAAACAACAAACTGATGCTTACAAACCCATAGTAACAGTAACCACAAAAAAGAAAAGTAATGCCATTGAACTAATTGTAAAGGATAATGGTAATGGCATTCCGCAAAAAATAGTTGATAAAATATTTCAACCCTTCTTTACAACCAAGCCAACGGGACAAGGAACAGGATTAGGTTTATCATTAAGCTATGATATAATAAAAGCACATGGTGGAGAAATTAAAGTAGAAACAATGGAAGGAGAAGGAAGTGAGTTTATTGTTTCACTTCCTTTTGTATTAAGCGTTTATTGAAGAGGTTGATAATTCGCTCCGAACATGATATACGATTGATCTAATACGGGGGTGTATTAGAATATTGCGATATTGTATACATTCTTGCCAAAATCATTTTAATTATGATATATCGAAAAGGTATTATCCTGCTTTTCATTTTGCTAATAATCTCAAATTCGGGTTTTAGCCAAACAGAGCATAACAATAAGTTGCAATTACTCATCGACAGTCTGAAAATTCAACTGGAAAAAGCCACAGACAGTAAAACAAAGAGTGATATCCTGAAAACCCTCACTTCAGCATATTTATACTCCTATCCGGATTCGGTATTTATCTATGGCAATCTGGCACTGGAGCTTGATCACATTGACAACGGCGACCGGCTTGCTATCCTGGGAACGATTGGTGAAGCCGAAAAAAACAGGGCAAACCTGCCACAAACCATGAAACTTGGATTGCAAGCCCTGGAATTAAACGGAGCTACTCCGCCAGAAAAATCTTTCCTGGGCCCTACCTACTATAATTTATCAGATTTGTATTTCCAAATCGGAGATTATCCGAAAGCATTATTTTATGCTGACGAAATAATCGAAATAGGCGATAAAAATCCAGACGATCCGCAGGCTAGTGGATTCGGCTACTTTCTAAAGGCTCAGATCTACGAGAAGCAGAATATTCTGGATACTGCCATGCACTATATTGAATTATCAGATGCAAAATTTGCTAACATCAGGGAAGCCTATCTTAATAATTTATACAGTACATGGATGGGGAACTACAATCTAAGAGCCAAGATCTTAGAAAAACAAAACCGACCCGGGGAAGCACTTAAAGAACTGTTTACTTTAATAGAAAAGACTAGAATCAATGCGGAGTATTTTCACACTTCAAATGCTTACAATGATATAGCCGGCATCTATGAACAGTATAATCAGCCGGATTCAGCTGTCTATTATGCCAGGAAAGGCCTCGAAGAAGCCAATAAGATAGATTATCCCCAGGGAGTATTAGCAGCAAGTGAAATGCTGGCGAAGTTGTTGGAAAAAGGAAATCCGGCGGAGGCGTTACGTTATTATAAACTCGCTACCGAAACGAAAAACCGGCTTTATGGTGGGGGGAATATCCAGGTAATGAAGGATATGATCGCCCAGGATGAAAAACGACGGCAGGATTTACAAATTGCTGAATCGACCTATCGCACGAAACAAAGACAAAACATTTTATTTGGAAGTCTTGGAACACTGTTTTTAGTAGCATTGATTTTGTTTCGAAACAACAGAAACAAAAAAAAGGCCAATCGCATCCTCATAAAACAGAAAAAGGAAATTGAAGATGCACTTGGACAATTAAAAGAAACCCAGTCACAACTAATTCAATCGGAAAAAATGGCCAGCCTTGGTGAATTAACCGCCGGCATTGCCCATGAAATTCAGAACCCATTGAATTTCGTCAATAATTTTTCGGAAGTGAATAGAGAGTTGATTGTTGAATTGGTTGAAGAAGTTGATAAGGGAAATACAGAAGAAGTAAAAGCAATTGCATTTGATATTAAAGAGAACGAAGAAAAAATCAATCACCACGGCAAACGTGCCGACTCCATTGTGAAAGGAATGTTGCAACATTCGCAAACAAGTACAGGTAAAAAAGAACCAACAAATATAAATGCTTTGGCTGGTGAGTATTTGCGTCTGGCTTATCATGGCTTTCGTGCGAAAGACAAAGACTTTAATGCTGTCCCGATAGCTATCGGGATAAAAACTGATTTTGATGAATCAATTGGTAAAATCAACATCACTCCACCGGAAATTGGAAGAGTATTATTAAACCTGTATAACAATGCTTTTTACGCAGTAATTGAAAAGGCAAAACAACAAACTGATGCTTACAAACCCATAGTAACAGTAACCACAAAAAAGAAAAGTAATACCATCGAACTAACTGTGAAGGACAATGGTAATGGCATTCCCCAAAAAGTAGTGGATAAAATATTTCAGCCTTTCTTTACCACTAAGCCTACAGGGCAGGGAACAGGCTTAGGATTGAGTTTAAGTTATGATATTATAAAGGCGCATGGGGGTGAGATAAAAGTGGAGACAAAAGAAGGTGAGGGGAGTGAGTTTATTATTCAATTACCCGCCTGAGGATTGAATGGATTTGCAGAGGCGTAGCCTCGATCAGTATTGTAACAACGGATTTTAATCCGTTGGCAAAACAGCGGAAATGATTGAGAACCGTAGGTTCGGAACATATATAGTATGAAAGATTGAAAAATAGCATATCACATGGCAAATACTTATCATCAAATCTACCTGCAAACCATTTTTGCGGTCAAATATCGCAAAGGGGTAATTGATAAAGATTGGAAGGGCAATCTCTTTGGTGTAATTGGCAATTTGATCAATGAAACAAAATGCAACACTATTATTGTTAACGGCGTAGAAGATCATGTGCATTGTTTGATCGGTTTAAAGCCTGTTGTTTCAGTTTCCGAATTAATGAAAACAGTAAAAGCAAAATCATCAAAATATATTAATGACCACAAACTAACACCTCAGCGTTTTGAATGGCAGGAAGGATATGGAGTTTTTTCCTACAGCCAATCCCAGGTGGACAAAGTGTATAGGTACATATTGAACCAGGAGGTACATCACAGGAAACAAACCTTCAGGGAAGAGTACCTCGAATTTTTGAAAAATTTTAAAATTGAGTATGATGAACAATATATTTTTCAGGAGCTTATTTAGACATGTGCCGAGTCGAAGGCTCTTGATTAAGTACTTGATTCTTTTCAACGGATTAAAATCCGTTGTTACAAAATGTTTCGAGCCTACGGCTCTATTCAATTCAATTAAAATAAAATGATAGCAGATAAAATTTTTCAACCCCCGTCCGACCGGGTCATACAGGCGGGCTTCTTTACCACCAAGCCCACGGGCCAGGGAACCGGTTTGGGATTGAGTTTGAGTTATGATATTGTGAAAGCGCATGGCGGGGAAATAAAAGTGAAAACGAAGGTTGACGAAGGAAATCCCGGTCATTCCGGGAAAGTGGAAGGAAGTGAGTTTATCATTCAATTACCAATTAAATCAACCTGAAATGAAGCTGATTATTTTGAATATTTTTCTTTTAACAAGCAGCATTTCTGTATTCGGGCAAAGTAGCAGTATAGGTTCAAAAACTATGCTCGACAGCTTAAAGCAAAAATTGGAATTTGTTCACGACGACTCTTTAAAGCTGCAAATAATGCTGCAAATTGCTAGTAGCTACAGGAATATGAAGCCCGACTCTGCCATTTATTACGGTCAGGAAGCATTACAACTCGCCAAACAAGTAAAAGATATTCCGGCACAAATGGGAGCAATGGCATTTTCAGGTTATGCATTAATAAGACAAGGTAATTTACCAAAAGCTTTGGAACTTGGAATAGAAGCTATCGAAATGGGAAAGAACCTACCGGTTCGGATTGCTGGGGGTATTGGGCCTAATTATCTCAATTTGGGAGAACTGTATTTGCAAATTGGCGATAATGATAAAGCACTGCTGTATTTTAACAAAATGGCTGCAATGGGAGAAGACGATATAGTGGGTGTAGCATATGGATATTATTTTTTAGCATTGGTGTATGAAAAATTGAATAAACTGGATTCTGTTAATGTTTACCTTAAAAAATCCTATCAAACATTCGGCACCCTGCATTATACCTATTATCCCAAAGTTTACAACGTATATCCTCCCTGGTACAATTTAAGGGCTAAGATTTATTTAAAACAAAATAAACCGGGTCTTGCCTTAAATGATCTTTTTACTGCGTTAAAAATGACCTTAAGGAGTGGTGATATATCTCTCACATCAAATACCTACATTGATATTTCGAATTATTATGAAAAATTCAATCAAATCGATTCTGCAGTCTTTTATGCCGAAAAAGCATTTAATGAAGCAAACAAAATTTCGTACACTCAGGGAATTTTAGATGCCAGCGAAATTCTGTCGAAACAGTATGAAACTAAGGACCCCGTAAAAGCGCTTTACTATCTAAAACTTGCAATTGAAACCCGAAACAGTTTGTACGGTGCCGGCAACATTCAGATCATGCGTGACATGATTGATCAGCAAGAAAAAAAACAAGCTGAAATAGCGGCAACGAAAGCTGAATACCAAAATCGATTAAAGATGAATGCTGTTTTAGGTATAGCATTTACCTTGTTTGTATTTGCGATTTTCCTGTACATTATAATCAGGCGAAAACAAAAAGCAAAACAAAAAATCGAATCAGCATTTAACCAGTTAAAAACTACCCAGGCTCAACTGATTCAATCTGAAAAAATGGCATCGCTTGGAGAACTCACTGCAGGCATTGCGCATGAAATTCAAAACCCGTTGAACTTCGTGAATAATTTTTCGGAAGTAAATAAGGAACTGATTGATGAAGCGACGCAGGCTAATGATGACGGAAATCCAAATGAGGTTAAAGAGCTGTTGACAACTCTGAAGGACAATGAAGTAAAAATAAATCATCACGGCAAACGTGCAGATGCAATTGTGAAAGGCATGTTGCAACATTCACAAAAGAGCAACGGACAAAAAGAGCCAACAGATATAAACGCATTATGCGATGAATATTTGCGGTTGGCTTATCATGGTTTGCGTGCAAAAAACAAAGATTTTAATGCTGTCCCGATAGCTATCGGGATAAAAACCGATTTTGATTCATCGATTGGTAACATCAATATCATTCCGCAGGATATTGGAAGAGTGCTTTTGAATTTATACAACAATGCTTTTTACGCAGTAATTGAAAAGGCAAAACAACAAACTGATGCTTACAAACCCATAGTAACAGTAACCACAAAAAAGAAAAGTAATACCATCGAACTAACTGTGAAGGATAATGGTAATGGCATTCCGCAAAAAGTAGTTGATAAAATCTTTCAGCCATTTTTTACCACCAAACCAACAGGGCAAGGAACTGGTTTGGGTTTATCATTAAGCTATGATATTATCAAAGCACACGGTGGGGAAATAAAAGTGAAAACCACAGAGGGAGAAGGTTCGGAATTTGTTATTAAGTTACCATTTGTAAACTATCCCGGATGAAGACTTACACTATCGCTTTTCTTTTTGCATTTTTTTGCAGCCCGGCTTTTAGCCAGGATCATTATGCTGAAAAACTACAGGAACAACTTTCAAATACGGAGAATGATACAGTCCGCATGACGACCGCAGCTGAGTTAGTCATTCATTTTTACGGGGACCGGAAACAGGATTCTTCATTATACTATTTTCAAGTGGCGGAGAACATTGGTAAACAGCTACAGTTTACAAATACTGATATCTATAAAATGCTGCTTTTTTATTTCAACCAACCAGATACAGTCCGGCTACTAACGATGTCTCAGATATGTAATTTATATTCTACTACAAATTCAGATTCAGCGCTGTTTTACGGACAAAAGGCACTTGATCTTTCACGGCAAATAAAATATCCGAAAGGCGAGGCGAACGCCTTGCTTGATTTAGCCCTGGCGATTTATTATATGGGTGATTACCCAAGATCAATGGAACTGTGTTTAAAAGGATTGCAGATTTCGGAAAAATACAATTTCATATTTCTGAAAGCTGCGGCCTATGACCATATTGGAAACATTTACCTGGATATGAAAGAATATTCAAAATGCATCAGGTATTACCACCAGTCAATGAAATTGTGCAGGGAAATAAATAACAACTACCTCTATGATATCGGGCAATCAAATCTTCTTCTATCCTATTTGGGGTTGAACCAACTGGATTCAGCGCTTTATTATGGCCGGTTGGCTGAGGAATATGAAAGAAAATATAATTCTGATATCATCCCGTGGACTTTGTCTTCCCTGGGTGAGGTGTATTTGCTACAGGGAAACAGGCAATTGGCATTAAAATATTTGAAAGACGGACTGGAAAATTCTTATAAGCAAAACAACACCAAGGTGGCAGCTGAAGTAAACCTTAGTTTAGCAAAATTATACAAACAGAACAGCCAGCTTGATTCGTCGCTATATTACGCGAAACAGGGACTCGCCAATGCAATGGAAGGGAACTACAATAATGAAATTATTGAGGTTGGTATCTTCTTATCGGAATTGTATGATTCAACTGATACTAAAGAGGCACTTCATTATAGCAGAATTGCAATAGCTGCTCAAAAAGACTTGTACAACCAGGGTAAAAAATATGCATTAAATAGTATAACCGATTTTGATCAAAAAGAACGTGATTATGAAATTGAAGCAGAAACAACAGCATATAAAAATGAGGTGAAACAGTATGCTTTGCTGACTGGTTTAGGTGCATTCCTTTTGGTTGCCTTTATTCTTTTCCGAAACAACCGGCAAAAGCAAAAAGCAAATAAAGTTTTAGAGTCTACGCTCTCTAATTTAAAATCAACCCAATCCCAACTTATTCAATCTGAAAAAATGGCCAGCCTTGGTGAACTCACGGCAGGTATTGCCCATGAAATTCAAAACCCCTTAAACTTTGTCAATAATTTTTCTGAAGTAAATACAGAATTAATTGAAGAACTGAAGGCTGAAGCACACCAGGGAAATGATGAAGGAGTAATTACAATAGCTAACGATATTAAAGCGAATGAACAAAAAATAAACCATCACGGAAAAAGAGCAGATGCTATTGTAAAAGGTATGCTTCAACATAGTCGCAGCAGTTCTGGAGTAAAAGAACCAACGGATATAAATGCTTTGTGTGATGAATATCTAAGATTGAGTTTTCATGGTCTTCGTGCAAAAGACAAAGAGTTTAATGCAACGATGAATACTGATTTTGATAACAGCATTGGCAACATCAATATCATTCCTCAGGATATTGGAAGAGTATTGCTCAACTTATACAACAATGCATTTTATGCAGTAACTGAAAAAGCGAAACAACCAACTAACGGCTATGAACCTGCGATTTCAGTAAGTACAAAAAAAATCGATAACACAGTATTACTAACGGTTCAGGATAACGGCAATGGTATTCCTCAAAAAGTATTGGATAAAATCTTTCAACCCTTCTTTACCACCAAACCCACAGGGCAAGGCACAGGGTTGGGATTGAGCTTGAGTTATGACATTGTAAAAGCACATGGTGGTGAATTGAAAGTGGTAACAAAGGAGGGTGAGGGAAGTGAGTTCATAATTCAATTACCCGTTATCTGAATCACGGATTAATGGGATTAAATGATTACACCGATGAATATTATTACTAACACAAAAAAAATCAGTGAAATCCATCAATCAGTGTAAATCGGTGGTTCAGACGAGTTATGATATCATAAAGGCACATGGCGGGGAATTAAAGGTGGAGACTATCGAAATCGAAGGAACAACATTCACAGTCTTTTTACCTGCAAAGACTTAAAAAAATAATTATGAAAAGAATTCTGCTCGCTTTATTTGTTTTATGTTTTGTAGCTGCAAAAGCACAATATCAAAAACCCTATTTTAATACCCTCTCCGTTAAGAGTGGCTTACCCGAGTCGTATGTACAATCCACCCTGGAAGATAAAAATGGATATATGTGGATGGGTACACAAAATGGCCTGGTGAGGTACGATGGCTATCAGCTAAAACCATATCCCTTTCCTGGTGATGAAGGCCTTCCGATTGCAAACCCGGCTATAACAAGCCTGCAACAGGATAAGGACGGTAAAATATGGGCCTTTTTATACCAAGGAGAAATTTACTATTATGACAGCCCATCCGATAAATTCGTAAAAGCACCTGTTGATTTAGAAAAAAAGGATAAAACTGATTATCAAGTCCTGCTTTCCAGGATTACGGATAATGAAGAAAATACTAACTGGCTTTTAATTGAAAATTATACAGAACTTAAAATACACTTATACAAATTCAATACGAAGAATTTTTCACTGCAAGAGTATAGTTCTTCTGAAAAAGGGAATAATCAAATTGACATTAAAGTGTTAACGGGAATTTGCAAAGATGCAACGGGGAAAGTATGGATAACGGGCGATAATTTACTTTGTTATTATGATGCGCCTTCGCAATCATTCAAAAAATATTTCGAATTACCGGAAAATATAAAAGAATATCATTTAACCGAGCCTACCCCGGATCCTTCAGATGCAGATGTATTATGGCTAAATACAGATTCATCGAAAGACATAGCCAATTTCCGCCGGGAATTATACGGAAGAAAACTCTTACAATTTAATATTAAAACAAAAGCATATCGCTTATTTAATAGAAATGCACCCAATGCTTTGAGGGAGAATTGCCTCGGTATGCTTAAAGACTCCTTAAACAGGCTTTGGCTTTTAACCAGTAAAGGCATTTCATTATTTGATGTTAAGCAAAACAACTTTATAAATTTCGATATTGATTTTCCTGCAAATAACGAGGGGGTAACTACTATTGCTGCTGAAAAAAATGGAAATTGCTGGATAGGTGGAAACTTCCCGGCTTTGTATTATTTAAACACAACAACCGGCACTGCCACTTTGTATAACAGTGATCACCAGGAAGGCAGTTTACCTTTTTACCGGAATATTTCCAATTTATTTTTCGACAGGTCGGGAACGCTTTGGGTTAATATGCCCTTTTTCGGTATCGCTTACCTGAATAAGCAAATGACCTTGTTTGCGGCTCAACCAATTGCCACCAACAGCACTTCCGCAATATCCAAAAACAGTTCGCAGTTTCACATTGTTGGTGCCAGTGGTGATAGCATCTGTTACTTTTCCGATAGCAGCAGTTTGTACGCATGGCATACCCAAAAAAATAAGTTTGATAAAATAGAGCTTAAAAAAGATGTGTATCAAAACTTCCTGACTGTTGTTAGCAGCCCGGATAAGACGCTTTGGATCGGGACAAGTCGCAATGGACTTTTTCAATACAACCCGATAACAAAGGCAGTCATCAATTATACAAACAACCCGAATGACAGCAATTCCATAAGTGGTAATTATGTGAGAGCATTAACCACTGATGCAAATGACAATGTGTGGATAGGTACCGATGGCAATGGCTTGTGCAGTTTTAATTCCTTTACAAAAAAGTTTACCCGCTATCCATATGTCAGTTCTAACAATGGTAAAACTTTGGTTAGTAAAGAACTAATTGATGAAAGGGTGTTCGCCTTGCTTATTGATCACGAGGGTTTATTATGGATTGGTACAAACAATGGCTTTTTAAGCAGCTACAACGTTAAAACAAAAGACTTTACGAATTATGTAGACAGAAAAAAGGGATTGCTTTGTGCACCTGCATTATTTGAAGACAGCCAGCAAAGGATATGGATAGGCAGCTATTTAAGTGGCTTGTTTTTATTTGACAGAAAATCCGAAACTTTTAAAAATTATACAGAACGAGATGGGCTTCTGCACAATTCTGTTTTCCAAATCCAGGAAGATGCCACAGGAAACATCTGGTGTGTAGGCGAACGTGGATTGTCAAGGCTTGATCCCGAAACGATCAAATTCACAGGTTTTAGAAATATATACCAGGATTTTAATCCGAGATTTTCATTTATGTATAAAGATGCGGCAAATACATTTCGTTTAGGTGTGGGAGGCGGCATCATACATTTTAATCCGGCAGACCTTAAAGCGAACCCTGTAGCGCCCTCTGTGGTTATTGAATCCATTCAATATCGCCCGGCAAATGACAAAACAGCCAGGGATACTTTTTTGTTTCCCGAAGCCGGTGAAAAAATAACCCTGCGCTACAACGAAAACAAGCTCGGATTCCAGTTTGTAGCCTTACAGTTTGCAGATCCTGCCAATAATCAATATGCATATCAATTAATAGGTTATGATAAAGACTGGGTACCCTCAGGCACACAACGTACAGCCACTTATACCAATCTGTCACCAGGCACTTATACCTTTAAGGTAAAAGCAGCTAACAGTGATGGGGTTTGGAACAATACAGGAACAAGTATTAACATTGTTATTTTGCCACCCTGGTGGAAAACCTGGTGGGCCTATACCATTTATGTATTGCTGTTTCTTGTTGCACTAAGAATTTTCAGCAAGTGGAGGGAACGAAGATTGCGTCAGGAAAAAGAAACACTGCGGGTAAAAGTGGAAAAAAGAACCAGTGAATTAAAAAAATCATTGGAAGACCTGCAAGCCACCCAATCCCAACTTATACAATCAGAAAAAATGGCATCGCTGGGTGAACTCACTGCCGGAATAGCACATGAAATTCAGAACCCGTTGAACTTCGTCAATAATTTTACTGAAGTGAATAAAGAGATGTTGGTTGAGAATTGAGAGAAGAAATCGAAAAGAAAAATTTTGATGAAGTAAGTGCTATTGCGAAGGATGTGGAAAGAATGAAGGAAAAATAATTCTCCACGGCAAACGAGCCGACGCGATTGTAAAAGGCATGCTGCAACATTCACAGCAAGCACAGGTGTAAAAGAGCCAACCGATATCAATGCATTGGCGGATGAATATTTGCGGTTAAGTTATCACGGATTGAGAGCAAAGGATAAATCGTTCAATGCAGAAATAAAAACTGATTTTGATGACAGCATTGGAAAAATAAATATCGTGTCGCAGGACATTGGTCGTGTTATACTCAACCTTATCAACAATGCATTCTATGCTGTTAATGATAAAATGAAATCCGCTAATTCAGATTATAAACCAACAATTGAAGTAAGTACAAAAAAATTAAACAATCAGATTGAAATAAGTGTGAAGGATAATGGAAATGGTATTCCTGATGCCATCAAAGAAAAAATCTTTCAACCTTTCTTTACCACCAAACCTACCGGCCAGGGTACAGGATTGGGGTTGAGTTTAAGTTATGATATTATTAAAGCACATGGTGGGGAGCTAAAGGTGGAGACAAAAGAAGGGGAAGGAACGGAGTTTATTGTTCAATTACCATTAAACATAAGTGCACATGAAAAATGAAGTGAAGCTGTTTGAGCAGCAAAAAGTAAGAACACATTGGGACGAGAAAGAGCAGAAATGGTTTTTTTCTATTATTGATGTGATTGCCATTTTAACTGACAGTGTTAACCCCAGAGACTACTGGTTTAAAATGAAAGCAAGGGTTAAAACCGAAGATGGTCTTGAACTGTCGACAGTTTGTCGACAGTTGAAAATGAAAGCTACCGATGGCAAAATGAGAGAAACCGATGTAGCGGAAACACAAGTCCTTCTCCGTATCATCCAGTCTATTCCCTCACCAAAAGCTGAACCGTTTAAGCAATGGCTTGCTAAAACCGGCTATGAAAGAATGAAGGAAATTGCTGACCCTGAGCAAAGCCTCGAAAGAGCAAGAGAAAACTGGCAAAGGTTGGGAAGAAGCGAAAAGTGGATACAGCAAAGAATGACCGGCCAGGAAACCCGGAACAAGTTAACTGATTACTGGAAAGCGAGTGGCGTGGAAAAATCAGATGAGTTTGCTTTTCTCACTAACATCATTCATACTGAATGGGCAGGCCTTTCAGTAAAGCAACACAAAAAACTGAAAGGATTGAAATCACAAAATCTTCGTGACCACATGAGTGAAGCGGAATTGATCTTCACAGCTCTTGCAGAACTCTCCACAAGACAAATTGCGGAAACTGAACAAGCAAAAGGTATACAACAAAATGCGGTTGCAGGAAAGAAAGGAGGAAAGATTGCTAAAGACGCAAGACTTGCATTGGAAAATAAAACAGGAAGAAAAGTAATTACAGGTGAAAACTTCTTACCGCCATCAAAACAAAACAAGAAATTAAAATGAAATCAGTGAAATCCATAAATCCGTGTCAATCCGTGATTCAGATGAGTTATGATATTATAAAAGCACATGGCGGAGAAATAAAAGTAGAGAGCGGGGAAGATGAAGGATGCAGGTTCATAATTACGCTTCCTAGAAACTAATAGCCAATGAAAATTATCCCGACTATCATTATTCTTTTTATATCAACCAGCTTATATAGCCAGGTAAAACAAACCACTTTGCCCCAGCTCCTTGATAGCCTTAAACATGAATTAAATATTGCAAAGAATGACTCCGGGCGGGCGGAAATATTTGTTCAGTTAGCATGGTATTACAATACAACGAATCCAGACTCCACAATATATTTTGGCAGGCAAGCCATTGACCTGGCAGGAAAAATAAAAGAACCATTGATTGCTGTTTCTATCATGGGGTTTATAGCAAATGCTTACCATAACCTGGGCGATTTGCCCAAAGCATTGGAAACTGCCATGCAATCAATAGCCGAATATGATGCGCTGCCCATTAATCATGATGACCAGATTGGTCAGATTGCTCCCAGTTATTCAACGTTGGGTGACTTATATGCTGATATAGGAAATTATCGCCAGGCCATTGCCTACTATAATAGAATGTCAGGTGGTCGCGAACAATATAAAGATCCGGTTGGTATGGGTGTTAAACATTTCGAAATTGCCAGTGTATATGAAAAAATGAACAAACTGGATTCCGCGCTACTGGAACTTAATGAATCGTATAAGAGCTTCAGTGAAGCGAAGCCGGGGGGTAGCTATGATATATATCCCAGGATTTACCCCGTTGCACCCAATTGGTATAACGTGAGGGCAAATGTTTATTTCAAGCAGGAAAAGACAGATTCAGCCTTACATGATCTTTTTACTTCCCTGAATATGACCTTAAAAAATGATGAATCCTATTACGTTGCGAATTCCTATAATGATATTGCCAGCTTATATTCCAAACTGGGCATAACTGATTCTGTTATTTATTATGCAAAAAAAGGCCTGGAGACGGCAAATAAAATTTCCTATGCGGGTGGTATCCTGTCGGCCAGTGAGATGCTCGCCGGGCAATACGATGGAAAAGATGATGCAGAAGCATTGCGTTACCTGAAACTGGCCAATCTCATGCGAAACCAGTTATATGGTGTTGGTAATATCCAGGCAATGAAGGACCTGGTGGCTCAAAATGAGAAAAAACAAGAAGAACTGATGATTGCGAAAACAGCCTATCAAAACCGCCTGCGGACAAATATATTACTTGCCGGCATTTTTATATTATTACTGATCGCTTTCTTTCTGTATAGAAACAGCCGCAACAGGCAAAAGGCAAAACAAAAGATTGAAAAGGCCTATGACCAGCTCAAGTCAACCCAATCACAGCTCATTCAATCAGAAAAAATGGCTTCATTGGGAGAGCTTACTGCAGGCATCGCACATGAAATTCAAAACCCGTTAAACTTCGTGAATAATTTTTCAGAAGTAAATGATGAAATGATGATGAAATGAAGATGAACTAATAAAGATGATATAAGTGAAATAAAAACAATAGCAGCAGATATAAAACAGAACAATGAAAAAATTTCTTTTCATGGCAAAAGAGCTGATGCCATAGTAAAAGGAATGCTGCAACACTCAAGAAGCAGTTCAGGAATAAAAGAACCAACAGATATAAATGCTTTGTGTGATGAATATTTGAGATTATCATTATCATGGTTTAAGAGCAAAAGACAAATCATTCAACGCAGAAATAAAAACTGATTTTGATAATACAATTGGAAAAATAAATATCGTACCAGCAGGATATTGGACGTGTAATTCTCAACCTGATCAATAACGCTTTTTACGCAGTGAATGAAAAAGCAAAAGCCCAACCCCCTAAAGGGGGAGTGGGATACGAACCAGTTGTGATAGTCAGCACAAAAAAAATTAACTCCCCTTCAGGGGCTGGAGGCATTGAAATAAGCGTAAAGGATAATGGCAATGGCATTCCTGAATCCATTAAAGAAAAAATATTTCAACCTTTCTTCACTACCAAACCAACTGGACAAGGAACCGGATTGGGATTGAGTTTAAGCTATGATATTATTAAAGCGCATGGCGGTGAAATAAAAGTTGAGACTACTACAGGAGAAGGATCTTCATTCATATTACAATTACCAAATGAACCGTGATTTATGAAAAAGACTTACATCCTTATGATGATATCAGTGCTGTCAACTGAACCATGTTTTACACAAAACACTTCAATTGTTGACAGTTTAAAGAATAAACTGTCCGTTGAGACCCGGGACAGCAGCAGGGCAGAAATCATGGCAAGTTTGTGTGAGTACATTCGATCATCTGATATTGATTCTGCCTTATATTATGGAGACAGTGCCATTTCCCTGGCACGCCTGGCCAGGTTTCCCTATGCAGAGGTGCATGCATTGGCAGCTGAAAGCTGGCTAATGACCACCGTTGGGAATATACCTAAAGCACTCGAGCTGGGTTTCCGGTCACTACAAGTGGCGAGAGAGCATCAATTAATGCAAGTGTCATCCATGGCATTAAATGCAATCGGAGGTTGCTACAGATATTTGGGAGACTATTCCACTGCCCGTTATTATTTTCAACAGCAGGCTGCATTATTTGACGAAAAATCAAATGAGGAGGGGTTGGCTCATGCAGAGCTGTCCCTTGGCAGAGTTTATACCGAATTGAATATGCCGGATTCAGCCTGGTGGCATGTTAAGAGAGCGGAAATTAAGTTTAAAAACGATAATCTGCTGGAACCAGCAGTCACCCTTTGCCTCGGAAACATAGAAGCTAAAAGAGGAAACCTTTCCCTGGCCCTGGAGCAATACCGCAAAAGCCTCCAGGTTTCTGCACTGTTGAATGAACAACGGAATAGTTCACTGGCATTAATCCAAATTTCAAGTGTATACAAAATGCTGGATCAAACCGATTCCAGTATTTACTACGCCAAAAAGGCCATGGCAGGGGCGGAATCTATTTCACAAAAAAGAGCCATTATGGAAGCTGCCACCCTGCTGGCTCAACTATATGAATCGACCGACACAAAAGAATCGCTCCGGTATTATAAGATAGTTACAGCAATTAAGGACAGCATATATGGTATAGGGAATATCCAGGCCGTGGAAACCATCGTTAACCAGGAGCATGAACGTCAGAATGAAATTGAAGCAGCGAAGGCCGAATACCAAAACCGGTTGAAACAATATGGCCTTACAGGTGGATTGTTGGCTGTGTTAGTGATTGCATTTATACTTTACAGGAACAATCAGCGAAAACAAAAAGCCTATAAACTATTACAGGAGCAAAAAAAAGAAACAGACGTTCAGAAAGAGACCGCCGAAAAAACCTTGCAGGAACTAAAATCTACGCAGGCACAACTTGTTCAACAGGAAAAAATGGCTTCCCTGGGAGAGCTTACTGCGGGCATTGCACATGAGATACAGAACCCGTTGAATTTCGTGAACAATTTCAGTGAAGTAAATAGTGAGATGATCGAAGAGTTAAAAAATGAATTGGCAACAGGCAATTTGCAATTGGCAAATGAAATTGCTGGAGATATAAAAGATAACTCAGAAAAAATTAATCATCATGGCAAACGAGCCGATGCGATTGTAAAAGGCATGCTGCAACATTCAAGAAGTAGTTCAGGTGTGAAAGAGCCAACAGATATCAACGCTTTGTGTGATGAATATTTAAGACTCGCTTACCACGGCATGCGTGCTAAAGAAAAAGATTTTCATGCGGATTTCACAACTGAATTTGATGAGACAATTGGTAAAATAAACATCGTTCCGCAGGATATTGGAAGAGTTGTACTGAATCTGATAAATAATGCTTTCTATGCTTGTGCTGAGCGCAGCCGAAGCACAGTGAATGAAAAATATGAACCGACCGTTACCGTGAGTACAAAAGATGAAAACGGAAAAGTTATTATCTCAGTAAAAGATAACGGCAATGGAGTTTCGGATGCTATCAAAGAAAAAATATTTCAGCCCTTTTTTACTACTAAACCAACGGGACAAGGAACAGGTTTAGGTTTGTCATTAAGCTATGATATTGTAAAAGCGCATGGTGGTGAAATAAAAGCGAAAAGCAGAGAAGGTGAAGGAACGGAGTTTATTATTCAGTTACCTGCTTAATATAAAAAATGAAAAAGATATTTCTGTTATCAGCATCTTTCTTATTTGCCAGCGCTATTTGTTTTTCACAGACCAGCAATCCTGATAGTTTAAGGTTGTTGATAAGCAAAACCACAAATGATACTGCAAGATTTCAGTTATATGAACAGCTTTACAATTTTTACTCGTTTAAACAAATGGACTCCGCTTTGTATTATGCAACAAAACGGGTTGAGTTAATACAGAAATACCACCAGCCACTTGCAGAAGCTTTTGCCCTGGATGGGCAGGGTTACTTCTTATACCGACAGGGTAATTATTCTGCAGCCATGCGATGTTTTCTGGATGCGATTCAAATTTCTGAAGATTCAAAAACTGAAAAAAACAATGCTTTTTTAACTCCGGGTCTTGATGTTGAACAATACAGGTTAAGAAATCTTAACCTCGCTCATATGGATATGGGGCATATTATGGGAGAGACGGGCAATGAAGTACAACAACTGGTTCAGTATCTGCAGGCAGAAAAACTGGCAGAGCAAAATAAAGACACCGATCTAAATATTACTGTCAAAGGGAGCCTGGCAGCAATTGCGATGAATAACAAACAATTTGATGCCGCTTTTAGTATACTGGATAGTGCAAAACGTATGGTCTCTGATTTATACCAGTACGATTTGCCATATATAAATTATTTAGAAGGCACTGCATGGCTTTTAAAAGGCGATATTGAAAAAGCAAAGGAAGATTTCTATAAAGCAATACAAAAGGGGGACAATTATACTGATTGGGATACAAGGGTAAATGGATATTTTGGGCTTAGCGATCTATATATTCTGCGAAAACAAAAAGATTCCAGTCTGGCATATGCCACCAGGTCCATAAATGGCCTTAACGAACTGGGATATAATAATTCACATGGAATAAATATCAGTAAAGCCTACGAAAATTTGTACAAAGCTTATATACTGAATAATAAACCGGATAGTGTGCTGAAATATCTTCAACTTACTCTCCATGCAAAAGATAGTATTGACAATGCAAAATTCAACAATCTTGCAAAATTTCAGGCCCTTACTTTACAGGAACAATTTCGGTTACAGGAAATCGCAAAACAAAAAGTGATCAATGAAAACAGGATCAGGACTTATTCCCTGCTTTCAGGTTTAGTTGTTTTATTAATCATTGGATTCATTCTTTATCGAAACAACCGGCAAAAACAAAAAACAAATATAGTTTTAGAGTCAACTCTATCTAACTTAAAATCCACTCAATCACAACTCATCCAATCCGAAAAAATGGCCAGCCTTGGCGAACTAACCGCAGGCATTGCCCATGAAATTCAAAACCCGTTAAACTTCGTCAATAATTTTTCTGATGTGAATAAAGAGATGATTACTGAAATGAAAGAAGAAATTGATAAAGGCAATTATAATGAAGTAAAAATTATTGCTGATGACATTGAAGCCAATGAAGAAAAAATAAATCACCATGGTAAACGTGCAGATGCCATTGTAAAAGGGATGCTTGAACATTCAAAAGCAAGTACAGGAAAAAAAGAATTGACTAACATCAACAAACTTGCTGATGAATACCTAAGATTAAGTTATCATGGTCTTCGTGCAAAAGACAAATCATTCAATGCAGTCCCGATAGCTATCGGGATGAAAACAGATTTTGATGAAAGCGTAGGTAAAATAAATATCATTCCACAGGATATTGGAAGAGTGTTATTAAACTTGATCAACAACGCATTTTATGCAACCAATGATAAGAAAAAGCAAATTGGGGATGGTTATGAACCAAGAGTTATAGTAAGTACAAGAAAAATAAACGATAAGATTTTTATTTCAGTAAAAGATAACGGCAACGGTATTCCGCAAAATATAGTTGATAAAATTTTTCAGCCATTCTTCACTACAAAACCAACAGGGCAGGGAACAGGATTAGGATTGAGCTTGAGTTATGATATTGTAAAGGCGCATGGGGGAAAGATAAAGGTGGAAACGAAAGAAGGTGAGGGGACGGAGTTTATTATTCAATTACCTGCCTGAACAGGGTTTGCAGAGGCATAGCCTCGATATGATATTGTAACAACGGATTTTAATCCGTTGAAAAAAGAAGTAAAAATATAGCAAAGAGAGCCGTAGGATCGAAACATAAAAAGAAACAACATGGCAAATACTTATCATCAAATATATCTGCAAACGGTTTTTGCAGTTAAATATCGCGAAGCGGTAATTGATACCAAATGGAAAAATAATCTCTTTAGTGTAATTGGCAATTTGATCAATGAAACAAAATGTAAAAACATTATTGTTAACGGAGTTGAAGATCATGTGCATTGTCTGATTGGCTTAAAACCGGTGATTTCTGTTTCTGAATTAATGAAAACCGTTAAAGCCAAATCGTCCAAATATATCAATGATCATCGGCTAACACGCGAACGTTTTGAATGGCAAGAGGGTTATGGTGTCTTTTCATACAGTCAATCTTCTGTAGATAAAGTTTATAAATATATTAAGAGCCAGGAAGCGCATCATAAAAAGCAAACATTCAGAGATGAATATTTGGATTTTTTAAAAAAGTTTAAAGTTGAATACGATGAACAATATATTTTTCAGGAGCTTATTTAGATATGTGCCGAGCCGAAGGCTCTTGATTAAGTACTTTATTCTTTTCAACGGATTAAAATCCGTTGTTACAAAATGTTTCGAGCCTACGGCTCTATTGAATTGAAATAAAATGATAAAAGAAAAATTAAAATAAAATGATAAAAGAAAAGATATTTCAGCCTTTTTTCACCACCAAACCAACCTGGCAGGGAACGGGATTAGGTTTAAGCCTGAGTTATGATATTGTGAAGGCTCATGGGGGCGAAATAAAAGTGGAAAGTAAGGAGGGTGAGGGGACGGAGTTTTATAATTTTATTACCTTTTGTCTGAACTGTGATTTATATGATTAGTGGGAACTATGTGAAATTGGGTTTAATGTTATACATCTTACAAATCACGGTTCAGACAATTTAAGATATTTCAAAAGCAGTGGAGACGAAAGAAAATGAGAACCTCCCGGCTGCCCGATATGATCATTTGGGTGTGGCTGACCCGCTTGGACACGGAACTAAATTATAACTGAATTACCAATTACGTAGCTATCATGAATAATCAAAGCAAACAGAAGCCAGATAAAAAAATTGCTGAACTTGAAAAAAAATTATCGTCAAAAAACCGTGAATTGGAAATTGAAGCAGCACTGGAAAGAGTCCGTACCAAAAGCATGGCTATGCATAGAAGCGATGAGCTCAAAGAAGTTGCTGATTCACTTCTCCATCAACTTAAAGATTTAAAAGTCAGGCTGGATTCGGTTCATATATTATTCTTTAAAGAAAATTCAAAGGATTATGAAAGCTGGACGTCAAACGGCTTTCAGGGCCTTCAGCCCTATTCTTCACGTTTCCTGATTCCATACAGGAATAATTCAATCATCAACGAGATACACAAGGCAAAACGAAAAGGGCTGGATTCTTTTAGCAAGGATTCTTTACCCGCAGAAAAAAATAATTTTTTCAAATATCTCTTCGAAGACACCGATTATATTCAATTGAGTGATGAAATAAAGAAACGTATCAAAAATTACCAAAAATACATTTTCTCAATTGCTTTTGTCGATAATGTTGGTTTACAAATGAATCGCTATTCAGGAGAAGTATTCTCCGAAAATGAAATTGACATACTGAAGAGATTTGTTCGTGTTTTTCACCAGGCCTATACACGTTTCCTCGATCTGCAAAAAGCAGAAGCACAGGCAAGAGAAGCACAAGTAGAAGCTGCTTTGGAACGTGTCAGAGCACGGAGTATGGGCATGCACAAAAGTGAAGAACTGGTTGAAGTTGTTAGAATTCTTGATAAGGAAATAAACGGATTAGGAGTAGAAGTAAACGGTACACAAATAGTAACTGACTTTGCCAATCAGGAAGAAGGTTCGAATGATTGGTTTGCCAGGGAGGGACAGGATTACCTGGAAAAATTTCATGTTCCCTATATAGAACACCCCATTACAAAAAGGTTCTATAATGCCTTACATAAAGGTGTTGATTTTTATACTGATAATTATTCAAAAGCTGAAAAAAACAAGTATTTCAGGCAACTGTTCAAATACTCTGATTTTAGAAAGACTACTAAAGAAAGACAGGAATTTATTTATAATTCACCTGCAATTATTAGAGCCGTTGTAGTTTCTAAAAACTCCGTTTTGGTTTTTCAACGGTTTGATCTCAAAGAATTTACCAAGGAAGAAGAGGGGATTTTCAAACGATTCGGAAAAGTTTTTGACCAAGCTTATACCCGCTTTCTCGATTTGCAAAAAGCCGAAGCACAGGCAAGGGAAGCACAGATTGAAGCTGCATTGGAGCGGGTACGGGCCCGTTCCATGGGTATGCATAAAAGTAAGGAGTTAAAAGATGTGGTTAGATTGCTCTACAAAGAATTCCGCATTCTTGTAACGGATACTCATTCGGTCAATATCCAGTTAAAACTGGATTCATCCAAAGATATCTATTACTGGGCCTCGGTAGAAGAAGACATTTACCAGGAATTATATCATTTGCAGGATACTGGCTTTCCTATACTTGAAAAAATTCACAACGCTTTTAATTCACCCGGAGATGGGTTTCTTGACTATTTATTAACCAAAGAAGAAAAAGATGCTTTTTTTAGTGGAATATTCAAAATCCAGCCGGTTCCACCTCATAGAAAAAAAATGATTCAAAATGCTGAGGGAATGGTTGTGATGGGTTGGTTTCATAAGAATTCGGGAATTGACATCATGCGCTATAATCTCAATCGATTCAGTGATGAAGAGAAGGACATAGTAAAGCGCTTTGCTGCTACGTTTGAGCAGACCTATATCCGTTTTCTCGATCTCCAAAAAGCCGAAGCGCAGGCCCGCGAAGCTCAGATTGAAGCAGCTCTTGAACGGGTTCGGTCCCATTCGCTGGCCATGCACGATAGTGAAGATTTACACGGTGTGGTTACGTTAGTCTATGAGCAATTGGAGTCCATCGGTCTCTTTATGAATTCCGTGTTGCTGCATGAACTTACGTATGATTCAAAAAGTCAGCATTTTTGGGTGGCAGCTAATGGCCAGGTTTATCCTGAACAAACAGAAATTCCCATTTCAAAAAATGCATTCTTTTCCAGGTTTAGAGTGGCCAAAGAAAATAACGAATCTTTTTTCGTGCAGCGTTTGTCCAAACAGCAGAAGGACAATTTTTTTAAACACTATTTTGGGCAATCGAGCCATTCAGATGTGCCTCAGGATAGAAAGGACTACATCTTTTCCTGTGATGGCTTAAACAGATCGACGGCTTTGCACGAGTATACCGCACTAACAATATTGCGCTATGATAAAATTGCATACAGCCCCGAACAAAATGAGGTAATCAGGCGATTCGCACAGGTGTTTGAGCAATCGTACCGACGTTACCTCGACCTGAAAAAAGCTGAAGAACAGGCCCGGGAAGCAGAAATTCAGTTGGCTTTGGAACGCGTTCGTGCCCGAACCATGGCCATGTACAATAGTGATGAATTGGCTGAAACGGCTGCGATCCTCTTTCAACAAATGACAGCGCTTGGTGTTACACCCGAAAGGCTGAATATCTGCCTGATTAACGAAGCAGGCAAAATTCTCGAAGTATGGGCTACAGACCAGGAAGGTACTAAGATCAGTCATCACTTTAATGCAAGTCTTGATGAGCCGACCACGGGAAAACGAGTATATGATGCATGGAAAGAAAAAAAGAAATCGATTGTCATTGACCTAAGCGGAAAGGAATTAAATGATTGGATCCGTTATGTGCGGCAAGTAATGGGTATGACCATCAAAGACGAATTGGTAAGGGAACACCGGATACATAGTGTGGCTTTCTTCTCGCAGGGATTGATACTTACAACTACTTCTGAACCCCTACCTGGAGAATCAATAAAATTACTGGAACGTTTTGCAGATGTATTCAATTTAACTTATCGGCGTTTTCTCGATTTGCAAAAAGCAGAAGCCCAGGCGCGGGAAGCCATTAAACAAGCCTCTCTCGACAGGGTGCGTGGTGAAATTGCCAGTATGCGCAATTCAGAAGACCTCAATCGTATCACACCTGTTATCTGGCGGGAACTTAAGGCACTGGAAGTTCCGTTTATCCGTTGCGGGGTATTTATAATTGACGAGACCAACGAATCTGTTGGCGTGTTTCTTACTACACCGGATGGGAAAGCGTTGGGCGTATTGCACCTCGCATTTGATGCTAATAAACTTACAAGCAACACTGTTGAGTCCTGGCGAAAGAAAGAAGTTTACAAGGATCATTGGAACAAAGAAGAATTCATCAACTGGACAAAATCAATGATGAAACTCGGGCAGGTACAAAATGCCGAGACATACCAGGGTTCATCACAGCCACCGGAATCTCTTCATTTACATTTCGTTCCTTTTGCACAGGGAATGCTTTACGTTGGAAACACTTCCCCTCTTGATGAAGAAAAACTAGAGCTGGTAAAAACATTGGCCGAAGCATTTTCAATTGCCTATGCACGTTACGAAGACTTTAAAAATCTTGAAGAAGCGAAAGCAAGGGTAGATCATACATTAAATGAACTGCAGTCAACGCAGAAGCAGCTTATCCAAAGCGAGAAAATGGCTTCACTTGGTGAGCTTACTGCAGGCATCGCGCATGAGATACAAAACCCTTTAAACTTTGTAAACAATTTTTCTGAAGTAAATAAAGAATTAGTTGATGAATTGAAATCAGAATTGGCAACAGGCAACTTGCAATTGGCAAATGAAATCGCTGATGATATAAAAAGTAATGAAGAAAAGATAAGTCATCATGGCAAACGGGCAGATGCCATTGTAAAAAGCATGTTGGAACATTCGCGTACCAGCACCGGGATAAAAGAACCAACAGATATCAACAAACTGGCAGATGAATATCTGAGATTATCTTATCACGGATTGCGTGCAAAGAACAAGTCTTTTAATGCGGAGATGAAAACCGATTTCGATAGCTCAATTAAAAAAATAAATATCATAGCACAAGATATCGGAAGAGTAATGCTGAATTTATTCAATAACGCCTTTTATGCCTGTGCTGAACGTAGCCGAAGTACAGTGAACCAACAAAAAGAAGAGAATTCTATTTTATATAAGCCAACAGTTTCAGTAAGTACGAAGAAAGAAGGAGATCGTGTAACCATAACCGTTAAAGACAACGGTGGTGGTATCCCTGAAGAAGTGAAAGAAAAGATTTTTCAGCCATTCTTCACCACTAAACCTACAGGCCAGGGAACTGGATTGGGATTGAGTTTGAGTTATGATATTGTAAAAGCGCATGGCGGGGAATTAAAAGTGAAAACGAAAGAGGGAGAAGGAACGGAGTTTATTATTCAATTACCCGCCTGAGGAGTTAATGGATTTGCAGAGGCGTAGCCTCGATTTGATATTGTAACAACGGATTTTAATCCGTTGCACAGAAAGTAAAAATATAACAAAGAGAGCCGTAGGCCCGAAACATAAAAAGAAACAACATGGCAAATACTTACCATCAAATCTATCTGCAAACGGTTTTCGCAGTAAAATATCGCGAAGCGGTAATTGATACCAAATGGAAAAATAATCTCTTTGGTGTAATTGGCAATTTGATCAATGAAACAAAATGTAAAAATATTATTGTTAACGGAGTAGAAGATCATGTGCATTGCCTGATTGGCTTAAAACCGGTGGTTTCTGTTTCTGAATTAATGAAAACCGTTAAAGCCAAATCATCCAAATATATCAATGATCATCGGCTAACACGCGAACGTTTTGAATGGCAAGAGGGTTATGGTGCCTTTTCATACAGCCAATCTTCTGTAGATAAAGTATATAAATATATTAAGAACCAGGAAGCACATCATAAAAAGCAAACATTCAGAGATGAATATTTGGATTTTTTAAAAAAGTTTAAGGTTGAATACGATGAACAATATATTTTTCAGGAACTTATCTAGATATGTACCGAGCCGAAGGCTCTTGATTAAGTACTTGATTCTTTTCAACGGATTAAAATCCGTTGTTACAAAATGTTTCGAGCCTACGGCTCTGTTAAATACAACTAAAATAAAATGATAGCAGATAAAATATTTCAACCCTTTTTTACCACCAAACCGACAGGAAGTGGAACGGGATTAGGGTTGAGTTTGAGTTATGACATTGTGAAAACACACGGCGGGGAGATAAAGGTAGAGAGTGAAGAGGTTGAAGAAACAAGTTTTATAATAAACTTACCAATATAAACAGGCATGATTAAAAGGTTAGTGTATACTGTTTTTTTTATTGGATTGCAATTAATTTGTTTATCCCAGAATAAACAGTTGGCTGATTCAGCCGGTACTGCAAAAATTGATAATCTTAAGAAACAACTTCTTACAGTTAAAAATGATTCCGTCCGAGTAATGCTTATCCAAGGCATTGGATTTCAGTACGAACTTTTGAATCTTGATTCATCATTAAAATATACACAAATTGGTCTTGACTTAGCGAAAAAACGTGGGTATTCCTGGGGTGAGGCAAGGTTAACGATCGATTTGGCAACCGTACTTCGTGAGCAAGGTAAACTTGCCGAGTCCCTGGATCTTTTATTGCAATCGCTTGAAATTGCAAATGCAAATAAAATAACTTTTGAAATTGCGAGAGCTTACCGGCGGCTTGCAGATATTTATATGGATTTGGGGAATTTTCCAAAAGCGATCGGATATCTGTTACAGGCTTTGAAAATAGATAAAGAAAATCTGAACAAAAAAAGTCTGGAAATAGATTGTATGACCTTGGGGCATGCTTATGAAAAAATTAATAAACTTGATTCAGCTTCTTTTTACATAAACACAGCTTTTCAGCAACCGGATGTTTTTAGCAAACAATATGTGTATCAGGTGATGGGCAATATCGAGTTTAAAAAAGAAAATTACAACAAGACTGCCTGGTTTTTACGTAACGGGCTTTCTATTTCTTTAAAAGATAATGATTTGCTGACAGCCTCTGAGATATGCGCAGATATATCAACCCTTTTTATAAAACTTAATAAAAAAGATTCAGCAATTTTCTATGCTTCCAAAGGATTTGACTATGGTGAACAGGTATCATTTAAAAAGGGCATCATGCTTAACGGAAATACGTTAGCAGATTTGTATGACTCAACCCAACCTGCGAGGGCACTTCAATATTATAAACTTGCTGCGGTTGCAAAAGACAGGTTATTTGGAGTTGATAATATTCAAACAATACAACAACTTGTATCCCGCGAAGAGGTAAAACAGAAAGAGTTAAGCGATGCGAAATTAGCCTATCAAAACAAGTTAAGAATATATGGGCTTTTAGCGGGTTTTGTTTTGCTTTTAATTGTCGCATTTATTCTCTTTCGAAATAATCTTCAAAGAAAAAAAGCAAATGTTGTTTTGCGGGAACAAAAAATAAAAGTTGAAAATGCACTTACAGAACTTAAGTCTACGCAAGCTCAATTAATTCAATCAGAAAAAATGGCCAGTCTCGGCGAACTGACTGCAGGCATTGCTCATGAAATACAGAACCCGTTAAACTTCGTAAACAATTTTTCTGAAGTAAATAAAGAGATGATTGCTGAATTAAAGGAAGAAGTTGATAAAGGAAACTATGATGAAGTAAAAATTATAGCTAATGACATTGAAGCCAACGAAGAAAAAATAAATCATCATGGTAAAAGAGCCGATGCCATTGTGAAAGGCATGTTACAACATTCACGGTCAAGCACAGGTGTAAAAGAAACAACTGATATTAATGCATTGGTGGATGAATATTTGAGATTGAGTTATCATGGATTGAGAGCCAAAGACAAAGAGTTTAATGCACAAATAAAAACAGACTTTGATGAAACAATTAGTAAAATAAATATCATTCCGCAGGATATTGGAAGAGTGCTGTTGAATTTATACAACAATGCTTTTTACGCCTGTGCTGAGCGAAGCCGAAGTGCAGTAAACGAACAAAAAAGCAAGAATCTTATTTCCTATGAACCGACCGTTTCAGTAACTACAAAGAAATCAGAAAATAGTATAGTTATTACCGTTAGTGATAATGGAAATGGTATTCCTGAAAAAATTAAAGAAAAAATATTTCAACCTTTCTTTACCACCAAGCCAACCGGAAGCGGTACCGGATTAGGATTGAGTTTGAGTTATGATATTGTAAAAGCACATGGTGGAGAGATAAAAGTGAACACAAAAGAAGGAGAAGGGTCGACGTTTATTTTGGTCTTACCTTCTTAAAATATTAATGTATGAAATTAAAATTAATCATAATTTCTTTTTTTCTTTCTTGTACGGTCTTTTCCCAGACTCAATACAATAGCGCGATAATTGACAGCCTGAAGAATGTTTTGCTTACAACCGGTAAAGAGCAGGATCGTGTACTGGCCCTTACAGCATTATGTAATGAATACAGCACGGTAAGTTTTGATTCAGCAAATAAATATGGACAACAGGCTCTGCAGCTTGCAAAACAAACTCGTTTTATTTCAGGGGAAATAAAATCGTTATGCTTTTTAGGAATTGCCAATACACGCCACGGAGAGATGGCGAAAGCGCTTCAATTGCAATACAGTGGCTTGCAAATAGCCCAGGACAACAAAATGGAAAATGATGAAGCCTTATGTTTATTTGGAATCGGACACTCCTATTTCTTTTTAAGAGATAATCAAAAGGCAATTAATTATTGCAAAAAAGCCTGGCAATTACTTTCAAGTAATAAACAAGAGCAACACTCAGTTTATCCTTACTTTAATACCCATCTGAAAAAAAGCCAATCTGTTTATACAGAAACCGAGTTGGTTATTGGAGAAGCCTATTTATATAACAACCAGTTAGACTCTGCGGTGGCCTGGCTTCAGCAACTTTATGATCCGTTGACAGACCCATTTTGGATCAATGTTACCAAGAATTATTTGGGTGGCGCCTATTTCAAATCCGGGAAACAGCAATTAGGCCTGCAATATCTGAGGGATGCTGCGAATTTTAATTCAAAGATTCAGGACACTTATGACTTGTCGTGGTCTTACACTATTCTTTCAGAGTGTTTTAAAGAAATCAACCAGGTTGATTCGTCAATACATTATGCAAAACTGGGGTTTTCCGCGGCACAGCAGGTTGGATTTAAAAACCGGATTTTAGAGACAAGTCAGTTGCTGGCAAGCGAATATGAGCTTATAAATAATATCAATGAGTCGCATAAATACCTGAAACTGGCATTTGCTGCCAATAATGAATTATTTGGCCCAAAGAAAGTTTTTGAATTACAAAAAACGCTGGCAGAAGAACAACAACACCAGGTTGAAGCCGAAAAGCAACAGGTAGCTTATAAAAACAGGGTCAGGCAAACTGCACTTGCTGCCGGAATCGGTATCATTCTGATCATTGCATTGATTCTTTATCGGAGCAACCGGCAAAAACAAAAAGTAAATAAAGTTTTAGCAACAACGTTGGATAATTTGAAGGCCACTCAATCTCAACTGATCCATTCCGAAAAAATGGCTTCGCTTGGAGAACTCACTGCCGGTATTGCCCATGAGATACAAAACCCGTTAAACTTCGTGAATAATTTTTCAGAGGTAAACAGGGAGATGATTGCCGAAATGAAAGAAGAAATTGAGAAAGGCAATTACAGTGAAGTAAAAATTATTGCTGACGACATTGAAGGCAACGAAGAAAAAATAAACCATCATGGTAAACGTGCCGGTGCCATTGTAAAAGGAATGTTGCAGCACTCACGATCAAGTACAGGCGTAAAAGAGCCAACCGATATTAATGCATTGGCCGATGAATACCTGAGATTAGCATATCAAAGTTTTAAAGCAAAAGACAAGGATTCTAATGCAGTCCCGATAGTCATCGGGATAAAAACTGATTTTGATGAAAATATTGGGAAAATAAATATCATTCCGCAGGATATTGGAAGAGTGCTGTTGAATTTATACAACAATGCTTTTTACGCCTGTGCTGAGCGAAGCCGAAGTGCAGTAAACGAACAAAAAAGCAAGAATCTTATTTCCTATGAACCGACCGTTTCAGTAACTACAAAGAAATCAGAAAATAGTATAGTTATTACCGTTAGTGATAATGGAAATGGTATTCCTGAAAAAATTAAAGATAAAATATTTCAACCCTTCTTTACTACAAAGCCAACAGGCAGTGGAACAGGACTGGGGCTGAGTTTGAGTTATGATATAGTGAAAGCACATGGTGGTGAACTGAAAGTAAAAACGATTGAGAATGCAGGGACTGAATTTATCATTCAATTGCCAATCAAACTAACCTGAAATGAAAAAATTTATTTTAAATATTACGCTAATTATTATCAGCTTTTCTGTATTCGGGCAAAGTAACGGTGAAGGTTCAAAAAATTTGCTTGACAGTTTAAAACAGGAACTAGGATACATTCATGATGACTCGTTGAAAGTTGAAATGTTACTGCAAATTGCTGATAGCTATTTAAATCGTAATCCCGATACTTCCATTTATTACAGCCAGGAAGCATTACAATTGTCCAGGCAGAGAAAAGATATACCGACACAAATGGGAGCAATGGCATTTATGAGTCAGGCATTAATTAACAAAGGCAATTTGCCGGAAGCCCTGAAACTGGGACTGGAGGCTATTGAGATGGGGAAGAATCAGCCGGCTCGGGTTGCGGGAGGCGTTGGTCCGAATTACGACAATTTGGGTCAATTGTATCTGCAAATAGGCAATTATGATAAAGCCATGCAATATTTTAAAAAAATGACATTAATGGGAGATTCTGACAATGTAGCTGTTGCGTTTGGATATTATGATTTTGCTGTGGTTTATGAAAAAACAGATCAACTGGATTCTGCCACTATATTCCTCCAAAAATCATATAAGGCATTCAGTACCTTACATTATTCCTATTATCCTACAATTTACGATGTATTTCCTCCCTGGTACAATTTACGGGCTAAAATTTATTTAAAACAAAACAAACCTGCACTTGCCTTAAAAGACCTTTTTACTTCGTTAAGAATGACATTAAGGACGGGTGATGTATCTCTCATTTCCAACACTTGTATTGATATTTCAAATTATTATAATAAATTCAACCAAATAGATTCTGCCGTCTATTATGCTGAAAAAGCATTTAATGAAGCAAACAAAATTTCATACACCCAGGGAATTTTAAATGCCAGCGAAATTCTTGCTAAACAATTTGAATCAACGGATCCTGCTAAAGCACTTCATTATTATAAGCTGGCTACTGAAACCCGTAATAAATTGTATGGTGCCGGCAATATCCAGATCATGCGTGATATGATTGACGAGCAAGAAAAAAAACAAGCTGAAATAGCGGCAACAAAAACAGCATATCAAAATCGGATGAAGACAAATGCTATTTTAGGTATCACTTTTATCTTACTTGGATTTGCAATTTTCTTATTCATACTTATCAGGCGAAAACAGAAAGCCAAACAAAAAATTGAATTGGCATATGACCAGTTAAAATCCACCCAGGCACAGCTCATACAATCAGAGAAAATGGCTTCGCTGGGAGAACTCACCGCAGGCATAGCACACGAGATACAGAACCCTTTAAACTTCGTGAATAATTTTTCTGAAGTAAGCAGCGAGTTGGTTGATGAGCTCAATGAGGAATTGAATAAGGGTGACGTTGAAGAAGCAAAAGCTATCGGTAGCGACATCAAACAAAACTTAGAAAAGATCAATCATCACGGTAAACGTGCCGATGCGATTGTAAAAGGTATGTTGGAGCATTCAAAAGCAAGCACAAGTATCAAGGAACCAACAGATATCAACAAACTGGCAGATGAATATTTGAGATTAGCTTATCATGGATTGAAAGCAAAAGACAAAACATTCAATGCCGAAATCAAAACTGATTTTGATGAGAGAATTGGAAAAATAGATATCGTTCCGCAGGATATTGGAAGAGTTGTGTTGAATTTGATCAATAATGCTTTTTATGCGGTGAATGAAAAAGCCAACCAAAAGATTTCAGGTTATGAACCAACTGTTACTGTAAGCACAAAAAAATCTGGTGATAAAATTTCTATCAGCGTAAAAGACAACGGCAACGGTATTCCTGAAAAAATCAAAGAAAAAATATTTCAGCCATTCTTTACAACTAAACCAACAGGACAAGGAACTGGATTAGGATTGAGTTTGAGTTATGATATTATAAAAGCACATGGAGGAGAAATAAAAGTAAATAGCAAAGAAGCCCGCCCGGATGACCCGGTCGGACGGGGAGAGTGGACTGAGTTTATTATTCAATTACCAGCTATCTAATTAAATCTCATGAAACGTTGTATTACAATTATGTTGTTTTTGGTATTGCCGGTTTTTGTATCGGCACAGTCAAAGTTTATGTTCATTTTATCTGACAGTACTTTATCGGGTCCACAAAAGTCAGACAGTCTGCAACTGGTACTACAAAATGCAGCCAACGATACTATTCGCATGGACGTGTATTTTAGCCTGGCACTTTATCATTTGGAAACAGATCGCGACAGCGCTGTTTATTACGACAATAAGAGTATTGCACTGGCGCAGCAGTTAAGATTGAAATTGAATGAAGCAGCCGCTTTAAGTGACAGGGGCTATGCGTTTATAGGATTGGGTAACTATCCTGCATCACTTGAATCATTGACAGAAGCACTTAAAATTGCAGAGAACCCGGCGAGTGAAAAACATACCTTACCATTTCTAAGGGGGCACACCCCACATGCGAGAAGGCTTTATATTTTGGGCCTTACTGACAAGCATATGGGGCAATTGTATGGAGTTACCGGTAACAGGGATATGGAAAAATTATGGTCCTTCAAGGCATTAGGCTATGCTCGATCTATTCCGGACACTTTTTTGCTTTCGCTGGTATATTTGAACTTAGGAAAGTCTTATATTTTCCTTAATCAATTGGATTCTGCACTTTTTTTTGAACAAGAGGCATTAGCGTTGCAGCCGCATTTAGAATTTTTCTTAAGAACATGGGAAGGTAGTGTTCTTTATTACCTGGGAAACATTTACCTTAAAAAAGGGAGCGTGACACTGGCCCGGGATGCCTACCTGGAATCGGTAGAATCGTTTACAGCGCATCATAATCTTCATAATCTTCCCCGTACCTACGATGCATTAAGTAAATTATACGAAAGATTACATAAACCTGATTCCAGTCTTTTTTATGCGAGGAAATTATTGGAAACTGCCCGGGTTTTGGGACAGCCGCTGCCGCTGGCCAACTCTTACCAGGCGCTTTCAGATGTGTATAGCACTCTAAATTACCGTGATAGTACCTTAAGATACCTGCAACTCTACACTGTATTAAATGACAGCCTGAATAATGCAGAAAAGAATAACCTGCTTTCGTACCAGAATATC